>JAVHQC010000013.1:0-67145 GCA_036170915.1 Cyanobacteria bacterium auto_48_18
ATGGGCAGCAGTGACGCCTCATGCACCTGGTTGTAATTGAGCACCATGCAGAGGCCGTACGAGACACCCATGCTGAGCATATCTAACAGTGGGAAGAAAAAGCAGATCAGCAAAATCATCAAAGCAGGGCCGAATTCGGCCATAGAGTTGGCTCTGGCGTTGCGGCGCTTTGTGATTGTCCTCGGCTCAGGCATCTTTTTTTCTTCTCCGTTTTCAACAGGCGGCTGTTGCGGTGATTGGCATGTTTAATATACGCATTTGGCGCTTCTTTTAGAGGTAATTTCGAGATTAGAATTGTTCAGGGTATGATGGTTGGTGCAAACACATAGAAGGGCATTCATGAGTGACTCAGGCGGCGAAGCAAATAAGCAAGAGCCAGAGCCAGTTCCACCGGCCGGGCAAGCCGGTGGTGCGGAAGAATCACGCGGCAAGAAGCCAAGAAAAGTGGCTAAGACACTGCTTTTTAACACACCCGAAGGTGGAGAAAAAAGCGCCGCACAAGTAAAGCTCGAAGAGGCGGTAAAGCAAGCGGCTGACCAAGAATCTAACAAAGAATCTGGTCAAGCGGCTGTGCAGCAAGTTGCGCCGGAGACAAGAGCCGAGGCTGAGCCGGCTGTGCCGGCCATTGACGAAGAGCAACTGGCCGCACAAGCGCAAAAGCGGGCAGCCAGAAGAGTGGCTAAAACACTCTTGTTTAGCTCCACCAATTTAGATGATCTACAGGCCAAAGCCGCCGCGGCTGCAAATGAAAAAGCAGCTCCAGCAATACCATCCGTATCGGCGCTGCCGGCGTCTCCAGAAGTCAGCGCACCAGATCTAGCGATCCAAGCGCAAGCCGCTCGTGCACGCAAAAGAACACGCAAAATTGCCAAGACTTTGATGGAAAGTGATCTTGACAATTTCCCCGAAGAGAATTTAAGCCAACCAAAAGAGCCACCACAAATAGATTTTTCTATTTCGGCACCAGCTGCGGAGGCTCCTGCCGATGATGTTGTCAAACTGGTTCCATCTGCCAAACCGATTAAGCGCGAGCGGCAGCAATTTGTAGCGAAGACAATGCTCGACCACAGCATTTTATGGGACACAGTCTCTAAATTTGAAGCGAAAATGGAAGTAAAAATCGCTGAACAGATTGCCGAACGCGCTGCAGAACCTGTAAAAATGCTGGTTCCCATCGAGTGCAAGAAGCAGGCCATGGCTTGCGGCTTTAAATGGGACGATACTGAAACCAAAGAGCGTTTTCGCTACTGTGCCTTATGCAAAACACCGGTCTATAATTTTGCCGGCTTAGAAATGCCTGAAGCTGAAGAGATCGTTTTCCAGCGGGAGAACAAGAAAAAATTCACGCTCTTCAAGCGACCAGACGGAAAGTTTATGACTGTCGATTGCCCTGTGGAGGTGAAGCGAAAGCGTGACACCATCTTGCTTTCGGTCGGCGGCGTAATGCTTGTGCTCTGTGCCCTGGCTTTCATGATTCTTATGCCGAAGCCGCCCAAACCTGAGCCTCAGACACAAGCCGTGCAGGCTCCTGTGCAACCTGGGCTGGCCACCGGCCCCGGCGAAAACCGCGGTACCAATTCTTCAAGCAAACACCCCACCATACCTGCCACCGGCGCCACTGTGAATGATGGCTCGTTCCATATGGTCAATGGCCAGCGCGTCTATCCCACCGCCGGGACAGCCCCTGTTACTTTTCCTGCTCCGCAACAACCTGCTGTAACCAGTGACGCTGACGAGAGTGGCGACTTCTGGCAATATGACGGTCCGCCCAATGCTGCTCCACCAGTTCAACCTCAACCTGTTGAGGTGCCACCTGTACCAGTGCAACCTCAACAGCAAAATTCGAGTTTTGCGCCACAACAAGTGCAACAACAGTATCCGCAGCCAGCGACTGATGTAGCTGTACCAAAACCGACCAATGGCGCCCAGCTCAAACAGGCTGGAGAAACGCCCGCACCATAGGTTTAAAGCTTTTTGAGTTACTCGATGCGGAAGGTTGTGCGACCAACCTTTATTATGTCATTGGGTGACAGTTGCCATGGGGCGGAAATTAACTGGTCATTAACTGTTGTGCCATTGCTGCTCATCAGATCTTCCAGCCACCAGCGGCCCTGGTCCCAGTAGATTTTGGCGTGGTCAGCCGAGGCATAGCCGTCGTCGGGCAAAATTACTTCATTTTCGGGTGCCCGGCCAAGATTAACCGTGGGGCCGGAGAGCATATAAGTTTCGTTGGTTTGTAGATTGACCAGTACCGGCAGGCGGCCTGTTTGCGGAGCATTGCTGGACATATGAACCCTACCCTACCTTCTAACAGCAGCTAACCGAAAACCCTTGAGGGACATCGTAAATCATCGTCATTGTAGATCATGCAAAATCAGCGCTCATTGTTCAAAATCGTATCAAGAAATTAAAAGCATCGTTCTATCCCGGGAACCTAAATAGATATTTGAGCATCTCATTATTTATACAAGGCGCTGCAAATGCGACGGCTCTAAAGCAAAGAAATAGGAAGAACCGCAGTGGTTTCTCCTGACCTTTTTTAGCGTCTAGCCTTGCATGGTATCCATTAAATTTCTAGGAGGATGCTATGAAAGCTGACGACAGGGCCAACGAAGCCGCACTAATTTATAGCAATTGCTGTTTTGAAATGGGCAGAAGATTTCGCAAGCTCGGGCGCAAATATGCTGAGCAAGGCGAAACCGAAAAGGCCGCGCAATTGAAAATCGAGGCCACAATACAGCTTGAAGCCTGGCGCAAAGCCAGGCGCGAAATGAAAAAGGTCGGATAGCTCTATCTCTAAAGTTAAAGCGTACCGTGCATTTCTCTAGCGAATTTTTTCTGCTGCAGTGAAGAAAGAGCATGTGTAGAACGAGCTTCTGACTGCCGCGTATGTTTAACTTTGCTGCTGGTGATAATCAGATTCTGACTGGTTCCACTGGCCACTGATTTAGCCATTAAATTTTGGCCAAGATGAGCCGTGGTAGCTGCGGCTAGAAGTAATGCCATTGCTGCACAGATCATAGCCACCCGCCTCGCCGGTGGTGCCTGCATCGATGCAAGAAATAGTTGCGTCAGCAAGTAATTAGTGCCGCCTACTAATGCAATAATGCCATTGCGCCCTTGCAAGCGGCGCAGCCCAGAAAGAGATCGGTGCGGCCCGTGGCTGGCGGTGTAAATGAAATTTTTGAGAATATAGGCTGGAGATTTAAATTCCAATGTCTGAATTTTATATCCGCGCGCTTGTTCTTCCAGTTGATACTGCCGCAGCATTCCTGACTTAGTGGTAATTGTCATTCTTTTTGCAAACCACTCCGCTTCTCTGTCTCTAAATTGATTTAGCTGTTGTTGATGGAATTGATCGCTCATTTTTTCTCTCTCCAGCGTGATTAGAGTGAATGCATCATACATTTGCCGGGTGGGCAAATTATGCTGGCCAAGCCTTGAATGCGCGCGCAGGGAAGCCTCAGGCTGATTAAGGCAGTTTCGCTTATCAGTCTGTGGAAATTTAAGGGAAAACTTCAATACTGCTGGTGGTGCTACTCGTTCATCAGCTCGGCATCTGAAATTGCGTCTGCTCGTGCAAAAACTTTTGTTGCTTCATCTGTTTTATTGGTTTGCGAAAGTAGGGAAGCATAGCTATTTAATGCCTGATACAAAAGCGATTTATCTTGAGGCACAGCGGCCTCGGCAATTTGCACTGCCTGCTTCAGCTCTGTAGTGGCAGCCTCATATCGATTTTCATCACGGTCTAGCTGTCCCATTTTGATCAGAGCTAAGAGTTGTTTGCGCTGATATTGTTTGCCAGGAAGTTTTTGGTAAATGGCTATGGATTCAGTTACTAGCGGCCGAGCTAGCGGCAAGCGTTGTTGTCTCGAGTAACACTCGGCCAACAACATATTGAGACCCGCGACTTGCGCATCGTTGGTTCCAAGCAAGTTTTTGTAAATTTCTCTCGCCTTAACCAGCAATGCTTCCGCATGCTTGTCAAGGGCGGCACCAGCCAGACCGCGGCTAACATGGTCAATGGTGGTAAAAGTTATCGGCGCTAAAATGCGCTTGACACTTGTTTGCGATGGCGAGGCTGGCTTTGCCATCTGGTCTAATTCTTTTATTAGAGCATCATATGAATCGAGCAAAATCTGCGAGTTAAGCCTGGCAATTTTTTCGTTGGTAGCCTCAAGCTCATCAAACATTTTTGCTTCTGTATACAGATCGCGTTGCATGCGCAGAGCAGTCATCAGGCGACCACGATTGCTAAATTTTTTTCGAGCGGTGTCTTCCACGTTCAGCAAAACTGAGCGAGCTGGGTCAAATAAGTGATTGTCTATTAGTGTTTGAGCGATAGTAGTCTGCGAGTTCCAGATCGTTTTGGCTAACACTGTGCCGTGGTCTGGATCAGGCCCGTTGTCGACAGACATATAGGCAATAAATGCGGCCACCACAACAAAAAGCGACCAGAATGCCTGGCGCAAGAACTTGACTTCTTGCTTTTGCCTGGTAGGATGCTGCACCGGTTTGACTTTGACTGAACCTGAAACCGGTTGAATGGTGGGCATCTCTTGAAGCAATTCGGCAACAGATTGATAGCGATCTTCAGGCTTTTTTTCCAGGCAACGAAAAATTAGCGCTTCTAGATTTTTATTGATGTTGAGTTCAGGCGCCACTTTATTAAAAGCAGGCGGTGTCTGGCTAACATGCATGGTCATGGTGTCGTAGGCGGTATCGCCGCGCAGTGGTGGCACACCGGTTAATGTCTCGTACATGACGCAACCAAAAGAATAAATGTCAGAGCGATTGTCTAGTGGTTTGGCCTGGCATTGTTCAGGGCTCATGTACAGCGGGCTGCCGAAGATGTCGCCCGTTTGAGTTAAACGCGTTTGCTGCTGGCCGGCGTTTGGTAAAAGTTTGGCTATGCCGAAGTCGACAATTTTGACCAGCTCACTACCGTCTTCACCTTTTACCAGCACCAGATTGCTTGGCTTCATATCACGGTGCAAAATGCCGTTTTTGTGCGCATGTTCAAGACCCATGCAAGTCTGTCGAAATATGTTTACTGCGCGATCAACAGTGAGGTGATGAATATCTTCCAAAATCTCGTTTAAATTCTGACCTTCAAGACAGTCCATTACCAGATAGGCTTGATCACCGACAATGCCAAAATCATAAATGCTGATGATATTTTGATGCTTGAGTGCGCTGGATGATTTTGCCTCGTGCTTAAAACGTTCAATGGCGAGCTTGTCCGAGTCATCGTGCAACAGTTTGATAGCGACTACGCGATCCATGAGCCGATGTCGGGCTCGATAAACAACGCTCATGCCTCCTGCGCCCAATACAGAAAGAATCTCATATTGGTCAGCAAAAACTTGACCGATCATGGGATCGACTTTTTCATGCTCAAGCTCATGGCCATCGTCAGGGCATTTCGACCAAAGGGTCTCAAACTTCTGTTTGCAATGGGGGCAATATTTCATACTTAGAACAGTTTATCAGGGTTGGGCTATCCGCTCCTGACTAATATCAATTGCCAGGTCATTTTCGATCATCTCGTTGATCAGTTCGATTACTCCCAGGCCCCTTTCGCTTTCAGTAACCATCGTGGCAGTTTCTTTTATTGAAGGGATAGCATTACGTACTGCTACTGCAAAACCGCAAGCTTTGAGAAATGTGTGATCGTTTTCAGCGTCACCCACGCCGACTACTGATTCAAATGTCAAATTTAGTTTTTCAAGAGCTGCTTTGAGGCCGGTACTTTTATTGACGCCGGAAGGCAAAATCATGATTGCCCCTTTATTAAAGATCATTTCCAGCTCAAGTCCAAGCTCTCTAATGGCTGTCAAAACCGTCATCTCATGCGGCTCCCATGTGGCAACAATGCCGCGGCCGACTGAAATGGGCTGCACACCTCGAGCTGTTATAGCAGCCACAAAAGTTTCAGACGGTGCCTCCGTCAGTGGTGTCTCGCCATTGACACTGGGGTCATATAGAACAGCACCGTTTTCAGCCACAATCATATCGAAGATTGCGTATTGCGGAAAAGCATCGAAAAGGTCTTTCATTTCTCGACCGGTTACCAAAATCACTTTTCTGCCTGAGGCTTTTAGAGCTTTTAAAGCCTCAATAACTTCTGGTTGAACGTAACCTTTAGTGGCCAGGGTGCCGTCATAATCAGTTGCCAGGGCCATGTACCGCATATAAGCTCCACTAAAGGTCTTTGGTCAGGCTTAGAGTGACGGGGCTGAGGCCCGCCGGTTCCCATCTGAAAAGGTGAATACTATAATGTGCTGCAACTTTACCAGCATTTGTACGTCACTGAAGCCAAATTTGAGTTTGTTCTGGAGTGTGCCGCCTTGATCGACGACAATGCTAATGTTGATTCTAAATTAGATGACATAAAACAAGATCATGGTCCTGTTTTAGCCATAGACATCGGCGGCATGAGTTTTAAAATTCTTGCCAGTGGCGAAATTGAACCTCGCAGCGGCGAGACCGGCAAGCGATTTACACCTGTGGAGCTGGTGGAACGTGTCAAAGCTCTCAGTGAAGACTGGCATTATGACTGCATTACCATTGGCGTGCCCGGACCTGTTGGTCATGGGGGGCCGTCTAGTGAGCCCCATAATTTAGGCTCTGGCTGGATTGGTTTTAATTTTGTGGAAGCTTTTGGTAAGCCCGTTAAAATTTTGAACGATGCTGTGATGCAGGCGCTTGGAAGTTACGAAGGTGGCCGCATGCTTTTTCTCGGTTTTGGCACCGGCATTGGTGCGGCATTTATTGGCCCGCGCGTGGTACTACCCCTGGAGCTCGGTGGTTTGCACTACAGTAAGAAACGCACTCTGGGTGACATGCTGGGGCAGCAAGGTCTGGAGCGCCTGGGTAAGAAAAAGTGGAATGCCGCTGTTAATGCTACTGCAGAGAATCTTACTCGTGTGTTTCGCGCCGATTATGTCGTTATTGGTGGTGGCAATGCCGCCAGAGCCAGTGGGCTTTCGCATGGCATACGTAAGGGCCATAATCACGCGGCCTTTCGCGGTGGCTTCAGAGCCTGGGCCATGGACGGTCTTTCAGAACAAACTGTAGATCGCGCCGATTTGCAAAAACCAGGTTGGCATGTTGTGTAGGTTTAGAATAATGGTGAAGCCACTCATTCTTATATTGTGCAGCGTGATCTGCGGCGTCAGTTTTTCTGAAGCAGCATTGGCTGATGATACTTTTAACCCTGAGGCCCGTCCATATGTTGTGCAATTGCCAGACGGCTGGGAAGTAAGCGAGTTAAAAGCACCCCGGCCGTACAGTGGTCGAGCAATTGCTGGTGGCCGCCTGCGTGCGCTTAAAAAAGAAAGTGATGGTGCTGTAGTTATTGAACTGACTTATATGTCTAAGCCGGACACTGGTGAACCACCAGACTTGAGCAATGAATTTGGCCATTTCGTCACCACCATTAAAAGCGAGTACGAAGCAAAAGGTTTAAAGGTCGTCGTAACAGAGCCCAAAAAAACAAGTCTCAGTCTATTGCCCGCAGAAGAAGCGGAAGTAACAGTATCAGGAGCAGGAGCCGAAGCTGGAGCTAAGCAAGACTTGCGTCAATGGTTTGCTATGGCCATGGGCAAAAATTATGTGTACGCCCTCAGCTTCACAGGGCAAAAAGCATACTACGATAAATTTCAACCGCTGTTTGAAAAATGCAGACTGAGCCTCAAAGTAGAATAATATTTTTCAATTAGCTCGACTTAGAGAGCGACTTTTGTCTCATCACCTGAGCGGCAATCTCATAAGAGCGCAAACGGTCTTGATGGTCATACAGGTCTGAGACAAACATAAATTCATCGGCTTGAGTTGCTTCTTGTAAGCGCTCAAGCCGCGCTCTTATTGTGTCGGCACCGCCAATGATGGCAACAGCCATTCTACTTTCCACCGCCGCTTTCTCATATGACGACCAGAGAAGATCCATATTTTCGACTGGTGGCCGCAACTTCATGTTGTGCCCGCGAATCAAATTTAGACCTCGCTGCATGGGGGTGGTAGCCAAATATTTTGCTTGCTGGTCGTCAGCGGCAGCCACTAGTGGCACACCAACTATGGCGTAAGGTTTGGTCAAATTCGCCGAAGGTCTGAAGCGCGCTCGATAAATTTTAAGTGCAGGCAATAATTCTTCAGGGGCAAAATGGCTGGCAAAAGCAAAAGGCAGGCCTTCTTCGGCAGCTAATCTGGCGCTGAAATCACTGGAGCCTAAAAGCCAGATTGGCACATTTAAGCCGCTGCCCGGGTAAGCCTTTACTTTCTGCTCTGCTGTGGGTGGGCCAAAATAGCGTTGCAGTTCGGCCAAGAGTTCTGGAAAATCGTGACCAGTGGTTTCTAGATGCCGGCGCAGGGCGAAAGACGTGGCTGGGTTTGTACCAGGAGCGCGGCCCAGGCCTAAGTCTATGCGACCAGGATAGAGCGATTCAAGGGTGCCGAATTGCTCGGCAATCACCAGAGGCGCGTGATTAGGCAACATAATGCCGCCAGAGCCAACGCGAATAGTGCTGGTGCCGCCGGCAATATATCCAATCAGCACTGCTGTAGCGGCGCTGGCGATGCCAGGCATGTTGTGGTGTTCTGCCAACCAGAATCGCTTATAACCCCATCCTTCCGCTTGCCTGGCCAGGTCAAGGGAGTGATGCATGGCATCGGCAGGGGTCTGATCGTCACGCACTGGCGCTAAATCAAGTACTGAGTATGCGGTATTGGTTAAATTGTTCATTTCTCTATAATACAACACTAATAGACCGGTCGAATGATTTTGTGTCCAGGGCTGTTAAATTCGTCCACATGTCTTAGCCAGTCAAAGAGTGATTGAACCGCTGCGCGCAAAGCGATAACATTGCTGTTTAATTATCAGTCTAAATTATGAGCATAGCCAAGCATGAAAGTCATACTTGCTGAAAAGCCGTCTGTAGCTAAGGATATCGCTGCTGTAGTTGGTGCCACCACAAAACGAGATGGCTATTTCGAAGGCAACGACTACGCTGTCACATATGCTTTTGGTCACCTGGTAACCATGGCCGAGCCTGAAGAAATGAATGCCGCTTGGGGTAAACCATGGCGCCTGAAACAGTTGCCCATGATTCCGGTTGAGTGGAAATATCGCGTTGTAGAGAAATCGGCGCAGCAGTTCAATGTAATTAAAAAGCTTTTTCTCAACCCTGCCACCACTTCTATTATTTGCGCCACAGACGCGGGGCGTGAGGGCGAACATATATTCAGGTTGATCTATCAGCTCACTGGAGCGCAAAAAACAGTAGAGCGTTTGTGGATCAGCTCACTGACAGCGGAAGCAATTAAAGATGGTCTCAGTAAGCTGCGTTCTTCGAAAGACTTTGATAGTCTGGCCGATGCGGCAGCTGCTCGCTCTCAAGCCGACTGGGTAATTGGTCTCAATTTTACTCGCGCGTACACCACCATTAACAATCAATTGTGCACTATTGGTCGTGTGCAAACACCAACTCTAGCCCTGATTGTAGACCGTCAGACAGCAATTGATGCTTTCAAATCAGCCAAGTTTTACGAGATTCTCGCTACTTTTGAACCAGGATTTTTAGCCCGTTACATTACGCCTGCCACTGCTGAAGTTGAGCCGCAGACACGTTTGCACGATAAGTCTCTGGCGCAGTCTATTGTAAAAGCTGTTGAGCCTGAGCCCCATGGCGTGGTTCAATCTGTCATCACTACTGAGAAGAAAACTAAGGCACCAGCGCTCTATGACTTGTTAACGCTACAGAAAGACGCCAACAAGCGTTTTGGCTACACGGCGCAAGAAACGCTCAATATTGCTCAGAGTTTGTACGAAGAATTTAAACTGTTGTCTTATCCTCGAACTGAGTCAAGACATCTTTCGACCGACATGATAGGGGAATTGCCGCGTATTTTGTCAGGGATTTTAAAAGGTCCTCTTGCCACTAAAGAAGTACTGCAAGCCTTTGCTCAAGAAAATATCGTGCCTGGTGGAATCACCGCTGCGCTGATTAAACCAAAATTGACCAAGAGCTATGTAGATGACGGTAAGCTCACCGACCACCATGCGATTATTCCAACTCACAATAGCTTGCCTGCCAATTTGCCCGACAAACAACGCAATGTCTACAACCTGGTAGCAACGCGTTTTCTCAGTATCTTCTTGCCCCCGGAAGTGCGTGATGAGACCACCGCCATTATCACCATGGCTGATCATTTATTCCGCGCCAAAGGTTTCATCATTAAAGAGATTGGCTGGACGGTTTTGTCAAGTAAGTCTGGTAATGAAGACGACAAAGAAGACAATGAAAACAGTGATAAGCCGGGCAAGAAAAAGTCTAAAGACAAAGATGAAGACGCTCAGCAGCTGCCGCCTTTAGTTAAAGGGCAGCAAGTGGGCAAACGCAAAGTCGAATTGAAAGAAGGCAAAACCAGCGCGCCCAAACCTTATGACGATTCTAGTTTGCTTACCGCCATGAAAAATGCTGGTCAAGAATTAGATGACGAAGATCTGGCTGCTTATATGAAGCAAAAGGGTCTTGGCACGCCTGCAACCCGCGCCTCAATTATCGAAAGACTTTTACAAACAGGCTATGTGGAGCGTAATAAAAAGGCGCTTTTACCCACAGAAAAAGGCAAGGCCTTGATTGGTCAGGTGCACGTAGAACTAAAAGACATTGCCCTTACAGCTATCTGGGAACAACGACTGGCAGATATGCAAGACGGTAAACTGAAGCCAGAATCTTTTGACAGTGATATTGCCGAACTTGTACGGCGCATTTTACCTGATGTCACCGCTGATGGTGGCTCAGGCCTTTCTATTCCACCCAGCGATGGCAGCAGTCTTGGCACCTGTCCGCTCTGTAAAAAAGGGTACGTTCGCATCACTGCTAAGGGTGCCGGATGCAACCGCTGGAAAGAAGGCTGCACTTTTATGATCTGGAAAGAGCAGCGTGGCAAGGAATTGTCTGAAGCGCAAATGAAAGAGCTTGTGGCCAACGGTCAGACTAAAGTGATCAAAGGCTTTAAAAAGAAAGACGGCAGCGCTAAATATGATGCCCGATTGTTCTTAAATGAAGAAGGAAAAATTCAATACGACATTAGCGGCAATGAGACTGGGGCCCCCAGTACTGCAGGTACCAATAAACAGTCTGCTAAGAAAGATTTGCCGCCTGGTAGCCCAGGGTCGGGCACTGCAGGGTCGTCTGCGTCAGCGTCTGCGTCTAATACGATGGGCCCCCTGGGCCAGTGCCCCCAGTGTCAGGCCGGCACTGTGCGCCAGACACCGAAAGGGGCGGGTTGTGGCCGGTGGCGCGAGGGCTGCACCTTCACCATCTGGCGCACAGTCTTTGGCAAAGAATTGACTGATGAGCAAATCAAAGACCTGGTGCTGAAAAAGCGCACTGAGCTGATTAAGGGCTTTAAGAAGAAAGACGGCAGCGGCACCTACGACGCCCATTTGATGGTGAGCGATGACTTTAAGGTGCGGCTCGACTTCGACAGTAAACGTGGTCGAGAGTCTGAGCCTGTGGGCGCTGTCGCAATCGCGCAACCTGAATAACCGACACCGCTGATGGTGCACTTAAAGCTTCGCTGAGGTTCTTTTTGCTCCGCTTGGCATTTGCCCATATATTGCCACATTTGAACTGTATAGTTCAGAAATCGGCAATCCGCAATTTTCTTGGAGAGTAACATAATGGCTGAGAGACCTGGAATTGAAAATCAAGCAAAAGATTTGGCTCACAAACTAGACGCCGGACGTGGCATGCAAGTGGCAGACATTCTGCGCGACGAATTCAAACACATGACCCCTCAAGACTACAATAAACTCGTTAACCGGACTGTTGCCCACGATGACAAAGGTTATGGTGCCAATATCGAAGTTGTGCGTCAGAACGGCCTGATTATCATTGACACAGGTAAAGGCGAAATTCCTGTTGGCACTCTAAAAGAAGAGCGTCGTCCCAACAGACCTAACCGACCAGATCGTAACGATAGAGATGACAGAGAGGAAACACCAGGTCTTAGACCAGGTGAAAGACTAGTTTGCGCCGACGCTAAACAGAAAGCGATTGAAAGCGCCGGTGCTGGTGCCTTAATTGGCGGCATTGGTGGGCTTATTCTGGGCGACAAAGGCAAGGCCGCAGCAATTGGTGCAGCTGGTGGAGCGGTTGTGGGTGGAATTTATGGTCACGAATCAGCTAAAAATGATTGTGTGATTGTCAGAGACCGCCGCTAGTTACATCGCAAAAGCCGCCATTCAGTAATAGCCCGTGTCTTCAGCCAGGACACGGGTTATTGGCATTAATAAATCCAGTGCAAATAGATATCGATGCGTATAGAGATCTATACTTAGCCATTGAATTTGGTTCAATGTTTGACATCTGGAGGTTCTATGAAACGTAATGCATCAGCTCACTGGGAAGGCGGTCTAAAAGACGGCAAAGGCACAGTTTCCACAGAGAGTGGCGTACTTTCCAAAACACAATATTCTTTCGGCACACGCTTTGAAGATGGTAAAGGCACCAACCCTGAAGAGCTAATTGCAGCTGCTCACGCTGGTTGTTTCTCTATGGCTCTTTCCATGATTCTTGGCGAAGCCGGCATGACTGCTAAGTCTATCGATACTAAGGCTGCTGTCACCCTTGAGAAAACCGACGCTGGTTTCACCGTAACTGAAATCGTTCTTGATCTCATTGCTGATATTCCTGGCGCCGATCAAGCTAAATTCAATGATTGCGCTGAGAAAGCTAAAGCTGGTTGCCCAATTTCCCGCTTGTTCAACACTAAGATCACTTTGAACGCTAAATTAGGCGCAGCAGTCTAAATTAGACCGGGCCTTTATTTGATCAATAAAAAGAGGACGTACATAAATTGTGCGTCCTCTTTTCATTTTTGTGAAGCACCATATTTAGTGCAGCGCTATAGAAATTTATACTTCGTCTTCAGGATGATCTGGTGAAAACTTTTCTTTGACGCCGCCAGCAAATTCACCAGCTTTTTCAGCAATGTCATCACGTAATTCTTTGCCTGATTTAGCGGCAAACAAATTACCCAATGCGTAGCCAACACCCAGCGAAACTACTGAACCTGCTGCCACACCAACTACGGCGCCGGCAATGAAGATTGTTTTCAATAACGGCAGGTTTCCTTTGATCAAAGTCTTGAGCATTAGGCGTTCCTCGAATATTAGGCTAAAAGTACTGAGTAAATTCTAACATCTGTGAGTGATTAAGCGCTTTGACGTGAAATTTTGCAACACCCGATTTAACTCTAGTTGAATTGACTCTAGTTGAATGGACTCTAGTAATATAGATTGCACATTGAGGAAAGGCCATGACCACAAGTACCAGCGGTGTCAGTAGCGTTGCAGTGAGCAAGAACCCAGACGTTGTCGCCTTGCAATATGCCCGGCAGATAGCGCAAGAGCTTCAGGTGGGCGTCAGCCAGGTTCAGGCAACCATTGCCTTGCTTGATGAAGACTGTACTGTGCCCTTCATTGCCCGTTATCGTAAAGAAGCCACAGGCACATTAGACGAAGTGCAAATTACCAACATTCGCGATATGCGCGGACGCCTGGCACAGCTTGATAAACGCCGCGAAGCTATGGTCAAATCGTTACGTGAACGCGAGCTTCTCACTGATGAGCTGCTGGCAAAATTAAGCGCTTCCAGCTCGATCACAGATCTCGAAGACATTTACCTGCCCTTCAAACCGAAGCGCAAAACCAAAGCCAGTGTGGCCCGGGAAAAAGGCCTAGAACCGCTCGCTGCTGATATTTTTGCGGGCAAACTGCAGAATGTCGAAAAAGCAGCGGAAGCCTTTATCAATAAAGAGAAAGGTGTTGAATCAGTGGAGCAGGCACTCGCCGGCGCGCGTGACATTATGGCTGAGTGGATGAGCGAAGATTTGACCGTGCGTAAGCAGCTGAGGGCCTACTGGTCAAAAGCCAGCACTATTGTTTCGAAAGTGGCCAAAGGAAAAGAGCAAGAAGGGCAGAAATTCAAAGACTATTTTGATTGGAGCGAGAAGGTCACCGCTGCCCCGTCGCATCGCATTCTCGCCATGTTTCGCGGCGAAGCTGAAGGCATGCTCAAGCTCACCATCAGGCCTGATGATGAAGAAGCTCTGATTATCATGGACAAAAATTTTGTTAAAAAAGGTCCTTGCAGCGATCAAATCGAAATTACAGTGGAAGACGCCCATGATCGCTTGCTTGCACCATCGATGGAGACAGAGCTGCGTGCCGAGTTAAAGCAACGAGCCGACATAGAAGCGATTCGTGTTTTTACACGCAATTTGCGCGAGCTTTTGATGGCACCACCGCTTGGTGAGCATGCTCTTATGGCTCTTGATCCTGGTTTTAGAACAGGCTGCAAATTGGTTTGCCTGGGCAAGCAGGGCGACCTTTTGCACCATGATGTGATTTATCCACATATGGACGGCGCTGGCGATGGGGCCAAACAATCTAAATTGAACGCTGTCAAAAAAGTGGTTGAGCTTGCCAGAAAGTTTAACGTCGTGGCTGTGGCCATCGGCAATGGCACAGCCGGTCGAGAGACCGAAGAGTTTATGCGCGCTATCGATTGGGCGGCCGTGCAACTGGAAGAACCGCAAATTGTCATGGTCAATGAAAGTGGTGCTTCGATATATTCAGCCTCTGATGTGGCCCGAGAAGAATTTCCTGATTATGATTTGACTGTACGTGGTGCTGTTTCCATTGGCCGTCGTCTGATGGATCCTCTGGCCGAGCTTGTGAAGCTCGATCCAAAATCTATTGGTGTAGGCCAGTACCAGCACGACGTTGATCAGCCGGCCTTACAGAGCAGCCTAGATGATACTGTGGTCAGCTGCGTCAACTCTGTTGGGGTAGAATTGAACACGGCCAGCAAGCAATTGCTTTCGTATGTGTCAGGTTTAGGAAAACAAATTGCCGCCAATATTGTCACCCACCGGCAAGAAAATGGGCCCTTCAAATCAAAAGCTGAGCTCAAGAAAGTAGCCCGCTTAGGGCCTAAGGCTTTCGAACAGAGTGCCGGATTTTTGCGCGTTCGCGCTGCTAAAAATCCTCTTGATGCCAGTGCCGTTCACCCTGAAAGCTACAAGGTCGTGGAAACCATGGCTAAAGATATTGGCCTTGACGTCGCTACTTTGATGTCTAATGCTGAAGCACGCAAGAGCATTGATTTGGGCAAGTATGTCTCTGACAAAATCGGCTTACCTACTTTGCGCGATATTATGCAAGAGCTGGAGAAGCCAGGCCGCGACCCTCGTGCCAAGCTAGAGCCCATGAAATTTGCCGAAGGCGTGCATGCAATTTCTGACCTATATGAAGGCATGAAGTTACCGGGTATTGTTACCAATGTCACCGCATTTGGTGCCTTTGTTGATATTGGTGTTCATCAAGACGGCTTAGTGCATGTAAGTGAGTTGACCAATAAATTTGTCAAAGATGCCAGTGAAGTAGTGACCGTGCAACAGAAAGTGATGGTGACTGTATTGCAGGTCGACAAAGACAGAAAACGCATAGCCTTAAGTATGAAGCGTTAGGCGGCGTTCTTAATTTCAGCATCTGTGTTGATAGTCGGTATTCTTCTCAAGGTATCTACAGCATCGTCTTTGTGAAGATGTCCGGCCAGACCGCTCTCAAGTATTCCGCGAATAGTGCTGACAAAATGAGCTGCACTTTCAGTGTCAACTATTAGCGAATCGAACGAATAGCAAAGGGTCATGGTTTTGCGAATTTCAATCTTGTGGTCAATCACTACAGGTTGCGGTTCTACTGTGCCCACGCCGAAAATGCTGGTACAAACGTTGGGTGCAATGATGGTGGTGGCACCGTATTTACCAAGCGAAGTGACGCCGAAGGTGGCACGATTGATCATGGTGCGCAAAAAGGGAATATTGAGACCCATGGCCACATATATCTGCCTTGAAATCCAGGGAAACTTGCTTAAAAAGTGTTCTTTCGCAAGTTGAGGCACTTGCTTATAATCACCACTGCCGTAAGCGGCGAGCTCTGAGGCAATTTGGTGCAATGGTTTTGTCTGAGTGTCGTCGATGACGCCAAAGAACACCGCCGCTTGCTCTCCAGATTCGCTAAACTGGTTATCTTTGCTCAACATTCGTTCAACTGTAAACCCGGCTGCAGGTTTAGGGGTAGTTATCAATCTGCCCCAACCAAGGCGATATGATCTACTTAACGGATGCGATTTTTGGGCAATGGCAATTGCCTTTAATATGACTGCAGTAATCGTGATTTTCTGATCGTCGTTAGAAAGCCTCTGCCGAAGGTTTTCAGCTGCTTCCATATCGATCTCGCAAAATATTGATGCGGGAATAGTTCTAGCGGCAAAGATGGTAATTAGATCAAGTACATTCCAGCGTGCTCTGTGGAAACTTGACGTTGTGTACGAACTTGGTGCCAACTGATCTACCATCTCTATAAACCCTCTGTCTATTGCTTTCTGCGTCGTAAAAAATTCGACTGAGTAACAAATATAAAGTTCCCCTATTTCAGTCAGGTTTTCTGAAGAGGGCCAACGGCCAGGTTTACATAGAAGAGCTTGGAGCTGATACGATGCTCATTTTCGCCCCGGAACTTTGCCCCGTGTCGGCCGTCGAGTGGGCTGTGTGGTTCTACACATGTAGAAACCAAAGGTATCGCCAATAGCGAAAAAAAGAATCTATATAAAGGAGATTACTTATGTTCCGAACAAATAAAACAGCAGCATTAGTGCTGAGCGCTGCATTTTTGCTCACACCATCAGTCGTATTTGCCGATGAAGTTAGCTCCACCAGTGTTAAAACCGAAACTCCTGCAGGCTCAGCTTCGAGCAGTGTTAAAGTAAAATCTGACGCTGCCGGCACAGTGAAAAGTGTTAAACAATCGAGCGTAACCCCAGGCGAGGCCAAGTCGTCTTCATACCGTGCTGAAGCCGGTATAGGCGGAGCCAAAGTTGAAAAAGAACAGACAGGCGTTCGTGCTAACGTTGACGGCAGTGTTACTGCCGATAAGACAAAAGAAACACACGCCGTTGGCGTCAATGGTTCTGCGCACAAGAAAGCTAACTCCAGCACTACAGTTGGTGCAGATGGTTCAGCCACTACCGTCAAATCTGAAAAGCAAGTCACTAACCCTTAGTTGATTGCTTGATTATTGAGCGAGCTATATAATGAGCGCGGATGTTTAGATACGTTCGCGCTCTTTTATCTGATGTACTGATTTTATGGAATTTACGCGTCACGGCCTGAAAAAGGCAATGTATATTTTGCAAACATTACTCGGCGTAAGCTGGGTGATCATGGCGCTTTTTATGTTTTTTAAGCCAGGCGCGAATATCTTGATTGACCTTTTGCCTGCCTGCGTTTTACTTTTTGCCGGCACAGCGTGTATCTATTTCGGGGTAGAGGCGTATTTACTGCGCAAAGATCCCGAAATCTGGAAGTAGTCTACACTTTAGATGGCAAACTTTTTCATCTGTACTGCCAGGTCGTTATAAAGCTTGGGTAACCATTGCGGTTGGGTTTTGAAATTAACTTGAGGTTTGCGCAGCCGCAGATCACACGGAGCAAAGATTAGCTTAATATGCTGGCTGCCAGTGTCGTGAGCGAGTACAAACATTTCTTCAATCGGTTCATTGCCCATGGCCAGGCAACCAGTAGACCATTTGCTGCCATGAATTAAAATATCGCTACCAGGATTTTTTCTCTTTTCGATTTTGGCATGATATCGATCAAAGCTATTGGGATAATTTACCTCAAGGCCGATGTGTGCCACCAGCGTAGGGCGAAAAGCTGCGATAGTGTAGAAACCCTCTGGCATCTGCTTGTCGCCTTCTTTGAGCTTAGGGCCGGTCACTCCGCTGGCTCCGATTATGGGATAGCTCAACACTTTTTTCATTGAGCCTTTGTTGTCTCGGGCAAAAATCAAAAGCAATCTCTCTTCTTTTAAAGCAATCCAGGTCATTTGCTCAGGTGGGTAGGGTACATTTTGCTGAGCGAACAATGATTTTAATTTGGGCCTTACTCTGGGACTATAAGCTGTCACTACCGCATCGACAGAATTAAAATGTGGTGGTGCTTCTGGTGCCGCTTGTGCGTTGCCGACAGACGACAATGTCGCTGCAAGAAATGTAATGTTTACTAGGCGGTGAAACAGCGGTTGACTCATTAGATGGGCTCAGCAAGTTTGAATTGAGCTTCTTCCAAATCAAGTTCGTTTTGTAAAACACGAAAAGTCTGATCTTCAATGGTATTGTCGTCGCGCATGGCGATTAGCCTTTTTCTCTGGGCCTCAATTATGTCTAGACGCAGTTTAGACCACAGCTCTTCACTTGCTGAGTCTTGGGCCTCTGCCCCGATATTGGCAATGGCTTTTTCCAGGTGGCGATTAAGCAATCTTTGCATGCGGGGGTCTTCTAAATCGAGCTGCCGTTCTCTGGCCAGGGCGTCGATAGAACGCACGGCCTCGCGCGACAGAGCCAGCCGAAGTTTGCGCTCAGCTTCTTCAGCATTATAGTTATCTGGCTCAAATTCAAAAATTTTCACAAGATAAGGCAATGTGATGCCTTGCATAAGCAAGGTAGATGCTATTACTGCGATGGTCAGATAAATTAGCAAATCGCGGTAAGGAAACAGGTCACCGTTGGTGCAGGTTAATGGCAGTGCCAGGGCGGCAGCCAGTGATACCACTCCACGCATTCCTGACCACGACAGAACAAATAAATGTTTCCAGTTTGGCGTCTTTTCTTTTTTTAGCCAGGCGTGCAAGGGAGCGATCATAAATATCCAGGCAAATCGCACTGCTATTGGTGCCAGAGCGGCAACAATGGTCGAGATAATAATCTGCTCTACCGGATACTTTTTTACCGTTTCTAATATAGGCCTGAGCTGCAAACCCATGAGCAGGAAAGAGAAACCGTTCAGAATATAGATGATGGTTTCCCAATTAGCCGTGGCATGTAAGCGAGTGGAAGAATTCGACATCTTTGGCCCGTGCCAGCCAAGACATAACCCTGCTGTGACAACTGACAGAACGCTCGAAACATGCACGTGTTCAGCGGCAAGGTATGCGATAAATGGCGAGAGCAAAGAAACGATGATTTCAACCGGACGATGTTCGAGTTTGGTTCGCAGCCGCGCTAAAACAAAACCGATGGCAAGACCCATAACAATACCGCCCAGTGATACAAAGACGAAGCGCTCACCCGCTTCAGCCCATGAAAAAGCTCCAGTGACTGCCGCTGCTACAGCAAATTGATAGGCCACCAGCCCGGTTGCATCATTGACCAGACTTTCGCCTTTGATAATGTCCATCACTTTTTTTGGCAGGTGAATCTCTTTAGATATGGCTGAGGCCGCCACTGCGTCAGTAGGCGAGACTATGGCGCCCAGAGCTAAAGCGGCCTCCCAGGGCAGACCGGCCACGAAATGCAAAGCCGTCGCAACCGCGGCCACCGTCGCCAGTACCAGACCGACGGCCTGCAGCGTGATTATGTCGGCTACACCTTTTAATTGTCTCCACGATGTGTTGTAAGCATCTAAATATAGTAGTGGCGGTAGGAAAATGAAAAATACCGCATCCGGCTCAAGGTGAATGGGTGGAATATTTGGTGCAAGCGAAATCAACATGCCGGTAACAACCAGAAGAATTGGTAAGGCAATTTTCAACTTTTGCGATAACGCGCCCACGATTCCAATAATGGTCAGCAACGCTACAATTATTTCTACCTGGCGCATGGCTTACCCATTTAGATAGGCTTCAATTCAGCCGCCAGACCCCACATCAAAAGCATGGCCAAAAGCGCCAGTATTATTGTCACCACCAGTGATACCGACCAGATCGACGATCTTGAGCTGCCTTGCAATTTTTTACTGAAGCGCACATATTCAAGGGCGCCGCCTATTAGAGTGGCTACTCCTAAAATCATCAGACCAAAACCGATTTCGCGAGGGTAGTTCGACTGCACCCCTTGTAAAACGCCTTTTTGAACTAAGTCGTAAACAAAGCGGGCTAGCGTAAATCCGAAACCAATCAATGTGAGTGATGTGCGCACCCAGGCCAGCAAAGTTCTGTCTAAGGCCAGGGTGGCTTGAATTGTCGAAAGCTCTATAGATGTAGGTTGCTGCGCTTGGCCGTCGGTATGCATTCAAATCATCGCTGGGTGGCACTTCTAATAAATGTGACCACTAAAATAGCATACTAGGAGTTACAGGGCGCACCTGTAGATAACTGCGTCAGGCTACTGGGTAAAAATCAAAACCGAAGGGAGGTCAATTGCCGATGAGCAAATTTGTCAGGATCGAATCTGCCGTACTAATGTCACCAAGTCGCCAGCAGAATTTCATTTTCCACTTTAACACCGACCTCATTACCTGCATCATGACTGGCACAGAAAAAGGAGTGGTGGTCAGTTTTGCCGGCGGCGGCAGTCTAACTTTGGAGGGCGACGTGGACGAAATCGCTGCCCGTTTACTGTCGCCAGCCAAACCCAATAGCGACACTCACCAAACCATCTCTACTTAGGTTTTTTTTGCCTTCCGTCTGCCCTGGCCCATGGCTGGGGCATTTTTGTTATTGCTGGCTGTTTTCGCGTTAACAAATCAGAAACATCTTCCTCTTGGCTTGGCTCTAAATTGGATACATCGACAGGCAATTGCCTGGTTCGCCCCAATCTTTACTAGAGTGCATACCCCACGCTCCGGAGATGACCATGACATTCAGACAACCCCAAGAAGTAAGCAGATTCCAGGAATCAACCAATGACCGTTTTGATAACTGGGCTCATCAAGCCAGCAATGATGCCACCGACTTCTTCCGTGGACAGAGCAGAGGCAATACCCCCGGTAGAATGGCCAACGACATGATGGACCATCTCGAAATCACCCCGCTATTTGGCAATCAGAACAATGCTCGTGATAACAACTATCGCGGCGGCAACGACAGATATATGAATATGATCAATAGAATTGATCCAGATTTGGCAGATATCGTCAGCCCTTGCCCACGCGGCTTTGATCAAAAGAAATGGTATGGCGGCCATCAATCGCCTGAATACACCATTGCTCGCGGCCTGGCTGGTAGCATGGACGAATTGCGCAGCATTCCTGACGCAGCTGGTCGCAAACAGTTTGTTGGCGATTTGCTGGAGAGACAAGTGCCTGCCCTGGAGCGTCAAGGCGCTAGAGTAGATGCCATCGACGGCGATAGAATTAAAATTGATTTTGGCACCGGCCGCGGTGCGCAGTGGATAGACACTGTACGTGATATAAACGGACGCCCCGAAGTGCAGTTAATTAACGTCACTTCTTTGATGAGAAACCAGGAACCCCTAGGCATGGGGCAAAACTACGACTCTGCTGTAAGACGACCATCTGCAAATGATCGCTTACCGACACAAGACAGAGTTGAAGCGCCACAAGCGTTTGAAAAAGCACCATGCCCTCCTGGTTTTGATCCCGTAAAATGGAACAACGGTCATGATACACCCAAGTATGTCATAGGACACATGGTCGCTGACTGGTTGCAGCATGATTTGAAAACTCAACCAAGGGAAGGGCAGAAAGCTCGTGCCGGAGAATTCCTCAAGAGCCAGGTGCCTTACCTCGAATCTAAAGGCTACAAAGTCAAGGATGTTCAAGGCGAGAAATTGCTGATTGACATAGGCTTTGGCACTGGGTATGGATGGGCTGATGTAATTGTCAACGTTGAAGGTAAGAACGCCAACGAAACGCCGCATGCATCGTGGCAAGTGTAATTTGAAAAAGTAGTTTTACTTCGTCGGGGTTAGTGAATAGGCAGTTGCATCCAGAAAAGGCTGCCGCTGCCGACTTCGCTTACCACACCAATTTTTCCATGATGCGCTTCTACAATAGCTTTGCAAATAGCCAGCCCGAGGCCGCTGGTTCCAGCACCACCACCGTGAGCTTGCTTAAACCGATCGAAAACCGTAGCTAAAGCTTCGCGAGGAATACCACGGCCATGATCTTCGATTTTGATGCTGGCAAACTTTTTCTCATGGGCTAGAGTTACTGTGATGGTGCCACCACGAGGAGAATATTTGATAGCATTGGAAAATAGATTGATAAAGACTTGCACCATGCGCTCTCTATCAACGAATGCTTCAATGTGGCCGCCAAATATTTCAAACTTGATGCCTTTCAAGTCTGCTACCGCCTTCAGTGTATCTGCGCTATGTAAGGCTACCTCTGCCAAATCGGTGGTTTGTAAATTCATTTCCATCATGCCTGCTTCGATTTTTTCAATGTCGAGCAATTCGTTGATCAATGATAAAAGTCGATCACATTCTCTTTGTGCAGCTTCCAGTCTAACTTTGCCTTTGTCTGTGATCTCACCGTAGAGGCCGCTTTCAACCAGCTCAATAGCACCCTGAATGGCCGAAAGTGGACTGCGCAAATCGTGACTGACCATAGCCACAAAAGCTTGTTTTGTCTCTTCAGCCGCATTGACTTCTTCGGCCATTTTACGAAAAGCAGCGTCAACTTCCGCTACTTCGTCATTGCCGGCGATAGGCGGCAAGAGCGCTTTCCGTTCTACAAATCGACTGGCGTTCTCGTTTAAAATCTGCAACCTGGCGGCAATGTCTCGACTGAAAAATACCACAAGACCCACTGACAGACCAAGATTGAGAAGAACGCCCGCTAAAATATAGATGCGTATTTCTTGTTTGCGAGATTCTTCGTTTTGCGGTACGTGCTCTTGAATTTTTCTTTCTTCATTAGTCAGAGTGTGCAATTCGTCAACATAGGTTTTGAACGATCCTTCAATCTGCTGGCGAAATTTACCAAACTGAAAATGATAGACATCTTGCGGCGTTTCTTTAATGCGCTTTTTGTGCCACTGCATTACTTCCACAACTCTGGCAGCCTGAGCTTGCACTTCTTTGAGTTGTTCAGCACGAGAGGCATCACCTTTCATCAACTCTCCTAAGCGTGCCGCTCTTTCTGGGATGACAGCAAGAGACTTATCCAGCCGTTCTTCCAGGGCATCCGTGCGCATATAATTCCAGGCCACAATGGCACTGCCTGCGTCGAATAAATCTCGTTGGGCGTGATTGGCTTCGGCAATAATGGCCCGTGAACGCGACTCTCGGCTGGCTGTCGCTTCGGCATTTTCCAGCATCACGCTCAAAACAAAAAGATAAATCATGCCCAGCACCAGCGGCACTGCAGCCATAAGTAAACCTTTTTTTGCTACTGAAAGCCGCACGCCTGTTCCTGGCTGATAATAGACTAGAGATGCCTGTAATATAATGTCATTGTGCCCAGTCGAGCTAGCAATGAGCCAGCGATGATTAGAATTCTATTTGCCGAAGACGAACAAAAGTTAGCTGACCTTGTAATTGACTATCTTTCCGCTGAAGGTTATCAGGTTGAACAGGCCACCAGCGGGCCTGTGGCATTAAAGCGCCTCGAAACTTCGGTCTATGACGTACTGATCCTTGATGTGGGCTTGCCGGCAATCTCAGGATTTGAAATTTGCCGCATCTACCGTGAGCGGGGCGGCAGTGCGCCCATAATTTTTCTCACCGGACAAAATAGTGTGGCAGATAAAGAGCGTGGTCTTGATCTCGGAGGCGACGATTATCTCACTAAGCCTTTCCATATTCGCGAGCTTGGCGCGCGTTTACGGGCGATCACAAGACGCTCACGCACCAACGTTTCGGCACGGCTGGAGATAGCCGATCTGGCTTTAGACTCAGCCACTCACACAGTCACCAAGGGTGGTGTGCCTTTACAGCTAATGCCGCGCGAGTATGCGCTACTTGAATTTCTTATGCGCAATCCTAATCGTACTTTCAGTCAAAACGATTTACTCGATCAAGTCTGGACTAAAGAAAGTGAAGCCTCACCGGACACAGTGAGAGTGCACGTGACTAAATTGCGAGCCAAGATTGATAGCCCGGGCGTTGAATCAATTATTAAGACAGTTCACCGAGTGGGCTACAAATTGGAAGCCTGACCTGTGGACGGTTGGCAAGAGCAGACTTTTGGCTAAGTTTCGCTACCAGTAAACATGTCGCGGCCATTGGCCGGACTTTTTTGGAGTAAAATAGCCAGTTCATCAGGCAGATAGTATCTTTAACCAGGAACAACTAATCGTGAATTCTCCAGTATCCGCACCGGCCAAACCAAGCGACTTTATTCGCGACATCATTAACGATGATCTCGAAGCAAAACGCCACGATAAAGTGATTACGCGTTTTCCCCCTGAGCCAAACGGTTTTCTGCATATTGGTCATGCCAAGTCTATTTGTTTAAATTTCGGCCTGGCCCTGGACTATCGCGACAAGCTTCCAGCGAGCGGTACTCGCTGCCATCTGCGTTTCGACGATACCGATCCGGCTAAAGAAGACACTTTGTTTGAAGAGGGCATTCAAGCCGATGTGCGGTGGCTTGGATTTGACTGGGATGGTCTTTACCATGCCAGTGATTATTTTGAAAAAATGTATCAGTACGGCGAGCACCTGATTTCGGTCGGCAAGGCTTATGTTTGCAGTTTAAGCGACGCTGAGACAAAGGCCCATCGCGGTGATGTGAAGACACCAGGTACCAATAGCCCTTACCGCGAACGCAGCGTAGAAGAGAACTTAGATCTCTTTCGCCGTATGCGCAGTGGTGAATTTAAAGACGGCGAACATGTTTTGCGTGCCAAAATCGACATGGCCAATGCCAACATGAAAATGCGCGATCCTATGCTCTATCGCATTCGCCACACTGCGCACCACATGACCGGCGACAGCTGGTGTATTTATCCGATGTACGATTACGCTCACCCTATTTCTGATGCTATTGAAGGAATTACTCATAGCATTTGCACCCTTGAATTTGAAAACAATCGCGAGCTTTACGATTGGGTTATCGACAATTTGATTGAGCATGCCAAATTCCCCAGTCGTCCTCATCAGTATGAATTTGCAAGATTGTCTTTAAACTACACAGTGCTGAGCAAACGTCGCTTGCAAGAGCTGGTTGAAGGCAAACATGTGAGCGGTTGGGATGACCCGCGATTGCCCACCATTGCCGGCCTGAGAAGGCGAGGATACACTCCTGAAAGCATTCGCGCATTTTGTGCCAGCGTTGGAATTTCCAAAGCCAACAGTACCGTAGATATGGCGCAACTCGAATTTTCCATTCGCGATGACCTCAACCAGAAAGCACCGCGGGTACTGGCAGTTTTAAAGCCACTAAAGGTGGTGATTGAAAATTATCCTGACGACCTGGTAGAAGAGCTGGATGCTGCCTACTGGCCGCACGATGTACCTAAAGAGGGTTCGCGCAAGGTACCTTTCTGCAAGGAAATTTTCATTGAGCAAGATGACTTTATGCTTGACCCGCCTAAAGATTACTTCCGTTTGGCACCAGGCAAAGAGGTGCGTCTGCGTTACGCTCATTTGATTACTTGCAAGGAAGTAATTAAAGATCAAGATGGCAATGTTACCGAAATTCGCTGCACTTATGATACTGAAACCAAACCGGGAGACAATCCTGTCGGTCGCAAGGTCAAAGGCACCATTCACTGGGTGAGCGCGCGTCACGCTGTGGACGCAGAAATCAGACTATACGATCGACTGCTTTCAGAAGAAGCTCCGCCAACTGGAAAAGACAGCGAGTTTCTCAACGTGGTTAATCCCAGCGCGCTGCAGGTGCTCACCGGCTGCAAATTAGAACGCAGTCTGGCGGAAGCGAAACCGACTGAGCGCTTTCAGTTTGAGCGCCAGGGATATTTTATTGCTGATGAAAAAGATTGCCACCCAGGTTCGCCTGTTTTCAATCGCATCGTCACCCTGAAAGATTCATGGGCTCGTTCACAGAAAAAATAGTCTGCTGTTTTTTCAGCTCATCCGTGAGCCATATTGCTACCAGCGTAACAACTCAAAAGCCACTTTTTCAGCCAAAATAAGACTGGAAAAATGGCTATTGGTGAGCTTTCAAATGCTCAATAAGTCGAGCGGCCAATTTAATTGAGCATTCCGGTGAAATATAGAAGCGCTACGACGCCGGTTGGTACGCCCACAAACCAAAGTATTGCTGCTTTTCCCATGATCCTTAAATCTCCAATTAATTAGCTCAAACTACAGCGCAAGCGACGGCACTGCCCGGGGAAAAGTTCCATTTTTTAGAGAAACCGTCTGCGGAACAATATGGCAAACCAGCGGTCAGGGCCCTTTAGTGTTTGGCGTATAAAAGTTGGCTAGCATATAAGCTTGGCTAGCATATAAGCAGAGATTTTATGAAGAAACTAGATCACCAATATCCGCCCATGAAAGCGGAACTAGTAAAGCAAATTCCGTCTGGCCAAGACTGGCAGTACGAACCCAAATGGGATGGGTTTCGTTGTATTGCTTTTCGCGATCGTAGTGAAGTTGATTTACGGTCTAAAAGTGGACAGCCGCTCGGCCGCTATTTTCCTGAATTAGTAAAATCATTGCTCAGTTTAAAGAGTTCGCAGTTCATATTAGATGGCGAAATTGTCATTCAAGAAGGCGAGACATTTTCTTTCGATAGTTTGCTTCAGCGTATTCATCCTGCGGAAAGCCGCATTAACAAACTAGCGCAAGAAACTCCCGCCAGCTTTATCGTTTTTGACTTGCTTGAAAATGCCGAAGGCAAAGTGTGCGTGGAGATGCCGTTAAAGGCGCGACGGGCAGAATTAGAAAAGTTTGCTGCTGGTAATTTTTCCAGAAAGACAAATATTACTTTGAGCCCGGTAACCTGTGACCTGGAAGCGGCGCAAGAATGGTTGAGTGATTCGGGTGGCATTACTGATGGTATCATCGCCAAGAATCTACAATTGCCTTATCAGAGCGGAAATCGCCACGGTATGGTTAAGGTTAAGCGTATGCGCACAATCGATTGCGTTGTAGGTGGCTTTCGCTACCAGACGGGCAATTCATACGTCGGTTCTCTACTGCTTGGTTTGTATGACGAAGATGGAGAGTTGCACCACGTTGGGTTCACTTCATCACTTTCAGTGCAAGAGAAAAAGGAGCTCACGGCTAAGCTGGAGAAACTTAAAGCGGCAAAATCTTTTGACCAGAATATTCCCGGCAAGCCCAGTCGTTGGAGCACTGAAAAGAGCACCGAGTGGGTGCCGCTTAAGCCCAAGTTGGTGATAGAAGTTAAGTATGATCATTTCACCGGCGGTCGTTTTCGCCACGGCACAAAGCTGTTGCGCTGGAGACCTGAGAAAGCTGCCAATCAATGTACACTTGATCAAGTGACTTAATTTGAAATCTGTTTTTTGATGTGGTCTTTGTTTTGTTGTGCGTTTTTTTGAGCACGCCAGTTAAAGTCGGCTTGATAGACAGCTTGACGCATACGAGCCGGCCACTCAATCGCCGAGTGTTCAACGATGGAGCGGCCAGGGTTGAACGAAAGAGCTTCACCATCAGCTTCGGCAATTGGTTTATTAGACTCAACTATGGTCAGATTGGCCAGCGGAACATAATCGCCGCGCCAGAGTTGCGTAGGGTCTTCAGTGGACTCTCCTTTTTGCTGAAATTGCACACAAAAGGTAAATTGGGCGGGAGCTTTTGCTAGCTGACGTTGCAGCGTGTGACGCAAATAATCGCGCTCAAAATAGTTGACTGGTACTTCTGCTGCGCTTTTGGCTTTGTGAAGTAGGGCATACTTACAATTGCGTTCACCAAAGCGATGTGGCACTTGCGAGAAATAGTCGATGTCGAGCAAACTATGTATAAGCTTTCCAGTGGCTGCCACACCAACAAATGGAATATTTGGTTTTTGTATTAGCAAATCAAGAATTTTTCCTTGAATAACCAGCAGCATCTGTTTAGCCGTAGATACAAAGAAAGTGGGAAAATTAGCCATGATGAAATCTTGCTCTGGCAAATTTTCCTCTCCAGCTAACCCTTTTTCTCCATCTACTCCAAATATTTTTATGGCCACTCCGCGCACGTTTGGTAGCAAATCTGGTGCCTTTTCGTTTAGAGCGCCATTCGAAAAACGAATAACAGCTTTGTATGATTTTGCTTCACTGAAAATGCCCACCTGCAAATCAGCCGGCAGATTCAATACCTCCAGCTTTGCATCGACTCGACCGAGCGACTTGCCGTGCAGGGCTCTACGAGCCACTGTACCGGGCTGGTGTAATTTTTCCTGCCGCCCGATAATTATTTGCACCATTTCATTGATCACTTCAGCTTCATGGGGTGGTGACTGGTGATCAAAAAATAGCATAGTTTCTCCCTGCAAAAATCAAGGCACTATTTCTCTTGATTTTTCATTTCAGCAACACCTAGCTTGAGCAGCTTACCCAGCTGCGTAAAGCCTATGGCCAGGTCATCGCAAGTGGCAGCAAGCTTCTTGCGATCTACTGATTCTCCAATCAATCCTAGACCTGTGAATACTTGTTCTATTCCAGTGGCTAATTTCGGAAAGTCAGTAGACTCAATTGAGTCTTTGAGTTTTTCACTCACTCTAGTAACCACTGCCATTATCTGGTCAACGTCTTTTACGCCATCTTTGTCTAAGTCTAATTGCTTGAGCTCCTCCAGGCGTTGTTTGACATAGTCACGGGCCGAATCAACTGCCACCGCTGTGAGTGTTTTTCTTAGCATTTTATACTCCTGTGTTTGCAATGAGGTTACGGAACCAGCGTGACTTGCCACTGCAGGCTTGCCACCAGTTTCGCAAAAACTTGACTGATCAGCTATGAAACATCCTTCAAGGATGCTTATTATAGCTCTTTGATCACACTATTGATTATTTTGCGAGATGAGCACAGATGTCTCACTCTCGCTTAAGATCGTTTTGCAAAGCTGATTCATTTTGACTGCGGCGCATCTCTATTTCTAAAATGCGCACACCAGCAATTAGTTTTTCTAATTCTGCCGCTGTTTTCTTAATTTGCGCTCGCATTTCTTCTGGCTCTTTCTCTAAAGCCTGCAGTAGCAAATCGCGATGAACAACCAGCTCTTCACTAGTTAAATTAGATGCAGGTGGTGTGGGCAGACTCAAGGCCACGCTGCCCTCTCCTTGAGGTGTGTGCGGCTTTTTCGGCACAGCGGCATCAGGTGGTTCGTCGCCGCGCCTGCGCCGCAATTCTTCTTCTATTTCTTCAGCAGTGATTGAGTTGACTTGCATTGGCCCGGCGCAAATTTCGCGCCATGGAGCACCAACCATTGCCTGGCGCACAATTACTTCGAAAACCTGGCGACGTACTCCTTCACCGTAGCCGCCACCCACCGAAGCCGGAAGCCTTGCCCCGGCGCCGGCCAATTTGGTGATTATGTCGCTGAAAGCTTTACCGATGCTGGCGCTGTTTCCTGTGGCAGCGCTGCACGCAGGGCAGAATAGCCACGTAGATAACAATTCTGACTCGCATTTTTCGCAATTCATTTGCTCATACCTACTTGAGAGGTCATTCATTCCCTATTTTAGCCTATCAAAGATTTAGCAACTGTAGTTAACGATTCCGCTCTCGGTTGGCTTTGTGAATGGCTTTCCATTTTGCTTTCTCTGCCGCCGCCGCCTCTCGATCGTGCTTTCTCGATTCATAGGCCGCCTCCTTCGATAACTTGCGCCAGTTCTCATAGGTTGACTCTGCCACAGTTTCCTTTACAGCGCATCCCGGCTCGCTGCCATGCAGACAATCGCGAAAGCGACAGCGGCCGGCCAGCTGAGTAATCTCGGCGAAGACTTCACTGACCCCAGCTTCTGCGTCTGCCAGAGCTAGTTCCCGCATACCCGGTGTGTCAATGATGGCAGTGCCGTCGGTCAAATGCTGCAAAAATCTGCGTGTGGTTGTATGACGACCACGGTCATCTTGTGACCGAATCTCATTTACAGCCAGCGTTTCAGATGCCAGCAGACAATTGATCAAAGTCGATTTGCCCACGCCGCTTGAACCAACGAATGCGATGGTTTGGTCTGCTCCACAATATGGTGCGAGCAGGTTCATACCGCTGCCGCTTTGGGCCGAGAGCGCCAACACCGGACCGTGAGCGACGGTGCGTATTGCATCTATGAGTAGGTCTGCATCAGCTATCAAATCGCATTTGGTTAGAACTACCACGTATGGAATATTGCAACTAACTGCAGTAATCACATAACGTTCCAGACGTTTGAGATTGAAATCTTTGTTGGCGGCCACGGTAATAAACAGAGTATCGAGATTAGTGGCAATAGGCTGTAACTCACTACTGCCGTCAACTGCGCGCCGAGCAAAAAGATTTTTGCGCGGAAGTACGCGATCGATAATGGTGGCACCATCACTATTTTTTACGGCGACAAAATCTCCCACGATGGGATAGTCAGCAGCGACGTATGCTCCATGCCGCATGGCACCGCTAATTTCGGCACGCACCGGCTGGCATATGTTTTTTGAGTCTGAATCTAAGTGTGTATCTAAATTTGTATCCGGGGCGACGCGGGCAAAAAGTGCAACAAGATAAGATCCGCGATCTTGTGATACCACGCGAGCGCATATGAACGGCGGCTCCGCGAGAGCCGCAATATTTTTTGGCAACATTGAATTATTCCTTCAATACTAGAGTGACGCTAGCGAAGGATACGGTGCGCGAATCAGGCGCTCAATTGCTCTTAACGAACTGGAGAGGCGCAACGGTCAGCTGCATCGCATCCGAATTTCACAATTACATTTTCCATTTAGCGCCTCCTTTTTTTTAAACTTGCCCGCAACGCAGGTGTTGCCAATATAGCTTGCCATGGCAACTAGTGTCAAGGGCATCGTGAAATTGGTGAGTGATCAATTAATGGTGTCAACTAATGATGATCGTGATCGCACGAATCACATGAGTCGTCATCGTCATGATTAAGCTCATACTCACTGTCGATGGCTTTTATGCGCGCGAGCACAGCGTCGGCATTGCTTTGCTCTCCCATGGCTATATAGCACTCATAGGCTTGTTCCAGCGACTCTAATATTTCGCCGTGTGATGGACCTAAAAAGCGCTCTTGAGTTTCTGCATTTTTTAGAAACAGTGGTAGCGCCTCACTGTGTTGCTTTAGCTTAAATAAGACGAAGGCCAGGTCGTTGCGCATATCAACTAAGTCAAACAGGTTCAAAAAAGACTGACCAGCTTCGACGTATTCTTCGGCGAGTTGCAATGCTTTCTTATGATATTCTGCGGCTTTTTCAAATTCATGGAAAAACTCAAAAAGTGATCCCAGCGAGTGAAGATGCATTACGTTTGTTGGTGAATTTGGTGCGCCCTCGACTTTTGCGGCTCGTGCTTCAACGGCGTCCATTAAATCATCAGCTGGTCTTTTGGTATCAATATACAAATCGAGTAGTTCGGAAATTGAGGCGTGAAAAGGTAAGAAAGAATAATCGATACGTTCGGCTTCTTTTAACGCCGTTTTAAGTACAGTTCTTGCTTCTTTGTGATTACCTTGCTCAGAAAAGTGGTGTGCGCTTTCCAGTAAATCTTCCCAACGCTGCCAGCGTTTGATGTCACCGTTGGCGATGGCAATGGTTTGAAATTCGCGATTGGAAAAATTGTCTGGTTCGGCAGTCACTTTTGCCAGCCACTCAATTGCTCCTGCTATACAATGCCAGGCTGGCTCAGTATCTTCAATGTATCTTTCCAGGCCAAAGGCACCCAAAAGTTCTTTAAACGAATCGTTTTCAGCTGACACCAGTCGGTTAGCAATTAGCAAGCTGCCTGAAGCGAAACCATGAGTCAGAGCACTGCGCGAAAGTAATGTATCACCCGTAAGAGCAAAGTGAATCAGGGCGTTAAGATAATGCCACTGGGCCTCGTTGTCTGAGTTTGCCTGCAGAATATCTTGCGCTGCTTTATAGTCGCCCATTTGTATGAAAAAGCTGGTGGCGAGATCTCTCAGTACTTCTTGCTCCATGCTGTCGATTTCGTTGAGGGGCTCGCTGAAGTGGGCCGTGAGCAATTCGACGGCTTCTTTTTTTAAGCCGGCATTCCATTTTAATTGCGCCAGGTCAGCCACAGCGAAAGTGTAGAGCTCTGGTGAGACTTCATATATTTCGCTTTCGTCTTTACTTTCGTCTTCAGCTTCGCTCTCGACCTGGGCCAATAATTCTTTTCTTAAAGCATCCACAGCGGCCTGCCCATGTTCTAAGGCGGCTTCAAGATTTTCAGTCTCGCGAGCCAGAACCAGGCTAGCAAGGCCACATGATCCATCTTTTGCCGCTTTAAGTGCCTGGTGAGCCGCCTCTAATCGCTCGCTACTGCTTTCACCGCACACAGCTTCATCGAGTAGGCCCGATAGTTTGTCTGCATCACTAAGGTTTTCACCAATATCAAAATGCTCTACCAGGTCTAGGTGCATCCCTGGTCGCAACGCCGCTCCTGCCTTGTTATAGGATGCTACTTTAGAAGGAGTGCTATTTTTCATAAAACCTCGACTGCTCGTATAGGCGTCCGCCCTTGGCGGCAAACCGTGTGCAATCTTGGCTTTCTTCCCTTAAATGATCAAGGACAATAGTTATCCATTAAGCATAAATAAGCACAAATAAGCACAGATTATTTGGCGGCTTTGAGCTCATAGGTGCCGTTGCCCTTGAGCTGGTCTCTGGCTCCGGCTCCTTTCAACCAGGCCAGGGCTGCACTGTCTTTTTTCAAGTAGGCGTCGAGAAATTTGGTGCTGGCCATCTCAATAATTTCATGATGTTTCTGGTCTATGGCTTTCGGTGTTAGCCGCCTGCCGCCGTTAAACACCATGTGATCCGCACCGTCTAAAATGATCAGATACTGATCTGATTTTTTGATATTGTCGTATGCAATGCGACGTTCACCGGCAGTGGTGTCATTGACTGGCGATGAATCTTCTGTTCCAGTAAAATGTAAGCCTGGAATTTTTATATCGCTATAAACAGCAGATGCATTTTGCTTTTTTCTTGGTGCAGTTGGGCTCAAGTAAATGGCAGCCTTAATACGAGAATCTGGACTTGAGATACTTCTACCATTTGGCGTGAACAAGTTTTGGCCGCTGGCTGTCAGGGCTGTCCAGGAGCCGTACGAGTGTCCGGCAATAGCTAGCGCGTCCATGTTCAATTTTCCGGCCAGCTCTTTATCGCTTGTATTCAGCTCGGTTAATCTGTCAATGACAAAGTGAACATCTTGAGCGCGGTTAATTGCATGCACAGGATTCGCCACGGTCTTTCTAAACTCGGGCATCAGCGATTCGCGAGTAGTGACACCCGCAATAGCATTTGGTTTCCAGAACGACTCGTCACTACCTGGATGCTGAATGAAGACTGCTACGTAGCCCTGCTCGGCCCAGTAATTGCCCAAATAAATTGCTGCTTCGCGCGAGCCACCTAAGCCGTGTGAGAAAACTACCACAGGAAAGTGGGCGCCTTTTAACTGTGGCATGTAAATTTTCACAGGCAGTGTTCTGTTTCTTTTACTGTCTGTCCAGTCTTGATAAATTGTCTGCACCGCGGCCGTGGATGTGGCGGAGACCTTGGAGGGCAGCGTGCCTATTGTTGCGCCAGCAATTAGAGCGGCGCTTAAACCGATTAAAACTAGGTTTTTGTTTTTCATGACCTGCTACTCGCTGATTTCTTTACTTATGCCCGTTCAAACTCTTATACGTAAGTTGAGTGGGAAAGTTTCAAAATCTAGAGTTGCCATCTTTTGGGCGTTTTGGGCTCTGGGAGAGGGGGTGATAAATGTGTTGGCAAAAACGCAGAGAAATTTAAGCAAAATTACTCTGCGATTTGGCTACTTCAATTCTGACACTTCAATGGCGAACCCCAACCACACCACTAACTATCTATAAATTCTAGTGGTGCCATTACCAGCAACGCTCGCGGCGTCAACTTTACTGATATAGGAGTATTCAAAGTTAGTTCGCCATCAATATCGACGGGCTGTTCCTCGTCTGTGGTGCATTCTACCTTGCGCGCATTGATCATTTTTACATGACGGTCAGCTGGAAGCCTTCCTCGAATCAGTGAAAGCCAGAAGTGAACGATGTCCCACTTGCTTTCGGTTTTTAGTACACAGACAATCAGCCTGCGGTCGTCAAGCCGGGCATCAGCAGTGATGCGACTGATGCCGTAGAATGAGCCGTTGGCGATGATCACTTGCCTGGTGTGGACTTTGTAGACCTCATCGTCGCACGTGAGCGTGCAACCGAAGGGTTGATTGTGAATAAATTCTTTCAGGCCAGAAAGAAAATACGCTAGAACACCAAGATATTTCTTCAATCCGTCGGGCGTCTTGTGCACTACTTGCGCGTTAAATCCGAATGAAATGATATTGGCAAAATAGTCACCATCTGCGGTAGCTAAGTCTACGTCGGCTACTTTCCCGTTAACGATGGTATCAATGGCTCCCTGCAGTGAGATCGGCACACCAAGTGACCGGGCAAAACCGTTGCCGGTGCCGAGTGGCAAAACTCCTAGAACTACATCTTGGTAGGCAAGTAAGTCCACCACGCTGCTCAATGTTCCATCGCCGCCGCCCACAATTATCAGTTTACAGCCGGCATCTTTCGCATGAGCGACCACTTCAGGCAGGCGGCCCGGATCTTTTATATCGTAACAATGTTCAAGTGTTAAACCAGCTTCTCTTAGTGCCTTCTTTGCGCGCTTGAATAGCTCTCTACCTCGACGGGAATTAGTATTAACTATCAGTCGTGCACTTCGTGTTTCTTTGATATATTGTTGCAAGCGAGTCTTTTTATCGGGGCTCTGAAGGTTGTTCATTGATACCTATTAAATTGGCAATGACGGCACAAATAGCAATGACGGAACAGTGCAGATTCTGTTCCAATTTATTTTAAAAAGAGACAAAAGCTATGGAAGACCAGATTGTGGCACGCTTGAAAGGAATCCGAAATTTTCATGCGGTTAATTCCTGGCTCTACCGTGGCGGCCAACCAACAGAGGCGCAGTTTGCCGAGATTGCAGAGGCGGGCATTAAAACCGTGGTTTGCTTACGTTGGGGTCAGAAAGTCCGGGATGCTGAGCAAAAGGCGGTAGAAGCCGCGGGCATAAAGTATGTTGGTTTGCCGCATTACTATTGGCGATTGCCCACTGCTGAAGAAATTGATGAATTTCTCAATCTTTTAGATACCGAAAGCGCTCGTCCAATTTTCGTTCACTGCTACCACGGTTCAGATCGCACTGGCTTACTGATCGCCATGTATCGATTATCAAGGCAGAGCTGGACATTTAAGGAAGCCTACCAAGAGATGAGAAAGTATGGTTTTCACCGATTCCGTCTTCAGCATTTTAAGTGGGTTTTATATGGTTACGCTAGAAAAGAAATGCGACGCAAAAGATTGCAGAATCAATCTTAGGTATTGGCATCACTAGTGCAAGGGCGACGAGCAACTGAATGCTGTTATGCCAATGTCATTTTGGCCAAATATAACTGAATTACACCCCTCCCCATTCCCATTAACTGGCATTGGCCGGAGGATAATAATCATGAGAGATCAAATTGGACAAGGCGCTATTGAAGGTGGCGCTCACGCAGTTGCTCACGCAGTAGGAAATCTATTCAAAGACGCTTACAACCCCGCAAGCGAATTCACGAAAGTAGATCAAAATCAAAGCAAGGCTCTCACTGTAGGCGAGATGTGCCGGGCGGCTGATCAAGTCGTTAAAGATCATTTTGCCAAAAAAGTTGATGGTATAGCAAATTACACCATGGGTCTTGATGGCAATAAGAACGGAACGGTCTCGTACGACGAATTTAAGAAACAGTCTTGGGCTGCCAACATCGGTGCCAACATTGAAGAGCAAAAGAAAGCACTCTTTAAAAAGATTGACAACAATAATGACGGTAAACTCACCACCGGTGAAGTGAAAATCTATGGTCAAAAATCTGTTGAGCAAGATTTAAAAAGAGAAATGGCTGCCGCAGAACTCGTTGCAAGAGTGCGTTTTAAAAAACTAGACACAGACACAAATCATCTGGTTTCAATCGACGAGTTTTCAAAGTCTAAAAGTTCTTTCCTGCCTGATTTTTCCATTACTCACCGCGGTGGCGTACAAGAAGTGGAAGAAATTAAGGGTGGTGCTGCAGGAATTGGCAGCGCTGCTGGTAAGGCTGCAGGAGAAGCCCTGAAACAGAGCCCTCAAAAACATCAGCCATCACTTAAAGAAAGCAAAACCGAAACCTTAGGCAAAGTCGCTGCTGGCGCCATTGAAGCCGGTATAGCGGTTACCGTGGGCGGTGTGGGTAGTGCGGCAGCTGGTGCTGCTCTAATCAGAGGAGGAACACTGGTTGGCACTGGCGCCAAATCGGTCAAACACTAAGGTCTAAACCTAGCAACACCTTCATACGCAGCCAGAATGCTCCTGGCTGCGTATTTCTATGGCAAGATTAAATTTCCCAATTTGGGAATAAGTGAGGTTTCGCATTTCCCGAAATGGGAAGAATAAGAGCAGGAGCATTTATGCAAATAATCCACTGGGCGCGTGCCAACCAATTCATTCAAGTCGACAGAAAGTCTGAAGAGGCCCTTCAGCGTTGGCGCACAGCAGTTCTTGCCGCTCAATGGAAAGACATTAATGATCTGCTCGATACTTTTGATTCAGCGCAATGGTTAAACGGGAAAGTAATTTTCACCCTCAAAGGATACCCAATCAGATTGACCGCCGTCGCCGATTTTGAAAATGACAAACTGTATATTCGCCAGATCTCAGATAATCAATAAATAGGAATAGCGAGAATGGAAATGGTCATAGTAGACGCAAAGATTGACGCAAAGATTGACGCAAAGATTGACGAAAAAATGAACGACAAAATTTACGACAAACTAGTGAAAAAGTTTCCATTGCGGCCCATTCGTGATGATGAACAGAACATGCAGGCAGCAGAAGTTTGCGACAGCCTCACCGATCGACTTAGTACCTTAAGCGAGAGTGAATCAGATTATCTGGAAGTCTTGAGCGATCTAATCATCAAATATGAAACACGTTTTGATGAGGAGTTGACTGAGATGACTCCGCGACAATTGATTCAATATTTCATTGACCAGGATGGACTGGCACAAAAAGATCTGGTGCCTGAATTTGGTTCGGCCAGCCGAGTATCAGAATTTTTAAAGGGAGATAGACGACTGAGCATTGAGCAGGCAAAACGCCTGTCTGACAGGTTCCGCGTCAATATTTCTGCACTGATTGATAGCTACTGAAAGAGCGATTGGTTGAAATCTTGCCATTAAGACTACCATCAATATTTTCGTCATTAGCTCTCTTGCTTCTGGCACAATTATTTATTCCAGCTGCCACTGCTGACGATGTGCAATATCTTTTGCACGGTGACGGCGGGCGCCTTGATTGGAATGATCAAAGTCAGCAGCTAGTGCTGGATCGCCCGAGTGCTAGCGGTTATGCGCGCTTGTGGACCATGGATGGTGACGGGCAAAGTCTGCAATGTATATCGTGCAGCAACCGTAGATTACCACTTAAGCACCATGGAAATCCGGCCTGGCACCCAGGTGGTAAGTATATAGTTTTCCAGGCGGTAGATGCAGAGCTTGGCGGCCCACTAGCTAAATCTTCAATGCATAGACTGTTTACCAGCCCTGGTTCTGGTGTGCAAAACAATATCTGGATTATGACTGCCGATGGCGTTCGTGTATGGCAAATCACCCGACTGGGTAAAAACGAGGGTGTTCTGCATCCTCACTTTTCGCCAGATGGCACCAAACTTGTCTGGGCGCAGCGTATCAGCAATGAAGGTGGCATCGGGCGCTGGAGCATTAAGCTGGCTAATTTTTCTGTGTCAGGCAGCGAGATTGCAGTAAGTGGCATTGCCGATTTGACACCAGGCCAGTTTCTTTTTTATGAAACTCATGGTTTCTCGCCTGACGGTAAAAGCATTATATTTACTGGAATGCCACCAAAAGGAACGTGTGCTGATTTTGACATCTATACATATAATCTTGAAACCGATAGCCTCAAATGTTTAACGAACCCCAGCCAAAGGCAATGGGATGAGCATGCGCATTTTACTCCTGATGGCAGGCATATTGTTTGGATGTCTAGCATGGGCAGTGGACAATCGCCTGCGAAAATGAATCAATTTCAAGTCAAGACTGATTATTGGATTATGAATGCTGATGGTACCAACAAGAAACAAATTAGCTTTTTCAATTCGCCAAAAGCGTTTTCGAAACAAAAGCGAGTGATATGCAGCGACCTTGCCATTTCGGGCGACGGTAAATATCTTTTTGGCTATGTGCAAGATCCCGGCACAATGACCCGCCCAGGATCGGTGGTGCGCCTTACTATTCCTGACTAGTTATTTCTATTCGAGAGTCTTAAGTTTAGGCAGACTGCGGTGAAGTCTAGTCTCGATTTGAGTGGTGGCAAGTTGAAAAGGCAACCTTAGAACTTCAAGTTTTTTGAACTTTTGCATTGAGGCTACACTTTCTTGATCGAGCTTTTCACAATCGGCTACGTTTAAGTAAATCAATGCAGCTAAGGAAGTGAGCTTTTCTAAGTCAGCACTGGTGAATGAGTTGCTGCGAATTGTAAGGCGATCGAGCGCTTTCAGTTTACTCAGCTTCTCAAGTTCGGTACTGGTAAAGTCAATATTTTCAAATCTAAGGTTTGTGATTTTCTCTGAACTGGAGAGCAGATCTAAGAGAGGTGATATGTTTGGTACACCACCAATGGTTAAAGTCTGAACATATTTGATAAACGGCATTTTTGCAATTTCGGCACCGTCGACATTGGCATTAACTAAAGCGAAGCGCTTCAAGTCTTTTAGTTTAGAAAGGCTAGCCACACCTTTTTCAGAAAGCACTAGATCATGCAAAAATAGAGCATTGAGTGTTTTTGAACCTTCGAGGTTGGCCACCAAACTGTCACCATTGCGAAAACCACCCTTAATGGAAAAAGAAGTCAAATCGGTGTCCTGAAAGTGTTTGAGCAATTCAGGATAGGTTCCAAGAATATAATTCGCTTCCAGGTGGATTTCTTCGCTGGGCATTACGGTGACCAGTCCCTGTGCCTGGCAGATTCTCTGTGTTGTAGGGCTGCCCGTACTTAGCTTACCCAGAGAGAAACTGGCCGGAAAGTCAAATTGCTTTTGAGTGATACCATTGATTTGCACAAGCTGTGAATATTTTCGCTTACGATTTCTTAGAAAGCTTTCGGCAGCAATTTTCAAATCTGGATCGATATCGTTTAGATTGAGGGTGCTTCCGTCTAGATCAGCTGCCAGATCGAGTTCTCCGCCAGTTGTCTCAGAATGTGACTTTGCCGTTGTGCCAGCTTTTTCTGCCGTTTTGCTTAAGTGTTGTGCACCAGTGGCGATACTAAGGCATAAGAGCAGCAAAGCGGTGGGTATTAATAATTTCTCTGAGCCAACCAGGGAAAACTTTGCTTTACCAAGCTCACGATCGGGCATTTTTGTGTCTATAGATTTTCCATCAGCAATGCGACTTAAATCTGCATGCAGTTCGCTGGCCGACTGATAGCGATCCTCAGGTTTTTTAGCCAAACACTTCTGAATTACTATATCAATTGATGGTGGCAATATTTTGTTTGTCAAAACATCAGATATAAGAGGTGGTGTCGCTTCGTAGTGCATGATGGCAATGTCCATCGCCGTTTCGCCTTCGAACGGAACAAAACCAGTAAGAGTTTCAAACAATGTGCAGCCAATTGAATAAATGTCGGATCGCCCATCGACAGTTTGTCCTGTGCACTGCTCAGGACTCATATAATATGGACTGCCAAAAACTTCGCCCACAGCGGTCAGATTTTGTGTCTGGTCGTTGCCTGCGAGCAGTTTGACAATGCCAAAGTCTAGAATTTTGATATTGACTTGCTCAGGGGTGTTGGTGGTACACAGAAAAATATTGGCAGGCTTTAAATCGCGATGGATAATGCCATGGCTGTGGGCATAAATCATGCCGTCGATTAAGGGCAGAAATATTTGTAGTGTTTTTCTCAGACTCTGTGGGCCTTCTTCAGCTAGCAGCGCTTCGAGGTTTTGACCTTGCAGAAGGTCCATGGAATAAAATGGCACTGAGCCATTATGAACACCCAGATCGTATACTTTGACAAAACTGTTGTGATTTAAAGCCGCAAGTGTTTTAGCTTCAGCCTGAAAGCGCAGCCAACTTTGCTCGTTTATTATTTCGGGAGAGAGTACCTTTAAGGCGAAGGCTTTGTTTAATGTGGCATGTTCAGTATGATAGACGGTGCCCATGCCTCCTTCACCTATGATTGAGACAATTTTGAAAATTTTGCCCACTACTGCACCTGGGCCAATAGACATAAGTTGCAGCAAAGTAGGCTCATTACCATGGGTCAACGCTTTGCTAATAGAGCGCTTTTTCATTGCAGCTCTTTGTGCCGTGCTGGTGCGGCTCAATGAACTGTTTGAAGATCTTTCTGTGGAGCGTCTTTTCCCGCATCTGCAGTAGTTATGCCGAAAGACGAACGAGGCCAATGAGCCGACTCGTGGAGCCGGCTGCTTACCGCAGTTTTCGCACTGTTTTAGCATGACCTCGAACTTAGTCTTCAGGGATAAATTTGCTAGTTAGCTATTCTAATTTTTTTGCTTTTACTTTTCTACCTGCTTTGCTTTTCGAGCGAATTTTGTTCTATTGAAAAGCCTGGCTAAAAGTGAGGGTTCGGTTTGGGGTTTAGGCTTGACTTTGACCGCAAGATCAGGGTTTGGCGGTAAGGTAGATTCAATAGTTTTCAATTGGCTTTTGATAGCATCGGCTTGCTCTTTGCGCCCTAAGGCAAGATTGCTTTCATAAGCGAAGCAAAGTAATGGCAAACCGACAAAGTGTTTACTTCCAAACAGCATATTTTGCGTGTGCATTGGCAGTGACACCATCTCCAATACTTTTTCGTATTTTTTCATGCGAAAAAGTACATGAGCGAGGCTGGTGCGAATTTGAATATCGTCGGTCAGGTCTAAAGCCTGGTCACTTTGCAATTGAGATGAAATCGCTAATGCTCTTTCGCCGCACCTCAAAGCCTCATTTTCATCGTTCGCTATTGCCAGAAGAAAGCAGAACGATGCATAGTGTAAGGCGCCCAGAGGCCCAGTCAGCAGAGATTGACTTTCAAGGCACTTGAGTCGACTCTGAATCTTTTCGCGTAGCCCATGATTTTTCTTGCATTCGCTGTTTGGACAGGACAGTGCCATCACAGCTTGTTCAAATGGATAGGGTGTGTACTCAATGCGCTCCGCTTCGCGTAATGCAGCTTTGAAAGCATTTTTTGCCTCCCAGTCTTTATCAGTTCTCGCAAAGTGCACACCAACACGGTCCAGGCTTTCCCAGCGCGCCCATCGATTTTCGTCTTGCTTGGCTCTGGCTATTGCTTTAGATTGTCTGAACGCCACGGATAGCGGTTGTGAGAAGTTATCGCTTAACCAATCAATCGCTGACGGCACTGACTGCCAGGCATGAAAAGTATCTGTGAAATATTTTTGCAAGTCGGCAGAAGTCTCGCCATTTTCATCGTTGGCCTGGTCTCGCTCAGTGATCTTGCCATCCATAAGGCGCACTGCTGTGATTGTTCCTTCAGCAAAAGCTTGATTTAGCGCCCCCCTTGAAATTGCGGTATCGCCGGCAATGCCAAAGTGCGCCAGGGCGTTCAAATAATGCCAACCCTCGCCAAAGTTTGGATGGTCAAAAAGGAAATTTTTCGCCTTGTGATACTCGCTATTTTGAATCATCAAACTGGCTGCTAGATGGCGCACAATTATTTGATTTTCGCTCCAGAGTTTATCGTCATGATCTCTCATGGCTGTGAGCGCTATTTTGACTGCTTCTTCTTTCTCGCCTGCATTCCAGGTAATTTGCCCGCGGTCGACCATAGCTTCTGCCAGCGTGCGAGCATTGATGCTATATTTCTTAAATTGATTTTGAGCGATTTCTCGTTCGATACCCTGTGTTGCTTTTTGCGCGTATAGCATGGCCGTCTGCCAGTTTTCAGCACCTTCTCGCGCTAACACCAGCCACGCCAGCGAGCAGTGGCCGCCGCTTATTTCTATACACTGTTGGGCTGCTGCCAGGCGTTCATCGGTACTCGCCGCAGTCAGGCTTTGTTTCAGGAAGTTGCTAATTATTGAATCTGTATCTGACTGAGAATTTTTATTATTACTGTTACCGCTGTGGCTAAAATTGCATACTTTAAGTAAGTCATGGTGCGGCCCTTCTCTCAGAACAACAAATTTTTCTGCCTTTTCTTTAGTCAGTGTTGCTAAATTGGTCTGCATTCAATCTTTCCTATCCTCCACGCAAATTTTTCAGAGCCCCTCACTTGATGGCCTCTAAAAAGCTATACGTTTGCGGATGTGGAAAAGTTCAACCAAACTGGCCATTGGCAAAACTAAAAATCTTAAATGGTCAAAAAAATAGTATTAAAGACAGTTTGTATTTTCTGCCTTAATCTGGAATTCGGATCTCTAGATCAGGTCTGTTTTTCTTCAGTGCTGCCAGAACATCTTTTGCAAACATATCGTCGCTGACAGTAAGGATTTTCAGATTTTTAAACTTTGTTAGTAATGCTAAAGATTTTGGGGTCAGGCCCCGGCAGCGGTGCATATTGATGTCAACTACCGGCGCCTTTAATTTGGTCAGTTTGGCGAGCTGATTATCTGTAGTTTTATTGTCTCTGATATTGAGGAACGTAAGGTTTTTCAGCCTTGATATCAATTCATAGTCTTGATCATTGAGGTCGCTTCTAGCAATACTAAGATGGGTTATTCGTTGCTTTGCCACCAAAACCTTTAGCAGGTCGGTGACTTGCAGCTTATAGTCAACATCGAGAACGCTGACTCTTGACCACATTTTGAGCGGTGCCATAGCCCCAGCGGTTATGGGGTTTTCCGAGAGATTTAAACGCTCAACATCTGGAACTCTGTCGATCCATTTTAAATCGACGGTCTGCAATTCTCTTTCTTTTTTGAAATCCAACTGCGACAAACCGCGCATTTTGCAAACAAAATCGCCGATACGTGGATGGCTTTCGGGCAAATATCTGACAGCCAAAACTGCTAGTTCGTTCGGCCGAAAATATGTCAGCAATTCAGGATAATTGGCGGTGGTAATTCCCGTTTCAAAGCCCAGACGAGTGCCTTTGGGAACGACGATTTGGCCTTGTGCATCTTTGTGAATTTCTCTTTGATTAGTCCTTTGATACCAAATTTTGCCCAGGGAGAATTTTTCTGGAAAATCAAATTGCAGAAAATCTTTGCCTCTTATTTTGACTGCATGACTGTATGGCTCTTTATTCTTCGCCAAAAATTGTTTAACCAGATCGCTTTCAACTTTGCCAAGTTTCTGTACTTTTGGAGCTATAGATTTTTCAAAAAGATCATCACTAGCCTGTGCATACTGCGTTGGCTTAAACTCGTGCAAACCACTCACCTTAAGATTGTCGTGCGGCACGCCGGTGTTGGTGAATGCGGTTTTTAGCACCGTGTAGGCTAAGGCTGCAGTCAAAATCACGGCAATGGGAATGGCGACCATCAACAGCCGCTTTCTTTTGTTAGTGTCGATATTTTGAGTTTCTTCAATTGAGCTAGATAGCTCAGCAATTTTTGTCTTTGCCGATTCACGTGGGCTAATTTCTTTGCCGGCTTTTAAAATCTTCAATTGTTCGGCCACATCATAGAGAGATGTTGGTCGCTGTTCTGGAGCTTTGCTCATCAAATTGGCCACTATGGCTTCGAGGGCCGGCGGAAACAAAGTGTTGACCGCTACCTCGCTCATGGAAGGTGGGCTAGCGGTCTGGTGCAAAGCGATTGTTTCAATAGCGCTTTTGCCGAGTAATGGCGGCTTGCCGGTAAGCGCTTGAAACATGGTGACACCAACCGAGTACATGTCGGTTCTGTAGTCGACTTTTTGACCGAGCGATTGCTCTGGGCTCATGTAAAGCGGGCTGCCGAAGACTTCACCCGGTTTGGTTAGACCCTGATGAACATTGGTATCGTACGACAATAATTTGGCAATGCCGAAATCGACAAGCTTAACCTGGCCTGTGCCAGATAAAATCATGATGTTACCCGGCTTGATATCGCGATGAATAATGCCGCGATCGTGAGCGTAACCAAGACCATTGCAGATTTGCTCGAAAATGGGCAAAGCATCTTCCACAGACAGGCGGCCGTTTTCATCAAGTCGATCCGCAAGTGATTCACCCTGCAGATAATCCATGGTGTAGAACGGCAATCCACCTGCCGTCTGGCTCATATCATAAATTTTGATGATATTGAGATGATCAACTCTGGCAATAGCCTGTGCTTCAGTGCGAAATCGCTGCCAAACCTCCGTTGACACCTGATCTTGCTGTAAGACTTTCATCGCAAGAACTTTTGCCAAAATCAAATGTTCTACTTTGAAGACCTTGCCCATGCCTCCCTGGCCGATGAAATCCAAAATTTTGTAGGTGTCGGCGACAATGGCTCCGACCTCAAAAGATTCATTATTTTGGCCAGGCTGCTGGAAATTCATTTTTTATGTGTTGAGCTTCACTGTTCATGCGAAAATAACCTCAACAGTATAATCCAGTATCTAATTGGAGACATTTTTTGCTGGATGCGTGTAATCCACAGTTAAAAGTCGGCCGCCTCATAGATGGCACGTATAAAGTGCTTGAATTTGTGGGGCAGGGTGCCATGGGCACCGTGTACAAAGTTGAACATAAAGTTCTCAATCGGGTGCTGGCACTCAAAATTTTGCAAGTTGATAATCTTACCCAGAGTGTCTGGAAGCGATTTCAGCTTGAGGGCAAAGCCATTGCCAGAATTGAACACCCGAATGTAATCAAGATCTATGACCTCAACAAGACTGAAGACGGTCAAGCTTATTACACGATGGAATTTCTTTCTGGACTCTCCATGGGAGATTATCTGGCGGCCAATGGACGTTTTGCTCTGGCCGATGCCTTACCAATATTTCGGCAAGTTTGCAGCGGCCTTCAAAGCGCCCATGATTCTGGCATTATTCACCGCGATATCAAACCCGGAAATATCATGCTTGTTAAAAGTGAGCCGTCTGTGCCCATTTCGCAGTGCACGGCAAAAATTGTTGATTTTGGCATTGTCAAAATTGCCGACAGTACTAATTTGAGCACTCTTGCTTTGACTCGACCCGGAGAAATTTTTGGTACGCCATTTTACATGAGCCCTGAGCAGTGTGCTGGTGGTCACCTTGACCAACGCAGTGATATTTATTCGCTGGGAGTGACATTCTTTCAGGCGCTAACCGGTGAACCGCCTTTGTGTGGTCGCAACGCTGTAGAAACTACACTGCTTCATCACACCACTGTGCCGCTTTCGCTTAATGAGACTGTGGGTGAGCATTTATACCCGGCCGCACTGGAAGACATTATCGCTAAAATGCTTGAGAAGGCTCCTGAAGATCGTTATGCATCAATGGCTGAAGTGGAAGATGCATTGCTTTCTGTAAGCGACGGCCCAGGAGGAAAATCTTCTCGTAGGACTTTGCCGCGGGCTGCTCTGAATACGGAGACGTCTGGCAATACTCAATCGCAAACCCAAACACGCGCATTCAAAATTTTCAGCAAAATGTCCATGCTATTGCTCTCATTTTTGATTGTGGGTGTTGCATCAGTAAGTATTTTGGCTGGAACATTGTTTCCCACTAAATCTGTAAGCACTGTAAAAATTCAGTACACCACTGATGGTGCCGAAAAGTATCTTCCCGGCGCAGAAATATCCAGCACCGATTCAAGCCTAGCGCGTCAGTATATTGCCTCCAGACCAAGACCATACTTTCAGTCTCAGACAGATACAGCGCGTATTTTCCATTTTCCCGACAAATTTTCATTGGGCGAAATCAGAGGTCAAAACGGATTTACTAACACTTTCAATCGCGAGGCGCGTGGCGAGATGCATTTGCCGCGCTATGTCATGTTGAAATTAGATGCCAGTCCTATTGTTTTTCTCGAGCCAAAACTGATGGAGTATTTTGCTCCTTCAAGTTTAGATTGGTTTGCCATCGAGGGCGAAAATAGACGCGTCAAGGAGCTTGTCAGAAGCCTTGCTCGAATAAAATCACTGCAATATCTGGAACTTAAAAATTGCGATTTACTTGAAAGCGATTTGCCCTACATTGAAAAGTTTGAAAAACTCAGGTTGTTGGATTTGCGATTTTCGGGCATTGACGGAATTAGCCTGGCAAAACTGCGCAACTTAAAGCAACTCAAAATTTTATGCATTGATGGTATTCCCAATGTCGCACCGGTTCTTAGAGAGCTTGTTTTGGGGAACAACATTGAAGCGCTATCGGTAAATAATTGCATTTTGACTCAAGCTGATTTTTCTACCATTGCACGTATGAAAAAATTGACCAATTTGTATTTGCGCAATACTTCACTTACCGATAAAGGTCTGGCTCAATTGACTTGTCTTGATCTGAGGACTTTAAACATTATTGGCTGCGATAAGCTCAGCGCGAAATCAACCACTCTGCTGAAGAAATTTAGGCACATGAAAGAGCTGAAGCTGCCTACTGTTCACTCCTGGAATGAATTGCTTAAGTAAATGCTTTCAGCTTCAGTTGGCTGTCAAGCGCTTTCGAATGCAAATACTTAGTTAGCATCTGAGTGCCCACCGAGCCATTCGCGTTAGCATATAGCCTGCTGATTTGAAGAACAGCTAGTTGCAAGGAGATTGATCATGCGCCATCCCAACGTTCCCGAGTCATTGGAAGGTTGGTGGATACTCCACCGTATGTTTGCAGTAGACCGACTTTTTTGGGACGAACTGGAACAAGAAGAACGTGAAGAAATCGTTCGTGAGGCTACTGCTGCCCTTTCAACGCTTCAGAAAAGTGAGAATACTGACGTCGGTTTGGCTCAAATGCTGGGGCACAAAGCTGACTTGATGCTCACACACTACAGCAAAGATTATGACGGGCTGGCTCACGCACAAACTGTTGTCGACAAACTGCGTCTGTCTAATTTTCTCACGCCAATTTCATCGTATGTCTCTGTTCTTGAATTGGGTCTATACGAAGCCACAGGAAAAATACATGCCGCTCTGGCTGAGCAAGGCCTCAAGGCGAACTCGCCTGAGTGGATTGCTGCTTTTGATGCAAAAGTTGCAGAGCAAGAGAAAATTCCTCATTTTGGTGGTCGTCTCTGGGCGCGCATTCCACAACGTCGTTATGTTTGCTTCTACCCCATGGATAAGAAGCGTGGCGAACACGTTAACTGGTACACGCTTCCTTATGAAGAGCGCGGTAAGTTGATGATCGAACACGGCAAAATCGGTAGAACTTATGCCGGTCTTGTAACGCAAGTGATCTCCGGTTCTATTGGTTTCGACAAAAACGAGTGGGGCGTGGATCTTTACGCAGACGATCCGATGGTCTTTAAGAAATTGATTTACGAAATGCGCTTCGATGAAGCTAGCTCCAAATATGGTGACTTTGGTGATTTCTATTCGGGCATACAGTTCTCACTCGATCAGCTGGCAACATATTTAGACGGCACTGCTGTGCCGGCGCTCAATGTGCTGGAGCCGGCTGGTGGCGGCCGCCCAGGTGGCAGACCAGAACCAGCTACGAGACCTTAGGCTCCCTTATATTTCGCTTACCGAATCGCAGAGAAATTTGGGCAAAATTTCTCTGCGATTTGGACTTTGAAATTCTGCACTAACCCACAAGCAAGCTGCACTCGATTCAGTAGTCTTTATCGTTAATGGTAATGATTGTTCTGGGCATTGCTTTTTGCAATTTGGCTATCTGCTCTGGTGTGAAATTATCAACAGGAATAACCAGTCGCTTCATATTCTTGAAGCGCGGAAACACGCTCAACACTTTTGCGTTCAAGCCCCGCACTTCTTTAAGAATCAGCTTTTCTAAATCGAGTTTAGTCAGCTCAACGATGTCTTGGTTCGACATTTTGTTATCCCGCAGGTTGAGCTGCTTCAGATGCGTTATTCTCGCCACCTGCCTGTAGTCATCTGTAGTTGGGTCGCAGCAGGCCATACTAAGATGCCGAATATTCTGACTTTTTTCCAGTGCTTTTAAGACAGGCGAAATGTTTTCCATGTGCTCAATTTCTAGATATGCAAGTCTACTCATGAGCTTGCTTGCAGCCAGGCCTTTTGCAGTAACATTGGTCTTGCTGACAGTCAGCCTTGCCAGAGATGGCATTTTCTCCAGCCAGTTTAAGTCGCTGTCAGTGATGTCAGCGTAATGCAGATCTAAGACCTGAAGGCCGGTTAGTCTTGAAAGATTTTGCACCATGCTTTCTCGATTTTCGCTGACGTGATTGAGGCCGAGCCCTTGCAATTCATTGGCACCAAAAAATTGCAACAGGTCATAGTAGGCCTTGGTTACGGGGCTGGCGTCTAGTCGCAGCCTTGCTTTAAGTGGTACCTTAACTACGCCTTGTGCTTTTACGTACTTTGCGCTTCTGCGGTCTCCAAGGCTGTAGATAATTTTTCCTAGAGCAAAATCGCTAGGAAATTCAAAGCGTCTGTATTCTTCACCGTTCACTTTGTATATGGTGCTATACATTTTTTTGTTTTTGGCTAAGAACTCTTCAGCTTTATCTGCTTCAGGCAGTCGAACCTCCTGGTCGTATGCGTCGCCCTTTTTATCTACTTTTACAGCAGCTGCATCCAAATCACTTTTGTCGTGGAGAAGAAGCACGCCTTCGTCATAAAGCGTTTTGAGTTTGAAATCTTTTTCAGCGTGGTTTCTTTGCTGGTCCCAATACCAGTATGTTCCCGCTAGAGTTAGCAAAACCAGCACTGTGAGTGGAATGTATATAAATAACTGTCTTTTGTTGTCACCAAATGTGGTATCAACGCCTTCCTCTACTAGTGCTTGAGGTGCTCGAGCTGCGTTAGCTTCTCTGGTCAGTCGCTTGCCTTGCGCCAATGTTTTTAGCTCTTCGGCAACATCATAAAATGATAGATATCGTTGTTCTGGATCTTTGCTCAAAAGCCGCTGCACAATGAGTTCTAGATCGGGCGGAATGGCAATGTCTGGAGCCATGTCTTTTAGCGCAGGAGGTGGCGCCGATTGATGCAGCGCCACCGTTTCTATGGCGCTTTTACCCAGCAGGGGAGGCCGGCCTGTAAGTACTTGAAACATTGTCACGCCGACAGAATACATGTCTGTGCGGTAGTCAACCTTTTGACCATGCGCCTGTTCCGGACTCATATATAGCGGGCTGCCAAACACTTCACCAGGTCGGGTTAAGGCTTGACCAACGTTTGTGTCGTACGACAATAATTTGGCAATGCCAAAGTCGACGATTTTAACCTGCGGCCGTTTGGCGTCGCCCTCGTGCAAAATCATAATGTTGCCAGGCTTGATATCGCGGTGAATAATTCCACGATCGTGAGCGTAACCAAGGCCGTTGCAGACCTGTTCGAAAATTAGTAAAGCTTCTTGTACCGGAACTCGACGAACGTCACTAAGGTGATCAGCCAGCGACTGACCAGCCAAATATTCCATGGTGTAAAAAGGCAATCCGCTCGCAGTTTGGCTCATGTCAAAAATTTTGATAATGTTCGGATGATCGACTCTGGCAATAGCTTGCGCTTCAGTGCGAAATCTTTGCCATACTTCGGTCGAAACTTGCTCCTGGCGCAAAATTTTCATAGCCTGGATTTTTGCCAGCACCAGGTGCTCAACTTTGAACACCTGCCCCATTCCGCCCTGACCAATGAACTCTAGAATCTTGTAGGTTCCGGCAATTACCGAGCCAATTTCAAACGATTCTGCCTTCATTCAGTTGCACCGGTTGCAGCTCAGGAAAATTCGCCGGGATGAATTTGTGACTCTATTTGTTTATTTAAGAAAGTAGGAAACCGATAATAGAGCTCGCCGTGGTCATTGACGTCAATTTGACAAATACCGCTCTGCGCAAGGCGCTCAAAAGCACTTTTGGTGTCGGCAATGCCGATGCCACATTCAAGAGCCGCAACAGAAATGGTTAGTGTGCCACCATCGATTTTTGCCCGACTGAGAATCAACTGTTCTTGCTTTATTTGACGCATGGCGCGCTGTTCTTTTAGCTTTACTTGCACTAGTTTGACACCGACGAAAACCAAGCCGGCGAGAAAGGTAATCAGACCGACGTGGTGCGCAACTCCATACTTTGGATTGCCCGCGATGATTTCACCAGTGTATGTGACAATCAAACCGCCGCAAACTAGAATGAGAAAAATTCCCAGGCACCAGAGAGTTGATTGAAAAAATTGTGAGACGCCAGATTTATTCAAATGCTCGGCCTCGTGGTAACTGCGTATCTGCTTTAAAGGAATTATACGTGAATTTAGACGTCTACAACAGCTTGGCTTGCCTTTTTTAGGCACCCGTCGGCAATACGGCGTGTCACGCTCATGTCATTTTCAGGAAATACACTAGTGGCGCGTTCCATTGAGAATGAGGATTGTATGGCTGAAAACAATTGTATTCCGGTTCCACCTCGCATATTTCAAAGTCCAACAGAGCTATCTCACTGCAGTGCTTTGTCTAAAGATGACGATAAGTTTTGGATTCCCGCTAAGTTGCGCGCCCTGACTAATGCGCGTGATCGGGCGTCGAAATTGGCCGCGGTATTCAGCCCCGATTTAGAAAGCGGAGATAGCGTATTGATCAATAATCAATAAACAAATCAGTCAGCTGGGGGCGGATCAACAATTGCGCCAAGGAATAAAATCGCATTTGTTTTGTCGTCGCGGATAGCAACAACAAAAGGACGATCGCAAACCATCTCGAATGGTGGCTCAGGTTCGGCCGGCGCGCTGGTGGTGCTCATTTCTACGGCAGTCGCTGCGGCAGCCTCTGTGCCTTTTTCGTTGACTTCCAGATATGTTTTATGCAAAACGCGCGAAATTATCGACGGCTCTTTGGTCATGTTTTTGAAGTCAGCGCAGGAGTCTTCGAAGGCGCAGGGCATGCCTGCTTCTTTAAGCACTTGACTTAACTCGGTTTTGTATTCAACTTTAAATCGCGGTAGACCAAGATGTCCTTCTTTTTTGCCAAACTGCTCGCTCCACTGTTTCAGGTTTTCTTCAGTAAAGCTGCCTACCAACGCTTTGATGTCTGATTTCTGATCAGGCAGGAAGACGCACATCTGCAGGCGTTTATCTTTATAAGGCAACATAACCGCCTGGAAATTCTTATCCTTAAAATAATGCATTTTGTCAGTACGATTCATCATTTGAATTTGTTTTTTAGCGCCACCTGCGACGGTAAACTCGGCAGCTTGTGTTTGATCTTTGACAAATTCATCGAGCCACATGCCCTTAAAATACACTGCGTTGACCAAGTATAAAATGGCTGCTGGTGGCACTTGATCGATAATTGTAGGAATTTTTCCTTTAGTATTATCTTTGACCCAATTATTGATTTTATCGAGGGTGGTGGCATCAGCAAAATCAAGAGTTTCAAGTTTGGCACCAAAATATTTCTGGTTGGTGTCCATAAACGACTTTTCAAATGCAAAGTCTTTATTGGCAAATAGGGCATTGGCCACAGTCAGCTCGCTCACCGGATTAACGTGCATCAAGCTTTTATAGAGGCTTGCATTTTGCTCGTTGACTGCATCGTCAGTCATGCCGCTGTAACCTAAAACTTCTTGCATTTGTGTTTTGGTTTTACCCACAGCGCCGTTGTAGACCATAGAGAGCGCAGTACTTACGCTGTATGGAGAAATGACCACATTTTTTTCAGGGGCTGCGGCGGCAAGTTTAAAGAAGTTAGAGGCAAATTTTTCAGACACTTTCATATTCGTTGTATCAGCTTCATTGCGTGATTCGTTTATCTGTGTTTGCCCTGGCGAAGCGCAGGCCACGAGACAAATAGATACCAGTGAAAGGGCCGCGGTGGTGCAGGCATACAAGAATGGACGCACTGGGTATCCTCTTTAAAAGTGAAACCGGATAAGCATATCAAGGATGTTATTATTGCGCAAACCTGCTCATTAGAGATTGGCTATGGTCAAATGCAAGAGAAAAATTTGCTTTGCTCTCAGCGCTGTGCTGATGCCGTTGCTTGCAAACATTTTGATTGTTGAATGTGCGCAGGCAAAATCTAAGCAATCTTCTATTGAGTCATTGATGAGACAGGCTGAGGCTTTCAGTGAGCATGACGAAGCAGAAAATGCGCTAGATCTTTACGCCAAAGTTTTAGCTCTCGATCCTAATTACTCGCGCGCTTATTATTTACGCGCATTGTTACTCTGGTCTAGAGGCAGGCTGGACGCGGCCGTTCGTGATCTGGAAAAGTGTATGAAGCTCGAACCCAGCGAGCAACCGGCAAGATTTTTGACCATGATTTATCTAGAGCAGAAAAAGTATAAAGAGGGCCTGGCGGCTGCCACCAATTTGATCAAAATCAAAGACGGTGACCGCAATCATGCATTGTTAGTTGAAATGCTTATTGGCTTGAAGCGCTATCAAGAGGCAATTGCTGAGAGCACCATCTGCATCAAGCGTAACAAAAAGCCCGATGCCTTACTGCGCGCACGTAGTATCTGTTATTTTGAAACCAAACAGTACGATAAAGCGCTTGCTGACTGTAATACGCTAATAAGTCTTAAGCCAAATTTGATGAAAAGCTATGAGCTGAGAGCGAAAATATATCAAGCCAAAGGTTTGAAAGAATTAGCCGCTAAAGATTTGAAGCATAAAACCAATGAGGGTGATGAGGTCTACGATATCGCACCTTTTCGTGGACGTGAGCGTCATCTTAATGGCAGTAATTAGTTAACTATGGGAGAGCAAAAATCAAACGCGCATGCGTTCTTTTTCTTTTGCTTCCTGGTGAGCAATGGCGTTGTGTTTCTCTCTGGCAATCATAGCCAGGAAAGTATGTCTGAATCTGTAAATCAGAGCGATGGCAACAATGATTCCAACAATGACAGCGCAGATAGAGCCTAGTGTCACCACCACCACTGCCACCAGCAGTTTATTTAGAACAGTAAGTTCGTCGCGCACTGCACCGAGCGGCTGTGAAACAGCATTCATCGGCACATGCAGCGATTTAATTTCGGCACTGAGCTCGTCGAGCTGGTCGTGCATTTGCACTACTTTGTGCTCTACAGTGGTCATTTTTGCAGTAACACTGGCAACTGAATTTTCTACGCCCGAAAGGGGTTTAGCCACAGCCATCATCGGAGCCTTTAGCTCATCTAGTGGTTTACGCAGTTCCTGCATTTGCATGGTTACTGAGCGTACGTCATCGCGAATGCCGGAGACCTTTTGCAGGTCTACACGTATTTTTGATATTTCTTTCAGTTGAGTGTGAACGCCCAGTACTGCCGGCGAAATTTCACTGACTTTGTTCAAATCGGTAGAAAGCGTGTTCAAATTGTTATTGAGACCGCTAAGCACGCCAGACATATTGGCGATGCTGCTTTCAACGCCTTGCATGCGCTTTTCCATGCTGGCAAATGCCGGTTGAAGGTTATTCATTGGCTTTTGCAGAGATACTATCTGGGTTTGCAGGTCAGAAGCTTCTTTCCTCAGCTTCCAAATCGGGCGAGTAATTCTTTTAATGGGATGAAAACCAGTAAGGGGTTTATCCCAATCTTTCATTCTCTTAGCCAGGTCAGCCGCCGCCTTTGCTTCTTTCTTTGTGGCAGTCACGGACCCTTGAATCGGCTTAGTTGTCCCGTCAGCGGCCGGTATCGCAGCATTTGACTGTACCTCTGCCGTTGAACCAACTGCACTAGCTTGAGCCGCGGGAGCAATAGTGGGCGATGTGGTACTGGCTGGTTCGGGAGTTTGAGCCTGTGCGGCGGCCACTGCAAGAACTAGTGTAAGGCTGAGAACACTGACTTTTCTGGCAAAGAACATGACCACCTCGAACCCCTACCGTTTAATCTTATCCTGATTAGACACCAGCTAGCTAGAATTTAGGACTATTAATGGCAGATGACAAGCCTTTTTTAACCTCGCCGGTGCTAATTACTGCGTCAGGTCCCAGTGCTGCCAACATACAGCCTGCGAACTTTTTTAAATGATAGACGTCTCTAAATCTTACAATTGCTGACCAGTAAGGATCTGCCCATGTTTTTAGCATTAGTAATCAATCGGTGAACCGTTTGGCTTCTGGCACCTTCCGCTCATTTAGTAATTTCAACTATCGCTTATGGGCTGCCGGAGCGATGGTGTCAAATGTTGGCACATGGATGCAGCGCATCGCGCAGAGCTGAATTGTACTAACTCAATTGACAGATAATAGCGCCACCGCCTTTGGTGCACTGATGTCCTTGCAGTTTGGCCCTCATATTCTTCTCCTGCCAATCACAGGCTTTGCAGCGGCGCTGGTTGGTATTTATTACCTGGTTAAGTATCGTAAGACTCTGGTACAGGCATAATGTTATCCTTTTAGAGCGGCGGCCTTGCAAGGAGATACTAGATGAATGAACCGATGATCGCGGGAATTTTCCTGGGCGTAATGGGCTGCTTTTCTATTGCCGGCGCAGTCTTCAACTGGAACTGGTTCATGAACAGCCGGCGAGCGGCGTTCCTGGTCAAGATTATGGGCCGCAATGGCGCCCGGGTTTTTTATATTCTACTGGGCACGGCAATTTTAGGTTTTGCTATCTACGGTCAATTCCATCCTGAAATTATGCATCACCGGCGGGGCCTGTAGCGTGCGAGCATTCTGTCGCTGCGCATCATGCAGGAAGCACTGATGGCCGCCACCGAGCAATTAGAAAGTTTGATCAAATCGTCGCATGAGCTTGCTGTTTATGAGCGCTTTTGCAATATGGCCCCTCTTCCAGCCAGCCTGCCGTTAAGCGCGGCGCGGGCAAGCATGATTACTGCTGAAGCTAAAGCACCCTGCCTTGATACTCTACAAGTCAGTCTCTGGTGTCAAGTTTGCTCCACTGATAATTCCACCGCCGATATTCTTGCCATTCAAAATTTAACTTACAACACGGTGAGCCAGATGTGTTTAGACGCATTGAAAATGGCTCATACGTGGATATCTCGCGATATTCCCTGCGGTCAATGTAAGACCCCACTAACTGCACTGGTTGATTTTCATCACCTCGACAAGACTTCTAAAAGTGACATCGTTGTGCGATGGTTTCGCTCACCTGTAAACGGTAATCCGGCCTACCAAATACTCACCATGGATGGTGCCGGCGAATACACTGAAGCTAATCCGATGATTGTATTGGCTGGTGTTGAGGCGATTGACCGAGCGATCGAAATTGCGCTGGCCGAAAGTTTGCGCGCTCATGACCTTGACCAAACCGCTAAAATTTTGAAAATAGCTTTAAGAGAAGCACCCCAACTTCTCTGCCTTGTTTCAGTGGCAGCTTTGTTTATCGATAGGCCGGATCTGCGCGGTGTGGTCGAGGCGGCTGCAGAAGCGCATATAAATGCGTATCCTAATGACTTTCGCGGTTATAGCCTGATGGCACGTGTCTTGATGCATGCCTTTGTTGATACTAACGGCAGCGAAAAAGCGTTGCTTGATGAGTCATATTCTTATGCCACCAAAGCTTTGAATCTGAACGCAAATGATTTCAATGCCGAGGCAATCTTGTTTAATTGCATGCGGTTCTCAGGTGCGGACGCCGATGAAATTGCTCAGGCCTTCAATTGTCTGGTGGCAAATCATCCTAAGCGAGCAGAGCCCTATTGTGACTATGCTCTTTATTTGCTTGCCACTGACGCGGCAGAAGCAGAGGCTCTGTTTGAGCGTGGTGCCAAACTTGAAGCAGCTGATCCCGATTACTTAGTGGGGCAGGCTCGCGCTCTGGCTTCGCTTAATCGCGAAGCCGAAGCGCAAACCCTACTCGCGCAGGCAGAAAAAATTTATTCTACCCATCCGCTAATCGCCCAACTGTTAGCGAAAAACGGACCACTAGGTTCTTAGACCAGATTCTTAGACTAGGTTCCTAGATTAAGTTAGACGAGCACCGGCACCATGGTGTCGCTGACTTGAAACTGTTCTTCTTCTGTGGAGCCTTTTAAAGCACCGGTTGAAGCTTTGCCACCTGATACCGCCATTAGTACCTGGTCAAAGTAGCCGGTACCAACTTCACGCTGGTGACGAACAGCTGTATAGCCGAGGTCTTCGCACGCAAATTCTTCTTCTTGCAAGCGCACATAGGCTGTCATTCCCTCACGAGCAAAGCCATGTCCTAGTTTGAAGGCGCTCATGTTGGTGGCATGCCAGCCTGCCAGTGTGATGAACTGATAGGCGTAGCCTAATTCTCCTAAAGTCTCATTGAATCTGGCAATGGTTTTGTCGTCCAGATATTGTTTCCAATTGAATGATGGTGAGCAGTTATAGGCAAGCAGTTTGCCTGGGAATTTTGCGTGAATGGCAGCAGCAAATACTCTTGCTTCTTCCAGATCTGGTTTGGAAGTTTCATACCAGATTACGTCAGCATATGGTGCATAGGCAAGCCCGCGTGCGATTACAGGTTCGATTCCGTCTTGCACTTCAAAATATCCTTCCACAGTGCGCTCTCCTTTGATGAAGGGCCTGTCAGCTGGGTCAATATCAGAAGTGAGCAGAGTGGCCGCATGAGCGTCAGTGCGAGCGACAATAATTGTAGGCACGTCTAGTACGTCAGATGCCAGCCTTGCAGCAGTTAGTGTGCGAATAAACTGTGCGGTTGGCACCAGTACTTTTCCGCCCAGGTGACCGCACTTCTTTTCTGAGGCTAATTGATCTTCGAAGTGTACGCCGCTAGCGCCTGCCTCGATCATGCTTTTCATCAGTTCAAATGCATGCACAGGGCCACCAAATCCGGCCTCTGCATCAGCCATAATTGGAACATACCAGTTGATATCGCTTTTGCCTTCGCTGACGTCGATTTGGTCAGCGCGCATCAAAGCGTTGTTAAGGCGCTTGACCAGTTCAGGAGCACTGTTCGATGGGTAAAGACTTTGATCAGGATAGGTCTGTTTAGATGAATTGGCATCAGCAGCCACTTGCCAGCCGCTCAAATAAATTGATTTAAGACCTGAGCGCACCATTTGCACTGCTTGTGAGCCATTCATGGCACCTAGTGCGACCGTGTAGGGCACGCTATTAAGTGTGTTCCAGAAGCGCTCAGCACCTAGCTTCGCAAGCGTGAACTCAACTTTTACAGAAGTGCGCAGGCGCAAAACATCTGCTGCCGTGTAGTCTCTTTTAATGCCTCGCCATCTTGAATCTTCGGCCCATGACCAGGTAAGTTTTTCTGCTGCTTCAGAATTATTTGCGCTAAATTGTGATTCTAGATTGGCCAGTGGTGCAGATTGCGAATGGTCCGGTTGCATAGACGTTAACCCCTTTGTAGATGTGTGTAGGCTGGAATGGTCAAAAATTCGATAAATTCTTCGCTTAAGACAAGCTGATCTAAAATTTCAGCGGCTTCAGCAAAGCGATTACCTTCAATATTTGGATATTGCGCGAGCATGGTGTCACGCAGCTTTTTGTACAGATCGGTGGTCACTATTTCACCACTGGCGGTTTTTGTTCCGCTGTGAATCCACTGCCAGATTTGTGCCCTTGCTATTTCAGCAGTGGCGGCATCTTCCATCAAGTTGTGAATAGCGGCAGCGCCTACGCCTCTGAGCCATGACTCGATGTATTGCAAAGCAACGTCGACATTACCAGAGACACCAGCAATGGTGACCCCGGCGTCTATTTTTGTATTGAGCAGTTGGGTGGCGGTGACTCTCACTTCTTCTCGTAAAACATTTTTTTGATTAGCATTGCTGCCAAGCTTTGCGTCAAATATTTCTTTTGCCACTGCCACTAAATCTGGATGTGCAACCCAGGTGCCGTCAAAACCAAAACCGGCCTCTCTTTCTTTGTCTTCGCGCACTTTGGCAAAAGCAATTTCATTGACCTTTGAGTCTTTGCGACTGGGAATAAATGCGGCCATGCCACCGATGGCGTGTGCTCCACGCTTGTGGCAGGTCTTAACTAAAAGTTCGGCGTAAGCGCGCATAAAGGGCACTGCCATAGTTACTTGCACTCGGTCAGGCAAAGTAAATTGGCTGTGCTTACTGCATTTTTTGATCAGGCTGAAAATATAATCCCAGCGACCAGCATTGAGGCCGGCCATGTGCTCTTTCAATTCAAATAATATCTCTTCCATTTCAAATGCAGCAAGAATAGTCTCAATCAAAACGGTGGCACGAATGGTGCCGCGAGGTATCGCCAGAGCATCTTGTGCAAAATTGAAAACATCATTCCAGAGTCGTGCCTCTAGATGGCTTTCTAATTTTGGCAGGTAAAAATAAGGAGCCGACTGCAGTGCCAGAAGTGTTTTAGCGTTATGGAAGAAATACAATCCAAAATCAAAAAGCGACGCGGCCATTGGCTCACCGTCAACGAGAAAATTAGCTTCTTGCAGATGCCAGCCGCGCGGTCTGACTACGAGAGTAGCCAATTGACTGCGCTCTTTGAGAGCATAACTTTTTTCACCACTTTCAAATGAAAGCGTGCCCGCTACTGCCTCGATTAGGTTTAGCTGGCCGCAAACTACATTGGCCCAGGTGGGAGAGAGAGAATCTTCTAGATCAGCCATGAACACTTTTGCGCCTGAGTTCAATGCGTTGATCATCATCTTACGTTCCGCCGGCCCAGTGATTTCCACCCTCCGGTCATTGAGATCAGCCGGGGCCGAAGCCACTTGCCACTGGCCGTTGCGAACGGCAGTTGTGCTTTCGAGAAAATCTGGCAGTATGCCGTTGTCGATGTCTTTTTGCCGAGCAACGCGGTCAGCACGCAATTTCACTATATAAGGACTGAACTGCTGATGCAGGGAGTTGAGAAAAGCCCTGGCCTCGGCGGTTAAAACTTGCTCTGTAGCTCGCTCTAGATCGCTATTTGGGTCTAGCACAGTCAATTTCTCCCCGTTAGTTATAGAAGCAATCGTCGAAGCAATCATTGAAGCACCCTGTTGTCTATCGGCCACAGCTATTATATTGATATATTGATTGAGAATAATCAATACATCAATAAGTTAATAATTTCAGCAGGTGATTTGCGCCTATTGATTGATATATTGATTACATGGTCAATAATTAAAATCTCAAGGGGTTTGAATCATGGCAGTGGCAATGAAAACAGAAGCGGGTTTAGATGGAATTGTGGTTGCCGATACTCAAATTTCTGAGGTCGACGGTGAGCGCGGAAGGCTGATTATCAGAGGGCGCAATGCTGAAAAGCTGGCTTTTGAATCGTCGTTTGAAGACACCTGCCGCTTGCTCTGGTCAGGTCTGATACCAGGCGAAATTACCGCCCGCGATTTGAAGGATCACTTTTACACCGGTCGCAAAGAAGCATTTGATCTCGTGCAAGAAAATCTGACGCTTTTTCGCCGTAACGAACCGATGGAGGCGCTGCGCACCGCTACCAGTTTGCTCAGCGGCGGCACCGAGCGCGATTTGCTCGCCTACACCAAAATCGCAGCAGCAGTGGGCGTATTTGCTGCCAGCTGGTCAAGAGTGCAACAGCGTCTAGCACCACTGGCACCTGATGCCAATTTGAGCCATGCAGCCGACTTGTTGCGCATGGTCACCGACCGCATGCCCACAGCCGAAGAGGCCGCTGCCCTCGACGTTTATTTGACCACAGTTTCAGACCACGGCATGAACGCATCTACTTTTACGGCCAGAGTGGTAGCCTCTACCGAGTCTGACAATGTCAGCTGTGTAGTTTCAGCTATTGGCGCCCTCAAAGGGCCGCTGCATGGCGGCGCGCCTGGCCCCGTGCTCGAGATGCTAAGCGCTATTGGCGCTCCTGAAAACGCCGAAGCCTGGCTGCGCCGCGAACTTACAGCCGGCAGACGCATTATGGGCATGGGCCACCGCATTTATAAAGTGCGTGACCCCAGAGCCGCCATTTTTGAGAAAGCCATCGGCCGTTTGGAAGAGGCCCACACCCACGCCGGCACGAAAAATTCCAACCAAAATCTCAGTCGCCTCCCGCTAGCCCGTGCCGTTGAGCGCCAGGCAGAGCAGATTCTGGCTGAATTGCATCCTGAAAAGCCACTAAAGGCGAATGTTGAATTTTACACAGCCGTGCTGCTTGATTCGCTGCAAATTCCCCACCAATTGTTCTCATCGATGTTCGCCGCAGGCCGGGTTGGTGGGTGGCTGGCGCACCTTGCCGAACAACGGGCGCTTGGTCGCTTGATTCGCCCTGCTTCCAGGTACACTGGTACTCTGGAAGACTAGGAGCGCACTTTATGGTGGAATCTGGCGATTTGCCCGGGGCCGAGGACAAGCTTTTGACGGGCTCGCAGGCCGCTGAGTTTCTTGGTGTCAAGTCGGCAACGCTTTATGCTTACGCCAGTCGTGGGCAAATCGTCAGTATGCCCTCCGAGAACGCACGCGAGCGCTGTTATCGTTTGAGCGACTTGATTAAGTTGCGGCAATCTGCGCGCGGCATCAAGAGCGCCAAGGAGACCGACGCGCCGGTATGGACAGGCCCGGTAGTTAAATCTTCCATTACTGAGATTCGCGACGACGGCCACCGCTATCGAGGTCAGAGCGCCATTCAACTGGCTACGGGTAATACGACTTTTGAGCAAGTGGCAGAACTTTTGTGGGACACCGATATCGCCAGTCAGTCTGCCTGGAAAAACACAAAACCTTTAAACATTCCGCGGCAGATGAAATCGATTGCCACTACAGATGGTGACTTGCTCGATGTGCTTAAAGTGCTGTTAGCATTTATTGAATTGCAAGATCCGCTTTCGCGCCAGTTGCTTACCGTCGATATTCTTGACACAGCCAGACGATTGATTGTCACCATGGCTTTAGCACCTGGTCTTGCCGCTGGAAAGAATAAGTATATTGATGGGCCGTTTCCATTAGCGCAAACTTTACTATCAGGTTTGAGCGAGAAAAATTCGGCTGAGCATGCGCGCGCAATCAATTGCGCACTGGTTTTGTGCGCCGATCACGAACTCAATGCATCGGCTCTGGCAGCGCGTGTCGCCGCGTCATGCGATGCATCGCTTTATTCTTGTTTGCTAAGTGCATTGGGAACATTTAGCGGCGTTCTACACGGTTCAGCCAGCAGGCGTGCAGAAGATATTGTTAGCAGCAGTTTGCAGTATAAAAATACACAGGCATGGTTGAAAGAATATTTACGCCAGAACGGCCGCATACCAGGTTTTGGCATGGAGATATACAGTGCTGGCGATCCTCGTGCCCGGCTTTTGTTGACAGTGGCACAGAATATTTCGGCCAAGAATAAACACTTAAATAGACTTTTGGAAATCGTAGAATCGGTGCGCGAGCAGTTAGGTGAAGAACCAAATTTAGACATTGGTCTTGTGGCTATTTCGTATGCACTGGCTCTGCCAGCCGGTTCAGGCTCGACCATATTCGCCATCAGTCGCACCGCCGGATGGATTGCGCATGCAATCGAGCAACGTACATTTGGTGGCGTTATACGACCACGGGCAAAATACATCGGCAAGCTCTAGTTTAGTTTGTAAAGTAACTCGCTTGCCGCATTTATAGATGTGAAGTAAAGCCTAACTATTTTTTTTGCACTTCACGACGTTTTCACATTGGACTCACAACTAATTCACGATGGGTGATTAGAGTTGTGGCATTGAGATTGTTCGAGGCACGCCCTCGCAAAGAAATTTTGATCTCCAGGCCATTTGCATACACTAATGGAGTTATGATCGTGTTCAACAAAATTCAAACAGCGCAAATGTTCACACGCAGTTTACTTGGACTCTTTGTAGTCGTTGCTGCTGGTCTAGCGCTACCGACAGACGCCAGCGCTCGCGCACTTTATGTATCACCTTCGGGAGACGGTACAACTGGTCAGAATTGGAAGACTGCCTGGAAAGACCCTGCTCAGATTGACTGGAAAGTAGTGGCAGCAGGAGATCAAATTTTAATTGACGGTGGCACTGCTGGTATCACCTACACTACTTCATTTACAGTGCCTGTGAGCAATATTGTCATCAGACAAGCTCCGGGGGCCGCGCATAACGGCACCGTCACTTTTACTGGATTCACAGGCCAATCAGCAGTACCGTTCGGCATAAAGTTTGTTGGTTCTAATGTTCATTTGGTGGCCAACAAGCGCGCTGGTATCAAATTGACGCGCTATGGGGCTCAGTGCCTGGATATTCAATCTAGCTACAATTCAGTTCGCAATGTTGAAATGTCTTACATCATGGGCTTCCCACCTTATCTTGGGGGACGCGTTGGTGGTGTCACATTTGGTGGTGCCAATAATCATTTCATTGCCTGTGACTTTCGTGACTGCACAGTTGGCGCAGTAGAGAGACCGCTGCCAGGCGTAGCGAACAGTACAGTATTTAATAACTGCACGTTTGGTGCCAATGGTTATGGTTTCTTCGGTAATTGCGGAGCAGGCATTGTCGGCTCCAAAACAGCTGGTGGACCTGCAACCACCATTTTTGCCAATAAGTGTGTTTTTGGCCCTTATGTTGACTATGGCGTCGACGTGGCCAACGGCACAACACGGCTGAGCAATAGTCTGTTTCTCGCTGCGCGTGTTTCTAACATTAAGGCGGCACCACCAGTGGGCTCTTCGGCAACTGTTACCGCCGTTAATTGCACGCTTTACGAGAAACGCTTAGACCCTCGCCAGCAAAGCGCATTTCAAGTGCCCGGCTACACGATTAGCGTCAATGCTAATGCCAAACTGAAAGTTAGAGATTCAATTGTTTGGGGCGGATTCGTCGATGTGCCGGCCATACAGGTAATTACGGGTGGTGGCAACGTGCAATTTGCCGTCAGTGGAAACACAATGGCGCTGGCACCAATTATGGTGGATCCTAATTTCGTTGATACAGCAACGCTCTCTGCTATGCAGGCCAAGTCGCAATTTATTCCACGCACTTTAACAAGCGCCAACTTCTCGCCTGCTCCTGGTAGCCCTGCCACAGGCAAAGGATCGCCCTTTGTTCGAGTGTCGGATCTGGTTGCGCCTTATGGCCCAACCAGTGGATTGCCGAGTGCTATTGGCGGACCGTAAGGCTTAATGCTTATTTTATTACTTCAAAATTAGTCAAGAGTCGCTCCTTAGGAGCGTTATTGGGACGGACATGTTGAGGTAAACCTCTTGTTATATCAGCAAGAGGCAGCCTTTCGCTAGTTAGAACTAAGTCAGGGAGAGTGTTTCCACACTTAGGTCTTTTTGGAGCTTCAGCTTCTTGAGCAGTTCTTGTTCTGTTGGCCTCTGCCACACCGGGCTTATTAAAGTCGTCAGGTACTGCACATTTAGCGACAGAGTGTTTGGTATCTATATCTCGCTTGAGTAATGCAACAACGTCAAAGTCGGTTTGCGTGTCACGTGACTTTGATTCCACCTTTGTTTGCTCGGTCTTGTCCATTGCAGCACTCCCATCAGTCGATTTCAGTGTGGTTTCTACTCATGGAAACACTTTATTGCACTGATATTGGCTTTTTGGGGGCAAGGATTTGAGCTGTATTTCTTTCGATGGTGGCTGAAATATCCTCGAGAGGCAGGTGACTCAAGTTTTCGTTATCGAATGGATTCTGCAGTTCAACGCCCAACTGATCGAGGGCAAACAGCGGATAGGCAACAAGCATTGTAATTAGAGGTACCAGCAGACTGTTGCCGATATCGTGTATAAGCGCGAATGGCAAAGTAATCAGAAAAGTAGCTATAAACCGGCGTATCTTAATTGAGTATGCAAGCGGCAAAGGAGTGTTTTTAATGCGTTCGCACGAACCGATGTGCTCCATTAAAATCGCACGTTCTCTGTCGAGCTGGAGAAAGAAGAATCCATCAAGGTCTTCTTGTTCGCGAGCCTCTTTGAGCATCATGCCGAGTTTTGCAGCCACAGTCATTGGCATATGCCCAGCTGTTGCCAGCCTATTGGTTTCTTCCTCTCCCAGTAATCGAATAATCGGCGTCGATGGTTTTTCGCCGCGTAGATTTGCCATGCAGCAATAAGGAAATACGGCAATCCAAGTTAGAAAATCAGCTTGCCATCGAGGGTTATTCGGGCCATAGGTTGCTGCATCCACGGCCAGATTTCGGCATTGATTGACAATTCCTCCCCACAGTTTGCGCGCTTCCCACCAACGCTCATAACCACCGTTGGTACGAAGCACCAGAAGAAGACCCAGAGCGGCACCGAATAGTTCGTAGGGTGCCACAGTCAGTCCGATTTGGACATTGGCGTAGCGCAAAAGCAACCAGGCAATCAGGCAAGTTATTCCGGCAAAGACGCCCATGATGCATACATTTGGAAGCACATGTGGTGTCACGGAACCTTGTATGGCGAAGGCATGGCGCCAGAACATTCCGGCGCGCCCTGCCTGAAGTTCCAGCGCTGATTGCTTGCTACTACTTGTCATTGATTAAGCCGCTTGGGCAATGAGACGGTAAGAACGCCATTCTTGAGGGTCGCTTTTACTTTATCGCCGTCGACTTTGCATGGCAGTTGTACCGTGCGCACAAAAGACTGACTTACTGTGGAGAATGACTTCCCATCTCCTTTTTCTTGCTTCTTCTCACCTTTGATGGTGACAATATCTTTTCCAACCTGAACATCTACATCTTTTTCTGTCAGCCCTGGCAATTGAGCTACTATTTGCAGTTCATTGGCACCTTCAACGGTTTTGACCGCCGGGACGTCGATGGGAAGGCTAACAAAGTCTGGCAATGCCAGCGGCGCAATTGCCAAGTTTACAGGCATGAACATGGGGTCTAGAAAAATACTCCACAGGTCAGGCGCGACTAAATGATTAGATGTAATCGATGCGGATTGTAGTTTGTGCACAGGCACATCTTTGGCAACCTCATCTGCCCTGGCCGAATTTTGTTTGTCGAATAGCTCTCTGCTGGCAAATCCGCCGGCAAAGCCAGTCAAAAGAGTCAGCGTTAAACAACTAATTGCTTTTACTTTTAGCTTGTCCATTGCAGTACCTCCTTATTTTCTTTGGTGAAGGAGCCCCGGCAGACCAGGGCTCCCTTTGCTCGCGTGGTGATTTATTCAGACTTGACGGTAATTTTTCTTGCCATTGATTTTGGCGACTTTGGCAAAACGAGCTTAAGCACACCATTTTTTACGGTAGCTTCAATGCCGTCTCTGTCAATTTCTTCAGAGAGGGCAAAGACGCGACGGTAGTTACCTTCTGGACATTCGGAGTGAACAAGTCGAAGCCCCGCTTCCGTCTCTGATGTGGTGAAGCCCTGAATAGTCAGAACGTTTTTCTCTAGAGTAATATCAATCGACTGTTCGTCCACACCAGGCATGTCTGCCAAAATAAGGATGTGTTCTTTAGTCTCGTAGATGTCTGCAAGTGGCGCGAATACTCGTCTGTTGCGTACAGGTTCGCCAATTTGATTGGTAGAAATTTCTTCTTTTTTTCGTTCAGCAATAGCACTACTCATGATTGAAACCTCCTTTTAAATTCTCTTTGACTTGCGATAGTGACTTACGATGCATGAACTGTAATTTTCTTCGGAAGATCAGCTGATGCGCGGGTAAATTCAACCCGGAGCATGCCGTTGGTGAATGAGGCATGTACTTGGTCGGCATCGATTGCGTAAGGTAATTCAATTGATCTTGTAAATTGACCGTGCCCGCGTTCGCGGCGGTGAACTGTTTGCCCTTCTTGTGGCTGGAAGAGTTCGCGTTTGGTCTTTAAGGTCACTGTCTGGTTGCAAACTTGAAGGTCAATATCGTCTGGCTCAATGCCTGGCACTTCGCTAACTAATACGATATTTTTTTCTGAGACCCAAACATTGATAGGTGGAAATTCAGTATTTCTGGTTTCCTGGACATCGTTGATGAGCCTGCTCAGGCGTTCTTGCAGAATGTTCATTTGGGTTGCTCTATCAAATGGTGATGCAAGTTCCTGGAAGAACATAAGTTACCCTCCTTTTATTGCTTGAAAATATTCGAATTTTTGATATTGCCGCGCTCGGCGGAGAGCTAAATCAGCCTGTCTAGGTAACTGTGAGATTCATCTGTTACCTGCAACCTTTGCTCTGCAAATATTTTAAAACCAAAAATAAATAGGAGCTGGAATTTCTAAATAATTTTTTTATGGATTGGTTGGTTCTAGTCTTAGAATGGCGCACAGTCTGGTTTTACTGGATTTCTAAAAAATGGAAAAAACCTCTTGCCAGCCAGGAAAGTTTTTGATAATTTGGTTTTTGGAAAGTTCAATTTCCATTCGTTAGACAACTTCAAAATCTTGCTTTTAAAGGAGGCTTTGCAGTTAAAACGTTTAAAAAACAGAATAGTTCCTGACTAATTTGAAACCGGCTCGCCATGCTGGTTGTAGATGATAGGCGATCTCGGTTCACCGGGGTCGCCTTTTGCTATTGATGTGCTTATTTCTGCCGCAAGAGATTCCTGGTTGATGAGACCGGCTCTCGAAGGCTATTTACGTTGACTCGGCCGTCAGGCCGTCTTTATTTAAATAGACTGAAGGAGGTAAAACTCATATGAACTATGGTGCTGTCTTGAAAAAATATATACAGGCTGGAAATCCAAATTGTTCACCACGCCTGTTAGCAGCGCTAGCTAAAAGTAAAGTAGATCGCATCCGGTTGCGAGTTGCTGAGAACCCTAACACTGCTACGGATGTTTTGGATTTGCTGTCTCAAGATCAAAATGCTGATGTTCGCATCGCTGTAGGCGTTAATCCTTCAACGCCAAGCCATATCAGTAACAGGTTGGCTCTCGATGAAGACCTGAATGTGAGATTCGGTTTGGCAGAAGATATTAATTGCCCAACAGAACTACTCGACAAGCTCAGTCGCGACCCTAATCCATATATAAGTTGTAGGGCAGATCAAACTAAGCATCTGCTAATGGCCGAAAGCAGAGCTAATAGCTTTGACTACCATCGACTATTTCGTTGGATTACAGAGCCAGACCAATCTAATCTCAGTTATGCCTAAGGGAGGTTCTACGTAAATATCAAGCAAAAAGGAGCCACCGCTGCTGGTGGCTCCTTCTTTAGATACTAGTAAAAATTGAAATAGTAGAAACCCTTAACGGGAGCCCCAAGCTAGGGGCTCCCACTTCATTTGAACAGTCCAGCAGGGCTGGAAATGGACATCGGACTATGGTCATCGGACATCGGACAATGAACATTCGGACTAGGACAATGAACATTCGGACATCGGACAATGAACATTTGGACATCGGACTCGTACATCGGACTCGTACATCGGACTCGTACATCGGACTCGTACATCGGACTCGTACA
>JAVHQC010000013.1:67245-81915 GCA_036170915.1 Cyanobacteria bacterium auto_48_18
TCGGACATTTACTTTTATACCAAAAAATATTTGGCCTTGCCACAGTTTTTTTCGAATTTCACAATCTTTAACATGGCTGTCAGCTTGACTCTCGGGCGCTTTCTCCGAACCTTTATCTGTTCAGCTTTGGACATTAAGGCTGGCGCGGGTTTATTGCTTCTTAGCATCTGTGATATGCTTGATAAAGCATATTATCTTTGTTAAAGGGCTTTAAAAAGTACATGGCTCGTCATAACAAGTTGTTGGAATCGCCACCGTTTGCAGTAGAGCAGGCTCTTGTTCAACTGGGAGATAACCTCCGGCTGGCTAGAATTCGGCGCAGTATGACTATCGCCGATGCTGCAGAACGCATCGGCACAGGGCCTCGAGCGGTGATGGATGCCGAGAAAGGCAAACCGGCAACCGGACTGGTGGTGTATGCAGCTTTGCTCTGGCTCTACAATCAACTTGACCAGTTGGGAGATGTGGCTGACCCATCTAAAGACAAGGAAGGTTTGATACTAGATTCGGTGAACAAGCGCCAGCGTGTGCGCAGAAATCGTGGTATGGATAATGACTTCTAAAGAATCAAAATCTGAATGTTTTGTCTACATCACACTGCCACAAGCAACTACTAGTGTCACTGCCGGTCGCTTTGAAATTACAAAGGACAAGCTCGGTAATAGCACCGGTAAATTCATTTACGGAAAAACATATTTATCACGCAGCGATGCAGTAGAAATAGACCCTGTTGAACTAAAGTTAGGCGAAAATTTATTCCGCACTGCACGCCTTGACGGGGTGTTCAGCTCACTTCGAGACGCTGGTCCCGATTTTTGGGGACGCTACGTTATTGAACGGCATTCAGGAAAAATAGCGCTGAGTGAAATCGATTACCTTCTGGAATCGCCCGATGATCGAGCAGGGGCACTCGGATTTGGATTGAATCAAAAACCTCCGTCACCAATGAAAAAATATAATAAAACCCTTGATCTGGTGCGCCTTCAGCAGGCTGCAGACAAATTGCTCAGAGTAGAAGATGTGAGTACAGAGCTTGACTCCATTCAAGTTCAGGAATTGCTACTCCTTCAAACGTCGATGGGTGGAGCCAGGCCCAAGTCGGTTGTTGAGGATGAATCCGGTCTTTGGGTGGCCAAATTTTCGCGACCAGATGACCGCTGGAATAATCCGTTGGTGGAGCATGCAATGCTTGTACTCGCGCGGCAATGTGGAATTGATGCAGCGATGAGTCGTGTAGAAAATATTGGTGGCAAAGAAGTACTGCTGGTGCAAAGATTCGATCGCAGGAAAACCAGTCAAGGTTATGTGCGAGCAAGAATGGTTAGCGGCTTAACGCTGCTTCGAGCAGACGAATCGCCATTGCGGCGCGAAAGGTGGTCATACGTGTTGATGGCAGAAGAGTTACGCAGAGTGGTGGCAGAGCCCAAGCGAGATGCAGCAGAACTGTTTCGTCGTATTTGTTTTAACTCGCTTATTTCAAATATTGATGACCATCCTCGTAACCATGCACTTCTGGCCTTTGACAAAAGTTGGAAATTATCGCCCGCTTACGATCTGACACCCTCGTTGGCGATATCGCAAGAGCGGCGCGATCTGGCCTTAGAGTGCGGAAATCTTGGACGTTATGCCAACGCTAAAAATCTACTGAGCCAGTGCTCACGGTTTTTACTTGCAGAGGCTGATGCAAACCAAATCATTTCAAATATGGCTGCCCACGTCAAAGCAAACTGGCATAGTGTCGCGCGTTCACAAGGCGTAAGCGAGCGAGACGCACAAACCATCAAAGGAGCTTTCAATTATCCTGGCTTTTCATTATAGAGTTGGCTAGCCCTCCCAATTCGCCTTCGCGTTCACAGAACTTTCACAAAAGTACGATATGCCTTAAATGTTAGCTGGTTTACATAGCAGGTCATTTGGCCAGGAGACCCGACCATGAATCCCACGAGCAAAAGAGCGCTAGTTGTAGACAATCAAGTCGTTACTCGATTTGCCACCCGCGTTGTCACTGAAAGTCTTGGCTTTGAAGTCGATGAGGCTCAGAGCAGTGCCGATGCCGTCAAAAAAGTTGTCTCACAACAGTACCATTTAATTTTGCTTGATTTTGATATGCCTGGAGCAAACGGAGCAGAATGCGCTCAGCAGATTTGCCAGTTAGATAATTTTTCGAAGGAAGACACAGCCATATTTTGTTTGAGCGCGAGCAGCGATCCGCAAGTCGAACAGAAATGCCTGGATGCCGGTATGGATGGATATATAAGGAAGCCCTGCCTTGAGTCGAGCCTGACCGCGGCCATAAGCGAATGGAGCTCCGCTCGATAGTGCAAGTTTGAGCGTTGAGGAGAGGTACAATAGCGGTACATCTGGAGTACTCAGCGTGATTGCCATCGAAAAGGTTCGAGACCTTGTAATCGAGCCACTCGGCGAAGACCGCCCGGCTTATGTTATTTCAGCAAGCGGGCTTGTCAGGATAGATAACCGTGTCCTAATCGTTGCCGATGATGAATTTCATCTGGCAGTTTTTGATCTGAGGAGCAATAAGCCAGGCTCCTGGATCAAATTGCTACCTGGTGCGCTTACGAGCAACTATAAAGAGCGAAAAAAACAAAAGCCTGATTTAGAAACAATAACGCACATTCATCCAAGTGCTCACGCAACCGAGGGTGCACTGCTGGTGGTGCCATCGATGTCGCGCCCTAATCGTGTTACTGGAGCAATGCTCAGATTAGAAAAGAATCTTGTTGTTGGTGAATCGCCGGTGCCGATTGACTTTTCAGACATTCAGAAAAAACTTGCTGAAACAATTAATGGTTTGAATGTAGAAGGCATTGCTATTCAGGAGAAGGTGACAAAAATCTTTCACCGCGGTAGTAAGAAGAAAGGAAAAAGTGCTGTAATTGAATTAGATACGAAAGCCTTTTTGCACGATTTGCATGATACACACAAACCAATGAGCGCTTCTATTGCATCACTGCGAGAATATAATCTGGGTGATATTGATGGGGTCGACCTCGAGTTTACCGATGCAGTACCCATGCCTGATGGACGCATAATATTCTTGGCCACCGCTGAGGCCACTGATGATGAATATAAAGACGGCGCAAGTGTTGGTTCTGCATTGGGAATCATGGCCGCGAACGGTGATATTGAAAAAATCATTCGCATCACTGGGCGAGAAAAATTTGAAGGAGTTTGCGCAAACTATGTCTCTATTGAATCTAGCAACGGCATCACCGCGCACACTTTAGAGATGCTTCTGGTTTCTGATACCGACAACGAAAAAATACCATCTAATCTTTACCGTGCATCTGTCAGTCTTAATTGATCGGTGCAAAGGCTGTGAGTCACATGATCGGAATAATTGGTGCTACTGGTTTCACCGGCAAACTTGTTGCCAGCGAATTACATAAACGCCAGGCGAACTTTTTCATTGGTGGCAGAAATGAGCAGTCATTACGTGCACTCTCAGAAAGTTTAGGTGGAACTCCCTATCGCGTAATTGATGTGCAAGATGGTGCCACATTTAGAGCCCTTGATGGCTGCACCACAATTATCAATTGCGCAGGGCCATTTACTGATTTTGGCGAACCTATTGTGCAAGAGGCTATTGCTAGGCGCGCGCATTATCTTGACACAACCGGCGAACAGGGCTTTATCAAACTTGTCTACGATAAGTATCACCAACAGGCAAAAGCTGCAGGCATAGTTCTTGTGCCGGCGTGTGCTTACGAATATGCTATTGGTGATGCACTCGGCGGCCAGTTGTGTATTGATTATCCTCAATGCAGAAACATTGAAATGATTTACAGCATGGAGGAAATGCACACCAGCCCCGGCACTCGCAAAAGCGTGGTGCGCGCCGTGGCGGCTCCAGGTTTTTCATTGAAAAACGGCAAATTTGTCGAAGGCAAGCCAGCAGCTATTGTGAAGAAAGCTCAAGTTGATGGGCGAACCGTTTCAATTATGTCTTTTCCTGCAGGAGAAGCGTTGATGCTGCCGCGCCATACAGAAGTACAGAATGTTGATAGCTTTATAACGACTAAGGCACCACTTATGGTGCTTCAAGGCATGGCCGCCTTGGGGCAAATGGTAATGAATGTAGCCGGAGATTTCATCGTCGATAAGATGACTACTGGTGCGCCATCAATGGAACAGCGTCAAAACTCAAAGTTTTTAATTCAAGCAAGTACAAAAATCGATGCGACGCCCCACAGCATCACACTAACTGGTGCTGATCCATATTTACTCACTGCGATAATCATCAGCGAGGCTGCGCTTAGTTTGCAGAATAACGCGAGAGAACTGCATGGTGCCATATCGCCGGCGATGATTGGTGGCGCAGATTTTATTCGTAAGCTGTTGGAAGATGCGGGCGCTAAGTGGGTCGCTTCGTAAGTTCGAGCAGTAAATCTATCTGCCCTACCGCTTAGTCGAATCTTTCACAATCTCCCGCTGCGGGCCGCTGTACGAATGCCAGTTGTGTTCTTGAAACAGCGGCTGAGGTGAGGCGAACGGTTTGTATTCTTGTGAGTTCAAAGACAGTTCAGTCTTTACTCTTATGCCACCCACCTGGCGAACTTCCAGAGATAGCACCGGCAAATGTTTTTCTGGTTCTTGCAGTCGATGTTGGGCGTTTAGCCCTTGCACCGCGGCGAGCACGTCTGAGCGCTCGCGGAAAGATGCGGCGCAGTTCAGTGATGACTCTAGTAATTTTGTATTTCCAGCTTCTGACTGGCGGGTAATTGTTTCAAGATCAAATGATTTTGAACCCGGCCGAATCGTACTGTCGCATTTGGCAATCTCGGTCATAAAACCCTCCTGGCTGTCGATAGGTTCAGGCTATCTCACTGTCCAGGCAGATTGGGGTCAGAATATTGGCATATTCTGGGCAGTGGGCGCCCATAAATGCCCACAGGTGGCGACCGTCCAAAAACGTGTCGAAAAAATCCCTTTTTTTCGACATATTCCATTGACCTGTCGATTCAATCGACATATGCCGGCCAGACACTTCCAAATCAGGCTTAGGCCGTCTGTGGCGCGTGCTAAGCAGATTGTCATATGCAAAATCAAAAAATCTTGTACGATTTGTAGCTCATGGGTGGCGCGAGTTGAGCATATGAATTATCGATTAGTCTTGTGGTCGTTCCATTTATCGATAACATTGTGCCTGCTGCTCAATTTCGCTTCTAGTGCCAGTGCCGCTGACAGCGCGTCGGCCGAAAGATTGATCAGGGTTCCGCTCTATTTCATCACAGACAGAAACCTGCAACCAAGCAAAAGTGGCGAGACCCATTTTGGCCCTCACCGCAAGTATATAAATGACTGCAAGCACGACCCATTTATGGGCACGGTCTATTGTGTTGTAGAAAATGTAGATAATAAACCTCTCACCAGTCACCTTCAAGAGTTAGGCTGGGCAAAGGCCGAAGCCAAAGACAAGTTGGGTGCGATTACCACGGCGCCTTTGAACGACGGAAATTTCGAAAAAATCCAGTCTGACTTTTACGAAAAAGTGCAGGCCAAAGCGTTACTCACTGATGACAAAAATCTTTTGATGTTCGCGCATGGTTACAACATGACTTTTGTCAACGCAGCTCGCATAGCCGCTGACCTTGCCTACAATTCTGAGCGACCACTGATTTTTTATTCATGGCCATCAGTGGGCAAATTGCGTTCTTACGACACTGACGAAACAAACGTAGAATGGAGCCAGGAGCACTTTAACGATGCCATATTGCGCATTGAAAAAATGTGCACTGACAATTCGCTCAAGCTTCGATTGATTGCGCACAGCATGGGAAATCGGCTTGTAGTCCGGGCAATTCCACTGCTGCGAGAGAAACCGCATGTGGTGGAAGCAGCATTGATTTGTCCAGACGTAGATGACGGTTTAGTTCAGCATTACGTCAGGCAGTATGTGAGCCCAAAAGGCACCACTATTCTGCGCATTTATATGTCGCGTCGTGATAAGGCTCTGGCACTTTCGCAGCTGGTACATGGCGGCTACACACGGCTGGGTGAGCAAGCAGATGCACTGGGTGGATGGGTAACCAAGACACTGACGGCCAAAAATGACAGCACTGCGCCTGCGACTAAAGCCGAAGATACTGAACTAACGAAAATGCTGGCAGAAAATCGCAAACGCATGCAGACAATCGATTTTACAAATATCGACACCGGATTCATCGGCCACACCGTGCCGGCGAAGTTGGTCTGCGATATGTCATTCACGAATGCACCACCAGCAGGGCTTGAGTTCAACATTGAAAAATCAGGATTGCGCAGCGGATTAAGCAACTTCTTCACTAGAGTTACCAGACTCAAACCTACAAGTGAAGCCACTATTCCTGGTGATGTTTTGCATGTGGTGCGCGTCAATGGTGCTAAGGCGAAAGACGCGCAGTTAGCCGAGACGCAAATCAGTAAATCAAAAGCTGGGGAAATTTGATTTTTGAATACCACTATGAGCAAACGCCATGGTCGATAAGCTCGGCAAACTTACAATTTCATTCCGAATTTATTAATTTGCCTCCGGTTTTTCCTGCATAGTGGAAGTGACAAGCAACGCAATCAAATCTGCGAGCGGTTCGATGTTTTGATTTACGCTGGCCTGCTCAAGAGCAGCTAAATAATCATCACGGCGTTCCACCGGTATCACTGTCCAGGGATAGCCCGCAGAGGCAAGCATTACATTCATGAGAAACCGCCCTGTGCGCCCGTTTCCATCCATATACGGATGTATATAGACGAACATGAAATGACCAAGTACCACTCGCACCGCTGGCTCTTTTTCTTCGCGCAAAAGATCAAATAGCGCTGGCATCAACTCTCTAATAACATCCCTATTTGGTGGCACATGCTTAGAGTGGCGAATGTAAACTTGATCAGTCCGATAGCCAGCTAAATCAGAAGGTCTAAGAAGCCCGATTTGAACGCTCGGAGCAAAGAGTTCGCGGTACCATGTGCCATGATCATCATCTGCAACTTCTCCGGCGTTGTCGCCTTGGAGTACCCGCGCTAGACTCTCTCTGACAGCCTGGTGCGCCTGCCAGTATCCTCGCGCAGCCAAAGTATTTTTTTTCTCCCGATCACTTTCATCGATATCTGGATTCCAATTTCCTTTTTTGACTTTTTCAATAAGCTCTCGACTAACTTTGTAGCCTTCGATAGATAATGAGTGGTATGCGTCGGTAACGTAGTTATCTTGCACCATTTTTAGATAGGCTTTGTGGTTTTTGGGAAGTTCATTAGCAAGAGGGAACCGCTGCAGGACCGGCTCGCGCATGGTTTGCCACATCAGTTTGATTCGGCCGACATATGGGGATCGTTCTCTTTTTTTGAAAAAAATTGGTGTGGGCTCTGTAAAGGGATCCTCTTCTCGGCAGTCGTAGCCAGCCGACTTCATTGTGCTCAGAATGTCGTCAGCCAGCCGCGTTCGTCCAATGTTTCTAAAAGCGCCGGCAAGTCGCCCCGCCACAATAGAATGGCCTCCATTTAGCAATACAGCCAACAAGTCAGACGCATTTGAAAACGAGGAAAGTGCTGCGCGCGCGTCTGTGGGATTTTGACGAAAAGTATTGCTAGAGCAAAACATTAGGGCTGTCGGCAGCGAATACACATTGAGACCCTCAACTCTCTGAATGTGTTCTTTGGCGACAGTAGTCAGTCGAACATCTAGAATCGAAGTACGGTGCAATAAAGGTGTTGTGTTGTTTTTTGCTTCTGGAGACCGCACAACAAGTTGAGCTGGAACAACTTTATTGCCCACCTGGAGCAATAAAGATTGTTCGGGTGATATGCACCACTCATCGCCAAAACGCTCGTCCAAATACTGCGCAGCAAAAGGCCAAAACGATGCAAACCAGGCTGTACTCTCACCTGCTGGCTGATCGGGGCGAGTTGGAATGTACCAACCTTTCATTACCTCTTGCAAAAAGCCGTTCGCCAGCAACCGTTCACGATCAGCTCGTAGTAAATCACTGCTTCGTAAGGCGACTTTCCCTGCAGCCTGGAAAGCTTCCAAAACCTCTAGTGACTTAGCAAGCTTTTCCGCGGGAGTCAAAATCGGACCTTTTTTAGTTTATCGCGTTGTAGCAGTTCTAGTTTATCATGCGTATGATTTTTAGTCTATTGTGTTGCGCAGATTTTAGTTTATTGTGCCGACATCTGCGCCGATTGCGGGTCTGCTACTCTAGCGCTCTCTTTGTGCGAGAATGTACTCTGTAATGCACACTCAGCGATGCTTGACTACTGTAGCCCTGGTATCCGTGGCTTTCCGGAAGTAAATTGGGTCCAAAGCGAGCTCCAATAAGTTTTTCCGTAGTGAACTGAGGGAATATGCATCAACCTAAATCAGCATCCGTACCTGATCTGTCCCAATCTCAGTGTGCCGAAGAGAAAATACACATTCCTGGTGCTATCCAACCTCATGGCGTTCTTATCGCTGTCATTGAGCTAACCCTGTCGATTGTTCAAGTAAGCGAATCTGCATTCACCATATTTGGTATCGCATCCCAAGACTTGATTGGCCAACCGCTCAAGTCACTCATCGGTAGCGAGCAGGAAGCTGAGCTATCGCGACGGCTTTTATCCGACATAGTTCTCCTGAATCCGCTGCGTCTCGCTGTTAACTGCAAGAGTGGTAAAACTGAGTTTGAGGCAGTGGCTCATCGATCGGATGGTCTTCTCATTATTGAGTTTGAAGAAGCCGCATGTCTTCAGCCAGAACAATCTCTTGATTTTTTCCGTACAAGTAACAAGGCAATCGCGCAAGTACTGGCGTGCACCAGCCGACAACAGCTGCTTAAATCAGTTGCAGATTTTGTGCGCACGTTGACCGGTTTCGACCGCATTATGATCTATTTGTTTGACACAGAGTGGAATGGAACAGTATTGGCCGAAAGCAAAGCAGCTGAAGCAAAAAGTTATCTCGGCTTGAAGTTTCCCGCTGGTGACATTCCCGCTCAGGCACGGGAGCTTTATAAGCGTAATCGCTTGCGGCTACTGGTAGATGTTAATGCTGTGCCCTCGCCTTTGCATCCTTCTAACAACCCGCTCACTTCTTCAGCACTCGACCTGAGCGGATCGATTTTGCGGGCAATGTCGCCTGTGCATGTCGAGTATTTAAAAAACATGGAAGTGGCTGCATCGATGTCACTTTCATTAATCAGCAATGGTGAGTTGCGAGGACTGATCGCCTGTCATCACACTAGTGCCAAATTTGTAGATTATCGCGTCAGGCAGGCTTGCGATTTCCTCGCCCAATTGGTCTCTCTGCAAATCGCTGCCATAGAAGAGCGCGAAACATTTAAGAAATTAGCAGAGCTCAAAGACGCGCGCAATGACTTGCTTTTGCATGTTTCTGACCAGGTCGATTTACCTCTGGCAATCGCCGGCTCTGGCAGGCTATTGCAAATAGTTGGGGCCAGAGGTGCGGCGGTGGTTTGGAATGAGCGATGTTTTCTGGTTGGAAAAACTCCAGATCAGCGACAAATCGCGGGGCTCGTTGCCGACCTGGCAGATACTAGTTTACCGGTGTTCGTCAGTGACAACACATCAAAACACTTACCGTCTGCCCAATCTGTCGCAAGTTCTGCAAGCGGCATGCTGGCGATTCGCATAGCGACAAGCGGTTCAAAATGGTTGTTATGGTTTCGTCCAGAACAATTAGATGAAGTGAGTTGGGCCGGCAAACAGGAGGAACCTGGCGACGCCGGAATGCATCTACATCCGCGCAAGTCTTTTGCGCTCTGGAAAGAAAGGGCGATCGGCAAGTCGGTGCCCTGGTTGAGCTGCGAAGTGCAAAGTGCTCTCGAATTGCGAACAGATATTTTGGAGATAACACTTTCGATTTTAGAGAAAAAGCGTGCCACTGATTTAGAAAGACAAGTTAAAGAATCAGATTTACTTTCACAAGAACTGCTTCTGGCGCGCGATGCGGCTCGGCAAGCGTCGCAACAAAAAACTGAAATGGTCTCGGTGGTGAGTCATGACTTGAGAGCGCCGCTGACTTCCATCAGAGGGGCGCTGTCTCTTCTCGACAGCGGTGTCTGTGATGCGCCTGAGGCTGCGGAGCTTGTAACGATAGCCTTCACCAGCTGTGACTATTTACTTAATTTGATTAACAATCTGTTGAATCTCGACACCATCGAGTCTGGCGGCATTACCATTGAAAAACTCGAAATTTCTACTAGCAAACTAATTGACGACGCCTTTCAACTTGTTCGCGCCTCTGCCGAATCACAGGGCATTACGCTAGTAGCAGAAGTTGAATCAGTGACAGTCATAGCAGACAAAGAGCGATTACTCCAAGTTCTTGTTAATTTGATCTCCAACGCTATTAAGTTCTCACCTGCACAATCACAAATTGTTGTGTCCGGTCAATCAAGCCGTGCAGGCACCACCATTAGGGTCACAGATCATGGCCGCGGAATTCCTCTCGAGTTCAGACAGTCAATTTTTGAAAAGTTTAAACAGGTTGAGGACTCGGACCGCAGCCAGAAGGGAGGCGCCGGTTTAGGACTTGCAATTTGTAAAACTATTGTCGAGGCGCATGGTGGTTCTATCGGAGTCGAGAGCGAAGTGGACAAGGGCAGTACGTTCTGGTTCACTTTACCAACCGACGAGTTTTTAAGTATCAGTGGTGAAGCTGCCGCATCTTCTGATGAGAGTAGTTTACGTGCTAAATTGGCGGTTTCCGAACAGACGCTTTCTGAACGCACTCGTGAGCGCGACGACTTCGAACTGAGGCTCATAGAGAGTGATCGCGAACTGGCAGCTGTCCACTCGGAATTTGCTGAAACTACCCGCAAGCGCGCTGCCAATTTGGCAATGCTGGCAGTAAATGTATCGCCGGTAGATACTGAACTGAATGAGAGCAGTGAAAGTTTAACTGAACCTACAGAAAATCATGCACTATCGAAGCCTGAGCTGAAAGCTATTCTGCATGAGCGGGCATGCTTTGTGGCCGCTTTTAATGATTTTAGAGACCCTATTACAAGTGCCACTCAGTTGTTGGAATATATTGCCGCCGGAAAAGTCTCACGAAAACGGCAGGCCGAAATATTGACGCAGATAATTGAGGCAAATAAGAGCATGCTCTCTGGAGCTGATCATTTAGCAGAAGTCGCCTTAGAGTTGTCACTAAGGACACGCCAGTTGGCGGAACGAACAGAAGAACTTGCTGATTCTAATGCTGAATTAAAAGCCAGGATGCAACAGCGAGAAGATTTTGTGGCGGCCTTGACTCATGATTTGAAAAACCCGCTCATTGGCGCCACTAAAATTCTAGAGCTTATTGCTGCCGGGTCATTGCGTGAACGGCAAGATGAGCAAGACAAGATCTTGAATCTAGTGATTGAATCAAACAAGAGCATGCTTCGAATGATATGGAACATGCTAGATGTTTATCGGCAAGAATCGGGCTCTCTTATACCAGTCATTGAATCGGTTGATGTGTCAGATCTCTTGAACCAGTGCTTACAAGAGTTTGCTTTCAGCATCCAAGATAAAAAACTGAAACTAATTCTTGATACATCTGCTGAACTTCCGTCGATTCAGACCGACAGAATTTTGTTACGAAGAGTTTTGTCTAATTTATTAGACAACGCTGTGAAGTTTTCGCCGAAAGGTGGTGAACTGACTGTAGGCGGTACTTTTAATGAAGAACAGTTGCTCATATCTGTTAAGGACGCTGGACCAGGCATGTCAGAAACGCAAATGGAACAAATATCTCAGCGTTTCTGGTAAACAAAACACGGTCGAGAGAAAGGTATAGGCACAGGTTTGGGCTTGTTTTCGTCGAAAACTATTATGGCCGCACTTGGTGGCCGAATAGAGTGCGCGAGCACCGAGAATGGTGGCACTACATTCACTGTCATCATGCAATTAAATACACTGCTCAATGGCTGAATGTAAAAATCCGGGAATTTGCAAAGTTAGTAACTATAATTTGATTATGACGGTCGACTTTGAATCGTCTCGAACTTCTTTGTGTTTCATTTCTGAGGTTTTAGTTAGTGCGCATTTTAGGTGTTGATTTGGCCTGGGGTGAAGGCACTGCAAACAAGCAACCCAATGAAACTGGCGTAATAGCAATTGAAAGCAATGGAAAAATTCTTGATGCCGGTTGGACCACCGGAGTCGATGCGACATTCAATTGGATAAATAAGTGGAGCGGTTCCGACGCCCTGGCAATGATTGATGCACCATTGGTAGTGAATAACGACAGCGGTCAGCGCTTGTGTGAAAAACAAGTTGGACAAAGATATTATCCATGGAAAATAGCGGCAAACAGTTCGAATCGAAACTTAAAATGCCTGGCTGGTGTAAGTCTAAGAGAACGTCTTGAGAGAGAAAATTCTTGGAGTTATGACACCGGCCACAGTGGCCCTCCATCAGACGGTCTTCATTTATACGAAGTTTATCCCTATACAACCATTGTGGGCATCGAAGAGCTAAATTACGGTGTTCGGCCAGTGTACAAACGCAAGCCAAAAAAGATGGATGTCGCCGATTTTAAGCTGGTCAGAGGAGCCGCCTGTCAGTTGTTACTGCGTCAATTTTCTGAGCTAAAAATTGGCAACGCAAAAATAGACTTTAACTCTCATCAGACAACTCGCGAGTTATTGAATTACAGCGATTTTTCAACCTTGAGCGCTAAAGAATATAAGCATAGAGAAGATCTCATTGACGCTATTATTTGCGCCTGGACAGGTCTGCTTTGGATGAATTTTGGATTTGATCGCTGCCAGGTATTGGGCGATGCAGAAGCTACAATAATTGCACCGGCCAGACCCTCACCGCGACGGTGATTTCCCTTTTCTTCTTGTTCAAAGAGCTGGGCATCGCATAAAAGGCCTTTAGTTGCCTAAACGATACTTAGTTGCCTTAAATGTCGCATAGTTGCCTAAATTGACAAAATAGTTGCCTAGTGTGTGCATTCTTGCCTAAATAGGGTATATGATTGCCTAGAGTGGCATATTTTTGCCGACAGATTAACTGAAGCTCTATAGGATAGGCTGATTGTGGCTAGGCAGATACCAGAAGAAGATCTGGAAGGTATTGAGGCGATACTCAAGGCTCATCCTGCTGGGGCCGACCTAAAGTTTATAAGCGCTGCCATGGGAGGCAATATCCCACACCGGACGCTGCAATATCGCTTGCGCTATCTTGCCGAGCGGGGAAGAGTCGTCACTGAAGGCCGACTTCGTGGCATGAAATATCTTCCGGCATCCGCTGTCGATACGGCGACAGAAGCAGAATCGTTGGCATTGTCGCGGGCCGCTCACGACATTCAGAAAAATGTTTCGCGTCCCGTACTTTCACGGAAGATTGTTGGCTACAACAGGGACTTTTTGGATTCTTATAGACCGAACAAAAGTGCGTATTTTTCGGAAGCTGAGCGCAGACGACTTCATGAAATTGGATCAGTGCAAACTGGACACCTGCCGGCAGGCACATATGCGCGAAACATTTTGGATCGATTACTCATTGATCTTTCATGGAATTCAAGCCGCTTAGAAGGCAGTACTTACAGCATTCTGGACACTAGACGATTGATCGCCTTCGGCAAGGAGGCACAGGGAAAAGATCGTGTTGAAGCGCAGATGATTCTGAACCACAAGGATGCAATTGAATTCCTTGTTGATAACGCTGACGAGATCGGATTCAACCGGTCTACCGTTCGGAACTTGCACGGTGTTTTGGCAAACAACCTTTTGCCGGATCCGCAAGCGGCTGGCCGTCTTCGTCAAATCGAGGTCGAAATCGGGCAATCTACCTTTCAACCGCTTGTGGTGCCACAGCTTATCGAAGAATGTTTCAACCAAATTTTAGATACAGCAATGGCTATCTCTGATCCTTTTGAGCAGTCGTTCTTTGTCATGGTTCATTTGCCTTACCTTCAGCCCTTCGAGGACGTGAACAAACGAGTTTCACGCCTGGCAGCCAACATTCCACTAATTAAGGCTAATCTAATTCCGCTTACGTTCGTTGATGTGCCAAAAGACCAATACGTGCAGGCAATTCTTGGGGTATACGAGCTGAACAAAGTAGAACTACTCAGAGACATTTATCTCTGGGCTTATAAGCGCTCAGCTGAACGCTATGCCGCAGTTCGCCAGTCACTCGGAGAACCCGATCCGTTTCGTCTCAAGCATCGAAATGCCCTGCGCGAAGTCGTCCGCACTATCGTAAAAGAGCAGTTCGATCGCCCAACAGCTTTCAGATATTTAGAGACATGGACAATAGAAAACTTAGTAGAAGACGACCGCGATGAGTTCCAACGCGTCGCTGAAGATGAGATTCTGGCTCTACATGAAGGTAATTTTGCTCGCTATCAAGTGCGCTCTTCGGAGTTTGAGGCATGGCAAAAAGTATGGGAGCGGAAATCGTAGAGTCGACTTCTCACCATGGTGTTTGCGCGCAGTTATTACCGCTGTGGAGCTCAAGATTCTCGTGCCAATATAGTGCTACCCTAAAAACAGCGCCGATTTGAGAACATCTCAGCTTGCAGGCGCTTTATAAATTTAGCTAAAGCGAGGACCACCATGCAACCACCAGCTCATCGTCCACCCACGCCCGAACAACTCGAAGCCTGGCGACTCACCAGCCTCGAACGTGTGCGTCCGGTCCTCCCCGTGGTAGCGGAAATTTCGGCATTTTGGTTTCATT
>JAVHQC010000014.1:0-22620 GCA_036170915.1 Cyanobacteria bacterium auto_48_18
ACGGTCCTAAGGTAGCGAAATTCCTTGTCGGGTAAGTTCCGACCCGCACGAATGGAGTAACGATTTGAGCGCTGTCTCGGAGAGAGACTCGGCGAAATAGGATTGTCTGTGAAGATACGGACTAGGCGTGCCAGGACAGAAAGACCCTATTGAGCTTTACTGTAGGCTGAAATTGTCTGCGGGCTATATCTGCGCAGGATAGGTGGGAGACTTTGAAGTCGGGATTTTGGTTCCGATGGAGTCAACGTTGAGATACCACTCTGATGTAGCTAGCATACTAACCTGATTCCATTATCTGGGTCGGGGACAGTTTCAGTTGGGCAGTTTGACTGGGGCGGTCGCCTCCTAAACAGTAACGGAGGCGCCCAATGGTTCCCTCAGGTTGGTCGGAAATCAACCATCGAGCGTAAAGGTAGAAGGGAGCTTGACTGAGAGTGAGACATCACGATCAGGGACGAAAGTCGGGCTTAGTGATCCCACGACTCCGCATGGAAGGGTCGTTGCTCATCGGACAAAAGTTACCATAGGGATAACAGGCTGATCTCCCCCAAGAGTCCACATCGACGGGGAGGTTTGGCACCTCGATGTCGGCTCATCGCATCCTGGAGCGGTAGTACGTTCCAAGGGTTGGGCTGTTCGCCCATTAAAGCGGTACGTGAGCTGGGTTCAGAACGTCGTGAGACAGTTCGGTCCATATCCGGCATGCCCGTAGGATTTTTGAGAGGAGTCGTCCCTAGTACGAGAGGACCAGGACGAACGAGCCGCCAGTATGGCTGTTATCGCGCCAGCGGTAGACGCAGCGTAGCTGTGCTCGGAGAGGATAAGTGCTGAAAGCATATAAGTACGAAGCCCACCTCAAGATGAGAAATCCCATGGAGTTAATCCAGTAAGTCCCCCGGAAGACCACCGGGTTGATAGGATGCAGGTAGAAGTGCCCCGAAAGGCAAGCACGTAGCTGAGCATTACTAATCGGACGAGGGCTTATCCAACAAAATGACAAGACTTCTTCGGAAGTCTGGATAAAGCGTGAAGCTAATAAAGCTTGTGAAATACGAATAAAACCTCAATATGTAGTTTTCAGGGTATTGGAGTGCAAACTCCGATAACCCTAAAAGGTTCTTGGTGCCAGTGCGGCCGGAACACACCCGTTCCCATCCCGAACACGACGGTAAAGACGGTTAGCAGCGACAATACTTGGTGGGTAACTGCCTGGAAAGATAGCCCGGTGCCAGGATTTATAAAAGACCCACGTTAATAGCGTGGGTCTTTTATTATTGAAATAGAGCAATAGAAAACCCGAGTTAACAGCTCGGGTTTTTTATTGGCAATTTTCTGCGCTTGACTAGCTTTCCAGGCTGCCCACATTTCGTAGTGCGATTGTTTGTCAGTGACGCGTTAGTTATGCCGGTTGGTCTTATAGCTTTCGTAGACATAGCCTCTAACTAGTTTTTTGAAAATCTGCTTTTCTTCGTCAAGCCAGTCGCGATCGATAATCACATGTTTGAGATTGGGCATTTTTTTCAAACTTTCTGCCGCTGCTGGAGTGATGCTGTGGCATTGGAAAATGCGGAGGGTTTCAAGATTTTTGGCTTGAAGCAGAAGTTTCAGATCTTGGTCCTTAATTTCCACGCGCACAAGCGAAAGTTCTTTGATATTGGGATGATTGGCAATAACTTTAAGCAGTGGTTGAACGTTGGATACTTCTTGAATGCCCAAAGAGCTAATGGTGTTAAGCAGTTTCATTTTGGCGATATCGGCGCCGGTGATTTCTTCGCCATGCATTGGTGGGCCTGTTTTCCAACTACCGCTGAGACCAAGTGATTTCAAGCCAGTCAGCTGATCAATCAATGGCAACTGGTCTTTCAATATTAAAGAGCAGTCAAAACCTTCCACTCTTTCAATGGAGTTATAAAAATACAGATGCTCAAGTTTGCGCCAGTGTTTGATGATGTTCACCACCTCTGGAACTTTAAAAGTGACTATCTCTAAACCTTCCAGATCATCAGGGCCGAATTTTTCGCAAATCTCAGGATGGGGAGTTGCCACGCACTGCAAAAACAAATAAGCTTTTTCTTTGGCTGGAACTTCCATATTGCCAATCACTTCTCGGTAAGAGCCGTCTCCCACGCGCAGATAGCCTAATTTGGATTTATTCTCAGGAAAGAGAAATTTGCGCATCGTTTCGCCATTAGCATTCACGGTTCGAAGGCAAAATGATTTATAGGTTTGCATATGATTTTTGAAGTTAATAGCAAGTGGATCTTCACTGCTGTTGATCATTTCTCTGTCGATTGTACTGATTGTATGCGAGTCTTCGACCGGTTTTGACTGATTGAAAGTATAGAAAGCAAAACCACCAGTGGAAACGGCGAGAACGAGAATGCCTGCTAGTGTCAGATACAGTGGTCCAGGCTCCATGGCAGGTCGCTTTATTCCAGCGGTTGTTTGTTCTTCTATTTGCTCTTCATCGTCATCAACCGGCTCGTGGTCGCCTTGAGAGTCTTTAGTTGCAAAAGGAGCTGCAGTGCTGTGGCCTTCTTTGTTGAAACCCACTGCCTTGCCCGCTTGAATGCGGGCAAAGTCATGACTCACCTGCTTCATTGTTTGATAACGGCCACCAACGTTGCGCGTTAACATTTTGCCAATGGCAATTTCGATTGATTCTGGAAAGTGTCCATCAGGATAGACTTCATTTAGTGTGGGCATGTCCGCCGACTGATGCATCAAAATAGTTTCAATGGCATTGTCGCCAACTAAAGGTGGAATGCCGGTCAGTGCCTCAAATAGGGTGCAACCGAGTGAGTAGATGTCGCTGCGTTCGTCGACTGTTTTTCCTAGACTTTGTTCAGGACTCATATAGTAAGGAGTACCAAATACGGTGCCCGCAGCAGTTTGATTGAGTGATCCGAGACCTTGTTTGGACAGGCGAGCAATGCCGAAATCTACCAATTTGACCGAGTATTTGCCGCCTTCTTCGTTGACCATAATATTTGAAGGCTTAATGTCTCGATGTACGATACCCTGCTGGTGCGCGGCATCGAGAGCGCTGGCCAGCTGAGAGAAGATATCTAATGCTTCGCTAAGCGACAATCTTTTTTTTCTGCGAATTAGCTGGGAAAGCGACTCACCAGTCAGTAAATCCATAATGTAGTATGGGCAAGACTGATCGTCTATGCCCATGTTGTGAATACCGACTACTCCGGGATGATGCAATCGTGCTAGTGCTTTAGCTTCCGATTGAAAGCGGCTCCAACTTTCATTAGTTACCCGGTCTGTAGCCAGTAGTTTAAGTGCGTAGTCTTTACCAAGAATCAGGTGCCGACAATGGAAGACCACGCCCATGCTGCCGCTGCCCAGTAGGGCTAGCAATTTATAAGACTTATCGACTATATCGCCTGTGGAATAAATCTTGGCGCTGCCCGAACCTAAAGGTAGAGAAGCGGTTTGGGCATTTTGACTGACGGTGGTGGCATCATTGGCGAGCATGTGATAAGTGCTCCACGTCTCGCTTCTGGAGCGCGGTTGCAGCTGATTATTTTGCTCATCGCCGGCTTTAACCATGCCCTTCTCATTTTATCTCTATTATGATATTCCCCAGATGGCAAGTTTTATATTTTCACCCTTATGGCGCCTGTTCTTTGCGGAATCGCTTGAGAAATTTCCATGCTTCTTCTGTGGCGTTGATGGGCGAGTCTTCCGCTCCTTTTCCGCCATACCAGAGGTGCTTCTGGTTGTTTAGATACATGGTTTTTACTTCCGCACCAGTGGCGGGATTCTTCCAGACGTAGTCGATCACTTCGCTACCGTCAGTGCCGATGCGGGTAGTAATATTTGGAACATCTGAAATGCCGTTGGCTTTGCGATAAAAATCTTGAGTGTATGCCTCAGGTTTCATGGTGACGTTGTACCACTGATTGCCGTCGGCCGGTGAAACCGTATCGGTCAGCGATTGAATTGACATAACCGGAAATGGGCTGTCGGGCTGCTTTTCTTTGCCGGTCATCCAGCCGCCGTTTTCTACCACAGCAGCCACGCGACTTGAAAGTTTATTGGCGACATTGTGGCTGAAGCTGCCACCTTGCGAATAGCCGATGATATAGACTCGTTCTTTGTCGACATTAAGATTTTGACCGATAGTATCCATCATGCCGCGAGTAAAGGCTAGATCGTCACGCTTAGAAAAGAACCATTGGCCGTTATTCCATGAGTATGATCGGTTCGGATTAGCATCAGGATAAAGGGCGATAAAAATTTCTCTGTCTGCCAGTTTACTTAAGCCACTCACTTCTTCCATGCCTTCAGCGCCTTTTTCAGTATCACCCTGGCCGCGGTTTCTGCCGTAACCATGAAACATCAGCACCATAGGCAGTGGCTTCGTGCCATCGTAGCCGGCGGGTACACGCAGTCGATAATTAGCCTTTTCGCCGTCAGGAAGAGTAATGCTTTCGAGAGTGCTTTCACCCGGACGAATGGGGCCTATTTGATCTCTTTGCTGCAATTTGCGCTCTGGGGGCGAACAGAGCTCGTTGCGAGCCTGCGATAGTGAATCTTCTTCACTTGTTAAAGGCTTGCAATCAACACGGTCGCCATAAGGCGCCGATATGTCGGCTTTATTCATAGAAAATTAGACCCGCAAGAATCTGGCGAAAATAGTAAGTGCAATTACTTTACTTACTAGCTGTGACATTTTGTGGGCACGCTGCCGTTGAAATCCTTTTATATGCAAGATTTCGCCGGTTTTTTCTGCGACCCTAAAATGCCAATAAGTGCATTGTAATCTGCAAACAAGCTCAAAAACACCCTCAAGCCAAAGCGGTCAGTCAACGTTTGATCGCAGGCCCGGAGCAATGATTATCACTTGGAGGAATCTCAATGACGAACGATAGACCTACCCCACCAGAAACGAGACCCACACATCCGGGCTTGACCTACAATGACATCGATATGTCCAATCGTTCACGCAACGATAACCACAATGCCAATCGCAATGATAATCACAACGCCAATCTCAATGCTAATCGCAACGATAATCACAACGCCAATCTCAATGCTAATCGCAACGATAATCACAATGCTAATCGCAACGATAACGTCAATAACAACAATGTTCGCAATAACAATGATGTGCGAAACAACAATGACGTCAGAAATAATAATGACGTGAGAACAAATGCTAATTCCAACTCGCGTTCTGACGCAAACTCAAATTCCAATTCGCGTTCTGATGCCAACTCTAACTCTAACTCGCGCTCTGATGCCCAAGGCGGAGCTGGCGGACGCGGAGGCAACTCGCAAATTAGCGACAATAGCCGCACCACCTACTATGGTGGCAGCGCTACCGCGCCAAACGTTTACGCTTCAGGATTCTGCTCGGAAGGTGGCAGTGCCGGCGTGTATGTACTCGGCATTGGTGTCAGTGGTGGCAAATCGACAATTAACGAATCATGTCTCAAAATGCGCGATTTTCAAGAAACCATGACCTCGGTATGTAAATCAAGCGATGAGCATGCTCAAGTAGCACTTCAAAGTTTTCAGCTCGAATTAGAGGCCGGCAAGCAAGTTGATTCCAACCCTGCCGCTGCTAGTGTGGGTCGCCGTGTCAGTCGTATTTCAGATGCGAAGGCATTGAGTTCAATGCAGCTCGATAATGTTTGCACCACTTTAGCCACCGGCTCGACTGCCAATGTAGAAACTTTAAAGGCTGCCGGTTTGGATCGACCACTGATCATCCTGGAACCAGTGGGCAACCTGCGCGATCAGCGCATACTCGACGAGGCTCTCGCAACCAAGGTTGAGCAGATTGATAAGGAAGTTCAGACCCTCAAGCAACGTCCAATTATCGTTGAGAATAAAGTTGACGTCAGTGTCGGAATTGTGGAAGTTGCGGCACCAAAACCGGTGCACAGACCCCATACGCCAAAGCCTCAACCGAAACCAGCCGATGATTGCCCTCCTGAGAAAGCGAAAAAGTAGGCTTAAATATGGAAACCTACGACTCATTTGGAACCAGAGTGGAGCAACTGCAAGAGCGCCCGCCGCTTAAGGTTGACTCTAAAGAACCAGACGCGCGCACGGCGATGTCACTTGAAGCTTCGGCCTGGCAAGAGCGCGTTAACCCGACTGCTCGTGAATATCGAAACAGTTGGGTTCGCGACTTGCTCGAAGATGGCAACTACAAAGTGGAGCGGGGTGATTCACTCTGGATAGTTGCGAGAAGAACATTGGGTGTAACAGGACACGCCGACGCTACTGGCAAAGAAATTGCTAGAGAAGTCAGGCGTATAGCTGAACTCAATGATATTAAACTCGACAGCAAAGGCCGTCCGATTCGCCCACTTACGGTTGGTACCACCCTCGAAATTGGTTGCAGATCTGAGAGATTTGCTTCCGCTGGGAAGCCAGGGGTAACTCGCGACAACTCCTCAGAGAATAGCGATTTCAGTCCACCTCGGTCTATTCTTAGTGAACGTGCTTGCGATATTGAGCGCCCTAGAGTGCAGGTTTCGCGAGGTGTGGCCAAAGCCGGCATGTGCGACAAAATGGACGTATCTGATACGGCTTTTGTTACCGTCAGGCCAGGGGCTGATGTGCTGCTTCGCAGTGGCGCGCGCGCCTTCGTATTTGGTGGCAAAGTTGTTGGCGAAGCCAACAGCCGCATCTTTGCTGCAGGTGGTGAAATTGAAGCCCATCCGGGTGCCAGTGTTAAATTCATTGGTAATGATGCAAAGGTTATGCATCTTGATGTTGTGCGAAATGTTTCAGCCACTCAGGCGACTGATGCTGAATCGAAACAAGCCCAGCTACAACCATCATCTACCTCGGAACTGACCGAGGAAGAAATTCGAGGATTGTAGTCGTCTCGGCCTTAGGCCGAGGGCTATGATAAAATTTGCCCGTATCCTCGGGTTATTGGCCTTTGAATAAAGTTAAAGCTTCAATTGTTATTGTCAATTGGAAGACACCCAAATTGCTGGCGGCAGCCCTACGGTCGCTGTTGGCAGATGCGGCCGCTGACAATTTTGAAATCTGGGTAGTCGATAATGACTCGGGCGACGGCTCAGTTGAGATGCTCAAGCGCGATTTTCCATCTGTCATCACCATTGCCAACACCGAGAATGTGGGCTTTGGCCGGGCTTGCAATCAGGTTATTCCACAATGTACAGGCGACTATGTCATTCTTGTTAATCCAGACACTGTAGCTGGACCAAATGCCGTGGGCACCATGGTGGCGTTCATGGACGCCAATCCACAATGCGGTGCAGTGGGTCCGAAAGTGTTGAATCCTGACGGTACTCTGCAATTATCTTGCCGCCGCTCTTTCCCTGACCTCTGGGCTTCTTTTTTCAGACTTTCTTACTTGAGTTTTCTTTTTCCTAAGCATCCGCTGGTAGCGCGCTATAACGTAACTTACGCTGATCCTGATGAAGAAATTGAAGTCGACGCACTATCTGGTGCATTTATGCTGGTGCGGAAAAGTGTGATCGATAAAATCGGTTTGCTCGACGAAGACATTTTTATGTTTGGTGAAGATATTGATTGGTGCTGGCGCGTTAAACAAGCTGGCTGGCAGGTGAGATATTTGCCGAGTGCGGTTGTGCATCATTATCATGGCGCTTCCAGCCGCTTTCGTCGCATTGGCTCAACTATCAATTTGCACAAAGGCATGGAAGTTTTTTATCGCAAACACATGGCGAAGAATTACTGGCCTGTTTTTAATTTGCTTGTTTATGCCGCCATCTGGTGCCGTGCTGGTGTGTTTATTGTGCTGTCGTATTTGCAGCGATTCTTTCCTGAGAAGAAGCAGGCGGGCGTATTCGAAGACATGGACGAGAATCCGGCCCACGCCGTTAGCAGCAGTGCTGCCACCGTATCTGGCGGCGGACAAAACAATCAAAGTTAGGCTCTCTACTATTTTTTAGCCAGCTGTGCAATTCTTGCTTCTATCCATGCACGACAACGGGGAAAGGCGCGATTGAGTTCTTTTTCTACTGTCACGTCACCCATTATGGAAGCGGCCAGGGCAGAGAAAACTTCCTTAGCGCACGTCTCTTCATCAAGTAGATAATCGCGCAACTTTGCTCTCCGGTCTGGATCAACCGCAGCTGCATCCTGTCGATAAATACGTCTAAATTTCTCTTCAGTAGATGGCATTTCAAGACACGTATCAAGAGCGTGTCCCAACAAGTTGTAAGTATTCGCCCTGAGCACAGCTTGGCTGAATGGCTCTCTTAGTTCAGTGCTGCCGCCTTCAACGGCAATTCGTTCATAGATATAAACATCAACTCCATAAGTGCGACCTGTTTCTTGCGAGAGGTAGTGACCCAAAACTGCATGTTTTTCACTGACCGCGTTTGGAAATTTATCAATCAGATTTGGCTCAACAAATATTTGAGTGCCGCGCTCATTCAAAATCTGATAAATAGTTGGTGGCAATTGAGCCACTACGCCGCGCACAACCGCCACTGTCGACGGCGCTACCGGCTTGTGATTGAAGCGAGGTGGAATTATGGTAATGCGCTGTTTCAATTCCAATGTTGTCGATGCCGGGGGTGTTGGCGTTATTGGTTGTGAACCTGCTGTTGGCACACCCGTTGGATGTACGCCAGTTGATTGCACACCAGTTGATTGCACACCAGTTGAGTGCACGCCGGTTGAATGCACACCAGTTGTTTGCACACCTGCTTGTGCGCTAGCTGTAGTGATTGGTCTTTGCTTTTCCAGCAGTGAGAGAAATACTCGAGCAGAGGCTGCTTCAATGCTGGCCGGAAAATGCTGAATCAGCATTCTGTAAGTGCGTATTGCTGTAGCGCTGTCGTTTTGCCTTTCGTAGCTTTGACCAAGCAAAAGCCATGTAATGGGCGAATGGCCATCTTTATACAATGCAGCTCTCAACAGCTCAGAGGCGCCCTTAAAGTCGCCACGCTGTATCTGCGCTCTGGCAGTATTAAGTACGGCTGTCTGGTCTGCAGCAATAGCTGGTAGACTCACTGCCGCCGTGAAAAAAAGTGATAAAACCGAATTTCGGCAAAGTGATAGGATTGTCAATTTGGTTGTTTTGCGGCTGATGCAATGCAACCGCTTAAAAATGCATACGACCACGGTGACTATGCCATTGTGGTTCGGCTGGGGCGAGAGATTACACAAGCGCATCCAACCAACGCTCTGGCTCATTATTATATCGGCAATGCTCTTGTTGGCTTATCGAGGCCCAGCGAGGCAGCCGTTGAGTACCAAAAATGCATTGATATCAACAAAAACGATGCAATTGGCGTTAACTCTGCCCAGGCCATTAACACTTTGAGACGAGGTCCCGCACCTCTCCCAACTGTGATGCCCGAGAGAACTATTGTCACGAAACCACCCGTTAGGCAGCCGGTTGTAAAAGAGCCGGTAACACAAACGCAAATTGATTTGAAAAGACTGCGAGACGTGGCCACACATGAAGAGAGATTGGCTTCCGAAAGATATGATCAAGAAGTCAGTCAAATTCAAAGACAGAGAAACTTGTCGGACGAAGCGTTAAAAGTTAAAACCAGAGAAGCTTTTCAAAAGTACCAAGCAGAGCAAGTTGAAATCGAAGTCCGCTATAAAAACAAGGCTTTAGACCTTAGCAAACGCGGGTTTGCTGGCGCGGATGAGACTAAGGGCAACCGTATGGTGCCTCAGGGCTCTAATGCGTATGTGCAGAATTTTGAAAATCTTGGCGGCGATTCTGATGACATATCAATTCCTTTTGAAAATCCAACCCTGGCAAAAGCAAAAAGTCTCACCGTTCAGAAAAGCAGACCCTTGCCTGGCAAGAAGTCTCAGAAGAGCTTGAATAAATGAGCGTGCGCAGTGGTTTCTTTCAAAAGTGTATATGGGTAACAGTTTTTGTTCTCATGGTGCCTCTGGCAGTTGAAGCGCAAAAACCAAGCGAAAAAAAATTGTATGGTCATATTAACAAGCTTGGTGCAATCTTTCTTTCAGCTGGTGTAGTACCTCAGAGCACGCAGTTTCCTACTCCTGTTTTGAGAGTGAGATTGGGCTCGCCTGCTTACTATGCCGGCGTTCAAGCTGGCGATCAGATATTAAGCGGAAACGTAGGCGAAAATATTCTCAATTTAAAAATTCAGCGAGGCGCTCAAATATTTTTGACTAGATTGCGCGCTAAAACAGATACCACGTTGACCCCCTTCAAGCCTCTGCAAGCGGCGGCTTCGGAACAGACTTTGATAATGGGTTTGAAAGATTTTGACATTACCTTTATTGTTGATCATTCTGGTTCCATGTCTACTCCCGTTCAAGGCAGTGGTCAGATGCGCTGGCAATGGATCATAAAACAACTTTCGGAGTTTTGCGAAGAGGCAGACAGAAGGGTCAGCTCTAAGTTTACGCTCTGCATTTTCAATACTGCTCACAAAATTTGGCACGGTTTAGGTAAAAATGAATTGGTGAATATTCTCAATAGGAATGTCACCACGGGCGATACCGATCTGGCACCGGCCATTACTAGAGTTTTTCAAGATCATTCTCTGTCTCAATCTAAAAAACCGTTATTATTGTTTGTTATTACCGATGGACAGACGCTTTCCAGTGAAGTCAATACAAACATGATTCTGGAGTACGCTCTCAATAATCCAAAAGGCAAGCTAATGCAAGTGGTCTGCATTCAGGCTGGCTATTCCGACGAAGGGGCAGCCTTTATCACTGCTCTAAGGCGCAGTTGTGCCGCCCATGGTATGTCTCACGCGGTTCATGGTTTGCTTTTTTCTGACGTCTCGCAAAATGGATTATTGCCACTGGTGGATAAATATCTGGCAGAAATCAGAATCTCTTCAGACAGAGCGGCTGTTACTAAGTGACGTTAGCTAAGAGTTGTCCTTGTGGCGTTTGTTCTTTGCTCGCAGCGGGAATTTATTGTTAGCCCATTGAGCTATTTCGCCGTGCACGATAACTTACAACTTATGGCCGAATCGGCACTCACACGCGGCCTTTATGGCGAAGCAGAGGGGTTGTATCAACGTCTTTTGGCACGTCACGGCAATAGTTCAGACGATCCGGTTGTGGCAGATTGTCTGCGTGGTCTGGCTGCCTGCTATCTTGGTCTGGCAAGATTTGTGGAGGCTGAAAAAGCCGCTAACCGTGCCCTCGCCATAGACGAAGATTTCTGGGGCGGCGGCTGCTTGCAGGTGGGCGAGGCTTATTTTCTTATGGGCGAGGCCAGTCGTCTGCAGGGCTTTCTCGGTCGGGCCGAATTTTTCTATCTTGAGGCGATGACACACAGATTGGCGCATCTTGGCCCAAATCACACTTCGGTGGCGCAGGTAAACGCAAGGTTGGCTCTGCTGGGCTTGATTCACGGCCTGTATCCAGATTTAAACCAGATGATGCTCAGTTGTTATGCCGTCTACGAAACCAGCCCATCTCACGCTGAGTTTATTGATTTTCTAGAATTGCCCGCTACTTTTAAATTTTTCAGCGAACAAGGTCGCCGCGTGGAAGCGGAAGCGCTTTTTAAAAACGCCATGTCGGCTTTAGAAACCCTTTTCGGCCGCAGTCATCGCGAACTGGTTAATCTGACCCGCAGCTACACTTTCTATGCTGGTGGTGGTGCGCCAAATTTGCAGCAGTGGCAGAAACGGGTAACTGCAAGCGTTGTACTGGGCGAGAATATGGAGCAAAAGGCTCAGCAATACATCAATACACTCGAATACGACAAAGCAGAAAGCATTTACTTACTGCAGCTGCGTTTGACCAGAGAACAACGGGGAGAGCACTCACCAGAAGTGAGGCACATTCTCATTAATTACAGCACATTGCTCAGGCGCTGGCAGCGCAATGATGACGCTTTGATGATTGAGAAGTTGGTCAAACAACAGTTTTAAGCAGCGCACCAATTTTATTTGTTGGCTTTTTTCTGCTCGGGCTTTTGTGCAGCTGGTGCCTTGTGCACACCATTTGTATTCTGCGTACTCTGCATACCCTTAGCCATATTGTCGAGAGCTTCACGCATAGCTTGAGTGTTATCGAGACGCAAACATTCATCAGCTATTTTTTTCGCATCTGCTTCGCGCCCGGCGCCGATATAAGACCCATAGAGCAAAAGCACCATATTGGGGAATGGATCGAAATCTTTAGCGAATTCGGTGTCGGGACGCGGCTTGGTCATGTCTTTAGCCTGCTTGTAAATCTCATTTACTTTTGCGATTGGATCTGGATACAGATAGTTTGTCAGGTCAGTCCATCTTAAGTTTGAGTACAAAACCGGTTCGAGTAGCGCAGCATTTTTCTTCAAAATTTCGCCTTGCTTTGCGTCAATTTTGATTTTGTCAAACCAGGCAAGCGTGTGAGCATTGTCGCCCAGGGCGCCATTGAGAACGATCCAGTCGCCGCGATTGTCTTTTTCAGCTGCGTCGCGCAGTTCTGTGATTTTTGCTTTGGCGGCAGGATGCACCGCGCTAAGTCTTTTGACTTCTGCAGGCAGCATTGAATATCGAAAATCGCGAAGGCTGCTGTCGGCAGTACTGATGTTGTTCCAGAGCCACACATATTCTTCTAGAGCTTCAGCATTCTTGGCCGCAGACTGCAGCTCTCGTGCCTTGTTAATGCGCGACCAGATATCGTTGCTCTGATTCTCATTTTGATCTTGAGCAGGCTCCTGATTATTGCTTTGCTCAACTTTATTTGCTTTGCCGCTCTTGGCGCCTTCAAGCCATTGTAGAAGCTCTGAGGCTCCCATAAAACCGACTTGTCGGCCAAATTCGCTGTTGTTTTGCGGCGTAAATAAAACGAGCGTGGGCATGGCTTCAACATTTAGAGCCGAGGTTGTTTTCTCGTCTTTATCTACGTCAATTTGCAAGGCAACAGCATTTTCTTTCACCCAGGCCTGCACATCACTGTTGCTCCAGGTGGTTGATTCCATCTTTTTGCAAGGTGGGCACCAGCTTGCCGTAAAATCTACAAGCAAAAGTTTCTGTTCTTTTTTTGCTTGCTGTTTGGCCTGCTCAAGTGACAGGTCACTAAAGATTTGGGCATGACACCAGGCGCTCTGGCCCCACAAGAAGATCATCGCCGTAGAAAGAAGCGCACGCTCAATTGTTTTTTTCATTGTGATATCACTTTTGTCTTTATGCAGTTGATGTTAGTACAGTCGCTCTTTATAGACGCCATATTGATCGGAACGCCCAAGGGTCATAGAAAATCTATAGGTATTTTCAAAAAGTTCAGGTGGCGGCATAGTTTTAAGGCAAGGTGCGTTTTTGTAGTCGCAGCGCACCCATGTTATATGCGGAAAGAATGACTGGGGTAAAGTGGTGCCGGCAATTTCTAGCGCTGTCAGTGTATCGAAGACAGATTTTTGTAGACGTGCGATCTCTGGAGTTAAGCTTACACTTAAGCCAACCCAATAGGTGCCCTTGTTCTGTGCATTTCCTGGTTTGATGCAGAGAGAATGTATTTTCAGCTCGAGAGTTGTGATCGGTAGCGTTTTCAATGTCGACCAAACTTCAGCCAGGCGTTCTGGCTCTGCCTCAAATTGGCAGAGAGTAACGTGAGGTAGAGCTTCTTTACCAAGCAAATATTGGTCGGCCTGGTGAGCAAAATTTGTCTGCGCCAGGTTGACGCAAAGCGTTGCCAGCCCAGGGTCTTCGGCGAGCATGGCTATGTTGAAATGAGTGAGCAATTTATTTGGTCAACCTTGCAAATTTTCGTCGGCCCACTTGCAACACTTTTTCGGTGCCACTACCGAGTGCGACTACAAAGTTGGGATCCTTAATCGTCTCTCCGTCAAGCTTGACGCCGTTGTCCTGACAAAGCCTTTTGGCTTCGCTGGTAGAAGGAACCAAGCCGCTGTCAACGAGCAGACGGAAAATCGCTTTATCTTCGAGCACCGCATATGATGGCATGTCTTGCGGTGCCTGGCCGTCGCTGTGTACATTATTCCATTCGGTTAAAGTACTTTCTGCAATTTCTTTACCGTGATACTGGGCCACAATTTGTGCTGCCAGCTTCAGTTTGGCATCTTTAGGATTGCCGCCGGCTTTTAAATGAGCCGCTTCGATGGCGTCAATTTCAGCACCGCTTAAGGTGGTGGCCAGTTCGAAATATTTGAGAATCATTTCGTCAGGAATACGCATACACTTGCCGAACATTTCGCTAGCCGGTTCTTTTAGACCAACATAGTTGCCGTAAGTTTTCGACATTTTCTTGACGCCGTCGGTGCCTTCCAGAAGCGGAAGCAACATTGCCATCTGTTGATCAAGATTGTAATTAGGTTGTAGTTCACGACCCTGCAAAATATTGAAGCGCTGGTCAGTGCCACCAAGTTCAATGTCGGCCTTAATGGCAACAGAGTCGTAGGCCTGCAGCAGTGGATAAAAGAGTTCGTGCAAGGCCACAGGTTGTTGCTTTTCCAGTCTGTCGCCAAATGCTTCTTTAGCAAGAAGCTGGTTAACAGTGACTGTGCTGGCCAGTTTGATTACTTCTTTAAGAGTCAGTGGAGCTAACCAATCGGTGTTATTGGTAATTTCAGTGGTTTTGAGGTCAAGAATCAATCCCATCTGGTCCAAATAAGTCTTGGCGTTTGCGGCCACAGCTTCTTCGGTCAGTTGCGGGCGAGTGGCATTGCGCCCTGTGGGATCGCCTATTAAGGCCGTAAAGCCGCCGATGATCAGCACTATTTGATGGCCAAATTCCTGAAAACGTCTGAGCTTTCTAAAAACTACTGCGTGGCCGAGGTGTAAATCGGTAGAGGTCGGGTCTACTCCCAACTTCACTCGCAGCTTTTTGCCCGATTTATAAGCGTTATTAAGTTTACGAGCCAGGCCCAGGGGGCCTTCCGGTAAAGCTTCGGCTCCACGACAGAGCTCAATTGCTTCGGCCAGCACCTCGTCTGGAATGCCTTCTTTTTTTGCCTGCTCGGTCAGAACGCTTGCATTGCCCTTGGATTCCATCTTTAGCCCTTCTTTTTTAGCGCGCTTTTCAGCCTGATTTGGCTGGCGAGTCGCTAAAAATCTTAGCATGCGGTGATTTTTTCTTGAGGGATGAAAACATACGAAGTAAGATTCAAAGGCTCAATATATGAAGAACAGGGGATAAATTTTAATGGCTAGCCAGTACTGTCCACAAGAAATCGACGAAAAGTGGCAACAGCGCTGGGAAGAGCTGGGCATCTATAAAGCTATTGATAACGACTCCAAACCCAAATTTTATTCACTGGTAATGTTTCCTTATCCGTCAGGTGACCTGCATATGGGTCACATGCGGGTTTACACCATTTCAGACGTTATTAGCCGCCACAGGCGCATGCAAGGCTTCAACGTATTGAACCCCATGGGCTGGGATGCGTTTGGCTTGCCGGCAGAGAATGCGGCTATGAAACGTAAGCTGCATCCGGAAAGTTGGACTAAAGAAAATATTCGCTACATGCGCGATGAGCAGCTGAAGAAGCTTGGTACGAGCTACGACTGGGAGCGCGAAGTTACAACCTGCGACAGCAACTATTACCGCTGGACTCAGTGGATCTTTTTGAAGATGTACGAAGCCGGCCTGGCTGTGCGCAAATCGGCGCCGGTCAATTGGTGCCCTGAATGTCAAACGGTATTGGCTAATGAGCAAGTTGAAAATGGCGCCTGCTGGCGGCATCCGGAGACACCAGTAGAGCAAAAGCAAATGCATCAGTGGTTTCTAAAAATCACTAACTATGCTGAAGAACTGTTGGCTGATCTCGACACTCTCAAAGGCTGGCCTGAGCGCGTGCGTGTCATGCAGCAAAACTGGATCGGCAAATCTCAAGGGGCCGAGCTGTTCTTTAAAGTGAAAGAACACCCCGAACTGCAAGTCAATGTTTTTACCACTCGACCTGATACCACTTTTGGTGTCAGTTATCTCGTTCTTGCTCCTGAAAATCCACTGGTGGCAAAGTTGACCACGCCTGATTGCAAGGCCAAGGTCGACGAATATGTGGAGCAGTCAAAAAAGAAAACCGAATTAGACCGCATGACCGCTGAAAAGACAAAGACCGGCGTGCCCACTGGTTCACATGTAATTAATCCCTTTAATGGCCAAGCGGTGCCGGTGCTGGTCTCTGACTACGTGCTAATGAGCTATGGTACTGGTGCAGTTATGGGTGTGCCGGCGCATGACGAGCGCGATTTCGCCTTTGCTAAAGTCTTTAATTTACCCGTCACTGAAGTTATCTCAGCTGATGGCAAAGATACTGTAGGCGGCTTGCCGGCAGCATTTTTAGATCAGGGAATTATGCTTAATTCCGGCGAGTTCAATGGTTTAGGCAGCGCCGAAGCAAAATTGAAAATGATCGCCTGGGCTGAAAGCAATAAGGCAGGAAAAGCACATACCCAGTTTCGTCTTCGCGACTGGTTAATCAGCCGGCAGCGTTACTGGGGCTGTCCTATTCCGCTTGTGCATTGCGAAAAGTGCGGCATTAATCCTGTGCCAGAAAAATCTTTGCCGGTAATTTTGCCGGTAGAAGGTGTGGAGTTTACTGGTGAGGGCGGCTCCCCTCTTAAGAGAATGAACGATTGGCTCACCGTCGACTGCCCCAAATGTGGTGGCACTGCGCAGCGCGAGACCGATACTATGGATACATTTATTGATTCATCCTGGTATTTCCTGCGCTATGTTGATGCCAAAAATCCAGAGCTTGTTTTTGCTCAGGACAAAGTCAATTACTGGATGCCTGTAGATCAGTATGTAGGCGGTGTTGAGCACGCAATTTTGCATTTGCTTTATTCGCGCTTCTTCACGCGCGCTTTGCGTGACATGGGTCTCGTGAAGTGTGCAGAACCTTTCACCAACTTGCTTTCACAGGGCATGGTGACTATGCATTCGCCGGTCTCAGGGCGCATCGAAAAAATGTCTAAATCACGGGGCAACGTGGTCGGCACACTCGATTTCTTTAAAAAATATGGTGCCGACGCCGCTCGCTTATTTACGCTGTTTGCTTCTCCACCAGAGCAAGAACTTGAGTGGAACGAAGATAGCGCTGTTGGGCAATATCGCTTTCTGGGCAGAATCTGGCGTCTCGTTGATGAGCTGCTAGAGAAGGGCAGCATTGACAGCAAGCTGGCCGGCCAGAAAATAGACAGCGAGAAGTTAAACGCCGTGGATAAGGCACTTTTAAAACAAGTGCACAAGGCAATTAAAGCTGTTTCCACTGATCTTGGCAATGAACATTATGGTTTCAACACCGCCATTGCTCGTTGTATGGAGCTCGTAAATGCTCTTTATAAATATGTGCAAGAAGTGGGTCCCAATGACAAAGAAGGTGAGAAAGTTCAAGAGCCTTCCGCATTACTGACTTTCGCCATTCGTAATTTGCTGCTGATAATTGCCCCTATGGCACCACATATTGCCGAAGAGTTGTGGCATCTATGTGGTTTCGCCAGTGGTGCCCAAGATTCTATTCATACCAGCAGCTGGCCTCAGTTCGATGATGCTTTGACGGTTGATCAAGATATAGAGCTGGTGCTTCAAGTCAATGGCAAGATTGTCAACAAGGTTGGCGTGGCCCGCGGTTTAGATCGACAAAGCGCTGAAGATCTTGCCTTTGGCGATGACAAGATGAAGGCGAAATTGGGCGGAGCGCAAGTGCGTAAAGTGATTGTGGTGCCTGACAAGCTTGTCAACGTAGTTATCTAGCCACAGATTAGATTTTGACTATCTATTGCTACCTCTGTATATTAATGAGCTAGTAGATAGCATTGAGCGGGTTATATGCCACAAGAACCATCGTCAGTTACGCCGAAGATCAAGTTTGACACTCAACAATCAATACCGCTGGGCAGTATTTTGATGGTGTTTCTCTGCGGGGTCGTTTATGTGACGGCCGCTAGCAATGGTCCAAATCTCGAGCGCTGGTTGGCCAATAACGGTTTGATCGGTGCCCCGGCTGCCAAAACGGTAGCTGAAGCCATGACTTACATGAAGATGGGTTTCAGCGGCAATATGGCTGCATTTGCGCCGATTCAGGCTGATATCGGCAAGTTTTTCACTTTCTGCTTCAACAACACTTTTGCTTCTCTAGACGTTCAACAAGTGGCTGTTAACTGTTTCTTCCTCTGGGCTTTCGGGGCCAGCATGGAACAGCGTCTTGGTTTACCTCGTTTTATGCTGCTATGCATACTCGGCGCTACCCTGCCCTGGGCCTTCTGTTATTACGAAGTGGTCAGTCGCGATCCAAATCACTGTTATTACGGTCCGTTCTTCCTTTTCTGCGTGCTTGTTGGAGCCAGCTTTGTCTTTCCACCAGAAAAGAAAATCAATACCGAGTGGTTTAAGAGCTCTCGTGGCAACATTTTTGCTAAGAAAGAAGAAATTGATTACACCACCCGCTATCAGTTCAAACCAATGCTTTTCCTGGTGCTCTTCATTTGTTATGAAGTCGGCATTTATTTCTGGGTGCAACAAACGCATCCACTTTTGAAAAATGCTTCCATTCTTGCTGGCGTAGCCTCTATATTTCTTGGCTATGTGTCGGTGGCGCTAATGGTCTGGTCGGCCACGGGTAGTTTGAAAGACGGCCCAATTCGATTGATGACCGTGAAGATGTATAACGACATTCTTCGCCTCGACGTAGGGCATGAAACCGCTATTAAAGGAACCAGTCTTTCGCTTGGTTTACCGCCAGAGCGCGTTAAAGAGTGGGTCTCAAAACAAAAAGGCAAAATGCGCGTTTCTTAGCGCCGGTTAACCTGAACTTGACCTAAGCAACCTACCTCATGACTAGTGCTACTATTCCATTCTATTTCGCGTACGCACAAGTGGAAAGAAGCATTGAGCCAAGATCGTTCCCCAGTCACAGACGTTAACACTGCTGCCAGCGAGCGCAGCGCCGTTTATGGTCCGGTGATTCCCTGGATGCGTGTGGTTCAGGTTGTTCTCGACTCCATCATGCTCTCGCTATCTCTGGCTGGCGCCTACCTGATTCGCTTTGACGGCCATATCGGCTCTCTATACGGCACACAATTTTTCAAAGTGCTGCCGGTTTTCATAGTTGCTCGTGTACTGTCCAACTGGTTCTATGGCGTTTATCGCCGCCTCTGGCGCTACACCGGTTTAACTGAAGTCAGTGAACTTGGTGTTTCTGTAATTTCGGTAAGCGCTTTGCTGCTGATATTGCGTGCTTTCAATTCAGATTTGCTGCGAGTGGAAGGGCAACTTCTGTCCTACAGTATCTTAGTGATTGATTGTGGCCTCTGCTTCTTCCTCTTTACCGCCTGCCGCGTACTCAGGCGTTTGCAAACCGAGCATTCGCAGCGCAAACACTGGAGACAACCAGTGCGCCGTCGCGCTCTAGTTATCGGAGCCGGAGACGCCGGTACCATGGTCTTGAAAGAGCTTAATCAACGCTCTGACCTGGGAGTGGATGTTGTCGGTTTGATTGACGACGACCCCACTAAGCTGCGCAAGCGCATCGGCAATATCACCGTATTTGGTACCACCGCTCAATTACCCTCTTTAATTGAAAACCTTTGCATCGACCAGGTCATCATTGCTATGCCCTCAGCCCCTGCCGCTGAAATACGCAAAATTGTTGAAGTCTGCCGCAATGCCGAAGTTGAAACTCGCATTCTTCCTGGCCTCTTCGAACTAATTAATGGTCATGTCAGCATTAATCAATTGCGCGAAGTTTCGCTCGAAGATTTACTGGGCCGTGATCCTGTCGAACTCGATAGTGCATCCATTGCCAGCTATATTGAAGACCGTGTGGTACTGGTCACCGGCGCTGGGGGTTCAATTGGTAGTGAACTCTGTCGTCAGATTGTGCGTTTTCAGCCCCGTCGCCTGATTATTCTAGGCAAGGGCGAAAATTCGATTTTTTCTATTCAACAAGAACTCGGTCGTCTGCCTGAGCCGGTTGAAATTATTCCTGTGATTGCCGATGTGCGCGATCGCAAACGCCTCGATCACGTATTTCTCAAACATAAACCCACTGTGGTTTTCCACGCTGCGGCGCACAAACATGTGCCTTTAATGGAACTCAATGTTTTCGAAGCTATCGCCAACAATATTTTTGGCACCAGGGTCGTGGCCGAGCTTTCTCACGAGCATAAGGTAGACAATTTTGTACTGGTGTCCAGCGACAAAGCGGTTAATCCAACTTCAGTCATGGGCGCCACTAAGCGGCTGGCAGAGCTGATTGTGCAAGATCTGGCACAACACTCAACCACCAAGTATGTGGCGGTGCGATTCGGCAATGTTTTGGCCAGTCGCGGATCTGTGATACCACTGTGGCGCGAACAAATTGCCGCCGGCGGACCTGTTACTGTTACCCACCCTGAAGCGACTCGTTACTTCATGCTCATTCCAGAGGCTGTGCAACTGATCCTGCAAGCTGGTGCGTATGGTTCTGGCGGTGAAATATTTGTACTCGACATGGGCAAACCAGTTAAAATTCTCGACCTCGCTACCGACTTAATTCGCTTCTCCGGATTGCGGCCAGGCCAGGACATCAAAATTGAATTTGTCGGTTTGCGCTCAGGCGAAAAATTGTATGAAGAGTTGCTCTCAGCTGAAGAAGGTCTGGCTAAGACCGTTAACCAGAAGATCTTTGTGGGCCGGCCTCAACCTCTTCCTCATGATGCCTTAAAGCTGACACTAGCTAACCTGCAAGGTCATGTTGAGAGTGTTGACGAAGCAGCTATTCGCAACGAACTTGACCGCATTGCCAGTGGCACCACTAGCCTCGCCAACATACCGGCCGTCAGTCAAGTAAATCAAAAATAGAAAAGTAAAAAAGTAGAAAAGATGAATAGTGCCATGCCGTCTGAGCCTCTTACCCTCGCATTGGCGGAAAAAGAAGCAAAATTACTCAAGTCTCTGGCTAGTTTTGATAGTTTGATCGTGGCATATTCGGGTGGCGTGGACAGCTCTACTCTGGCTCACTATGCCAGACTTGCTCTCGGTGAGCGGGCGCGCATCGTCATTGCTATTTCGCCCAGCCTGGCAGCCTCTGAGCTGGCAGATGCACGCAAACAAGCCGCGCAGGCCAATTTTGATTTGATTGAAATTTATACTGATGAAGTCGATTCGAACGACTACCGAGCTAACGATAGTATGCGATGTTTTTTTTGCAAAAGCACTTTGTTTGCAGTGCTCGAGACTATGCGAAACAATAATGGTATAGCTGCCATCGCCTATGGTGCCAATCTGGATGATTTAAATGATTATCGCCCTGGTCATCAGGCCGCCAAACAATATGGTGTAATTGCGCCACTGATTGACGCCGGATTGAGTAAAGCCGATATCAGGATGCTCGCCCGTAAAGAGGGTTTGCCTTCTGCAGACAGGCCTCAGGCCGCTTGCTTGTCTTCAAGATTTGCCGAGCACACGTATATCACTCCCGAGCGGCTCGCTCTGATTGATATGCTCGAGCAAGTGGTGCGCTCATTCGATTTCAATCAGGTGCGGGTGCGTTATCTCGCTCTTGGTGACGATATTAAACTGTCGGTAGAAGTTGGCGCAGACCAGGTCGATCGCTTTAAAAACGAAGCAGAGTTAGAGACGAAGCTATTGGCTGCACTTTTTACTCGGGCTCAGACGGCTCAAGCGAAAATTAGTGCTATACAGATTGACCAAGACGGTTACGAGCAGGGCAAAGCGGCCCTGTTGACGGCCACTGCCACAGCGGTGACAATATCTGCCAGCGACAAAAACACATAGATCAAATCAGACTGAGATCAGGTAGGTTCAAGAAATGGAGCGAAAATCTATAGAAGATCTCCTCACCTTGGTGGCTCAAGGTCAGACTTCTATAGCTGATGCCTGCGAACGGCTGGCTATTTTGCCTTATCAGGATCTTGGTTTTGCCAAAATCGATTCGCATCGCGCCCTGAGGCAAGGATATCCGGAAGTAATTTTTTGTCCAGGCAAAACTCCAGAGCAAATTGTAGAGATTGCGCGCAAGTTGCGAGGGCTGCATCCGGCGGTGATTGCGACCAGGGCCGAGCCTGCTCAGGCGGCTGCGGTATTAAACTTGTGGCGTACTGAAAAAAATGCCGATATTGGCGACTGTGAGTATTTAGAACAGCCCAAATCTATTGTTTTTGGGCAGCTGCCGCCGCAGAAGAAAAACGCCCCGTCTGTAGCAATCATTACAGCAGGCACCGCTGACATTGGTGTGGCTGAAGAGGCGGCACTAATGATAGTGGCAGCAGGTTATCCTGTCAGCTGTGTCTATGATGTGGGAGTGGCAGGCGTACAAAGGCTATTTGATAGCCTGGAGCTTCTGCGCCAGTCGCATGTCACTATTGTGGTGGCCGGAATGGACGGGGCTCTGGCGAGCTTTGTCGGCGGTTTATTGGAGAAGCCTGTGATTGCTGTGCCGACATCTATAGGCTACGGCAGTAGCTTTGGTGGCGTGGCCGCCCTACTGAGTATGCTTAATAGTTGTGCCGCTGGCCTGACCGTAGTCAATATCGACAATGGATTTGGCGCAGCCATGGCGGCTCTGCGAATTTTGGCCAGTAATAAATCAGAGTAGAGTCTTAGAGCGTCTGCTGTCAGGATTGTCTGTATCTTTTTGCGCGCGCCTAAGAAATTTTACAACTCATGGGTTGTTAGCTGGTACAACCTTGTATCTTGAGTTCTTGACTGCAATTTGCGGTTGAGCAAGACTGT
>JAVHQC010000015.1:0-179797 GCA_036170915.1 Cyanobacteria bacterium auto_48_18
CTTCCAAGTACAAATCTCGCCGCCAGATTTATGCGCTATTTAACCGCCGTCAACACTCTGCATGCTTCGCTGCGTTCGGAAACCGGTAGAATATTCGTTGTGCTTAGGATATTGGGAGAATTTCTGACGTGGCTGACGGGTGGTGGCAAAAGCTTGCTCAGAAACTGCGGTCGATGACCGCCGGTAATTTGTCACCAGAAACAAGCAAGCGAAAACAGCCATCTTTCACGAACTTTCAAATGGTATTTGATCTGACTCGTGAACCGAAGCCGAACTTAGGACTGCCACCAAATGCAATCCCTGGACTGTCCGTCATAAAAGAACTAGTCCGCGGATTGCGCTATCGAACAGTTGATCAGTTGGTCGGGCTTAAGGTAGAGCTGACGTCCATTGAAAAGGCACCCGATGAACTATGCTCGTTGATTCGTCAGCATGGCATTGACGTTGCGGGAGATATCCAGGATTTAAGCGCAGGTGCGTTTTTGAAATATGGTTTGCTGGATTACGATTTCGTTGTGGTCAGCACCGACTTGGTTGCCGAACGCCAGCGAGTTCGGTTTCTGAAGGATATGGGTCTCTTGTCTGATAAGAAAGACGTCGACGACTCTGTATTTCCTGATGCGGGGATAGGTTTCCTTGAAGAGATGCTCGATGAAATAAGAAAGAACAAATTGGTGGTCAAGATTTTGCTCGACAGCCAAGGAGCTTATCGCGGAGCGCAAGGAGCGCTACAGGAGCAGTGGATGAACGCTGATCCGGATCAGTACTTCCCATGCGAATTCGTTGTGCGCGATGCTTGTCTCACTAATTGCAGCTTGATTTGGCTAAATAAGCACTTTTATTTGTAGACGGTTGCCTTCTTCCCCACTAATGGCGTGCCACCATCGGTCCGGCGCCCTTAGTCGCACTCTCAAACGTAAAATGATAAACCGATTGCCAGGGCGAGGAAGACTCGGAGCAATTCACATCTGCGGGGCGGAGACAGGCGTGTTTCAACGACAGTGGCAATTTCTTTCCGTGCAACGGTCAGTGACCGATGACCTTCTGCCAAAGCTAATAGCAACAAACTGTTGTGCTCAGCTGCTTGTGAGTTGCCTCGGATCAGGTTGAGCGTAGTGAGTTCATTCAGCGACTCCATTAGCACTTGGAGGTTTGTAGCCTTCGAGCAGTCTCGTGCCGTGCGCATGGTGAGCGTGGCTACTGACAGCTCCTTGGCGAGCGAGCATCCGACGCCAGAGCCAAAGATTGCGAAAAGCGTTAGTGAAGCGAGCGCCCACAAAGGTGTGCTCTCGGCAGAAGTTTGATGTTTCTCGAAACTTCGGCGGAATAGCTCTGATTGTTCTTTATCACCATTGCGCTGGGCTAAATATTGAATGATTGGTGTGCAAACAAATGGTTCTTCATCTATTGAAGGCAGAAGACGAGCTGCTTCAGCAAGGAGTCGCTTGGATTCTTGTTTGTTGCTTTCGTCTTGGAGAATCGCCATCTGGGCAAGTGCGTCAACACACTTGGTGATAGCCTGGTTCTGCTGATATAGCGATAGAGCTTTGTTATGCCAATAGATTGCTTCGGAATCGCGGTTCACTCGACCTTGCCCGCAGGTGAGTCCGAGGTAGAAATACCTACCAGCCATTTGAGGGCTCTGGCAGCCATACACTGCTGCAACTGCGGCGTTCTTCATGCGAAGAGTGTTAGGGGCCTCGTGCGTTGTTGAAGAGTGCCACGCCGCCATAGAGCTGTAGCGTCCGCTCGCCTTGTTGTGATTCAAGTCCGGAGCGCTCCGGTAAATGTGTTCTGCGAGTTCGTATTGTCCGACATCGCTCATCAGGCATGCGAGAGCCTTAGCGCTGTTATCGAAGATGCATGTCGAGAAAAATGCTGAAAATACCAACAACGTCATGCAACTTGCAAGCAAGTAACTGACCTGCAACCCGCTTAGGAGCCGGTTTCGCTGGAGAATTTTTGTCCAATCTTTTTCCGGTGCAAAGAGGCGGCGCTCTTTTTGAGTGCACAGGGCGGTGAAGCCTATTAGCAGCGCCATTACGCCCGCAATGACTAAATCCTGAAAACCAGCTCCCCAGCCAGCATAGAATTGCTGAGCACAACCGATGCGCTCCCATGCTTTCGAAAGCCAGCTGATAAGCCATAAGGGCAGTGCCAATCGAAGTAGAGCACGATTAACGCCAGACAGAAACGGTATGAATCCACTCAGTCGAAAACCGGTGAATTTCCGGAAGAACAAAATGAATTTGGTATTGGCTTTGTGGTTCGACATGTCTTGGGCAAATTTTGCCATTAGGTCCGCTATGTGGATACAGTGTAATGGTTCAGGTCCAGCTCAACTACCCGGTTTTTCCCACCATACACTGCCTTCAGTTCAGGCTGTAGTAAGGAGAAAAGTAGCAGAAAGCGGTCCTTCGAGCCGAATCAGATTTCGATTACGTTCAGAAGCCTTGACTCTTTTGTTGCCTCTTCATTGCTCTCGCCCAATTCGAACTTAGCGACGGCTACTGTCCTCGCAAGTCGGGGCTTTCTGTGTATGCTTAGTCGGAGGTTATGGCCCCTTTCGTGGCCCGTCAATTTCATTTTGGGGAATTGAAATCACTTAGTTTGTCAGGATTTTTTGAGTCACCAAGTAGCTAGTAATTTTGAAACAAGTTCACGCACTGAATCGTTCTTGCTTTTTTTGTACGATTCGATAATTTCCTTCGATGAGTCGCCCTTGATCTTTCCTAGTGCAACTAAGTACGTAATTGCGTTCAAGTCGTTTGGAGGTTCCTCACGGAGGACTTGCACGATAACCGGTACTGAGCTTTCATCGCGTAACTGTCCTAGTCCTGCTACTGCGAATCTCTTCATGAAGATGTCTTTTTTGCTTTGCAGAATAGATCTGAATAAGTCTCGATCTTTCGCACGCGGAAAAGCCGCCAGGTACTGGAGGGAACTCCGGTACCAATCAGTTGATTTCTTCGTGTCGCTTTCTAGCAAGCTTTCGTATACGTCTTGAAGTCCATCAATATTGTTTTGTATTAACAGCTCCGTCAACGCAACTGTCCGAAGGTTGGGGTTGCGAATGAGATTTGGCAATTGTTTTGTCAACTGGGATGACTTATTTCCATTAAGGCTGACAGCAGCCGAGTATCTTACCGTTGAATCAGAGTCTGAGAGTAACTCTATGAGCAGATTGACACTCTCGTCGTCCTTTCGGTCCGCCAGAGCGCGAGGGAGTTCGCGCAAAATATTGTGATTTCTCGTTTTCCGAATCGTATGCTTAACAGCATCGAGTAAGCTGTCGGAAGATAGTAGTGGTTGGTCGTCCACGAAAAACACATACTCTGAATCAACTTTATTGTCGCGGATCAGCATGAGCCATTTAAGCACTGATTCCTTGCGAGGCGATTTCAAATAGGCATCAAGAATGTCCTTTGAAATTTCGGAATTGCTCGGTATCAGAGTGGATAAAAATTCTTGATCGGCTGGCGTCGGACTATTTGCTAAGGCTTCTAAGGATATTTCTCTGATCGATTCATCCTTAAGCAGGGGGGCTAGAAGTTGCTTCAAATTCCCCATACCCAGCGCTGTAACAGTGGAGATGGCGTAACCCTTAATTGATGAGTCCCAGCTTTTAATAGCTTCTCTTATGACTTGCTCGGTCTTCGGGGTAAGTCCTGTTTCTGAAAGGCTCTGAATGGCTAAAATCTTGGCCTTTTGATTTTTCGAATTGATCTTTTCATAAGCGGTGCGCCGAAGTGATTCCTTGTTCAGTCTCATGTAGAAGGGGAGCATGTGAGCATCGCCAAATTCTTCATTCTCGACTAGAAAATCGAAAAGATCAGAAGTGTGACTGTCCTTTAAATAGAGAAGAGCGAGTCCTGCCCAGAGCTTCCCGTCCTTGAAGGACTCCCCTTTTGCCGCCTTTAGAAGCAAATCGTTGAACGAGTTATCGCCGACGGAAGCGACTGTTATGTATCCCAAAACGCGCTGATATGGGTTAGAGGATTGGAGCAAAGTGCTGATGCTCTTGCCGTAAAATGGTTCGTTCTTGAGCTTTGCAAGCGGGAAGTAAGTTGTCTTCCGTCCTTCAATTGCGTTTGCCAATTCTGTTGTATCTACTCCGGTCATGACGTACCCTGAGTAGTCGCGGAAAATCTGATTCAGATCATCCTCAGAAAACTTGGACCCTACGGCCTTTTTGAATTCTTCGATGTATCCCTGATAAGTCTGGCTCTGCGGATTGCTTGAAACAGTCCCACCAACTTGAACCTGCTCAAAATCCATTTGCCCGTGAGCGGAGCAAGTCGCAAAGAGAAAGACGGTTGCTGTTGTAATGAGGCTTTTCATGAATGGAAATCGGAACTTGCAAGGGTATTTTCGCCAATCGTAGCACTCGCGGACTTGCGTTCACTGACGGCTCACCAACAAGTATATTCGCTAGAACGGGTATATTCGCTGTACAGTAAATATTGCGAATACTGTAAATAACGACGTTAGAAAAATCCTGGATAATCTCCTGAAAGCCTCGGCCTGTTTGGGTCGGGGCTTTTTGCTGGGCAATTAGTATCATTAGGTCGTGTCGGGCGGGAGGAGTCGAGTTACGTGTTCAAGAACGGAAGAAATTTTGACTTCATTATCCTCTCGGCCATGGTTGCGGTCTTTGTGTTTGCAATGACCTCTACAAGTAGCGGCGGCGCGCAGCAAACTGCAAAGAGAGGAACTATGTCAGAAGAGCAGCAACAGACCGCATTGGCATTCATAAGTAGTCTCACGAAGGGCGAGTTCCAAGAATCGACCACATATTTCGATGCCACCATGAAAGCTGCCATGCCGGCTCAGATGGTTAGTCTCGTATGGCAGCAGCTAAATCAAAATGGTAAGTACGCAAAGACTCTTCCTCCGCGCGTGGAAATAAGCGGTGCTCACACTATCATTCTAACGCCCGCTGTTTTCGGTACAAAGACAGTTGATCTGAAGATTGTCTTCTCTGGAAGTGAAAAGATATCTGGATTTTTCATAGTGCCACATTCAGATGAATTTAAAGACGCACCATATGTGAAACCATCGACTTTTTCGGAAGAGAAGATCAATGTTGGCGCCGGGAAGTGGCAATTGGACGGGCACTTAGCTCTTCCTGCGGGAAAGGGACCGTTCCCTGCTGTGATCCTTGTACACGGCTCGGGGCCTAATGATGAAGATGAAACAGTCGGACCGAACAAGCCGTTCAGGGATCTTTCAGGCGGTCTTGCCTCCAGAGGTATTGCCGTTCTTCGCTATAACAAGCGCACTAAGCAACACGCAAGCACTCTGTCTACCCAAGACTTAAAAACTATTACCGTCAAGGAGGAAACTCTGCAAGACGTGCTAGAAGCAGCCAAGGTTTTACGCGGCGATGCTAGGATCGTTTCGTCAGAAATTTTCGTTATAGGGCATAGTTTGGGAGGGATGCTAGTCCCAAGGATTGCAGCTCAAGATCAGGAGCTGCGCGGTCTAATCATGTTAGCTGGAGCAAATCAACCGCTTGAAGATGCGATGGTAATGCAGGTCGAGTACATAAATTCTCTTGGTGGTTCTCACTCAAGCGATGACAACAAGTTTCGACACTTACTGGAAGAACGCGCGAAAATTAAAGCCCTAACGCAGAAAGATGCTGAGAATGGACCCCTAATATTAGGAGCGTATCCAGCATACTGGTTGGATCTTCGCGAGCATGATCCATTGCAAGAAATTGGAGAACTGAATAAACCCTTGTTGATTCTGCAGGGTGAGCGTGATTACCAGGTCACCGCTGATGGTGACTTTGAGCGGTGGAAGGCGGCGGTAGACAAAACTGGAAAAGCTAATCAGTGTCAATTTAAACTCTATCCTGGACTAAATCATCTCTTCATGAGCGGTTCTGGAAAATGCTCTCCGCAAGAATATGAAATACCATCCCATGTGGACGAAATGGTCATTGACGATATTAGTAAATGGATAAAGAACCAGTGTGTACGTGATTGACAAGGATGGTTTAGTTGCTGTATCTGGAACTCCCATTCCTTTCCCCGTTTCTTATTATACTTTAGCTGGTTTTGGTATAATAAGGATAGGTTGATGCGAACGGAAGTATCATATGGATCCGAAGTCGTTCTTAAAGCAAGCGCCAGGCTCATTGAAGCAGATTGAACAGGGATGTTACGCGTTCTTGCCAAACTTACTACCGCCTGACATAAAGCTTGATTGGGAACTTGTATCGCTAATCTCGGCGGCCAGTGCGGCTCTGGCAGAGCTTGCTGGAGCAACCAGTGCTTTGCCCAATCCGCATCTCCTAATTCGACCTTTCATCGGTAGAGAAGCCGTTCTTTCAAGCCGTATTGAAGGAACGCAGGCGTCACTGTCTGATGTTTTGCTTTTTCAAGAATCAGAGAACAGCTCGCCAGAGAACAATCGAGAAGACATTCTGGAAGTTCTAAATTACATTCATGCACTGGACTATGGGCTCAAAATGTTAGACGAGCTGCCACTTAGCATTAGATTCATGAGGAATTTACATGGGATTTTGATGAAAGGTGTCCGCGGCGAAAATCAGGCAGCTGGCGAATTGCGCCGTATTCAGAACTGGATAGGCGCTCCAGGATGTACGAAAAACAATGCCAGGTACGTGCCACCACCGGTTCCAGAAATGAAGCAAGCTTTAAATGATTTGGAGCTATATCTCAATGGAAAGGACAATTTGCCTGCATTGGTTCGCCTTGCAATAATTCATTATCAGTTTGAAGCAATTCACCCTTTCGTTGATGGAAACGGAAGAATTGGTCGGTTGTTGATAACGTTGATACTTTGCAAAGAACAATTATTGCCACAGCCACTACTGTATTTGAGTGCATATTTTGAGAGTCACCGCCAGCAATACTACGACTTGCTTCTCTCTGTAAGCCAGGAGGGTAATTGGGGCGGGTGGCTATCATTTTTTTTGACAGGTATAATAGAGCAGTCCAAAGACTCTCTATTGCGATCGAAGAAGCTAGTGGATCTGCAGCATAGATACCGGACGACTCTTCAGTCGTTGCGATCATCCGGTTTGCAGCTTCAACTTTTGGATCATCTATTCGGTGCTCCGTATGTGCGTGTAAGTACGGTTGCTAATGCGCTGAGCATTACTGTCAGAGCGGCGCAGCTAAATATCGATAAGTTAGTTGAGCAGGGCATCCTCACTGAGCTGACAGGCGGAAAACGGAATAGAGTTTTTGCAGCAAGGGAAATTTTGAGAATTACAGAATCCGAAAAACTTTTGGACCACGAGCTAATGTAAGTTTCTGGGAAACCAACTATTGGGTTCCCTTGCCTGCTATTAAACCTTGCAGCTAATCACTAACACCGTTACTCTACACTGCTGTTCACAAGCTACTCTAGTAAGACAGAACTAGCAATACCGCTAACCGCCGTTCAATAGACGCCTCTAGCAGCGCTTGTCTCCTTCCTCTTTTGTTTGTTCTGCAGGGTGAGCGTGATTACCAGGTCACCGCTGATGGTGACTTTGAGCGGTGGAAGGCGGCGGTAGACAAAACTGGAAAAGCTAATCAGTGTCAATTTAAACTCTATCCCGGCCTAAATCATCTCTTCATGAGCGGTTCTGGAAAATGCTCTCCGCAAGAATATGAGAGACCGTCCCATGTGGATGAAATGGTCATTGACGATATTAGTAAATGGATAAAGAACCAGTGTGGCCAAGTGAAATGACGTGCTCTCGTAGTTTTAGCCAGCGACTCGATCGCTAGATCTCTTTATGTTTTGCCCACTTGCCCATTAGCTCGCAAGCTACTGCCACCATATCTGGGTCGAATTGTTTTATGTACTCGTCATAAGATTTGAAGCGAGAGTCTGTTCTTAAGGCTTCAAGAATTTCGTCATGAGTTAGCCCGCTGGACAGTAGCTCCTGAAGAGCGTCCTGATATTGCGCGAGTAGCGACTGCTTATGCATAGGAGAACTCCAAAATCTCTTCTATAGTTTCGAAGTCTTCGCGAAATTCTTGTTGCGATTCTGGATCCGTCATGGTGTTGCCCAATCTCTCTAATATTACAAATTCAATATTCGGACAGAGCTTTGGCGCCAGAGCTGCAAGATTGAAAACCTCTTGTGGCACCCCATCATCATGAGTATCTCGTCGCACCGCAGCTCGGCTGCCAGATACCGATGCGCTCCAAGATCCACCGGACAAATGCAATTCGCGAACCTTGGACAGTGGATATGAGTTTAGCAGTTCAAGTTCTGGTACGCCAAAATTCGCTACTTGGCAGTAAATATTGTGTAAGTCTAATAGAAGAAAACCATCGACAGCTGTAATTAGCTGATCAATAAAATCACCTTGCCGTTTAACATCTTCAAGACCAAATGCAAAGGCCAAATTTTCAAGCCCAACTGTACATTGGGTTGCATCTGTGTACCGCTTCAGCATCTCCTTGCCAATGTGAAGCGACTCAGCGTTCATTGGTACTGCCAGCGGTGCGCCGTGAGCAATGGGGCCTGCTTCCGAAAAGCCAAAATGTTCTGATGCATGAACATACTTTCGACTTTTAAATTCTTGCTGCGTATATGCTAGCCATGCTTCCTGCCTTTCTGAAAACTGCGCTGAAAGCGGCGATAGATTAACACCGTGCCCGGTGAGCGCATTTGCTTCGCTGTACTTGTTGAGCAATTCGCTGCACCAGGGTTCGACTGCGACGCCGTTTAGCGGCAGATCAAAACTCCATTCGAGAGCATTTACTTTGTTGCTCTGAAACAATTCATCAGTAGCTTGCCGAAAATCATCGGTCGGCATCAGCGACAGTCCGAGCTTAGGTTTTTTGCTATTTGACATTAGCCCATGCCGCATGATCCCGAGAAAACACTTACTGTTACCCACCAAATAAGGCCTCCACACCTACCATGCTGTGGATAAAGAATCTTTTCGTCTTTGCTGTCGACTAATTTGAACAAAGCTTGCTTTTCGCTCTCTGCCTTTTCCACTTTCCCGAGTTTCATATACCAGAGCGCCAAGTCTCTATGCACCTTCCGCCTCACGTGATCGCCTGGTAACAATCGGTCCACAATCGCAGCGGCTCTTAGCTTCAATTTTTCACTTTCTTTAAATTCGTTTTCTGTAAAAAGGTTGATAGTTGCAATCTGCTGTGATTGATGGTCGGCTATGTGAATAGGAATAAGACCATAAGCCATCGAATTTAAAATTGAAGAAACGGCGTAGATTTGTTCACATTCAACAGATGAGCCCGTTTCAGCGGCGTAGAAGGCTGTTTCTAGCACTTTATCGCATTTCTTCATCTCATCAAAGTTGCCTAACCGCTTATAAAGGCGCGAAGCGATGAAGTACATGTTTAACTTTGCAAACGTGCCTGAAACATTGTCTAGGTGGGTCACTACCTGATGCAGAGCTTCAGTTGCAAGAACTAAATTTTCAGCTGATATCTCTTGAATGCCAGAATGTAACTCTGTTTTTGGTTTAGCGCTACTGGCTGCCCGTGCTTCAAAAGAAGCTTGGTTTGCCCACGAGCCCAATTCGTTGTGCCATCTTGAACTGGGCTTGAAGTGTGTTGGTGCACTAATAATATTTGCAAAAGCCGCTTCAGTCTTGGTCCTATCACCCCCTTTGAGATAACTTCTCGCTAGGCTGAGCAGGCTGTAAGCGCGGATCTCTGGCGAAATTGTTGTGCTATTTGCCAGTTGCTCTATTATCGAATCGGTCGATTGCGTTTCGCTTTCAGAAAAAACAGGCAGCTGTGTATTTAAAACTCCGCTTGCAAAAATTATTGCCAGCAGTGCTTTTTTTCGCTTTAGTTCTCTTATCTGTGTCAAGACTGTCGCACCTTAATTTCCCTGTCCTAGCCCATACCGCACAGCATTGTTGACCGTCCTCTGCTTTTTTCCCACCAAACAAGCTGACCGCATCCAACCGATTGGGGATAAAGAATAGCGTCGTCCTCAATACCGACCAGTTCAAATAGAATCTGCTTTTGTTTTTCAGCAGCTTGCAATTTGCCAAGTTCTGCGTACCAGAGTGCTAAATCACGGTGAACTTTTCTTCTCACATGATCGGTTGCAGGCAGGCGGTCAGCGTAGGCGACCGCTTTTAGTTTGAGTTGTTCGCATGCTTTGAAATCGTCTTGTGTAAAGGGTTTCACATGTGATTTATGCGATATGAATTGGTCATCTATTCGCAGAGGAATTAGGCCGTAAGCCATCGAATTTAAGATTGAAGTGGCTGCTCTAATCTTTTCGTTGTCTTGGGGTGAATTCTCGTCAAATGCATTAGCCAAAACTTTATTACACTTCCGTAGGCCATCAATATTTCCCAATCTTTGATAAAGGCGCGAGGCTATGAAGTACATACTTAAACTTGTAAACTTATCAGATACCATCTCCACTTGCGTCAAAGCTTCTTCTAGGGCCCTATTTGCAAGGCCTTCTTCTTCTTCTCGAGGTGTAGCCGTTAGACCCGACTTAATCTCTGCTTTTACTTTGACACCGTGATTGGCGGAGGGGCCTTCTAATGCCGCCCCGTCAGCCCACGAAACTAGCATGTTCTGCCAGTTCTTGGGTGACATACGCATGTCTAAGTGTCTGACATTGGGCCCGAATTGTGCTTCCGTTTTAGCTTTGCCATCGGCAATATAGCTTCTTGCAAGGGCAATTAAGTGAAACGCTCGAATCTCCGGCGTTGCAGATGGGTCATTTGCAATGGCCTGTATAACTGTACTTTGAGGTTTGGAGTTTTTTTCAGCAAGTGCCGGCACGTGCGAATTGGCCACACTACCTGCAAAAAATATGGCTAGAAGTGCTTCTTTTCGTTTTGGTTCTTTTGACGGTGTCAAGATCGTCTCACTTCAATCTCACTTTGCTTAGCCCATGCCGCATGAGAATTCACGACCTAGCCCTGGCTGAGCCTTTTCCCACCAGACCAATTGACCGCATCCTCTGATTTGCGGAATGAGTAAGCTATCATCCTTGGCGCCAACCAATTCGAACAAAACCTGTTTTTCTCTTTCGGCGCTCTCCGATTTTCCAAGCTCCAAATACCAAAGCGCCAGATCTCGGTGCGCTTTCCTTCTCACGTGATCTGTATGGGCTAGGCGGTCTGCGAAGGCCGCTGCTCTGAGTTTTAGTTCTTCGCTTGCTTTGAAATCGGCTTCAGTAAAGGGCTTCAATGGTTTCTTTGGCTCCTGTTGATAGTCAGCTATACGAAGCGGAATAAAACCGTAAGCCATCGAGTTTAAAATTGACGCAGTTGCTTTTATTTGTTCGGAGTCTACAGATGAATTCTTCTCAGATGCCTGGAAAGCTTCTTCCAAAATTTTGCGGCATTGAAGCATTCCATCAGTGTTACCTAGCTTTTGATACAGACGTGAAGCCATAAAAGTAAAATGCAATTTTGTAAATATGTCAGGTGAACTGTCAATTAGCGCAAGTGCCTCTTTAATTGCTGAATTAGTGAGACTTGACTCTTCCGCAGCCATTGGCTGCGTAGCCGGCTTCGTTTGTGCCTTTGTTTTGCCGTAATCTGCATCGCGAGCATCTAAAGAAATTTGTTCAGCCCACGAGACCACGAGCTGATTAAAGTTTTTGGGATACCAACTTCTGCTATTTACCACTGGTCCGAATTGCGCTTCCATTTGAGCCTTGCTGCTACCGTTTAGCAAATGATTTGCCACGATGAATAAATAAAGCGCCCTCATTTCCGGTTTCGCCTGTGAGTGATTTGTAAGCTGTTGCACAATGGACTCAGTCGACTCAACATTTCGTTCGGATGCCGTCGCCTGATCTGAGCCAATCACACTCGCGGCAAAAATTACAGCCAGTAAAGCTTTTCTTCGCAAGAGATTGGAAAATTGGGGTGTCAACTATTCGGCTCCCTTTCATGCTTTTAGATTCGGCAGCCAATTAGTGCCACCTTTACCCTGGTACTGCTGTTCACAACCTACCCTAGTTAGACTAAACTAGCAATACCGCTAACCGCTGTTTTGAAAGACGCCTCTAGCAGCGCTTGTCTCCTTCCAGGCAACGAATTAAACTTGAGATATTGGCCCTTCTAATACACGGCAGTGCGTGGATCGAAAGTTCACAGAAAATATGATGAAGCATATAGCCGACTTCGAGCGGCGACATGGTCGTGTGCCGACTATCCGAGAGTTGGCCCAAGAGTTGAGGGTAAGTACGTCTGGATTGAGAGTCGCAATAGGAAAGAACTTGGGACAAGATAAAGTGGATGGTACTTCGGCTTTCCACACTAGCCTTCAGGAAATGTTGTTAGGTAACCGAAATTACAAAAGCCCTCTGGATATGGACTGGGGGTTGGCTAAGTATCGCGAGATTTTGGTCAGGAACCTCGACGGAACTGAACTTGGTCTGATGCAGACGAAGTTTGCTTTACAGATGGCAAAAGAACGAGGCCTGGTCCTCTATCCCTTGGACCCGTGCGCCGATCCGCCGGTGGCGATGTTTGTTGACTGTAACAGCCAACAGCAAGATATGTTCCAAAAACTTGTCCAGAGGCGTGAGGCAAGTAAAAAAGTTAAAGAACTTAAATTACAAATTAGCGCTAACGATTTTCAGACCAAACTTATCACCGCGAAGAAAGTTCTTGAGAAAGGCGATGAGTTGAGACTCGCTATAAGTCTCAAAAAGAACGAGCTCGATAAAGCAGACATTGCAGTGGCGCTACTGAATCAATTTGCCACAGATTTAGGGGAAATAGCAGTGTGGACTGAAGAGCCAAAACTGGAAGGCAAAATTGTTGCAATGAATTTATTTTCCGCCCTTTGATTCAGCTTGCACAAAGTCATCCATAATCGAAAAACCACTCACCAAGGTCTCCGTGATTTTCGAGGGCGATGGTCAACAGCTCTAAATCCAGTATCAGTTTGCTCATAACCGATCCTTAGGCAAAAACAATGCTGGAGACACTTTAAAATATTCTGCCAGGCGAACTGCCGCTCGCGCGCTCAGTCCTCTCTGTCCGCTTAAGAATGCCGAGAGGTTTGATTTGTAACCCACACATTCAACAAGGTCAACTTGGCTTAAACCATTTGTTTCCATCAAATGTGCGAGTGCTTCTTGAGGAGTCATTTGATCGGCCAGTCTCGGAAGACGCTGTTCGTATTGCGCAATCAGATCGCCCAGCACAGCAAGGTAGTCAGATTCGCCGATACTCAAGCTATCGCCACGTGATACAAGCTTTTTCATTACTTTGACCGCGCTTTCCAAATCAGATTTCTTCCGCAGTGGCACTAGCGGAAAGTCTTCTATCAGTTCCATGTATGCTTGACGGGGTACCGCTTTGCTCATATCGTGCACCTGATAGTTTTATTGAGTTCTAACATCAATTCTAAAGCAGAATTGTGCTAACTTACAAATTTTGCTAAGATTCTTCTATTGCTTTCGCCGGTTTGGTGGCATCGATAACTGTTCCGCCAAAGCACCAATCGAGCGTCGATTCGTATCCGCTTTTTGCGTGTGGATAATATGCCGCTACTAGCGTGACGAAAAAAACAAGTGGTGCATAGATCAGGCAGAGCAGTCCACCCGTTGTATCTAGTGATTTGAGCCCCGGAGAAATATTCATTGTTATAGACGCTAACAGCACCGTCATCAACACACTGAAGAGAGCAGCGAAGAAAACCAATACATACTGCCAGAGGCCGCATGATTGCTCGCGGCTCCACATACTTTGACCGGAGCCGTTGTTGATAATTCCAGTTATCCGTTCACCCGGAGTGTTTGAGTGCAGCCACATTTTAAAAACGAATCGAAGATATAGCAGCGGAAGTGGTGTAAGCATCAGCGCAAACAAGATCGACGCGGCGGCGTTTTTCTGCGCCAATGATAGAAAATCTCCGTTGAGAATAAGTATTCCGCCACTGAAAATCTGGCAAATTGTCGGCGTTAAACAAAATAGACTGGCTATAGTCAAATCGACTAACAGGGCCAATGACCTGCGAATTGACATTGATAATCGATTGCTGATTACAACTGGTTTAGAGCTTGAGTGCACTTTATTCTTCAATTCGAAAAGTCCCGACTGATATTATTGTACGCCTTTCAATATCATCCTCTTTAATTCGGCTTGCGCTCCCCGGTCGCAGGCACCAGCAAGATTGAAAAGGTGATAGTGCACACTAGGAAGTCCAATTAGCGGCCGTGCGACTAAACCACGTGGAATGGTGCACATAGAATTGACAATTGCCAGCCCTAGCCCCAGTTTTGCAAAATGTAGCATAAGTTCCCAGCCGTTGACTTCTACTGCTATTTCCCAGGTCACTCCGGCTGATTGAAGCGCTGCTGATAGCATCTGGCGATGAGGCCGGTCGGCTGGCGGTACGATCAACTTGCAGTTATCTAAGTCTTTGAGTTGAAGTTTCTTTTTCGTTGCAAGTGGATGCGAAGACGGCAATATCAGAACTTGATCAACTCTAAGCAATGGAGTCGACTCTACCCCAGGCGGAGAAATTGACTCTAATGGCGCGACGCCAATATGTGCTTTTCCCGATTGAATTGCATCGAGAATACCTTCTCGGTTGAGAGTCAAAAGGCTTAGTGGATGTTTTTTTCGTTTTAAAAACTCTTTGATAGATTCGCCAAGAATATAAAGGTAGGCTCCCTCTCCAGCTGCCAATATTACAGGTTCGTTGTCTGAACCTGTTATTAGTTCATTGAGAAAGACCGTCTTGCGATGTGAAATATCTCTACTAAATCTGGCAAGCCGTTTGCCATGTTCTGTCAGTTCAAGACGCCGCCCGATTTTCCTATAGAGCGTCACCCCCATTGCATCACTTAGCTCCTGAATCTTCATATGCAGCGCTGGCTGTGAGATGTGAAGTTCTTCTGCCGCATGCGTGAAATTGAGCTTGTCTGCGAAGACCAAGAATGATTGGAGAACATCTAAATTGAGCGACGGTACCATAAGCAGTCCTTATAGCTAATAGGCATATTATAGTTCTTCCTTATAGTGTATCAGTGTAAGGTGGATTCATAGACCTACTTGGAGATTTATGATGAAAACCGATAGAAAACGCGTGCTGGGTGTGGATATTGGAGGCGTATTAATTGATCGGGTAAACGATAATACTGATACGTCATTCTTTGGCCCTAACTTTTTGGACTCGACAGCGGTGGAAGAAGCCTTTGCGTCGCTGAAGCTATTAGTGCAAGCTGGTTTCGAAATACATCTTGTTTCAAAATGCGGCGAGAACATCGAACGAAAAACTAGATTATGGCTGGCGCATCACTCGTTTTTTGCAATTACCGGTGTTCCTGAAAGCAATATCTATTTCTGTCGAAAGCGCTCAGACAAAGCGGCTATTTGCTACGACATTGATGCCAAATATTTCGTGGATGACCGCTTAGAGGTACTCTCTTATTTGGAAAGCGTGCCAAATTTGTATCTGTTAAATGCAGACCGGCGTGAAGTGGAGAAATTCTCGCAGTTCCTACCAAGTGTTCACCAAATTTCGAGTTGGAAAGAGCTTGTTGCAAGGTTGTGTGTGGACTTGGAGAAAACTATGCCACTATCGAAATGTACTGCGGTGGAACCGCGTCAGTGAGCCACACACCGTTCGTGCTGAGAAAAAAGACGTGACCATCGTTATGCATTCGTTCTGCATCAACCTTTAGGAGTATTGGAAGACCATAGCGTTCACCCGCAGACAAAGCCGTTTCTTTCGAAACAGAGAGGTGAACGTGGTGGCGCTTGCGTTTTTCAAGCCCGTCTTTTTGAATGGAGGCGAGGAATCGATCAGCAGTCCCGTGATAAAGGAAGGCCGGCGGTGCCTTGCGTTCGTAGCCTAATTCAACGCGCACGGAGTGTCCCTGGCTCGCTCGAATCATCTTGCTGTCTGAGCTCAATGCAAATCGATCCTTTTTATCTTCTCTAACAATTTCGAGTAATTGATCCATTTCTAACGGCTTACTGTGTTTGCAGCAAGCAGTCAAAAGGATTTCGATCGATACCCAGCCAGCCTCGTCGAGTTGAATGCCAATAAGCTCTGGCTTGTGTCTAAGAATCAATGTTAGAAACTTGCTCAAACTCTCATTGTTGTATTTCATGAACTGGTTTTCTTTGGCGACACTTCACACATACGGAATAAACCGTTCTTCCTTCAGTTTATCAAACACATCAATGAACGATTCGCTCGATTTCTGATAATCAAGAAAGCCTAGCTTTCTGCTTTTAGACATGTCGGCAAATGTCTCGAAGGGTCGGCTAAGATCCGAGTCGGTATGCCACCATGACGCGATTTGATCAAGACTTGTAGGAACAAGTTTGTACTTCTCTACAATCTTTTCCCAGGTTGGTCCTATATCACGCATCTGATTTTCCAGCGAGTTCACATGGCCAGAATAGCTTCCGACCTTGAGTTCGAAGTATTCGGCCAGTTGCTGCCACATCCAGTTCCAGCGAAAGGTATCACCGTTGACGGTGTTGAAGGCTTGGTTCTGTGCTGCTTCAGTCGTTGACGATCACACCAGATGACGCGCGAGCAAGCGTGCATCAGTGACGTCGCAGACGCCGTTGTAAATTGTTGAAGAGCCGGGAAAGGTAAAATCCAATCCTGTTTCTTTGCAAATGGTGGCGTAGGCGGCTAAGGTCGAGCCCATGTTCATCAGGTTGCCGACCGTGTGCCCGATGATGGTATTGGGCCGATGCACACTCCATGTAAAGCCTTGCTTCTCTGCCTGGTCGAACAAGATATCTTCTTGGGTGTAATAGAAATTCAATCCGGGTTTACGCGCCTGCTCTTCGCGATATGGTGTCACAACCGGATATTTTCCTGAATCAGAAAATGACCCAAAATAATGTTTACCGCCGGTGACCAGTGCCACATGAGTCAGGGGATGATCATCCAGTGCCGCCAGCAAGTTTTTAAGCATTGCGCCATTGACTTCGCAATTGCGCTCTTCTGATTCCATTTTTTGCCAGCTCGTGAAAAATACATGGCTAATTTCTTTGTCCTTAAGCGTCTTCTTCAGTGATGTTGAATCCATCAGATCGGCGGCCAGCGAATCGACTCCAGCTATTGTGCATGGTTTACGTGATAAACCATAAGTCTTCCAGTCATCTAGAGGGCCCAGGTGGTTGGCCAGATTCTGTCCGGTGATACCGGTTACTCCGGCTATAAGGGCGATTTTGCTCATTTTAGTTTCCCGGGTCCATAAATTCTTACAACGCCACTAAATGTGGTGCATCGAATAATGCGGTGATCAGCGACCGCAGCTGCGCACCAGCCTTTGCCCTTTATCACGAGCACGGCGGGTAAGTTGAGGAACACACTAATTTCTGTTGAACACGTTGTAGTCGAAGGAGAACTCAATATCGACCGCTTCGGGAGAGCCGTCAGGGAGATTGTTGAAAGGCGCTGCGTTTTCGATTGCCACAAGCATTGCTTTGTCGGCTTCTTCATTGTTTGTAGGCACGGCTACACGTAACTTGCTGACTGTTCCATCACGATGCAGGAGGAACAAAACCTTACCGTATCGCGATGTTTTAGATTTCGGTGGAAACCAGGCGCGTTTAATGCGTCTCTGTAGCTTGTCCATAAATGGTCCGTAATCAATCTCTGCTGCTGCATCGCGCGAGATTGTCGGTTCTTCAGGGCCCTTGCGGCAGCAAGTCTGGCTAGTGGCAACAATGCCCGCGCCAAAAAGAACTGCAGCTACCAGAGCCAGCACCTGCTTGCGGTCACCAATAGGCTTACTGAGCATTTTGCACCTGTTATCAAAGAGTTTCGTGCGCTTTACCTATTTTGCACACTATTCTCCCTAAAATCACTGTCAAAAACCCTGAGAGTCCAAATTTTATCTAACTACTGCTTCGCGCGGCACACTTTCTTCCGCTGGTGACACCACGATAAAGTAAACGAGCACCGCCGAGCAAACGAAGGCAAACATCACTCCGGTCATGGCAAACGCGGTACGTTCGTCATACAGAAAGGCGACGATTGCACTGGAAGCTGCGCCCACAAGCATTTGCGTGAAAGTCAAAACTGCAGAAGCTACGCCGGCGATTTTGGGCATGGGGTGAAGGCATCCATGAGCAGAATTTGGTGCCACCAGGCCAGCGCTGAATGTACAGAGAAAGAGGCATGGGAATAATGTTTGCGCTGCTGCGTGACCTGTAGCGGTGACAATCAGGTTGATTAAGGTCGCACCGCAGGCCATTGATAATCCTGCCACAAGTGGCAGTTTGTGTGGAATGTTTCTTTCACTAAGTTTGCCGTTAACGAAGGCGCCAGTCATGATACCGAATGCGGTGCCGGCAAATAGGTAACCGAATATTTGATTTGATAAGCCAAAATTGCCAATCAGCAGCAGGGGTGAATTAGAAACGTAAGCAAACATGCAGCCAAACATCAAAGCATTGACCATGGCATAACCGAAACTGACGCGGTGGGTCAGCACGGTCAGATAATTTGCCCAGAGAGCGCTCCATGTGAGCGGTTCGAGCTCATGTGTGGCAGACTCGCTGAAACCAAAATAGGTCACCGCTAAAATTATTATTCCGCCAATAGTCAAAACCCCGTAAATCCACCGCCAGTCGGCAACGGAGAGGAGCCACGCACCCAACGTGGGTGCAATCATGGGCGCAAAGCTGCGCAAAATGTTGACATATGAAAGTTTAGCCCGCGCTTCTGACCCTTCGAATAAATCGCGAATCAATGCCATCGATAGTACTGCTGCTGCCCCTGCTCCAATTCCCTGAATCAATCGGCAAAATAAAAGCAATTCAATTGATGGGGCCAGGGCGCACCCGAGCGCGGCAATTGTGAAAATTAAGCAGCCGCTAAGTAGTACAGGTCTTCGTCCAAAACGATCGGAAAGGGGGCCGCCTGCGACCGGTGCGATGGCAAAGCCCGCTAAAAACAGGCTCAAAGTCAAAGCTGCGGCGCCGTCTGAACAATGCAAAGCTTTGCCGATAGTCGTAAGCGCCGGTAGCCCCATATCAATAGATAAAGGAGGTAAGGCTCCCAGCCCTCCAAGAAAGAGGGTGAAGCCGAGCGAGTGTTTACCGATTGCCACAGAGATTCCTTTTGTTACTGCCGGTCTTAGTGCGCCGACGTCACCGGCCTTTGAGCCGCAGATTTCACTAGCTTGTCCACATCATCCATCAGGTCGATGCTGTTCTTACCGGGCGCGAAATTTAGCGCTATATTTAGCTGATCGAGACGCTCAGGCAAATGTTTTTGCGAAATTTGGCCGAAGATGCGCTTTTCACACCAGGCTACTTTTGTAGTGATGCGGCACGATACCGGTGGTGGTGTTTGCGCTTCGATAATTGCCTCGTCAGCGGTCGAAGGTGCGTGACTCGGTGCCGATGGTTGTTCGTCACCGGGAGAGCCGGCAGACCGCTGGCGCACCCTTACACCTGCAAAAGGGCCAAAGCCTGGAGCAAAAAATCCGCCGCCACCAGGAAGGCCCAATAATGCACCACCCATTTTTGCCAGCAGGCCACTGCCACCACTAGCATTACTTGTGCCATTACCAGCGCCACCACCACCAGAAGCTCCAGATTCTGGATTGTCTTTTGTGGTAGACGTCTGGCCTAATATTTTTTTGTGCAATTTCTTTTCAGCATAGTCTTCCAAGGCATCTGTGCGATCGCCTAAAGCCTGGCTAGATGAATCTTTCGTAAAAGCACTTACTTCCATACGTGTCAGGCGCTCTGTGAGTTGTTCACCTTCAAAAGTTTTTCCTAAAATAGCTTGCTCCAGGGCAGTCACCCGTGGATACGAACTACTCATATCCACACTACCCAAAGCAGCACTACTAGTGGTGGCACTACCACTTGAGCCTGTCTGATCGGAAGAATCTTGGTCATCGGGCCCCTGGTAACCGGCCGCAGGCACGAACAACTGTTTATGATAAGTTTGCTCAAAGTAGCTCTCTAACTTATCGGTGCGGTCGCTTAACGCTGCTTTATCTGACGATTTTCCAAAAGCTTTGATTTCTAGTCGCGCCAACCTTTCCGGCAAAGAATCTTCAAATTTCTTGCCTAAAATTGTGGTTTCCATGGCCGTTATGCGGGGATAGCTGTCATCGGCCTGAGCCCGCAATGGGCTGGGCGCGAAGAGCAATGGCAATAATAAAGCGCTGCTAAGAAAATACTTTTTTCGGTAAGGCCACACAACAAAATCCCTTAAGCACTTGTGTGTATCATAAACTACAGACCTGCTTTTAACCCGCTGTATCTTTAATGCTGCTGTGGGTTTTGTTCTGCCGCCGGTGGAGCCGGGTAGTCATTTAGAGCACTCTTGATTTGGCAGTAAAGCGCAGGCAGCCACAATGGGTCTGTTTCTTTTGTTTTCGGCAAGGGCAGCGATCGAAAATCGTGTGGCGCGATAATCAGTGGCAGTTGCCTGTCACCGGCGTCGGCGGCGAGCACAAACAAATCTTCGCTGACTTCGTCACCCATGGCCAGGCAGCCAATTGAGCAGGTATTGCCATGAATGAGAATGTCGCTACCGGGGCTTTCACGGCCGTCATCTTTAGCCCGTTGCCAGTCGTCTGCATTTGGATAGTTTAGTCTCAGAGCTAAATGATAAGGGGTATTTGGTTCCAGAGTGAGCTCATAAATTCCCTCAGGAACCTGGCGATCACCTTCGCGTAGCTTAGGGCCTAATTCGCCGCTGGCTGCCAGTATTGGATAGGTGCAAAGATATTGGTAAGGCCCCGCAGGTGGTGCCACATATACTTGCATTTCAGCGGTAGACTTTAGAGCAAACAATGCCATTCGCTGGGGTGGATAAATCAAACTTTTGCTGTTAAATTTGGCTTTAAGTCTAGCCCGAGCCACATCACCATATGTCGCCAGTTGGTCTTCGACTGTGTACAGAACCTCACTTGGCGCAGCAGGCAAAGCTCTGGCAAAAAGTGGCAGGCGAGCAAAATAGCTATAGATCCAGCGGCGATATTTTAAAGTCGGCGCGGCTATAGCTATTATTAGAATCAGTCCCACAATTAATTTTTTGCGATGTTTCACAGCACGCGCTCATTGCTACCGACGTTTAGCATAGCGCCAATTTAATATGATTGAATAGTTGAAAGTGATATAGTGCAATAAGAATTTCGCATGGAGGGTTGAACAATGTTTTCTAAATTGAGCCGCAACCCTTATTGCTTTTAAGAGCCTAAAAATCAATCGATTGAGAGCATGGTCACACGGTGTGTGCCATGTTTGCTTTGCACGAAAAAATAGTGCGCACCTCTGCCCACTTTGAGCGCAGGCGCCAGCACCCGAGAGTGCTGGTGCCTGGCAAATAACTTTCACTGGCGCATAGGCTAGTAATACTTTATTTGGTGGTTTAAATGAAAGCAAAAAAGTTGACTGCGCAGGAATTTGCGCTGGCGGTGCAACTCGGGCTAGGTAGCGCTTTGTTGCACGTGAAAGAGTATGGTGATGACGGAATTGAATTGATAATTCTGGATGCACTTTTAATTAATTACGTATACGACATGCAAATCGAAGGAGACCGTGTGTATTGGCTGATGCAGCTGGTGACCTTGAGTGGCCGCGTTAGATTTTATGCAGGGGCGCTCCTGGCAAAATTGCAGAAGAAAAAGAAATACAAGTGTTATGACATGGTGCAGCAAATCTGTTTGTCGCATTATTTCTTTGAATTAGGATTTATTGAATTTCTCCCGGTGATGTTTTCCAAATTTCGTCAGCTGTCTGCAGCAGGGGGAGGTGGCATTTGCGGTGTAAAATTGTTTAGAGTAGCCGGCCTTGCTGGTTTAGAATTTGTTGCACAGGTCCTGGGCTCTAATCAAAAAAATATAGAAGATGACACTTGCTTTGAGATCTTAGAAGACGCCCGTGAAGAGTTTGGCGAAGAAGTAGTTGACGTGAGGCTGAAGGTCTTATCCTTGAAAAACGACGACATCAGGCTATTTCTTGATGCCTGTGCTCGTCATCAGGCCAACCGAGAGAAAACCTGCTTGCCCCGCCAAGCTCTCTCTCTGCCTTTTTTAGTTGATGCCCTTGAGGACGGCAATCAGTCTCGCTTCGCCCATATGAAGTATCGGCGCTTTGGTAGAACAGCATCTGATCAAGATCTTTTTGTGCTTTTCAATATGCTTTTGCACACTCAAGACCGAAGAAAACAGTTGGCTTTGCTTAGCGTGTTCGCCTACCGCTCCATGCCTGTATTTGACTCCCAGCTGCTCAATCTTGTCGAATCAGAAAGTCGCCAGATTCAATGGGCTGCGGCAGAGGTGTTTGCTCATTTCAAAAATGATTTAGTGCGGCGTAAAGCGCTGAAACTATTTCGACAAGGCAGGGAAGAGATGATTCCAATCGCTTTGCGTCTTCTTGCGCACAATTACAGGCCTGAGGATGCGGTCAAGATTTTGTCACTTCTCAGATCTATGCAGTCTCGTGAGCATATTCACTCAGCGGGGATGCACTTGCGGACGATTGCAGAACATGCCGGCGATAATGAATTGGCTCCATGTTTTCTCTGGCTTTATCACAACGGGCCTGACAGCTTCTGTCGTGAATCGTTCGTAGAACAGCTTATAGCTTGGAAAAAATGTCCGCCCAAAATTTTGTATGAGTTACAGTGGGATTCTCGAGACGAGACGCAATATCTGGCGCGTAATCAGTACAACGCCAGCCAGGTGAGGCTAGTGCAAAAACAGTTGGCTAGTCTCTAACCGCTTGTTTCTCATGGCAACATCCTTCTTCTTGATTTATCGCACCAAAGTGGAAGAATGTTATTACTTGTAAGGCCATCGCTAGAGAATAGTGAGCTGCCGACCAAGAGCATCATTAAACTAAGGCCAATTTTTATGACAGCACCAATCGCTCCAGCCCTGAAGGCCCTGCTTAATCAGTTCATCGACTATGCCGGATTGTTCCCCCCTGCGGGGCTTTCGCTTGATCAGACCATTGCCAATTATCATTCTTATCAAAATAGTGAGTACTCCTGGATGTTGCGCTGGTTGGTGGTGCCCGCAAAAGATATGGAGAATTTACCCGCATTTTTAAATGGCCGAGTTGCTTTGCTGGGTGATACCGATCATGTTCGCGCCGCTACCGTAGAAAGCAAAGCTTTAATTTCGGCTGCGCATCCGCTTTACTGTGAGGTTTCTGACCTGGCTCAACTTAAGTCAATCAAAGATTCAGGATCGTTTGCCAAGCTGCGCACCGGCGGAATTAAATCAGCGGCGATTCCCAGTGTTGAAGAAGTAGCAGAATTTATTTCAGGCTGTGCTTCTCAGCGACTGCCATTTAAAGCTACTGCTGGTTTGCACCATCCCATTCGTGCCGATTATGCTCTTACTTATGACGACGGGGCACCACGTGCGGTGATGCATGGTTTCCTCAATGTTTTAATGGCAAGTGCTTTTGCCTGGCACGGCGAAAAAAATATTTTATCCATACTTTCCGAAACCGATCCAACCGCATTCACCTTTGATGATCATGCTTCCTGGAAAGGCCGAATGTTGAGCCTTGACCAAATAGAGGACGCCAGACAAAATTTCATGCATTCCGTCGGCTCATGTTCGTTTGATGAGCCCGTGCACGACCTTCAGTCCCTGGGTTTGTTTAAATAAATGGTCTGAAAGCCTGGAAATTGGAACTTTTGGCCTGGCCTTACTTCATATGGAGTAGTTTCCATTTTTTGGGAGCCTTTCACGACCGAATCAAGGTGAGGGTTATGGTTAATAAGATTGTTCTAGCTGTTTGTTCTACAATTGTGTTGGTTGCCTCGCAGAAAATTATCAGCTGGTTAGAACACAAACTCGAAACCAAAAAAGCCAAAAGTTAAGACGGGTTATAGACAGCAGTGACCTCAGACGAATTTGACGTTGTAATCGTAGGCAGCGGCTTCGGCGGCTCTGTAATGGCTTATAACCTCTCTAAAGCCGGAATGAAAGTGTGCCTGTTGGAGCGTGGAAAAACGTATCCGCCAGGCACTTTTCCACGTAGCCTTGATCAGATGAAAGATGCTTTTTGGCAGCCCGACAAAGGACTTCTGGGTCTATATGACTTTTGGTCTTTTAAAGATTCCGATGCCATCACCTCTAGTGGCTTAGGTGGCGGATCTTTGATTTACGCCAACGTGCTTTTGCGTAAAGATCCGGAATGGTTTGACGGCTGGCCGATTACGTACCAAGATTTAGCACCTCACTACGATCGAGTAGAGGCAATTCTCAAACCTGTTCCCTATCCTTTTGATAAGACCCCATATAATCAGACGGTCAAAACAGCCGTGCTTAAAGAAGCTGCAGGCGCAGTTGGTATGCCTTTCGACCTGGTGCCCATTGCCATCACTTTCGGCAACGATGTCGAGAATCCTGTGCCCGGTGAGCAGTTGCATACACCCGAAAATCTGCATGGTGTCAATCGCTATGGTTGCAGGCTGTGTGGCGAATGTTATTTAGGTTGTAATTCCGGCTCTAAGAATACACTCGACCTCAATTATTTGACAATGGCCAAAGAGTTAGGTGCTGACCTGCGAATTCTGGCTGAAGTGAAACAAATGCAACCAATTGAGGGAGGTTATGTTGTCACTTATACCTCGCATGTTTCTAAATCAACTTCTGAAAATCCCATCGGCCTCAAGGCCAAATTTTTAGTGCTCGCAGCCGGAAGCCTCGGCAGTACATCGCTTCTTTTATACAATCAAAAATGGTTTCCCAATATCAGCAAAGCGCTTGGTACAAGGCTTTCTGGAAACGGCGATCTGCTAACAGTAGCCATAGGCTGTCAGGAAAAAGTTGAAGATAAAGTGCAGAAGCGAAATGTTCAGCCCTATCTTGGGCCCGTAATTACCGGCGTTGCACGCAATATTTCGGTCGACAAAAAAACTCGATTTGTGGTCGAAGACTGGACATTTACCACCACTATTATCTGGCTGCTTGAGACGCTCAATGCTAACGCCTTAAAATTGCGCTGGCTTAAGTTGGTTGTTAATTATGTCAAAAGCATTTTTGGTTTCCACCGCAATATCAATTTGTCGTATACAGTCAGTGAATTTCTGGGTGTAGCAGACGGCCTGGTATCTAGCTTTCCCATGGTCGGAATGGGCATAGACGAATCTGATGGTGTTATGGAATTTGATAAAAAATCAAAGGCTCTTAACTTAAAAATGCCGCGAAAAACTTCAGAAAAATTCTTCGATGCCATTAGAGCGAAAATGAAAGAGATGTCTGATTATCTACAGGCAGGTTTGTTTCTAGATTATCCAAGCTGGTATTTAAGTAAGACGATTACAGTTCATCCACTCGGCGGTTGTCCTATGGGTGCTACCTGGGAGCAAGGCGTGGTAGACACTCACGGAGAAGTCTATAATTATCCCAATATGTTTATAGCTGATGGTTCAGTGATGCCGGCTGCTATTGGGCCTAATCCATCCCTGACTATTGCCGCTGTTGCCGATCGCTTTTCTGAAAGGGTGATTGAGAAATGGCGGGCTGATAGAAATGTCGCTGATGAAAAACAGATGACGACAGAAATAATTGACGAAAAGGCCGGCAATACTGAGTAAAGCCGGCCATTCAATTTAGCTATAGCAGCTAAGCTGCTGCAGAAGCCGCAGGCTCTTGGGGAAATTCAAGGCAGAAGTGAATGACTGGCAGACTGCCAACATAGACTTTGCCCAGGTAGAAGTTTTTGTCTACGAGACGAATTTCATCACGAACAAATTTAGCCAGCAGCGAAGTCTTTGAATAGTCCAGTGCGATGCATGGCTTTTTATCCATCCAGCTTTGATCTTCATAAACCTTTGCTACCACTGCACTATGGCCGATTGGCAGAATGCGGTTAATTAGCTCCCCTTTTTTGCTGTCAAAGGTTTTACCCTGCCAAGCTAAAAAGCGAACCATGTGAGAAAGCGAAGAGCCTGCTCGTGAACCTGGAGCAATTAGCGCTGTGCCTTTGGCAATGCCATGTGGAACCGGGCCACATTCGGCTTCGTTGAACAGCACATCGAGTTCTTTTGGACTCATATTGAGCAGCTGCTCTGCATTCATGGACATACTTTTACCTCAATCGTTTAATATGACTGAGCAATTAGACAGAGCACCTTCCGATTGGTTCCCGAAGGTTAACCAATTTGTTCAGGTGGCGGTCGGCGCACTGCTGGAAGGGTATGAGTAGACCGAAAATCTCCTGAAGAGTTTACCTCACTGTTAAATTTGCTGCCCGGCGGCAACGATGATTCTCCGTCAAAGCTTGCGCCTGTCCGGGCCGTCTTCTGTCGTTTGACTGAGTGGCCGAGCCACTTGATCACCAGATTTTCCAAGTTGTCTGCATCAATCGGTTTGCACAAATAATCATCCATATTATTGGCCATACACTCTTCGCGCGTACCTTCTAGAGCGTTAGCTGTGATGGCAATAACAGGTGTGAGAATGCCGCGCCTTTGTTGAATTTCTTTGATAATTTTGGCGGTTTCGAAGCCATTTAAGCGTGGCATCTGGCAGTCGAGAAAGACCATATCATAGTGTTTATTTTTAAAGGCTTGCACGGCTTCAACCCCATCAGCAGCCAGGTCTACTGCAAAACCTAACTCTTCGAGAAATATAAAGGCCACTTTTTGATTGATTTTGTTATCATCGGCAACTAGAGCGTGCTTTCTTTCGCCCCTGCGCATTAGTGCGTTAGCCTGCGTAAATTCCAGTGGGTCCAGACCCAGAGTCGTGCTCTGATGCGACCGTGTTTTCGTCTCATTGGCAGTTGTTCGGTTATCTAGTTTGCTCAGGCAACGGTTGACCGATTGTCGTCGCATTGGCATACTGATGGTAAGCAAGCTGTTAGTGTTTTTTGCACTGCCTTCTTGGCCGACAATCTGAACTGTTTTTAGACTTTTTGATATGGGAAAGCTTTTGATCAACGCGAGAAATAAATTGCTTTCTTGATCGCCGCGCACCATGTCTAAGAAAATGACAAAATTTGGGTCTGCCACTGCCGCAGGTGATTGCGCTATGGTCAGGGCCTCATGCGCCGTAGTGACGGTAGAGGTGCTGATATCGAAAGTTTTGAGAATATCAGCAATGGCAGATTGGCCGTTGTAAAATGGTTCGAGTGTTAACGCTCTTATTTTGCGATACTCTCGTGGTGTCTGATTTGCACCACTTACTGAACCCCAGACTTTCTCGATTTCGAGATTCTTTTTTTCAGTGACCGGCAAAGTAAAGCCAAAAGTCGACCCAACGTTAAGTTCACTTTCAACGAACAGTCGGCCGTTCATAAGCTCTACCAAGCGTTTGCAGATATTCAGGCCTAAGCCCGTACCCTCTTTGCTAATGCTGGCATCTTGAGCTGCTTGGAAAAATGGTTCAAAGAGATGTGTTTTCATTTCTTCGCTGAGGCCACTGCCGCTGTCTTGAATCTGGAAAGTCAATTGGTCCGCCCCATTGAACGCCAGACCAAAAGATACTTTCAAAATTATTTGACCGCGTTCGGTAAACTTAATTGCATTACTGCAGAGATTAAGTAGAATCTGTCGCAGTCTTTGCGGGTCGCCGATGATGCATTCCGGTACGTTGCTATCAATGGCTGACAGCAAAAGCAAATTTTTTGATGCGGCTGCAGGAGCCAAAATTTGACCAACACCTTCTACTACTGATATCAAATCGAATTCCACAGATTCGACGTCAACCTTTCCGGCTTCAATTTTTGAAAGGTGCAGAACGTCGTTGATAATATTGAGTAGTGAAATACCTGATTCTTTTAGTGTAAGCGCATAATCAGTGGCCTGCGGGTCGAGCTCGCACCTTAGCAGCAGGTCAATCATGGGTAGCATACCGTTTAAAGGTGTGCGTATCTCGTGGCTGACATGGGCGACGAAGTCAGATTTTATTTTGAGAGTTTCTTGAAATTGTTGCAGCAGCTGTTTGTATTGAGCTGTTTCTTTGGCGCGTTCTATCTCAAGCACTTTCAATTGTGCTTTCGTCAAAACAAGCTCTTCGTGAAGAGCCATCATTTTCTCATCAAAATTCATCAGTGCCAGCTCATCATCAGCTGCCGACCTGTGGTGATTTGGTAGCCCAACGCCTGCGGGCGGGCGCAGCGCGCCCGTAAATACAATGTCGAATGAAACCGGACGAGAATTTGCCTGGACGCGCAGCCCCCGCCTGTCACCAAGGTAAATTAAGCCAACTTAATTTAATCCTAGCCTGCCGCCCGTGGGATGTCAACGGCATCACGCTCGAATGTTACCCCTTATGTCGATAACCGCACACGCTTAAGAAGGTCATTGAGCGCTGCTCGGGCAGTAGATTTTTCCGGCAAGATGGTGGCATCTGCAGCGTCTTCTAAAACTTCACGCAGCCTTTCATATTCTTCTTTGTGAAAGTCCCATTCCTTATCGTCAAGTGCGGATTGCTCTGTGGCTCTCTCCAACAACTCGCCCAAATAAGGTAGAGAAAATTTTTGGTTGAGGATATTCAGATTGCTTTCAATGGTGGCAGAATTCATCAGGTGCGTGCCTGTCAAAACAATTCTGTAAACCGATAAGAGATCATTGACTTTTTTCGTATTCTCTTTGCAAAGAAGCTGCCACTGCGCGTCTGCCAGCCCCAGGTAGTGATAACAGTGCAGCCTGGTCAAACAGCTTTTGCCAATTTCTTTCAGCTCGTCGTGTTGATCGCTAGTTAGAACCACAAGCGGAGAATAAAGCTGCTCCATGACGTGGCCGTTATCGTTCAACATCAGTAGGAAAAACTTTTTTATATCTTGAGTGCATAAGTCTAATTCTGCATCGTCTGCGGTTTTCGATACTTCCACCAGGTCTTCGGTAGAGTCGAGACCAAGAACTTGTTCTGTGGGCAAAATATGAACACCGCGCACTGTAAATTGCATCGACGCTGCAGGCAGCCCATAGAGATGGGCACCATCCATGGTTGCAAATAACAGAGGGTAACCATAATTTTGGACGGCTTCTTCAAGCTTTGGTGGAAGATTCACGGCTTATTTTCAACCTATTGCCAACGATAATAATTATCGCGCAAAATCAAAAGATGGGTGTAGACTACAACGTGTTTTAATATCCTTTTTTGAGGAGTTCACGTGGCCGAAATCGAGACCGACGCTGAAAAGACAATTGCTGATCCTTCTCAAGCGACCAAACCTGCGAAAGCAGCTAAAATTGCAAAAGTAGATCCGGTAGTCTATGCACTTTATCGCGCCTCCCGTTGTCACGGCTGCGATCGCAAGCTTGAAAAAGGCGAAATTGTCAAACTCGAGCAAGGCCTCGAAGAACAAAGGGCATTTTGCAGCAAGTGTTCTGAGCTCGATGGTCTTGAGATTTTGCCTAGCGGCAATGCCAAAATCACGCGGCTGGCTAAGAAATATTCGCCCCGTACCTATGTTGTGATGCGCTGGTCGGAAGTTTGGAAAGCTTACGAACGACAAGGCCTTTTCGTCGAGCCTAAAGCAATTGACCAGGCTGAAAGCGAGGCCGGCGTCAAACTGCTGAACCGCCCGGCGCGGCAGTGCTGAGCATCCGTTTAAACTATCTGCTTACCTTAATAAAAACTCAGAGACTGGATGAGCTAGTGACGGTCAGTTATTATTAGCCCTCCTTAAGAACTGGGAGTGGCTATGCAAACGGTTAAACAGCCTCCGCTTGTGGAAACCCCTGAGCATTTTGACTATAGCGTCCACGAGGTCAGTGCTGTGGCGCATGATTTATCGCCGCTCGAGCCTGTGGCCAATGCGCCCTCCCCATGGCATGTTCTCATTGCCTGCTGGCTTGGTGGTGTCTTCGATGGCATGGACTCTTCGATTTTTGCCATGGTTCTCTTTCCCGCATTGTCTGAACTCTTGCACACTCAGTCGCATGCAGTGGTCGGCCAGTATGGCTCTTATATCATTGCTCTATTCATGCTCGGTTGGGCCCTGGGCGCCATGATTTTTGGCGCCATGGCCGACAATATTGGTCGGGCAAAAACGCTGACAATCACAATCCTCTTATATGCTATTTGCACAGGCCTGTGCGCTTTTGCTAATAACTGGTGGGAGCTTGGCATTTATCGCTTTTTGGTCGGCGCTGGTATTGGTGGCGAAATGGGCATTGGCGCTGTACTTTTATCTGAGTGCTGGCCGAGCAAAACCAAAGTTTATGCAGTCAGCGCTCTGGCTACCTCGCTTGGTGTCGGCTATTTACTGACGGCCTCTCTTAATTTGTGGCTTGGCCACTACGGCTGGCGTTATCTATTTATGGCAGGAATAGTGCCAGCATTCTTAACTGTGTACATGCGCTTTAAATTGCGTGAGCCGGTGGAGTTTCTCAAAGCTAAAGCGGTGCGCGATCAAGAAAGTGCGAACAGTGGCAAAAGTATTTTCAAAACCATGTGCATTAATGCAGGTGTTTGCTTCAGAGAGTTATTTACTGCCGAGAACCGCCAAAAGACTATTTCGGTAGCTGCTGTGGCTAGCGTCGCCATCGTTTGCTGGTGGGCGGTGATTGCTTGGATTCCTGCGTGGATTAATCAGCTCACCGGCGAACTTGCGGTAGAGCAGCGCAGTCATGCCATGTTCACTAAAGACATAGGTATGATTTTGTCGGGTTTGCTTGGCGGCATAGCCATAAAAAAATTCGGTTACCGCTGGTCTATGGGTCTCTCGTTTTTCATGGCCTATTGTCTTGCCTACGGCATGTTCAATACAGTGCATTCCTTCGGCACGCCGCTATTAATCTGGCTTGTGGCATTAGGCTTTTTCTCGCACCTGCCATTTGTTATTCTCTGGACATATCTGCCTGAACTCTATGAAGCAAAAGTGCGCAGCACCGCATTTGGTTTCATTTATAATGCCGGAAGATATGCTGCCGTGGTGGCAGCGTTGGCTAGCGGCATTTTGATCAATACCTTTGGCGGCTCTTATGCTATGGCGGCGTCAAGCGTGGCAGGGGTTTACCTGGTGGGTATTTTATTTGTCTTCTTCATCCCTAAAAAGGGTGAATATCTTGGTGCCGTGGGCCACTAGTTAGACTTGTTTTTGGTATCAGCGGCGGTGATGCCACCGTTGTTGCCAAATTGGCCCTGCTGCCAGAGTGTGCCTGCCGCTTCATAACGTAATACTGGTTGTTTGGGCTTGAATTTGCCGATTTTGCCAAATGCTCTTTGAATATTGCTGCCATGGGGGCCGGAAGTATAATAGTCTTGTTGGACATAACCGGTGAAGCGTTCATCGACGTCTTTAGCATCGGAGAATTTCCAGATATATTCCATCTGGCTTCTGTAGGGTGGCAAATCTTTGCCTACATCAAGGCCAACCTTAATACCAATCATCTCTTCTCTTGTAATTGGTTTGTCAGGCTTGAACGTTCCGTCTTTGTAACCGATTGAATAACCGGCATTAGAGAGGGCCTGCACATATTTGTAGGCGGCATTGCTTTCGGGAGTGTCTTTGAATTGTTGTGTGCTCTGCGGGGCTAGCCGTAATTGTTTGTCTTTGGGCACGATGGCATTGTATGCGCGGTAAAGCCAGGTAATATATTCGCCGCGAGTGATTGGTTGATATGGTTTAAATGTAGGTGCCAGATCGTCAAAAACGTGTAGCTGAGCCAACTGTTCAATCAATTCTTTGTCGGGTACATCAGCCAGATCTGTAAATTGAACTGTGTTTGTGTTTGCGCTTGTGCTCGTATTAGTAGCTGCGCTATTTGGATCAGCGGCGCTGTTGGCTTTAGTATTTAAGATTGTAGTATCAATGGTGGTGGCAGTGCCACTGCCGCTTTCAAGTTGTTTTTTCTTTTGCTCATTTGAATTTTGCATCAGCGTCAACTGCGATTGCAGGCTGGATGTCTGCGCTTTAGCATCGCTCAGTTCGCGCTTAAGGTCTTCTTTCTCTTTGTCTGCTGCTGAGCTGCAGCCTGCCATGCCGGTCACGCCCGTCATGATCACCATGGCGCCGGCTGCTGCCAGATATTTGTCTAGAAAGTGTGTCATAGGCCTCGCTTGTGTAAGTCTCTGGAGCTTGTGCAACATGTTACAGGTAAAGCCTTTTTTTTAGGATGCAAAAATAAGAGAACACCCCATACCTTTGCAGGAATGGGGTGTCGCATGGAAAACTTTAGTGGATTCTTAGTAGGCTTTCTCTTTAGGCTTGGATGCGTTGACAACAATTTGTCTGCCATCCACGTCTTTACCGTTCAAGCTGGCAATGGCGGCTTCGGCTTCAGCCTGGCTGCCCATTTCAACAAAAGCGAATCCACGCTTTCTGCCACTGTCTCTGTCGGTGGGGATTGCCACCGAAACAACTTTGCCGGACTCGGCAAATAGTTCTTCGAGGCTTGTTTCGTCCAGGTTGTAGGAAAGGTTACCTACAAATAGCTTATTCTTCATCTAATCTCCAGCAGTGCGTCTACACCAACACTATTTGGTGCAGCAGGCTCTCTATTTCGGTAGCCTTAATGGAGGAGTATTGCATATATTTCACTCTGCTGGAAGTCAATAAATCTCATCGAATCGGCACCGGGATGCTTGGCAAGGCAATTGCGATGTCAGATTCATCCTGTAGACTTGTGTCATACCCAGAGGAGATTCACTATGGCCAAAAAAGTTGACACCGATGCGCCTCCAGCTTTAATTATCGAGTTCAAGACCACCAGCGGCGAAGTCTGGGGCACCATCAAGGCTGATGGCAAAGAATTCAAAACCGGATCCACCGGATTTTATGCCAACGGCAAAATCAAAAATCCTAAAAACGGTTCCGCTTATCAAGTTGGTACCAATATCATTTTAATAGGCAGCAAAGAGTCAGAGCCTTAAGCTTAGCTCGATCAATCTTTTTGGGCAGCGGCGGCGTTCTTCAGCTTTGTGACCGCACGATCAAAGGCGCTGGCAAAGCGATGCTTGTCTTTGTCGGTATATTGCTTGGGCCCGCCGGTAATGTCGCCGCTGTCTCTTAGGTCAGTCATCAATGCCCTGATTGATACTCGTTCGCCGATGTTTTCTTCAGTGAAAACGTGCCCGCGCGGGTCGATTACAGTCACTTCGTTCGGCACAAGTAGCGCAGCCAACAAAATATCCTGGGTTATAACGAGATCATTTTTGTCGGCCCTTTCAACAATATATTGATCGGCAATGTCTGCGCCTTTTTCTACCTGTACCGCAGTCAGATACGGAGAAAGGGGTAACACAATTACTTTGTTGGCGACAAAAACTGCGTCGATGGCCTGTCTGTGACAAGCTTTGACTACAACGTCCTTTACTCCAACCGGGCAGGCGTCGGCGTCAACCCAAACTTTCATCGTCTTTTTCCTGGTCTACAAAGTCTCAGCGTTTATACAATAACATCACAAAAGGGCGAATATAGTCACTCTTGAGTGACAGCCATAGAATTCGGGCTGTATAATCAGTAGCTATGCCAGTTGCAATCAGTTGCCAGTCTTTAACCAAGTCATTTAGCGCTCGCCCACTCTTCCGCGATATTTCGATCACTATTGATGATCGTGAGCGGATTGGTTTGATCGGCCCCAATGGCTCGGGCAAATCTACATTGCTTAAAATTATGGCGGGGCTTTATGAGCCTGACTCCGGCACCGTCACCACAAGAAAATTTCTCAATATCGCTTATCTGGCTCAAGACAATCCTTATCCGCCTGAGGCAATTCTGCGCGATGTCGTAGCTGCCTCGCTAGCCGACCAGCATATTGAAGAATCAGAGCTGATTAATCGTGCGGAATATACTCTAAGTACGCTTGGTTTTGAGGAGCTCGATGCTCAGGTTTCGTCACTATCGGGAGGCTGGCGTAAACGCCTGGCTCTGGCTTGTGCTCTTGTTCGTGAACCTGATTTTCTTTTGCTGGATGAACCAACTAACCACCTCGATTTAGAGGGCGTTTTATGGTTGGAAGACCTTTTGAAATCTGCCCCCTTTGCTTTCATTCTCGTCAGCCACGATCGCAATTTTCTCGAGAATGTCACCAATCGCACGGTGGAATTGAATTCTACTTATAAAGATGGCTATTTAAGCTGCAAGGGCCCCTATAGCTCGTTTCTAGAAGCTCGCGCCGAGTATTTGTCTGCTCAATCGAACGAGCAGCAAGCGTTGGCCAGCAAAATGCGCAGAGAAGTAGCCTGGCTACAGCGCGGTGCTCGTGCCCGTCAAACCAAGTCGGTGGGTCGCATTCGTGAAGCCGGTAAACTCTTCGATGAGTTTGCCGAAGTCAAAGCGCGCAACAATATGACCAGTTCGGTCAATATCGATTTTAGTTCGTCTGGCCGCCGCACCAAAGAGCTTTTGGTGGCCAAACAAATTGAAAAATCTCTCGGTGGGCGCAAATTGTTTTCCGGCCTTGACTTAGTTTTGAGCCCTAAACAAAAGTTAGGATTGGTAGGCACCAATGGCAGTGGCAAAACAACTTTGCTGCGCATATTAGCCGATCAGATGCAGCCTGACAAAGGCACCATTAAAAGAGCAGATTTGCTCAAGATTGTCTGGTTTGATCAAAACCGAGATCAGCTCAATAAAGAAATTACCCTAAAAGAAGCCCTCTGCCCCAGCGGCGATTCGGTTGTTTATCGTGATCGACAAATACATGTAATTAGCTGGGCCAAACGGTTTCTCTTCCGCCCCGACCAACTGCCTATGCCTGTCAGTTATTTGTCTGGTGGCGAGCAAGCGCGAATTTTAATTGCTCGTTTGATGTTGCAGGAAGCAGATTTGCTTATACTCGACGAGCCCACCAACGATCTCGATATTGCTTCGCTTGAAGTTTTGGAAGAAAGTCTTGAAGATTTCCCTGGTGCCGTTGTTTTAGTCACACATGATCGCTACATGATCGACACTATCTCCACCACTATTCTTGCCCTGGACGGTGAGGGTGGTGTTTCATTCTTTGCTGATTACGCGCAGTGGGAGTCTACACGGGGCGGCGGCGGAAAAAATAAATCGAAGAATAATTCGAGTTCCGGCAATTCGCCTTCCAATAGCAATAATAAAATCGGCAGCTCCACTAGTAGTGTGGCTGTAAAAAATCTCAAAGCCTTATCGAATAACGAGAAGAAAGAGCTAGACCAGATCAGCCTCAAGGTAGAAGAAGCAGAGCACGCATTGCAAGTAGTGCGCAAACGCATGGAAGACCCTAAGGTATCAGCCAATCATGTGAAACTGGCCGAAATGATGGACGAATTGCATAAAGCTGAAACTAATGTGGCTAAAGTCTTTGCCCGCTGGGAAGAACTGGAAGCCCGCCAGGCAGCCAATAAGTAAGGCCAAGAATTAAGGCCAAGAATTAAGGCATATAGGTAAAGCGAAAAGCCGGTTCAAGCAGAAGTACAAGCTCATTTTGTAGACGCTTTGCAACAAGTTTATTACCTTTCAAGTGGCCTTCTGCGGCCACGGGGGAACTTCTTGCTTTGCCAGGCGTCTTTTGGAGGACAACGCAAATAGAAATTGGTGTTTGCAATTGAGGACATTTATATGCTGACTCGAAAACTATCCACTGCATCTTTGGCTGTTGCCATTGTAGGTCTACAGATGCTTCCGGCATTCGCCCAAACCACTGTTTTAAGCGGTAAAGTGAACAGCAGTGCCGCCATGCCGCAACTAGTGCGTCAGGTGCCGGTATACGACACTAATAGAAATACTGTGAGAGTTGTTACTCCTAATCCAAATTCTAGTGCTGCTGCAAGTGTGCCTCGGCGCGTGTATTCAAGCGGCGCACAAACCAGAACTGTCTATGTTGAAAAACCTGTTTACCGCGATGTCATAGTGCGTGACAATCGCACCTATTTCCAGAGACATCCAAAAGTTAAAGCTGTTTCCATCGGTGCTGGCGTTGGTGCTGGTGCCGGCGCCTTAACCGGGGTAATTTCAGGTAGTGGCGTTGTTCGTGGTGCCGCCATTGGTGCAGGTACCGGCGCTGGCGTTGGCCTCGTGCGCAGCAGTCGAACAATGAAACGTCACCCCATTGCTCGTGATACCGCCACAGGCACTCTGGCTGGTTTGGGCATCGGTGCCGCTTCTGGTCGTGGTGGCAAACGCGCTCTTACTGGCGCAGGTGTGGGTGCGGCAGTTGGTCTTGGTGTTGGTCTGTTCAAGCATCTCAAATAAGACATTGGAGATTAGGCATTAACATGATTAAGTCGGCAGGCAGCCTTGCATTAGTTTCAATAGCTATCGCTTCATTGGCTCTGAGTGGATGTTCGAGCGGTGCAAGTGATATGCGCGCGCAAGCGGAAACGCAAATTAAGGCAAATGATTTTGCTGGTGCGGAAAAGACACTGAAGCAGGTTTTAGAGAATCAAGAGCGCTCTAAAAGTGGAAGTGACGTATCAATTGCACCGACACTGAACGCGCTTGGTAATTTGTATATTAAGCAAGGCAAGTACAGCGAAGCCGATGATTTGTTCAAACGTGCCACCAAATTGCAGCATCAAGCTATGGCACCACAACTGGTGGCCCTGGCCGAATCTCTCAATGGTCAGGGAGTGTCACTGACTCAACAAGGTAAGTTCGAGGCAGCTGAGCAAACACTGCAACAAGCTTTGTCTCTACGCGAAGATAATCTGCCGGCCGGTGCCTTACCCATTGCCGAAAGCGAAAACAGTCTGGCACAGGTCTATTTTCAAACCGGTCACTATCCTCAAGCCGAAGCGCTCTATAAAGCGGCACAGTCTATCTATGAGAAGACCAGTGGAGTAGAATCAGCCGAGGCTGCCAATGTGCGCAACAATTTGGCCAGTCTTTATTATGCTCAGGGTAAATTACAGCAAGCTGAGCCCATCTTTAAGTGGTCTGTGTCCATCTTCGAGCGTGCCTCAGGCAAGGATAGTCTTGAAGTAGCCAATGCTTGCAATAACTTGGCCGAGCTTTATCGCGCCCAGAAGAAATATGCAGAGGCTGAGCCACTCTATGTTCGCGCCCTGGCTATTTACGAAAAAGCTTCGGGCAAGGACAGCCCGGCTGTGGCTACCGCTTGCAACAACCTGGCAATTCTTTACCGCACTCAGGGCCGTTTTGCTGACGCTGAGCCATTGTATAAACGCGCCATTGCTATTTACGACGCTAACAGCGGTGTCTCTAACCAGCAATTTGCCAACGTGCTCGAAAATTATGCCGAACTGATGCAATCTACTGCTCGGCCAACTGAGGCGCAGGAGTTACGAGCGCGAGCTAGCGCCAAAATTGCCCAGCGCTGAGATAGCGTGGCGATAAGTTTTTAATCTAGATAACCGATGAGGTCGCAACCTTTTCAATCTTTCGGCCTCTTACGCAAATATTGCAGGCGCCTTAATCATGCCTGAAGATTTACTTTTGGCCATGCTTGTTGAAGAAACAGGCCTCTATTACAACGCCCTTGCGGCTCTGCCACTCAATCTGCCTGAGATTTATCAAGAGCTCTACATGGGCGAACCCGGCGCCTCATATGTCCAGAGCCATTGAAATGCTGCTTAACAGCGGTTTATCTCAGACAGTTTAGCTTCGATTCCAGTAAGCTATGGTTTTCTCATTGAATATTTTTCACCGGATTCCAAATAGCAAATGCGCTGGCGCTACATCGACAATCAGTCTCAGACGGAAGTACTCTACCGCAAGCGCGTGCTTGATCAGATTGAAAACTGGTGGCTATCTTTTGCCAAGCGTTCTAAAGAATTTGAATCGCACATTCGCGGACGCAGACCATTGCCCATCGAAGAACTGGCCAATTGGGTTGATGATGGGTTGAATAAAATCAACGATAATTTGCTCTGGGAATTATGGCCCGGTGATGATGATACTTGTTTGTTCATTATCACTCCAGAAATGGACCACTATAAAAGGCCACTAGTTAAAACTATTGTCGAAATGGCGCCTCATATTGAAGGCTGGTCGTTTCTGCCGGTGCGACCGGCCCTGAGCGTAGATGTGCTGCAATCTATATTTGAGTCTCGCACAGGCCTGAGCATTCCCGAAACTAAAATTAGTTGTGTACGTTCTAGCCGTAATGTTGTTGACGTCACATTCTTCTCAGACTCGTTCAGCGGCGAAAACGATCGCGAAGATATTGAAACTGCCTATTGTTTGTGTGAATATCTGGTTGGCGAAGATACGCTCAATAAGTGGATTGGCACCATCACCACACAAGTTATAAACACGAGTGCTGGCCGTATTGTCAGTCTGTTTGCCCGTGATAAGCCAATCGATATGACACACACTAAATCACTCTCTGAGTTTGCTCAAGCAGTTGATAAAGTGGTGCTCGAAATAAAGCTGCAAATCGATGATGAGCCGCTGCGTTTGCAAATTCTGCAACCAGCCGAACTTTTGACATTTGAAGATGCCGCCAGTCATTCAGCAGCAACACGGCGCACTTTCGTTTCGGCCAAGAAAGACATTGTTGAATCGATTGTGTTGAACGGCCTTTTCTATTCAGAGCGTTTCACCAAACATGGCGAACGTTTTTGCTACCTGAAAATTACAGGTGGCGAGTTGCTTGTGGCTACAGAGTGGTTTGTCAAATTACGCGGGCAAGTTGATCAGCAGCTTCGTGCGGCAGAGGCAGGTTGTGTCTTTGGTTTCGGTCACGACGCTGAGCACCTGTTTATTGATCTGGCTATAGAAAATTTTGATGAAGCGGTTGTGGTGCTTCGAAATGTGGCACAACAGGAGAAGCTGCCGGTCAATTCGTGGCTTCTATTTTTCGATACCGAGCTCGAGCAAGAGTGGATTGGACTATTTGGCGAAACTGTAGCTCCCTGATTTTATTGCCATCGAGTGAAGGTGAGATAAGCATTTGTGATAGAGAAGCCGCTTCTAATTCTTGACCTTGATGAGACTTTGATTCGCGGAGTCAACGAAGCACTTGATCGCGCCCCAGAGATGGTCTTATCTCACTATTTTATTTACTATCGACCTCATGTGCGTGAGTTTCTCGCCCACTGCGGCGAGCGTTATACCTTAGGTTTATGGTCGTCTGCCACTAGCAACTACATTGCTCCTATTGCCAAAGCGTTGTGGAAAGATCTACCGCCTCCTCTATTTGTTTGGGATAGAAGCCGCTGCACTGTGCGTTATGATTTTCACAAAGGCGAGGAATATTTTGTCAAAGATTTGCGTAAGGTGATGGCTAATGGCGTGGACTTGGCTCGGATGATCATGGTCGACGACGAGTTACGCAAAGTCTCACTGCAAAACGCCAATGCCCTTTGTGTGCGGCCATTCTTAGGTGACACCGACGATGCTGAACTGCAGCATCTGAGTAAGTACCTTGACTCTATATGTGGTGCGCCAGACTTTCGCAAAGTAGATAAAACTCACTGGCATCAGTTAAGCGGAATATTTTAAGTGGCAATTTTAGATATTAATGAAGTGCTGGATAGGCATAGTCTCTCTGAGTTTAAAGAACTTTTTCAGAATCCCGCTTATTCAGTGCGTTTAAAATTTGCCGCGGACAAAACTGAAAATAACCTTTCTCGGGCAGGCGGCAGACCGAGTTTGCCGCCTGCATTTGATTGGCCTGTGAGCCGCTCGAAGATTCCACTGGCATTCTTGTGTCAAATTGATTTGAGCCAACTCAAGAGCTTTAAAAATTCGTATGAACCACTTCCTGCCAGAGGCGTGCTTTCCTTCTTTTATGATGCTTTTGATGGGCCCTGGGGCAATAACATCGAGGATAGTCAGGGCTTTCGTGTATTTTATTTTGAAGACCCAGCATTATTGAAAAAGACTGATCCACCAGCTAATTTACCGACGACTTCGATTTTTGCACCATGCGCAGTCAGCATGCATGAAGAACTTTCATATCCGGCCATTACTGTGGAAATGGCCACCTTGAGCCCGGGCGGCTATGACTATTTTGACGCGTACCTGGCGGCGGCAGAAGAAATTTATGGTGATAGCGTAATTCACAGAATGTTTGGCCATGGCCAGGATATAGCCGGCGATTTCAAATTGGATTGTGAAATTGCCAGCACGGGCCTTGAGCTTGATGATGACTTCGATTTCTCCTCCGCAGAAGGCGATCGATTAGCCCGTGCCTCAGAGCAATGGGTGCTTTTGTTGCAGCTAGACAGCGATGAGCAAGCACAAATGATGTGGGTTGATCAAGGCCGACTCTACTTCGCTATTCGCGCCCATGACCTGGCTGCCCGTCGCTTTCACAAAGTATGGATGATCTGTGAAACTCGCTGAACCTGAGCGAGCATCTTGGCAGCCCTTGCGCTTGGCTGGTCAAGATAGCTGTTTGACCATGGCTGGGGCAGTGTAGAATCAGACTGTCAGGGAGGACACGATGAGTCTCGGTTTGTATTTAAAAGGGCAATTTGCCTCAGATAGCTCACGGGCGGCCGAGCCTCCTATTTTCGACCGCAAAAAGCTTGAAGAACTTGAGACCTGGCTGACAAACGTTGCTTTTGATGAGCTCGAGTGGAGTCAGTGGACAGACGACGAAGAAGGTAACCCATGCTTGATGGTTCTGCTGCACCCTGGTGCCGAGCCGATTATGCTGTCGCCCTGTGAAGATGGCTCGTTACTCGTGGCGGCTGCCACTTCTTCGGCGGGACCTGGATACCACATTTTCGTTTGCGACCTGGTGCGCAAACTGTCGCAAGTGCACGGCATTGAATGGATAGCCGATGATCAAAACGAATTTGTTGATGAAACAGGCTACTTTGATAGCGGCGACAAAGTCAGGCTCTACAGCGAGTTTGAGTCATGGATTGGTGCGCTTTCCAAAAGGGTAAAAGAGCTCTCTAAAAATGGTGCTAAATTTCATTTGGCCATGCCATTTGATGGACATCAATTTGATGTGCCTGAGCCGATTCTGACACAGTTGGGGCCACGCACGCTTGAGTGGCTTGATCTCGTTTCGGCAGAGCCACTCAGCGGCCGCGATATTTTTCCATGGTGGGAAGACGGTCATGGTGCGGAGTATCACCTTGGTCGCGCGCTCTGCTATATGTGGAACACAGTGCGCTGGCGCGAACCTCTAACAGAAAAAGAGGCGGAGCTGCTCGAGCGTATTATGGAGCATCTCGACAGCGCTTACAGTCTTGATCCTGACTTAAAGTACCCATGGAAAGAATGGGCGCAAGTGATTGATTTTCTCGGTTGCGACTACGAGTACGAAGAGCAAATCGAAACCATGGCCGACAAAGCCTTGAACGCAAAATTAGTGGGCTATCGCCGCCAGGGTGTTCGCAAAAATCTAGGCGGCGGCTGGTCTGTAGCTGTGCCTGGAAATTTTGTTGAAGAGCTGGAAGAAGGCCAAACATTTTTGGCTTTTGACGAAACCAGAAATGTAAGGGTTACGTGCATGTCCGCAAGTGACAGCAGCGGCCAAAGTCTGGATGCTTTAGATATTTTGCAGAAGATCAAAGTGATTGACGATCCCCTTAAATATGAACACGGGCCAGTGCACGGCCGCGCGTTTTTCGAGAGGGTGTCTGACGAAGAGAGTGCTTTCTGGATGCTGCGCGGAGTATCTGCTGCTCATGGAACTTTTTCGCAAATTACTATTTGTTTTGAAACAGAATCAGAACAGCTCTGGGCCATCGAAACCTGGAAATCATTAGACCACCGTTCCGCTCAACAAAAACCAGGACGCACACTTGACTAAACACACGCGAGGTAAAAGGCGCCGCACTCCAGTCGCACCAAATCGGGTGCAAGGAGCTGATCCGGAAGCGTACACCATTGACCCTGACGCACCCAAATCTGTTGTTTCTTTTGTCGCTTATGGCGCTGATAAGTTCATGGAAGAAACTGTCAATGATCTGGCACCGATTGAGGCTCAGATCGGAAAATGGCCGGTGATCTGGGTCAACGTAGAAGGGCTCGGTAGTGCCGAAATAATCAAAGGGTTGGGGGAGCTATTTCACATCCACGCCCTGGCGATGGAAGATATTGTGCATCTACATCAGCGGGCCAAATTTGAACAGTACGATGCAAATTTCTTTCTTGTGGCTCACATGATTGATCGAATTTCAAAAGACCCTACGTGTGAAGGTATTCATGCTGAACAGATTGCCACAGAACAAGTAAGTATGTATGTGGGTGATGGTTTTGTCGTTACTTTCCAGGAAGGACCGGTTGACGCCACCAAACCCGTGCTTGACCGCTTGCGCAAAGGCCGTGGCAGGTTGCGTAGTCATGGCGCTGATTATCTTACCTATGCGCTTATCGACAGCATTATCGACGCCTATTATCCGGTTCTCGAAATTTTTGGCGAACGCCTTGAAATTATTGAAGATCGCATTCTTGATGAGCCCACTAGAAAGCTTGTTGGCCAGGTGCATGAGTCAAAGCGTGAACTGCTGACTTTGCGTCGTGCCCTTTTTCCGTTGCGAGAGGCTTTGAGTTCAATACTGCGCACCAGCCCAGATAATTTCACTCCAGAGACTCTATTGCACTTGCGCGATTGTTATGACCATGTGGTACAGATTACAGACTTGATTGAAACTTATCGCGAACTTTGTTCAGATTTGATGGATGTTTATTTATCGAGCCTCAGCAACAGGCTGAACGAAGTAATGAAGACACTCACCGTTGTCACTACTATTTGTGCGCCGCCTACTCTAATTGCCGGCATTTACGGTATGAATTTCAATACCGCCGCATCGCCTTTTAATATGCCTGAGCTTCACTGGAAGTATGGTTATTTCTTTGCGCTGGCACTGATGGTGGTGACTTCGACCCTAATGGTGATTTTGCTTTTACGTTCAGATAAGTTTGGATCTAACAAGGCTCGCCCACCGGAAGAGCCATCTTAGTTAGAGAGCTGCGCTTCGTAATTGGTAGGTTTAGTCGGTGCGATACCACGCTCGGTACCACGTCGATTGGCTTCATTCACCATTGCTTCCACAAATCCGACAAAAAGAGGGTGAGCGTTGTCAGGACGGCTCTTTAGTTCAGGGTGAAACTGGCAAGCAACGAAAAACGGATGACCGGGCAGTTCGATCATCTCCACCAGGCGCTCGTCAGGAGACAGACCTGAGAATACGAGGCCATGTTTACTCAAGGCTTCGCGCAAATCGTTATTAACTTCATAACGGTGCCTGTGGCGTTCTGAAATTTCAGTGGTGCCATACACTTTGGCCGCCACGCTACCTTCTTTAAGTACACAAGGATAACGGCCAAGGCGCATGGTGCCGCCTTTCTGAGTAACGTTATGCTGGTCTGGCATCAAGTCAATTACAGGGAAAGGTGACTTAGGATTGAACTCGGTAGAGTGAGCATCTTTCATTTTGCCTACATTGCGAGCAAATTCTATAACCGCAATTTGCATACCAAGGCATAAGCCCAAGTATGGAATCTTATGCAAGCGAGCAAATTCGGCCGCCAAAATTTTTCCTTCGATGCCTCTATCGCCAAAGCCGCCCGGCACCAGAATGCCGTCTACATCGGTGAGGTATTCCTTAGCGCCCTTTTGCTCCACGTCTTCTGACAGCACCCATTTGATGTTGACCTGACAGTCATGTTTGGCACCAGCATGCTTGAGCGATTCCACCACCGAAATATAAGCGTCTGAGAGCATCACGTACTTGCCGACTATAGCCACCGTCACTTGTTTAGATGGTTTCTTCACCCGGTCGACTAGCTCACGCCAAGCCTTTAAGTCGGGCTCAGTATTGGGCAGATGCAGTCTTTCAAGCACTCTACCGGCCAGACCTTCTTGTTCCATCAGAAGGGGTACTTCATATAAATGTTGCACGTCTTTGCACTGAATTACGCAATCAGCATCAACGTCGGTAAAGAGCGAAAGCTTTTCGCGCACTGCAGAAGGCAGATTTTTTTCAGTGCGACAGACGAGAATATCTGGCTGAATACCGCGGCTTCTCAAAGTGTCCACGCTGTGTTGCGTTGGTTTGGTTTTCAGTTCGTTAGTGGTGCGTAAATTTGGAATGATTGTGACGTGGATATAACAAACGTTATCGCGACCAATATCTTTTCTCATCTGACGAATGGCTTCGAGGAAAATTAAACTCTCGATGTCACCTACGGTACCGCCTACTTCCACAATTACTACATCAGCTTTCGACTCGGTGGCGCCCTTGCGCAAGAAAGTTTTGATTTCACTGGTGACGTGAGGAATCATTTGAACCGTGCCACCGAGATAGTCGCCGCGGCGTTCTTTCTCAAGCACATTTTTGTAGATTGCGCCGGCCGTAATGTTGTTCATGCGGCTTAAGTTGATATTGATAAAGCGCTCGTAGTGACCTAAATCAAGGTCGGTCTCAGCACCGTCTTCGGTGACGAACACCTCGCCATGTTGATAAGGGCTCATGGTGCCAGGGTCAACGTTTAAATAAGGGTCAAGTTTGACGATGCTGGTAGAAAGTTGTCTCGCTCTTAATAGACGCCCCAGCGATGCCGCTACGATGCCTTTACCGAGTGACGAAACCACCCCACCAGTGACAAACACAAATCGGGTGTTCATACAGCCTCCTCATTTCGGTTTCCGTGTACATGTTCCATAAGTTTAGGAGGGGGAGTTTGACCGTCTCTCGGCACTCCCCTCAATTTCGCTGTTTTGTTTTTCATTTCTAGCTATTCCCCAATCCTGGGAACTTTGAAAAATGCGCCTTCTTTCAGCGGCGCGTTTTCCATGAGCACTTCGCGGCCAAGAGAGCTTATGACAACATCGTCTCTCATTACATTAACCACAGGAATCGGATGTGACATCGGTTCTACACCGGTAGTGTCAACCTGATTAAGTTCGCCGAAATAATCCATAATGCGGCTGAGCTGCTCGGTAAAGCGCTGGCTTTCGTCTGCAGTCAGGCTTAACCTGGCTAATTTGGCAACATGTTGTACGTCTTCTACAGTTATCATCTGTTTAGTATGCCAGACACTTGAATAGATCTTCTGGTATTCTCGCAGAAAGAGCCATCGGTGTGAACTGTGATCATAGAGTTAGTTAGTTTAGTTTTGACCCTGGTCTTCATTGTCGCCTCTGCAGAGCTCTTTACAAATGGAATTGAATGGCTCGGTCAGCGTCTTCAACTCAGTGAAGGGGTGGTGGGAAGCGTCTTTGCCGCCGTAGGCACGGCCCTCCCTGAGACCCTCATACCGGTAGTCGCCCTGGTCTGCTTCAGCCGCCAGCACGGTGTGGAAGTGGGCATCGGCGCCATCGCCGGGGCACCCTTCATGCTCAGCACCCTTACCCTTGGCCTCTGCGGTATCGCCTGTCTGGTATTCACAGCAACCAAGCGCAGACAACCTGGCATTGAGATAAAAAAGGCAGTTATAGGTCGAGATTTGAAGTTTTTCATCTGCTCGTACACGCTAGCTTTGCTGGCTTCGTTCCTGCCCGCTCATCCTTTGATTCGCTACTTTGTCGCCGGCGCGCTGGTTTTAATCTATCCCTACTATTTATATATCTGCTTTAAGCATGAGGGGGAAGTTGGTGAATGCCCCGAGGTCCTTTATCTAGATAGACTGTTTAAAAAAGGGTCGCAGCGACTGCATTTGATCATCACTCAGATTGTGCTGGCTTTGCTTGGTATTGTGGGCGGTGCCTACATGTTTGTTGGCTGCATTCAGAATCTATCAGACGATTTCAATATTTCGCCACTGGTACTTTCATTGATTGTCACTCCCATCGCCACTGAGCTGCCTGAAAAAATCAATAGCGTGCTCTGGTTGCGAGGCAATAAAGATACTCTGGCCATCGGCAATGTCACCGGTGCCTTAGTCTTTCAAAGTTGTTTTCCTGTTGCTTTTGGCGTCGCCTTTACCAGCTGGAATTTAGACCACGGCACCCAGTTGTCTGGAGCCGTAGCCGTTGTCTCAGCGGCTATTTATTTGGCTTTTCTTAGTTATGGTCGCTTGAAGCCCGAGCATCTGATGTGCGGTGCCTTAATTTACGCTTGCACCATTGCCACTATTATTCAGTGGGCGCCGGTTATGCCGCTGCACCACCTCCACCACTAAGCTGCAAGATGGGCAAGATAAGATGTGAAGCTTAGGCCTGGTCTGTGTTTGGGTCAGGCAGAGCGTCTAATTTGGTTGAAGTGGTTCTGGCCAGATGCTCATCGTGAGATGGCAAGTTACTCTTGCTGTCAGGGTGAGAACCGTCGGCTGGGTAAAGGAAATCGAGGATTTCTTTAATCGATGCTGCCACTGGTATGGCAATTAGCATACCAAGAGCGCCCGCCATTACTTCACCACAAAGTACGGCAAAGATAATTGCCAGTGGATGTAAGTTAATAGCGTGACCAATGAAGCGCGGCACGATTACATAATCTTCGATCAGGCGTGCAATCCAGTAGCCGAGAATAATTTTGATTGCTATGCCCACACCATATTGAGATACACCAACTATGGTGGCAATACTGATAGCAAAAAACGGTCCAAGCACTGGAATGATTTCTAAAAAGCCGCTGAGAATTGCAATCAAGAGGGCATATTTGATATGCAGCCAGAAGTGCAAAATACCGTAGGCAACGCAAGACATTAAAGCAATGAGAAGCAACTGGCCGCGAACATATTTGCTCAACATCACATTCATTTGCGATGACAGCTTAATCACCATTTCATGGTTTTTCTTGGGAATAAATCTGAGGCAGAAAAGGCCTACGCGTCTGCTGTCGATGATGAAATAAATTGACGATACAGTACAGACAAGGACAGCCAGTAAGCTCTTAGAAAGCACACCACCAATGTGCATCAGCTCTTCGGGAGAGCCGATGTTTTGTTCGAGACTTCTGGTAATTTCGCCCGCTGTTTTTACGACATCAAGTTGCCAGTTGAAAGTGTCGGACAATTGCTTGACCATGCTGATCACAATTTCGTCACGCTGCGTGGCCAGTGCCGTAAATTGTTCGATGATTGATTGGCCAAACCAGCTGCTAGTGGCGATGAGCAAGCCGATCATTGAGACATAAATGAGCAGTACCGATAAACCGGGCCGGCATCTAAAAGTACTGCTGAACCAATTTACCAGTGGCAACAGAAGGTAGGCAATAATGCCACCAACTATAAAAGGCGGGAAGACTTCTCTAATAAAATAGAGAAACCAGAGTAAGAGAAAAACGCCGGTCAGCTTGAGCATTAATATTCTTCTTTCTTAGCCGACTGCAATCGGTTCTTTATTGAGTTCGCTAAAGTCATGCACTTGAGCACCAACAAGTTTAACCAGTAGCCATGCTGGTCTAAAGCGCTCGCCCTGGGCTTGATGATAGGCCGTGAGTTCTTGCAGGCACCAGGCCAGACCTTTTTCTTTAGCCAGGGCCATGAGGCCGATTTTGAACCCGCAACCATTTTGCATAGCAACGTCGATGTCGTCAGCTTCGACGACTTGTTCTTGCAAACAGTAAATCGACTCGTTGAGCATTGGTAGAATTACACGCAATGCATCAAAGCCATGGGTTTTGGTACCAGATTTAGATGATGGTTGTGCAGCAGTTTCTTTGTTTGCTTGCGCAATCATTTCTTGCAAAGCTGGATTTATTTTTTTAGCTTCACCCTTAACCGCATTTTTGTCGTGCAAATAGAAACCGGCACCCGTTTTTTGCCCCAGCGCACCAGCTGCAACCATTTTGGCCAGCAGTGGTGACGGTGAGAAACGTGGACCATACTGGCTGTACAAGAATTTATTGACATGTGCGCATACGTCTATGCCGGTCATGTCGAATAAGGCGAAAGGGCCCATAGGCAGGCCAAACTCAACTACTTTGGCGTCGATTTCTTCTGGTGTTGCCAAGCCTTCCTGCAAAACATACAGCGCTTCATTCATATAAGTGAAGAGCACGCGGTTAACGAGGAAACCTGGGCATTCCTCAACCTTGACAGGGGTTTTTTGCATGTCGTGGCAAAGCTCAAGGGCGATTTTTACGGTCTCTTCTGAAGTTTTTACTCCAGGGATAACCTCTACCAGTTTCATAAACTGGGCTGGATTGAAGAAGTGCATGCCCACAACTTTTTCAGGACGTTTAGTTGCTGCTGCAATTTCAGAAATTGATAAAGCTGAAGTATTAGTGGCAAGAATTGCACGCGCGGGGCAAATTTCATCAAGAGTCTTGAAAATGTCGAGCTTGACTGAAATTTCTTCGAAAGCCGCTTCAATGACAAGATCGACGTTCTTGAAATCTTCGTAAGAGGTAGTACCTTTTACAAGAGCAAATAATTTGTCGGCTTCAGGCTGAGCCATGCCTTTTTTTACACGAGAGTCGAACATTTTTTTGATGTTTCCAAGCCCTCTGTCAACAGCTGCTTGTTCTACATCTTTTAGAAGCACTTCTATGCCGCACTGGCTCAAAACACAGGCAATTCCGCTGCCCATAGCGCCCGCACCGATTACTGCCGCTCTCTGCACTCTCATACAAAGTCCTCATGATTATGTCACTGGTTGGCGCTATGCTAGCATCTTTAGGTCACAGCCCCGAAAACCGTCAGCCGGAATTTAAGAAATTACAGAAGGACAGAAGGTCAGACTATGTTGACAACGCTCATGAGGAAGACAGATTGTTCGCCGGATGCGGCCACAATCGCCGAGACACCAAAGCATTTGGGTTGGGTGATGCTTTCAGCGCTAGGCATTGGTGCCACCATCGGTGCTGGCATCTTCGCTATGCCCGGTATTATTGCAGGCAAGGCGGGGCCAGCTGGAATTCTTTCTTTTCTTCTGACTGGATTCGTCATTATGCTGATTGCATTTTGCTACGAAAAGTTTTCCATTCGTGTACCTCATGGTGTCTCAGCTTACAGTTATGTTTACCACTCAATTGGCGAATTAGTGGCCTGGATTGTGGCTTTTGGTCTCTTTCTTGAATATAGTTTTGGTGCTTCGGCGGTATCAATTGCCTGGGGCGAATATTTGAAAAACGCTCTGGGTTTTTCTGTGCCTGCTTTCTGGAGCGGTCCAACAATCGACGCTCAAAATCAATTTCATTTTGGCATCAATTTTATTGCCATCGCGGTAATAGCTGTGGTCAGTATTGTTCTTATTTTGGGTGGTGTAAAAAAATCAGCCAAGCTCAATTTTGCTCTTGTAGTGCTGAAACTGACACTGCTTGTCACTTTCCTGGCAGTAGGCATTCGGCACGTCAATCCTTCCAACTGGTTTCCCTTTATGCCTTTTGGTTTTGAAGGCGTACTAAAGGGCGCAGCCACTGCTGTTTTTCCTTTTGTTGGCTTTGATGCTCTCTACACTTTTGCTCGCGAATCGAAGTCGCTTAAAGATACAAAATGGGCGACCTATTCGTGTGTTGGCATTGTTGCTTTCTTATATGTCACTGTGATGGCGGTGGCAACAGGTTTGGCGCCTTGCTTTATCAACGGTCACCCCAACGAGCTCTTTGTCGGTTCAGAAGCTGCCGCTCCATTAGCTAAATTGCTAACCGCCGCTGGTGAAGGTTGGACGGCCAAGTTCATCTCGTTTGGAGCGGTGCTCGGTATCTTTAATGTACTGCTTGTATTTTGTATGGGTGGCCCGCGCATCTTTCTCAATATGGCCGAAGATGGTCTGCTTCCACCAATCTTTAAGAAGATGAATAACGGTAATCCTACCGTTGGTATCATTCTCAACGGTGTAGTGGTGGCAGCCATTGCCGGTTTTGTTCCTTTCGGAAAAATTGCCGATATGATGGTGCTCGGCACACTGGTGGCATTTATTTTCGTTTGCATCGGGGCGTTAAAGCTTAAGCTGGTTAATCCAATCATTGCCATTGCCGGCGGTGTAGGCTGCGCGATTCTCGCCTGCAACCTCGAGAAAGAAGTGTTACAGGTTTATTCAGTCACCCTGCCTGTGGGGCTAATCATCTATTTCTTGTATGGATACAAGAATAGTAAATTGCGGAAGGGGCAGGGAAAATAGCAGGCTCTTGTGTTGAGTGTTGCGCGCCACTACAAGTGGTGTTGAATTTGCATTAAATGGTCCTGGACGGTAGCGTTACGCCAATCGGGAACATATAGCGCGTTATCGTAGCACCAGAAATAATGTAAAATGGTCAACAGAGAACCGTGTACAAATAAGTTTCTCTATTTGGTGGTGGACATTTTCCAGTCTTTCGCCAATACGCAATGGAATCCCGTTCTTCTCAATCTCTTTATAGGCGCCAACCTACTTACCGCGCTGGCCTTCTTGTTTGTGGCAGTTAATCTCCACAGGCGCAAAGTCGACGAGCGATTAGTTAAGTGGAAGCGCAGCTTGCTCAGCGCAATTATGATTTCTTGCGGTCTCATAGCAATTCTTGAAATCCACAACATGGTATCCCGGTCTCTCGCTCACAGCCTGGTTAACTGTAATGAAAGGATTTATTTTTGTTGTCGCAGGGATTTTACTTTCTCGACATTTATTTAAAATTGGCTTTCGCCGCAAGACAGATGTGGTCAATGAGATTCAGAATCAGAAAGAGCTGTTTTTGGAGCAGAGAGTGCAAGCTCGTACAGAAAAGCTTGAGGAGATTCATGCGTTAAGGCTCATCAATGCGGCAAAATTTCGCACTATTTTTGATCAGCAATTCCAACTTACCGGCTTGTTGTCAGCTGACGGAATATTGCTTGAAGCGAATCAAACAGCTCTGAGTTTTGTCGGCCTGCCCAGGGGGGAGGTAGTTGGTAAGCAATTTTGGCTGACACCATTCTGGACCCAATCTGAAGAGCAGCATGCTCAACTTAAGGCTGCAATTAAAGATGCGGCTGCTGGTAATTTTGTTCGTTTTGAAACTGAGCATTTTGGCGTTGATGGCCGCATGGACGTAGATTTTTCGCTTAAGCCTATCGTTGAAGCAGACGGCACCACTGTTCTCATTGCTGAAGGCCGTGACATAACTGAGCGCAAAAATGCCGAAAAACAGTTAGAGACACTGGCTCAAGAACTGGCCCGTTCCAACCGCGATCTTCAGCAGTTTGCTCACGCCGCTTCGCATGATCTGCAAGAGCCTTTGCGCACTGTTACGGGCTTCTGTGCATTGCTGAGCAAAAAATTGGGAAGCGATATTGATTCTGATTCAAAAAAATATTTATCGGTGATTTCCGAAGCCACCGTCCGCATGCAGCAGCTGATTAAGGCACTCTTACTCTACGCCAGTGTCGGTGCGCAAGACATTGCGTTTGAGAATCTGAACTTAGAAGAGCCATACAAGACTGCTTTGGCTGCACTGCAAGTATCAATTGACGAATCAGGGGCTGAAATTGTCTGTGATCAGCTGCCGATGGTTCACGGCGATCGGACGCAGTTGACTTTGCTTTTCCAAAATCTAATTGGCAACTCAATTAAATTTCGCAGTGCGGCTCCCCCCGAAATTCGAATCAGCGTAAACCAGTTTGCAGACCGGTGGGAACTAATGTTCAGCGACAATGGTTGCGGGTTTAAAATGGAATATGCTGACCAAATTTTCGTAATTTTTCAGAAGTTGCATTCGCGCGCTAAGTATGAAGGTACTGGAATAGGTCTTGCTACTTGTAAGCGAATAATTGAACGACATGGTGGCACAATAAGAGCAGAATCAGAACTCGGTAAGGGGGCTAAATTCATAGTTACCTTCAAAGCAGCAGAGAGCTAAGAATAATGCGTACTTTAAAAATACTTCTAGTCGAAGATAATCCCGAAGATGTTTTCCTCATGCAAAATACGCTGCTTGAAGCAAAAGTGCCACACGAGTTGCAAGTGCTCGAAGACGGCGAGGAGGCAATTGATTATTTACTCGGTTTAGCTGCCGGTGACACTACCATCGCGCTAGACCTGGTGGTTCTCGATTTAAGTTTGCCGAAGCGCAATGGACATGAAGTACTTTCTGAAATAAGAAAGTGTCATGCATTCTTGCAACTGCCTGTGGTGGTCTTAACCACTTCAGAAGACATGGAAGATCGAAAGAAAGTTTTAGAGCATGGTGCAAGCTATGTGACCAAGCCGGCTAATCTTGAAAACTTTTTTCGAGTCTTGGAGATTCTCGAAATTGCCACATATGATTTTGCTGCCAAGCAAAGCGATTTAGAAATTGAATCACCGTTGGAAATATTGGGACCTGAACGCACTAAGGTTCTAGTGGTTGAAGATAATCCAAGCGACGTTTTGTTTTTGCAAGAACTACTTAAAGCGGCAGCTTTACCCATTGAATTGACAGTGGTGGAAACCCTCAAATCTGCATTAAAGTACCTCAGCAACCACACACCCACTATAATTCTGGCCGACTTAGGATTGCCTGATGCTGACGGTTTAGATGTGCTGCTGGGGCTGCAGTCTACAGCTAAGGACTGTCCAATTGTTATTCTCACTGGCTGTGACGAAGAAAGCGTCGCTGAGCAAGCGCTGCGTCAGGGTGCACAAGATTATCTGGTTAAAGGGCAGTTTGATGAGCGAACGCTTTTGCGTTCTTTAAGGTACGCAATTACGCGCAAGCAAGCAGAAGAAAGCGCGCTACGTGCAATGTCATTTGAAAATGTGGTGCTTCAAGAAATTCTCGAGCATACACCCATCGGAATTGCACGCTTGGATGCCAAAATGAATGTTGTCACTTGCAACCAGATGTTTTCGGATCTTTTAGAAGTCGATAATGCCGCCACTGTGGGCACTGATATTGTTAGTTTGATTCCAGTTCTAAGTCCTGAAGTCTGGGCTGGAGTCAAGAATGGCACTCCGTTCCGTCTCAATCAGTGTCCCTTTAAAAAGCGAGTAACGTCAGAAAATATGGTTCTCGATTTAACAGTGTGGCCTATTCGCAGTCGTGACAATGATACTAAGGGTGGTATTGTTCTTGCTCTTGATATTACCGAACAGATTAAGCTACTTAAACAGCAAGACGACTTTCTTGCATCACTGGCCCATGATATTAAGAACCCACTGCTGGGTGCTGGTCAGATTTTAAAATTTTTGAGCAATCCTTCGCTGTCCAAAGAAGATCAAGCCAGTATGGTTTCACTGTTGGAGCAAAGCAACAGCAGTGTTTTGGTGATGTTACAAAATCTTCTCGAAATTTATCGCTATGAAGCAAACGCAAAATCTTTAGTTTTTGCACCGGTTCAGATTGGTCAACCTATTAATGATGCAGTTACTTTAATGGCTGCTGCCGCCTTTTCCAAAAATATCAAAGTTGATGTTAACTTGCCGGTGAAGTTGCCACTGATTCAAGCGGAGTGCACCGGCATTGAACGGTTATTCAGCAATCTGCTCGACAATGCAATACGCTTTTCAAAACAGGACAGCGTGATAACTATTTCTGCCTCTGAACAGTCATGTGACCATACTTTGACTATAGAAGTCAGCGACACCGGCTCAGGAATGTCAGCTCAACAGCAGGCCGCGATTTTTCAGCGCTTTGGTGAATCGAGTGCAGGTAAATTTAAGGGTGGAATTAGCTCGGGGCTCGGCTTGTACCTTTGCAAACAAATAGTCGAGTCCAGTAATGGCAGTATCACTTGCCAGAGCGAGCAAGGCGTGGGCACAAAGTTCATTATTCGTTTTCCGGTAGTGCTTGAGCCAAATTTAAAAGAGGCGCAGACCTGCTAATTGGCCGCTGCTGATGGTCGAGGCATTGGTGTTCTTAAAATACTCGACTGCCTAGTTCCGAACCATCGTCGGGCTTGAGCAGAAGCACGCCACCAGCGTTGACCGCGCTCCCCAATACAAGTACTTCTGAATTGAAGTCGCCAACTTGTTTGCCTGGGCAATTCATCACACAGGCCACCAGTCTGTTAGTAAGATCATCTAATCGATAGTGCGCTGTGATTTGCGCGCTTGATTGTTTTACACCCAGATCTCCAAAGTCAATCCAGAGTTTATAAGCTGGCTTTCTCGCCTGGCCAAAAACTTCCGCTTTGATAATTTTCCCGACGCGAATATCGAGGCGCAGGAAAGTATCGAGGTCTACATTGTCAGAAACTATATTCAAGTTATTTCGCATCCATCCAGTTTTTGCCAGTACCTAAATCTACTTTGAGCGGCACTTTAAGGGGTTGATCAAGGGTCATTGCTTTTTCTAAGATTACCTTAGTTGCTTCCAGTTCGTCATCCGGCACTTCGAGTACCAGTTCATCGTGCACTTGCATAGTCAGTTTGGCATTGCTGCCTGCTGCTCTCAAATCCTGATCGAGCCTAATCATGGCCAGTTTCATCAAGTCCGCCGCACTTCCTTGAATTGGAGCATTGCAGGCAGCCCGCTCGTCTGCTTTGCGGACATTGTCATTGCGATCGTGCAGATGGGTGAAATATCGTCTGCGACCCCACATCGTGCGCGCATAGTTGTTGTTGCGTGCGTCTTCGATGGTACCGTGTAAGAAACCCTGCACTTTGGGATAGCGAGCGAAATATTTGTCTATAAAGCCCTGAGCTTCTTTAGTTGATATACCCAGATCAAGACCAGTAGAGTACGCACCTTGCTGATAAACGAGAGCAAAATTGAGAGTTTTGCCAATGCGTCTTATTTCAGAAGTGACATCTTCAATGGTTAGTTCGTAAATTTCGCCGGCAGTGCGAGCGTGAATGTCTTGATTTTTTTCAAATGCATCAATCAAAGTTTCATCGCCGCACATGTGCGCCAGTAGCCGCAGTTCTATTTGGGAATAGTCGGCGGAAATCAATGATGAGCCAGGAGCAGCCACAAACGCTCGGCGAATGCGGCGACCAACTTCTGTGCGAATAGGAATATTTTGCAAATTTGGATTAGAGCTGGAGAGTCGGCCGGTGCTGGTAACGGTCTGGTTGAAGTCGCCGTGCAGACGTCCGTCTCTTTCTAAAATCTGCCCTGGCAGCGCGTCGACATAGGTTGAACGCAACTTGGAAATGTGTCTATACTCGAGCAATTTGGCGATTATCTCATGCTCTTCCTTAAGAGATTCGAGCACAGATGCATCGGTGGAATATCCTGTTTTGGTTTTACCTTTAGTCTTGAGACCAAGTTCTTCGAACAAAACTTTTTGCAATTGCTGGGTGGAATTTATATTAAAACCGTGACCAGCATGGGCGTATATTTCGCTTTCAAGCCGGGCAAGTTCGCTGGCCAGCTCATGGGAGAAATTCTTCAGGTAGTCGAGATCGAGGGCCACTCCGGCTTGTTCCATGCGAGCGAGCACTTCAGCTAAGGGCTGCTCCATTTCGTAAAGCAAAAATTGTTGCTCATCATCTAATAATGGTGCGTAAAATCTTGCCAGTTCTAAACTTAATCGACTTTGCTCGATGGCGTAGCCCGCCACTGTATCTAGTGGCGCGTCCACAAGAGCAATCTGTTTGCGACCGGTGCCGATTATTTCATCAAGCCGTGGCATTTGATAATTCAATACCCTGTCAGCTTGCTCTCGCAAACCGTGCTTGTCATCAGGGTTTAGAATATAGCTGGCTAACATCGTATCGAATACAACTGGACCAAATTTGATACCCAAGCAAGAGAATACATTAAGCTCAAATTTGGAATTTTGGGCAACTTTGCCGATTTTGGTATTTTCTAAAACAGGCTTTAGTTGTTCGATTACGTAGGCTGCTTCAAGTAGAGCAGCACCAGTATGTTTAACCGGCACGTAAGCAGCCTTGAGAGTAGCTTTGCTCTTGTCGCTGTGTTCAAGCAGATCCAGACGACCTTCTTTGCTGCCCATCAAAGTGTCCCAGGCAAATGTGTAGCCGATTACTTCAGTCTTGAGGCTGTCACCACCTGTAGTCTCAAGAGAAACAGAAATGAGGCTTTGCATGGAAAGCTCTTTAACTAAGTCGGTCAGTTGTTCTTGCGAAGTAACTACCAGAGGCTCCGGCGCTTGAGCCATTGTAACTGCATGGGTGGCTGCTGGGGCGGCATCTGATGAAGAGTCTGCATCAGTGTGTGTGCCGAAGGATAATTTGAGCTGGCCGAAGACAGGCGCGTCTATTGAAGCTTCTAAACTGGAACCAGCTGACCCGGCGGCTGCTAGCACTTTCATTTCTACAGCTGGAGCTGCTTTCGGCATTTCAGGGACGGACCCATCAGGTGAAAAGCGAGCCAAAATCTTAGGCAGTCTCGCAGTCAGTTGTTTGAAATTGAGTTTGTCGAAATAGTCTCGCAAGCCTTCTAGTTGCGGCATGCTTAGCCGGCAATGTTCAAAATCAAATTCGAGTGGCACATCAAGGCGAATGGTAGCCAATCGCTGGCTAACATAGGCAATTTCTTTGCCTTCTATCAATTTGTTTTTCAGCGAAGCTGATTTGATTTCATCGATATGCTCGTAAATGCCGTCCAGTGTCTGGTAAGCGGCAAGTAGCTGTTGAGCACCTTTACTGCCGATGCCTTTGACTCCAGGAATGTTGTCTGAGCTGTCACCACACAGTGCCTTGAAATCAACAACTTGCTCAGGCCAGATACCCATGCGATCGAAAACTTCCTGACGACGGCAATTGACTAGCCCGTCGTTGGTGGTCAGGTGAATTTCAATTGGAGAATCGTCGCCGTCGACTAACTGAAAAGCATCTTTATCACCGGTCAAAATGATTACTTTGCGACCTTGTGCCGCCGCTTGTTTAGCGACGGTACCAATCACATCATCAGCTTCAAATCCGGGCAATTCTAAAAGAGGAATTTCAAAAGCTGTAACGCCTTCGCGAATAATCGGCCACTGAGTTTTCAAATCATCAGGCATATCAGAGCGATGCGCTTTGTACTGGTCATATTCTATTTTTCGAAAAGTCGGTTCCGAAAGATCAAAGCAGACGGCCAGCATGTCTGGCCGCTGTTTTTCAATTTGATCAAACAAAGATGTGAAAAAACCATGCACTGCCCAGGTGGGACGACCGTCTTTAGCTTTCATTCCAGAACGCATGAGCGCATAGAAGGAACGGAAAGCTAAAGAGCTTCCATCAACTAGTACTAGTGTTTCTTGATCAGCCATGGTCTTTTACTCTGTTATTGAACGTCACTGGCAGTGGAGCGCGGACGAGCCGGACCTTGTGATGTAGCCATAGCGCCAGACAAACTTTTACCTTCGCTCAAGCTTGGTGTTTCAATATTGAGCAAGGCTGCAATTGTTGGAGCAATATCAGCTGGGCTGACACTTTCGGTGCGCTTGCCGGGCTCAATTCCGAAACCATGCAAGACTAGAGGCACCTGACTGTCATATGAGTATGGCGCACCGCTGGCGGTGCCGGAGCTTTCAGAGGAAAAAACATAGCCTGGTTTGGGAATGACATAGCATTCGCCACTGCGGCCCCAGTAGTAGCTCTTGCGCACGCCTTCAGCGTACGGGCCATTAGGCAATTGATTGGAATAGAGCTGCGCTGATGTGATCACTTCAGCAATTCCAGGTACTCCATGGGCAACTTTGGCAGCTAACGCTTCTACATCTGGTTGACGATATTTGTTTTTGTCTATAGCGCTGAAATTGAGATAGAGATTTGGTGGTTCAAAGGCTTCAATCCAATCGTCTTGGCCAAGGCGATTATCTAATGTGGTATCGAGGAAAGTCTTGAATGATTTGGGATCAATGCGACCCGAATCTAGCCCGCGCTCTTTGAGAAACTCAGGAATGGCCTGAGCGCCGCGGTTGGCTGTGAAGACAATTAAGCAATTGTTCAATCCGACTTTTTGATCGAGATAACCCAGCAAAGTGCTCACATCTTTATCCATGCGATAAACGAGATCTTGCGATTCTTGCGAATAAGGACCAAAGTAATTGATCAGTTCGCCGCCTGCCGATAATCCTATGGAAAGAAAATCAGTGTCACTATGGGTGCCCAGACCTTCTTTTTCAATGGCTTCATGAGCGAGCTCTAGCACCATTTGATTAGCCATAGGTGTCATAGCTAGTGTCGAGTACGCACCTTCACCGGTGGCAGCACCGCTAATCATGTGCGGAAATGCCTTACCGTCTGACGGTAGCGATTTTTCGTTAGTGAAATCGTCGCGGCTCGATGCGCCATATGCATTTTCTGGAAGCAGTCTTTGCCATGGCTTGCCAACTAATTTTTCAGCCTGGCGCTGATCATTGTAGGCTTTGACCCAGAGCGGCAAATCGCGGCTATATTGAGCTGAGCTAACAAAGTTGCCGGTGCGGCTGTCGAACCAGATTGCCATATTGGCCAAGCGTCCACCCAAGAGCAATGCTTGTGAATCTTTTACTGCCAGCGAAAATACTTTACTTCTACCATTGGTGGCCAATTTCATCTGGTCGCCAATAGTCGTGCCCTGTAGAAACTTAGAGCTTGACCCGCTGCCATTTGCTCCAGTCAGGGCCGATGCCTCATCAGCAACAGCAGAAATAGCTTTGTCTTTTTTACGATCGAACCATTGATCGGCGACGATGCCGTGAGCCCATGGGTTGGCTCCCGTAGCGATTGTGGCATCGCCACACGCGCCCTGAGTCGTGGCTTGGTAACGGCAGTTCGTATATGTAGCGCCTGATTCGCTCAACCAGCGCAACCCACCCCCTGAAAGTTTGTCCTGAAAACGCATCAAACTGTTATAAGAAAGCTGATCAGCTACCAGCAGTACAACCAACTTTGGTTTGTTTGCACTTTGAGCCAGAGCTGCAGGTGCGGTGGAGTTAAGCTGAAAAATCCCGGGGGCTCCAAGCGGGACAATTTGAGCCGCAAGCAAAACCGCCAATAACGACAGGGGTCTAGCCAGTCGCGACATTAGACCACTCTGTTTTTTATCTTTGCTCAAAGCTGCCAAGCTTGCTCTCCTTCTGTGTTGCCGTTCCGGTCATCTATTTTACCGGCAATGCTGCTGACTATGGTTACTTCAAAGGTTACAGTTTGGATCTCTATCTAGCTTGCATTTGTAACGCTCTATCTTGAGATCATTGTAAATATTGCGAGGCTGGAGCCAACGTTCAATACAATGTAGCCAGGCAGCAAGCTATCAATTTTTCCATCTCAGGAGTTACACATGAGCGACCGTACCAAACTACTGAAAAAAGCTGTATTGACAGGAGTCGGAGCAACCTCCAGCGTCGACCGTGTTAAAGATGCACTTAAAGACGCCATGCAAGACCTTGTCAAAGTAGGGCAAGATTTGCTGGATGATCTTGAAGAAAAAGGCAAAGTAAAAACTGACTCGGCAGAATCCTTTTTGAAAGGATTTAAAGATGAAGCTGTCAAGCGCACCGAGGATATGGAGAAGCAAGTTACCTCCAAATTTTCCAAAACTATGAAGAAAGCCGCCAAAGAGTTTGGCTTTGTTACCATGGAGCATTACGAGCAACTGTTAGAGCGTCTGGCTGTGCTTGAGCATCATGCTGGTATAACTACACCTGAGCACATAGATGATGCTGAGCATGAAGAAGAAAGCGAGCACACCGATACTGAAACTTCGAGCAAGAAAAAGAAAAGTAAGCGCGCTGACGCGTAATTTAAATTCTTAAATGCTTTTTTGAAGGAGCGCTTTTTATGAGCGCTCCTTCTTTGTTTTTTCTTTTGTTCTGTAATCTTGGTGGAGGCCGCCGTTGGGACTGCCTTCGCTTTTTCTCGATTGAAGTTGTAGTGGGATTTTCTGCGGTTTTTCTGACAAAAATTAGAGAATTGCCAAATTTATTTTTGTCAGAATTTCGTCTGAAAATTCCCCTCTGGAGAAAAAGTTTTTTTTCAAACCATTGAACTTTTTCCCGAAAAATTACGTTGTACATAGAAGCACCTTTTTGAATTGAAGGAGGTTTCTTATGAATTGCTGCCGCGCTTTTATCGTCAGATCATTCCGCTCTCTGCCGCCAGGCACCATATTTACGACCCGCGATTGTCTGGGCTTCGGTTTTCGAAGAGACAATGTTGATCAAACACTGGCCAGACTTGTTAAAGAAGGAGTTTTGATTCGCCTGGTACGCGGCGTTTTTGTTGATGCTGCCACAGCGAGGCCGACATATTCGATTCTTGAAATTGCAACAGTAAAGGCAAGTTCTTTTGGAAAAAAAATACGCCAGCATAGTGCTGATTCAGCGGCAGAAATTGGCCTGCCCGCTGAAATGAATAAGCACGATACTTTTATTGTCGACGGCGCGACCAGCAGATTTCATGTGATTTCAACAGGTAAGAGAGTTGTGTTTCGTATTGCCTGCGAAAAGAAAATGCATCTGGATGATGACAAAGTGGGCAAGATTGTAAGAGGCCTCTGGCATCTTGGCGAAGAACGAGTGCAATTGCAGATGATCGCAAGGGCCGTGATAACACTTAATCGTGCCGAGTGTAGAAAGATTGTCACTTCAGGAGCCTGGATGCCTTACTGGTTGATGAATGCATTCGAAGAAATTTTTGGTCGGAGATTTCTTCCGCCGATGTGGCCAGTACAGCCTTCAGGTCCCCCCGCTGCCATCTAAATCAGTTACATCAAAGTGACGTCCACCGGCGGGATTTGCGGAATCCGTTGCCCAGTTTTAGGGTCGGTTAATGTGGCTCCTTGAAGAGCATTTTTCAACTGCTCGTCGAGTAGAACCACTGGTGCACGCAGCTGCCATTCACAGGCTAGACTCGGACACTCAGCGTCTGTTTCTTTGTCTTCTTTGGGCTGACACCACCGCCTGATGTTTGATGCTACAGCTTGCCCTCCGCGCCCTGGTTCACGGCAAGCGACATAATCGCGAGCGAGCACCGACCAACTAACTAAATTTGTGCTGAAAGCTTTTTGCGCATAAAAGAGCAGTTGGTTTTCACTGACAGGCAGCCCCTTAAACGGATACTCTGCATAACTCTGAGGTGTGGATGATTTTGTCGCACTTTCAAAATTTGTCGTGTGCAGCGCACGTGAGTCGTAAACTATTGTTTCCGGTGCTGCGGGTAGCACAGGTAGTTCCTCTGCGAGCAGATCTGAAATCGGGCGACCTTCGGCAAATATTTGAGTGTCAGGCAGTTTTGTGAAGTCGTGTACTCGGCCGAAAACCAATAACTTATCCTGCAGCCATCCTGATTTTGCTGACTTGCCACTACCCGGAGTTTCCACTTCAAGATCGGCCTGTGCAAAAATTTCTGCTTCCGATAGTGCCACTAAACGCGGTGCAAAGATAAAGCGTTTGCCCAGTAGAAAAGCCCCCTGTAAACTGGTCGAGTCCATTCTATAAATTCCTGAGCTGCATACTTGCATCAAGCGGTTGCTAAGATCAAATGATTGCCTGGCTGCAGAAATAGCATTGTTTCTGGCCGTGTGTGCAAATGATAAAACAATCGCCAGCCGTTTTTGTTCAGCCTGTTCATACTCAAGACTTGTTTCCAGGGCGGCAATATCGTCTTTTAGAATTTTGTTTTTAGCTGTTTGTGTTTCTTTGCGCATGCTGTCTTTCATCGACGAAAGATCTGCTTGCTTAAGCACAATGCGATCTCGCGTGTCGCGAAAAGCTTTATGAGCTGCCAGCTCAACCAGGCGCGCGGTAGCCATGGTATCTTGCGCTGCTAGATTCGTGCCATAAATTTCAGTCAAAAGGTCGGTGGTCAGCACTCTTTCAAACTTATTGCGACCTGGGGTAAATGCATCGCCTTTACTGTCGACAATCAGTGGCAGCGCTGAAGATGGGTAATTAATGGCCTGTTCCGAAAAGCAATTGCGCAGCGCTTTTTGACCGGCTTCCTGTGGTCCTGTTTGATGTAAAAATGCCAGCGCACGAGCATCTGTGTCTGAAACCAGACAGCTATTAACCGATGATTGCCAGCCAACATTTTCTTCATTGTCGTCACTATCGCTTGCAGCTTTATTGCCGGAGTTAGGCCGACGGGCCTCTAATTTCGCCCAGGGTGCTTTAACAATCTCGGCTAACCGCTGGGGGTTCACAGGCTCGTTCAATTGCCGCAGCCAGTGATAGAAGGCAATGCTGAGCGCGTCGCGTCCATCCATATCAATTAGTACTGGCGCTACAGGCGGTGCTAGTGAACCAGTGCCAGGCACCGGTCCTTTATTGGTTTGTTGCCATTCTCCGTGGCCCGTAAACTGGGAGCTCTTAAACAAATCGGCCAGGCAAGTAAAGGTCTGCGGCCTGCCTTGGGGAAACGTTAAAACCAAACAGGTGGGTGCGCCTCTGCTGCCTGTGGGTACGGTCTTATTAATTGTTTTTGCAAAGCGAAAAGTATCATTACCGCATAATAGACAAAGGCGACGGCGGCTGAGCAGCTTGGCTCGATTCTTACCGGTGCTGGTTTCGTATTCGGCGGTAATTAAAATTGCCGTAGGCAGCTGCTCTGCTGTGGCCGGGGCAAATTTCTCGACTGCTACCAGCGTGGTGGCATTGGCTTGCTGATGAAATACTAGCGGTTCATTCTCTGGTATCGGTACTGGTGCCAAAGCGAGTATTGTGCCGTTGCGCACATAGGGTGATTTTAGTTCATTGGGCGCTGCCGGGATGGTGGTAGCAGAATAGGTCTGCCCCGCCTGGTCAACTATGCCTAGATTAAGTGTTAGTGCCGTTAAGTGACTGCCAGCGCGCGTGTGGTGCGCCAGGAAGTTTTTAATTTGCAAATAGGTAGAGCCGCCGTGATCTACTTCGGCATTGAGCAAGGCTTTCAACTTATCATTGAGCTTACGCGCCGTGGTTAAATCGGCCGCGGTTTGTTTACTCATTGCTGAAAGCTGATATTGGTGGCTCACAAGAGCGGCCTGACGCAGCAGTGAAAATACAGTGTTAACGCTGCGAATTTTGCCTGCACCGCCGGCGCTTGCAATCGGTTTATCTTGAATGCCGATAGTTCCGAAAGCCGAATCGAATACTGTGGTCGCTGTGAGGTTGTTAACCGCTATTTCGCCGGCTTTTTCGAGGGGGTCAGCTTCGACATTGTCGATGTTAAACCAGGCCAGGGTCAACACATAAGCGCTGATAAGCCCGCTGGCTGCCAGTGTCGAAAACCATAAAACGCCTATGGAGCCCCAGTCTATGGTTTTGCTAACAGCCGCAGTTTTATCGTTTGTTTGAGTCTTAACCAAAGGTTGTACGCTTTAAATTATGCTTGAACCAACTGATTTAATCCTAACACTAAAGGCCCGCCACAAAGAATGGTACTCTGATATTTGAGACTCTGATACCTGGTCCTCTGATATTTGATATTGATATTTGATATTGATATTGGTATTGGTATCATGCCTGGTGTGGTTATTCGCTTGAAATCATTTCCGCTATTAGCTTTTTGCCTGGCCGCTTTGTTGACAGCGGCTCCTGCGGCGGAGGCTCTTGGCCAGGTGGACGGCAAGCAGCAAGAGAGCCTGGGCGCGAGGCTGAAAGCGGTAGATTTGCTGATTAAAGAAGGCTCGCTTTTGCCTGCTCGGTCGGCTGTGGAAAATTTGCTTGGCCAATATCCAGATGATACCGATGTGGCCCTGAGCGCGGCAAGGCTCTACGAAAAAATGGGCCTGTCCGCTTTCGCTATTATGCAATTTGAAAAGGTCAGGCAGGTGCGGCCACTTTTGGTGGAGCCTCTGGTTGCCCTGTCTAAACTCCATCTAGAAAATCTCTCCACCGAATTAGCGGTGCGTTTGGCTAGTGAAGCGGTGTCTATGGAGCCAAAATCGAGGGAGGCTCAACTTGCTCTGGTGACCGCTTTACTCGCGGCACAATCTGTCAAGCAAGCGCAGAAACAAGCGGTCATTTTAGATCGAATGTACCCAAACGATCCGCGCGTTGAGCACGTTTTGGCCAATGTCGCTCAAGCTTTTGGTGAAAATAAAAAGGCCATCGCTTTGATGCGCAAAGCATGCGAAGCGCGTCCGGCAGAGCAATCGTGGTGGCTGGAGCTGGCCGAACTTTATAGCGCCAACCAAGATTATGAGAAGGCTCAGGAAGTTTTAAAAGGCGTCTTGAGTCGCGATTCTCAATCTTTGAAAGCCTTAGATCGCTTGGCCCACTTGAACGAATTTGCTTTACACGATTATATGGCGGCGCGTGCCAATTACGGCCAAATCAAACAGCTGCTGCCAGATTCTACTTCAGCGCAGGCCGGCATGAACCGCTGCTTGACGAAACAGGGTGACCTGGCGCTCAATTTGCGCAATTTCGTGCGCAGGCTTTTTCGCCTGCGGGCTAATGAGTTTAAAGATGAAGAGGGCGCAAGCGATTTGCCTGCGCCCGATACTTCATACGGTGCTCAATAAATTCAACCTGCTCAGATTACTGGCTGGCTTTGCTCAAGACTCGTTTTGGACCGTGAATCGGATCTTCAATGACAACGGTTTTGTCGCGAGTTGGTCCTACGCTGACGATTGCCACTGGGCAATCTAATTCTTCAGCGATAAAGTCGAGATAACGTTTTGCTTCTAATGGCAATTCGTCGAAGCTCGTGATTTTATAGGTTGGTGTTTTCCAGCCCGGGAAGACCTTGTAGACAGGTTCCATGCGTTTGAATTGTGAGCCGATAGAAGGCAATTCTTTGTGAATGGTGCCATCTTTTTTGTCTTTGTAGGCGACGCATATTTTGATTTCGTCGAATTCGTCCATTACATCGAGCTTTGTGATCGCCAGGCAATCCAGACCATTGATGCGCACGGCATAACGACCGATGACGGTATCAAACCAGCCGCAGCGTCTTGGGCGCCCGGTGGTCACGCCAACTTCAGCCCATGGTTTGCCGGTTTGACGCAACATTTCGCCTTCGGCACCATCTTGTTCAGTAGGGAATGGACCTTCGCCCACTCTGGTCATGAATGCTTTGGAGATGCCAATAACACGGTCGATAATGGTTGGTCCGATACCGGCTCCGATGCAGGCACCACCGGCGGTGGGGCTGGAGCTGGTGACGAATGGATAGCTGCCATGATCTAGATCGAGCATGGTGCCTTGCGCGCCTTCAAACAAAATGTTCTTTTTGTTTTGTACGGCATTGAAAATAAGCTCTGAAGTATCGCAAACATATTTGCGCATTTGATCGCCGTACGATGCGTACTCTTCCAAAATTTCGTTAAGATCAAATGGTGGATGATTGTACATGCGCTCAAGCAGCACGTTTTTGCGAGGCACCATCCACTCTAATTTTTCTTTCAAGACTTCTCTGTCGAGCAAGTCTTCCATGCGAATGCCTGAGCGTGCGCATTTGTCGGCGTAGGTTGGTCCGATACCACGTTTGGTGGTGCCGATTTTATTATCGCCGCGGCTTTCTTCTTCAGCAGCATCGAGTGCCAGGTGATAAGGCATGGTGACGTGGGCTGAGGCCGAGACTTTCAGTTTCGAATCATCGAGACCGCGCTCTGTCAGCGATTTCACTTCTTTAATGAATGCTTTGGGGTCAATAACCATGCCCGGTCCGAGCACGCAGATTTTTCCCGGATAAAGAATCCCGGAAGGAATAAGGTGGAATTTGTAGGTTTCTTTACCTACAACCACTGTGTGACCGGCGTTGGCGCCGCCCTGATATCTCACCACGATGTCGGCATTATTGGCTAAAAGGTCAGTGACTTTTGCCTTTCCTTCATCTCCAAATTGTGCTCCGACGACAACTACATTAGCCAAGGTTCTTTTCTCTCCAGACGAGACCGATAATTAAGCCAAAATGCAGCAGGAGGTTGCTTTGCGTTTCGAACGTTTTGCCGGCCACCTTTGTTTAAGGCAATCAACTAAAACCTTCGATTTCCGCAAAAAGGCACAGGGACCTGATCTCAGTAGTCAGTATTTTCCCGCGCACGTTTTTTTTGACCCGAGATAGTGTAGGCGACTCGCCAAGAGCTGTCAATTATTCGAAGCCAATAGACGATAATATTACTTACATGCAAATGCTCTTTACTCCTGAACTGATGGCAAGACAAACGGTGGCCGCTCGTTTGCTGGCCAGTGGCGTGGCTCAAGAAAAACTGGCCCATGCACTACTTTTGACCGGTCGCGCCCACGAAGACAAGTGGTTGATCGCCCGCCAGCTCACAGCTTTTCTTAATTGTAGTAAGGAAGACAAACTTCATCGCGGCGCCTGCCTGCTCAAGTGGCAAGAGACCTGTGTCGAAGAAGATGGCACTGCTGCTGCCGACCTCTCAGCGGCGGTCTTGAGCGATTTAGCTTTAGCCTGTCAGAATTGTCGCTGGCTCTTTCAAGATCAGCATCCGAAAGCCTGGATTGTGCTTTCGGCAGATGCCGGCAAGAGCGGCAAGATTCCCGTGGAGTCTGCAAGGCTGCTATCTGAAGAACTGGGCCGCACCTCCAACTATTTCCGCATAGTAGTAGTTGAAGAGGCTAAGGAAGCCGCTTTCCATCGGCCAGCCGCTAATGCTTTGTTAAAAACTATTGAAGAGCCCAAGTCACCTTCTTTGTTTCTCTTGTTTAGCCAGACTGCGGATGATGTACTGACGACTATTGTCAGTCGCTGTCAGGTCGTTCCTTTAAACAATCGCATTGCCGATAATGTCGGCCCTGTGGCCAAATTGGTCATTAGAGATAGCTTGCAAATTGCTGCCGGTTCGCTCAAAACCCAGGAAGTCAATCGAGAACTGGCATTGAAACTAGCTGAAATGCCGTTTTTGCAAAAAAACAAAGCCAATGCCAGGCATGCACTTAACCTTGCTTCATCGCTTCATCAGCTGCTTGATGAAGATTTCGAAGCTGATCAAATTATTGACGCATTAGTCAACCATGAGTTAAAAGCCCTTACTACGGCCAGTTTGACCGACTCACGCTCTACGGCATACTTGGCAAAACTGTTGAAAATCAGCGAAGATGCCAAGCGTCAGATTGATCAATATGTGTCAAAGAAGGCAGTTTGCGAATCTTTTGTTTTAACTTGGCACGATTTGAGGCAAAATTTTAATAGCAGGTTTTGATAGCACATAGATTGGGAAAATTTTGAGGCTTATGTTTAAGAAGAAGAAAGACGACGCTAGTAGAAAACCTGGTACTCCACAAACACCGGGACAGGCCTTGGGGCAAAACCAGCCATCTACACCTGCACCGACGCCTACAACGACACCGACCCCTCCAATAATGTCTGAAAACAGCATTCCGCCAGGTGGTTTAGCGCCTCTGCCTGGGAGCATCACTGAGAGTGGACGAGTCCCAGGCGGTTTGAAAGCCTCGTTTTCCAATATGCCGGCTGCCGGTTCAGAGGCTGAGCAAGCGGCTCAAGCTGCTGGGGTGGGGAAAAATCAAAGCAAGACCAGTGTGCTTTTCGACCTGATTATCCCGGTGATAGTGGCGGCTGTTTGCTGCACTGGTTTTGCCTTTACTGTGACGCAGGCTAAAGATAAGACCGGCGTTTATGGCCTTACCGCTGAACAACACGATCTTGAAATTCCTGCAAAAGGAAAAGAATTGGCCGAAGAGAGCGTAATTGCCGAAATTAACAAATTGCCGCCCTTGAAATTGCTCTCTCAAGGTGAGGTACAACCAGCTCTGGAAGCCGCTAAAGCCCTGGTGGCGAAAAAACCTAATGACGTCAAGTCGCTGATGGCGGCCGGTATGGTGATGGTAGAAGCTGGTAGCAAGGCCGATCGAGAAGCTGGTATCAAATATTGCCAGAAAGCTTTCGATCAGGCTAAGTTCAGCAAATACATTCGCCTGCTTTATGCTCGCGCGCTCACAGTTATGCGGCGCGACGAAGATGCTATTGCCGTATACGAAAAAATTATCGAGCTTTTCCCAGTAGCCTGGTCCGTGCCCCACAAAGAAATTGCCGTGCTTTACATGAGAACCAACAGCTCGGCTCTGGCGGTTAAAGAATTAGAAGCGCTAATCAAGTCTGATAACTCAGATCCCGGCGCTCAAAGAGAACTCGGTTTAGCTCTGGCTCAAGATGGCAAGCAAGAAGAAGGATTTGAAGAGTTTCAAAAAGGATTCACCCGTGAGCAAGATCTGCTCGGCTATCCCTATGCCGTTAAAGGAATTGTGGAGGCGCACGCTGGTATCGTATCCAGTGCTTTGAAAGACACCGAAAAACGTTATGCTAAAAATCCTGACGACGTTGAGACCATGCTTACTTTGTCTCGACTCTATATAGCCAGCAATAAGTTCAAAGAAGCGCGCGAAGTGATGGAAAAGGCTATTAAGCTGAGAGAAAACGACCCAGACGTGCACGAAGTTATGTCAGAGGTTATGTGTCGCCAGAATCAATCGCAATCTGGCTACGACGAGTTTAGAGCTGCCGCTTCGCATTTGCACTTGAAATAAGACTTGAAGATCAATAATCAAGATTCAGAAATCAATAAATCAATAAACCAATAAACCAATAAACAGTAATCGATAACTAATTACGTTCAGCTGTCTCTTTTTCTAACTGAGCCAGTTGTTCGTAAAGTACTTTTTCTTTGTCGCTAATTTTGGTCGGAATGGTAATTTTGCAGCGCACTAGTTGATCGCCTTTGTGCACATCTCCGCTTGCACCGGCTGCAGCAACCGCCGGCAAACCCTTGCCTTTAAGCCGCAGTAGACGCCCGTTCTGACTGCCGGCCGGCACTCTAATTTTCACAGGGCCTTCAATTGTTGTAACAACTGCTTCCGAACCAATAACTGCTTGAGCTGGTGTCATTTCCAGTTCGCAAATAAGATTGTCACCGTCGATGGTGAAATAATTGTGCGGTTTAGCTTTAACTCGCAGGTAAAGGTCGCCTTTTTGTGCGCCACCATTGATAGTGGCACCTTCACCGGCAATTCTTACTTTTTTGCCTGGGCGAATTCCTGCTGGAATTTTCACTTCAATAGTCTTAGGTTTACCGCCAGGACTGCTTACTTGCAGCGTTCGGCGGGCACCCTGAGCCAGTTCTTCTACTGTTAGCTCAATATCGGCTTCTTGATCAAGGGTACGCCTCTTGCCACCACCAGCAGGGCCAGGTTGGGGGCGTCCTTGCTGCCCAGGAGCTGGGCCACCACCCTGCGCACCGCTGCCAAAAGTTTGGCCGAAAAGACTATCGAAGAAATCAGAAAAGGCGCTATTGCCGCGCAAATCACCAAAATTACCAAATTCAAAGCCGAAGCCACCGTCATTGGCACCACTGGGCTGGGGCGGCGGTCTGAAGTTATCGCCGGCTTTCCAGTCGGCTCCTAGAGTGTCGTAACGCTTGCGTTTATCTGGATCTTTTAAAACTTCGTAAGCTTCAATCAGTTCTTTGAATTTTTCTTCGGCCGTAGGATCATTTTTATTAGCGTCGGGGTGTGTTTTTCGCGCCAATTTACGATAGGCGGCCTTGATATCAGCGGCGCTCGCTTTTCTATCAACGCCTAGAATGTCGTAATAGTCCTTGAACTTGACCAAGTGTTCTCTCTAAACCGAAATAATTGGGTAGCTGTGACACACTATTATAGCGATCAAGGCTGCTAAATCACGCGACCTGCTGTCCATAGAAATTGCCTCTGAGTGTTCGACCGCTCTGTGTGCAACGGTACGCACGGTGGCAGGCACTCCTATCAATGGAATGCCGCCGATCCATGGCACCAGGCCGAGACTGATGAATGGGCCGACATTGAAACTAGTGCGAATCGTGTACTCGTAGATTTTGTTGTTAGGGTCATATGAACCAGTCTTGGGTGTATTGGGTCCATATTCAACGATAGCTTTTGTGTTGACATCGGTCTCGGTAATGAAAACATTGACTCCGCATCCATTGAGGCCACCCACCGGTGCGAGTCTGGCAAACTGTCCCATACCGGAAGCTGTGACGGCGTTCGCTTTGGTCTGCACCTTGGTCAGGGCGTCAGGATACGAGCCGGCGTTGGCAGCGTCCACAGCGCACTGTGTGCCTAGCAAAGCCACGTTGGCGTAACCCATGCCGAAACTGAGAAGGTTGATTAGGGGCAAAGCGATGATAAATAGAAAAATGAAAAGGGCCGGTACAAATTCGGCCAGTCCCATGCCTCGCTTCCGTCCTGATAAAAGTCTGCACCGAAGCATCGAACCCCTCCTTACTTAAATCTGAAATTAAAGGCCCCCATACTCTCTACCCCAAAATCACCATTCTCAAGCGGCGGCGAGCTGGACAGCTCAACAGTAAAATTGACATCACCCCTGGTGGCGTGGCGAAAACTGCAGTGTGATAGCAGTTTGTTTGCGCTGTGATAGAAGATTGATAAGGGTTTGGCTTTGTCTGGGTGGGGAATAAATTAAATGAGATCCAGAAACTTTCTCTGACGGTGGTAAGTAGCCTGTGTTTATGACTTTGGCGGCTGGACGGACGCGTTACGGCAAAAGACGGCGTGGGCAATCGCTAGTCGAGCTCTGTTGCGGCATTATGGTTTTAGTGCCGATTGTCTTGGTGCTGTTTGATTTGACCGTTATCGTTCTTGGTGTTCAGCTCAATGACTCCACCTGTCGTGAAGCGGCCCGGGTAGCTTCACTTGGAGATCCGACCACCTGTACTATCAGGGCCCAGGCTGTCATTAACCGTGCTAATACCAGCGGCAGCTCAATGCTCAGTAACTTCGTTCTCGTTCAATGCAACAGCACAGTTTCAGCCGGCGATATTACCGCCATGCAACCGTACGGTGGCCCCATCAGCGGCACTGTGTCGGTGGTTACCGAAGTCGATATCAGGCCTTTCGTAGTTCAATACGTCTATCAAGGCACGAGCCCTCTGAAATTCAGATCGTCCCAGTCCTATCCGTTTACCTATGTCGTTCCAAATACGGCCAGTTAGTCAGGGCGCCAATAGCAAGTTCAAAATGAAATTCAAAATACAAAAAGGGTAACGCCAAGCGTTACCCTTTTAATTGATTTGGTTTTGAACCAAGTGTTTAAGCTCAGGCTTTGATAGCTGCTGGAGCTTTAGCCAGATCTTGCAAAGCGCTGATGTCCATTCTGATGCTTGGGCCCATGGTGGTGCTCAAGTAAACAGTTTTCATGTAAGCGCCCTTAACGGATGGCGGTTTGATTTTTTGAATTTGATCAACCACTGCAGCCAGGTTTTGCAACAAGCGGCTGTCATCAAACGAAAGTTTGCCGATTGCCATTTGCACAACGCCGCCGTCTTTTTCAGCACGGAAAGAAACTTTACCGGCTTTGAGATCCTTAACAGTCTTGCCGACATCAAAAGTCACTGTGCCATCTTTCGGGTTAGGCATAAGACCTTTGGGTCCAAGGATTTTACCCATTTTTGAAAGCATGGCCATGGCATCTGGAGTGGCTACTAGTTTGTCGAAATCAAGCATGCCTTCGCCAATTTGAGCAACCAGTTCATCAGATCCGACAATGTCGGCGCCGGCGTCTTTCGCTTCTTGCACTTTCTCGCCTTTGGCGACTACTGCAACGCGAACTGTTTTACCGGTACCACCAGGCAATTGCACTGTGCTGCGAATTTGCTGGTCATTCAGCTTAGGATTAACTCCCAGTCTGAAGTGCACTTCAACTGTAGGATCGAACTTCACTGACTTTTCAGCTTTCAACAATTTGAGCGCTTCTTCTGCTGTGTGGGCAGTATTGTGCTCTGTGTAGAATTTGCCTAAAGTCTCTTGTCTTTTTGTTAGCGTAGCCATTTGCGACTTCCCTTGACTCTTGTTCTTAATTACTGAGTATTTAGTCGACGACTAAAATGCCCATGTTTCTTGCGGTGCCCACAATCATTTTCTCAGCTGCTTCAATGGTGACAGCGTTGAGGTCGGGCATTTTGATCTTGGCGATTTCGGTGACTTTTGCCTTGGTCAAGCTGCCAACTTTTGTTTTGTTGGGAGCTGCGGAGCCTTTCTCCACATTGGCTGCCTTCTTAATCAGTTCGGCAGACGGAGGTGTTTTCAACACGAAAGTGAAAGAACGATCCTCGTAGACGGTTATTTCTACTGGGATGATTGTTCCAGCTTTGTCCTGAGTCTTAGCGTTGTATTCTTTGCAAAATTGCATGATGTTAACGCCGTGTTGACCCAGTGCAGGACCAATGGGCGGTGCTGGATTGGCTTTCCCAGCGGTAATTTGCAATTTGATTTTTCCAACAGCCTTTTTCACGGTTTTCTCGGTCCTATTCTAATTAAGGTGGTTAGCGCCGGTCTCTTGAAGAGGCCGTTTCGATGGAAATGCGCGAAATATCGATCATATGGTAGATGGGAGCGTTAGTCCATCACATTTACACTTTTATAACCTGGTTGAACTCCAGTTCTACTGGTGTGGCCCGGCCGAAGATGATGACAGAGGCCTTGATTCGCTCTCTTTCAAGGTTGACTTCTGTAACCTCTCCTGTAAAGTCTGCAAACGGTCCGCCTGTGATGCGTACGTAGTCGCCGACCTTGACGTCGATGGCGGCAGGTTTCTTGCCTTTGAGGCCGGTCATGGCCATTTGACGTCTCAAAATTTTGCGCATTTCAGCGTCTTGAACAGGCGTTGGTTTCTTTCCAGCGCCCACATATTTCGTTACACCAGGAGCTTCACGAACTACACGCCAGGAGTCGTCGTCAAGGATCATTTCGACAAAAACGTAACCGGGATATTCGCGTTCACGCTTTTCGATGCGCTTGCCGTCTTTGACTTTCGTCACCATTTTTTCAGGCACGATTACGCCGAAGATGCGGTCTTGAGCGCCCATAGTAACGATGCGCTTTTCGATGTGCTCCTTCACTTTATTTTCGTGACCGGAGGCCGTCTGCACTGCGAACCAGCGTCTTTGCCCGTCTGTCTTTATGAAAGCCATTTTGCCATCCCTATTGTCAGTGGCCCACGCCGGCGCCAAGCATTTTTGCCCAGTGATCAAGTGGTCCGAAGATCAGGTTGCCCAGCACCCAGTCGATGCCAAGCACAATCAAAGTTATTGCCGTTACCAGGAATAAAACACTCCTGGTCTCGCGCAATACTTGCTTACGATCGGGCCATGTAATCTTGCGATGCTCGATGGCAACTTCTTTAAGGAATTGACCCACACCTGTTACCAGAGAGTGTTTCTTGTCTTCTTGCTTTTCAGGTTGAGTGGTAGACACGGATTGCTCCTGCGTTTTGACCGCTTGGCCCGTCGAGCTGTCCTTTTCCTTATTTGCCATCTATATCAAGCCGGCTCCGCTTATATTGAATTCGCGCCCTGAAGGAGTCGAACCCTCAACAAAGGTTTTGGAGACCTTCGTTTTACCATTAAACTAAGGGCGCGTGGGTGGCCGATAACGGCCGTGCAGCGAATTTAGTAGAACAAAGCGCGAGCTTTATTTTTTAGTTTCTTTGTGTTCAACGTGCTTGCGACAGAATTTGCAATATTTTTCCAAATTCAATCTTTCCGGATCATTCTTCTTATTTTTCATGGTTGTGTAGTTGCGTCTTTTGCAAGTTCCACAAGCCAGTGTGATGATGATACGGTCGTCTTTCTTGGCCATGACAAATACTCCAAACTTGTTTGAGAGATTTCAGTCTCTAAAACAAGACAGAAAAAAGAAGCCTCCTCGGAGGCGTCAATGGAGAGTATATCCAAGAGTTAGAAAAACTGTCAATAAAGCTAAAATAAAGGCGATGAGAAATATTGGCGATGACAGGTATTTAATTTCGGCGTTCGCCAAGAGGCTCGGGCACTGCTTTTTAGCAATGCTGCTATTGATAAGTGTTCTTTCACTTTCGGCCTGCACCCGCCCCAGAAGCCGCTTTGAGACAGGTGTGCTGCGTGTCAACTTAGGCACGGAACCCCCTGGTCTTGACTGGCATACTGCTACTGATTCCACATCCTTTGATGTGGTTTCCAATCTCATGGTCGGCCTTACCCAGTACACCAATAAGCTTACCTGCGCCCCTTCCTGCGCTAAAAGCTGGGAAATTCTTGATGGTGGCAGGCGTTATGTTTTCCACTTAAGAGACGATTTGCGCTGGACTGATGGAAAACCCGTCACAGCCTACGATTTCGAATACGCATGGAAACGCCTGCTCAATCCTGTCACCGCCGCTCAATACGCATTCTTTCTTTACGATGTGGTCAATGCCCGAGAATACAACACCGGTAAATTGAAAAGCGCAGATACTCTTGGCATCAAAGCGGTCGATGATCACACTTTTGAAGTGCGTCTGCGCAAACCGGCCGCGTACTTTATATATCTCACTGCATTTTGCGTCAGCTTCCCCATGCGCAAAGATGTGGTGGAAAAGTGGGGCGATCGCTGGACGGAGCCTGAACATTTTGTCACTAACGGTCCGTTCAAGCTGACCAAATGGCAACACGAATACAAAATGGAACTGGCCGCCAACGAGAGTTATTTTGACCGTGTGCCCCAGGTCAAGCTAATCAAAATGTTTATGGTGCCGGAAGCGTCTACTGCTTTTGCCCTGTACGAAAACGATGAGCTCGACTTCATCGACAACCGCAGCTTTGCTACTCCTGATGTAGAACGTTATCGAAATTCGCCTGAGTATAAAAACTTTCCCCTGCTGCGCGCCAACTATTTAGCTTTCAACGTCAGTAAAAAACCTTTTACCGATGTACGCATCAGAAAGGCCGTGGCAATGGCTATTGACCGCTCTATTTTTCCACGCATTTTAAGACGCGGAGAACGTCCTGCCACCAGTTGGATACCACCGGCGCTACCAGGTTATTCACCTGATTCTGGTACAAAATTCGACCCTGCCGCTGCTCGCGCTTTGCTGGCCGAAGCCGGATACCCGGGCGGAAAAGGTCTACCCAAAGCCGAATTGCTGTATCCGAACCGCGATGATGTGCGCTTAACGGTTGAAGCCACTCAAGATCAATTGAAACGCAATTTAGGCATGGAAATAGAACTGGTTAATCAGGAATGGAAAGTTTATTTGGCCACTGTGCGCAAAGACGCGCCGCCAATGTTTCGCAATTCATGGGGAGCCGATTTTCCCGACCCCGAAACTTTCATGAATTTGTTCACTAAAGATTGCGGCAACAACGACACTAAATGGTCTGATCCGCGTTACGATGCCTTAATCGAAGCCGCTCAAGGTGAGCTCAACGCAGCCAAGCGAGCCGATCTTTATCGTCAGGCCGACGTAATGCTTTGTCGCGAGGCGGTGCCGATCGTGCCGACATTTTTAGCCACGCAGAATATCATGATCAAACCATGGGTGACCGGAATTGCCATCAATCCGCTCGATTTGCAGTTCTTTAAAGATGTTGTGGTGAGCGACTCTCAAGCCAATCAAAGAGAAACAAGATGAGAATACTTGCAAATTTGCTCAGGAATAATCAATGCTGGCCTTAATCATCAAACGAATATTGCTGGCCATTCCAGTGCTACTGGTGGTGGCGTCGCTTACATTTGTGCTGGTGCGCATTGTTCCTGGCGGGCCGTTCGACGCCGACAAAAATTTGCCCCCGGAAATTATTGCTAACCTCAATGCCAAATATCATTTAGACAAACCTGTGCCTGAGCAATATTTGCTTTATCTAGGTCGCCTGGCCCAGGGCGATCTTGGTGTCTCATACAAATATGTCAATCGCACAGTCAATGATATTCTCGCTGACGCCTTTCCTGTGTCGCTACAACTGGGCACCATCAGCTTGACTCTAGCAGTGCTTGTGGGTGTGCCTTTAGGAGCTATCGCTGCAGTCTGCCGTGGGCGCAAAGAAGACGTTATTGCCATGTTTCTTTCCACCCTTGGTATCTCAGTGCCGGGTTTTGTTATTGGTGCCACACTGATTTTTGTTTTTGCCATCAAGTTGCGTGTTCTACCGGTTGGCTTATGGGAATCACCCTGGCATGTGGTATTGCCCGCAGTGACTCTGGCTTTTTCGCCTGCTGCTTATTTAGCCCGGTTAACGAGAGCATCGGTTCTTGAAATTGTCGAAAAAGACTGGGTGCGCACCGCACGCTCGAAGGGGCTATCACAGTGGAATACGGTCCTGAAGCACATATTGCGTAATTCTCTGATTCCAGTTGTCACAGTGCTCGGCCCGCTAACAGCGATTGTGATCACAGGCTCTTTTGTGGTGGAATATATTTACGCTATTCCCGGAATGGGTCGCTTTTTCATCACCGCCGTAATGAACCGCGATTATGATTTGATTTTAGGCACCACTCTGGTGTTTGCCGTGCTTTTAATTATCGCCAATACTTTTGTCGATCTGGCTTATCAGTTCCTTGACCCCCGCATGCGCATTGAGGATTAAACTAATGGAAATTAAATGGAAATAGTCGAGAAGGCACCAGTGCCGGTGGCAGCGCCATTAGACCAAAGTGTGATGGCGCGCATCAAACGCATTCCCACCGCATATCTGGCCTTGTGGATAATCGGTGCTATTTGTGTGGTGGCACTGCTCTCATTTATGGGATGCAGTCTCTGCCAATATTCTTTTGATCAGACCTCAAGCGATTTTCTTGCCGGGCCCAGTACTGAGCACTGGATGGGCACCGACGAGCTGGGTCGCGATTTGTTTTCGCGCATTGTTTATGGTGCCAGGTTATCCATTGCCATCGGTTTGACTACGGCCGCGGTGGCTTTTGTCATTGGCACTCTCTATGGTGCGCTTTCCGGATACCTGGGCGGCAAAGTTGACACTCTGATGATGCGCGGCGTTGATATTGCTTACTCATTGCCCGATTTGCTGGTGATGATTTTGATTGGAGTCTTACTCGGTCGCGGCACTGTTGGCATACTTATTGCACTGGGCCTGGTTAGCTGGATGGGCACTGCACGCCTGGTGCGGGCACAATTTTTGCAACTTAAAAATGAAGAGTTTATCGAAGCCGCTCGGGCTCAAGGGCAATCAGGATGGAACATTGTTTTCAAACATCTTCTGCCCAATGCGCTAGGGCCGATTATTGTCGCCCTGACATTTACCGTGCCGTCAGCAATTCTCTCTGAGTCTACTTTGAGCTTCATCGGTTTGGGGCTCTCACCACCCGCATGCAGCTGGGGCACGCTGGCCTCAGACGGATGGCGCTCGCTGCGAGCTCACCCGCACCTGATATTTTTCCCCTCACTTTTTATTTTCATAACCGTACTTTCGTTCAATTTTCTTGGTGACGGCCTGCGCGATGCGCTTGATCCACGTACAAGACTGGGCAAAAAATCACATTAGTTTCGGTATTTTTGTGCCACTGGTGGAACTACCGAGCAGTTGGGTACATAGTCTTGTATCTAATGGTCTGCTATGGCTAATAAACCCACTTTTGAAATTGGACGCAAAGGGCTTGTAATAGTCCTGGTGCCGCTTGCCTGCAATCTGGCATTTCTCTTTGCTTTCGCCATTTTGCTGCAACAGTCTGAAGCTGAAGTACAGAGGCATATTCGCTCAAAAGCAATTATTGCTCACGCTAATGTACTCTCTAAGAGCTTTTATGACTGCGGCATTGCCATGGGCGGATACAGTATTACCAAAAGCCCTCTTTTTGCTGATCGGTTTGAGAAAATAAAAACGGAAATTCCTCGAGAGTTGCAAGAACTGAAGATAATTGTGGGTAGTGACAATGAAAAGCAGTCACGCACCATGGTGCGACTAGAGCGCATAACAGCTCAAGGGCTTGAGATTCTCAATAGCGCTAAAGCCGCTATCGATGATAATCGCCTAGAGTGAGTGCCCTAATTTAGACGATAGAAAGTACTATCGATTTGGGCACAACACAATTATCAGTCTCGAGGGTTCTATGAGCGCCTTAATTTTTCGCAAAAACGCTGGTGCCGCAAGCTACCTTGCTATGGTCGTTTTATTGACTGCCGGCACGCTACATCTGCGTCAGCATCAGCACGCCAGGTTGGGTTGTTGCGATTACAGAACTTATGTTGCCAGTCAGGTGGACAACAGAGATATGGACTTGCAGCTGTACAGGAGCGTAGTCCACTTTCGCTCAATTGGTTTCTACAACGAGTCGCGCGAGCGTTGCCTTGAAATTATTGAGACAAACCACAATCAGGAAATTGTAGGTAAAGCTCGCGAGTACCTTGAGACTGGCTTGCTTGACCATAAACTTGATGATGCGGTGCAGCTAAAATATAACACCGCAATGAAGGAATTTCGCGACAACCCCGAGCTGGCAGAAAAGCTGGTGCGTCAATGCCTCAACCAAGATCCTAAATTCTTCCATGCCAAAGGCTCGCTTGCCCTGATGCTTAGTTGTAATGGTCAATCCAGGCAAGCGATTTGCCTCTTAGACGAAGTTTTGAGGCAAAACCCTAAATATGCGAGAGGCTATTTTTTCCTTTCTCAAATTTATGATCAGCTTGGTGAGGCTGACCTTGCTTCCACAGCAAGACTCAAAGCAGCTAAGCTCGATCCTGATTCGATGTTCTATTGACGCCACGGTTCAGCGATTTTTGTAAGATTGGCACAGGTTCTGATAAACCTGTTTCTAATGCCGCCCCAGCGGGTATGAACATCAGTGGATGGGGCTCTCGGCCAGAAAGCGGAATTATTCATGCGCTCACTATCGCCTTTTATAATTGCACTAACAGTCGCATTTTGCGCCACACTTTGCGCCGGGCCCGCTCTGGCCGATGATAAGGGTTGGGTTCTGACTCAGCGTTCGGCCAATTTTGGCGATCAGTATGTCTATATCAGCCCCACGGGTTTGAAGCTGGTTAGTCCTAAGCAAGGTGTCAACATCGTCACCAGCGCTCCTGATTGGAACGTTGCCCTGTACAACGATAAAACTCGCATGTATTACAGCACCAGCTTTGCCAAATGGATGCAAGATTTAGATCGCAAGCTGGCTGGCCGGGGTCAAGACATGTCCCAGCGAAAATGGACTAAATCCGGTTCACATAATATTGCTGGTTTGCAAGCCACTCAGTATGTCGTAGAAGGCGGCACAGCCCAGATGGCTGCCAAACATTCAGCAGGTATTCGGCACGCCGATTGTTGGATTTCTGACGATATTGCCGTACCTCCGCAAATTTCACAAATGCTGGCCAAAGTTTATGGTCTGCCAGATACCAGAACTTTTCCGTTGAAAGTAAGCACTGTTTCCACTTCCGGTACGCTTACTAACATGCTAGATACTTACCGCACCCAAGTCTGTCCCATTCCTGCTCATTATTTCGGTCTACCTCAAGGCTATCGTCGTGCCGACAGCGAAGCTGAGGTGATGGTTGACGATGAGACCAGGCAAATTCTTAATGACCTGGCTTCGGATCAACCTAATAGGCAGACTCCTTCGCCCACGCAAACTTACGCACAACCGACTTATCAACCGCAGCCAGCATTCAGGCCAACGGCTCAGCCAGCTGTTGTGCCGGTCCAGCAAGGCAACAATCCAGTTACACCGCCGGTGGCATCCACCCCTGCTCCTTTGACTCCATCTGTAGGTCCAAACGGCGAACCGTCCATCAACCTTGGTGGCGGCTACAGTCTTGACCGCGAAAAATTGCAGCGCATTAAAGAAGCACTGCTGAATCCCAACAAGAAACCCTGATCACCGAGTATAGGACGTCGCATGCGACTCAATCTTCAACTTAAGATTTCGCATAAGGGATTTATTCTCGTATTAGTTCCGCTCGTTTTCGAACTTGTGTTTTTGATTGTGCTCTCGGTACTTTTGCAACAAGCCGAAGTTGAAGTGCAGCGACAGGTGCGTTCAAAGGCAATTATTTCGCAGGCCAATGCTCTTTCCAAATTGTTCTATGATGCAGGCGTAGCCATGGGTGGCTACAGTATTACCAAGAGCCCGTTGTTCTCAGATCGTTATGACAAAATCGTGCGCCAGATTCCCCTCGATTTAGCCGAACTTAAAGGGCTCGTTGGCGACAATGATAAACAGCAGTTGATTTTAGGACGACTGCAGACCATTACATCAGACGGTTTGAAAATTTTAGGTGAAGCTAAAGCGGCCATTGACGACAACCGTGTAGACGTGGCGCAGTTCCGTGCCAGACACATGTACAAACAAATCAGGCAGCTGGCTGACCAGTTGCAAGACGAGTTGAAAGGGCTGACTGAAGACGAAAGGAAAATTGAAAGCGAGAGTCCGGAACAACAAAATAGATCCCGGGCGGCGGTAAAGATGTTCCTGGTCTTTGGTGTCGTACTGAATATTGGTATAGCCTTCTTGCTCTTGTATTATTTCTTGCGCAGCATTTCTACTCGTCTAAATACAGTGACAGACAACTCATTTAGATTGGCTCGTGGTCAGAAATTGCGGCCGCCTCTCAGTGGCAACGATGAAATCGCGCAGCTCGATGACGCATTCCGTAGTATGGCTGAAGCACTGGCAGAGGCCAGCCGTAAAGAACGAGCCGTAATCGAAAATGCTGCTGATGTAATTTGTTCTATTGATATGGATGGCAAATTCGTGGCCGTTAACCCCGCATCTTACGAGAGCTGGGGCTTCTATCCTGATGAGCTGATGGGGCGCCGCTTTATCGAAGTGATCATGCCTGAAGATGTGCCTGATACCATCCGCGCCGTGCGCTCCGTGCGTGGTGCCACTAGTAAAGTCAACTTTGAAAACCGCGTCAAGAAACGCGATGGCAGTATGGTTAACGTCTTGTGGTCGGCAGACTGGTCCGAAAAAGACCGAGCATTATTCTGCGTTGCCCACGACATTACTCAGCGTAAATTAGTAGAAGAAGCGATTAAGGCTAACGAAGCTCGCATTCGCAACATCATCAATAACATGATGGTGGGCCTGATTATTGTCACCCGCGATGGTTTAATCGAGTCAATCAACCCGCGCACAGAGTCAATGTTCTCCACTCGCAGCCATGAAATGCTTGGCCGCCACATGATGTCGCTCTTTGCTGACGCTCGCCATTTCTCAGTCAACGACCCCAGTGATCGCCAGGCCTTTATGGAAACATTGTTCACTAAAGCCTTGAATCGCATTGGTGAATTTGACTGCTTGTCCGCCAATGGCGAAGATTTCCCTGTGGAAATTTCATTGACCGAATTCGTTTCTCCAGATGGTGCGGTGCGCTTTATGGCTAACGTACTTGATGTGTCTGAGCGCAAAGAAGTAGAGCGCATGAAGAAAGAATTCGTTTCTACTGTGTCACACGAGCTGCGCACGCCTCTCACATCTATTCGTGGATCGCTCACACTGTTGGCTGTGGGTGCCATGGGCTCGCTGCCTGAGCAGGCGAAGAAAGTAGTGACTATTGCCGAACGCAACACCATAAGATTGATTGGCTTGATTAACGATATTCTCGATGTTGAAAAACTCGAAGCAGGCAAACTCGACATGGAGCTGGCAGACGTAGGCGTGGCTTCAATTTTCGAGCGTTCAGAACAAGCGGTCAATACATTTGCTGCTAACAATGGTGTTCTACTCGAGATGCAACCCAGTGGCGAAATGGTGCATGCCGATGGCGACCGTCTGGTGCAGGTGCTCGTCAACTTGATTTCCAACGCCGTTAAATTCTCGCCCAAAGGTGCGGCAGTGACCGTAAGCTCGGCTGAAATTCCTGGCGGATTTATTGAAGTGCACGTCACTGATAGAGGCCGCGGTATTCCAGAGAGCTTTAAAAACAGATTGTTTCAAAGGTTCCAACAAGTTGAAGCATCAGATGCTAAGAAGAAAGGTGGTACCGGTCTTGGTCTGGCCATCTGTAAGGGTATCGTTGAGCAACACGGTGGCACCATTGGTGTCGAATCGGAAGAAGGTAAGGGTTCCACATTCTGGTTCCGCATTCCGAAGGCGCACAATGTCCCAAAGCACCAGGTGCAGGTGCTTGAGCCTGCCGCTTTGCAATCGCGTCCTTTCTAAGCGTTAATTTAAAGCCAAAATGGTTTTCACCAGGCATTTTTGGTGAACACTTTTAAGTGTATTGTTTTAGATATTCATTTGGATCAGGGATCAAATTTAGTCTTTGGGGAAATTGTTAAATGAAGGTTCTCATAATTGATGACGAAGAGGACTTTCGCACGGTGGCCAGCTCATGCTTGGGCCTGCTGGGCGGAGACACTGTGCGGGAAGCCTGCTCTGGTAAAGAGGGGCTTGAGATGGCCAGAGAAGAGGTGCCTGATGTAATTCTTCTCGACCTGGTGATGGAAGGCATGGATGGTATGCAAACTCTGGCCAATCTGCGTGAAATTCCGGAAGCTGCCACTGTGCCAGTGATTTTTTGCACCACCAAAGGCATGTTTCCTGAGTTCGAAGAAATGAAAAAGCTGGGTGCCCTGGCGGTGATCACCAAGCCTTTCGATCCTCTAAAGCTCTCTGAGCAGATCAAAGATATCCTCAAAGGTGCCGGTTTTGCGGCAGCTAGTGCCACCAATGCGGCGGGAAACTAGCTACAAAGAAACAGGGGAACTAAAGCAATACTGGGTATTAAGTGTGTAATGGCGATTTTGGCGTTTAGAAAGAAGAAAATTTAGGAGAGACAATGAGAGTTCTCATCATTGACGATGAAGAAGATACCCGTTCGATTGCCAGTATGAGCCTAACTATTCTTGGCGGATTGGAAGTAATCGAAGCAGAAAATGGACAGGACGGCGTGAACAAAGCGGCGGCAGAACAGCCTGATGTGATCTTGCTAGATATGATGATGCCCATCATGGACGGACCAAGCACTCTCGAAGCGCTGCGCAGCAATGATCGCACTCGCAATATTCCTGTAATTTTCCTCACCGCTAAAGCTATGACTTCAGAAATTGAAAGACTGAAACGCATGGGCGCGCGCGGCATTCTTACTAAGCCTTTTGATCCTACGGTTCTGGCTACTCAAATGAAAGCCATACTTGACACCACATCACCAAGCTAGCAAGAATACGCCTGCAAGAACACTAAGGGTACAAGGGGTTAGATAAGGCATGGCTTCCTGGCAGGAAACCTTCTCGGAACTTAAGAGTCAATATGTGCAGCGCTCAACTGATAGGCTTGCACAAATCATTGAGTTGTTCACAAAACTGCTGTCGAACCCATTGAACAAAGACCTGGCTAACCAACTCAGTCGCCACTACCATTGGCTGGCTGGCTCCGGCAGTATGTACGGTTTTCAGAGAGTATCAGCGCTGGGTGTGGAAGGCGAAAAATTGTGCGAAACAATTATGCGCCAGAACGGGCCGGCTTCGCCTGCCGATCTCGAGCGCATGAAAGCGCTTTTGCAAGAACTTTCAACTCAGTTTACCGGGGGCGATGAAGCACCGGAAACTACTAATTTAGGCAAAGTCAGAACTGTTGCTCATTCAGGCCGGCAGGAAGTGCTGGTGATTGACGATGATCAAAAAGATCTGGAATCTTTGAAAAAGTTGGTGGAAGAAAACGATTTTGGTTTTCGCAGTGCCAGATCTTTTGCCACCACTATTGGTGAATTAGAAAAGCGCATGCCCGAAGGCATGATTTTAGAGATACCCTTGCCTGACGGTGATGCATATGAGCTGGTGGAGCGCATTCGCGCTATGCCCGGCGGTGACGAGATGGCCATTATTATCGTCTCTAAGCAAACCGGATTTTTAGACAAAGTGCGATCGATTCATTGTGGTGCTGATGCTCACTTTGAAAAACCAATTGATGCCAAAGCGATGTTTCGTCGTTTGCGTTATTTACTCGACAAACGCTACCAAGAAACTCCTCGCATTCTTTCTGTTGAAGATGATCCTGATCAAGCTGCCTTTATTCGCGCTTTTCTCGAATCGGCCGGCTATCAGGTGCGCACTTGCACTGATCCTAAAAATTTCGAATCATACATGTCGGCCTTCCAACCTGATCTGGTTTTACTAGATGTGATGTTGCCTGGCATGACCGGCTATGAACTAGCGCGCTACGTGCGTCAAGACGAAAGGCATGCCACGTTGCCTATTCTCTTTTTGACTACTCAGGGTCAAATCGATGCCCGCATCGAGAGCGCCAGGGCTGGTGGCGACGATCACCTGGTCAAACCTGTGCCGCCGGCTTTGCTATTGAGCTCAGTTTCTTCACGGCTCGAACGAGCAAGATTTCTCAAAACACTTCTGCACAGAGATGGTCTGACCAGTTTGCTCAACCATACTTCTTTCATGGAGCAGGCCAATACTGTTATTGCTCAGCGCAAAAGACATGCCGGCTTTACAGTTTTGATGTTGCTCGACATTGATTATTTCCGCTCTATAAATGAACGGCACGGCTACCCTGGAGGGGATAAAGTGCTGGTCGCCCTTTCGCTGCTTCTAAGGCGGCGGCTCAGGCAGTCAGATATTATCGGACGCTATGCTGGAGATGAATTTGCCATCATTGCTGAAGGTCTCGACGAAAAAGAAGCACTGGCATTATCGTCGCGCTTGATTGCAGATTTTGCCGCCATTCAACACTCGACCCTTTCGCACGCCGGATTTTACGCCACCTGCTCGTCTGGCATTGCCGTGCTCGATGCCAAAACTATGACAGTAGAAACCTGGGTCAAATCAGCCTTTCGCGCCTTGCAAGAAGCAAAGGCAGCCGGCCGCAATTGCGCCGTTACATTCCACGAAGAGATGAACTCTGTTTCTAAGTAAAGCCAAGAGGCTATTATTACTGTGCCAGCACTTCTTTCGAGAGGGGTTCTGGCCCGAGTGGCGCTTCTGGCCATCGTCTGTGGCCATGCTTTATCGTTCTACTGTCTCGTTCTCGGCCTCGTTCTCGGCCTCGTCCGTACCAAATGACATGATTTGCGGAGACCATGGAAAACCACGCCGAAAAACGCGCAGTTACCATTCTCGGAGCCGGGTCCTGGGGCCTGACCCTGGCCAACCTCTGGTGCCACAGCGGCCGCACAGTAAAAGTCTACTGCCGCAATGAAGCCAACGCTTTGAAACTGTCCACAACCAAACTGATGGAAAAACCCCGCGCTCAGCAGATTGCCGCCGAAGTTTTGATTACCAGTTCTCTCGAAGAATCGCTCAGCGACACCAGCCTGATTGTTTTTGCCTGCACCTCACAAGCAATGCGCGAGCTGGCCGGTCGTGTGGTGCAATGTCAGGCTCTCAGCAAAAATGGCAACATTGACAAAGTAGTGGTCAGTGCCACGAAAGGCCTGGAGTTAGGCACACAGCTGCGTATGAGTGAAATCTTGGCCGCTACTTTTGGCTCAGGCGAGTCAAATATTGAGGCAAAAGTGGCATCACTATCAGGTCCTAATCTGGCCGATGAGGTGCTAAGCGGACTACCCACAGCCTCAGTGGTGGCGTCTGCTGATTTTGAGCTGGCGCGATCTTTGCAAAGTCAGCTGTCGGCGCCGAAGTTTCGTGTCTACGCCAGCGATGACCCGGTTGGTGTCGAACTGGGCGGCACTTTGAAAAACGTAATAGCCATTGCCGCCGGCATCTGTGATGGATTATCTCTTGGTGTCAACGCCAAAGCCTCGCTTCTTACCCGTGGTCTGGCCGAAATTACCAGGCTGGCTGTGCGTCTTGGTGCTAAACCGCATACAATGGCTGGTCTGGCCGGAATGGGCGATCTCTTTGCTACATGCTCCGGGCCACTTTCACGAAATTATCGAGTTGGTTACGAGATGGCACGCGGCCGCCCCCTCAGTCTCATTCTCGACGAGCTCGGCTCAGTGGCTGAAGGGGTGACCACTACCGAGTCTGTTTGTGAACTTTCTCAAAGACTGGGGCTGGAGCTGCCCATAGCCTGGCAAGTGGAGTCCACACTTAAGGGAAAATCAACACCGGCAGGCGCTATCATGGCACTCCTGAGCCGACCACTAGCCAAGGAATGAGAGCATTAATATTTGTCAGAAAAACATCTGATAATCCGATTTTTAACCAGTGACCATTGAACATATCAGAGTAAACAAAGCCAGACTAAACAAAAGAGGGAATGCCGGTGCCGAAGCGAGTTTTAATGCTGTCCTGGGAGTATCCGCCAAGAATCATCGGTGGTTTAGCTCGGGTAGTTTGGGCCCTCTCTCGCGAGCTAGTCAAGCGCGGCTGCGAAGTTCACGTAGTAACAGCTGACCACCCGGGCCAGCCTGAGCACGAAATGGCTGACGGCGTGCATGTGCACCGTGTCAAAACTCAGACTGATACCACTCCAGATTTTCTTACTTGGGTCAATCGCCTAAATTTTGGCTTGCTGCAATACGCCATTCAAATTCATCGCAAGACTCCTTTTGATATTATTCACGCGCATGACTGGATGGTGGCAGACGCTGCCTGGGTGATGAAGAGTGGTTTCGGCATCCCTTTTGTTGCCACCATGCACGCCACTGAGTCTGGCCGCATGCACGGTATTCATGGTGATTTGCAAAGCTACATTCACCAGATGGAATGGCGTTTGACCTTCGAAGCCTGGGAGGTAATAGTCAATTCCAACTCTATGCATGATGAGCTGCAGCGTTCGTTTAAAATGCCGTCCGACAAGATTGTAATTATTCCCAACGGTACTGATCCCGAGACTTTCAATTTTCCTTTCACCAATCATGCCATTCGCAGTAATTATGCTCGCGATCAAGAGCAGATTATTCTTTACGTCGGTCGTATGGTGCGCGAAAAAGGTGTGCAGGTTCTGCTTGATGCTGCTCCTCGAGTGCTCTCTGAACGGCCCGGCACGCAGTTTCTTATGGTCGGCACCGGCTATTATCTGGAAGATTTAAAACGTCAGGCCTGGAGCAACGGTGTCGGTGAGAACGTACATTTCCTTGGTTATATTGGTGACAGCGAGCTGCTCGATCTCTATAAGGTTGCCGATGTAGTTTGCATCCCCAGTCTTTACGAGCCATTTGGTATCGTCGCTTTAGAAGGCATGGCCGCTAAAGTTCCGGTGGTCACTTCAGATGTTGGCGGGCTGAAAGACTTTGTAGAAAATATGGTCACTGGTGTCACCACTTATGCCGGCGACTCCACCTCGCTTGCCTGGGGCCTGCTGCAAGTCTTACGCAATCCGGAGCTGGCACAGCGCTTGCGCGAAACCGCTTACGACAAAGTCACCCATATTTACAACTGGAAAGTAATTGCCAGTCGTACTTATGAGGTCTATGAAAAAGTTCTCAATGAGGCCAACATGCAAAAAGCCAATCAAGAAACTTCACCAGATGCGGTGGCACCTGCCGAAGTAATCGGTAAGACCATGGCACAATTGCCTACCGCCGCTAAAGCGGGAAAGACTAAAAACTAGTTTAGCTCGTTGTTTTAATTCGTAGATAGCTCAGGAGAAATGTATGAAAGCGGTAATCATGGCTGGTGGTTCCGGAACACGTCTGAGACCCCTAACTTGCAATCTACCTAAGCCTATGGTGCCGGTAGGAAACAGGCCCATGGCTGAGCATGTGGTGAACTTGCTGAAAAAGCATAATTTCCGCGATATAGTTTTTGCTCTGCACTATCTACCTGATGCCATTCGTGATCACTTTGGCGACGGCAGCGATTTTGGTGCCAATATCAGCTATTCCATTGAAGAAGGCAAACCCCTTGGTACTGCCGGTTGCGTCAAGATGGTGCAAGACCATCTTGATTCTACTTTCGTTGTGATTTCGGGCGACAGTTTAACTGACATGGACCTCTCTGCCGCTCTTAAATTCCACAAAGAGAAAAAATCGAAAGCTACCCTCATTCTTAAAAGGGTAGAAAATCCTCTAGATTATGGCGTGGTTATTTGTGACAACGATCAGCGCATTCAGCGTTTTGTGGAAAAGCCTGGTGCCAGTGAAATCTTTTCCGACACTGTAAATACCGGAACCTATATTTTAGAACCTGAAGTTCTGCTCTACATTGTTATGGGCCGCGAACAAGATTTTTCCAATGACCTCTTCCCTCTGCTCTTGCTCAGAAATGAGCCTATGTATGGTTACGTAGCTGACGGTTACTGGTGCGACATCGGCAACTTGGCTGTATACCGTCAGGCTCATAAAGACGTGCTCGACGGACTTGTGGAAATCGAGTGCGACTTGCCGCAGATTCAACCGGGCGTGTGGGTTGGTCAGGGCACGCAGATAGACTCTTCCGTTAAGCTTGAAGCACCGGTAATGATCGGCAAGAATTGTCGCATCGGCAGAGAGACTATGATTTCTCCTCACACCACCCTTGGTGACAATGTGGTAGTGCAAGAGAAAGCTTCTCTCAAGCAACCGGTTGTCTGGTCAAATGTCTATGTTGGTGCAAAGGCAGAATTGCGTGCTTGCGTAGTCTGCAACAACGCCACCATCCATAGTTCCGCTTCACTGCTGGAAGGGGCGATCATCGGCGACAATTCTTCCATCGGTCAAGAAGCGTCAGTCAACCCTGATGTGCGCATCTGGCCTGACAAAAATGTAGACTCCGGCGCTAAAGTGCTGACGTCTCTGATTTGGGGCACTAGAGCACCCCGCACCTTATTTGGTGCCCACGGTGTGCGTGGTCTCGCCAATGTAGAAATCACTCCTGAGTTTGCCGTTAACCTTGCCGCCGCATATGGTGCAACTTTAAAAGGTGGGCCAGTGCTGGTTAGTCGCGATTACTGGAAAGTCAGCCAGATGATCAGTCGCACCATTGTCTCTGGTCTTGTATCAGTGGGCATCGAAGTGCAAAATCTAGAATCTATGTCGTTGCCGATTTCAAGACACTACGTCAAGACACAACGAGCTGCTGGCCTGGTTCACGTGCGCGTTTCACAAAGAGAAATCGAAAAAATCACAATCGAATTTTTCGACAATCAGGGTGTGGCGATAACTAAATCGATGGAGCGCAAAATTGAAAGCACCTTCTTCAAAGAAGACTTCCCGCGCTGTTCTCCAGCTGATGTAGGCACCATCTCCTTCCCCAGTCGCGTGCGAGAGTACTATGTTGACGAGTTTCTCAACCATGTTAAAGGGCAGGTCTTCGAAGAAGACAAAGTGCCTTTCTGTATCGTACCGGGCACAAACTACACTCGGGTAACAAAAACCGGCAACCTGGCCACACACGCTCCAAAAGCTGTGATTGACTATGCCATGGCTGAAACCGGTGTGCTGCTGCCAGACTTGTTGGGGCAACTGGGCATTGAGACAGTGGTGCTCAATTCATCCATTCGCAACACCCCGCCTAAACAAGAAGAGCGCATTACTATGCGCAAACAACTGGCTGATGTGGTCAAGGCGCTAAACGCCGATCTCGGCGTGCAGATTGGTCGCAATGGTGAACAGATGACTCTGGTTGACGAAACCGGTCAGGTGATTCGCGGCGAGCTACTTTTGGCTACAGTGGCCGATATTATTTTGCGTGACAAGCCGGGTCGTTCTATTGTTGTGCCGGTAAATTCAAGTTCTATTGTTGAGCGCATTGCCTCCCGCTACAACTGCAAAGTTGTTCGCTGCAAAGCATCTGAAACTGAGATTGGTAGTACTACTGCGCGCATGGAAGACGCAGTGGTGGGTGGCAGCGCTAATGGCTGCTTTATTTTCCCAGAATTCCAAAACGGCTACGATGCCATGTTTGCAGTGGGTCAGGTGCTTGAACACCTCACCTACCAGGGTCGCACTCTTCATCAAGCAGTGACTGACTTGCCGCCACTGTTCTATCAGGTTGATTCAGTACATTGCCCGTGGGAGCGCAAAGGGCGAGTGATGCGCTTGCTTGTGGAAAAACACCACGACCGGCCCATGGAGCTTCTGGACGGTGTCAAAATTCAAACCAGACCTGACCACTGGATTTTGATTTTGCCGGATGCCGTAGAACCTTTGGTGCACGTTTATGCTGATGGTGCTGATTTGCAACAAACGTCAGCGGATCTCAACGAATATACGCAGATGGTGCGATATTTGCAGCGCGCTTAGTGATCTCAAGGCAAAAGCTACAATTAATCAAAAGTCGGTGTGATTTCCGGTACTTGAGGCTATTAAGCTACTATTGAAGAGATTTAAATTGCGCCAATCTGGGCATACCAGACTTGGCTGGCAAGGAGGCCTTGTTTGTTATGTTCGGAAAAAATGATGGTAGACAGCAACCCAATAAGTCTGGAAAAGAACGCAAGTTCTTAGACGGTAATCCGGGTAACCCAACGCAGCAAGCGCAACAAGGGCCTGGTCGTCAGGTCGACCGCTCCATGTTTTCCAACGGTGCCATCGCTCCTCAACCTGGTCAGCAAGCTGATTGGTCAATGGCGGTGTCAGAGCAGATTCTCGTTTATCATGAGTCTGAGCCGGTTGCCCATGGTCAAGACTGGATGTCGCAGCTCAAGCAAGAATCGTTGCAATTTCTCGCTGATCAGCGTGGCGTGCATCTGCAAGAAGTTTATCGAGAGTCAATCTACAAGTCAGGCATCGCCATCCTTGTTGACAAGATTTATGGCCTGCTGCAGCGCTACATGTATGAGTTTAACCAGGTGGCTAACGGCACCGAGTTGCATGTCACCGGTTCGATTTCAGGAGATGTAACTGAGGTCACTCGCTACAATCGTTTCAGAGAAGCCGAAGAAACCAAAACCTATTTCCGCTGTCGCTTTTCCACCAAGCTCTGCTCACTTTGTGTGCGCGGTTGCGACGACATTGTCGAAGCATTTATCGTGCCTACCAGTAAAGTCATGGCTTTGAGTCGCACCGAAAATGATTATCCGCCGCTGGCAACCATTCAAGTACGCATCACCGAACAAGGCATGATGTGGCGTATGCAAGACAGCAATCCGCCGGTAGAAACACTTGATCAGCTTTGTATGTGGTTATTTTCGGCTATGGTGCAAGAAACCAAGAATTATGCCCGTCTAAATGGCGACGAGGCCGTCGGATAATACACCTGAGCAAACCGCAGAGAAGGCCACCAGGTCTTCTCTTTCGCTTTGTAAGCACCAGATTGATGACACCATCTCTGGTATTATTTTGAGGAAAAATGCCTTTTGCCATGTTTTAATACATGTAGATTTAATTCTCATACAAGTGGTAATAACTTGATAGTAAGAGTTGTTTTTCCTCAAGTCTCTTGAAAATCTAGGAGCTAATTTTCTATGGTTGCTATCAATCCCGAGATGTTGCGGGAGCTTCTCGAAGAGTTCACCGAGAAGGAAGAAGTTACTCGCGAAGAGATGAATGCTATCAACCAGCAGATAGCGGAGTTAGAAAAACGCATCGAATCAAGTAAAGCAAAGCTTGCCGGGCTGAATAAAGATCGCGACAAGATTATAGCCATGAGAGAACGCTATCTTTCAGGCAATTGGAAACTGCAGCTCAGCAACATGGCAGAAAATCATGGCGCTGCCGCGATTCATACTGGTGCTCAATCTTCAAATAATCCAGTTGCAGCTGTACCTGCCTCTGCACCTGCAGCGGAACCTGCAACTACTCCTAGTGTGGCGGCTCCTACGCCTGCGGAAGGCAGAGCGGCTCGCCGTGCTGCACGCGAAGCTGCTAATGCAGCGAATCAAGCTCAAGCTCCAGCGGCCCCTACACCAGTTGAAGCTCAAGCTGTTCCACCTGTAGCTACAGCTGCTGAAGAGCAATCTGCTCCTGCTCCTACTCCTGATCTTGCTCCTGCTCCTGCATCTGATGTGACTCCAGTAGTGGAGGCGCCCCCAATAGACCAACCATATGTGCAGGATGTCTCCAGTCAGGCTGTCGAGCCGGAACAGCCCTATTTCGAAGATGAGGACACCGCTACTTTTGGTGTTGCAGACCAATCAGATACGGCAATCGAACATGCGCCGCCTGATGATCCGATCATGAGTTCCTTTAATATGGCTGCCAGTGCTCCTGATCTTTCCTCTTCTTTTGCGCAAACTGTTCCAGTTTCAGCTCCAGCTCCTGCTCCGGCAGCAGAACCAGCCGCTGAATTGGAAAACTCTGGATTTTCGTGGAGTTCCACTGCTATTAATGCGGTGGAGGCGGCACCTAGTCCCGTTATGTCTAATCCAGTAGTATCAGCTCCCGCCATGCCTGCTAATCCCTGGGGAGATCCTCCACAGGCGGTAGCAGCGCCTCCTGTTGATCAACGCCAGAGCCCCGCCGACATCTGGGGGCACCCAGAGGCAGTTCAAACCCCTCCTCAAACCCCTCCTCAAACACCATCTCCTGCGGCTCCTGCCGCCGGAGGTTGGGGCGATTTTGGTGAAGATTGGCAAATAGCTGAGGCCCAAAAAGCTACAGGCAACAAAATACCCACTGTCACTCAGCCAGTCAGCGAACCTCCAGCTGAGAGCACCGGCGGCGGATGGGGGCAACCGGCCTCACCATGGGGCTCACCTCAAACACCTGCTGCCGATACTGGTGGTGGCGGATGGGGGCGACCAACGGCCAGCCGTCAGAATATGCCCGCAATGGCACCACCTGGAATGTTACCTGGACCGGCCATTAATCCTAATCCCGCTTCTAGTGCGCCGGTTGAAGCACCACCTGTGGCCGACGCCTGGGGTCGCAGCTCGCAATCTACAGCAGGGTGGGGAACACAAACCAGTCCATGGGGCGATCCTGCAGCCCAGGCCCAAGCTCCTCAAGCGCCTCAAGCGCCGACACCAGCCCCGGCACCGGCACCAATGCAGCCAACCAGTTTTGAACAGCCACCAGCAAGCGAAGCCGCACCGTCCAGTTTAGCCAGAGCAGCTGATGGGGCTTTGATTAGTCCTGTTAAAGGTCGTCGTCGTTCAACCGGCGCTCCGGCAGCATTCGATTGGGGCTCTTCTGATTCCAGCGGTGCTGCAGATCCCAATCAGGCGGGCGGTTCAGAAGATCCAAACGACAACAAAAAAATCGACGACGTCCTCAAGGGCCTTTTTAAATAGCGCTTGAAATCAATTGAGACGGTTTGCCGGCGGGTGCTGATAAGACAGCCGTCATACAGTTCGTAAAGCTGTTTGTTAACATATGCTGCGTTGATAGCGGTTTCGCCGCTGCTTTTTGCTTGGACAGAGCCGACAGGCTGCTTTTGATGGGAGACGCAATGAAACAAGTTTGTTCAATGATGGCGGGTGTGGTAATTGAAATCCTCGTCAAGCCAGGCGACCAGGTTAGCGAAGGCACTGACGTAGCCATTCTTGAATCAATGAAAATGCAATTGCCAGTGGCTTCCACTGAGGCCGGCAAGGTTGAAGAAGTCAAAGTTACCGGCGGAGATTTTGTCAACGAAGGCGACTTGATCATCACGCTGAGCTAATCTATTTATTAGTGGTTAATTATGTTCGAAGCATTGCCAGCCAGCATTCAAGTATTTGAAGTCGGCCCCCGCGACGGGTTGCAGAATGAGTCGGCTATGGTCGCAACTGCCGATAAAATCAAGTTGATAGAAGCAATTGCTGCCGCCGGTCTCAAGCAAATTGAAATCACTTCTTTTGTCTCGCCCAAATGGATACCACAATTAGCTGATGGTGCGGCTCTTGCCAAAGAGTTGCACTTAGCTCCGTCGCTTGGTGTGCGCACCTCTGCCCTGGTGCCAAATTTAAAGGGCTATGAAGCTGCCGTGCAGGCCGAGCTCAAGCAAATCAATTTGTTCATGTCGGCTTCGCAGTCGCACAGCAAGAAAAATATCAATAAAACTATCGACGAGGCAGTGGCTGCCATGGCTGAAGTGGCCACAGTTGCTAAGGCTGATGGCAAGCGGGTGCGCTGTTATCTTTCTACGGTTTTTGCCTGCCCTTATGAAGGAAAAATTGCACCCAGCGCGGTTTTTGAAATTGTGCAGAAACTTTTGGCAATGGATGTGGACGAAATTTCGCTGGGTGACACTATTGGCGCGGCCACACCGAAAGAGGTCTTTCAGATGGTCAAGGCACTTTCTAGAGATGTATCCCTGTCAGCACTGGCTCTGCATTTTCATGATACGCGCGGTACAGCACTGGCTAATGTGGTGGCAGGGTTGGAGAGCGGCGTCACTATTTTTGACAGCAGTCTGGGCGGCCTTGGTGGTTGCCCTTATGCGCCGGGTGCTTCGGGAAATCTAGCTACTGAAGATCTCGTCTATATGCTGCATGGTATGGGCATTAACACTGGCATTGATTTAGAAAAACTAGTAGATGCCGGCCTATTGGCACAAAGAATCTTGGGCAAAAAATTGCCAGGTCGTTATTTGATGGCTCGGTTGGCGGAGCGCGAACAGTCTATTAAAGCCAGCGCTTGAGGTGGAATTGACGATGATAACTAAGGAAAGCGTTGCTATGACTGATGAAGTGCTCACTATAGAAAGAGAAGGCTCGATTGCCTGGCTTAAACTCAATCGTCCTAAAGTGATGAATTGCCTTAACCGTCCGCTATTGAATGCACTTTTGCAGGCCTGTAGTGAACTGGCCAACGATCGCCAGATTAGAGTCGTGGCTATCATCGGAGCCGGCAGCAAGGCTTTTTGCGCTGGCGCTGACCTGGCTGAGCGTAAGGGCATGACTCAAGGCGACACCCTCGATTATCTAGCTTTAATTCAGCGCACCATGCGAGCTATTGAAACATTACCGCAGGTGGTAATTGCAGCAATAAATGGCTCAGCCTGGGGTGGCGGATTTGAACTGGCACTAGCTTGTGATCTTAGAGTTATGGTTGACACCGCTCAGATGCGTTTGACTGAGGTCAAGCTTGGTATCATCCCTGGTGCTGGTGGCACTCAGCGCTTACCTCGCCTGATTGGTAAATCAAGAGCGAAAGAATTGATTTTGACTGCTGCACCTGTAACTGCTGAAAATGGCATGGCCATTGGCTTGATTCACCGGGTGGTCGAGCTAGAAGAGGGTTATATGAATAGCTCCGCCGGTAAAGCAGTGAGCGAAGGTGGTTATCTTGAACCTTTAATGGCTCAGGTAAGAACTTGGGCTGCAGAAATTGCTACAGCTGCACCACTCTCTTTGAGGCAAGCGAAAATAGCAATTGATCAAGGCTATGACCGCGATCTGGAAGCGGGCCTGGCTCTCGAAACTCGCGCTTATCTAGAGCTGGTTAATACAAAAGATCGACTGGAAGGTCTTTCGGCGTTTGCCGAGAAACGCTCACCTGTTTTTCTCGGAGAATGACAAAGCAGTGACAAATCGATTTTCAAAACAAGCTCAAGATTTGGAAGCAATCTGGCAAAAGACAATTTCAAATAAGAACGATTTTCCCAGTTTTTCTGGATACAAAGAAAAGATGAACGGCAACGGTAGTAAACATAATCAAATCATCGAAACTCCAACCAGAGAAACATTGCCTCTGCCGGTATCTGCTTTGATTCTCTGCGGCGGTAAATCGCAGCGAATGGGCAGGCCTAAAGCTTTCTTGCCATACGGTGGCACCACGATGATCAATCATATCTTGGGAGTAGTGAAGGACCTTTTTGCTGAGACTTTTTTGATCGCTAACGAACCGGAAGCTTTCGAAGATTTCGAAGTTGATGTGGTCAAAGATATTCTTCCTTATCGTGGCCCTCTGGGCGGCATACTTTCAGGGCTGCTGGTGGCACAGCATCCTCACGCTTTTGTCATTGCCTGTGATATGCCTCTTGTAGAGCCTAAATTGATTAGGCAGCTAGTCAGTCAGCGCCACGACCATGATGTTGTGGTGGCATCACACGAAGATGGCATTGAGCCGCTGCTGGGCGTATATTCTAAAAACTGTATCAAACCTTTAGAAGAGTCGTTATTTAACGGTGATCTCTCACTAAAAGATTTTCTTTCTGGTCTCAATTCAGCTACTTTTGAAATTGACGAGAGTAAAGAAGAGTCTGGTTTACCAGCTTATTTCAATGTCAATACGCCGCAAGATTACAGCCGCCTGGTAACTGGCGGTGCTATTCAAATATTCCCCAATAAACGTAACTAAAATCTCCTTGCGCACTCGCTCCAGCGGCTTAGTGTCCCGGTTTGACATACAGTCTCCTGGCAACCTGTTAAGATTGAATAACAAGCGAGGACGTATGACAGAACCCAAAAAACTGATTTCTCTGCTACGTACTTTTGAGGAACAGGCCGCCGAGCGGGCCACAAAGCTAATTGCAGAACAGAAAGGCATCGAACTTGCATCTTTGAGCGCGCGCGCCGACAAAGATTTGGTGCAGGCACTGAAAGCACAGGCCCAGGCGGAACTGCTCAGTGAGCAGGAATTGCACCTGGTCGAAAGTGCCACGAAACTGGCTGAAGCTCTAGCCTCTCTGGCGGTACAAACAGTGGAGATCGAGGCAGCCAAACTGTTGTCTTTGCAAAGGCAAGATTTTGTTGCCACGCTCACCCATGATTTGAAGAATCCGCTTATAGGGGCTAATCGTCTCTTGGAGTTGTTCATTGCCGGGCAACTTGGTCCGATAAATGATCAACAGACAGAGTTATTGACTGAGCTGAGAAAAAGCAATAGCGAATCGCTGACTTTGATAAACACTCTCAGTGATGTCTATCGCTATGAAACGGATCCTGGTGAGATCTCCCGGGAAGAAGCACCACTGATTCCTATTGTTGAAGCATCTTATCGAGAAATACAGAACTGGGCACATGTGAATAATGTGCAGACAAGTCTGGTAGTTCCGGATGAGATGAAGCCTTGTTATGTGGATAGTTCGCCCATTCGCCGTTTGCTTGATAATTTGCTGGGCAATGCCATGAAGTTTGCCGGCCCTGATGGTTGTGTTGACGTTAGCGTGACAAAGGCCGATGGCGAAGCGATTATCGAAGTGCATGATGATGGTGTAGGCATTCCTAAACAGGAGAGAATACATCTCTTTAAGCGATTTTCTCAAGGTGCTTTAGGCAAGCGTTACAGTGGTGGCAGTGGCTTAGGTCTTTATCTCTGCAAACAAATTGCCCAGGCGCATGGTGGCAAAATTGAGTGTTTAGATTGTTCGAAGGGTACGCTATTTAGAGTTTCACTGCCCGACAAAGGCGTTATTAGTCAGGAGAAACCTTGAATTCAGTTGTGCGTGATATAGATGTTTTAATTGTTGAGGACGATATGCTCCTCAATAAAGTCATGACTGTGCAATTAAAGCTATTTGGAATAAAGGTGCGCAATGCTTTCAACGGTGAACAGGCCTTGAGCCTGATTTCTGAGGCCGTACCAAGTCTGTTGTTACTCGATATTACTATGCCGGCCTTAGACGGGTTCGGAGTGGTAGCTGCGCTGCGCAATTCAGATAAAACTGCCTCTATTCCACTGATTGTTCATACTGCCCTTGATTTGACTGAAAAAGAGAAGCTGGCTTTGACTCTAGGGCCAACAAAATTCATTACCAAATCAATTGCTTACAGCGATAAAATAATAGGGCTCATTGATGAACTAGTGACATCGACTGCAAAAGTTGCTACTTAACAGCCCTAAGTAATATTTGCGTCGTTAAAACAGTGCCATTTCTATGAGTACTGGAGCCTGGTTTATTTCTGCTACTTCTAAAAATCTAGCCTATTCACCGGCCAAGTTGTGGCTGGTGTTTCAGGCCATCTACTGGAAGGACATGCTTCATTCCTTCCGAGACAAAGACGTATTCATTTATACCTTTGTTGTCCCGACGCTGTTGTATCCGGTTTTGCTTCTCGGTTCGGCTGAAATTATGATGCTCAAGGCCGATGCCGACAAGGACAAAACCATTAAGTATGCCGTTGCCGCAGATTCAAAGAATGATGCAGGCATTAATCATATCGATGAAATTTTGCAAAAACGCAAACACTTTGTCAAAGTGAATAGCACCAATGTTGAGCAAGACCTCGACTCGGGAAAGATTGACGGTGTACTTTCGCGCCATCATGGCGAGGGTAGCTACGTTGAAATCAAAGTCAATAAGCTCGCTAAAATGGCATCGCTTGATGATGAAGTAAATGCTGAAACCAGTAAGGCATACAATGACGATTTGTCGAAAACTCTTACAGCAAAAGGTCTAGCCCCCGAGAATTTGCAAGGATTTTCGGTGGAGTCTCGCAATCTGGTTTCGGAAAGAAGCAACAATCAAAAGCGCTCACCAGATAAACATGCCGGCTTGCAGTTGCGCAAGGCCAGTAAAAATTTAGAGAATATTTCCGCTACATTCGTGTTGCTTATTTTCAGTCTACTGATGCTTGGCCTGGGTGCCGCCTATCCCGCTATCGCCGTTACTGCTGAAGAATTTGAACGCAACACCATTGAGACTTCATGCTTATTGCCCGTATCGAGATCACTATTGATGCTGGGTAAGCTATTTTCCGTTTCAACTTTTGCTCTGCTATCAGGTGTGATTAATTTTGTCAGCCTTTATGCAGTGGCGCATATGGTGCTCTCGCAAACGAAGCTATTTGCTTCCATGGGCAGCGAACCACTGCAAATCAGCGTTAATGCTACACAGGTTGGCGGTTTAATTGCTGGCTATATGCTGGTCGGCTTATTGATATCGTCTCTATTGATCTTGGCCACCAGCTTCTGTCGCACAGTACGCTCAGCCCAGCAATGGACGACTTTTCCACTCTTTATTATATTGATTTTGCCACCTTGCGCACTGTCCCCTTCATTAGAATTGAACGGCTATACCATGTGGATTCCGCTGATTAATTGCTCGCTTATGCTCAAAGCCATTTTCAATGGCACCGTATTTAGTGTTAATTTCCTCGTCGTTTTATTAGTGACTGTGTTAACTTGCTTGATGTCACTTGGCCTGGCACGGCTCTTTCTTTTTGAGCAAATCGATCCTGGCATCTACTTTGCCAGGCTGTGGGACAAACTGATGAGTACAATGAGAACTGAGAGTAAGACGCCATGAAACTTCAGGTCAACCAGCTGAGTAAGCGCTTTTATGATCCCAGTCGCGGCGAATTTTTTGCTTGCAGTGATGTTTCTTTTGAAGTAGCGGAAGGCGAAATATTTGGTTTACTCGGCCCCAACGGAGCCGGTAAAACCACCACATTGAGAGTACTGGCCACTATTCTCAAACCCACATCAGGAGCGGCACATTTAGGCGACATTGATATTTTTCGCTACCCTGATGCTGCCCGAGCTGCCCTTGGCTTTCTGTCTTCATCTACAGGGCTTTACGAAAGACTTTCGCCGAGAGAAATATTGACCTATTTTGGTCGCCTCAATGGTGTGGCCGAGGGCGCTCTGAAAGAAAAAATTGAGCAGCTCTTCACGGCCCTCGAGTTTAGGCAATTCGCCGATGTGCGTTGCGGCAAGCTATCGCAGGGCACGCGGCAGAAAGTCTCAATTGCCCGTTCGATTATTCATGATCCTAAATTGATGATTTTAGATGAGCCGTCAAACGGTCTTGATGTGGTAGCTACACAAGCTATGCACGCCTTTATCAGGCAGGCAAAGGCTGACGGTAAATGTATTGTATTCAGCACTCATATTATGTCTGAAGCCGAAAAGCTTTGTGATCGCATTGGTATCATCAATGATGGCAAAGTGCTAGCACAGGGCAGTTTAGCCGAATTGAAAGAGCTGGCCAGCGCCACTCATTTAGAAGATGTGTTCATGTCACTGGTCAGTCGATATGACTCAGCAAAGTAAGCAATTTGACTGGCATCAAATGTGGGTTGTCTTCGTCAAAGAAATGACCGAAGGCATTCGCGATTTTCGCTCGCTTGTGCCGATGGTGGTGTTCAGCCTGTTTATCGGCCCGCTTGTGACTATCGGTCTGCCCCTAATAGCCGCTCGCGAAGTACGCCAGGCACTGCAAGAACATTATCGCGTAGCCGATATATCTCCTGGTGGTGGCGCTCTAACTTTTTTGCAGAAGTATGATTTTCAAATTGTGCCTCTGGCTGGTGAGAGCAAAGAATCGGCTCTGGCAACAGCCAAGGTCGACACTGTGGTGGAGACTTCAATTGATTTGTCCCAAAATCAGGATCTGGTGCCTCTGGCCGGGAAAATTCCTACGATCACAGTTTACTATGATGGAACGATAGCGCGTTCGGCCAATGCAGCCACCAAGCTTGGCCGCGTTTTAGACAACTACAAAGATTATTTTGTCAGAAAACGGCTGATTCGCGCTGGTATCAATTTAGACAAACCCGAGTACGTTATGGCCACACTGGTTTCACCTGTGGATGCCATGTGGGCTGCCAGCCCTTTCATTCAAAGCATGCTGGTTTTAATTCTAATTTTTCAGGCTTTTGTGGGTGTTATTTACCCTTCACTCGACGCCATTACCGGTGAGCGCGAACGCGGCACGCTGGAGGCGCTCTTAACCACTACTGTCAATCGGTTTAACCTGTTTCTCGGTAAACTGGCTGCCATTGCCGTCAGCTCGTATGCTGTAGTGCTCTCAACTCTGGCTGGATTCTACCTGGCCCAATTTGTCCAGACTAATGTCTTTAGCTTCTTGCCCCCTTCCATGGCTTCGATTTTAAGCCACCCACTAGCTGTCAAATTGCCCCTGCCCTGTGTCACGGTGCTTGCTCTAGTAATGCTGCCGCTCTGTCTATCAATGGCTGCTTCAGCTATGGCCCTGGCCACATACGCGCGTACTGTGCAGCAAGCGCAGGCTTATATGCTTCCTCTAATGGTGTTAATGACTATTCCCCTGTCAGTGATGGCAATGGGTGACGTGCATCTTGATGCAACGGTGGCACTGGTACCGTTTTTAAATTCTACAATCGGCATGAACGATATTCTCTCTGGTCGGCTGGCGCTACCATACATGACGCTGTCGGCGGCTATATCGTTGCTTTATTCGATTTTACTTGTGTCAGTAGTGGCGCCGGTTATAGACAGAGAAGATATTCTTTTTGGTATTGAAGAATCTCCCAGCCGACGTTTAAAAGAACAGAATTTCGGCAGGGAATTATTTTTACTTTACAGCACCATATTTCTTTTGATGTTTTATGTGTCGCAGAGTCTTGTGGCCAAGCATCATATTTATGGCATTGCCTTGACTCAGATATTTGTAGTTTTGGCTCCAGGCCTGTTTCTTGCTTTCTTCTGGTTTAAGCTCAATGCCAGGCAAGTGCTGTTGTTGAAGATGCCGCGTGGCGGAATTTTGACACTTGTGGGTGCGCTGATGTTGGCACCACTGACGGTGTCGGTGGCCAGTCTATTTGCCATAGCTTTTGCAAAAATGGTGCCCGCCAGTGAGGCGGTGAGTAAGCTGATGGCCGAATACATAGGTCTCAATAGTCAACCGCTCTGGTTGCTGTTGTTTGTTATCGGTGCTATGCCGGCTATTTGTGAAGAACTTCTTTTTCGTGGCGTGATTCTTTCGCTGATGCCCAAGCGATTTTCAACCACGCGTCTGGTTCTCACTGTGGGTCTTTTGTTCGGCGCTTTTCACATGAGCCTGATGCGCTTTCTACCCACCGCTGTGCTTGGCTGTGCGCTCACTTTCTTGGCACTACGGTCGCGGTCAATCTACCCTTGTATGTTGCTCCATGCTGGGCACAATATGCTCTCGGTGCTTGTGGCGGTGATTTTGAAAGAACATCTTGAGCCCTGGCATTTAGCTCTCGGCATTACTTGTGGGTTAGTTGGCCTGGGTATTCTAATTTTCACTTTGCGATCATCTGAAGATAGTGCCTCATGAAGAAAGAAATTTCGCTCTATCTATTAGCTGCCTTCTTCTGCTTTGCCGGCGTAATGCACTTTGTTAATCCCTCCCTTTTTTTAAAAGCGGTACCCTCATATTTGCCTGAGCCTATGGCTCTAGTTCTCATTTCTGGATTCTTTGAGGTGTTGGGTGCAATCGGTGTGCTTGTACCGCGTACACGCAAAGCTGCAGGCATTGGCTTAATTGCATTATTAATTGCTGTTTTTCCTGCCAATATTCATATGGCTTTGCATCCGCAGCAATTTAAGGAAATTCCACTCTATGTTTTATACCTGCGTTTGCCACTGCAATTGCTTTTGATTTACTGGGTAAAGCGCGCTACGGGCTAATTCAGTGGCCGTCTTATTTCAACAGAACCATGCCTGCCCGCGCAGCTTTTTTGTCAAATGTTACTGTTTTTTCGCAGCCGGAAGCGGCTGAAATGCGCTCTGTCAGGCAGTCTACGAAGTCAGTGTCAGAACTTTCGAATAATCTCAAGGCCTGCCAAACAATTTCGGCATCTTGAATCAATAATTGTTTAGTACTGAGCAAAAGTCTCAAAATCTTGACGATATCAATTTTTGCCGCTGCATAGCAGCTTTCGCTCACCCAGACCAATTCTATTAACGCAACCAAACCGATGAAACCGGGTCTGTCAGGCGAACATTGTTGCTCAATTAATCTCGTGGCCAGTGCTGACTGCACGGCATCGTCTTGGACAATATAGCGAACGAGGACATTGGTATCAAGACCAATCACGAAGAGCCTCGCTTAATTATGGCTTGTCGCATCGCTTCTATTGATACTGGTTTGTTTGCTTTTTTTAGCAAACCCTTAAGCTCGCGTACGTCTTTGTTGGCAGGTTTGAGAGTGAACTCTCCGAGCACAGTTTCAACAAACTCTACCCGATCGCCAACGTCTAGTCCTAGCCTCTTGCGCACGCTGAGGGGAATTGTTATTTGGCCTTTACTGGTGACGGTTGAAGTTGACAAAATGCTTCCTAGATTTATGACCGGACAGTCCTTACATTATAGTAAGGAGAAGGTGTTGTCAATAACTACCTGGTTCTAAGCGGCACAATGGTGCTATAAAGACGCGATAATCAACATTCTATCGCTCGATGAATGCAGGTGCTCCCATTGGCGGATTTAGATACAACCGACTTGTCTGGTTTTAACCGGCGCAAAGTTGATACGACAGATATCGATGGATTCGGTGGGGCACCTGCCGGCGGTTTTGCCAACGGCACTATTGTTGGTGGTACGTACAAAATTTTGCAGTTTATTGGCGCCGGTGGTATGGGGCTCGTTTATAAAGTCGAGCACACGATCATGCACAAAGTGTTGGCCCTCAAAGTGCTCAAGACTGACTATCTGTCTGAGTCGGTCTGGCGTCGATTTCTCATTGAAGCGCAGGCTATCGCCAGATTGAATCACGATAACGTGGTCAAGATTTACGATATGAATCAGACCCCTGATGGTCGGCCATTCTATACGATGGATTTAATAGATGGTGAGTCACTGGCCGACTATTTAAAGGAGCATAAGCGCTTGCCTGTAGAGCACGCTTTGCCGCTTTTTCGCCAGGTTTGTGCGGGGCTGGCCTATGCCCATGAGCGGGGCATTATTCACCGTGACATTAAGCCAGGCAATATCATGCTTATCGGGCAGGGCGGAAACACTGGTCAGTCGAAGATAAAAATTGTTGACTTTGGCATTGCCAAAATGACGAACGATGGCAGGCAAACCATGCAAGGGCTTACCAGGCCCGGCGAGGTCTTCGGCAGCCCGCTTTATATGAGCCCTGAGCAATGCCTTGGTGAAAAGCTAGATCCGCGCTCCGACCTTTATTCGGTTGGTATTACTTTGTTTCAGGCACTAACGGGCAAACCGCCGTTTTTAGGTCGCACAGCCATGGCCACGACGACAATGCACCTTTCACAGAGCCCTCCGACCTTGAGTGCGGTTGCCGGCGATTTGAAATTTGATGCGCGCCTGGAAAAATTAGTAGCAACCATGTTGGCTAAAGCACCACACGATCGCTACTCGTCTTTAACTGAAGTGGCAAGTGAGATGCTGCTGATTGAAAAAGGTGAAGTTGCCTCCGCTAGTAGGCATGGGCAGATATCTGGAAGCCGGCCAACCATCACCAGCGCGCCTGTACAGCCCGATTTTGCTGGGGCTACGACAGAGATTGATCCAGAGTTCGTCAATGATAGCGATTCATCGTCATTGAAAAGACCAGTGGTATTACTGCTGATGGCACTGGGTATTGTGGGCCTTATGACAGTCGCGTTGCTCACGCTGGCGAATTTCAATCAATGGTTTTCATCAAGGCCGGTGCAGTCTTCTGTTAAGACTGAAAGCAAAAGTTTGAATAGCAGCCGGTTAGATAACAGCGAAGATATCATCTTGGGAGCGAGCGTTGACCCGAAATTGCCCCCGGAGGCGCGTAAGTTTGTTGCCCAGAGAAAGAAAGCCTACTCGACTATTGAGAACGTCAACGGCACCGAAGTGCTGATTTTTAGTTTCCCCGAAAAATTTTCCATTGGCAAAATTATCAGTAGCGTTGATGGTTTCCGCAAAGAGCGAGAGGCTCAGGGAAAAGTCGTTTGCCTTAAGTCTGATCGAATTGACTTCAGGGCAAATGAAATAACCCAAGCCGTACCTGAATTGCTCAAATTTTTCCACACGAATGACCTCAACGCTTTAGAGATTCACGACATTAAGCCTCGTGCTGCGTTTTTGACATCCTGCCTTGGTCGTATGACCTCCCTTAGGGCTCTCAATCTCTCCAATTGTGCTCTGCTCGACAGAGATCTGATGGCCCTCGAGTCTCTGCCCAAATTGCGTAATTTGCAGATAGACTATTCGGGAATTACTGGTGCTGCTCTAGCAAAGAGCAAGTTACTGCCGAAATTGGAAACATTATCAATTGTGGGGATTAAAGATTGTGCACCGGTATTGGTGGCACTAAGCAAAACAAATAGTATAAAGACGCTTTTCCTTGATCGTTGTAAGCTTGCCGATGCTGAAATAGCAGATATTGCGAAGCTCACTAGCCTGGAGCATCTTTCGCTTAAGTGGGACGGTCTTACTGATTCGAATCTGGCAAAATTGACTGTGTTGAAGAATTTAACTGAGATCAATGTCTACGGCAATAACCTTACACAGGTCAGTCAGTACACCTTGAGCAAATTTCCACTTTTGCGAGATAGGCTTCTACCCGTGGCTAAAAAGGGAGAGGCTGATTGGGGCCGCAACCGTGATACTAATGATTTGAAGTTGTGAGCGACTAGTAAGTCTGAATTGGGCGAATCGTGTCACATGCTGATTTAATAGGAAGAGCGACTAAAAGGAGAGTTTGACTATGAGCGAAGCTTGTTGCCCACCTGAGTGCTGCGATAGCAAAGACTGTGAACCATGCAAAGGCTGCGACTGTTGTTGCTGTTGCTGTAAAGATTACAAAGAGGGACAAAAGTGCTCTTGTAGTCCTTCTAAGCCATGTGCCACACAAGCGAAAAAATAAAGGTTAAGTAGACGAGAGAATCAATTTTCACTTCTTTTTACTGTATCAGGCACCAAAAACAAACCATATCCGACGCCGTGTACATTGCGAACTACTGAAGGTTGTCCTGGTAGATCGAGCTTTTGTCTTAAACGTTTGATGCAGGTGGTCAGAGCCTCAGCTGTGGCTTCAGAGTCACTCGACCAAACGCGCAGAAGCAGTTCGTCGGTGACAAATAACCTTTTCGGATTGCGCATCATAAATTGCAGCAGAGCAAATTCTTTTGGCAGCAAGCGAACTTCTTCGCCGTTGCGTTTGACCACAAAATTATCAGGATCGAGTTCGATGTCGCCATGTTTAAGAATGGTCGGTAGCATGGCTTGTGGACGACGCAGCAGAGCTTTTACTCGAGCTGATAATTCTTTGCCATGAAAAGGCTTGGTGAGAAAATCATCAGCGCCGGTTTCGAAGCCTTCCAACTTGTCTTCCATGGCTCGTTTGCCTGTTAAGATCAGCACCGGTGTCATGGCACCCTGAGCACGAAACGAGCGCAAAATGTCCATACCAGAGACGCCGGGCAGACCCAAATCGAGAATGACCAATTCATATTCGAAGATTTGTAGGCGCTCGAGGCCTTCGTTGCCGGTTGGCACCACTTCTACCGTGTGGTGATCGAAAGAAAGCCATTCTTCTATCACGGCGGCAAATTCAGCATCGTCTTCAACTACTAAAATTTTGGCCATTCAGGTCCTATTTGTCATTGGTGACTGTGGTGAGCCGCTGATATTGTTCCACATTGCCAGGTAGTGAAAACCAAAATGTGCTGCCTAGCCCTGATTGAGAAACTACGCCGATTTTGCCGCCATTGAGTTCGACAATGCTTTTGCATATGGCCAGCCCTAAACCAGAGCCTGTACCTCTTGCTCCGTCTTCTCTGTTAACCTGCTTAAAACGTTCAAAAATTGAATTGATTTTTTCGGCTGGTATGCCACGGCCTTGATCAACAATTCCGAACAGCACATCATCACCACGCTGTTCGGCTTTGACAATTAATTGCTTGCCTGCTTCAGAAAATTTGATTGCATTAGAAAGCAAATTGACCATTGTTTGAATAATGCGCTCACGGTCTGCGTAGACACGCAAATCTTCTTTTATAGCTATAACCAGCTGTAGGTCTTTTTTACTTACCAGGGCTGCTACGGCGTCAAGGCTGTCTTCCACTAGACCAGAGACCGGTACAAGTTCGAGAAAGAGCTCAAGCTGTCCTGATTCTATTTTTTCTAAATCGAGCAGATCGTTAACCATGTTCATCAGGCGTTTGATGCTCTCTGATGCGCGCCGCATGCCGCGCACCCCCGCCTCATTGAGCTCGCCGTAGTGACCGCTTTCCAGTAGTTCATGGGTCATCATTAGTGACGTCAGCGGGGTGCGCAAATCGTGGCTGACCATTGCCATAAATTCTTGCTTCATGCGCTCAATTTCATGCTTTTTCGTGACGTCTTCTACAAAAATAGCAAATAGCTGATCTGGCGGCGTGCCGAAAGGTCGCACCATCACCACTGCGGGAAACTCCGTGCCATCAAGCTTTTTGCCTGTGACTGCAATAGATTCGGATTCGCTAATACTTTCTTGCAGCGCCTTAGGCGTAAATAGTTCGCTCTGGGTAATAATAAAATCGCTAATTTTTTTGCCGCGATAATCTCCGTACTGTCCGCCAAAGGTAGTGAGACATTGCGGATTGGCAGCTTCGATCAAAGCGCCTTCAGTAATGAGAAAAAGACCCACAGGCATGGCATCCACCAGAGTGCGAATGCGCTGAGAACTAAGTTCAATTCGCAACTCAAGTGAATTGACTTTCGCTTCTAATTGGTGATTTGAGCTACTCATAGCCCCCTACTTTAGCAGATTGATATGGTCTGTCTGCTAAAGTAGGGGAACTGTTAGTTAAGGCTACTTCTCATGATATCGCTTCGCCCAAGCTTGATGTTTTTAGCCGGTCTACTGGCCACGGTTATCGCTACTGCTTCGATTTGTATGGCTCAATCGACTAAGCAAATAACTAAGCAAATAACTAAACAAGCAATTAAGCAAGCAGCATTAATACCTGCCTTGAAGTTGACGCAGACTCATTTTTATTTCGGTGATACCGACACCATCGTCTCTATGCAGGGCGTGCGCATCAATAACCGTGGCCGTATGAAATTTGTTCTTGTGGCTAAAAGTCCTGATTGGGTTGTCTTTGTTTTTCGAGATGACGATCACACGTACATTAGTAAAAGCCTGCAAGCATTTCAAACCAGCGGTCTGGTCAGCAATTTGCTGGTCAAATCGCGTCAACAAGAAGTTAGTCTGGGAACAACTAAAGACGTTAAAGTTTATGGACTTACTGTCAAACAGACAGATAATTCGTTAGATGAATTTGAATATTTGCCTCTGCAAAATTATGCCGCACCACAAGTAGAGCGAATAATTCGTGCTGCTTATAAGCTGCCTACAAATGGCGGCATTCCCATTAGATATAAAAGAATTTCTCGCGGCAAGTCTGACAAGATAAGCCGCATTAATACAGTGGGCGATCTGAAAAGCTATATCGTAACTAAGAAGATTGAGCGCGTGATGGTGCCGGCAGAGTTGTTTGAAGTGCCGCATGGTTATGCTGTTCGCACTATAATGCAAGAAGTGCTGATGAGCAAAATACATCGTGAAGCTTCTGGCGATATGGACGTCTGGTTCGATATCGGCAAACCACCAAAACCATAACGCATATGTCCACTAGGGACGTATGCGCTGTCTACCTGCTATGCTTTCGCGCCTGTGGATGAGCTAGCTGAGTTTAAGGGCTGGGCTCTGGCAGGGTCAGTTGAATGAGGCCGAGAGGCAGTGTCAGGAGTAATGATGCAAAGTACTAAAACCAGAAAACCATCCGTTACCGCAGAAGAAGCTTATGTGATTGCCAGAGAGGCTTATAGCTTCTTCTATCCGTTAATTAGCATGGATATCACCCGCAAGCAGTGCATCAACGTTGAAGCTGGTACCAAACCAGGCTTCGGGCCCATGAATCAGTTCAGCCACATGCGCGCTTATCCTGAGGCCGATTTCAAAGTCGTGGTACGTCCTAACTTTGACACCCTTTACACCGTCGCCTGGCTTGATTTGACTGAAGAACCTGTGGTGGTATCAACACCTGACACGGCCGACCGTTATTATTTGCTGCCCATGCTTGATATGTACACAAATGTTTTTGCTTCGCCAGGGTGGCGCACCAGCGGCACTAGCGCAACAAATTATGTAGTTGCCCCGGCATCATACAAAGGCCAGTTGCCAGAGAATACCGAGCTGATTACCGCACCGACAGCATATGTCTGGGTTATTGGTCGCATTCAAACTAACGGCCCAGCAGATTATGCTGCAGTGCATAAAGTGCAAGACGGATTTACAGTGACACCACTTTCGCAGTGGGGCAAAGAAACTGCCGCTGTGACAGCCAAGCTTGACAGCACCGTTGATATGAAAACACCACCGCTTGAGCAAGTAAATGCGATGGATGCTGCCACATACTTTGCCTACGCTGCAAAATTAATGAAATTGCACGCGCCACAAGTGACTGATTGGTCAATGCTGGCTCGCCTGCAGCGCATTGGTTTTACATCAGAAAACGGTTTTGATCTGAGTCAACTCGACACTGAAATAAAAGCAGCGCTCGATCGCGGTACCAAAGACGAATTGCAAACAATGGTTAAATTGTTGCCTTCCCTTGGGCGTCCGGTCAACGGCTGGAGCATGAATACAGATACCATGGGAGTGTACGGTAACTACTACCTGAAGCGTGCCATCGTCAGTATGGTCGGTCTTGGTGCAAATCAGCCTGAAGACGCTGTTTATCCAATCAATTTTAACGATGCTGATGCCAAACCTGTTGACGGGAGTAACAAATATATTTTGCACTTCAGTAAAGAAGAGTTGCCTCCGGTCAATGCCTTCTGGTCTGTGACCATGTACGACAAAGACGGATTCCAGGCTGCTAACAGCCTAAATCGTTTTGCCATCAGTTCTTGGATGCCACTTAAATATAATGGTGATGGTTCCCTTGATTTATATTTACAGAATGAAAATCCTGGCGCAGACAAAGAAGCAAACTGGCTTCCTGCGCCGAAATGTCAGCTTGGTATCACTATGAGGTTGTACGCACCGAAAACTTCTGTTTTGACTGGCGAGTGGAATCCACCAGCAATTCGACGGGTCAAATAGTCTCTTGAGGAAATAGCAAAATGCAGAAGCGGTTCGTCTTTGTTTTAACAGCCTTTTCAATTTCGATTGGTGCCTCGGTCTTCCTAGCTCAAGCTTCGCCTGCACAGTTATTGCAACGTCTGCAAGAACGCCGCGAAGCCATGCAAGTAAAAGAACAGCAAAATCAAAACCAGGGCCAACCCGCTTCTGCTGCTCCTCAGGCGCAGTCAAATAGTTCAGACGTGTCTATGGTGACATTACAGGTTCAACATGGTGCTTCCGGACAGCAAATGGTTGTCACTCCTAAGGGGATGGTAGTGCCGCTTCCTGGACCGGGTGTTTCAGGAAAGGTCGTGCACATTTATATCGGTGCTGGCGGCGGATACTGGTATGTGGATCGCAATAACAAACAAGTTGATTTGACTGCTGCTGTACAAACGTTGCAGTCTGGCCCTGCGCCGCAGCAAATGGCATCAGTTCCTCAGTATGCTCCGCCTCCGCAAGGTTATGCCCAGACTGCTTCCGGAGCTGGTGCTGTCACAACCGCAGCAGCTGCCGGTCTTGGTGCCATGGCAGGTTCGGCTATGGCTTCTACCTGGGACACCGTACCTTACGGCGCGCCAATTCGTTATGGTGTCGGAGCGGTGCCTTATTACAATCACAACGGCAGCCCGGTTTACATTAACGCCTCGACCAACACCGCGGCATACGCCAATGTTAATAGCACTCATGTAGCAGCCATTAATGAGCAACAAAATTGGTACGCGCAGCAGCAGGTAGCAAAAGGTGCTAACTGGAGAACGTGGCAACAGCCCACTGCTAACCCATTCGTCAACACGGCGTATCATCAACCAGACGCCGCTTATGGTGCCGCAGCAGCTCACTATGGAGTGGAGCAAGGGCAGCAAGACGCCAGATATGGTGCAGCCGCTGGAGCTACAGCAGCCCACTATGGAGCGGAGCAAGGGCAGCAAGATGCAAGGCGTGGTGCCGCCGCTGGTGCTACAGCAGCCCACTACGGATCGGAGCAAGGGCAGGAAGAGGCAAGGCGTGGTGCCGCCGCTGGAGCTACAGCAGCCCGCAACGGTGGCTTTAACGGTGATGAACGCCGTGCGGGCCGCACTGCTGGTCGGCGGCGCTAGATTGTCGAAATATGAACAGCGAAAAAAATCACACTGGGCCGAGCGAAAACAAGTTGACGAAAAAAGAACGTCTTGTGGAAGAGCTCAAGATGGTTGGTCTGACCATGGGCTATTTGGCTGTGAGCTTGTCGATTTTGGAGACATATAAGTCGTTTATTTTGCTGCAGCAGGGCATTAATGAGTTTCAGCATAATTATCTTTTTGCACTGGTAGAGGCGGTTTTGCTGGGCAAAATTGTAGCGCTGACTCAGAATCTGCCCTTTCTCAAAATTTGCAATAACCGCTCGCTAGCCACAGCGGTTTTCTATCAGGCGGCAGTGATGACGGTGATCACAGATCTGGGTGGCAAGCTCGAAGATTTATTGTTTCCGCATTCGGCAAAATGGGTGCAGGAAACCGGTGACCCATTTGCTCTGTGGGCTACCCATCAGATGGCTGCCATGGCTATTTTCATTGTTTTGTTTGCCGTGCGAGAAATAGATCGAGCTATGGGGCCAGGTAAATTGTGGCAACTGATCTTTAGCCCAGTGCAAGCTTCTAAATTCTAGAATCTAAACTTACAGGGGCCTAATCAGGCGAGTGCGAGCCACTCCCACATAACTGTCGGCGCTACCGTAGTAAACAAGATAGCTGTCTTTGATTACTTTGCCGTCTTTTCGCTCAGGCACTATGCCCTCTACAAAAACTACATTGGGCACTTGATGCACGGTGTTAGAAGCATTTTTCTTTTCCCAACTCAGTTCGGGAGAAAAAATGGGTTCGCTGCAGCGTGCCAGTAATTTAGTCGGATCGTTTTTATCAAACAGCGCCCAGCCGGTTTTATATGTAAGCGAATCGTCGCCGCCATTATACAAAAGCAAAATGCCATCATCGGTGATAATAGGATGAGGGCCAGGTTCTACCACTCTAGAATCGAACATCCCCGGCCTTCTTGGTAGCACCGGCTCGTCGGTTTTGTCTTGCCAGAAAATCCCTTCCGGAGACGAGGCCACGCCCATTTGATCAGCACCAGATTTGGCGTCACCCATGTAGTAGACATAATATTCTTTGTTGATTTTCAGTGGTCGTGCCTTCGCATCCACTACGATAGCGCCTGATTTGGTCCAGTGAATATTCCACTTGCCTTGATTGGCCGGCATGATTACGCTTTTACGCTGCCATTGCCGCAGGTTTTTGCCGCTAGAGACATAGCTGACTAGTTGCGCCGCGTCGCTGGCTTTACTGTAGACGGTGGCTGTGGCCAGCCAGTTTTTACCGCCGAAGTCTCGCGTTAACCGGGCGTCTTCCACTCCGTCGCTGTCATCTCTTGAATTCTGATTGGTCGATAATTGAGGAGCAATGACAGGTTGATCATCTGCTGTGAAGTTTATGCCGTCTTCGCTTTCAGCGTAGCCGATGCGGGATATGCCTTTTTCGTCTTGCCCACGATAAAGTAAAACGGTGTGACCATTGGCAAGCAAAGTTGCAGCAGGGTTAAACGCCCCGGCACTGTCAAATTTTCCTGGTCGAGGAGAGAGTATTGGCTCTTTTGACAGACGTTCGAACTTAGAGAACGTGATGCAGGTAGGTGCATCACCTTTCTTCGTTTCACTTTCAGGCGTAGTGGTGGCGCCAGCGGTGCAAAACAATAAGGCGGCTGCTATTGAAAAGAGACGCTTCATCAGGCTCTATAGACCAAGCAAGCTTTTAACATGCTTTTTAGCCGCATCAAGGTGACGACCTTCATAGCCCCAGCGTTCAAAGAAATCGAACCACATGGCGTGAGAGTCGTGTTTAGCTTTAGGGTCTAATTGAAATTTGTGAATTGCTGCCAGTACTTCTTCGACTTTTGCGTTGAGCTTAGCGTCGTTCAGTGCTTTAGCCAGCTCTAAGCAGCGCGTCGTCACTTGCTCTGAGCTGACACGCATCTCGTCTTTGCCATTTTCTTCATGTGTAAGAGTAGCGCTGGCCGACATAATTATATTTTTTACTAGTAAATCGTAAGCCACTTCTTGATGCTGTTTTAAGCCGTCCAGCAGGCCGGCATAGGCGTCTTTGCTGAGGGTGACGCTGCTTGTGCCCAGTGCGGCCATGAAACCTCGTGCTGACACTTCATTGTCGAAGAGCGCCGAAACTTTCTCTGCAATTTCAGATCTGCCCATGGTGCCTTCTTCGATTGAGGCTATTAGTTTCATCGAATCTGAAATTGCTTGTTGAATGGTTTGCATGGTGCCTCTTGAATGACTAATTGCTATTTTAAAACCGGCATGGGCATCTCAATGGTCTGACCGTCTTCTTCCACCAGCACACTCTCGTCTTTAACCGCAGACAATTTCATACCATCAAATTCTTGCCCAACTGCCAGGGTAAAAGTTTTTGGCCAGTGGTGTCTGCGTCGCAGCAGGCTATCTTTGATGTTAAAAATCGCTCTATCGCCTAGAATTCCTACCAATTGCAGGCGAGGGTGAAGACCAGCTTTTTCCGGAGGCATTGGCAGTTCGCCAATATTTAGCCCTGAATTAAGTTGGCCGGGTAGCGGAGAGTCACCAAATGGGTTGCTCCCGGTTGGTGGCGGTGGCGGTATCATACTTCTTTCTGATATTGCAGCAGGACCATTTGTGTGGGTGGTCTTAATCTCGCTGCGGACAGGTACGAGTGGGCTGAAGGGGTCGTTCTGACCGGTTGTGGTGCGGGCCTGAATGCGGGCCGCATCAAGTGAAGTGGCATGATTATCCATTGCTTGTGACGGTTCAGCCACTGCTGACGGCGTCGCACTAACTGTGGTGACAGTGGTGCTAGTGATTTTTGATTGCACTAAGTGAGTTTTGCGCACGCCCGGTTGACTAAGTTCAGCCCGCGATTTTTGCGCCGGTGCACTGGTGTCTACTTGCGCTTGCGACGAATTCATCCAGGCATAAGTTGCCGAGATTAGTGCTGCGCCTATTACAAGTATTACAGTCAGTCTCATGGCTCACTCTGGCAGATAATATACATTCAACAAAAATGACATTATCGGTCGATCTAGTTTTAGTTTTTGTGCCCGTTCTCCGGCGGCGGTTTTAGTGGCGCTATTGTCTGGGGCGGCGATGGCCACAGAAAGATCCTTGAGTGCAATCACTCTTTGATAAGACTCAAGATGTTTGACAAAGGCGATAATATTTTGATATTCACCGGTAACGAAAAGACGTTTGCTTATTTGTTTGAGCCCCAGCGGATTAGGTGCTTCTGCCGCTTTTGCAGTGGTGCCTGGGGTTGGGCGAAAGACCGGTAGCGGTTTAATTGCTGTTGCTGTTTTGCCACCACTTAGCATCATGTCTTCTAAATCATTGCTCTCGGTGGCGCCATTTTCTTTAGCTGGTTGTTCCAGCGCTAAAATTTGGACATTGCTTACTCTAGCCATACGTTCAAGGTCAAGCATAAGCAAATCAAGATAGGGTGCTTTAGGCACCGCATTGCGCAATGAATTGATATCGCTTTCCAGACCGCGTTTGAGATTGCCTAACCGATCTCTTTCAGCCATTTTTGCAACGATAGTTTGGTATTCTTTTTTCTTGGTGGTGAGCTCTGTCTGCTCCCTTTCGGCATCAAGATAAGCTGGATATGTCAGTGCTCCTAAAACCGTCAAACTAAGTGCCAGTGAGCCAAGTACCATAGTATTGCGCTGAAAACGAGTCATGGGCTCACCTCCGGCAATCTGGCGCTGAGCAATTTATTGGTGGCGGCATTTATTGCAGTGTTGGGTTTTTCAATGCTATTGGTGTTTGGTATCACCGCTGGTTTCATGGTGTCTTGAGACAACTTTGAAAGCACGCAGAAATTTACCAGGTCAGGCCTTTTTTCTGGTCGCACAATATATTCAATATTGGAGTCATTTAAAAGGTTGGAGGCACCCAGGTTGATTGATAAGTTAGAGACAGTGCTGAAGTTTAGTGCGGCACCTTCAATTTTCAACTCATTGTCATTGATTGATAATTGGCTGACTTGCAAACCTTTCGGAGTGTTGTCTCGCACAGCTTCCAAGTACCCGCTCCAGCGTTTGCCGCCGCCGACAAGCTTGTCCAGCACTTGTTTGCGGCGTTCGAGTACATCATTTTCTTGTTTCAGCTTCTTCAAATCTACCAGTTTGCGATTGCCGTCGCTGATTAATGTCGAGGTAGCGATAATTTCGTTTTGCACTTGCGGTAAATTGAAATTGGCCAGGTAAACCCACGAGCCCAGAGCAAAAGCGAGCAGGCTGAGTGAGCCTATTAATGCTGGTTTGAACCAAACCGGTGGTGGTATCACCTCTTCAATTATTGTTTGCGTGCGCAAAAGATCGCGAGTTAGTGGAATGCGACCTTCTTTATTGAGGTCGAGATCTACTGTGATTGATGGATTCCACGTAGGTTCAATAGACGAGCCAATCAAAGCCGCTAAAATTGGTCGCATGCGGGGGCTGACTCGACTTTCGTCAATCACCATGTCACGCATGGGATCACCAAGAATCGTTTTGATGCGCAACTTACTGGTGAAGTATTCGTCGATATTGGGCATCATGCATCCAGGACCGGTCAAAATCACTTGATCAATTTTGACGTCGCCCACTTGCGATTTGTAAAACTCCACCGAACGATTGAGCTCGTCGCCGATGTCACTAAATATGGTGCGAGCAACCTGACCGGCCTGACCCATGCGAGCGTCGCTGGGTGTCATATTGAACACAGGCACTTCCGGCAAAATTTCCATAGCCTGGTCAAAAGAAATATCTAGACTTCTGGCGATGGCTTCAGTCAGCGCTTCCACACCAAGAATAATAGAGCGACCAAAAAGTGGCATGGCACTGCGCACAATATTGATATCGGTGGCATCTTGTCTGATATTGACCACCAGAGACAAGTGGCCTGATGATCCAAGATAACCGGCCAGGGCCAGCCCGCGAATCACTGAAAGCGATGACACTTCCACCCGGCCGAGTTTCACTCCGGCAGCATCAGCCATGCGCCAGTATGATTCCACAATTGAATGCTGAATGGCCGATAGAATTACATCAACTCGCCTTACCCCGTCCGGGTCGGTTCTTTCGGTGGCGTTCATCTGACACCAGTCCAAATTGGCCTCTGAAATGGGGAAAGGCACGTGGTTGGTGGCTTCTTGTGTCACCACATCAGCCAGCTCTTCGGCGGGCATGCCCACGGGCACCGGCATCAGTCTTATAACTACGGCCTGGGCGGGCACTGAGACATTAATAATGGGTGCTTGATTGTTGCTTGGTACCTGCGCTTCTTTAAGCAGGTCGTCGAGCAGCTGGCCCATAATCAAAGGGTCTGTGATCAGGCCTTCACGAATACAATTAGGTGGTGTAGGCTGGCAAGCAAAGCGCTGCACTTCAATGCCCGCCTTGGTTTTCTCGAGCTGAATCAAGGTTGTGCTGTCGCTGTTTATGTCGAGGCCAAGCATGGCCCCTTTTTTCTTGCCGAAACTAAACAACTATTTCTCCTGCCGTACTTGTCGGACTTGTCGTACCTTCAGCACCTTCATTGAGTATTATGCCCCAGGCTTAATGAAGCCTCCATCTTTTGTCAGACTGATTGTGGAAATGGCGTAAGCTGCTCCGATGGCCAGGGCCGGGCCAAAAGGAAAGGTTTTGGTCACCAGAACACCCGAATTTAATACTCCGAATGTCGCTCCAGCCAGGCCCAGGGCAAAAATCATGACATAGATAGACGGATTAAGCAGGGGATTGCTGTCCGGCTTGAAATAGAGCGCCAGAAATATCAGCGCTAGAAGTGGGACGGCTGTCATGATAGCAAAGCCAATGGCCATGGGTTTTACAACTCGGCCCAGCAATTGCTGTTGGCGCAGCTCGGCATAAAGATAATAGGCTCCCATGGCCGCTCCGACCATAAAACCGATAATGACAGCGACAATCAGGCGCTCCCAACCAAGCCAGGCGGCCATCACTGCTGCTAAGACGGCGTCTGCACCACCCATTACCTCCAGAGGCTCTTCTTCTTGTTCTTCTTCTTTTTCTTGTTGTCCTGCAGGCATCTCGATCAATCCGAAATTGCGGTCGAGTTCAATATCGATGCTGTCTTCTTCGAGAGTATCTGCGGCCTTTGCTGGTTTCTCTTCCAGTAGTTCCGGATGAAGCCAACAGTAAAAAATCAAACCATAGTGAGCGATAAAGTCAAACAAAATATAGCTGACGCCGATTCCAGCCAGGCAGCCCATTAAATCGTGGCGAATGAAAGTGCTGAAGAAAATTCCCACCAACATCATCGGATAGGTAATATCGTGTGGTATCAATTTCTCTTTAAAATCGGTCACCGTCACCGCTATTAAAGTAGAAACGAAAACCAGCATATAAAGAGCGATGGTGCTGCGATCAACGTCTACTTCCACAGGGGTGGTGCCAAAAAAATGCACTACAGCAACGAAAGCTATGGCCGTGACAATTTCCACTGCCGGATAATGCCAGTGAATGGAAGCACTGCAATAACGACACTTGCCACCCAGGAAAAAGTAGGAAAAAACTGGAATAAGATCGCCTATGCCCAGTCTGTGCTCGCATTTTGTACACTGTGAAGGCGGCTTCCAGATAGACTGCCCTGCTAACGATCTAATTGCCACCACATTGAGAAAACTACCAACGCACAGGCCAATTAATCCGGTCAATAGCTCCAGATATGGTGACGGCAGATCATAAATACTTGGCAGATAAAAATACGGCATTTCAATTTTGGCTTAAGGAAGTTCTCGACGCTCATTGATTAAGGCTGAGAGTACTAACAAAATGATGACATATGCCAGTATGTAAGTAGTGAGGTAAATAAGCAACTCGCCTTGACCACCACCGGTGGTGAGCGCGCGTCCGTACATAAGCTCTGAGCGCACTCGTGTCAGGCTCTGCAAATCTGGCATGAGCCAATAAAGAGCTGCAAAAAATTTGGACACGGCAGGATTAGTAGACATTTTCGCCAAGTCTTGCAAAGAGGCGCAGCTATGCCCCACCAGCCAGAAACAAAGAGTAAATAAGACACTCATGATTGGCGTAGAGAAAGTTGAGAAAAGTGACGCCGAAGCAATGATGAAAAGCAACTCGAGATAGACCAGAGCCAGTGAAAGGGCCAGCCAAGGCAGATGAGTAAGAGCGTTCGCCGGGCTGGTTGGATCGACAAAACCAACTAAAGCACCAAGAAATCCGCCCATCATCAAGATGATAATTAGTAGACAGGACGCCAGGCCAAGATATTTTCCGAGAATAAATTGCCACGACTTGACCGGTTTAGAAAAAATCAAATAAATGGTGCGTCGCTCAAGCTCTTTGAAAACCAGGTTAGCACCGGAAAAAACAGCGATGATGCCACCAATCAATGAAATCGCGGCTAAGCCAAGATCTTCTACGATGCGAATATCTTGACCAACAGATAAGGTGCCGAGCAAAATGCCAAATAGCGAAATCAAACAAGCGAACACAAAAAATGCGTAGATAATTTTATCGCGCAGCACTTCGCGAAATGTGTTCAAGGCGATGGCGGCAATGATCTGCATAGTGTCTAATTCTGCTCAGAGTGCGGCTTTGAGTCTTTGCTTGGGTGCATGGCGGCCTGTACGTGTTCAAGGAAAAAGTCTTCCAGCGCTTTAAAATTGCCACCTTCGGCGATATCAGACACAGGTGAATCTGCCACCATTTTTCCATTAACCAGTAACCCTACACGGTCGCAAAGTTCACCCACATCAGGCAGCAAGTGTGAGTTGAAAAAGATGGTTTTACCCTCGGCCTTGAGTTCATGCAGAATGCGCCGCACATCCATTCGCCCTAATGGGTCAAGGCCACTCATGGGCTCGTCGAGAAAGAGAATTTGCGGGTCGTTTATTAGTGCCTGGGCGATGCCGAGCCTCTGCAGCATGCCTTTAGAATATTTGCCCGTTGGTTTATCGCAGGCATCAACCAGTGAAACTTTTTCCACCAAATTTTTCACTCTGGTTTCAATCAAATCGTCGGGCAGAGAAAAAAGCTTGCCCACAAAAGTGAGAAATTCGCGACCGGTGAGATGTGAGTAAAAATAGGGATTTTCGGGCAAAAAACCAATCCGTGCCAGATTTTCGCGCTGGCTGCTGGGTGCGCCCAGAACTTTTGCCTCACCTTCGTCAGGTCGCAGCAAACCCAATAGCAATTTCACCGTAGTGGTTTTGCCGGCACCATTAGGGCCAATCAAACCATAAGTCTGGCCGGCATAAATCTGCAGGTTGAGCCCGTCAAGCACACGCGTGCGCTTTTTAAGAAAGCTCGAGAGCCTGTCTTTAGTTAAGTTAACGGCCTCGATGACAACCTGGGGAGTGTCTACAGAGAACTCTGTCAAAGACCATTACCCGCCTTTTGGACCGGCCTTTTTACTCAGCGTAATGATTTTGTTCAGCTCGGTGGTGGCTGCTCGTAGTCTTCGGGATACTTGCATCTGTGAAATGCCAAGGCGACGTGCTACTTCTGTTTGGCTGAGATCTTCATAGAAGGTCAGTTGAACCACTTCTCTCAAGCCGTCACGCAATTGTTTAATTGCTTCGGCCAGCATGAAACGGTCTTCTTTGGCTAGCTGATTGCTTTGATATTTGGCATCAACCAGTGTGTCGATAAGAGACTGCTCGCTACCAGCATCATTGGAAAGAGCCTGGTCAAGCGATATTAGCGTGCGTCTGCGGTCAACTTCATAGGCTTCGTTGACGCGGCTAACAGGAATTTGCAAATCATTGGCAATTTCTACGTCTGAGGGCTCTCTGCCCAATTTGGCTGTCAGGCCTTGCACAAGACGGTTGATACGGAAGGAAAGCTCTTGCAATTCGCGAGGGGCACGAATCATGGCGGTTTTATCGCGCAGATAGTGTCTGATTTCGCCAGTAATTAAGTGTGTGGCATAAGTTTGGAACTTAGCGCCGGCATCAGGCTTAAACTGATCTACCGCCTTTATCAGGCCAATTGAACCTACTTGAATTAGATCTTCGACAGGGTCAGTAGAGCGACGGGCCAGGCCGTAGGCAATGCGCTTTACCAGTGGCAAAGCGGCTTGAATAATTGAGTCGCGCAGAGCAGGATCCCGAGCTTCAGCATAGAGTGCCAGCCAATTATGAATTTGGTCTGGGCCTTTAGGCGCCGAAACGTTTTTGGGCTCTAGGTCGTTGCTCACCACTATCGACGTCTCAACCATTGTACTGACTGTAATATTTGAGCTTGTATCCATATCTATAATCATAACCTTCAGGCAGATTACCAAACAACAAAGAGAAATGCTTCTAATTTAAACCACGGTGTTTATGGACGCAAAATCTCCAACGAATAAAGAGTGTAAATGCGCCAGAGCTCCGCCGGATATCTATTAAGTAATTATAATGTCGGGCCAACCCCGGTAATTCCCCATCCAGACGCTGTTGGGCCAAGCTTTGATTCAATTTAGATTCAATCAAAGTCGGAATTGTCAGGTGCGTTGGATTACTTCATTTTAGATCTAACAGCTGATAAATGCTTGGTTCGGTTTGAGGCTGCGTTTTGAGCAGAACGTATAAATACTTAGTTTTACGGCACGGAAATTGGTGGTTTGAAGCCGCATTCTGATCAGAACGTATACGTTCTGGTCAAAGAAGAGAGGTTTAAGCTCTAATGAGTTCCTGTTCTTCAAGCAGATCAAGCGTGGCGCTAATCAAATCGAGAGCTCTGTTTAATTGAACTGTATTGGGTGGAATTGCCAGGTCGCACTCCAGCACTCGCTTATTGATATTTCTCAAGCTGAAATTACCCGCAGACAATTTTAGTAAGCCTGATAAATGCAAAAGTACGTTTTCAATTCTAGTACTGCTGGTGAAAGCCTCAACCAACGCTTTCTCGCTAGAGCAAGCCTTAAAAGCATCATTAAGGTAACAGCCGCTGAACTTTGAAAGATGAATATCTTCAGGTCTTTCATTTATGTTTTTAGTTACGACTGGTGGACATATGATCTTAAGGAGCGGCCCAACTTTCTCGTTCTTTTCTTTCAGTGTTTTTCTATTTCTTTGCCGTCTGTACCGTCACATCTGAACAGTTCCAGTGAACAGGTTTTTTTAGGATCGAGTTCGCAGTTCACGAGCAAATGACTGACTGTGGAATCATATTGGGAGCAAGAGATGGAAAACACAATTTGCCAGGCTCGATATTTTGCAGTTACTTTCACGGTAGTAAAAAGATAGTCTAACGAATGTGATCGCCGGTGTGTTTCTGCATCAAATTTGTCAGTGTCGTTAAATAATCTGAAAAAGTTGACCACGGGCGCCACTATTGGTGGCACCATGCCGTCACCCGCCTCCCAGTCCTGCCCGGACATAATTTCGTACTTCCCATTGATCTCGCCAGCGAAGTCTTTAAAAAGTTGCGAAGCCTCATCGAATGGCTTTTTTCCGGTCTCGATTGAATTTAGCGTTCGCCAAAAAAATTTGCCGGCATTAATCATTGACACAACAACACTCCAAATCAGCGCAACTGATTAATCACAGTAAAGATGGGCAGGTACATGCCCACCACCACTGAGCCGACAATGCCGCCGATGCCCACAACCATGATTGGTTCAAGCAAAGAGGTAAGCGCCTCCACCGAATTCTCCACTTCCATATCGTAAAAGTCAGCTACTTTCGAAAGCATATCGTCTAAGCGGCCTGTTTCTTCGCCCACTGCCACCATCTGCGTCACCATGGGCGGAAACACCCTTGATTTGGCCATGGGTTTAGACAAATTGCCCCCTTGCCTCACTTCAGCGTAAATTTGTTGTACTGAGTCTGCCACCACGGCATTACCGGCGGTGTCTTTAACTACATCAAGTGCTGTGAGCATGGGCACTCCTGCTTGCAACAAAGTGCCAAATGTTCGGGCAAAGCGGGCAATAGCCACTCGACCAATCAGGTCGCCGAAAAAAGGCAAACTGAGGAAGAAAAAGTCGATTTGAAAACGGCCGGTGGTGGTTTTGTAGTAACGCTTAAGCATGTATACGCCAACGGCTGAAGCCAGCAAGAACAGCATCATCCAGACCGAGCGCATATATTGTGAAAGCAAAATCAAAAACTGCGTGTAAGCGGGCAACTCGCCGCCGATATTTTTAAACAGTCCTTCGAAAATTGGCAGAATAAAAGTGAGCATGCCCCAGAAAACACCAACGGCAATGACTAGAACTACAGTTGGATAAACCATAGCCGAACGCACTTTTTGATTTAGTTTTGATTTGTACTCAAGAAAGTCTGCCAGGCGCTTGAGCACATCAGCCAGGATGCCGCCTGTTTCACCAGCCTTGACCATGGAGACATACAATTTATCAAAAATGTCTGAGTGCCTGGCCATGGCATCAGACAGAGAAAGACCAGATTCAATGGAATGGCGCACGTCATCTAAGGCCTTTTTCAATTTGCGATTTGGACATTGCTCTACAATGATAGTCAAAGTGCGCAGCATAGCCACTCCAGAGCTAATCATGGCAGCAAATTGCCGGGAGAACACCACCATGTCTTTCAGGGAGACATGGTCGAATAAACTAATGCTCAAGACTTCTTTTGAATTGAGCGTTTTGAAAAAGTTGAGAATACTGGCGCCAGCTGTGCGTTCTCTTATCTCTACAACTTCAATGCCCCGCGCTCGCAGTCGCGCCCGTAGCACCGCCGGTGATTCCGCTTGACCCACGGCTTCTTTGACGGTGCCGTCGCTTTCTCTAACCTTGTACAGAAATTCCATTGTTTATAGTCTTCCGAAACTACTGCCGCCATAGCCTTTTTCCATGCGGGCCGGCTCAGGTTTGCTCATGGGGCGATTGCCTATTAATTGTTCCAGATCTTCTGGTCTGCTCGATTTACTTATTGCTTCGGCAAAGGTGACTTTGCCCTGTTTAACAAGCAAAGCCAGTGAAGCTTCTAAAGTTTGCATACCTAGAGCTGAGCCCATTTGCATGCTGGCGTACATTTGCGCTGTTTTGGCTTCGCGAATTAAGTTGGCCACCGCCGGTGTGTTCATCAATATTTCTAAAGCGATAATGCGCCCGGAGGTCACCGGTGAATCCCCCGCCGCATCGTCTGCTCTGGGCAAGAGGCTCTGGCTGATAACGGCCACCAGCGCGTGCGAAAGCATAATGCGAATTTGTTGCTGCTGCTCTGGCGGGAAGACATCAATAATGCGATCTACCGATTGTGGTGCCGAACTTGTGTGGATGGTGCTGAAGACCAGGTGACCTGTTTCAGCGGCAGTCAAGGCCAGATGAATGGTGTCCAGATCGCGCATTTCACCCACCAGTATGATGTCGGGATCTTCTCGCAAACCAGATCGTAAAGCGTTGGCAAAACTTTTGGTATCAGAACCCACTTCGCGCTGAGAAACAATTGATTTTTTATTGCTGTGAATAAATTCAATCGGGTCTTCAATAGTAAGAATATGTTTTGACTCAGTTTCGTTAATCGAATTGATCATGGAAGCTAGAGTGGTTGATTTACCCGAGCCTGTAGGGCCGGTGACCAGAACCAAACCGCGCGGCTTTTGAATAATTTCTTTGCAAATAGGCAAAAGCCCCAGTTCGTCAATTGAAGGAATGCGCGATAGCACCACCCGCAGTGCGGCAGCAAATGAGCCGCGATCTTTATAGACATTGACGCGAAAACGCCCCAGCCCGTCAACACCAAAGCCGCAGTCAAGTTCTAAATTAGCTTCGGCATAACGCCTCTGATCTTCTGTCAGGCAAGAAAAGACCAGGCGCTTAACGTCTTCTGGCGTCAGTTCCGGTAAGCTTGTGCGAATCAGCTTGCCGGCCACGCGAATGATAGGCGGTTCTTTGGCTTTAAGGTGCAAATCAGAAGCAGTGCGGTCGACTACCAGTTGCAGAAGTTCCTGCATTTCAATCGACATTTGAGAGCTCCTTATATTAGTTGGTGTTCGAGTATGAGGCTAAGCGCGTGGCCTGGCAATACGGGCAAACCTGCCATTCGCCGTAAATCTCGGCATCACAGTTTTTGCAACAAAATTCGTGTTCGCTCTCGGCTTTAGAGAGGCCGCATTTTGGACAACTGGTCCAGCCGTCTAATTGCATGGTTCCGCAGCGCAAGCAAGAAAACTTGAGGTCATGCTGACAAAATGGGCACTTGATAAAATCGTCTGATATGGGGTTGCGACATTTTCCGCAAAGGGTCTCTTCACCTGAGGTATCTGAAAGAGTCACCCGTACAACTTCATCAGCACTGGTGAGCCCCTGACCCACCAGGCGCACGCTGTAGTCTTTTAGCGGAATCATGCCTGATTGTTTAGCCGCCAAACGAATTAGCGAGGTGGTAGAGCCTTTGCAAATAAGATCGCGAATCTCATCATTCATTTTCATCACTTCAAAGACACCAATGCGATTTTTGTAGCCAGTCTGGTGGCATTCGTCGCAGCCTTTTCCTTTAGCAAAAATCGGCCAACCGTCTTTATCCGTGCGTAGTTTGTAATACTGGATAGTCGACTCAGCCAGCTTTTCTTGCCCTTTGTCGAGCAAACCAAGATATTCAAGAGCGCTGCGCTCAGGCGAATATTCTTCTTTGCAATGCAAACAAACGCGGCGTAAAAGTCTCTGGGCAATCACTCCCACTGTGGCCGAAGAAACCAGATACGGATCCACTTCCATTTCTGCCAGTCTGGTCATCGCCCCTGGTGCGTCATTGGTGTGTAAAGTGGTGAAAACAAGGTGTCCAGTCAGTGCGGCTTCTACCGCGATTTTGGCTGTTTCTCGGTCACGCGTTTCACCAACAAGTATGATGTCCGGATCTTGCCTCAAGAATGAGCGCAAAATGCGGGCAAAGTCTAAACCTTTTTCACGCAGCACCTGCACTTGGGTGATGCCTTGCATTTCGTATTCAATTGGATCTTCAGCGGTGAGAATATTCACTTCAGGAGTGTTGCGCTCAGCCAGTGCCGAATAGAGGCTGGTGGTTTTACCTGAGCCGGTGGGGCCGGTGACGAAAATGATACCGTAAGGTTTGAGCACCATTTCACGAATGGTGGCAAGTGTTTCTTTTTCAGTAATTAGATGATCAAGACCAAAAGTGGTGCCTGATTTATCTAGCTGCCTCATCACCACTTTTTCGCCATGTTTACTGGGAATGGATGAGACGCGGAAATCAATATCTTTGCCTGAGAAACGCACTCGAATGCGGCCATCCTGGGGCAGGCGGCGTTCAGCAATATCAAGGTCAGCCATAATTTTGAAGCGCGAAATCAAGGCAGCGAGAATGGCCTTAGGTAATTTGCGATCAACAAAAAGCACCCCATCTAAGCGATAACGGACCATTACATATTTGTCTTGCGGTTCGATATGAACGTCAGAACACTGGCGCTTAATTGCCTTAGCCAAGATTTGATTGGCTAGCTGCACTATAGGAGCATCTTGAGCCTGTTTAGCCAGATCTAAATCGTTGATCGAATCGTCATAGTCGACTAAAACATCCAGGCTGGAGAGATCAACTTCTGATTCAATAAAAGTTTGATCCGCCTGTTCTTCCCACTCTTCACTCAGCTCTTCTTGCCGACGCGAATAGACTGTTTCCATAAAGTGCTGAAAATCGTCTTCAGTACAGACTACGGGCCGAATGGAGACACTCTTGAGTCGATATTTAACATCGTCTAGAGCGAGTAAATTATTAGGATTAACCATGGCCAGAGTGAGTAATTTGCCATCAACTGATAGTGGCACCACTTGATGTTGGCGCATCACTTTTTCAGGCAATAATTCCAGAGCCGTATGATCAGCTTGAGCATTAGCCAGCGAAATATAATTGCAGCCGTATTGAGTCTCTAGTGCAGTCTTCAAATGAGTCTCATTGGCAAGACCAAGACGCGACAAAATCAGCGAAATCGGCTCGCCGGTTTTCATGCGCTCTTGCTGCACGATTTTCAATTCGTCGCTGGTTATGAGCCCATTGTCTACGAGCAGCTCACCAATTTCTTTTTTAATCAGAGCCATAGAGATACCTTATGAAACACATTATGAAACACATTATGAAACACCGGCCGACCTTGTTGTTATGCCCGGCTAAGGCGTCATATCTATCGATTTGGGTAAAGTAACAACAAGCAGTGAGAGGCACTAGCCATCGATTTATCAGACCAACCAGCATTGAACCTGCCCGAAGCACTCGAGCGCCGCCAGTCGGCCCTTTCCAGGGCCAGGGCGCACCAGATGGCGCAGAGACTGTTTGCCCGGGCGGTCGTGCCCAGTCTTTCTCATAAAATCTACACACTGATTGGTTTCGCCTGGCCTGTTTTCGGCATTATCTTCCTCACTTTGCTCTGCAGTACCGATTGGTTTGGCGTCAACCTGGTGCAACTGGTCCCTGTGGCCGTGGTCAGTGCCCTGGCCCTGGGTCATGCTATTGCTCTAGCACTGGAGAGCAGTTGGGCCACCCGAGGCGCATACTTCTTTAAACAGGGCATGCCCTTGATTTTTTATCGTCACATGGCCACTATCGTGGCTCCTGGGGCGTTCACTGAAAACATTGCCGTGCCGGAAGAGCCTGGCGGTCACTATTCCGGATACGGCCAACCAGCCATTGTCTTCGGGCTCAAGCGCGTCTTATTCGAAGCTGTGGACGAGCTATATTTGACATTTCTCGGCACCTTGGAGGTGCGCTCGTATGTGAGCGCCGGCCATGTGTTCGCCGGCGAAAGCGACAATACTTCTAACAATCAATCACAATCAGACGAACCGCTCAACCGCCCTGATGTGCTGGTGCGCTTGCCGCTTTCGATTTTGAATCAGTCGAAGCAAAACGAACTGGTATCACTGTTCACTAGCTTTAACCCTGACATTAAAATCAATCAGCGCCTGGCTGAGCGTCTAAATTCGCCCATTGTGCGCGGCCAAAATCTGATTCAATCATTTGGCGCCGCTCTCCTACTTTTCGCACTCTGCGACGTCACTTATGCCACTTTTACCTGGCTCGAAATGCTCAAAAATTATTATGGCTCTCAGCTCTGTATGCGCCATCCCGACGAAGCTGCCATCTTTATACCTGGTAAGACTGCGCCTCTGCGCGCCGGGCAACTATATGAGCAGGCTGAGCAAATCCGTTTACACCCGGCTCCGCTCTCATGGGCCTACCGGGCGCTTTTTGCCAATGGCAATTCCCAGGCACAGCTACTTGCCATAAAAGCTGAAACTCTTTATCGCATGGGCCGCATCAAAGAGGCAATAAGCACACTGGAAGAAGCGGTGGAGGTTAAAGCCAGCGGCTTTAAGGCTAAGCTGCAACTGGTGCGTTATCTGGCAGAGGATGGCAGAGTGCCTGAAGCGCGCAAAATTTTGGCCGCCATTGTAGAAAAACACAAAGATGTGCTTTTGCCTCGCGTCTACGATGATGCCCTCCTGAGCGACCAGCCTGAAGCCATGGCGGCGGCCTACGGCAAAGATTTAGTTGCTCTCGATGAAGAAGTTTTTGGCACAGAGCCTGCCTGGCCGCCAGGTGGGGAAAAACCAATCATGGAAATGTGGAAAAGAGACGACCTTACTTTCATTGGCGATCGACTTTTGAAAAAGTGAGGCGCTTTTGGCCTCTGAGTAAAGGGGGCGTCTTTCTCGCGCCTAAGAAATTTTACAACTCATAAGTTGTAGTTTTTTACAACTTATCGGTTGTAAAATTTCTCAGGGTTTACCGAGTGAACGGCCGTCCTTGTGCAGTTGGTCAAAAAAGTTAAAAGCCATTTAGCTACAAAAATGTTTAAAGCTGACGCTCCTTGACAAATCTCTAGTAACATTATGGCTTTGCGAGGCTTATGGCTTTACGGGCTCTACTTACCGACAAAAAAACAGTGGTCAGCGCCGCTTGTATTGCTGCTGGTCTGGTGGCGGCCTTAGACTTTGGTTTTGGCATCACTCACCCGCTTGCATCAATCAACACCGTTAACACCGATAAAGGTGAGCCATATAACACGGTAGTGGCGATCAAAAAAGACATGGCCGCCACCGGCTCTGGTGCCAATGTCTTTCTGCTCGGTTCGTCACTTGTGGTGGCACCAGCCTTACAATGCGAAGCTGATTTTCGCGGCCAATCGTTCAAGCGCTTCCATGACCGCCGCCTGACTAGTTTTGAAACTTATCTCGAAGGCGCTCTAAGGCTTCAATCAGGGGCCAAAGTGCCTGCACCCCGAAGCTATCTTCTTGCTGTGGGCGGAGAAATGGCTTCAGACGCCTATATTCTTACTAAAGAAATTCTCGCCAAAGAAATTCTCGACAGAAATACAAACACCTGCATTATCTACGGAATTGCGCCACGAGATTTTCACGATAATCTTTTTCCGCGAGTTGACTCGAGCCCTGTCTTTCGTATTTTTGGCAAGCTTGAAGACTTACCAGGGCTCTTTGCCGCTGAGCCCACTCTTTCTGCCGACGAGCAAAAATCTGCCTGCGTTGAGCGGCTCTCCAGTTTTTATCGCTATCGCAGCGACTGGCAAAAGCTTTTCGATATTAGAGCCAAAAGACTGATTGAAAAATGCTTGCCTTTTGTAGTGTTCGAGAAATATTCAGAGAGTCTGGCTCTCAAGCAACAAAAGAAAGGCCTGCTGCCGGGAGAAGCTATAGGCACACCGCTGGTGGTGCCTCAGACTGCTCTAGATCATGAAAGTGTTGCCGCCACTCATGATGAATATAAACGACGTTATAACCCCCTTAAACCGGCGAAGTATCAAGCTCAATTTGCCTACTTCGAGCGCCTGTTGGCCTATTGCCAGGAGCACAATGCCAGTTTGCTGGTGGTTAACATGCCGCTTTCGCAAGACAATATGGCTCTTTTGCCAAAAGATTCCTACAAAAACTATCTCAGTGGCTCGACGCAGCTCTGTGAAAAATATGGCGTAGAATTTGTGGACCTCAATAATTCCGCATGGAATCAAGAATCGAACTTTGTCGATTCGGTGCATCTCGCACCAAAAGCAAGCCAAGCCTTCATGCGAAAATTGGCCACTCTGGCAGCCAAATCAAATATGGCTGTGGCTTCGCGACGGGGCAAGAAAGAAATTTAGTTGGCTATTGAGTCAGTAAATCGAAATTAATCAGGTTTCTGGCTGCTTTTTTCTTTCAATGCGCGGCTCAAAAGACCATTTAACATCGAACTGGAAGGGTCTAATTGATGGGCTCTTGTCACAGCGTCTAACTCACCGTCAAGATCGTTATGCATAATGGCGTCGTGAATTAGAATCATCCAGGCCTGGAGAAAATTTTCGTTAATGGCCAGGGCGTTGCGGGCACATTGTGCTGCTGTTTCTGTGTCGTGCATGCGCATGTAAACTGATGCCATGGCTGTTTGTGCCCATTCAAATTTTGGATAACGTCTGGCCAGATCGGTAAACAAGTTTAGGGCGTCGCTGGGATTAGACGAACGCAGCAAAACATTGCCTTGCTTATACATTTCATTGCAGTGCGGTGTCACCGGATATAGTGGCAACTCAGCTTTTAAAATTACTCGAGCTCTGGCACCATATCGGTCGTGTCCGCTTAACTTGTCAATTTCCTGGTAAAGCTTGCGCGCTTTTTCAATATTGAGATTATTCAGCTCTGCCGCCGCTTTGCTATAGAGATATTGAAATTGTTGATAACGACTGCGGTCTTCCGGCTCTGCTGGCTCTGGCGGCATACATTGCCCGGGTGGCGGCGAGAGAATGCCACCAAATGAAATTAGAAGAGACACCGTTGCCGCAAACAAAATTGCTTTTACTGCCATTGCTTTTGCTTGCCGGCGCTTAAAACTTGTGACTGCTGGCCTGCGGCAGGCATCACCGCTGTAATGTCAGGGCGATTATTGAGCTCTCCGGCAATGGCAGAAATCAATTTTGCACCACCAAAGCGGTTAAGGTGAACTGTGTCGAGATAATCAGTGATAACAAAGCGCTGGTCGTCAAAAAGGTCAACGAAAGAGGCTCCAGAAGCCACTGTCTGTTCACGCAAATATTGTTTGAAATTCGTCCAGAAGGAGGCTGGCAAAATGTGGCGGTTAGACTCGAGGCTAGGCATACCGACAACGATAACTTTGATATCTTGTGCTTTCAAATAGCTGAGCAGAGCCTGGAAGTAAGCTTTCTGTCCGGCCAGACAGGGAGGGTTGGGGCGTTTATAGCGCCGCACATATTCTCTGCTGTTGTCTACAAAGCTAAATGGCGGTTTGGCAGGCACGCGCCAGGTACCCTGACGAATGTCGCCTGCAGAGCCTGAGATAGCCTGTAAAACTTGTGTTGCTAGTGGTTGGCTCTTATTCTTTTCTAGAGAACCTTTACCTTCCGGATTGGTGAAAGTAGCAATATTAGCCAGACTTGGCGGTTCATTGCCTTTGCAGATGGTATTCACTTGCTTAAGCGGCAAATGCTTTTTCAACTTATAGTCAAGCAAACTAAATGGGCCATCAAATGAAACCGGCGACAACTCTTCAATATCTACATAGGGGCTGAGGAAATAGAAAGCGTCAGTGGCGCTGGCAGCAGGCAGATCATTATCAAGGAAATCACGAGGATTGACGCCAATAATCACAGCTTTCGGTTTTTCCTTGCCGCTGAAGAGTGTCTTGGCCACCAGGTAGTGGTCTGAGACCATAGCGCCGCCCATAGATAAGTTGAATACCTGTGGGGCCTTGCCGTTCAGTTTTTGCACGGCGTCCGTCAGTCTTGTCACTTCTCTCTGGTCTGTTGTATCTAGCGCCTCAAAGCGATGTTCAGCCTCGGCAGAAAATATGGCAGAGCCCATTTGTGAACTGCCTAAAATCGCTAAGTCAGGAGTTTGTGGTTGGCTCAAATAAGCACGCAATACCCACCAGATCCAGGGGCCTTCCTGACGTTTCTCATAGTTGGCACGGCGCAGTGCATTAAGGTCTAAAGTTTTTGCTGCTGGTAGACCTTTCTGGTGAAAGAGCCCATAAAGAGCCAGATTTGCCAGGGTGAATAGCAACAGTGCGGTGGGAAATGCTCTTTTATATGGCATCGGTTACATTGCCCCGCCATTTTTTAAGGAGGCATTTTTTACAGGCTTGGCACCAATTTTGGTGGCATCCATATGAGATGCCGAGTCTGGATCGGCTTTGTCAACCGGATGGCCAAAGGCGCTCTGTAGTTTTTCTTGCAAACGATCGGTTTCTATGGCATTGGCATTAGCTTCAACAGCATGAGCGTGTGCATTCTGGCGCGCCAGCTCCTGACCAGCCATGCGGAATGCGACGTTACTGCGCGGCGTCAGAGTGAGCGAATAGATCAAACTATCGAACAGCTTTTTAGCTCCAAAACCATTGAGATGCACATAGTCGTGATAATCACTTTTTGCATAGTGCATAAAATCGTTGAGGTCGAAAGCCGTGATTTGCTGGTCGAAGGCAAACTGTTTTAAAGTCAGCACAAAATTGAAATAAGCCTGGGGCTTGAGCACGGCAATATTTTCTTTAGCGATAGGCATATTGACGAGAATCAACTCCATGCGCTCCTGGCGGCAGAGCTGCACAAGTTTGCGCAAGAAATAAAACTGCGTGCGGAATGTGTGTTTATCAGGATGGCTGTAACGCTCGACGTAGTCGGCGGTATTGTCTTTCCAGGCGGCAATCGCTTCTTCTTGCGTGTGTGGCTGCGTGATGATGGCCTGGGCATGAATTTCGCCAGGCTTATAGAAAGGTATGAGTTTATTTCTTTGCCAGTACGAATAAGCGGTTGTGTTGACCTGCACAGGCGTAATGCGGTCGAGTATGGCCGAGATGGTGTCAACGCTGAGCATCTGAAAATCAACTGAATGGTGTGAAAAATAGAAATTGCGATTGATAAACCAGTCGAGGCGACCAAGCGGATCGCGAAAAAGGCCGGAAGCGCATTCGTCGGTATTAACAAGGCGGTTGAGAAAACGGAATGGCTCAGTATCAGTTGGGCTGGACATTCTGCTATCAATAAAGTCACGCGGAGCAACACCGTAAATCACTACGTCGGGACGATGCGCGGTTGTGAGCATACCTTTCAAAGTCAAGTATGCATCTGAAGGCATCTGCCCGGGAGCCGATAGGTTATAGGTATTGAAGTCGCCACCAAATGCGGTGCGCAGCTGATCGTCTAAATAACTGGCTTTGTGATAGGCGGTTAAATCAAGTTGTTTCTTTAGATAGTTGGCATCACAATTAGAAACAGCGCTGACCATGAGCGATGATCCTAGAAGTGCAACGTTGTGAACTTCTGCCTTTGTTCTTAAATCATTGAAAGTCCACCATGACCAACCTTGATAAGGAAAGCGGAAAGGATCAAAATTGAAAGGTGTATAGAATGAAAAGGCTAAGTTGACAGCCACAAACATTGCCGCTGCCACAACAAAAGAACTAACGCGGCCGCGCTTTCTGCGATCTTGAAAATGTGTGCCGTAAGCTTGCGTCTCTTGTTCGCTGGAGCGACGGCGATCGCCGTGATCATTGGAATGCTCAGTGGCATGCTCAATCTTAATTTCTGGTGCCGCTAGAGTCATATTGCTGGTGACTCCTTCTGCACAACCATGGCTTCCTGCCTGGTTGTCTGGCGGAATCTGTCGAAGGCACCATCTGAGGCGATATTTGAAGGGCTTGTAATGGCAGCCATAGTCGGCTTGTCAGCAGCCATCACTTGTACGATTTTGTCGAGCAGTTTAGCGCCGCCACCAGAATGGAGGTGTAGAGTGTCTCGAAAATCATCAGTTTTAAAGCTGCCTGTTGCTTGCATATCAAAAAATGTGGTGCAGTCTGCATTGGCCACGGCCAGAGTGCGCAGGCGGTCACAATAAAGTTTCCAGGTGCTATCGGAAAGCAAATTGCGATTGGCGTCCGTAATCGGCATGGCCACCAGCACCACGTGAATGTCGCGACTTTTTGCCGTCTGCAAGATGTCAGAGAGAAACTGCATCTGGCCATTGAAAGTTTCAAGTTTGAGATTTTTGTAGCGCTGGCGATACTCGCCGACATTGTCTTCAAATTTAGGTCTAGCGCTGGCCGCTTCAGGGCTGAAGAAGCACTGCTGGCGGTTAATTTCAAAGGGATGATAATCAGGCAAAAGTAAGCGACGCAAACCAGCCAGTTCGGCTACTGTTTGTTTCGTTTGGGGTTGCGGTGCCATTTTGTCTAACAGGGCAACAATAATTTTATTGGCATTGAAGACCAGTTGCGATTTGCTGCCGTAAGTGTAGAAGGCCTGCCCAAGCTCATAACTGAGGCGCTCTTGCCACTGAGGCACAATCAAATCAACACGTTTGCTCCAATCACCAAAACGTGAAAGGTATTGAAATGGGTCGGTTGCCGCCGGGCTTTGCAAAAGGTTGTCGAGAAAATCACGGGGACCGACACCGTAGACAATTACTTTCGGCGTCTGTTCACCTTTGAGCAAAAATTCGGTGATTAAGGCAGCGTCAGAAGGCATTTCTCCCGGCAAGGAAAAATTATAAGTAGAAACTTTTTTGCCGGTTTGTTTAGCAAACTGGTCTTCGAAATAATGACTTTTGTGATGTGCTGAGCCATCGATGCGTCGATTGAGATGATCGGCATCAGTACTGTCTAGAGGCACAAGCATGAGCGACGAACCAAGAAAAACCAGATCAGGTTTTTTCGCTTCTTCAACAAATTCTTTTATTGCCCAGGTGGTCCAGGTGTTGTAAGCAAAATCAGTGGGTTTGGTCTGACCAAAAGCCAGCGCGGCCATGCTTGCGGAGAGCAAGGCAAAGCCGGCTGTGGCCACCAAGAATTTACTCTTGAATGGATTGACTTTTATTCTTTTATTGACTTCCACACTGTTCACTGATAACCGCCAGCATTCAACAACTCTTTTTAGAATTGGAAGTAGATGAAGCGAGGTGAGCTGTCTGGGGAGAAGATTGTGAGCAAGCACATCAAGGCCACCATCAGGCTGACTTGGACAGCCCAGGGAGGACTTTGATAGAACTTCTTGTCGTTAAGCCAGGCGATGATCGGTTGCGAAATCATCAAACCAGGTAAAAGCAGAAGTAAGGCAGGGAAGATAATTGGATCGCGAATTTGCAGAATAGCCAGTTGCGCAGCGCTGAAGTGCAATAGATCGAGTGGTGCGTGAACCAGCTTCTGTATTATGGCGCCGGCCACATGCATATTGTCGGCACGGAAAAGCACCCAGCCAATACAGACAATATGGAAAGTCGCCACAATGGAGAACCAGTGATAGAGCTTACTGGCCATGGGTGACGCTGCAAGCTTTTTGTTGATGCCTAAAGCGTCAAGTACACGCACATATTCTCTATGCAAAATCAGAACAATACCTTGATAGGCACCCCAGACGAGGAAGTGCATGGCTGCACCGTGCCAGAGACCACCAAGAGCCATGGTGATGAAAAGGTTGCGATAAACAAGCGGGCGAGAAACCCGTGAGCCGCCCAGGGGAATAAAGAGATAATCTCTCAACCAGGTAGACAAACTGATGTGCCAGCGATTCCAGAAGTCGGCCACGTTGGCGGCCATGTAAGGAAGGTTGAAGTTGATTGGCACCTTATAGCCAAAGAGCAAAGCCGAGCCGCGAGCGACGTCGGTATAACCGGCAAAGTCGAAAAAGATCTGGAAAGCAAAAGCGTAAGTAATCAACCAGAGATCCACAGAGGAGAAATTCTCGGGATGGGCAAAACCAGCCTGTACTACCATGGCCAGATTGTCGGCCAGGAGTACTTTTTTAGCCAGACCCATAAGGATCATCTGCATGCCTTCGTCGACATATTCCCATTTGAATTTGAGCTTTTCAGTCAACTGAGGGACAAAATCTTGATAGCGTTTAATTGGGCCGGCAATTTGCGTGGGGAAGAACGCGGCAAACAATGCAAGCGCTGAGAAGTTCTTGACCAGCGGCTTGCCGCGATAAACTTCCACCGCGTAGTGAATGAACTCAAATACGAAAAACGAAATACCCAGCGGCAAAATAATATGCAAGTGGGGTTCTTTCCAATCAATGCCAGCCATCGAGAGACCTTGCTTCACTGAGCCAACAGCGAAGTATGCATATTTGAAAATTGCCAAACAGATCAAGTTGACTGCCACGGCAATGCCGAGCCAGACTTTGGGTGTGAAAATATGTTTGCCGCTGGCTGCCGTAGCCGCCTTATGGATATAGGGCACGAGCAGGAAGGTGGCCAGGGTCAAGCCAAAAATAAGCAAGCCGTAGATTGGTCGCCACGTGCAGTAGAAAACGTAGCTCGCCACTAAAAGTAGTGGCACTCTCAACCGCTGTGGTGAAATCCAATATAGGAGAAAGACCACGGGCAGAAAGACTAGATACTGCAGACTGTTGAATAACAAACCAGGTTCTCCTTGCTCAATTGTATTGCCTGGGGCTGTGCGCTTGTCTCAGTCCCATTGAAGACGTTATCAATGGCTTGCGTACATGATATAGGTTAGGTTTCCAGTATGTCTACCGGCCACCAATTCTCTTAACCTAAAAGCTTTATAGTACCGCGGCCAGCAAGACTGAAGATCGCTCACACAGCGCTATATTGAGCGCTTGACTACGGCGAAGTTTATTTATTTCATCTACAGCATTTGTGAGAATTTACTCACCGTTTTTGTCTTTAGTGAATCCTTCAGCAACGAGCTGATACCCACCACCGTATACAGTCTTGATATATTTGCGGTCGCCTTTCTCCATGCGGGTTCTCAGATGTCTGATGTGAACGCGAATTGTATCCACGTCATCATCAGGTGAGTAGCCCCAAACTTCTTCCAACAATTTACCGGTGGAAACAGTTTGACCATGATGTTGCATCAAGCAATGCAATATTTCGAACTCTGTTGGCGTGAGCTTTTCGATGCGCTTATCGACTTGCGCTTGCAAATTTTCAGGTATGAGAGTGATCTCACCGGCGGTGAGAATTTCTGGCAAGGATGCGGAATGAGGCACCGATCCGGCGCGCCGTAGCAACGCTCTAACTCGCACCTGTAATTCAGGAATATCAAAAGGCTTCGGCAAATAATCATCAGCACCAGCATCGAAACCAGCCACCTTATCTTTGGTGGTGGAAAGCGCTGTCAGCATCAGTACTGGAATCGGATTGGTCTCACGATTCTGGCGCAGTCGCTGGCAGACGGTGAAGCCATCGAGGTCAGGCATCATTACGTCTAAGACAATCAAGTCAGGCCGGTTTTGCGTGGCCATGGCCAGACCCTTGATGCCATCAGGTGCTGTGATTACCTGGTGGCCAAGTAATTCAAGATTTATTTTTACTAATTCAGAGATCGAGAGGTCATCTTCGATGACGAGGATTCTTGACAATGTGCTCTCCGTTCTTATGGTCCCTGATAACGCGATAACGCCAGATTACTTCTGTGCGGCTTAGTCTGACATACCTATTAATTTTACTGGAATTTTTACGGCGCGTCCGCTTCGGATCACAGTCAGTGTAACCACTTGGTTTGACTTCTTGCTCTCTATATACGACATCAGGCCATCCACAGTGTTTGTGGGAATGCCGTCAGCTTCAAGAATAATATCTGCCACTGTGAAATCGGGCTTCTGCAAAACCATACCGTTGCCAATGTCATATAACACCACTTTTGGTCCGGCAAGGCCGGCTTTTTCAGCCGGGCTGCCTTTGGCCACGCGCAGTACTCTGACGCCGACTTCGCCGGCAGGAGTGACTTCCACTCCAAGCTCAGGTCGCAGAACTCTATGATGCTCAAGAATTTGAGGAATAACATTTTTGGCAATATTTATAGGTATAGCAAATCCGACGCCAGAACTGAGGCCGTTGGTAGTGTAAATGGCGGTAGTAATACCGACTACACGGCCCAGGCTGTCTAGCAGCGGCCCACCAGAATTGCCGGGATTAATGGCAGCATCGGTTTGAATTACGCCCTTGATTAAGCGGCCCTTGGCCACGGGGATGGTTCGACCAAGCGAAGAAACCACGCCAACGGTCATGGTGCGATCAAGGGCAAAAGGATTGCCGATGGAAAAAACGCGACGCCCTACTTCTAATTGTGATGAATCACCTAAAGGAATAATCGTAAGTTTTGAAGTTTCAGGGGGCTTGATATTGACTATGGCCAGGTCGGTTTGCTTGTCGATACCCTTAACCACTCCGTGAAAACTGCTGCCGTCCCACAAAGTCACACGCACGTGTTCAGCGTCGTTTACCACGTGATAGTTGGTGAGAATATTGCCGTCACTGGAAATAATTACGCCTGAGCCGCAACCTTCAGCTGTGTGATTGAGAGTGTAATCTTCAGCCGAGGCCACAGGCGCAATGTTGACCACGCCACGATTAGCGCCTTTGTATACGGCGATGTTGACGATTTCGTCATTTGATAATGTCGCTGGTCTGATGTCGTTGACAAAAACTTTGTCGGCGGCCTTAACTGATTGGCTTTTGATCTGTTCAGCAGCTTGTCTGCTTTTCAATGTAGATGTTTTGGTTGCCGGGCTGACAGCACTGGCACCATCAACAGTGGCAGCCCATAGACACAAATGCAGCAGAGTAAAGCTCGTGAGATAACTGTTTAATTTCACTTTTTACTGTTCACTTTCGCTAGTGACTGCCGTTGCCTCTGGGCCCGCTGGACTTGCTGAACTTGCTGGACTCTCTGTTGTTGCTGACGTTTTTTTACCGAGAGTGATACGTGGTTCTGTTCCGGCCACGAGCCTTTTGATATTGGAAACATGCCTGGCCCAGACATAAACGCAGCCAATAACTGCATAAATTACATAGGCCTCAGGATTTTTTAGCCACCACATAAAAATGACATTGACAAAAGCAGCTACAAGAGAAGCAAGTGACACTATTCTGGTGGTAAATACAATTGTGAGGAAAGCTCCGAAGGTCAAAGGCAAGAGCAGCGGGCAAAAGGCCACCATGGTGCCAAGACCGGTAGCAGCGCTTTTGCCACCTTTGAAGCCAAGAAAGATCGACTTACTGTGACCAACAAGCGAAATAGTTGCCACTACCACCGGTACCAGATGTGGCAGCCCGAACAATGTCCAGCCAGAGGCTTGTTGGCCCTGATCGAAATGCATAGCAACCAGTACAGGGATGTAGCCTTTGAAAAAATCCAGCACCATGACAAGGATGCCTTCTTTTTTGCCCACACATCTGTAGACATTAGTAGCACCTGTAGAACCTGAGCCCAACTTGGTAATATCGATGCCTTTGGCTTTAGCCAGCCAGTAACCAAAAGGCAGCGAACCAATTATGTAGGCGGAGCTAATTAAAACCAGCGCTAATACCATCGATCATGACTCTTTCTTTGCACGCGTGAATATTCTGATTGGAGCTCCGTGGAAACCAAAGGCTTCGCGCAGTTTGCGCTCTAAATAAGCTTCGTAGTTTTTCGCCATTAACTTACCATCGCTGACGAAAAGCAAAAATGTAGGTGGGGCTACCGATACTTGAGTAGTGTAATAGACTTTCAGTCGCTTTCCCCGCTTAGAAGCAGGTGGTGGCACCAAGGCTACGCTTTCATTGATGATTTGATTGACCAGTGCCGTGGTGATGCGTTTGTGAGCTTCAGCATATGCCCGAGCCGACGCTTCAAGTATTTTTGGCACACGCAGCTTACTCGTAGCGCTGGTGAAAACCACCTCTGCATAAGAAAGCGCTCTCAGCTGACGTTTTACTTCTTCGGTAAAATTAGTCATCGAGCGCGATGAGCGATCTTCAATCAAATCCCATTTGTTGATAACAATGACAGCGGCTTTTCCTGCTTCTTCAATTTTGCCGGCAATTTTTTGATCTTGGTCAGAAATTTCAATACCGGCGTCGAGCACGAGCACGCAGACGTCGGCTCGGTCTATAGCTTTGAGAGAACGCACTACTGAGAAAGCTTCAATGCCATAGTCTACTCGTGATTTGCGACGAATACCGGCGGTGTCAATCAGTGTCAGTTCGCGGCCATGCACTTTAATGGGAGTATCAACAGCATCACGGGTGGTGCCAGGTACCTCTGAGACAATGGCACGCTTAGAGCCGCATAGAACGTTAGTTAGTGACGACTTACCCACGTTGGGGCGGCCGACGATGGCTATGGCATAAGGCGCGGTATTGGGATCTTTTTCTTCTTCTTCGCCTTCTTCCGGATAAACAATTTTGCCTGCGCCCTCAGGGAATTTTTCCACGATGGCATCAAGCAAGTCGCCCACGCCGCCGCTGCCCTGCATGGCGGAAAGGCCCATTGGCTCTCCAAGACCGAGTTTATAAAATTCCATGACATTGTTATTGTCTTTCATGCTGTCAATTTTATTGACACCTAAAAGTACCGGCTTTTTCACTTTGCGAATGATATTAGCTACTTCTTCATCCGCTCCGGTAAGGCCTTGCTTGCCATCCACAACAAAAACAATCACATCGGCCTGGACAAGCGCTTCTTGCACCTGGTCCAGCACGGCTCCTGCCATCATGCCATCAATTTTGCCGTCTTCGCCCTGAATGCCGCCGGTATCAACCAGCAGAAATTCACGGCCATTCCATTCGCAATCGCGATAAATGCGATCTCTAGTGACGCCCGGCGAGTCGTCGACAATGGCGTACTTGGCGCCTATACAACGATTGAAAAAGGTTGACTTGCCTACGTTCGGGCGTCCAACGATTGCTACTACTGGTTTTGACATGCTCTTCTATTTTTTGTCCGTATCTTTGTCCGGACCCTGGCGCATGGTGAACGGTTTGCTTTGTGAATCCCTAGCTTGGCTTTGCTGGCCGAACTTTTTACCCAGCTTAGGCGCCTGAGCTTCTACCCATTTGATCAAGGTATCTTTGGCAAGATTGAGATAGACTGCCGTCTCTGTATCTCCCCCCTGGTCTGGGTGTACACCTGGAGCAGCAATTTGTGCTTTCCAGGCTTCGATAATTATTTTGCTGGTCAACTCTTCTGGTCTGACTCCTAGAATCATGCAATGCTTGCGAATATCAGCAGGCACTGGTGCCACCCGTGGTGTTGGTATGGTAGAAATTGGTGGCATCTGATTGGTTGCTTCGCCCACAGGACCACCAGCCGGAGCCGCAGCAGGAGTTTTGCCGCCCACAAATTTGTTGCGCACGCCCTGACGAATGGCTTCGAGATCAATGGCGGCACTAGCGCCGGTTTCACCATCAGACGCTGTGGGGGAACCGCTAGCGCCTGACGTTTGAGAATCGCCTACAGCATCACCATAAGCAGCTGCCGAGCCCGCGTCTCCACCTGATGCAATGGCTGCATCCATCAATTGATCAAACGAACCGACCTGGCTGGGGTCATTATCTTGAGCTTGTTTGATTCTGGTTTTGATTAGGTCGCGCAGATCTTCGTTAGAAACTTTGGGCATCGCTGAAGTTTCGCTCTGGCTAGCAATTCTTTCATTTTGAGAATTAACCGGCGTGATGATCACGTCTTCGATAACTTCAATGTGGCTTAATTCGTCCATATCTTCGAGGCCTTCGAAAATATCAAGTTTATCGAGATCAAGAATGTCAGGAATTTCATCGTCGCCGGCAGGCAAAGCGTCAAGTTTGTCAAAAGTGGCATTGGCTTGACGCCCCTCATTCTTGCCATTGCTCGACTTCTGCATCTCGGCCAGCGTAGGATAATTTTCGCCTGTGAGACCGCCGTCATACTGATTGACATAATCAAGCTGATAAACATCAGCTGCGCTGACTGCCGGCTTGTCGACAGATTTTGGCGCACTAGATGCGGTGCTCTCGCTTGTAGCATTGCTGCTGACGATAGGCTCCTCCGGCGGATCGAAAGAAATATCAGGCATGTTGGATTTTTTTCTGCTGCGAGCAGGCTCAGCCGCAGCTGGAACTGTGGGTGTGGGTGTGGGTGGTGCCGCTGCCGTATGAGCTACGTCCACGAACTCGTCTACATCTGGCGGGCTAAGAGGTTCAAAATAGAGATTGGTATTAGGGCGGCCAGCTACGGTACTGTATTGATAAACAGTCTCGATTTGCTTCCAGCTCAATGCTCCATATACCTCTGAGACATTGATCGGTGGCCGATGGTCGCTAACCGCGTTGAAGCTTTGATCGTTGTAACCCACTGCTTTAGCTGGTGTCGGCTGTTGGGCAGGCAAAGCCGGTTCCGAATGATCAGCGCCGCGCTGCTCTTTCGGCAGGGCTTGCGGCTCAACAATGGCTGGTTTTACTTCGGGTTCACGAGCCTCAGCCTGGTGCAGACTTTCTGCTATGGGTAAGTCTTCGTCGGTAATACTTCCCGTAGATTGCTCTTCGCTGCGAATAGAAGCTTTAGCTGTTTTGGAAATTTCAGTTGGTGGAATTGTCTGCGATTGCTCTTTTTGTGAGCCGGTCTTCTGCTTGCTGGACTTTTCTATACCTTCAGCTTCGGCCAGGGCTTTTTCTTTGCCTTCAGCCAGACCCTTTTGATAGCCAAGTGACCAGGAATTCTGAAGCTGCAAAGCCAGAGTCTCAGCTTCTTGCTCAAGTTCAGAAATATTGGCCTCTAACTCAACTACTCGCTCGGCTAATTCAGAGCCCCTGTCGTAGAGGTCTTGATTAATCACCGTGGCATTCTCAAGCTCAGCCGTCAGTTCTTTGCAACGGCCACCCAGCTCGCTATCGTAAGAGTAGGTGCTACCGTCACCGCGGGCATCCATGATTTTATCCATGGCCAGTTTGTTGCTGAATACCGCCTCTGGAGCTAGTTCTGCCGCAGCCGCCACAGAATAAGGGTTGAGATCCCAATCTTGAGCCCGCAGTGAGGCAATGGCTGCGTCAATGGCCTTCAGCACAATCTCTGCGGATTTTTCAGGTTCCTTAGCCATCGACGAAATTACAGTCTCATGTAGGTAATCACACAGCTACAAGGCACAAAGGCGCATTTTGTTAGACTGGTGAATACATTTTAGCCTGTAAAACAAACCATAGAAAGGACGAATCTGGTTTTTATATGCAACGCCTGGCACAACTGACAATTCGCGGCCGCGTCCAGGGGGTCTTTTATCGACAGAGTACTAAGCGTGAAGCCCACGGATTGGGCCTTCAGGGTTGGGTGAGAAACCAGGCCGACGGCACTGTACTGGTGCTCGTGTCGGGGCCAGAGCCTGCAATCAAAGCTTTAATCGGTTGGTGTCAACAGGGGCCGCCGTCGGCGAAAGTCGACACAGTCGAGGTTAGGTGGATTGAACACACAGATGCTGAGAGTGAAAAATTGAGTGAATATGAACTTAAATTCAGTGATAAGTTTGAGATTCGTTAACGATTTAAGCCAGCGAATTTGAAAGCTGGCAAGAGTTAGCCGATAAACCGAGATCCTGGACCTTCGAAAAGCTTATACGCTTCCTTGACCATCAAAATTTCGTCGCTACCTCGAGCATTTTCGCCGTTGCCCGAAAAATCAGGTGTGACTTTGGGGCCTCCCGATTGCCAGGCACCCGTATCTTTGCTGCGCGGTACCCAGGGTTTTTTCTCGCCCTTGCTGTCACCTTTGGATGACGACTTTTGTTCTGGTTTACTTTCGGCTTTGAACTCGGCTTTGGCCGGCGCTGGCTTCGGAGTTGGACTTGAATTTGGACTTGAATTTGGACTTGAATTTGGACTTGAATTTGGAGCTGGACTTGGAGTCGAGCTTGTGCTGGGTGCGCTGACCAGCGCCGGACCGGCAGCCGGGCGCGGCGACTCTTCGTTTTCAGAGTCGCTAATTTGAGACATTTCGGGTGGATAGGGTCTGTAAGGGGCCGGCCTGGCCGGCTCTCCGGGCTCGTCAGCCATTCCGCCGCCGGCACTTCGCCCGGCTGACTCAGCCTCTCGACCGCTGCTTGCCCGACTGGCCGCGGGTTGTCTCACCGCTACTTCTTCGCCAATCACTTTGACTTTTACGAACATATCTTTGCCGGTCAGAGTTTTGATTGCGCCTTTGATGAAATCAAGTTTGCGCTCAAGGGTGCTGACAAAATGTTCTTTACGCACACCAATGACAAATTCGTCGTCTTTAAGAGAGAGCGCAAAGCCGTGTTGATTGACGATGCTGAATGTAGGGATACTTTTCTGATGCAAATAATCCATGAGCTTAGACCAGAATTCGTCTATTTCTTCAGTCGATTCATGAGCCATGCTCAAGCTACTCACCACAGCTGGTGCTGGTGGTGTAGCTGGTCTAGCCGCAACAGGTGCGGCCTCTTCAATTTCTGAGTCTTCTTCTTCCCGCTCGAGTGGCAACTTGGCGGCAGGTTTTTCGAGTTGTGCTTGATTCTCCGCCACACTGTATGTGGTATCAGGCACTGTGGTCGAAGCCTGTGCTGCTGGCTGAGAGGCCATGGCCGCGGGCCTGGTCGGTGCCGGAAGCGGTGCAGGAGCCGGTGCCGGTGCAGAAGCCGGTACAGAAAAGGGTACTGGTGCCGGTACTTTTGGTGGCGCTGATGCCGCAGGGATATAGGGCAGCGGCGCACCGCCGGCGATGGCGGCCTCTAGTTGTTCTACCCTGGCCGAAAGTTCTCGCACCATTAAAATGTCATGGCGGTGGCAAATGGAAAGTAAACCCACTTCAAGAGTTAGAGCCGGCTGTGTGGAACGGCGCAAGTTTGTTTCAAGGCGATCAAGTTGTTCGACTATTTGTGTTAGTTCTGATCCGTCGAAAGCCGGAGCCAGCTTTATCACTTGATCAATATAATTTTGCGTGCCAGATATGAGCTGATTGATAAGCGGCATTTCGCCATCAGCTGAAGGCGTTTTCTTATCGCCCAGGTGCAGAGCCTTCGCCATGCTAAGGAAATGCTTGGATAATTCTAGTGCCACCAGGGACGGTTCTCTGCCCTGGCTCAATAAACTATGTAGGGCGATCAGCACGCTTGACCCATCACGGTCACGAATACCTTCGCTGATTTGCACCAGCACGTCTTCGTCAATGGCCCCGAGCAAACTTAGCAAGTCGTTGATAGATACCGGCTTCTCCGGCGTAGAGAGCAAGCTCGCTTGATCTAAAAGGCCCAGAGCATCGCGTAAACCGCCGCCTGATCTGCGGGCAATTAAATCAATAGCTTCTTCAAGAATGGAAATATTTTCCATTGCCGCTACTTTGCGCAAATGCTGAGAAAGATCTTTGTGATTAGCCAGTCTGAACATCAAGCGCTGACAGCGACTAAGGATTGTCGGAGGCACTTTGTGTTCTTCAGTGGTAGCCAGAATGAAAATTACATTAGGTGGCGGCTCTTCAATAGTTTTCAGCAGAGCATTAAATGCTTCTTTAGTCAGCATGTGACATTCGTCGATGATGTACAACTTGAAGCGTCCGCCCTGAGCTACCAGCGGTGCGCGTTCAATCAAAACGCGAGCATCATCCACAGAGTTGTTGGACGCCGCGTCGATTTCAAATACGGCCGGCGAATTGCCAGCTGTAATTTCTACGCATGTGGTGCAAGTCAAGCACGGTGTGGCAGTAGGACCATTCTCACAATTGAGTGACTTGGCGAGAATTCTGGCGCTTGAAGTTTTGCCGCAACCTCTAGGCCCGGTAAAAAGATAGGCATGAGCAATACGATCGTTATCAATGGCATTCGTCAGGGTCTTGACCACTGACGTCTGACCCACCAGATCATTCAATGACTGAGGGCGATGTTTTAAATAAAGTGGGTTATACGACTTCAAGGCGTGGCCACGAGCTCTTGCACTCCGATTTCAGGCATTCCTGAGACAGTTACATTTTAGCGCACTGAGGTCGAACTCAGTTGGCGATTGAACATTTCTCCAATTGACTCAAGTATTGTGCTTTTTCGGATGGTTCAATGAAAGCCGCATTGATTGAATTGCGGCAGAGCTTGATTTCGTCAGCTCTACTGATATTCAGGGCGCTGACCACAGCGCGGAAATTGTCGTCGACATAACCGCCAAAGTATGCCGGGTCGTCCGAATTAATAGTGGCATTAAGCCCCAGGTCGAGCATGCGCTTAATATTATGATCGGCCATTTTGTCGAAGACTTTTAGTTTTACATTTGAAAGCGGGCAGACTGTGAGCGGAATGGCTTGCTCTCTCAGTGTCTCAATCAGGCGCGTGTCTTCAAGACTGCGCACACCATGATCGATGCGCGAAACCTTGAGCAAATTGATCGCCTGCCAAACATACTCAGGTGGCCCTTCTTCGCCTGCGTGAGCAACAGTTATAAATCCTTCCGCCCGCGCTTTATCAAAAACTGTTTGGAATTTTGAGGGTGGATTGCCCACTTCAGCAGAGTCAAGGCCAACTGCCACAAATTTGTCGCCAAAAGCCAGTGATTCTTTGAAGACGCTCATGGCTGACTCTTCGCTTTGATCGCGCAAAAAGCACATGATTAGCGAGCTTGATAAACCGTATGCTTTTTTTGACTCTGATACCGCTTTGTGCAAACCGTTGATTACGGTTTCAAATCTGATACCACGAGCCATGTGTGCTTGCGGATCAAAGAACAATTCGGCGTGCACCACACCCTGGCTGCTGGCCCGCGCAAAATATGCAGATGCAAGATCAAAAAAATCTTCTTCGTTCTGCAAGACATTCATGCCGGCATAATATAGATTGAGAAACGACTGCAAATCTTCGAATTGATATGCTGCTCTAAGCGCTTCAACTGATGGATAGGGCACTTTAAGCTTATTGCGCTCAGCGATAGCAAAGATCAGTTCTGGCTCAAATGTACCTTCAATGTGCAGATGTAATTCAGCTTTGGGCAGTATATTTGCTTTAATTGTCGCTTCGCCTTTATTTGTCGTTGGGTTGTTGACGCTTCATCAATTCTTCTACTTGCTCAAGCGGCACATCCATTTGAATTGCCATGCCCTGCATCATCATACGTTTGGCACTATTCTGGTCTCCGCCTGCCGCAAGCACCTCTGCATAAATCATACGCGAAGACACTCGATCTCCGGCGGCTTGAGCAATGGCTGTTTGCATTTCTTGTACTTTTTCTACAGTTGGAGCCTGGGTATTGGCGGCATAGCTGTCTTTCACAGCCTTCAGTAAGCCGGGAGTTTGGCCCATCTCATTTTCAAGTGCTTTTTGCAATTCAGGACTGTTTTTGTCTGCGTTCGACCAGAGGTGCACCACCTGTTTCATTCGCGGCTGGTCAGCTTCCGGAATGGTGCTGGCAACCTTATTTAGAGCTACCTGGGTATCAGCGATACGTTTGGCTTCGGCCTCAAACTTAGGTTTGAGCAGTGGTGCTTCGGCTTGCCATTTATCAGTCAGTGCTTTGAAATCGTCATCGTTTTGCTTGATATTTTTGTCGAGAGCGCCGCGGTATTGCTCAAGAGTCTTGGGTCGGTCGGCAACATCAGCCTTGGCAAAGTTTTCCACCAGGCCCTGCAGGGAGCGCATATTTTTTGAAAGCGATTCAGGATCTGCTTTGAGCAGAGCATTAATAGGATCGTTTTGAGACTCTTGCTCTTCGGCCTCTTCAGCTTTTCCTTCTGGCGCCGCTTCTGTCTGTTCATCGGCTTCCGCGTCGGCGACCTTTATGAACTTGGCAGTCGATTTATCGCCCTTGCCCAGAGCACCGCTTTGTAATTGTTCTTGGAACTTGGAAGTGCTGTCGAGAGTTTCCTTAGCCTTGTCGTTGCCGTCGGTCGTTTCTAACTTGAGCATCGGTAACCCCCCGGTTGTACGCTTGAGGACTTAAGGTAACACGCCTCCTGCGTGTTGTCAGGAGGTGGGATTACGAAAATGTTCTCTGGATTTGGCGGTTTTGCCCAGTTGCCCAATCTAGGTGCACGTTTCGGCCGTTTTGGGCAATTTGGGCATCTCAGGTAGATTAATTAGGTTCGTCTGGCGCTGCGGTGTAATCTGACATTTCCCAAGCGGTTAAGGAGTGCCAGAGTTTATGACTTTGTGCCGAACAATGGCGATTGTCTTGTGCTTGTCTGGCAGTCTTTGCTTAGTGCCGGCATTGCCTGTGGAAGCTAGTGAGGGTTTGCATTACTCTGACGCGTCTGACGTTTCGGAGTTTCTGCGCGGTAAGTCAGACAGGATAAATGGCTACGATCCGTTTCCGAGTTTGAAGACGGACGGCCCAAGTTCGATTAGTCACAGCGGCCCGGCCGCAGAGGGCGCCTTTATGGTAACAGCCCCAACTGTCCATAGTTACGGCAATATGTTGCCCTTGGCTGCGACATTTTTGTTGGTCGCCGTTTTTACAATTTTGATGACTAGAAATATGGCAAAAATCTATTTCCGTTCATAGCGGCGAATTAATCCTTTTGCAATTGCAGGGCCCGGATGCGCAAATATTTAATTATGGCTTTTGTAGTCGTCTCAGGGTTAATCAATGCGCCTACAGCTTTGGCCGACGGTGGATATTCCGTTCTAGATGGCTCCAGTTCTTCTTCCGTTACGGATTTCCTAAAGTCGAAAACAGATCGGCTAGCTGGATTTGACTCCAATTTTTTGCGTCATAAAGCCTCTGCGAAGTATGCAAACGAAGATGCTATCAGGACGCAGGAATTGCCGGGCCTTGCCGTTGTGGTCGGTGGCGGATCGAAAGACAATCCAGTTCATATCTGGCCACCTCATATACGAGCAACCGGTGATCTGGAAAATGGCCCGCATGAGGCCTCTGCGCCAAAGACTATGACGGCCACTGCTCAGTTTGATTGGTTCGCCGCAGTTGTTTTGCCATGTGTGGGAATACTTTTTTTGATGTCCCATCTTAGTATTTTGGTGACAAAGATCTGGTCTCGTCTATCGCATGCTCGTTGAACTTTTTCATTGCCAGTCAAATCTATTCAGAGGCCACCAGTATATATAGGGCCGTTCAGGGACAATCAATCTAAGAATCTTCTTGGCTCAAAGATTTCGAAAATTTTGAACTTTCTCATTCGAAAAACCGTTTTACAGAATAGGTCAGGAGGAAGACTTATGCTGCAACGTGAAGAGAACGATAGAGCTGTAATGGATATTTTGTCCTATGTCGAGACTGTGGCGCCCACTGACAAAGATGCGCTGAATATTTTTTATCAAGGTTTGGTAGATGAGGGCCTTGCGGTGTGCGCTTGCGGTAGTACTCAAGTTAGTCGAGCTGATGGAGAACGAACATTTGTTTGTCAGAGATGCCGTCAGAAAACCTGGTTTACATCAAGCATCCTTTTGTGCAAGGCCAGGCGCTTTAAAGCGTACCTTGCCGCGGTGCTAATCTGTGAAGCCGGTTTAGAAGTCACTGGTACTCGCCTGGCCGCGCTCACCGGTATCGTATCTGCAACAGGCTTAAGCATTCAGAAAAAATTCAATACGGCAATCAGCAATCAAATGCCTTCTGATGCACCGAAAATTTCGGGCAAGAATTTGAAAGCAATCATTGCTAAACGCACTGCCATTACACCAGTTGGCAGGAAGCCTTACGCCGAACAAGAGGAGATTGACAAGCAATTGTTGTTGGAGCAGGAATTGGAAGAGGATGCTGCCCTAAAAGCAAACGGCGCCGAAACTAATCAAGATTTCGATCCGAAGCCAGTTTCCACACTAGATAATTCTTTGCTGGATGAATTTGACATAGCAAAGAATTTTGTCTGGAGTAAATTATCGAGTGTCCCCATCTCTATAGACAAGATTTTCGAAGCGACAAATATCCCTGTTGGAAGAATTGCGGCATGTCTAACAACGCTTGAAATGGAGGGACTAGTTGAGGAAGTACCTGGCAGTCGCTTTGTGAAAGTTGCTAAGTCTTCTGCTACCGAAGCCGAAACTTCTAATCCTGACTTGGCCAGAAGTCTTGCTCTTGCGGCGAAGGACTTCGTTGGAAATACAATTGAGTATAGCCATGGTGTCGGTCGTAAAAGCATTCAACTCAAGCTCGCCGGCTGGTGGTGCACACTGGATCGCGTCCGGTGGAGCGCGGGTTCTGTTATGCGTCTTTGTTTAACGCATCCGCCTGTGACCGGTCGTATAATCATGGATTACGTTTCGCCGCCACTACTTTCAATTATGCTCTGCTGAATTTCTAGCTCTTTGGCTTTAGGCATTAGCTTTGACAGCAGATTAGAGATGATCTGCTCTTTCTGCTGACCAGCCTCAGAAAACCTGTGGCTTTTTGGACCTTTTTCTGCAGCAGAAGTTGTTTTTGGACGCAATTATCGGGGTTGGACTCTCGTGAAAGTGTTACTGATATTAGTGATGGTAGAGAGAAAGTGTGAGCAACATCAGTTACACTTCCGCCCTACTCCACCCAGCCGCCCAAAATCAAAGCCGCTATCACCTGAAACCCGTGGCAGTAATAGCTTTCAGCCCATTACCGAGAAGCTTTCGAACTAAAGATAACGGAATAAAAGCAAGCTTAAAACCTGTGGCGACGAGCCCGGTCCTGTGCGAACCAGCTGAAAACTAACCTGTGAAACAGGGTAAACGTAGTTTTTAGCCACAATGGTACGAGTCTGCGCCTTCGCACCCGGCTCTTCCAGAATAAATGCCGGTTCGCCAAATTTGCCTTTCATAGAGGGTAATTCATCACTAATGGAAACACCCAATCCGGCGGGTACATAACTTTGACTAAAAATGCGAAATGCCTCAGTACGCCCGTTTCGAAGATAAACCTGCAAAAGCGGAGTTTGATTGCGATCAAACAAGGTCCAAACTTTCCAACCTGATATGACTGTGCGTACAAGGTTGCCTCGGTTCTTAAAGAATGCGGCGGTTTCATTTTCACTTGCACCGAGTGGCAAACCATTAATGCCGTGCACCGTACTTGGTGGCAAGAATGCCACCTGCAGCGGAGCGCCTTCTTGCTGGCCCTCTAAAGAAATTTCGTTGTCCGAAACAATAGCCGCTGCCTTTTCTTTTTTACGTACTTTAGGCATTGCCATGTCGCTCATGGCGTCTGATGAAAAACTTCCGGAAGCCGCTGCAATCGGCGGAGGTGGAGCATCTTTAGACGATTCTTTCATGTGCTCGCGCACATATTTGAACAAGCCAGGCTGTTCCGTGGGGCGAATAATTCCATTTGAAATTTCAGCCACTCTAGAATCGTCTTGAGCGGCCTGCGCGGCCGCTCCCTGTGCTTTTTCTTGGGCGAGCCTTCTATCTAAGCCAAGGGGCTCGTCGATGATGTTGATGCCTCGTTGTGCGGGCCGCTGGCGCATGCTGCCAAAAGTACTCGGGCCGGCTGACGATGTTCTGCTATTAGCCAGCATCCGTCCACTCGATGAGCCCGCAGGCGCGGCCGCAGCGGGGCTCGCCGGCGCAGCATTGCTCGAGCTATAGTTTGCCTTGCCGAACTCTTTTACATAATCTTTGTCGCCTTGAGGAGCACTGGTTACGGTGCTACCCAGAATCATTTTCATGGGCACTTCATCACGGGCGCGCGATACCGGCTGCGATTCTCTGGCCCGCCGAGCTCCGCCAGCTGACTCTTCTTCATTTTTGCGATCGTACTCAGCCGCGGCTCCACCAGCAAAGCCAGATTTATTGTCTGCGCGCGACTTCTTCTCAGGCATGGCGGCCAGCGTGATGCCTTTGATGGCGAAAAGTTTATCGCTTGCCTGCGCTCTTGCCACCGCCCGTGGTCTTATAGCCAGGGCCGGATCTGTGTAGTTCTGATTGTTCATAGAATTGCTGAACTGGTTGCGGCTATTCTGGAAATTGCTAGCGCTACCAGGAAGATTCGACGAAGCTAGAAGCTGTTCTTGAACGTTGCCTTCGGCACTGACTTGTTTAGATGAAGCCAGCAAGCGATTATCATTTTTTAGTGCTAGCTGTGGTTCATTGCCGAGGCGATTAAAAATGCCGACCAATAGCTTCACTCCAGAATCTGCCCGGGCAAAGTCTCCCAATTTGAATCCTGCGGCAGTGCTATGGACAGGCGCGCCTTTGCCCGGAGCAGCCATGGCATCAGAACCAATTGAAGTTCCAGCGGTGGTAACGAGAGCGGTGGTAATTACTGCGCCAAGTCCTAGAGTGGCTGTCAGAGCAAGTCTGACAGCACTGCATTTAATTGTTTCTTTTTGGCGCTTTAACTTCGACATTCCACTTACTCGTCTGCTTCCTTGATCGTGCCTTTTTATCTTCCTTCAAATTTCAATTGACCGCTTAAACCATAAGGTCGGCGCCTCCAAATTAAGGTCGGAGCCTCCAAATTAAGGTCGGAGCTTCCAAATTAAGTTGGCGCCCCTTCTGAAAGCTTTGCTTCCCAGTCGTCTAATTCCGATTGGTTGATTAGACCACGACGATTCGAGAGGTAAACCGCCCGGCACCTTTGATTGAATTCGGTTTCATGACCTTCACTGCGGCCAGGAATTCCCAGTTTGGCGTAAAGAGACTTCAATCTCGATTGTACGGCCTTTTCCGTCAGGTAGAGCTTTCTGGCGATAGCATGATCGGTCATACCTAAGGCAATGCAAATAAGTGCTTCGTATTCTGCCGGTGTCAGCGATGTGGCCCGATTTTGCGTTCTTTGAATTACCCGGGCAATACCAGGGTGCACCCAGCAATCGCCTGAAAGCACGGCTTTAGCTGCTTCCACTACTTGTTCGTCTGAAGCGCTTTTTAAAACATAACCAAAGGCGCCGTTGGGTGGCACCACTTTCCATAACTGTCTGACATAAACTTCGTCTGAAAAATTAGACAGGATAATTACGCCGGTTTCTGGCAATTGTTTGAGGATTTGTTCTGCTGCTTTGATACCCGAGAGTTGCGGCATTTTGATATCGAGGAAAACCAGTTGTGGTTTATATTTCTGACTCAGTTCAACGGCTTCCAGTCCGTCGTGGCCTTCGTAAATCGGCCCGGCGTGAACTGCTCCGAGATTTTGCGTGAGCAAATTCTTCAGCCAGATGCGATCTCTTTCTTCGTCGTCGACAATCAATATAGTCATAGCAGGGGCTTATTTATCCTCTTTTAGAATTGGAATGGACAGGCTGACCTGGGTACCGGTATCAAAACCTTCTGGTTTTCTCCACTCAACGTTGGCGCCGATCAGTTGCGCTCGTTGTCTGATGTTAACTAATCCGTGTGCATCTTTGCGGATGCTATTGAAGTCGATGCCTTTTCCATTGTCTATTATGGTTATAACAAGATTGTCTCCCTGTGCGCCGATTGTCAGTTTGACCGAGTTGGCGTGGGCGTGTTTTTGCACGTTGTTCAATGATTCTTGAACAATGCGATAGAGCTGAAGCCGGGTGAAATTATTGAAACCGTAATCATCTTGACCGTCGCCATCAAGAAAATCTACGTGTATAAGTTTTTCGCGAGCGAGAATGTGCAATAGATTTTCCAGCGCCGGTTTGAAACCCATGGTCTCCAAAACCGACGGATGCAAATCGTTTATTACCCGACGCATTTCTGAAATGGCACCATCCAGTTTTTCACGCATCTCTAAAGGCACAGGGTTGTCGGTCATGTCATGGGCCAGCCTGTCAGCCATGCGGGCTACTGAAGATAATGCCGGCAATGTTTCATCGTGCAAATCTTCAGCAATGCGTTGGCGTTCTTCTTCGGCGCGCACCTGCATGTTCTCGCGAGCGAGAGCCAATTCTTTGTTGCGCAAACGCAAGTCGGTATCAAGATAAATAAGAGTGCCAAAAATATAAGTCAGCATTAGCACCGCCAGCAGTGGCAATACGGGAAACTGCAAATTGAACCACTGGAAAGCAATTTGAGTGAGCAGCATCAGTACCATGGCGGTGCTTAGAAAAGCAGCCGTGCGCCGTCCCATTGGTAGTGCCGAGGCCACAGTGCCTAAAGCAGCGCCGAGCAGTAGTAAAATGTGGTGCAAAATTGAGCGCGGAAAAGAGACAATTGCTTCGTTATTGTGCAATGTGCTGATTGCTTCCGCTTGAATTAAAGCGTTAGGAGCTTTAGCTTGCAAGGGCGTGCGTACTGGTGGTGTATTGTCTACTTTTTGACTGAAATTGGTGCCGATCATCACCACTTTCCCCGCAAAAACAAAAGGCTTTACTTCTTCTCTAATAACTTGCGAAATTTTATAGGTAGGATATTTCGTACCGGAAAACTTGATATAGATAGGCAATTCATCTTTAGAGAAAGAAGAAATTTGCGCTTTCGATGGCCCTACTCCAACGCGCGATGACATCAGGGGCGCCACCACTTCCGGCAGTGATTCGAATGCTTCGCCTGAAGCCGAGAGACCACGAGTATATTCGACCAATCCTTGAGGCAAAACATCGAGAGCTGGTGTAATGCCCGGTTCGGGTAAATGAGCCCGGGGCTCTGTACCGCTTTCTTGCCGGTCGCTGGGCATGAAAATATTGGCTGAAATGGGCATGCGGCAAACTAGCCCGCTGGGCTCTTTGATCAAATGATCATAAGCACAGGTGAGCACGCTTTTGCGCAACTCACTGGAGGGGAAATCATTGGGATTATCCAGATTGCCCGAAAGAGCCAGAACTATATTGTTGCGATATTGCTTGAGAGCCTTGACCAGCGCCGGATCTGCTTTCCCGCTCAAATCGATATCAAGTACTATCAATAACGGATTGCCTGATTCAATCAGGGGAATTAGTTTGGCCAACACCGCCTGTACGGGCTGGGGGCCGCCTTCCACCGCTTCCCCCTCTAAATCGAACTGGTCATCGTCATCATATGTAAGGATGGCAATATCTTGCGCACGCGCTCCTGTACCACCCCAGGCGGGCGCCACCATCTGAATGGTGCGAGCAAGCTCGTAACCGGTCTTATAGCGCCACTCTAGGAGGTTCATTTCCATTGTGTCGAGCACTGGTGACTCCGCCAGAAGGATGGTTGCCAATGCGCCTGCGGCGGCCCCCCAGGTCAATCTTTGAAAGAGCAAACCATCACGCTTTAGTGCTGATGGTCCAGGAGCTCTAATTAGGCTAAGCCGCATCGCTTTCCTCGAAACAAAATACAAATGATTTTGCTTCAAGAGTAGTCTAGCCTGCCTGGCTTGGCAAATATCTAGGAAAAAGCCTGAGTTTAGGTGACTGAAGAAGCTTTAGTGTGAATTAGCGCCAATAAGTCGTGTCTCAGTGTTTACCCTGAATAATGCGGTGGCTATACCCCAGATAAGCATGGTGGCTTGCCCGGCCGAAATTGCTGCGCCAAGCAGCTAAATTGAGGTCAGGCCAGGAAACACATTTGCCATTCGAAAACGTCGGCCTTAACTGAGCGAGAAACCATCATGCGATTGCAACCTCTACTTTTAACTCTGGGTCTGGCGGCCTCGCTTGTCTTAGCGCCCCAGGCCAATGCTGCAGGCTTCCTCATTATTGACCCGGCTTTCAGCCCGGGCGGCAGAGTAAGTATGCCTACGCCAATGCCTGTACCAAGACCAATTACACCTGGCGGCCATACACCGATTCGGCCGGTTCGCCCTCCAGGTGGCGTTTTGATTCCTATTATTGACCCGCGCCGTCCCACCCCGAGGCCTAACCCCCGGCCGGTTTTGAAAGGCGGCGTTACTCATGGTCTGCACTTGCAGGCGCAAGATATCAAAGTTGATATTACGGAACAGGTTGCAAAAACGTATATCACTCAGACATTCGCCAACGATACTGACCAAAATTTGGCTGGTACCTATTTATTTCCTTTGCCTGAAGACACCACATTTTCAAGTTTTTCATTGCATATTGATGGCAAACCGGTTGAGGGAAAAATATTGGCGGCTGATGAGGCCAGATCACAATATGAGGCCATTGTAAGACAGATGGTCGACCCCGGATTGCTCGAGTATGCTGACTACAAAACTGTGCGCGCTAGAATTTTCCCTATTCCTGCTCACGGCACTAAAAAAGTTGAGCTTGAATATACTCAATTGCTGAAAGCGGAAAGCGGCCTGCTTAAATATCGCTTTCCTCTGAAGAGTGATGAAGAGGCCGCCGGAGCCATTGATGACACTAAAATTTCTGTCAAACTAAACGGCAAGTCAGGCCTGCGTACCATCTGGTCGCCATCACATACGGTGACAGTAGACAGGCTGGAGAACAGCAGAGCGAAAGTGACATTTTCGGCTAAAGACGCTGTACCTGACAAAGATTTCTTGCTCTATTACAGTGTCTCTGATAAAGACATGGCCGCCAGCGTGCTCAGTCATAAATTGGTGGGCGAAGACGGCTATTTCTTATTGACCCTGGCGCCGCCGCTGAAAACTACTCAGGTTGTGGGTAAAGACATTGTGCTGGTGGCTGACACATCAGGCTCCATGCAAGGCGAAAAAATGGAGCAATGCAAAAAAGCTCTGAAATATGTAGTCAATTCATTGGGCGCCGGCGACCGCTTCGGAGTGGTCAATTTCGGCACGGACGCTGAATCTTTCAGAAGTAATTTACTGGCCGCCACGCCAGAGAATAAAAAAGCGGCTGCCTCATTTATTGACGACATGGAAGCACGTGGCGGCACCAATATTGGTGACGCCTTGCACACAGGCATGTCTTTACTCAAAGAAGAGACTTTCAGACCTGCCTATTTGGTGATGATGACTGACGGTGAGCCCACTGTGGGCGAGACTTCGGTGGCGAATATCTTGAAGCTGGCCAATTCTAAAAAAGACGTACGCATTTTCGATTTTGGTGTCGGTTACGACGTCAATACTCGTTTGCTTAACAAGCTTTCTGAAATGCACCACGGTACATCACAGTATCTCGAGCCCAGCGAAAATCTAGAAACAGCCATGGCTGCCTTCTACGACAAAATCAAATCGCCTATGCTGTCTGACGTCACCATTGCCTACAACGGTATCACTGTTAAAGATACCTATCCGCGTCAGGTCAAAGATATTTTTGCCGGTTCGCAATTGCAATTGCTTGGTCGCTATAAAGGCTCTGGCCAGGCCAATGTCGTCGTCAACGGCAAAATCAACGGCGTGGCAAAAGCTTTCTCCTTCCCCCTTAAATTTGAAGAGAGTGAAACCGGCCACGCCTTCCTCGGCAAACTCTGGGCCATGCGTCGAATCGGCTATCTGACTGAAGTAGCGCAAGAAAACGGAAACACCAAAGAAGTAGTTGATGAAATTGTCGCTCTCTCCAAAAAGCATGGCATCATCTCAGCTTTTACTTCTTTCTTAGCCACAGACCCTAATGAAAATCACCGATTGGCCATGAATAATGGTGTGGCCAGGCCCATGGAAGAATCATCTAGACCATCACGGGGAGTGTGGGACAGACCAGGCAGATCTGGCAACGATAGCGCCAAATCAGCCGGCGGTGGTGGTGCTTTTGGAGCTGCAAGCGGTATGCGTCAAGATCTAAGAAGAAGGGTAGCTATGGCTCCTGCTGCTTCAGCCGCGCCTCTAGGCTTTGCCGAAGGCATGTTCAATAAAGACAAAGAGCAAGCATTCAAAATGGAATCGCGCGATGAACTGCAGGCTCAATTGGCATCAGCACCAGCTTCTGGACGCATGGCCGTGGTGCGTGAGAAGAAGATTGCGCAAATGAAAAGTTCTTTAGAATACGACCGCAAATCTGATGCCCAGGGAGTCAAAACCGTAGACGAGAAAACCTTCTATTTGAAAAATGGATTCTGGACCGACGCCGACTACAAAAATGAGAAAGCGGAAGAAGTGCAGTTCGGCACTGACCGCTACTTCGCTCTCACTCGCAGTCTGCCCAATATGTCTCGCTATCTGGCAGTAGGCAAACAGGTGATTGTTGTCGTTAAAGGGCATGCCTACAAAATAGTAGCAAGCTAAAAAATAGCACCAGGCGAGCAAGGCAAAACTTCATTCGCGAGATGAAGTTAAACAGAAGGAGAGAGGTTTCGACCTTTCTCCTTCTGTTTAGGTAGTGAGTAATTCCTATTGTTTCCTGTTGCTGATGTGCACAATTTCTAGATCGTGCTTTCTGATTCTTTCGGTAAGCCGCTCGTTGCTAACGACTTTTGGTAGATACCAAATATCAATTTGCTGGGGCGGATGCACTTTCGAAGAGCCATGCGGAACACTTAGCGTCGGCAGGCGAACAATTTTAACTCCGCGCATCTTCAATAAATAACGCTGCAGTGTTTTTAAACAGGCCGGACAGCGAGGGTCTTGCACTTTCACTGTCAAGCAATGCATCGGACCGGCGTAAGAGCGTGCAGAAGATTTTTCGTTTGCCAGCGCGGCGCCAGAAGTCACAGAAATCATAAGAGTCAGTGTGAGCAGACAAACTGTTGCAAATTTTGCTTTCCGATTGGAAGTATTCAAATATTGTAAATTCCGGGATAAGAGGGGGTTAATGACACTGCCGGAGAATTGCATATTGCTACCTGTAAGTCTTTTTATGAATATCTGAAAAGGCTTTGATAATCGGCTATAGGCGACGAAAGGTAAACTCTGTGACCTTCTTTGTTAGGAGTGTGTTTTTAACTGAAAATATTATGGTCCACATCCTCTACAGGTTGCTATGATCAACCCAGAACAGCCCATTGCACGGGGACTCAGGCATCTATGCACACACTAGTGAAGCCAACCACTATTTTTCTAGATGCGGTGGTCACACCGTCTGAACTGAAGAATTTTAGCGCTGAAGAGCTTAACAGTCTCGCCTTTGAAATCAGGCAAGAAATTGTCTCTAACCTCGCAAAAACCGGTGGGCACCTGGCTTCAAATCTAGGCGTAGTTGAAATCACTATCGCCATGCACAAAGTTTTTGATTCGCCCCAAGATTTGTTTCTCTGGGATGTTGGGCACCAGGCCTATGTTCATAAGATGCTTACCGGTCGCCGCGATCAGTTTGATACTTTGCGACAGTACAAAGGGCTAAGCGGTTTTATCAATCCTGCTGAAAGTGAGCATGACGCTTTTGTCGCCGGCCATAGTTCTACCTCTATTTCGCTTGCAGTGGGAATGGCTCTGGCCAAAGCCCATCTCAAGCAAAAAGGCAAAGTAGTGGCGGTGATTGGCGACGGTGGTCTGACTGGTGGAATGGCTCTGGAAGCCATAAATCATCTGGGTCATATTCAAAAAGATGTGATCATCATTCTCAATGACAATGAAATGTCAATTTCAGAGAATGTTGGTGGTCTGACCAAATACATGAAGCGCATCAAAGAGACGTTCTTCTACAAAGACATCAAACAGAAAATCGATTTTATTGAAGATAAGTTAGATCAAGCCAAACTCAATCCGGCTGTTTGGGATTTGATTGAAATGGTGAAGAAGCAGGCCAAAGACCGCTTTGAGACACCAGGCATAGTCTTTGAAAAACTGGGCATCAATTATTCTGGACCAGTAGACGGTCACGATATCGGTGCTGTTATCAACGCGTTGAATAATGCTAAAGCAAAATCGACACCGCAAATCATTCACCTGATTACGCAAAAAGGTAAAGGCTACGCGCCTGCTGAGGCTGATTCAATCAAATATCACGGTGTTCCTGCCTTTGCTCTCGAGCCGGCATTAACTGATGTGGTAGAACCTATCGGTGCTGAAAAGAAACCGAAGCCAAAAACTTATTCTGATATTTTCACTCAAACTCTAATCGAGCTTGCGGCTCTAGAACCTAATCTGGTAGCCATTACACCTGCTACGGCGGAAGGCAGCGGATTGGTAAAATTCGGCAAAGCTTATCCTGATAGATTTTTTGATGTGGCAATTTGCGAACAGCATGCTGTCACCATGGCTGGTGGCATGGCCAAAGTTGGTCTTAAGCCAGTGGTTTCCATCTATTCCACTTTCTTGCAACGGGCTATGGATCAACTGGTTCATGACGTGGCCATTATGAATTTGCCAGTGCTCTTCGGTATCGACCGCGGTGGCCTGGTGGAAGACGGTGAGACTCACCAGGGTGTCTTCGATATCGCCTGGCTCAGAGCTGTTCCTAATGTCAAAGTCTGGGCGCCTAAAGACGCTCTTGAGCTGCGCAATATGGTCTATACGGCGATTAAGCAAAGTAATGGTCCTGTGGCCATTCGCTTCCCTCGTGAAAAAGCCATAAATGCCTCTGTGCTTGAAGGCACGGTGCCGCCCTTCTGCGAAATCGAACCCTCTACCTGGGAAGTTGCCGTTGAAGGCGACAAATCGACAGGTTTGTACGTGCTGGCCACAGGTGCCATGGTTGAGACCGCTAAAATCGCACTGGCCGCTATGGCAGAAGCAGATCCTTGCGGCATCAAGCCAACACTCATTAACGCTCGCAGTATTAAACCACTCGATGAAACTTTACTGGCACCGCTGATGAGTCAGCCACAAGCTCGCATCCTCACTCTTGAAGAAGGTGTTTTGACCGGCGGCTTTGGTGCCGCTGTGCTCGAGTACAGCGCACGACTGCGTTTGAGTAAACCGGGTGCCCGACTGGCTGAAATTGCTTGTGTGGGCATTGACGATCATTTTGTGGAGCACGGCGCTCGACCAATTCTGCTTGATCGAGTGGGGCTATCAGTGGAAAAAATAACTGAGACCATGAATCAGTTCTTTAAGGCCTGAAATTATTTAGCAGCTTAAATCTTGGTCTACTTTAGATTTCTCTACGGCCTTCCATGGCCCGGGTGAGCGTGATTTCGTCTGCATATTCAAGGTCTGAGCCCATGGGCAGACCAAAGGCAATACGCGTCACTTTGATTGATAAAGGTTTGAGAAAACTACTTATATAAAGAACAGTGGCATCGCCTTCAATAGTCGGATTAATGGCGAGGATAACTTCTTTAGCACCGTCGTTGTGAGCGCGATTGATCAGTTCGCGAATACGTAACTGCTCAGGTCCGCGCCCTTCCAGTGGCGAAATTAACCCGCTTAAGACGTGGTAATAGCCTCGATACTCGCGAGTTTTCTCTAGCGCGATTACATCGCGGCTGTCTGCCACCACGCAGATCATGCTGCTGTCGCGCTTGATATTAGAGCAAATTTCGCACGGATCGTCAGCTGAGAGGTGGAAGCATTTGCCGCAGTGCTTAACTTTGTCTTTTGCTTCCACCACCACGCCGGCAAACTTACCCACGTCTTCTGTACTCATGTTGAGTACGAAGAAAGCCATGCGCTGAGCGGATTTCGGCCCCACTCCGGGAAATTTTTGGAATTCTTCAATCAACCGCGCCAGTGGCGGGGTAAAGTACATTTGGTCTCCTAGAAGCCCAATCCAAGGCCTGGTGGAAGGTTCACGCCTTTCATCGAATTCTGCATTTTGCTTTCGCCCATTTGTTGAGCTTTCTTCGTAGCATCATTGATGGCTGTGAGAATCAGGTCTTCCAGCATTCCCATGTCGCTTGTATCTACAGCTTCAGGTTTGATTTTAACTGCTTGAAATTGAAAGTTGCCTGAGCAAACTACGGTGACCACGCCACCGCCGGCTGTGCCTTCTACTGTGGCTTTAGCCAGTTCGTCTTGAGCTTTGAGAAGCTCTTGCTGAGCTTTTTGCACCGAACGCATCATGTCTTGCATATTGGGTTGCATAATATTCTTACGATTCTCCCGAGTTTATAAATTTGGATTTTGCTATAGAACTTGAATTATCTCATCGACAGCGCTGAAAAGCACTTGGTCTAGCGGGTAAAGCCTGCAGTAAATGTTTCTTAAGGCTTTCGGTTGTACCGCTTTGGATCCGTTATCTATTACATATACTGGAACGTCATCAGCAGAGGTCTCGGCTATACGGCTGTCAAGGCGCACCCACGCATGCCATGGCGAGTAGAAATAGGATCTTTGACAGGCATCTTTTCAATGTTGATTTAGATATTTGGGGTAATTTTAATGCAAGACTTTGAAACACAAGCAGACGACTCAGAAGTCAGCACTTCTGATGAAACTGTGTCAGAGCGCTCGAAAGACGCCTTCCGCAATATTCTCAAGCGCTTCATTCTTTTGGTTTCTTTTGGACCAGGCGTGCTTGGTTTTCTCTGGTTGGTAGGACGCATCGTTAGACGCTAGTGAACCAATTGAAAGAAGTGTCCTGGAAATCTCTGGCTATGAAAGACCCTGTAAAGGCTTTCGCTAACCGCTGCCCGCTTTATTACGAGCGTTATGCCGGTAAAGAAGACGAGTTCGGTTATTCGCTTGAGACTTTCGCTAAATGGGAGGTACTCTTCCGCTTTCTCTACGAAGAGTATTTCCATGTGGAAGTTCGGGGCATTGAGAACGTTCCGGCAGAGGGACGGGCAATTCTGGTTGGTAACCATTCAGGATTACTGCCCCTTGACGGAGCCATGATTTCCATGGCTATGTGCAATCTGCATCCAAAACCGAGACGGGTTCGCTATCTCAGTACAGACTGGTTCTTCCAGGTGCCGGGGCTGGCTAGTTGGGTGAAAGAGACAGGGCAGGTGCGTGCCACACAAGACAATGCGCGCAAATTGCTGGGTATGGAAGAGCTTGTCGGTATCTATCCTGAAGGTATTCGAGGGGTGGGCAAACCTTTTAAGGAGCGTTACCGGGTACTCGATTTCCATCCAGGATTTATTCAATTAGCCATCGCTACGCAAAGCCCACTAATTGCAGTTGCCACCGTGGGCGGTGATGAAATATTTCCTGAGTTCGTCAATATGCACAAGATCGCTCGTTTCCTCAAAATGCCTTTCTTTCCAGTTACACTCGGATTCCCATGGCTACCCGCTCCACTCATGTTTATGCCTTTGCCGGTGCGTTGGATGATCAATGTACATAAGCCAATTAACCTCGGTTATCCGGCTGAAAAAGCTACAGATCGTAAACTCGTTTTGAAACTTGCCCGAGAAGTGCAGTATGAGATTCAACGTGATCTCAATAAGTTGCTGCGCGAGCGCCGCTCCACCTTAACCGGTTGGGACGAAGCTGAAGTAGACCACCAGGGTGGAGAGCCGCAGAAGAAGTGATTATGAATTTTCAGTTGAGGTTAATATCGTGAGCCAGTTCCTATCAAACTATCGAGATTTTCTCAAGCAAGCAACCAAGAGCGATAAGTATCATGGTTTCGACGTTAGAGCTCTGGTGCGAGTTGAGCCGATGTTGAGTTTTCTCTTTCACGATTGGTGGAGAGTCAATTTCAACGGCCTGGAAAAGTTGCCTAAAGAAGGGCCAGCTTTGATTGTCGGCAATTCCGGTAGCTTTTTGCCGTGGCCTGCCACCATGCTGCTTTACGCCTTAATGTCTTCAAGGGTCAATCCACGTCGAGTGCACATTGTTGCCGACATGGACTGGATTAAAGATGAGCGTGTCTTTGCTACATTTTCAGAATTAGGTTTTGTGCCTTTTTCATCCGCCAACATGAAAAGGCTTTTCAGTAAAGGCGAACTGGTGGCAATTTTTCCCGAAGGCACAGCCGGGCTGGCCAGGCCGTTTTCAGCACGCGAGCGCTTAATTGAATTTGACTGGGTCAAACTTTTGCCTGCCGTAGAAGAAGGTGTGCCGATTTTCCCCATCGCCACCCTTGGTTGTGATGAGGCAATTCCAGTTTTGACTAATCTCGAGAAAATGGCAAAACTTTTGAGCCTGCCATCATTTCCAATTACGCCATTTTTCCCCTGGTTGCCTTTCCCATTCAACTTAGCCTCCCTGCCGACCAAATGGCACATGAGCATACTGAAGCCACTTTCGTACGAACGGGCTGAAGACAGAGATTTGATTGAAGAAACATCAATGAAGCAATCGCAATTTGCTGAAGGTGAAATTCAAGCTGAATTGAATCGTCTTCTGCGTTCGAGATGGCGGGCCAAATAAGTCCTGGCCATGGCCATAAAACTGTTGATTGGTTTGCTTGTCTACTGCGCTTGCTGCTCGCCAGCCCTGGCTTATTATGCCGACTATTTGCCTGGGCCGATTTTAAAAGAGCGCAAAACTTTGCCGCAGAAAGTTGTAGCGCTAGATTTTGGCCACGACTGGAGCGCTCAAGTTTCAGGCATTACTCTAAAAAACATCGAAGGTAAATTCACCGTCGGTGGTGTCGCCAGAGATGGCCTGCCCTGGTCGCTCACAGAGAGCGAAGACCGTGGCTTTGGCGGCTCTTGTTACAGTGCTGATATAGATAGAAATGGATTTGAAGACATCATCGTCCACTTTCCCAACGGTTCCAATGGTTATCCATTTTCAAGCGTGGTGATTTTTTTTATTGATCAAAATGGCATGGCACATCGAGAAGAAATAGTCAGTCGCTTTTCAGCCGAAAAAACAGGCATCGCCGATATCATCGAGACAGCTGATGGACCGGTGGTGCTTGTTCAAGACCTGGCTTATGGTCGACAGGGCAAGCGCGATTTAGGCTACTGGCGCTTTACGGCATTTAGACCGCAGCAATGCCGACTGCTTAACATGACGTCACTCTGCCATGTGGCCTTGCCGGCATATGTTTTCTTCACGCTCAAACCTAATCATTTAACTTCTAAGAGAGCCGCTCTTTTAGAGCAACACTACAAAGAATCAAAAAAGTGATGAAGTTTAAGTGGTCAGATCTAAGGATTAGCTCTAAGTGATCTGGGCCGGTCTAGGTGCACCACCAAGTTGGTCGGCTTTCTGATTGCCAACGCGCCCCATGCCCGCTTTTAGCGTATCTTTTTCGTCCTGGATTTTTTGTCCGATTTCTTCCAGATCTATATGTATGCGCTCAAGTTTTGGGAAAAGATCTTCTTCCTCTTCCTTAATGTGATGCTCAAGCATTTCACCTAAGACCTTGACCTTGCCCTCAATGTTGGGCTCGTCGCCTTTCATGTCGGCAACTTCGGCCATAATTAGCTTCAAGGCATGATGTTCTTCAACGGCTTCCATGGTTTTGGGGTCGCTGGCCATGGCCGGATATAAGTGCTTTTCTTCAGCCGTGGCATGCACTGCCAGCTCGGTGACAATGGTGTTGATTAGCTTCACTCGATCTTCTGGTTTTTTCAGTTTGGCAAATTCATCGAACAGCAAAACATGTTCTCTGTGGTCTTTTTTCAACAATTCGATTGCATTGATGGACATTTGAGTGCCACTTCCTTTTAGATAGAGTCATCTGTGTGGAAGCGTAGACTAGCTCAGGTGGATTTGGTTCCGGGTTACGCAAAGATTAAACGTGCTCGGTTTAGGTTTTGCAGACTGGAGCGTAGACGGTTGAGGCATTTCTTGATGCTCAAGCGTATACGCTTCAGGCTTTCTTATGCCAAAGCGTATACGCTACAGTTTATAAAAGAGAGAGAGGTACCGGATTAAGCTGTACGTAATTGAGATACTTCTCTCAAAATGCGATAGACAGTGATTTGCGCACGATGAGCAACATATGGATTTTCATCTTCTGCCAGAACTCGCAGCACCGCAATTGGTACCGTGTAGCTCTCTGCAATACGTAGTCTAACGTCAGGATGAGGGTCTCTTGCCAGCTTCCAAATTGTCTTGATGGATGTGTTGATATTCTCAGCCACGGCCGCACGCACCAGTGAATCTTCGTGAGTGGCCAATCTGGCTAAGGTAGTGCTGTGAGTTCTCGGATTTTCGGCAATGCGTTCGAGCAATTGAAGATTAGCATTGCGTGTAAGGTGTTCCAGCACAGGTGGTGGCGTGTTTGGATTAATGGCTAGGAGCCAACGAATTTTTGCTGCTTCCAGTGCAGCCTGAGTATTGAGCTGTCTTTCGCCAGTTTTCTTTTTAATCGTTTTAGTCACGCCTGATTCCGGTTGAGAATCGCCTTCGCGGTTGCACAATAACACTTTGAGCGCCTCCTTGATCTGCTTATCTGGTTTGTCCCAATGGAACGAGTATAAAAATGAAAGGTCGTACTCCACATTGGGCTTGCTCTCACCACGTCGGGCTGTATGAAAAAGTTCGGAGAGAGCTAAGCCAGCGCATTGGCTGGTAAGGTTTGGAAGCGGCGTTCTTCCCTGGGCATCGAGGTGTTTGCGTTTCATCCTTGAAAATCCCTGGTGTCCCTGGTCAATTCTTTGTAGATCCGGGGTCAGACACTATAAGTGCCTGTATCTATTATTCACGGGCCCGGCAATCACTATGTTCGGGCTACCCTATATATCTGTATAGGTTTGCTCGTATTCGTATTAAATTGAAAAGTCCCCGACAATGCGAGGACTTGTGTGTTCTTGCGGTTCTTGACGCACATGCTTTTCAGCCGGCGGCAGCCTGACTCAAGGAAAGCTGGGCTGTGACTGCTTGTTAGGTTCAACAGACGCTGGCGATATTTGTCAGCGTTTGAATGAAACGGCGAAAACCGTTGCGTGGCTTAGCGATAGTCGATCGACTAATCGATACTACCTTAGCCATCCGCGGTGCCCTTTTGGCAGCATCGACTAATTCAATAGTTTGGGCCGCACGACAAGACACATAGGGATTGTCGTCCATGCTCAATATTTGCAGTACAAGCTCAGGCAGATTGGCATTTTCAGCCATGGCCAGGCGCAGGTCAGAATCTGCACAGCGAGCTAATTCCATCAAAGTTGAAATCGGTGTGCTGGCATTTTCGGACACCGCTATTTTGACTTCGACGTTCTCATGTTTGCTCAATTGATGGAGAGTTTTAGCTGGAGTATTAGGATTGGCCGCTACACACTCTAGTGTGCGCGCAGAAGTAATGCACGAAAATTTTTCCGTCAAACCTAAGGCTATGAGCCGATTAGCAGTGGCGCTATTGCGGTTGGAATGATCAAGAGCGGTGCGCGAAATATGATCGACAAACTGATCGGTTGATAGATTGTTGGCTGCTTCAGACAAACTGATATTAAAAGGTGGACTATAAGCGTTCATATTAAATCCTCAAAGAATGCGGTGGCTACGGGATTACCACGCGAGGTTAGGAGAGGGGATTGAAAAATCTCAGAATTAAAAATGGAATCTTCGGAGACGTGGTCGTATCTACACCGTAATTTTATTTTCTCGACAAAGCGGCAGCCTAGTTTCAATGGTGCCGGCATGACACTGGTGTTTTCTCGGCATATATAGCGGTAAACCCTGGTAATGCTGCCGTAAATTTGGGCACAATGAGTTATATCCGGGAATCACGGTTGATACTTTTGCTCATATGAGGCTCAAATGTCTCCTACAGATTCTCCTCCAGATTTTCCTACAGAAAATTCTCCATCAGGGTTCGAGTGCAACGATCACAGCATAGATGTAAAGCAACAGAAAGAAAAACTTTGGAAGGCAGTTAACGACCCAGAGACGGCTGCTCAAGATCTTGAAATCATTGTCAGTGAAGGCTGTCGAGGCTTAGTCAGGAGGGCGGCAGAGCACCCTCGCGTCTCACTAGAACTGCTCATAGCTCTTTCACAGCATGAAGATCCTGAGGTGCGGGCGGCGGTAGTCGATAATCACCAGACATCAGTAGACCTTCACTGGCGGCTGGCTAAAGATGAGTGCGCCGACGTTCGCTACGCTGTTGCCGAGAGCTATCTGGTCGATATGGACGTGCTGAGCTCGCTATTGGAAGATGCGAACCCTTATATTTCGCACCGGGCGCGCGCTACATTGAAAAAACGCAATGTTCATTTGTTGATGGCCGCTGAGTTTCCCCAATCGGTCACAGAGTCGCCTGATGATAGCTCTGACCGCTCCAATGCCCATTGAGCACTTAAAGCACGAGACTCATATAGTATAGTGTTTGAGCCCCGGCCCTCAGGGCATGAAATTTAAGCGAAGCAAGGGCGTTGGCATATATGGCTGGAGAAATGGCCGAACCTGAATCTGGTAAGCAATCACTGAATTTTAGTTTTGATTCTTTGGCCGACGAATTAGAAGGTAAAGAACCTGCCAGTTCGGCTAAAGACTTGACTGACAAACTTTTTAACGTCGTTTACGGCGGTCAAACTGGCGTGGTGCAAAAAGAGGTGCAGAGCGACTTTTCTCTTTTTGGTCGCCGCCTGGCGCAAGATGTGCGGGTCGATCTGGGGGATGGAGCGGGAAAAATCCATCACAGCAACGGTGATTTAACAGTTTTTAACGCACTCAACTCATATACTCAAACCACTGATCAGGGCGGATTCTACAGAGTGGGAGCGGACGTTGAAAAACAGGTGATTTTCCACTTGCGCGGTGATGGTGACATCGACATTATTGGGCCGGGATTCGACGACACTTTGCACTTGACCAGAGGCGAAGAAGCTAATATCTGGAACAACGAAAGCGGCACTCTTTCTATTACCCTTAATCTAATTACCGGCGAGACAGCTGTGGTCTTTAACCCCTCCAATGCCCCAACTGATGACGCTTCAGATGGTTCTTCCAATGGTTCTTCCAATGGTTCTTCTGATGGCCCTGCTGATGGTCTTTCTGGAGGGCCGCCTGCCAAACCGACTAATCCAGTAAACTTCGGCGATTTATAGCGATCACATTTGCCCGCTGCTTTCGGCCTGAAATGAGGCTATTGCTCCGTCTTCTACATCAAAGTAGATACTAATTGGATTGCAGCAAACTTCGCAGTCTTCCACATATGTTTGACCGCCGGCCGTCAAATCGAGCAACATTGAAATTTTTTCCCAGCAGTAGGGGCAGCTGAAAAAGTATTCTTCTAGCATGAAGCTGCCACCATATACGGTGCCCACCTGTCTAAACTGATTCCATGTTTTGGTGAAGAAAACATTTTTTACTGGCCGCCGTCTGCAATCTTGAGCAATCAACTTCGCTGCATTTGTCTGGGCCGCATTCAGGGCCTAAGGCTTGCCACAAGGCCCGGCGATATTTTTGCACCTGATTGTGTTCGTAGTCTATAGCTGATCGAACAGCCTCACTGTTGAGAAAATTTTGTAGTAGAGCTTTTTCTCTAGCTATGACAAATAGCCCTGCATTGACTTCGGCCACCTGGTAAGAAGCATACAAATAAGGGTTGACTGTTGATATGACCTGGCAGAATTTTTCGAAATTAGCATTTTTCTCAGGGGCGGCGAAATGATCTTGAAAGCCCAACAATAGGGGTTCAAGTTCGCTGCGATTAAACTGCTTATCGACAATCATTAGTGCCCTACTGGCACCGTCGTAAAGTTCGGGCATGGCGCTCAGCGGCGGGCTCAATACATAATTGGCCATCACCATCCACTCAGGCCTGTCGCTGTACATATAACCTGCCCGGGCGCCGTCATAGTGCGTAGCTAGAAGGCAAAAGCGCTCAGGTAGCGCGATAGCATTAAACAGGTCTACTGCAATCAGGTCTTGCGCGAAAAGCCAGTGATGGTTCTCGTAGCTGCCTTGTTTTAAGCGCAGAGCGAACTCGAAATCGCCTCCGCTCAGCCACTCATCAATGCTTGGTAAGGTCATGGCAAAACAATTTCTTGACTAGCCGACGCTAGAAGGATGCTCAGGCTGGTAGCCGTCGGCTAGTTCTTTGCCCTGATTGGTGACGTAAAGCAAATCGTGATCGTAAGGTGTGGCGCCAACCAGCATCTGTTCGGCCAACCAGCCAAGCGCTTTGTCCACCGCATGCTTGACCTCGTGCTGCACGTCAGGATGATAGTCAGAGGCCAGATGATCCACCACGTCTTGCCTTTTGTTATGGGGGTCTTTGGCCAGGTGGAGAATGTGCAAAATATGATGGCCAAGAGTTTCTGGCTCAAGAGCGACAACTTTTTTTGGATCTGGATATGAATCCTTAAGGGCTTTCATTAGTGCCTCCTGAGGCTTATGGTCGCTTTGTCAGTGGATAATTTAGCACACTAATCTAGTTGGCCTTAACCATTTTTGTCGGCATAATGCCTATGGCGGCAAGCTTGCGCTTCAGTTCAGGCATGGCTTTTTGAGCGGCCTCAATGCCTGCTTCCACCCCGGTTCGGCCGTCTTTTTTATTGCGTGAAATTAGTGAAATGCCATTGGTATTGGGATGAATGGTGATATCGGCCATCTCATTTGGCTTTTTATCGATGTTGTATAGCTGAATTTTCAACGCTTGTGTACTGACTGAGCCAGCTTTTCTAAATGTCTTGAGCGGCACCTGTTCTAAATGTTCGTCGATATTAACGGCAATGATGAAATCAGCTCCCATTTCGCGCACGTGATTGACAGGCAGATTGTTGATCAGGCCGCCATCGCAATAAAGACGACCATCAATTTCTACCGGTTTACGCAAGCCTGGAACGGCTGTGCTAGCCTGCAACGCTTGGCCTAGATCGCCCTTGGTTATACGATGGCTGTTGCCGTCCACCAGATCGGTGACCACGGCGGCGAAAGGCAAGTGTAATTTGCTGATTTCGCTATTTTCACCGGCCAGGCGGTTAGCATATTTGCGAAATTTGACGCCCCGATAAAGACCGTCATAAGGGTGGTAGCCCACCAGGCGGGGCATAAACATAATTGGGGCAACGGCGATTCTAAACTTCAGTCCCACAGGCATGAAATTTCTCATCAATTCTGAATCATCAAAGCGCTCCGCCAGTTCGTCAATGGAAAAACCAGCAGCATAGAGGCCACCGACAACTGCGCCGATGCTAGTGCCGGCAATCATGTCGATAGGAATGCCTTCTTCCAGCAATACTTTCAATACGCCCACCTCAGCGGCACCGCGGGCGCCACCACCACCTAACGCAAGACCAACTTTAGGACGGTGCTTATTCGAAGTGACTACAGTGTCAGTCACTGTTTGCACTGTGTTTCTAGTGCGACCACTTTCAGTTGTAGATTCAGTTTTAGTTTCAGTTGTAGATTCAGGGGCGGGCAACTGCACATGTTCAACCGTTGAACCCTGAATCGGTACCACCGAACTGCCGGATTGAGCGAGGCTATATTGAGTGGCACTGCAAGAAAGGGTGAGTGCGCAAAGACCTGCTAATACTGACGTAGCCTTCATTAATGTGGAACCCCAAAACAGATTGAATCAGACCGGTCGATTCTATCAGTTGTAGCCTGTGTGTACCCTTGCGGAAACTGAGCTTTATCAAGCGCAGGTTTAAAGCAAAATTTTGGATTCATGCAAATGCTCATGACACAGTGATTTGCGACCTTCTAGTGCCGGCAATTTAGATTGCGCTAAAGTTCATAACTAGCAACAGATCTCTTGAAAAGTAGTGAATGCACCAGAATTTAGCGTAGACTTGGGTATAGGGAATAATCACCCAATTAGCATTATGAAAGCGGCCAATGATTTCCTTCAAGCTTAAAGGCGTGCCTACCCTGTTTATCAAGGGTTTCACTGCTGACGATATCGAGACTATGTTGAATTTTGCTCGAGATGCCAGCTCCAACAATCGCACTGATAACAACACCATTCTTTTTATTGATACGCCAATAACGGCGCCTACTGTAGAAGCCGTGCACAAGCTTAAAGAAGAAGGCTTTCGCGTAGTTTTTCGCGATCACCATGGCATTGATGGTGAACCTACCAACGATCGCGATCGCCAGGTCTCAATGGCCACTGCTAAATTAGTGCAACTACTTGGTGACGACTGCCGAATAACAGTCAGGCGTCTGCACCCAGCCTGTTCAACTCTGGTCGACGTGGGAGAATTTGCTTCGGCTCTCGCTGTGATTGCCGACCCTGACCCTGACGGCCTTACTGCTGCCATGAAAGCCGTGGGCATTTATTACGATCAATTAGACGAAGATGCGGCATTGCTTGATGGAGAGCCATCCTTGCAAGTGACCGGCTCGCCCATATCGGCGCTCCTGGCTAAGGGGGTGGCTACCTTGCCACCATACGACCCGTCAAGACCACGTGAGCGCGAAAAAGCGCTGGAACAATTGTTTATTCGTTGGGTGGCCGCCGTCAATGGCGACGCCCGCGCCGCCGCCGCTCTGGAAGCAGGCGTAGAAGCTTATGACCAGGCTGTTAATGTTGCACGTGAACTCGCGCCCACCGCTCGTGAAGTAGCACCAGGGGTGATGCTGGTAGATACCATCGAATCTGACCTGTACGATCCCGGCACCTTGATGGCACTGCTGGAAAAGCGCCCGGGCTGTAAGGTAACCGTGCTGCGTAAAGACAAGGGCCCCATCGCTGCCTTGCACGGCATTCAATATAGCCTTGCAGTTTCTAAAGCTTTTCAATCAAAAGTAAATTTACAAAATGTTTTACCACCTCAGACAAAATCTGATCCAAAGCTAGGAGTGATAAGCAACGTCACTTTTCTTTTGCATGTCTCTGATTTGGTCTGGCAAGAACAAGTATTACCAGCATTAAGAGTAGAAGAATGATGGAACTGCGCAAAGCAATATTGCTGATGTTGGTGGCTAGCCTGACAGTTTTGTGGCCGGCTCAAGCACAGTACGGCGGCACCACTGTGGGAATTCCCAAATTTGTTTTTAAAAACGGTCAGTCGCACACAGCAGGTAAAGCTTTCGGCATCAATTGGTTTAAAGGACGCAAGCTTTTGATTGCTCCCTATCACCTGCTCGGCCCTGCTGGTGGCTACACTCATTATGTTCTTCCTCGAAATTTGCCTGATGAAGTTACCGCAGTCAATGTCATGGATCTGCAGCGCAGTCGACTATTGGCCACTACCGGACACGCCCTGACCAGTTGGGCTTGTCCAGTGGAGCACTCCGATGGCGATTTAAGTGGAGATTTGATGGCTTTTGAATTACCGGCGAGCTGCAATTTTCCCGTGCTTACCATTGCTCCTCCATTGTTGCCAGTGAAAACAAAAGTCTGGGTGCTGACTAAAACCAATAATTCCAGCGGTTCATCGGCTGATCGTTATGCTGGAGAAGTTACTAGTTGTTATCGCACGGCCATGATTGTGAAAATGGATCAAGCTTTGGATGCATACGGTTCAAGCGGTTCGCCGGTGGTAAACGATAAAGGTCAGCTGGTAGGAATGATGGTGGGCACTATGGACAATGAGCGCAAGAGCGTGGCTTGTATTCCCACCCAAAGTATTTATGACCGTTTGTTGAAAGAGGTAGGGCAGTAAAAATGAGAATCAATAGAATAGTGTTGTCGCCGCTTATTATTGCTGCGCTTGGCTTTCTATCAATTGGCGCTGCTCAATCTCAAGAAAGCGCACCGCCACCATCAGCTTCTTTAATAGTGACTACGACACCAAATGTTGATGGTTTTCGCATCAAGGAATATAAAGGTATTGTGCGTGGTGCAATGGTGCGTGAACCCACAATCGGTCAAAGTTTTAAAGCCGGATTTCAAGGCATCTTTGGCGGTAAAGTTGGTGCTTATGTGCATATGTGCGAACAGGGCAGGCAGCAATCTTACGACGCCATGATTGCCAAAGCGCAGGCTCTTGGCGCCAATGCCATCGTGGGTGTACAGTACGACAGCAACTCTTTCACCACTGACCAAAATCAGTTTGCCACCGAAGTTGTTTGCTACGGCACTGCTGTTTTTGTTGAACCTATTCGTTAACGCGTTAAAGCGACGTTTTGTTGATTAAGCCGCCGCCGGGTGATTCTTTGTCACGGGGTAACTTTTCTAGAAAAGCGACAATACCTTTGTGGTCGGCACCAGGGTGGTCAAACTGCGCGCTATCACGGGCGATTTCTAATGCATCATCGGTTTTAGCGCCGCGTGAGACTATTAACTTGACCATCTGTAAGTCACCAACTATGGTGGCGTTGTCTAGCAGGGTAAGATAGTTATCGTCCATGTGATCGAGATCGTATCCAGACATCAGCAAATCTTTTAACGCTTTCATGTCGCGCTCTCGCAATATTCGCTGTACTTCGGTTTCGTCGGCGGGTGCGGCGGCTGGTGGCTCAGGGGGCGGATCTTTGAGATTGAAGAGAAATTGATCAAAGCTTTTGGCCACAGGCAAAATGCGATCGGCAAGATCTTGCTGCGCCGGAGCAGGATTATTTATCAAAGAGTGATCCCAGAAATATACATGCCCGTGATCTTGGTCGCGAATTGAAAGACAAATCAAATTGCCCATAGAGTCATAGGCAATCGGAAGCAGACCCTGTGGCAATCTCAGCTTGTGAGTCTCTAGATAATGGCGAAGATCTTGATCGGTGTCATTCAAACCTAAAATGTAGCGGCAGTCAGAACCGCTTTCAGAATCTTGAAACTGAAAATGATTGGGCTCAGGGCAAGCACCGTTAAACTGCAGCAAAAATTCGCGATATGGTGCAGGTAATGCGCTGCCCAACTCTCGCTCGAAATCAAGCAGGCTTTCTTCGGTGGCCGGGTCAAAGGTATCGTATAAAGTGGGGCCGAGCATCTCATCATCTTTAATAGGGATCGCCAATAATTATGCAACATTCTTTAGCGGTTTTCTCTGTCGGGGCCGTTGTCAGCTTGATTGGCGCATAATTCGTTCATAATCTGGTTGTAAATATAGTAAAGTTTTTCCCTATTGATCGGTCAGATCCAGGCTCTTTTAAAGCTGGAACGGCGCCGAATAGTCTCTTTGCCCCGTTTAGTGAGGACTCCATGACCATCAAAGTCAGTTTGTCGACCGTCTCGGTCTTACCTCTTGCGTGCGCCTTGAGTGCAGCCTTATTGGGTTTATCGATGACGGAAGCCAACGGCAAGGCTGTCCATGACAAAAAAACGGTCAAAATTACTAAAACCACTGTCACCAGCAGCAGTAATCCGGCGGTAAATAATGATCAGGCGTTGAAGGCGCATCTACATGAACTGACACGAGTTTTGGCTGGCAGTGACGCCTCTGGTCTGGCGAAACTCTGGGTTGAAGACGGCACTTACAGTAATGAGGATGGCCAATCGTGGCAGGGTCGCTCAGCACTAGAAAAGCGTTTTGCCGGGGTGTTTGCCAATCAGGGCCGCATTTTGGTTGATTTTATTCCCACAAGCATGCGCTACTTGTCGGACAACGTAGCCGTGGTAGACGGTTTCGTTAAACTCAAAGAAGAAATTACTGGAAAGCCTGAAAGCAGATTTTCTATGGTTTTTCAGAAGCAAGCTGATGGTTCCTGGCTGATTGTTTCCGCAACCGAAACTCGCTATCTTGCCTCAGCACCAGGCGAACACCTGAAGCCGCTCAGCTGGCTTATAGGCGAGTGGGCGATTGCTAAAGACGGATCCTCTATGCAACTCAAAGCCGAATGGGCCGCTGACAAAAGATTTATTCATATCAAACAAAAAGTGAAAAAAGCAGATCGTCCTGCCCCATTGGATAGCCAGCAGATAATTGGCTGGGATCCGCGCAGCGAGCAGATCGTCTCGTGGAGCTTTGACGCCGCTGGCGGTTTCGGCACTGGTGTATGGGTGAAGCGTGGACAAAAATGGCTGATTGATTCTTCTGGTGTTGAACAAGACGGCCGCACTACCAGAGCTACAGACATCATGGGCCCGGATGGACTGAATGCTTTTTCTTGGCAATCAGTTCAGCGAAGTGTTGACGGCCAGCCATTTGCAGACACGGTGCCGTTGAAAATTGAAAGACAGCAGGTAAAACTTTAACAGGGGCGAAATATTGTTTGTGAAAATTAGAGCTGCTTTTCTTTTAGCAATTATTATCGGTGCCCTGGCCGGCCAGATAGCGACAACGGCACCAGTAGCTGCTCGCGGTTTTGGTGGTGGCGGGTTCAGTCGCGGTGGCGGTGGTTTTGGTGGATTTCACGGTGGCGGCGGCGATTTCGGTGGATTCCGTGGTGGCGGTGGCTTTGATCGCGGTGGCGATTTTGGTGGATTTCGCGGCGGCGGCGATTTTGGCGGTGGTGCCTTTGGTGGCGCACATGTTGATGCGGGTCGATTTGCCGGCTCGGACAATATGGGTATTCGCAACTATGGTGGCATAAGTGGCAGACCAGCTGGTAGCGGCCACCTTCCTACTGATGGTGGGCTTTCCAGCTTTGCCGGCAATCGCGCCAACGTTGCTCATAATCCCACAACCATTAATTCCAATAGCCTCAGTACTCAAGGAAATAGCATTCGCAATTCCTTTAATCATGATGGCTTCAATCACGATAATTTCACTAACGTTAACGTCAATCATTATGGTGGCGGCTATCACGGTTATGGCTATCACGGGTATGGCTATCGTGGTTACGGCTATCACGGCTGGGGCTGGGGTGGCTATCCAGGCGGCTGGTACGCTCCTGGTTGGTCACAGGCTGCGGCCTGGACATTCATGGGAGTCTCCACTTTGACTTCGTTTCTTGGTATTGGCATGATGGATGCGGCCATGTCTGGTGGTGGCTCTGGTGGTGGCTCAAATAATGGCAACACAACCAACAATATTACTTACGAAGGCGACAATGTTTACATGAATGGCCAGCCTCAAGGTACTGCCCAGCAGTATTACCAACAGGCTAAGCAACTGGCGGCGGTGGCAACTGCACCGCAAGAACTAACAGCTCAGACTGCTGCACAGAATCTAGCAGGTGTGACTAATGACGGTTACGGACAAACTGCTGATAGTGACCCGAGCACTCCGGCTAACTATACTGACCCTAATGAAAAATGGCAGGCGCTGGGCGTCTTCGCTTTAGCCGACCAGGGTCAGACCGATTCTAATATGCTGTTGCAATTAGCCATCAATCAGAAGGGAATTTTGCGCGGTAATTACACTAATCAATTGACGAACGAAAATTCGCAAATTTATGGTGCCCTGGATAAAAAGACACAGCGAATTTCGTGGACCATCGGTAGCAACAACAGCACTGTATTTGATACCAGGCTCGCTGATCTGGTTAAGGACGACAGCCAGGTTCTGGTGCACTATGGCCCAGACAATACAAAGACCATGGCTCTAATTCGTCTGCCGGCTCCCAAAGATGACGCCAAACCATCGCAACAAGCAAGCTAGGTTTGGTTTCAAATTAGTCGTCGTGCATCTCGCGTCTGGCTTCGCCATAATGTTTAGCCGCTCTTTCTCTTTGTTTACGAGCGTGTCTTTCGTGCATGCGAGCCATAAAACCGTTTCCTCGCGCTCTGCTCACCCGAGCATTTTGCTCAGATTTACGGGCGTCACGGAGGTCTTCACGAGCTTCTTCTCTTTCTTCACGAGCGTCTTTGCTGTCGGCTTGAGCTGGTTGAACCGTCGAGGTGAAAGCCGCACCACAGACCATCATGGCAGCAAGACCTAGAACTCTCACGCGGCGAAGATCCATTTTTAAATCCAATTTCATTGCCAGTTCTCCATAAAGGTTGTTTCGCTTGTGCGGTACATTTAATTTGCATAGACCGCAAAGCGATACGAAAGTTCCAGAAAAGTCAATCAGGCGCCAATTGCACGTATAATTGCAGAACTTCGCTTGAATTTGCCGACTCGAATTGAGGATCCCAATGTCTTGTAACTGGCGTGCGCTTATTTGTTCACTAATTGCTGTTGCCACTCTGGCGGGTTGTAGCAGTCTCAAGCCGACTCCAGTTGTAAAAGGCAAATGGGGTTTTATCAACAAGAAGGGCACTTTTATATTTAAGCCCCAGTTTGATGAAGCATCCGAATTTACAGAGAAAGGTGCCATCGTCAGACAAGACAAGCGTTTAATGAGACTGCAGGCTAATCCGCCAGGTGAATCTAGCGCTCCGGTTGGCCCAGATGACAAGCCGGTTCTAGCCCCTCTTCCTGCAATTGAATGCGCCCAGGCGGGTGGCGTGAAGAAATTTAAAATCATGGATGGCGACAAAGTTTTCTTTGATCCGGAATCAAAGGATGAGCCACCCAAAATATTGGCCGACGGCGGTTTTATCTGCGCTAAGTTTGATACGCAGTATGCGTATATTGACAAGACAGGTGGCCTTGGCATCCCCCGATGGTTTCCCGAAGCCAAACCATTTGCCGATGGACGCGCGGCAGTAAAAGAGAATGGCCACTGGGGATATATCAATAAGAAGGGAATTTTTGTGGTGCCACCCAAATTTTTAGATGCGGGCACTTTTTTCGATGGTCTCGCGCCTGTAAAAGTTCTCGATGATACTCCACCAACTTAGTACGTACTGTACGTAAGTAATCACAAGGCTATTCAGTTGGCTAAATACTGCCTTGCCATCTTCGCTCTGATCTTCATATGTGGGCTCACGGCCTGCAGCAACCCTTTTACACGTGTGGAAAAGCAGACACTGAACGCGGCAGTAGACGTGCCGGTGACCGATCCTGTAGTTCGTCGGCTTACTGAAGTTACCTCAAGTATAGACATTATGGCCGACGGCGAATTTAACGCCGGCACTTATCAATTTAAAAACATGTTGGTGGCAGTACAGCCCAACACTAGATTTCATTTGAATCTAACTCTACCGATTAAAAACGCTGCTCTGATTTCAACCAATAAAGCCACAGGATCGTTTTCCACTACTGAGATTATCGCTATCAACGGCATTCCGGTGCCAAAAGAAATTGATTTAGAAGAAGGAAAAGTCAGCGCTCAATTTGATCTAGCTCGCTCTATGGCGGCTTTCTTTTTCAGCCTTTTGCAGGCCGGAACGGAGAGCAACGATTTGCGTGCCATGATCGATTCTGTCTTAATTCAGAAAGCAGCTCTGCAGCTGCGCGAAGGTTCGATACTTGATTTAGACGGTCGCGCCATTGTTGTTGGCCCTAAATCTAGTGTCACTTTCAACGATGTTGTAGTCGACCATGAGTTTAACTATCGCGGCGAATGCAATATTGCCTTGAACTTTCTCAAGGGCTGCCGTTGGGTGGGCAAAAAAGTAAACTGTGAGTTCGATGGTGGCGCAGCTAATTTACGTTTAATAGCTACTAAAGTAAATGAAGAAATCGTACTTTCTCTAGACACGGAAAAACCAAAAAAACAGATACTGAATCTCGCGCCTTGCTTTTTTAGGTTCGGCAAGAATAAGCGCTCGAGCACTCTTAGTCGCAGTGTCGATATTGATTTGAAAGACTTCAGCTGGCGGCATGGGCAGGGCGATAACTTTTCAATTATGCACATGCTCGGACTGATGAAATTGCAGCACACTGATCTTGATTTGATTACTGATACTCACGAGACTGTGGCTCTTTTTCCTGACGTGGTGCACGCTAAATTAGAAATAAGTGAAGACGAAAAAGGTAAGGCCACCCATTTTGCCACGCTCGGTTCAGCCCGCGCTCAGCAAGGTCAAATTACCATCGCCAAAAAGACTACGCGATTGATTCTCTCTCTGGCTGAAACAGTTATTGGCCCGGTGTCTTTCGATAAAACCGGAAACCTTGAGTTTTTTCTTGAGAAAGGCGTAGCCAAACTTAAAAAACTTGAGTGGTTCGGTAATAGAAGCCACTTTTCACTGGTTACGGCGGGCCTTTCTACTCTATCGCTGCCAGAAGGTATGCTGGTGGAAAAATCATCGGCCGCAGGCGCTAAGACACATCTAACGCTGCCACTGACCATAAGGCTGGGCGCAGCCACCTTAAAGGGTGGCGGTGACGCCATCAAGCTCACGGATCTCTCTGGTGAAATATTGGTCAACGTTGATAAAGAAGTAGAGCTGACCAGCAAAATGGATTTTAGCCTTCCCGATTCAAAAATGTTTTCGCACCAGCAGGCGGAAGTTAAAGTACGTGGGTTGGATCTTTCAGTGACCCAGGGTAAATCAAAGGTTCATTTGCGCAATTGCTCTGTACTGGTGCCAGATCAAGTTTTAGTTGATGCGATCACTAAACATGTGCCCACAGAATTTTCCTTTGATCTCAATCGAAAACTGTCTGAAAACAAGCGCTGGCGCTACCGCAATGCTACTGCTACAAAGGTAAGCGTCACTAATTTTAAAGTTACCCAAATGGATCCAAAACCACCCAATATCATCAACTTCGATGCGGAAGGTGATGTCAGTCTTGATGGCACCATCGAGAAGACCGGCATCATTGGCGGTGGCAGAAAAAATGATATAGATAATAAAGATGCCGACAAGTGGGAGGTCAAACCCTGGAATTTATCGGGCCATTTGGAAGGTTCAGGTAAAGTCACATATCGCTTTATACCCAGCGGAAAGGGTTTGAAAAGTGTACTGGATTATGACCTGTCAATGGACGTGCCGCTTTCTTCCGATCTCGAATTAGATTGGAGCAATGTCGCTAAGGGTATTCTTAAATTCGCCGAAAAGCGCATGATTGTTGGCCATTTGCGCAAAGTGACTGTGCCGCTTAAATATCATCATCAGATGGAGCTGTTCAACAAGAACTCAGCCATGTCGCGCTCATTCACTATTGTGCAGCTTTCTGTTAAGCCGGTTCAAACAGCTATGCAAATAGATTTTGCCGCCGAGGGAAGTTTCTAAAGGAGCTTAGCCGTTCAGCATTGCCGCTTTGATCAGGCGCTTTTTTGCCACCAGTGGGGCGATAGCAGCACCAAGGATTTTAAGGCGTTCTGTATTTTCGTGTTCTTTAACCGCGTCGGCGTCAGCATAAAATTCGGTTAGCCAGATGCAGTCAGTATCAGGCTCACCGTTATCTTTGATTAACTCCAGCACGTCAAAGCGCAAGCAACCTTTTTCTTCGTTCTGACTGCGCTGTGAATGTTCGCATATAAGTTTTTCAAATTCTGGTCGCGCACCTTTATGGAGCTGAAATTCGACAATGATGGCAATCTGTGGCAAAACATTTTCCTCTAATTAGTCTGCCTGATTGTACCGACGTCAGACCAATTTATCGATATTGACAAAGGTAGATTCCATATCGCCACCTTCTTCCGGCTCACCATGTTTGACTGGTTTAAGCGGCACTACCATCCAGAATTTGGAGCCCTTGCCTGCTACGCTGGTCATTCCCAGTTCACCTTTCATACTTTCGGCAAATTGCTTGCATATGCTCAAGCCTAAGCCAGTGCCGCCAAAATGTTTGGCAATGCTTGAATTGGCCTGACTGAAGGCTTCAAAAAGTTTCGACTGCTGGCCGGCTTCAATGCCGATACCTGTATCTTCAACCAAGAATTTCACCCATATTTGTTCTGCTTCGATTTTTTCTGTCTCGATTTCTTCTCTATAGATGCGCAGTGTGACCGACCCGGTGGATGTAAATTTGACGGCGTTATGACAAAAGTTTATGACTACTTGTCTGATTCTCAACGAGTCTCCAATAAGCTCTGCAGGCACGCTTGCGTCTACGATAGAGGAAAGCGCAAGGTTCTTTTGTTTGGCCACTGGTTCGACTGTTTGAATTATTTCCGCCACCAGTTCTCGAATATTGAATGGTTGTAGGCTAGGCGACGATTTGGCTTCAACACGCTGCATATCAAGCAAGTCATTGAGTACTTGCATCAGTCGCCTTGACGACGCGTATGCCGTTTCTGCAATCTCTTTAGTTTCGCCTTCCAGCGGTTCTTGCGAGAGCAGCTCGGTCAAGCTCACTACTCCAGAAAGCGGTGTGCGCACTTCGTGACTGACTAGCTGAGCGAATCGTGTTTTGTTGGCGGCGGCCTCAAGTGCTTCTTCTTTAGAGGCAATGGCCTGGCGTAATGCCTCAGCGCGCTCTGCGTCAAGTGAACCAATGGTGGTGGCTACTCGCAGCACCGCTAGTGGTAAAAACACTACTGTCAGTATCGCCGCAACCATCAAGTTGACAGTTTTCCACTGTTCGAAACCACCTGCTAAACCAATTAGCGGAATAATGGCAATCCAGGGCAGCAGGCGCCGAAGGACAAAGCCACCTAGACCAGGCTCTACAACAACTCTGGCATAACCTTCACCCGCACGCAAAAGTAGGAGACTGCATCCTGCCGCACTGAGCATGATGCTCATGGTAAAAGCAATCTCGGTGCCTCCCCAGAATTCTTTCAGAGCAGAGAGGCCGAAAGCATGACCAAGTAGCGCCAATTGACCCACGCAAAGAGTGCTGAAAGCAAGCACTTGATCCAAATTTGTTTTTCTACCATAAGCCAGATGCGATAAGACTGCACCCATAGACAAACTGAAAAAAGCGATGGACGCGTTAGCTGCCATGCGGCCAGGAATCGCCGTCGCGCGCGTGTTGCCTTCTTCGGCTGCGAGCAGTTGATCGATTCCAAGGTTCCATCCGCTTATCCACTCCAACACTGTGATACCAGATACGGCGGCAGCAGCAGCAGCTAGAGCAATGGGAATGATGCGGGGTACTTCCCTCAGGCTGAACAAAATTGAACAACTGCACAAAATCAGACATAAGGCGGCATTAGCTTTGATCAGCGTGCCCATGTGAGTCTGATTCTGCAGAAATTCTAAATGGGATACTGCGCCAAGCAGAGCAGCGGCACCATAAAGTGCCGTGAAAACCGCCAGACCTGCGCAAATTTTGCGGCAAATCTTGATGTGGGGATTATTTATGTCTGTAATAGATTGCACTGCAGTTGAACATCTATCCGAGAATATCGCCTGATAGAGTCAGAAAACCGAGCTCTACCAGGCCTAAATTAATTAGCGGGCGCTTTTTTTACCTCCTGTAGTCTTCTGTCCGGCAGCTGAACTGCCCTTCTTTTGTGGCTTGCTTTTGGCGGCTGTCTTTTTAGCGGCAGCCGGTTTTTTCGCTACAGAGGCTTTGGTTTTAGCAGCAGGCTTGGCCTTAGCTTTAGCAGCAGGCTTGGCTTTAACTTTAGCAGCAGGCTTGGCTTTAGCTTTAGCAGCAGGCTTGGCCTTAGCTTTAGCAGCAGGCTTGGCCTTAGCTTTAGCAGCAGGCTTGGCTTTTGCTTTAGCAGCTGGTTTGGCTTTAGCTTTAGCAGCTGGTTTGGCTTCAGCTTTAGCAGCAGGCTTGGCTTTAGCTTTAGCAGCAGGCTTGGCTTTAGCTTTAGCAGCAGGCTTGGCTTTAGCTTTA
>JAVHQC010000015.1:179897-206350 GCA_036170915.1 Cyanobacteria bacterium auto_48_18
GCAGCCGGTTTGGCTTTAGCTTTAGCAGCAGGCTTGGCTTTAGCTTTCGCTGAAGCTTTACGACCTGATGCCTTCTTGTTCGCTTGGCTGGATTTTTTAGAGCTATCGCCATTCACAGACAATTCTGGCCACAAATCTTCGGTAGCCTGTAGTTCGGCGCGACGCTGATTAAACTCTTCATTTAGTTCGTCTTGCTCAGGATAATCTTTGACCTTGGGCAAAATTGAATGCTCTTCTTCTTTTACGTGATGTTCAACCACGTCGGTCAGCACTTTCATCTTGGCTTCGTAAGTGTCGTCTACCGACGTGAAACTTCTGATTTCCAGAATCAAATTATCGACAATAAAATGCTCTTCGTATCCTTCGAGGACAGGACCCTGTTCAGTGCTGAGAGATTTGACCGCAGTGTAAACGATTTCTTCTTCCAATTTGCTGTGAATGGTCAATTCTCGAGTGATCGTGCTGCCCAGCTCAAATTTTTCCTGCATTGAGTCACTTTTGGCAAACTCTTTAAACAAACCTTTGACCTTTTTATGGTCATCCTTAAGAGTGTCCACAACGCCTTTTTTGACTTCCGGTTTCGGCTCTTTGGGTTGTTTTGGTTTACGCTCCAGTTTCGACATCATTTCCATGACAATTGGCTGTGAGCCTGCTTTGTTTTCAGACTGATCTTCTTCTTCATTGCTCTGGTCAGGTTCGCCGTCTTTCTGGTCCTGGTCGCTCTTTACAGAGTTGGCATGCTGTTCACCTTGAAGGCGTGATTGGGCTGAATCATCACCTTTCTCGTCTTGACTAGAATTTTGTTCTTTATCCGTCGCGTCAGAATCTTCTTTTTCTTCTTTTCTAAAAGGGTTTTCAACGCCGTGGATTAGCTTAAGAATCGCGTCTTTGGCTGATTCAATAGGGTGGTCGTCCATTTTTAATCCTCATTGGCTTGCCCAAGTTGCGACGTTCCCGGAGGCTGTGGGTTCCCCAATTTTGATATTTTTTAGTTAACCGACCTCAAGGTCTGAAACTAGAGCTTATTGCTTGACATTGCCGGCGTTTTTTAGCTGCAAGTCTAATGTGTTCAAAGTCTCCAGTTGCTCTGCCAGTATGCTGTCCCAGTGGTCCACCGCTTCCGCGCTTTGCCTCTCTTTTTCTGTTGCCCTAGTTAATGCGGCGGAAATTTCCTGCAGTGAAAAGGCAATTTGCGCTTTGAATTTGTGCAGAAAATCTTTGGTGGTCTTATTGATTCGCTCCTGAAAATCAGCACGCAAACGCCCGGCGTTGCGACTGAGTTCATTTGCCGCAGCCTTCAAAAACCTGGCCCTGATTATGGGGCGCGCCAGTGGAGCCGGCAGAAGTAAGGGCAAAGATTCAACTGCAAGAGTGAATGGGTCGTCTACAGCGTACCGATGCCTGCTTTCACAGGTAAGCGGTTCAAGTTCAAAGTGACTGCAAGTTTCAATGCCAAAATGGGTCTTAGTTAATTGCCGAATCTGCTCAATGATCAAATTGCCTTGAATGGTAAAGCGGGCTGTAATTTTCTCAAAACTACTTGCCACTTCAGTCTCTTCTAAAAGGCGCCACTGGTCAAAAATGCTTTGCATTTGCTGCATTAGCTCTTGATGCAATGACTTAATCAAATCGCTTTTGCCCTGCGATTGATGGGTCAAATAGCAAGCATCTATTTTGCCGACTAGCTTTTGTTTGTTATCTTCTACAAACTGGTGCAAATGCTGCTCAATGGTATTAAGCAATTGAGCAGTCTCGCCGCGTACGATAAATTCTGCATCGGTTTCTTCTTGCAAAATTTTTGTTGTCGCAGCTTCAAACTCGCTGATGGTGTTTCGCAACTGATCAAGCGGCAGTCGCCTGCTGTGTTGTTCAAGTCTGAGAAGCTGTCTGGTGCCATCCACTTCTCGAGTCAGGCGCCCGGCGGTAGCCTCAACTAAAGTCTGAGCTTTGCCCTGAGCGAGAAAATGCATAATTTCATCTTTTAGAGCAGCAAAACAATCGCCATATTCTTCTTCAGGTGTGTGGGCTGAATTCGATTCGTCGAAATGCAGAGAAATTTGCCGCAAATTTCTCTGCGTTTTAGCATCGCCGCTTCGAAGGGTCAGCGCCGCTCGGGCAGAAATGGGATAGATCGTCACTGCTACACCCAGAGCAGTTTCTACAGTCTTGCTTAAGTAGGCCAGCGACTGGTCTAGTTCTGCATTCGCCAGATAATCAATTTTATTCTGCACTAAAAATAGTTTTGGCGTCTGGGCACTGACCTCTTTCAAAAAATTCAATTCTGCTTGGCTGGCCGGCTGGTCTGCGCTGAACATGAAAATGGCGGCATCAATTTGCGGTAAATAATCGTAAGTAGTTTTTGTATTATGGGTGTTGGCAGAACCAACTCCAGGCGTATCAATAATGCGCACTCCGTCTTTAAGAAACTGAGATGGATGCTCAATTTCAACCACAGATACTTGTTTGCAATTGTTTGGATTTTCACTTTCGCTGACATAATCTTTTAAATTTTCAGCAGCTATTTCTTCTCGGGCACCATTAATGAAAATGACATTAACAACGGTTTTGGGCCCAGACGAAATTATGGTGGTTACAGAAGTAAGTGGTATCACTGCTGTGGGCAAAAGCGATTCTCTGATCAAGGCGTTTACCAGCGTAGATTTGCCACGCTTGAATTCACCTACCACGGCTAGGTTGAAGGTTGCACTGGCCAATTTATCGGCCAAATGCCGTGCCCTTTCACCAGCCGCTTTGTCGTCACGCTGGCGAGCTAATTCAGCTAATTGGTGGGCAGTAGCAAGAAGTGATTCCTTAGATCGGGTGAATTGATCTAAGGCTAAATCATGCATTTTCTTCAGGCCGTAAGAGCGCGACAATTTTTTCAAAAGCTTGATCGGCTGCAATTTCTTCTTGCTGTCGGCCGCGGCGAGTAAGAAATTCCACTTTATGATCTTTGAGTTTTTTGCCAACTGTCACCCTGTAAGGAATGCCTATTAGCTCACTTTCTGCGAACTTAATTCCGGCGCGCTCGTCGCGGTCATCAAACAAAACTTCTATGCCGCGCTTCTGCAAGCTCTCGTAAAGCTTTTCTGCATATTCAACCATGGTGGCATCGCGCACGTCGGTGAGTGTGATTACCACCTCATATGGTGCTATGGTCGGGTGCCAGACGATGCCTTTTTCGTCATTAGAGGTTTCGATACAGGCCGCCATCAGCCTCTCTACACCAATGCCATAACTGCCCATTACAAGTGGGCGTTTCTCACCTTTGGCATCGAGCACATTAGCTCCCATACTTTGCGAATATTTTAGACCGAGTTTGAAAATGTGGCCGATTTCTAGACCCTTGCTAAATTTTAGAGCGCCAGCACATTTAGCACAGGGCTCGCCTTCTTTAACTGTGCGTAGATCGGCATATTGTTCAACTTGCATGTCACGGGCCAGCCATACGTGGCGATAGTGAAAATCATCATCATTGGCGCCCGTAACCATATCGCTGGCGCCCTCAAGTTCAAGGTCGGCGATTACACCTTTGATGGCCGGATTATCTTTTGCCGTCACACCCACAGCACCAAGAGAACCAGGGTGGGCACCTAGTGCTTTGAAAATTTCGTCTTCAGTGGCAGGGCGCAAGTCAGAACTGCCTGTTACTTCCATCAACTTGCTCAAATTCAATTCATGGTCGCCGCGCAGCAAAAATAGTTTTAGTTCACCAGCCACACTGTATACCAGTGTTTTGACCTGGCGCTCAGCGAGAGCACCACCATCAAACCGCACCAGATCTTCAATGGTGCGCACTTGCGGCGTGGGAAATTTTTCCAATTTTTCGGCGGCCGACTGAGGCGGATTTATTTTGACACTGGCGGCAATTGCCTTTTCTAGGTTGGCTGCATAGTTGCATGAGCTGCAAGTGACAATCAAATCTTCACCACTTTCGCTGAGCACCATGAACTCAACTGACTGGCTGCCTCCCATGGCGCCCGAGCTTGCTTCGACCATCAAATAAGGAAGGCCCAGGCTGGCAAAAACATTGCAATAAGCTTGTCGGTGTGCTTCAAAAGAAATATCGAGCCCATCAAAATCTAAATCGAAAGAGTATGAGTCTTTCATTGTAAATTCGCGCACTCTAAGAAGCCCAGCTTTGGGTCTCAATTCGTCGCGAAATTTGGTTTGGAACTGATACCATATTTGGGGCAACTGTTTATATGATTGTAGTCCGTCGCGACTGATGGCCGTGAACACTTCTTCGTGAGTGGTGCCCAGCACCAGGGCCGCTCCCTTCCTGTCTTTGAGGGTGAACATAATTTCGCCCATGGTTTCAAGGCGCCCCGTTTCTTGCCATATCTCGGCTGGGTGGAGAGCGGGCAGTAAAAATTCTTGGGCCGATATCGCTGTCATTTCTTTGCGAATGGCTTGAATTACTTTGAGTCTGACTCGGTAGGCGAGCGGTAATAAATTATAGATGCCGGCGCCAAGCGGCCTGATATAACCGCCTCTGAGTAATAGCTTGTGGCTGATACTTTCAGCGTGTGCTGGATCCTCTTTCAGAGTCGGTATAAAAAGTTTTGACCAGCGCATATTTTTCCAATTTAGTTTTGAGTGAGAGCTTTTTGTCTATCGGCTTTAGCTTTGCTATGGTCGCCCATTTTATCCCAGAGGTCTGCTCGAGCTTCAAAATATTTGGAATTGGGCTCGAGGGCAATGACTTTGTCCCAGTCTTTCATGGCATCTTTAAGCTTACCCATGGTGGTAAACATTCTGGCTCTGTCTGAATAAAGGGTTTCATCTTCCGGTTCTTTCGCAATCAACATATTCATGATTGCCAGGCATTCAGCAGGCTTGCCTGCCTTCAAATAGCATTTAGCCCGCCGCACTTTAACTGACGGCTTGCGATTGACCTGCTCTAAGCTGGTCAAGATCTTGATTGCTTTATCATATTGATGGCCATTTTCAAGAAAAGTAGCATATTCGTCGAGAACTTTAGGGTTCTGAAGACGCATGGGGCCTGTTGCTAGAAATTTCTCGTAATCGGCCAGAGCTTCTTTATCTTGATGTAAATTGCTTCTAGCAATAGCGCGTGATTTATAGGCGTGTGGTGTTGGGTTAGGCACAGCCAGGGCGCGATTGCAATAATCTATTTGTGTTTTCCAGTCGCCGTCGATACCTGCCAGTTCTCCCATTTTGCGCAGAGCGTCGCTGTTTTTAGGGTCGATAGCCAGAGCCTTGCTAAAGCATTGACGCGCTACTTTGCTGGTGCCGTCCATGATCGTCATGTCTTCATGCGCTACGCCCAGCAAATACCAGGCCCTGGCGTTGCCCGGTTCTTTTTTTACAATTTTGTCGAGCACACCTATGGCCAGCTCCGCTTTGTCTGCCTTAACGAGCATTTCCGCCTGCTCCATAGGGATGCGCACCTTCAAGGCCGCATTAGCTGGGGCTGCCGTAGTGGGCTGGGCGCCGCACAAAAAGCCCGAAAAAAGAACGGCCAGAAATAACGAGCCCTGAAGTGTGAACGACTTATACATATTCATAGCGGTGATTTTAACATCTATAGAAAGAACTATAATTTGAGCCTAGTGCTCAAAGGTCTTGTCAATGGAAATTGTCTGCGAATCCGCTTTTCCTGTTCTCACCCAGGCAGAACTGCTGCTGATGGCTCCACTGGCAAGCAGCGAACAGTTTTCCTCAGGGGAGTATTTGTTCAAAAGCGGTCAGGAAAAAATAGATTTATTCATCGTTGAAAGCGGCCAGGTTGATATGGTCAATCCGCGCCGAGGCAACGAGTTAATAGTCAGCCATCGTGTCGGCCAATTTTCGGGCGACATTGATTTATTGACACGGCGGCCGGTTCTACTATCAGCGATTGCTGTAGGTGACACTCGCGTTTTGCGCGTTAAAAATGACCATGTAAGAGATGTTCTGCTAAAAATTCCGCACCTGTCTGACAAGCTTCTGAACGCTTTTCAGTTACGGCGGGAACTTCTCAGTCAGGCTAAAGACATTGGTTTGAAAATTTTGGGGCCAGCCATGTGCTCTGATACCAATATGATTCGCGAATTTTTGCATAAAAACTTTGTGCCATTTACCTGGCAAGACACCACAGAGCGGGCAGATGACGGGCATCAGCAAGTTTGTCTGGCTGGAGAACCATCTGTTACTTGTGCCGACGGCACGGTTTTGAGCAGGCCAACCTTACGCCAAGTCGCTGTTGGTGCAGGAATGTGGCAGCATTGCCCCAGTCAGGCAATTGATTTTGCCGTAATTGGCGCTGGCCCGGCCGGTTTAGCGGCGGCTGTGTATGCGGCATCAGAAGGGCTTTCCACTCTTGTGCTTGATCGCCTCGGCCCCGGCGGACAAGCTGGCGGCTCATCGAAAATCGAGAATTTTATGGGCTTTCCTTCAGGCATTTCTGGCACAGATCTGGCTACCAGAGGATCTTTGCAAATGCTCAAGTTTGGTGCTGAGATTATTGCGCCCGTTTCAGTTACTGATATTGCCCCTGGTGCCACAGAGCATGATCCGGTGCAGCTCACCCTTGACTGCGGTGCTGTTATAAGCGCCCAGGTGGTGCTGGTGGCAAGTGGAGTGGTCTGGCGTAAATTAGAAGCTAAAGGCGCACGGCGTTTTGAACGTGCCGGTGTTTACTATGCTTGCACTACTGTTGAGGCGGTGCTTCACGATAATAGTGATGTGGCGGTGGTTGGCGCAGGTAATTCTGCTGGTCAGGCGGCTACTTTTCTCGCTGATTGCTGCCCAGAGCGACAGGTGCATTTGATTATTCGCGGCAAATTAGGACCTAAAATGTCTGATTATTTGTGCGCACGCATCCGTGCCAACCCCCGCATAACGGTGCACGAAGAAACCGAAATCACTGAGGTTATGGGAGTCAGTTTTATTGAATCAGTATTATTGAGTAAAAAAGGTTCTCAATCAGTACCACTTGTGGTATCAGCAATTTTTGTCTTCATCGGTTCTGAATCTTCCGCTGAGTGGATACCTGAGACCATCGCCCGGGACAGCGATGGCTTTTTGTTAACCGGCCCTGATGTAGAAAAGGCCGGTGTTTGGCCTCTAGCCTATCGTGAGCCCTGCCCGCTTGAGACGTCTATGCCCCGAGTACTGGCTGCCGGTGACATTCGTTCAGGTACTACCAAGCGGGTTGGCTTTGCTGTGGGAGACGGTTCTCACGCAGTTAGTTGCGTGCACCGCTTGCGCAGCATCATTCGCTAGTTGAGCTGGGTAAGCAAAACTTACATAAGTTCACTGAACTTTGCCAAAAAAGCTTCGGCACCGTCAGCAGTGCGTGTCTGCATACCTGCACTATAACGGGCTTTCCGCCTTTGTGAATTTGATGAAGTGACACGGGAACCTTTTTGATTCTGTAACAAAAGCTTGTCAGACACCAGGTTGACACTTAGGCTTGTGTTGAGGACATCCTCAATGATCGCTATCAGTTCTATCGTTCATCGTTACTAGCGTTACACACGAGAACCTTTGGTGATGCTCACTCCATAGGGAGACATCTATTATGTACGAAACAAAAACAACCAGCCAATCAAACAATCAGCGAAAATATAGTGCAGTGAAAACCAAACTGGTGATCACCGATGTAGACGGCACGCTGGCCTCTTTCTGGGACTATTTCGTGCCTGCTATGCGCGATTTTCTCAGAGATCTGAGCAGCAGCAGCAACAAGCCTGTGCATGAACTGGCTCAAGATATTGGTCATATCATCGAAAGACGGGGCAGTCATGAATACCCATGGCTGTTGGAAGAAACTAGTTTTGCCTGGTCTTATTTCGAAAAAGATCCTGCGACTTTTACCAGAGACTATGTAAAACCATTCTGGGAAGCCCTCGACCACAACCGCTCGAAATATCTCCATGCTTATCCGCGAGTGCTTGACACTTTGGCTGAGCTGAAAAGTCGCGGTGTAAAAATCGTGGCTCTTAGTGACGCACCAGAGTACATGGCGAGAGTGCGTAACCAACAAGTATTTGATGGTTTGCTCGATGCCGTTTATTCCCTTGAGACCGTTGAGCCTGACAAAGACGATATCTTCCATCCGATATCGCTTGCTCATGGCCGTGAGCGCGTCAAACAGCTGCGCCAATCAACTGCAAATTTGAAAACAGCTTTGCACATTTTGCCTCAGTCTTATGAAAAACCATGTGCCGCTGGTCTTGATCGAATTCTTCAAGATTTTGAAGTATTCCCTCAAGAGTGTCTTTTCGTCGGCGATAGTCTGGCAAAAGATGGCATGGTGGCGGCCTCACGTGGCATTCCATTTATCTGGGCTCACTATGGCACCAGCTTGCCTGCTGAGTACGAAGAAATGGTCAATCGCTCCCTCAAACCGCCAATTCAAGATCGTTTTCAACGTACACTGCCGCAAGAACTTATCACCGCCGTGGCAGCACGGTACGATGAAATTTTGCACTTTGTGGTTTAAGTCTCGCGCAAACCAATAACTTAAGTACTGGTTTCGGCCTTCGCTTTTTCCATTATCTTCTCGAGATCGACCCTCAGCTCAGGCTGGCTTTTGCTTTCCTCTTGCAGGATTTGCATCACCAGCTTGTGCTGTTCGGCGTTGGAGGTCAGCGACCAGACGGCTGCTGCACCTATGGAAATTTTATTGATGTTGCCTGACAATTTTTTTGACCAGGATACGGTGGAGATGATTTTTCTGACGTAGCGTTTATCGCCGGTGGCAAAAAAACAACCCCAGAGCATATCAAGATCGCTGGGTGCCGAAATAAAGAAAGTATCCAATTTGTCAGCTGCCAGATTGGCGTGAGTAATAGTGCGATCTCTGGCTGGAATATTTTTTTCCACCATCTCCGCTTCGGCCAGGGCCTCAGGTGTGCGAGTCAAGCGCAAAGCTAGAGGAAGCAACGCGCTTTTGTGGTCGGTCGTAAGATCATTGATATCTTCCAGCCATTTTTTCATGCGATCTGGGTGTTGCACAAACAGACGACTCAAAAATGAGGCACTGGGGGCGATGGCGCTTTCTTTATCCAGTGCTCCTTCTTTCTCTAACAGATGCACGCCGGCCGGCACTAGATCAGGGGTGGGGAAGAGGTAGTAGTAAGTCATCCACTGCCATAGGTCTTTACCGTTATTAAGAGCCGTAAGGGCCGCCTTGGGTTCACTGAGCGGTTCTTCACTGCCCTTGGTGCCCATGGTATTAAACTCTTTTTTAGAGGCACCGGCAGCAAACAGGCTATCTGATAAGGCGCTTTCTTCATTGCCACTGCCATCGTTTTCGGTGGTGGTGACACGACTTTGTTTGTCAGAGGCAGTGCTCAAATCTGTAGTCGCCGCTTCTGAATAAGCGATGTTATCTGGCTTGATAAATTTGTCGGCAGAAAAAGGCAGGGTTTTGTATGACAAATATTCTAAAGTACGCTTGCCTCTCGGGCTTGTAATCAGCATTTTGAGCGGCACAGAATTAGAATTGACGAGCAGCTCCAGTTGAATTGGACCCCCATCAAATTTATATGACGTAGTTTTGCCACCACTGATGGTGGGGCCATCAGCGCCGACAATATTTCGGCTTTTAAAAAATTGCAGTTCGCGACCGAATTCCAGATCAATAAAGGGCTGCTGGCGCGTGGCCAATATAGGCATGTGCACAGTGGAGACCTTCGCTTGATCGAGAAGGTGTTTACCGGTTTTGTCCGCTAAATTGATAATCCAGACGTCAGGGCAAGAGATGACAATTAGACCGTGTAATCCTAATTTGCTGTCGAGCGCTTCTTCGATGCGGCCGTAAATTTCACCGGCCCGATAACAGTAACGCGGTTGGCCTGCAAACGACTCAGGATCGATATCATCAGCCACATAGCGCAGCTTAATTTCCTGCATTTCTTTTAGATCTGATTTGCTTGCATCGGCAGCCCAGGCCGGCACCACCCAGGTGATGATACTAATCACCGCACCAGTCAGGGCGCTAAATTTAATTGCTGATTTGCCGCGGTTCCGCATGGTTGCCTTCATAGTTGCTACGTTCAAAGTATATTCGATTTGGAATTAAAGGGGTATAATTGGTCGCCCTTTTGCAGGTTCTTATCCTGGACGTTTTAATAACAGTTGACAATCTCTGCAAGAGCTATCGCAACGGCACGATCAAGGCTGTTGACGGCGCCTCTTTCACTGTCAGCCAGGGCGAAATTTTTGGTTTAATTGGGCCCAATGGTGCCGGCAAGACTACAATTCTTGGCTGCCTGCTGGCCTTGATTCAACCCACCTCTGGCAAAGTGTTGATCGATGGTAGATCGCCCTATGACCTGGCTGTTAAACCGTTAATTGGCTTTCTGCCTGAGCGGCCCTGTTACAACCGCTGGATGACCATTGAACAATTTCTGAAATATCAGCACCGCCTTGCCAAGCGACCGGAAGGAGAACTTTCGCAAGCGATTAAAGAAGTTCTTGCCCTGGTTGAACTTGATGTCGATCCGAAAAAGCGGCGCATTCGCGAATTATCTCGAGGTATGTTGCAACGCATTGGTTTGGCTCAGGCGCTAATTGGCAAACCACAGGTATGTTTCTTAGATGAGCCCACGTCGGGCATGGACCCGCTGGGCTTTGTCTTGATTCGCAAGCTCCTACTGAAATGCAAAGCCGAAGGCATAACCGTGGTGCTCAATTCGCACCACTTGCAAGAAGTGGAAAAAGTTTGCGACCGCATTGCTTTTATTCGCCGCGGAAAAATAGAATCTGTTCAAAGTGTTGAATCACTGGCACAGCTAAGTCAGGTGCTGGTTGTTGAATGGCAATCATCCACAGTTGAAGTAGATGGTGCCACACTAGAGAAAATAGCCCGGCAAGCAGGTTCTAATTTAATAGATATAAACGGCAACTCGGCTCGTTTTGCTGCCCCTGATAAAGATGTGGCAGCCGATTTAATTGTTGCCCTCACCAGCAGTGGTGTCAAAGTTTATCAGGCCACTTTTGAGAAACGGGAGTTGGTTGAAATGTTTTATGAGGGCATGAATTGAATAAAGCAATTTTCGATTTTACTCTGCACGAAAAATTTTCTAATTGGAAATTGCAGCTGCCGTTGCTTGGTTTTGTCATTATGCCTGCTTATATGCTCTTTTTAGCAGTGCAGAGCACGCCGGAGAGAATCGCTGCTAGTGCTAGCGTTTGGCAATATTTTCAAAGTTCTGCGGTTTATTTGTTTTACAGCTATTTATTTGTCAGTGATGGTTTTGTCAGCTCAAGACCCACAGGCGACTCCACAGCTATGACACTGCTGTTCACCCGACCGATTACCCGATTTGAGTATGTAATGACAAAGTTTTTGGCAGCTTCGCTGGGAGTAATTGCGCTTCTATTGCCCGCGGCCTTGCTTACACATGTGGTCAGCTGTTTCCTCGGCCTGCCGCCTGCGTTCAACGTCAGCGTGGCGGCCTCAATAGTACTCAATAGCATGCTCGCTTCGGCATTTGTTGTTTTTCTCCACTGTTTACCTGGCGTCCTGGGCGTTTTCACCTTTCTTTTGCTGGCTGGTTGTGCCGGTGTCGGCGACATGTTTGCCTCTCCGACATCGAGCGACATACCTGAAATAATGAAACACTTTGCTCAAATTATGCGTAACATCAATTTCTGGGTCGGCGATTTTTTCTGTCCCTTTTTAAACGTGAGCGAGCTAAGCACCGGTGTTACTTTTGATTACACCGCCATTGTCGTTTATTTGTCGAATATAACATCGTATCTTTTTCTTGGCACTTATGTACTTGTGCATCGAGAATTTTTCTATGCCAATGAATAAAGTGCCAGCGTCATCTACGCTTTATATTCCTCTCTGGTTCGCCATTTTTGCTGCCATATTATTTGTGGCGCGAGTGGCTGTTAAAGTGGCAGACGAACAAATTAGCGCACAAGCACAGGCCGCTTTGCACTGGCACGATGCCAGCGCAATATCAGATGTGAAAGCCGCCGCCGGTAAGTTGTTATTGATCGATTTCACCGCCGACTGGTGTGGTCCCTGTAAAGAAATGGCTAGGACAACTTTCGTAAATCGAAAGGTTATTGAGCACATCAAAAGTGACTATGTGCCTATACGTGTTTATGCTCCCAGCCATGAGCAAACTACACCGCAGGCAGGTCTTGTGCGAGAACTGCAAGAGAAATATAACGCTACTTACATACCGTGTTTTGTCATTGCTTTCCCTGGTGGTGAGTATATTTGTCGAGCATCTGGGTACCGCGACAGTCGTGAATTTTTATCGGTTTTAGATGAAGGTCTGCTTGCTGCTCAATTTGCCAGAGCAATGCACGCCGTCTATATTTTCGATTATGCCAGAGCAGCAACTTTTCTCGATAACGATGTATTGAGCGGTAAAAAAACTACAGGCACCAATCAGACTTTGGTTTATTTCCACATACTGTCATCACTAGGCCGCGAGGTTGAGGGCAAGGCTTTAGTGCAAAGAAAACTGGGTGAAGACGAGCGAACGAACAAAAAAATTATTAGCGACCACTGGCCAAGGGCCCTTTGCAAATATCTACTGGGAGAGTTAAGCGAAGCACAGGCACTCGCTGCCACAACTCGCGATAATCAAAAAAGCCAGATGCATTTTGCCTTTGCTCTCAGTCGCTTAAGGAATAATGACCGTCCCGGCGCCATTCGTGAACTTAATAAAGTGATGGTTCTGCAGGAGACTTACCTCGATTGTTATCGCTCGAGCGGGGTTTGGCTAACTCAATTTGAAAAAGGCAAATAAATTGCATGGCGCTTACAATGGCGCTTACAATAGAAGTATCGATTTGGAGGACTCATGAAATTACCAGTTTCAACCCAAGATAAGTTGCGCGCCGCTTTAGGTTTAACCCTTCTGTGTGGCATGTGTATGCCGATCGAAGAAGTGCAGGCTAAAGCTAAAGAGACTGGCAAAGCCAATCAGTCGAAAGAAAGTGCGAAAAAAAGTGGCAGCAACCAAGAAGTTAAGCCTGACGGTGCAAAATCTGAAACCAAACCGTCTAAAGATCCTGTAGCCGATCCCGAACCGTCCGCTAAAGCTCCGCCTTCCGCTAAAGCTCCAGGATCCGGTAAAGACCCTTGCCCTGCTTGCGGTCGCGGCTAAAAAGCTAATGACCATATTGTGCGGCCTGGCACTGATGCCTACAGCCGATTTTCTAGAGGCCGCATATCCCTTATTTGAATCCTCTCAAGTCGACTTGCTTGAATGGAGCTTCGACACGATCTGGAACGGCGCTGAGCTGCCTGATTGGGCAACTGACCTGATTAACTTTTACGCTTCGCAAGACAGGTTGCTTGGTCATGGTGTTTTCTTTTCACTGCTTTCCGGTCAGGCTATGGCTCATGAGCAGTGGCTTAGTAATCTGTCAAAAGAGTGTGGACAGTACAAATATTTGCACATCTCGGAGCACTACGGATTTTCTCAAGCCGGGTCTTTTGTGGATAGCACTCAACTGCCCGTGCCTTGCACTGCGTCGACGGTGGCTCTGGGTTTAGCCCGTCTGCAGCTGGTGGCGCGGGCGGTGCCTGAAGTCAACTTTGGTTTGGAGAATCTGGCTTTTGCTTTTTCGGCGGCAGACGCACTGGCTCAAGGGCCCTTTTTGAAAAAACTACTAGTCATGCCAGGTAATTTTTTAGTTCTAGATATTCACAACCTTTATTGTCAGTCCCATAATTTCAAAATTGATTTTGAGCAGTTACTCTTAACTTACCCGCTAGAGTTGGTAAGAGAAATTCACCTCTCAGGCGGCTCCTGGTCTCAATATGAGAACCTGGCGATTCGCCGTGATACTCACGATGATCAAGTTCCTGAAGAACTATTTCAACTGCTGGCACTTACACTAAAATTTTGCCCACATGTTGAATCAGTGATTTTAGAGAGGTTAGGCGGCACTATAAATGGTGGCGCTGCCGCTTCAAATTTTAGAGACGATTTTAGCCGTTTGAAAGCAGTGGTGAATAGTCATGATGTGCCTAATAATGCGCTTAATAACGCACTTAATTATGCATCAAATGACCAGGTTAAAGCTGCCGGCCCTCTGCGTAAGATGAGAGGTCTCGAACAAGATCTAAAGCTGGCTTTGTATCAAGAGCGCTTGCTTGATTTGCTCAATAGTGAATTGAGTGCCAAGCAAATTATTGATCTCTTACAAGACGACTCGAGTCTCAGTATTTACCGAGAATATATAGGCACTTTTGAACCGCGAATGGTGGATGTGGCTAAACAACTGGTGAAGCGCTGGGGGAAGACAGCTGCTCAACTCGAATCTTAAGATGGTGATCGTCATTCCATAACTTAATTACAGGTTCGGATAAATTGTGATCATAACCAAGGATGCTAATTGAGGCTGTTGAAAGGTTGAAAATGCGAGCGTCTGAGCTAGGTAAGCCCAGCCAGCGTGCTGCTACAAAGCGAAGCATATGACCGTGCGAGAAAAGCAACACATTGCCGCTCGCCTCACCTTCGCGCATCTTTTTGACCACGAGTTCGGCTCTGATACCAATTTCTTCTACTGCTTCGCCTTGAGGAAAACCATCGCGGAAAGGTTGAAAGTTAGGTCGCTCTGCTCTAATTTCAGCAGTTGTTTTGCCTTCGTAATCACCATAATGCCACTCAATAAGCCCTTCAAGCACCTCAGCTTGCTCACCAAATCCGGCCAGTTCGCAAGTTTTTCTCGCCCGTAAAAGGGGGCTTGTGTAAACGCGATCAAAAGTTAACCCTGCAAGAGCGGGCTTCAACTTTAGTGCTTGCTGCTCTCCCTTTGAGGTAAGCGGTTTATCGGTTAACCCTGTGTGCTGACCGCTCAGCGACCATTCAGTTTCGCCGTGGCGCACCAGATAAATCAAGGGCAGCATTTGGCTTCTCCTGCCAGCGTTGCGCTGACGATTTCTTGTGCTTCTTTGATGATTGTCTCGAGATGAGACTCATCTTTCATGCTTTCAGCATAGATTTTGTAGATGTTTTCTGTGCCGGATGGTCTTGCTGCAAACCAACCATTAGCAGTTGTCACCTTCAGCCCACCAATTGAAGCGTCATTACCAGGGGCCCGGGTAAGTTTGGCTTCGATTTTTTCACCGGCCAATTCAGTTGCTTTGACCGCATCTGGTGATAGCTTCAATAGCACTGCTTTTTCTTCCATTGTTGACGGCGCGTCTACACGTTTGTAATAGGATGTGCCAAATTTTGCCGTGAGCTCCTTGTAGTGTACGCCCGGGTCTTTACCGGTAATTGCCAGAATTTCAGCAGCCAGTAAGGCCATAGCCGGGCCGTCTTTATCAGTGGTCCATGTCTGGCCGTCTTTTTGCAAGAACGACGCTCCGGCACTTTCTTCGCCACCAAAACAAACGCTGCCGTCATAGAGACCTGGTGCAAACCATTTAAAGCCTACGGGTACTTCACGCAAAATTCTTTGCAGGTCTTTAACCACTCGATCGATCATTGAACTGCTCACCAGAGTTTTACCCACAGCGGCTGCATTCGACCAATCTGGGCGATGAGTAAGCAAATAACTGATGGCCACTGCCAGATAGTGGTTAGGATCCATTAGCCCCGCTGATGGTGTCACAATGCCGTGTCGATCAGCATCCGGGTCATTGCCAAAAGCAACCTGATACTTGTCTTTCAATTTGACCAGATTAGCCATGGCAAACTTGCTCGAACAGTCCATGCGAATTTTGCCGTCGTGATCGAGCGGCATGAAAGCAAACTGGGGGTCGATTTTTTTGTTAACGATTTCAATGTCGAGGTTGTACATGGCATTGATTGGTTCCCACAAAACAACTGAGGCGCCACCTAGCGGATCTACAGCCAGTTTAAGTTTGGCGTTGGTAATCGCTTGCATGTCGATTACTTGCGCTAAGTCTTTAACATAAGGAGTAATGAAATCGGTGGTGTGAGTTGTGGCCGCCTTTATCGCTTTTTCGTAGGGAATGCGCTTCACCTCTTGATTGCCGCTTTGCAATAGTTCGTTGGCGCGATTCTGAATCCAGGTGGTGACTTCAGTGTCTGCTGGGCCACCATTGGGTGGATTGTATTTGTAGCCGCCATCGGCCGGCGGATTGTGAGACGGGGTGGAAATTAAGGCATCAGCTAAATGATCCTTGCGCCCACGGTTATAATTCAGAATCGCTCGTGAGATAACAGGTACAGCTGTGATGCCGTCTTTTTCGGCAATCAAAACTTCCATATTGTTGGCGGCCAGCACTTCGAGAGCCGTGTGTTCAACTAATGAAGAAAGCGCGTGGGTGTCTTTGCCGAACAGAATTGGCCCGTCGTAGCCTTGCTGGCGTCGGTAATCACAGACAGCCTGAGTGATTGCCAGAATATGAGCTTCTGTGAAAGTGCCGTTGGTGGATGTGCCGCGATGACCACTGGTGCCGAAAGTAACGCGCTGGGCTGGGTCCTGGTAGTCAGGGGTGCAGTCGTAATAAGCTTGCTCCAGCTTGGCTACGTTAATCAAGACATCTGCTGGTGCGGGTTTACCAGCTAGTTGGTGAATACTCATGCTGTTCTGGTCCTTTTTAAGTGCTAAACGGAACACCCTTTCCTGACAACGCGCTGTGCAGGAGGCAAGTGTAGAAAATGATATCAGCGCGCGAGCACAATTTTCAAAAACTTAAGCCAATTGACCGGTAATACCCATTCCTTTTAATGCGCCTTTATGGCAAGGCGAAATATTTCACACTAACTACTGTCGACTGATGCCGACGGCGAATATCTCTCTGGGCACCATATATGGTGCTGACTTTTAGATTCTTCATTTTCAGAATTTCATTATTGCTTGACAAGGTTATGCGGGTTTTAAACACTTCAAAAAAATTTAGTATTACTAACGAGAATTGAGGGAACTTAGGGGGCGATGCCTAGTCTCTAGCGGCAACGGTTTCTGATAGCGTTTCAGAAATCTTGCGTTGCCTAACAAGAGGAACATATGAAACGAATTCTAGCTCTGAGCGCACTATCCATTTTCGCTTGCAATGCAGCCATCGCCGCAGAGTCGGTAGAAAAATTCGGTCAATCGCAAGCTAAAGCGCCAAACAATACGGCTAAAAATAAGCGTGACAAGGCGCTGAGTAAGCCCACCGCTCAAGATCAATCGAATACGAAATCAGACACTAATATCACGATTGCTCTGCGCAAAGCCATTCTGTCTCAGAAAGGCATGTCTATAGATGCTCAGAACGTCAAAATCATTACCGAAAACGGAATCCTCTATCTACGCGGCCCAGTTGCAACAGCAAATGAAAAAGATTTGATCGGCAACTTGGCTAAAACTTCTTGCGGCGCTCGTGCCATCACGAACCAGCTTGAAGTTAAAGGGCAAACCAGTCAAAAGACTGAGCCATAAAACGAAGACGAAAGAGATTGATGGAGTAACCATCAACAACACACTCTGTGCACAAGCACTCACACACACGTAATTGGAGAAATCATGGCTAAGCAAGCAGTAATTTGTATCGTACCCAGTGAAGTAGAAGCAGAAAATATTGTTGACAGACTGAAAACATCTGGTTTTCTCAATACGGATATTTCAGTATTGATGCCAGACAGAACAGGCATTCGTGACCTCGGTACCGAAAAGCACAGTAAGGCACCAGAAGGCACATCTGCAGGCGCCAGCACCGGTGCTCTGCTTGGTGGCGCTTTAGGTTGGTTGGCTGGTATCGGCGCCCTCGCTATTCCTGGTGTTGGACCATTCGTAGCTGCCGGACCGATTATGGCTGCTCTTAGTGGTGCCGCTATCGGTGCTGCTACTGGTGGTGTGACTGGTGGTTTGATCGGACTCGGCATGCCTGAGTACGAAGCCAAACAATATGAAGGTAAACTGCGCGACGGTAATATTCTTCTTTCAGTACACACCGACAACGGTGACCAGGCTAAGGCAGTAGAAGAAATCTTCAAGAACGGCGGCGCTAAAGACATTATGCGTTCGGGTGAAGAAGCTGTTAAAAGAGCCTAGTATCACTAGTACATAGAGAAAAAAGGGGTGGTTGCAAGACCACCTCTTTTGCTTTTCAAAACTAAAGCCTAGACGTTTGAGTTATTTAGAACCAGTAGCTTGAGTTATCTAAAACCCCTAGCGTATACGCTTCAGGTTTGCAAACACTCTGCCCCGAGCGACTAAGTTGCTTTAAGAGGCGAAATTTAAAACGCTTTTGCCATCCGGTCGTTTCAAGAGCCTTTTCACTTCCGCTTCTAGAGCCGTATTATCAAACTGTTCCATGGCTATGCAAGACTCGGCCCCTAGAGCCTTAGCGGCTGTTCTAACACCGTTCACAAATGATTCGTTAATCATTCTTTTAACGGTAAAACAGACGAATGGAATATGCGAGAGTTCGGCGTCATGTTTAACAAAACTGAGAAAGTCGAAGCCGCAGGTAAAGGTTGATTGATTTTCAAACAACCCGATGTCACAGATAACTAAATCAATCTTGGAATTTATCAAAGCGTTTAAGGCACCACGAAAAGTATGCGTAGTGATCAAATCGTGATTATCGCCAATGATTGAAGACACCTTTTGATCTGAAGTATCTTCTTCATCTAGAATCGCTAATATCAAAGCCACAATGGTCACCGTCATTTTGTTCTACGCTCGCAATTACTCTGTAATTGCCTGCCTTGCGCCTTCAGAGACTATCCCCATACCCGTTTAGTTCCATCAGTGTGTTGAGAACTGGCTTATAGTGGGCATTCTACGCAATTTACCGCAGCGAATTGGGCGCTAAAAGATAGCCCCGCTTCCGGTATAGAAGGCGGGACTATTGTGCTGCAAAAAATTAACGACTTAGCGAGCGGTTTTTAGCGATCAAACCCATCAAGTTCGTTTAACTGTTTAGCTACCATGCCTCGCATTTGCAATTTGACGGCATCTGCTTCATGTTCTTTATTTTGTCCTTCGAGTTTTTCAGCCGTATCTTGAAGCTGATCGACTTTTTCAAATTCATCACCACGAACGGTAAGGTCACCTTCACACGAAGATCCGTTGGTTTTAGCAACACAACTGGTACTGCTGACAGTGGCGCTGGCAGGTTCAATTTGGGCTTCCAGGTCTCTTACTCGTTCGGCAATCTTTGCCAGACAGCTGTCATGCTGAGGTTGGCCGCTAAACTTAGCTTCGTGCTTGGCCTTGTCATTTTCCAGCCTTGATATCAGGCCTTGAATTTCAACTTTTTCCATTGGTCCCCCTTAGCTGGCTAATCTGCTGTGATCAGCGTGATCATGATTAGCTTTCTCAGCATCTAGTAATGTCTTAATGCGATCTAAAGTTTCAGCTGCAATCAGTTCGTTTTCGTCTGTAATTTCACCCATCGCCACCGGCTGTGCCATCGGTTCTGGCGAGCGGGGTTTAGCAGGTTCCAGATTTCTGGCCAGAGCGCAGAAAAATTTGTCCCAAAGAATTGCAGTGCGCTCGCCAATTGAGTGGCGCAATTCGCATCCCTGTTTAGGAGCTAGCAAAATGCCGCCTAGTAGCCCCAATAAACCGACTAGTAAAAATTGTCCCACTGTCCTACCCTCTTGTCTGAAGCTCGCGAAACACTAGACCGGTCACGGCATAATTTGTTCCGTTCAGAGTTCCTGCTAAAATCTCAGTCGTTAAACTCATCAGTGAGAGAATTTTGAAACGCTTACATCAGTGTGTATTGGCTCTGCTAACTTCCATTCTGGCTGTCACTCCGGCTCGTGCCTGGGACGATTTTGGCCATATGGCGGTGGCGGGTATTGCTTACAAAAAGCTTGATCCGGCTATTCGAGAGCGTGCTGATCAGTTAGTCAGGCTAAATCCTAGCTATAGCAGCTGGCTGCATTACATGCCGAGACATCTTTCTACTGAAGAGAAAAATCTCTATGCTTTTATGCAAGCCGCTACCTGGCCCGACTCTATAAAGGGTGACGCCACTTATCAGTCAGACGGCCTTGATGGCGGTTATCGGCCTGATGGCATTACTTCAAATCTGAATGTCGGCTACAGCGATAAGCTCTTGCATAAGTACTGGCATTTTGTCGATTTGCCAATCAGTGCTGACGGCGCGCCCTTGCCTGCGGTGCCTACTCCGAATGCCGAAACCGAGATGGCACTGTGCCGTACCACTCTTGCGTCATCTGCCCCTGATGAGCTCAAATCATACGACTTGTGTTGGCTTTTGCATCTGGTGGGAGACGTGCACCAGCCTTTGCATTGCGTTACTCGAGTAAGCAAAAAGATGCCTTACGGTGACAGCGGTGGTAATGCCGTAAAAATCTACGATACTGACCCGCCAACTTTGCTGCACACCTTCTGGGACCAAGTATTGGGAACCGAGCGTAGTCCGGCCAGTGTTATTCCTTTTATAGCTAGTCTCGAGCCCGCTGATACAAAATCTGCTGCAGACCTGAACGCTCGCAATTGGATAGAAGAGAGTTTTTCTCTAAGTAAAAGCAAAGTCTATGTCTCGCCAGTTAAAAAAGGCGTTGATGTCAAGCGTTTGTCGCCGGCTTATAAGAAAACTGCATATGAGTTGGCTCGAGTGCGAGTTGAGCTGGCAGGTGAGCGGCTGGCGAATGTTCTTAATAGAGAATTGAAATAGCACCACCAGCGATAGCACTGCTTTTTTTGCTGTCAGCGTCTGGTAATAATTTTTTCGCACCATAAATGCGAAGAACCTGAGTGAATCTCAGTTTTGCGGGCATAATAACTCTGTAGCCAATAGTGAAGAGTAAGTTTTGCCTCCGCGTAATTCTAATGTTGCTGCTTTAAAGCCGCCACTTTCCCCCGAGGAAGTGGAGCAATATAATTTGGCTGTTCAAAAGTCAGCTGATCTGCTTTGCAATCTGCATGCTCAGTCGTCTGTAGCGTTTGATACCGCACATAGTGGCAAGCGCATTTCGTCCGTCGACACATTTAATTGGCGTACAGCATTGATCGCCTTCATAGTATCACTGCCTGCATTCTTCTATTTGTTGTTTGCTGCCTTTGAGCTTTATGGTGCCAGGCATATTGAGCTGGCGGCTCTCTTTTCGGCGGCCATGTGTAGTGCCTTTATTGTCTTCGTGGCAAGAGGAAATTCGTCGCCTCGCCCTGCTCATGAAATTTCCAGTTACGCCGTGGCCTTTCTCTTTTGCCTTCCGGCCTGGGTGCTCTGCTATTTACTTGTGGCCGCTTTTGCTCCTGTGCATACTGCCTTTGCGCTGGCATCTTTTCTTGCCACCGGCTTGAATCTTTATCTGGGTGGTCCCTTTGGTGAGAAAAAACGCAGGGCTACGGCGAACATTGCTCATCCTATTTTTAGTTTCAGTTTCAAGAATTCTAAGTTTTCTCCATTTTCTGTCCCCTCTGCCAAAGCGCCAAGGCTTGGGCTGCGGGCTGATTACATGAATGGCAAGCCAGCGGCCATTTGCCGCTACTACCAGCTCTATTTTACTAAGTCGGCGCTGGCTAAACTTTTTGAACAAAGTTTGACTTTCGCTTATATGAAAATAGAGAAAGAGCTAGTAATAGACGCCGAGGCACCAGGTTTGGATATTTTTCCTACTCATAAAGCAGCGAAGTACATAAAGTCTTCAGCTAAAGTGCAGTTTGTCGAACTGACCGAACAATCTCGCCAGAATCGTTATCGTGAGTTTCTTGCATCGTGGGCTTTGCGTATGGCAGCAGACGCTCTTGTGGCTGACCGTGCCGGCGTGCTGGAAAGTGTTGTCTTTAACGCTTACGCACCGGTGCTGGTGCCTGAGACGGGTAAGTCAGTACGCGGCTGTTTACTTTCTGTGCGGCTGACAAAAGCAGATCTGGCTCAACTCAATGTTGCAAAAGTCGACAAAATCGCTTGTTTGCGAAAACTCGGCGCTCGCATAAGCACACCTGTTGGTGCCGCTTCACATGTCGTCAGTGTGCAGCCTTTGCGCACCGCCGGAAGTGCACCTGTAGCTAACAACTCTCTTGGTCTGCTAAAGCTTGATCCTTTGCAGTTTGAGCATTTGCTGGCTGATTTACTCAGACGAATGGGCCTTGAAGCAAACCTGACAAAGGCCTCGCATGATGGTGGCATCGATATCGTCGCTACAGACTCCAGGCCGATTCTCGGTGGTAAGATTGTCGTGCAGGCCAAGCGTTATAATCATACCGTGCCCGTTTCGGCTGTGCGAGATCTTTATGGTGCCATGCAGCACGAAGGTGCAAGTAAAGCTATTCTCTTTACCACCAGCAGGCTGAGTGCTGATGCCTGGCAGTTTGCCTCCGGTAAACCAATTCAGTTGATAGAAGGCGATCAGCTGGTGCGATTATTGCAAGCGCAAGGAATAGAAGCGCATTTGTAGATTGGTAACACGGTCAATTGCCTGAGTAGAGATCTTTTAAGGCCTGCCGCAACTGGCTCACAGAACGCCATCTTTCATTTGGATCTTTAGCCAGACACTTCATAATAATGTCGTTCAATTCTGGTGAAATTTCGCCCTCAGTTCTTGTTTGCGTAAGTGGCAGCGGCACTTCATAAAGGTGCATGGCAAAAGTATGAACCGCGCTGTCACCCTTGAATGGCGGGTCACCGCAAAGCATTTCATAGTACATACAGCCCAGCGAGTAAATGTCAGAGCGATAATCGACATCAAGGCCTTTGCACTGCTCAGGGCTCATATAGAGCGGGCTGCCGAAGACAAAACCGGGCTGAGTCAGTTGCATAGCGGGCTTTTCGTCGTGGCATTTGTTGCATTTAGCAATGCCGAAATCAAGCAATTTTACATGTTGAGAAAATGGCCCCGGATACGATTTGTCGCTGTCACTGAGTTCATCAATGATCATGACGTTACTTGGTTTGATATCGCGGTGAATTATGCCCATATCGTGAGCAAACTGCAGGCCTTCGATGACGCCTGCGATAATGCGATAAGCCAGTTTTTCGTTCAGTCTGGTGTGCTTGTCGAGAATTGTATCGAGACCGTATCCGGCTAAATGTTCCAACACCAGGTAGGGCAAAGGGTCTTTCCCTGGTGAATACTTAGCTTCCAGCCCTTCCGTTAAGTCGGAGAGAAAACCGTAAGAGTACATGTGAACGATGTTGGGATGATTGAGGTTGTTAATGATTTCCGCTTCACGCTTGAACCTCTCACGACTTTCTTCGGTATCTGAATAATCGGAATGTAAAACTTTAACCGCCACTTGGAAACCGGCTTTTTCATGGCGACCCTGATAGACCGTGCTTAAACCGCCACGGCCAATGACGCTTTCAAGTTTAAAGCGCTTTTCAATAACTGCACCCAGCAGTTTTTCGCCGTTGTTCATTCTGGTCGAAGCCTCACGCGCGCATGCACTAGACTTATTATACGCCCAGCACGATTCTATACGCGCAGCATGATTGGGCAGATTAAATTGGCTCTAGCGATTTTTGACCCAGGTGATACTGACGGTGGTGCCTTGAGTGGCGGGGTCCAGAGTGCAAGAAAGTTTGACTGCTTGCGTGTCTTTCGTCGCGTCCAGCATATAGACTTTGCCAAGTTTTCCAAGTTTTTCCATCAATTTTGGTGAAGCTGCCATTGATGACCAACCGGCATTGCGCAGTTTCTCTTGATACCACTTGAACACAGCTTCAGGCGCATCTTTTGTAATGATGCCGGCAGTGGCAGTGGGTGAGCCTTTTGTCGTGTTGATAAAGCTGGTGCGGGTAACATTGCTGTTGTATGCAGGAAGAGGGAAATTAATCGGAATACGTTCGGTGATATTTACACGCTCAGTGCTCATTATGGAGAGATATTTTGATTTGGCCGCCTGTAAATTTCGTTCTCTGGTAGCAGGGTCTGATTGACCTGGTTGAGTGGGCGGATTTTGTGCAAAAGCCGCATTACTCGCCAATCCCGCTAGACCTAAAGAGACAGAGGCAGCGGCAGACAACACTAAGAATGCTCTAAAATTCACAATTACTCCATTGATTATGACTAAAGTGATTTGACTAAAGTGGGTTGCAGACGCCAACTGTGTGTACTTCGCTCCAGCGTTTTACTCTGATTTCGCCCAGGCTGCCGTTATAGCCGGTGCCTGGTTTCCAGTAAACATCTTTGTCCCATAATACCCAGCTGACATTTACAAGCGGAGTTGGCGAGCAGAATGGGAGTGGAACAGGAGCGTGAGGCAACGGAAAACCGCCAGGCATATAATCGTCGTCGATGATTTTCTTTTCGGTGCCGTCTGCGTCTTTGCCTGAAATCAGAGGCATCCAGGTAAAGGCTAGAGCATCGGCTGCAATTTTTGGCAGGCACTCCAGAGTTTCGCCGTCTTTGCTAAACAAATAAAAGTTCTTTTCACCGGCAATCAAAGCCAGCCTGGTTACGGCTGAGCCGAGGCAGGAGTGCAGTTTTGCCGGTGTAATAACCACACCAGGTTTGCTTATCATTTGATTGGCGCGACTGACCATCTGGTCTTCTACTTTTTTCGTTTCTGAGGTGTGCAGGTTAGGTAGACTGAAAATTACTTCGTCCAGGGAGCGACCAGCAATATCAAGACCAATCATTTGTGATGGTGGGGTAACGCTGGAGCAAAGCACACCACCCCCCGGCATCGTTGTGCCAGTCATACCAGTGGGAGAGCTATTAAAATCATAATTTTGAGCGGCACCAAATTCAACTTTGATTGGTGGGATTGGATAGAAATACCAGTGACATTTCGGCTGATCTACTTTAATTTTCAAGAATGAATGTGGTGCTGATAATTTGAACGGTTTACGCGGATTACTAAGCACCCAGGATGTTGCTTTTTCGCCGGGGGCGCCAGCTTTAAGAGCCTGACCTTCGGCAGAGAAAGCATTAGGTACAGGGTTAGACCATTCAAGCGCTTTAGTGGTGGCTTTTTCAGCATCAAATTTAGAACTGGCTACGAGAATAGGTTTGTTATCCCATTTGAAAGGCACCTGCCAGATGGTTTTGCCGCCGATTTGAATTGGTACATAGCCCTTGAGAAAATACTTGTTGCCTACACCGTCGGGCTTCGGCGAGCGGGTGCACTGAGTGCTGGCCCCTGCAGGCAGAGAGTAACCGGGTGGCAAATAGAAATTATCACTGGGGCTGCCGGTGAGCTCAATATTGCTCTCAGCTTCCCGGTCCATCAATGATGTCTGCCAGCCTGCTCCTGGAAGCACCTGTGTGCTTGAGCCCACGCCGATCATGCGCACCGAGTTTTGTTGCGAAAGTTCGTTGAAGAAACCGTGAAGGTTTGAGGGAGTCTTCAATTTCGCGGCCAGTGAATTACTAATCTCTTCGGCACCTGAAACAGCCTGGCTGGCGTTGCCGCTGCCTGAGCCGGCTTGCCCGTCAGCACCTGCAGCTTCTGCGTTGATGGCGATCAGCATGGCTTTCGACCAAACTCGATTGATTCGACCTAAAGTTATCTTATTGTCTCTAAGGGCGTTATTGTCGATAGAATCGCTGGCGCAATCGGCGAAGACGTCGGTGGGCATTACCGGTACGCTAATATCTGTCAGTGCCTTTTTACCAACGTTGAGGGCACCAGCATCGGTGGCATTTTTTGTTTCACGCTGGGCTCCCATGTAGAGCACGATAAACAGAAAACCAATACCGAGAACCAGAAGCGCCAGGGCAAGCACTGCAGAAAACGCTGTCACCGACCCTCGTTTGTCACGCTTAGTTTTCATTTACTTGCTCAACCTCCAGAATCAAAAATTCTAAAATGGGTTTATTCTTCAACTTTGGTGCCGACCACTGGCTCAACATCTTTTGCCGTAAATGTATAACCGGCGAAGCCCGGGAAGGGCACCGGCAATTTCACTTCCATAACTGTGGTGAGAGAGATTGAACCTTTGCCGCCAGCAGGATAATCAAAGTCGTTTATCTTCAACGACTTGACTAGAGTTGAAGCTTGAAAAGTTTTGAGAGTAAGTTCTGCCGCGGCGTGTGCTGCTTCGCCGGTAGACTGATTAGCCGCAGCACGAGCGGCATTTTTAGCGGCGGTATCATTCATCGAGTTGGCAATTACCATCACTGTCAAATCAAGTAAGGCCAGGGCAATTGGTACCAGAATGATGGCAGCCATAACAGATTCCATTAAACCGCTGCCGCGATTGCCTCGTTTTTTAATGGTGCGAATTGGCTTTGTCATTTGTTTCAAACTGTCCTTTTCAAATACTCAAGTCAATTTTTACTCTGTGTCAGTACATACTGAGCCGGCTCAAAAATTATGGGGCATTATCTGGATTTTCCATGGGGCGCTCGGATGTAATCTGGAAAAGCATGGGGCCGTTTAAGCCTGGAACGTTCACCACAGGCAGGGGAATGGTAAGGAATGGACTGCAGGTAACGCTAGTGCGCACCATCACGATACGATCTGTAACTTTGTCTGGACCGGTTTGCCCATCTCTATATGAGATATCGCATTGCGGATAACCCTGAGTTTTGACAAAGTGCCCCATACCAGCCAGCCACTGGTCGGTAATGCCTTTGCGCACCGCGCCGGTGGCGCTCACGGCGTCGGCCATGGGCAGCAGTGACGCC
>JAVHQC010000016.1:0-133526 GCA_036170915.1 Cyanobacteria bacterium auto_48_18
ACCACCACCACCTCCTCCTCCTCCTCCGGTACCACCGGGGGGTTAACAGAATGAGTGGAAGCCGTGTGCTTACAGCTTTGTTCGCTGCCTTGATTTGTCTGGCCGGAACTGCCAGCGTGCTTGCGGTGAGCGAAAAATATAAAGGTGATGGTAATCACTGGCACCAGTTGGCCATTGAAGAGTCGTCGTATGGTGACGTCAAGGCGGCCATGGTTCAAGGGCAACTGCCGCCCGCACTCTTTCCACGAGCCAGGGAGCTGGCGGTGCTTTACCGAGAGCAGAACAAAATGACTGAGGCCAGCGCTATTTATCGAGCGTTATGGACGGTGAAACAATCGCCAGATAGTTTTGTCCAGAATGCACTCGATTTAGCATCAGTCTACTGCGACATGAGTGGCTTTAAAAATGCCGCTGAGATCTACAAACAAATTCTTGCTTTCGATGCCAAACGAGTTGGTTCGTCTGATTGGCGCATCGCTCGTGACTATAACAATCTAGCTACTTGCTATCGTTCGCTGGCGAACACCACCGCCGACAAGGCGACCGCGACTAAGTACTTGCAATTGGCGAGAGAAAATATAATTCACGCCAAATCTGCTTGTGCTACATGTGGTGCTACATGTGGTGCCACGGCCGAGGGCGTGACCGACTGCCGACGATTTATTTATGCTTACAATAGCAGTATTACCGAACGTGACATTCACCATGTAGAATTCGAAGCGCCTGACAAAAATGCTTTCTTCAAGCATTCAGCCACCCCATATTAGTCAAGCAATAGACCGGCCTGGTACAAATTTGCTCTATAGATGCAGCCAATTTCGCTCAGGGCAGTTAGAATGTATGGGCGGTAGATATGGAGATTTTGCATGAAGTCGGTTAAAGCAAGTGCGTTGGCGACATCTTTGCTTTGCAGTTTGGCAATGATGCCTGCAGCTTTCTGTCAATATCAGAATCAACTAGGCGCTCAATCAGCTGCCGAATCAGCCGGTCAGGCGATTAACACAGTAAGCACCAATCCGACTCAATTAAGGCAGTGGTTCGACCGCTATGAAATAGTGCGTAAGACAGCGCAAATGACCCCTTCTGAAAGAGAGCGAGCTGACAACCTACTTTCTCAAGGCCTCTCTATTTTTATTGCCGGCCCCAACAAAGTGCAGGCGCAAAAGCTTTTAACTGGTCTGGTCTCAAAATATCAGATCGCGATTAATCAGATGAAGAGCTTACCGCTTTATCCTGAGACCAGTAAGTTGCACCGCGGGTACTACCAATATTTCACTGATGCTAAGGCTCTGTTTTCAGATTACTTGCTGGTGCAAGACGATTTAATGGCCAAAGATCCGCGCACTGGCAAGAGAGTTATGCCTCAGCTGCTCGAACGCAAAAGCAATTTAGAAAATTTGGAGCGGCAAATTAAACAGCTTGATGCTGAGTTGCGCGGTCAATACGGCATCCCTCAATATCACGGTTAGAGCGGCACTGTTGCCTTTTTGCTGTAGAGTTTTCGAATAGTATTGAGATCGCGTTGAGATATGCGCGAATGTTCATCGGTAATAGGAAACATCAAGTCTCCTTTGTTCTGGCTGTGCCCTAGCAGACCCAGTGCGTGACCGAGTTCGTGAGCAACGATATTACGCAAAGTCAAATATCGAATATCTGCATCTTTAGTATCAATCAGGTCTAAGTTGATTTCAATTTCTTGCGGCGGAACCGTATATTTGGGCCCCCTGCTGGGAATGTAGAGCGGCACAGGAATAGCGCCTACAGACAAAAGCGAGAGCCTGCCTGATGGTTTTTTCGTCCATTTAGTTACGGTATGACCACCAAGAGTACTGTCATGAGAGTCGGTTTTGTTACCTAAGTGCGCCCAGGTTAGCTTGATGCGGGCGCCCTCCGGTCTTGTTAGCGGAGTAAATTTGATCATGCCGTCAGTACGCCTTTCCCAGTCACCGCAAGCCGCCAGCGCTGCTGCTGTATAACCGCGGTCGGCAGCCGCGGCTATGGCTATGGTGACAGGCATTTTTTCGAACTTAAAAATTCGATTTTTAGAAGCATCCATTACTGTTTCGAAATAGTCATTCTCTTTGTCGTTCGAGTCGTCATCTGAATTTGCAGACGCCGGTTCTATGCGAAAAAAGTGAGGGGGGAAGGTATTTGGCACCGCCACTGCTTTGGTCAAATTGGCTGATTTTAGTAAGGTGCTGATGCGCTCTTTGCTTTCTCTGGAAGGTTCGCGCAGGGCTGGTGTCTGCGCCTGATTTAAATTGCTTGAAGACGCACGCGAAGATGGTGATGATGATGGTGGTGATGCACTCGATTGAGATCGTTCTTGCAAGGCGGCCAGGCGTTCAAAAATTGAGCCGACACCATAAGAGCCGAAAATTTTCAGTTCAAGGCCCTGAAGCCTTTGCACGATTGATTGACCTGGCGGAGCTGTGTATCCCTGTTGTGACTCAAGGTTGGCCAGTTGGTCTGGTAATGGCTGTGATGTTTGTGTGGTCTGAGCCGATACTGGAGATATCCCAGGTAATCCAGAAAATTCAGGCACCAAACACAGGGACGTGCCCACGATCAATGAGAAAGCGCTGAACAGAAAAGATCTAGTCACTGCTCGCAGAAAGATGTAGCTCGGTAATTGACTCATCGATAAACTGGCTTAATTTGAGCCTGACTGATTCTTGTATTCTCACCAGTTCGCGAGAATAACAATAAAACTCCGCTCCGGTCTGCTGATCGAAGCTCATGGAAAATAAACCGCTCATGGGGTCATCCATTTCATTGAGCTGCGACTCAAGCTGTTGCATACCAATATTGCAAAAGATACTTTTCTCTATAAGCTGAGGCTCAAGTACTTTCGCCAGTTTACCGCTGCCGTCGAGTATGCCCCATGTGCCGCTGAGAAAACGATAAACAGGCACTTCCAGCTCAGGCTGCTTTTTCACAGGGGCAAGCAATTGTACGATTTTCGAAAAACTCGGACGTTTTGCTTCTTTCTCTCCCAGTGTTTCTAAATCTTCTGCCCGGTAACCCAAAAGTTCGCGATTAAGCCACGTCAAGCGTAGCTCAGGCAACTTTCCGCGCAGCGCCCGAGAGGTAAGAAGCAGTCCGTCTGAAACACTTAAGTCTTTGACGGCAAGCTGTTCGCGAATGCGGTTAAGTTGGTGATACAGCATAGTTACCGCAATTGACTACTTATCTAATATATACGAAACCGCTCTGAGCGCCTATGGGCACCATAATTGGTGGCGCTGGCGGGCAATCGTATATCTTGGCTTACAACCATCATTTTAGTGCATAAATGAAATTTTCAGGTGATTCCTCATCAATTTACAAAACTTATGATAGTTTTAGAATCGCGAGCCCTTCCGGCTTGGCAATTGACAGCTCAACCAGTTAATGAAAAAGACGACTAAAAAGTAGATGAATCCACGCTTACAAGAACTGGCCCAGGCGCGCTACAGCCAAAAAGCTTTCCTTGGCGCACTTTTTGACCTTGCTCTAGAAGAGCAGTGGTTTGATTTGCAGCATATGGTGCAGCACGACATGGCCAAGGCGATTATTGCTGATTATTCCTATGAAATGGGCCGTGACTATCTCAATCAAGATCTGTTTTTCAAATGTTGGGAAGAAGTGATTGACGTGGGCTGGACAACATTCTGTCTGCATACCGGCATGACCAGAGAAAAGGTCGATAACAGCCTGGCTCAGCTGCGAGACGGCATTTAATATTTCACTGCCAGTTTTATTTTGATTGCGGAGCGCTGACTTCGGTGTATCGCACAACCATGGCCATACCACCAGGAAAGCGGGGGCTGGCATTTTGTTTTGGCAATTCGGAAGCCAGCGACCAGACGCCAGGGTTATTGGCGGCAAATTCAAGATCAATGCGATCTGCAGGGTTAACCATAATGGTGTCGCGCATAGTATGTGGCTCCATTGGGTCTGAGCCGTTTTGTGCAATCACCTCGAAACGATGGCCGCTTAAATGCAAAGGCACCGCTTCATCCATATTGTTGATTACGTGCAGGCGCACCCGTTCACCGTTATGAACATCGAGCGGAGGTGCGAATGGGGCGGTCTTGTCGTTAATTAGATAGACCACTTCAGCATTAGCGGTGGGTGAGGCAAGGCCCGTTTCTTGCTTGCTTAAAAATAGCACCAATTCTTTGTTTGCTTCTTTTGTCCTCAAGCGAGGGTGCACGATGATGGCCCCGAACATGCCCTTGAAGCGCTGTTCTTGATGAATGATTTGCGGATGGTAGAAATAGGTGCCTGGAGATCCGGCAATAAACTGGTAGACGAATGTTTCATCTGGTTTGAGAAAACGTTCAGCCGCCGTGGTGGCATTGCCTGCTCGTGGTAAACCGTCTACTTTTTGCGGCAAAATCATGCCATGAAAATGCAGTGATGTTGGTGTTTTTAAATTGTTGTGGAGAACAATGCGCACGGGGTCGCCTTCGCGCAAGTGAATCTCAGGGCCTGGCATTCTGCCGTTGTAAGTCAAGATTTTGCTGGTTTTTTTATTGCCGGCATCAAGTATTGATTCACCAGCAAATAAGTGCACTTCTTGCACCGGGTTTTGCCCACTACCTAGTTGTCTGGCCATATCGGCGTTGGCACCGCTTGTGATTTCGCTCATGGCTCCCATGGCGTCTTTAACTTGATGTTTGATATCTTTCATTTCGTTGCGCATATCTTCAAGTTCAAGTTTTTCTTGTGCTTGTTCTTGAGCCATGTCGCCCATATCACTCAAACCTGCTGCACAAGCAATGTCTGATGCAATGAAATTTGGGCAGAGCAATAGACTGACAAGTAGAAAAAGTTTTTTCATTCTTTTTTACCGCGGGCGACTAGTGTTGCCACTGGTGCGTGGGTGACAATTTTGTTCGCCACTTCACCCATGAGAAAATGCTTGATGGCGCCTTTGCCCTGTGCTCCGACCACAATTAATTGTGCGTTGGCTGCGGTGGCAGCTTTAATGACTTCATTGGCTGGCTGACCAGTTTTCAGCAATATTTCAATATTCTTAAAACCATGCTCACTCAAAACTTTTTTGGCAGTGGCGAGATAAACTTCTCCTTCCATCATCAGATTTTCTTCCATCTGTACTGAAAAAGATCTTGGTGTCAAGGCTGCCACCATGGTAGAGATGCTGGCCACATGAATAAGGTGAATTTTCTTGCTCTTAATCTGGCCGTTAAGCGTGACCATGGCCGATTCTACAGCTTTTAAGCAGTTGTCTGAGCCATCAATTGCCACCAGTACGTTTTCGATGGAATTTTCTGTTTCATCCGTGTGATTTCTTCTCAACACCAGAGTTGAACACGGTGCGTGTCTGGCCACATGAGCTGAAGTGCTGCCCATCATAAATTCGCCAGAGTCGCGTGGGCCTGATGAGACGACCACTAATTCTTTTTTTTCATCAATGGCGGCTTGCTCAATCATATAAGCTGGGGGGCCGGTGACGATTTCAACTTGCACTTTGGCACCAAGGGCATCAAGCCTTTTTGCTAGTGCGTTCAATACAGGCTTCGCCTGCATTTCGATGGCATTATTCAAATCATTAGGTAAATCGGCCTGTGTGGCCAGTACTCTTTCATAAGAAGGCAATTCTTCTTTGACGTAGATTAGATTAATATTGCTGCCACTCAAAGACACCAGGCTTGCCAGTTGTTCTACATCAAACCAACTGCTTGTTTCGTCGCGATTTTCGCCCGATTTCTCTGCCTCATTCAAATAAGATTGAGAAACGTCGGCGGCAATCAAAATATTCATCTTATCTCTTCCAAATTTTTAGCAGGGTTGTGCATTTAGTCAGCGTCTTCAGTCAGGGCAATTGTACCAAGCTGGAAGACGCTGTTCGCAAGGGCGACCGGCGATTACTTTTCGGCCGGAGGCGGCCTTCTCACTTGGCAAGGCCGTAACGGTTGGCGAATATTTAGCCGCGAAAGTCACTTGTAGAGGTATCAATGGTAGACAATTAGACTTTGCGTGCGGTGGGAGGAAACTTTTTGATAGACCGTTATACCAGGCCCGAAATGGGCGCCATCTGGTCCATTGAAGCCAAGTTCCAGACCTATCTCGATGTTGAAATTGCTGTTTGCCAGGCTCAATGCGATATGGGCCTCATTCCCCCTGCCGCCCTTGCCGAAATTAAAAGTAAGGCCAGGTTTGATATTGCCCGCATTGATGAAATCGAGCTACAAGTCAAGCACGATGTTATCGCTTTTCTTACCAGCGTCGGTGAAAATGTAGGCGACTCGGCTCGCTATATACATATGGGTCTTACCAGCTCAGATGTAATTGACACTGCTCTGGCATTGCAAATGAAACGGGCTGCTGAATTGTTGCAAGCTGGGTTGGCCAAACTGACTGAAGCGGTGCTTAAGCAAGCGCGCAAACATAAACACACAGTGATGGTTGGCCGGTCTCACGGTATTCATGCTGAACCAATTACATTTGGTTTTAAAATGGCGGTCTGGTTGGAAGAATTAAGGCGGCATAAAATTCGCCTCGAGCAAGCCGTAGAGATGATTTCAGTGGGGCAGATGAGCGGGCCGGTAGGCACCTTTTCTAATATTTCGCCTGAAGTTGAAGAGCGCACGCTCAAGATACTTTCTTTAGTGCCGGCAAAAATTTCAACGCAAATTATTCAAAGAGATCGGCATGCGCAGTTCGTCTTAACACTAGCGCTAATTGCTGCCAGTTTAGAAAAATTTGCTGTGGAAATCAGACATTTGCAGCGCACTGATGTTCTAGAAGTTGAAGAACCGTTTGCCGCCGGTCAGAAAGGCTCTTCGGCTATGCCTCACAAACGCAACCCTGTGGCCAGCGAAAATATTACAGGCCTCGCTCGCGTGATTCGCGGCAATGCTGTGGCGGCTTTAGAGAACGTTGCCCTCTGGCACGAACGCGATATTTCGCATAGCTCTGTGGAACGCATTATTTTGCCTGACTCTACAATTTTGCTTGACTATATGCTCAACAGATTAGCGGTGGTGATGGACGGACTTGTAGTATATCCAGACAATATGACCCGCAACATGGATCTTTTTGGCGGAGTAATTTTCTCGCAAGCTGTTCTGCTTAAACTTACCGATAAAGGTCTGGCCCGCGAAGAGGCATACAAGCTTGTGCAAGACAATGCCATGGCTGCCTGGAATCAAAAGAATGGTAACTTCCGCGACAATTTGTTAGCAGATAAACGCGTCACTGAACATTTGACGGTTGAAGAAATTACATCAAGCTTTGACCCGGCAAATTATTTGAAAAATATTGAACAGATCTTTGAGCGAGTAGGCATTTAATTTTAAGTGAGTTGAGGAGAGCATGGCTCAAATAGATACAAGTAACCGAGCAGCCGGGCTGTTAGTACCTGTCTTTGCCTTGCGCCGTTCTGGCGATTTGGGTATCGGCGACACGCTATGCGTCGAAGATGCCATTGATTTTTTTGTGCGTCACAAACTTACCGTTCTGCAAATTTTACCGGTGAACGAAACTGGCGGTGACAACAGCCCTTATGGTGCATTAAGTTCAATTGCCTTAGATCCACTCTATATATCTTTGGTACCAGATCTGGTGCCCGGACTCAGCTCTGAGATTCTTGATCAGCATGTTAGCGCCGCCATAATCGAGCAGCTGGCGCAGGGTCCGGTTAAATATGCGCTTGTGCGAAAGCTAAAATTAGAGCTTTTGCAAGCGGCTTTTAGGGCCTTTGAAAAAGGAAATACGGAAAGCAAAAAACAGTTTGATCAATTTCTTGCACAGCAAAAAGACTGGCTTGATGATTATGCACTTTTTCGATCGTTAGTCGATAAGTTTGATGGCAATACCTGCTGGCCAAGCTGGCCCGAAGAACAGTCTTCATTTGTTAAAGCCAGGGCCTGGGCGGAAAGTGCTGCCGACATTAAGGCGGCTGCGCGTTTTTACAGCTACGTGCAATGGGTGGCATTTTCGCAGTGGGCTAAAGTGCGCGCTCACGCTGATAAGCATGGCATTGCTTTAATGGGTGATATTCCATTTGGTATCAGTCGTTACAGTGCCGATGTCTGGAGCAATCCCCAATTATTTGATTTGAAATGGTCTGGTGGCGCACCACCTGAGAAGTTTTTCCAATCAGATGCCTTTACTGCAGAGTGGGGCCAGAACTGGGGTATCCCCATCTACAATTGGCCCGTTCATGAAAAAACAAAATATGCTTTCTGGCAAAATAGAGTCAAACAAGTCGCTGCTATTTTTCATTACTTCCGCATTGATCACGTGCTCGGATTTTTCCGTGTTTATTCTTTCCCCTGGATTCCTGAACGCAATCAGGAATTTGTCGGGCTAACAAAAGAAGAAGCAAAGAAACTCACCGGCGGTTTGTTGCCCAAATTTATTTCTCAACCAGACGAACCAGAAAAGAATGCCAAGCTCAATCTGGCTCAGGGCGAAGCACTTTTGCGCATGATTCTTGCTGCCGCACCTGACTGCGGCGTGGTGGCAGAAGACCTCGGTATGGTGCCTGACTATGTCAGGCCGTGTTTGAAAAAACTAGGTGTACCCGGATTTACGATTCCGATTTTTGAAAGAGTAGAAAAAGACAGGTCATTTAAAGCTAAAGAAACGCAGCCTGAATTAGCACTTGTGACATACGGCACTCACGATCACCAACCAATCGCCAGCTTCTACGAAGGGCTTTGCCAGTGGTGGCATGGTGAAGATGGGCATGAGGGCTGGTTGGAAGTGCAGCGTCTGATGAAATTTCTCGGCCTGGATGAAATCTCGCCACCTGCACATTTTACCCCTGAGCTACATAAGCGCATGATTGAAGTGCTGATGGATAGCCCATCGTGGTTGGCAATCTTGATGATTAGCGACCTGTTTGGCAGCACTCAGCGCTTTAACGAACCGGGCATCGCCGGTGATTCTAACTGGAGTCAAAGATTAGACCGCAGCCTGGCCGATTATGAAAAAGATCCTGAGTACGCGCAGCCCATCGCTTGGCTCGAACAGGCCATCGCTAAGAGCGATAGGTACGCGGCAAGATCTGTAGCCAAATAGCAAGCATACTAAAATAGACAGTTCTGGGGTATGCTTCTATTGTTCCGTCACTTTCAAAGAGGGTTTGAATGCTCCCGGCTTTTCTCATTAGAGCAGGTATCGATTGGGTCAGGCACAACAGCGAATTCGCTAGTTCCAATCCGTATGCCCGGTGCGAGCAGTCGATCAGAATCTGTGAAAAATTATGGGAAGAATCTATTGGCAAAAGCGAAGGCGCACTGCTTGAAGTAGCAGTTGTCACCGCCTACTGGGAAGAATTTTTCCACGCTGAAGATCCTTTGCAAGACGAAAAAGAATGGCGCGATGGTTTAACAAAGCGTTCGGGTCAGTACGAAGAATTCGATGGCTGGCAGGAATGGTTTAAAAAAAGCTATGCCAAAGTTTATTCTGATAATAATATTTGGACCAGTTTACTTATGACTGCCTGGGCCACCACTCACCAGTATCAGCTTCAATACACTGAAGATGCCTGGGATTTTAAACCAGCTCGTTCATATCTTCCCACCAGTTATATGTGGCGCTTAAAGCCGCACATGGACACAATTACAGAAGTTTTGCGTGAGTTCTGGAACGATGAAAGTCACAAATGGGTCGAGTCTGGTTTTTTCATTGAGGACGAAAGCGTTTATTATCTCGGTCGAGTAGAGTGCCTTGGTTTTGACTTAAAGCAGCACATGATCACGTGGCCTGCCCGTGCTCATCACGGCAAAGAAGAATTAGATCTGGGCAATCTGGTGGCAGACTTAATTGCACCAGGTGGCGACTCCTGGTACCGGCGACTTGACCCTGTGATTTTTGCTCACGATCACGTAGACATAACTTCTTTGCTCAATCGCGCCTCGTACGTCTTCGGCTCACGCCGCAGAATATTCGAGCTGGCAGCTGACGAGGGTCTGGGTAAAGCCAGAGCGCAGGCTCAGGCTGAGGGGTGGTTGGTGGAAGATCTGGAACAGGTCGCCACTTAATTTTTGCTGGCTTTAATTTTCGCCCATGGCCGTGGGTAATAATGTGGTGTGGTGTCGATTTTGCGAATCACCAGAATGACACTCTCTTCCACTCCCGGCATTTCGGCAAATGTTTTGGTCTGCTCCACTCGGCATTCTAATTCGCGCATCATCGCTTTGGCGTCTTTTAATTCTTGTTCCAGTCGACTTGTGGTTTTTTGCGCCAGATAAATGCCGTTGCGTTTAAGAAATGGCAGGCATAGTTCGATGGTTAATTCGAGAGTGCCAACCGCTCGAGCCGTAGCCAGGTCGTAGCTTGCCCGCTCATCTCGATCTCGAGCCAGTTCTTCGGCCCGGGCCACCAGCGCACGCGTGTTTAAACCCAGGTGCTCGCCTGCTTCAGTCAGGAAATGGACTTTTTTGCCTACCGAGTCCACCATGGTCACTTCGAGTTCAGGGCAAGCGATTGCTATGACCATGGCAGGTAGACCGCCGCCAGAACCAATGTCCATAAGCCTGCCTTTGGCCATTTTAGAGAGATAAATATTGGCCGCCACGGTCAGACCGTCAAGAATGTGCCGTCCCACGAGGGTTTCGGCGCTGGTATTAGAAACCAGATTGACCTTCTCGTTGTAAGCGGCCAAAAACTGGCAAAATTTATCGAGCTGCTCCCACTGCTGGACCGATAAATCCAGACCCACCAGAGCGGGATGCCCTTCCAGCAGCGCCAATGCCTGCTTGAAATCTCCCGGAGAGCCGTTACCTGTTTGAATATCTGACGCCATTGAAGAATTAGGTTCCTATGAATAGAAATAAACAGGTGAATAGTGAAATAGTACTGGGAAGATTATTATTACTAATAACTTTGGGTATCACGGTAGATTACACCTTATGCAAATCGCCAGCACTTAGTAATGACCTTCGGTAACGCTGATTCTAACTTGCCAGAGCCCGACGCTTCGCGCGAACGGCTCGAGCTGGAAACGAGAGTGTTGGCCGCTGCATTGCGTCAAAGTTTGGAGAGAGGCGACACTGAAGGCTCAAGCCAGGCCCACCAGCAAATTTTTGTCTTGCTCAAGGCTTCTCAAGATATGGGGTGGGAAGAGCCTATTACCTTGCCGCCTGACTTGCCTGCGTTTGCGCCGGAGAAGAAGCGCACTTTGCCCGATATCGATTGGGGTGTCCCTGACGAGAGTCCGATAATATCTGCTGATGTAGCTTCAGAGGTCGGCCCTGAAGCGTTTGAAATTACGTCAGAACATCCCGTGATGACAGATCTTGCTGAAGTCACTTCTGAGGGTAAGTTGGAAGTTAGCGTTGGAATTGAGCCGGTTCATAATTTCGACGAACTGCCCACTATCCATCCGCAGTTATTGGATTCGGTCACGGGTGATGGGCTGCCAGGGCTACCTGAAGCTGCCGAATTGATCGGACCTGAGCTTGACATAGCCGCTGTCCAGATCGAAGTAACGGTAGCAGTCAACTCTGCATTGGAAGACACTGAGGTTAGCGGTAATCACTCTTTGAGCGGCTATATTCCGCTTGCACTTGTTCCTGGAGCTCTTGCTGCTGCTGTTGGTGCCGCAGTCAAAAGTCAGTCGATATCTGATTATTACACCCATCTGGAAGTTAGCCAGACGGCTGATTTTAATACTATTCACAAACAATTCTTACGCAAAGTCAGGCCACTGTTGCGCCGTCAGTTCAACGAACAATTAACAGGTGTGCCCCGCAAAGAGTTGTTGGCAACACTACAAGCACTCTGGATCGCCCACGATATTTTGTGCGATGCAGTCACCCGCACAGATTATGACTTCCGACGCATGGGTCTCAGGGGCCATGAGGTGAGCGATCCGGCTAAACCTGGTCTGAGCATTCGGCCGCAGCTGCGCATCGGAGAGCTTTTGCAATGTGCTGGTTTGCTTGAAACCACTGAACTTGAGATTGCTGCCGACATGCATAAAGCTATGCCTGAACTGATGTTCGGTGCCTTTCTGGTGAAGCAGGGCTTTATTGCCGATGAAGACCTTGATTGCGTTTTACTCGGACAGCAGTTATTAAAAACTGGTGGCATAACCGTCGCGCAATTTCAAGATGCCATGACTGAGCGCGCCACCGCTGGTGGTGATGTAGGCGACATTCTTGTGGCACGCAATTATTTAAATCGCGAGCAGCTGCAAGAAGCGTATCGTAGTCAAATGGACGAAACGGTGCAACGTATTCCGATAGTCAGCGCCACAGTTTCACTGCGCGATTCAGAGATAGACGTGGCCGAGACTCTCAATTCGCCGGATGAGGAAGAAAGCGCAGAGCCCGAAGAATATGAAGAGAGCGTTGATAATCATTTGCAAGCACAAACGGGCGAGCAACTGTCTGTCTATGTTCCAGCTGACATCGTTGAAGTTAGCCACAATGTCAGTGTTGATGTCAGTGTTGATGGCAGTGTCGAAGTTAATACTGAGCTTGGTGGTGAAACTGAGGCTCCGACTGCGCTAGAGCAGAATCAAGGTCATAATGAAGAGCCGGCATTTGAACCCCAATTAATTGCCCCAGATTTTGTGGCGGCAATTTTCTCGCAAGACCTTCCGCCGCGTGAAGTGCCTTCTGAATCCGACGTCCCTGTTTCACCTGCTTCTCCTGTTGCGCCTGTTCGCACCTTAAATATTGTCAACGCTGTGCCGTCATGGAAAGATCAGCTGGACTGGAGCAGCCCTGATGTATCCAGCCCTGAAGCATCCAGCTCTGATTTATCTAGTCTGTCTGTTGAAGAGCCTCAGTCTAGTGAAACTTCGGGCACGGTTCAGAATCAGTCTGAGCAGAGCGTCTCAATGGATTCTCCTGCTCCCAATCCTGCTGACAGTCAGCGTAAGCCAAAACATTCACTGCTTGATCTAATGGTTGGTTTAGAAACGACTGAACCTAAGCGTAATGAAGTTGAACAGAGCAGTTCATTAATGTCACACATTCTGCAAGGCAATGCCACCACTGGTGATGCATCTGTTCCTACCACGGCTCCTGCCACGGCTCCTGCCACGGCTCAGCCTGCAGTTGATGATTTCGCTCCGCCAGTAATTGAAGACGGTGACGAAACTGCAGCCTTTGCTGACGAATTTGCTGCCCTCGATGCCGCTGCCGCAGAGGCCCTAGACATTGAGGAACACTCCGCCATAGAGGCCGCTGGTTGGGGCGAAGCGGCTCCTGCAAATGCAATCGCCAGTCAGGCCTCTGATCAGGCCTCTGAACCGGCTTCTGATCCGGCTGCTAATCCTAATTTTGTGCAGCCGCCTGCTAGTTCTGCGCCACAGGCTGCTAATTCTGTGCCACCGTTTGCGATACCACAGCGCCCGCCGGTGAGCTCCCAAGTCAGTCCACAAGCTAATTCACAAATTAATAAAGATATTGCTCGAGATCAAGCTATGAGCGCAGAGATGCAAAAGGACAGCGGTAGCTGGCAAATTGTTTCTATACCGGCTTCAGCACTGGCTTCACTCTTGCTTGACGACGAACCCGAAGATGAGACCTATCAGCCTGGCTCACACGAAGGTAAAGTCAACGACGACGCTGCCGCAAATCAAAATCCACCTTATGGCAGCTCTGAAAAGCGCAACAAAAGAAGACGAACAAAATCATAGTTAAATGACTAATTTGCGGATGCCTTTAACCTCGACTGGCCGTTCAACTCGAGCAGGCGTAACACCACTGATAATTGTTCGCCGATCAGGCGCACTACTTTCTGGTCGCCCGGTTTGAAAATTTGCTGAGGGTAAGGAATAACCACAAGCAAACCAAGCCTCTGTCCGGTTATGTCAATCGGTTGAGTTAACGCATTGTCAGGCAAGTAGTGACCCTTCGCCAGCTCGTCTTTTAGTGGTGGCAGACCCAATTGCAATGCCAGCCGCGCCACATAACCACGTAAGGCTGCTTCATCCACATTTTTACCGACGTCAACGCGTAATACTGAACCGGTGCCCTGATTAAGCACAAGGCCGAGAGCCTGGTAGTCGAGAATTGATGCCAGCAGATTGAAAAGTTTTTGCGTGACTGCATCAAGGTCGAGCACGTCTTCAGCAATGCGCCTTACTTCGTCGACAATCGTGGCTTCAAAAAGCAAACGCTCGAGCAATTGGTTGAGCCTGTTATTAACATCTTCGGCAGAAAAAGTTTTTGAGGGTTCGCCAATAATTCTCAGCCGTGGCTTAAGAGTTGCTTCTTCAAGTAATTCTTGAGTAGCCTTGATCAAACTGCTGAAACCAGGTTCTTTAGGAATGTAGCGGTCAGCTCCTGACTTGAAGCCCCAGAATCTGTCAATTGATCCGTCTAATTTAGTGAGCAAGATAACCGGTGTAGCAGCCAGGTCAGCGTCGCTTTTGACCAGACGGCAGAGTTGATATCCATTTATTCCCGTCATCACAACATCAGAAATAATCAAATCTGGCAGCTCGTTATAAGCGCGAGCAAGACCTTCTGCGCCGTTGCGCGCTTCGATTACCGAATAGCCTTCGGCGGCAAGGGTTTTTGAAATGGTGAGTAACTGAGTCGGGCTGTCTTCAATCAAAAGTAGTCTGAACGACATACATCACCTTCTTTAGAGGGCGACCTTTGTAGCGCTGGAAAGCTATTCTCCAACAACCTGCAAAAGCCTTGTGAGGTTTGACTTCAGGGTGCCTGATGGGAGACCTGTGCGAACATTAAACGCGGGTGGCCGATTTTCTTGCGGCAGCGTCACTTGTCTAAGTATCTCACTTTCAGGACAGATTTGTCCCGCTTTGTTTAAGTTCCATCTCGCCATTTCAGCATTACCCATGGCTTGATAAATGGTGAAAGCAATAAGATATGGGCGGCAACTGCTAGTGTTAAGTTGGTGAGCCACTTGCGTCTCGCTTAATGCCTCTTCAAACTTTCCGCTCATTGTTAGTGCCATGGCTAGCAGCTCATGTGTGATAACTGATGAAGGATTGAGTGCTTTTGATTTTTGCAACAAGGCCAGAGCCTCAGTAGTACCGCCTTGAGCCAGTATCTGTTTCGCTTTGACATTCATCAACTTGTACGCAGAAGAGTCAACTAGCAATTCCTTTTCCACTTGCTCTATAGATAAATTTGCCGCTTCATAGTCACTGTACTTTGCAAGTATTGCTAGATTAGCCGCAAGGCACTTCTCCTGGCCGCCATTTTTGTTGTTTAGATGTCGGCCGGCTCCGTATTCGAGCTTGAGATTGTCGTCGGTGTTAAGTGCCGCAGGGGCTTGCAAATTGATAAATTTAGCCAGGGCATCAGAAGACAATAGATGCGCCTCAGAGAAGCTTTGCCAGCTACCAATGCCGGCGGCTGCAAGCTTGTCTCTGTAAGGTGCGCTGAGAAAGATTTTTTTGTAGCGTTCGTTTAAATGCTTATCTGCTTCCATGGCACCCACAAGTATTATTTCGCCGGCACCATGCTGGTGAAAGATCATAGTATTGGGATAAACATCAGCAAAGGTTTTGATAGCGCAAATAAATTCACCCTCGCTCAGGCCATAGAGCTGCAGCCACTGTGTCATTAAACCTGAAGATGCTAACCGGCTGCGAGTGAGCCGAAAAAATTCTCTGGTAAATAAGCCGCTACTGCCTGCGACCCAGGGCTCAGCTGGTTGTGAGATAATCAAATCGTACGGCTTTTCTTTTTCTCTGCGCAAAAATGCTCGGGCATCGGCCTCAATGATGTTGATCTTTGCATGGCCTGGAAGAGAATAAGGAAATAGTCTAGAAGCTTGCACCATCTGTGGTTCAATTTCAACAACGTCAACATTAGCAATTTTTGGCAGGGTAGCGGCAATACCACTGGTAGTACCGCTGCCCTGACCGATTATCAGGCAGTTGAGGGAGCTTTCTCTATGTCTTAGCGCTGGCAGTAAGCAGAGTAAGCTCTGGGTGGCAAGATCTGATTCGCCTGCAGGTTTGCCTTTTACGGCAGGAATAGAAGCTTCTACTTTGCCGTCACTTTTTAAGATCAAAACATTTTTAAATTTGTTTTCTTCCACTGATATGGTGCTGTTACGCCCATCTTTATAAAATCGCAGTGGTAGAAATTTTTGTTCTAAGTTCGTCTGCTCAATTGCGTCTTCTGTGGCAGGAAAATATGCCAGCCCGCTGACCAGCTTTTGGCAGTTGAGGGGAGCCGAAGTTATCGAAAACACTATAGTAACGAGTGATACGGTAAGCAGTAATGCCGTCGAGAGTCGCAGTGATTGTCGATAGAGAATTGCTTGCGCAATTGCCACTAGCGCCATGGTGCCAAGCAATATGCCTGATATTCTCAACGTGCCTTCTAGAGAGCTTTGATAAAAAGTCAGGTCGAGCATGACGAAAGTAAAAAGGGCGGGGCCGGCGGCAGCGCCAATGCTAGAGGCCGTAAAGGCTTTGCGCCAGTCACTTCTAGACAGTCGGTTAGTGTACAGAGGAAAGAGCGTACCGATAAAGAAACTGGCCGGGAAAGCAAGCAGTGTCGCCACCAGAAAGCGAGGCAAAATATACTGCCATTCGTCATCAGCAAATGCAATTGCTGCACGCACGTTCTGAAATAATTGTGGCAAAACCAGTAAACATTTAAAACTGAAGAAGCAAGTGAGAGCAGATAGTGTCAGAGCGGAGCTGCGTAAGAGTGGAATGTGCCTGGGCTTTTTCATCAATTGCAATGCCAGGGCATTGCCGAGAGCAAGTGCACCAACGACTGATGCGATCACCGCTGCAATAATTTGGGTCGATGATCCTGAAATTAAGGCAGACAGTCTAATCCAGGCAGACTCTAAAACCGTTAGCGTCAAACCACAGACGAGTAGCAATACCATATGGGTAAGATTGAAACTTTCGTGATGTTCCAGTTCTTCACTTTCATCTATGGCATTTATAGACCTGAGGCCATAAGCCATTAGTGCAGCTGGTGTTGAGGCTAAAGCTAAAACCATCAGAGAGGCACTGATACCGAGGCCAGGCAATAAGACAAAACCGGCTAAAAGGGCGCCACACCACGAACCCAAATTGTTGATGCAGTAGATGGCGTTGGCTGAAATCTTGTCATCATTTGAGGTTGACGCTAGCGAGCTGACGAAAATAGCCGAACAAAAAGACGGCAGAAAAAGAGCGCAGGCTACGGTAAGCCAATCGTTCAAGAAGGCATTTCCGCAAGCGAGGGCAAGGGTAAGAGTGACCAATAGCAGCGGTGAATATTGAATAACCTTGCGACGGCCTGACAAAGCACATTTTTGCGCAGTTAGTGCGCCAAGTGCCATGCCCATTAGGTATACAGTGATTGTGATGGTGGCGGCGTAGGCGTTTGAACCTACTCCGCGTAAGGCCAGGCGACACAAAATCACTTCTAATGCCAGAGCCAGTACGCCGCAGCTAAAGGCGATTAAAAATATGCCCTTGGTTGAGCACTTTTTACCGGCTACATTAGCTGCTTTCGACATGTCAGACGGCAGATTTTTGATTATAAGTCTCCAGCCTGTGACACTCTAGTATAGAACTTTGCAGTGCTCTTGCCGAGCTGTTAAGCTTAGGGCTGCTGTTTGATTCTAAGTGCGCAATGATCCTCAATCACGTTCACCTGCATAATTTTATGAGTTATGCCGACGCCAGGCTTGACCTGAACGGCGTCGCCGTGGCGTGTTTGACCGGTCTAAATGGTGCCGGCAAATCGGCCATACTTGACGCTGTCACCTGGGCTATCTGGGAAGAAGCGCGGGGAAGCTCCGACGAGCTTGTTCGTCTGGGTGAAAAAGAAATGTGGGTGGAAATTGTATTCGCTCACGAAAGCAGCCTTTATCGCGTACGTCGTTCGCGCCAGAAGCAAGTGGGCCGCGCCGGAGGCAAAGGCACCTCGAAGGGCACGCTCGAATTTCAAATCGCCGAAGGCGATCTGGCCGGCGATTTTAAAGCCCTTAAGTGGAACAGTTTGACGGCGGCTGGAATGAAAGAAACCGGCAAACATATAAGCGAACTTTTGCGTATGGACTATGACACATTCATTAATAGCGCATACCTTAAGCAAGGCAGGGCTGAAGAATTTACCACCCGTTTACCGTCAGAGCGTAAACAAGTTCTGGGCGAGATATTGGGGCTCTCTTACTTTGACCGTTTGCAAGATGAAGCTCGCGAAAGGTTGCGTGGTGTCAAAGCGCAAATCGAATATCTTGAGGGTACCCTTTCTGGCGCTCGGCAAGTGGAAAGTGAATTTGCTCAAGTGCATACCGAGCTTTGTGCTGCACAAATTGAATATGATGATCTGGTTCTTGTGGCGCGCGATATTGAAGATCAGGTTATTGAGTTGAGCGAGCGCATGCAAAAGCTCAAGCTAATTGAGCTGACCATCGTAAATAACGCCAGGCGGCTTGAAGAGTGCCACGACAGTCGGAAGAAGATTGATGACCAAAAGCACTCAATTGCACAGAAGAAAAAATCACTGACTGATTTGATTGCGGGCAGTTCTGAAATAGAACTGCAATTGAATGAGTTTAACCAGGTCAGAGCTGAGGTAGAAAAGCTTGACAGCATATTTTTGGAAGTGCAAGATTTAAATGATAGCAAAGTCGATTTGACTGGGCAGCTGGCCACTCTTAGAAGCCGTCTGGAAGTGAAGCTAGAGGGCCTAGAAGTCGAGTACAGAGACTTACAAAAAAATCGTGAGCGTCTTTTGCGTGACACCGAAGACGGTGACAAAGTTAAAGCGCAATATTCTGAATTTCGTCTGCTGCTGGAAACTGAAACTGGTTTAGCGCAAAAACAAGAGGCCTTCTCCCAACTTTCATCTCGTGTTGGTGAGCTAAATTCGCTGATGCAAGAAGCGAAGATTCGCCTTGAAGCCGAGCTTATGCAAAAAGAGAATGCTTTGCGTGAGCTATCAGAGCTTACTGGTTCACAGGCCGCACTGAGAGCTGAGGGCGAAGAGCTTGACGCTGTTAAAGAAAACCTGGAGCGCTTAGAAGCCGAGTTTGAGTTAGTGGAAAAAAAAGGCATCGCCATTAAGTCTGAGCTGGAAACTTTTGACCTTAAGACCGAAGAAATTAAAAAGCGTCAGAGAGAAAATTTGGCCAAAATTCAAGAATTGAAAGAGCATGAGCATTCTTCCATTTGTCCCCTTTGTTCCGCGCCAATAGTCGATAGAGCGGCCGTAATTGAGCGGTACTTGCAGCAGAATCAAGAAATGGAAAGCGACATCGGCCAGCTGGCCGTGCAAAAAGAAAGGCTCAATGATGAGAGGGCCGAACTGCGTGTGCGCTATTCTGAGATGCGCAAACAGTTGGAAGGGCGCAAAGATTTAGACAAACGCATTGGTCAGTTTAATGAGCGACAGAACGCCTTGCTCAGAGCAAATGACAGCGTTGAAAAACTATTGCTCGAACGCGCTAAGTTAGAATCTCGTTTGACTGAAAGTAATTTTGCTCAAGTTGAGCGAGAGAGTCTGGTGGCAGTTAAAGCCGAGTTGCACAAACTAGATTTTGACCCGGCAGTTTACGCCAGTTTGCAATCGCAAATTCGCCTTAAGCGCCATATAGAATCTAAACATCATCAGCTATCAAAAGACTGTGATGAGTTGGCTCGTTTGAATGCAAAAATGCCTCAACTTAAGGCTGCTATTGATGAAATTGTGCACGAACTCAAAGGTGAACTTTATGGGCCTGAGGTGAGGGCTAGTTTACAGGCCGTGCTGGCTAAACTCAGCACTTTTTCTTATGACCGCAATGAGCATGCGAGGCTTAAGCAGCGGCTCTCTGAGCTATTTGTCGCATCTGAAAAATCGCGCGATTTGAGTCGTGCCGTGGCCGAATTGCCGGCTCTTGATCAAACTTTGAGCGACTTAGACTTAGAATATCAAAAACGCTCTGGCGAAATTGAAAGCATCAATGCTGAGCAAATTGATTTAAACCGACAAATAGACGAGATAGATTTAGTTGAAAAAACATTGACTGGTTTGAAGCCATCTCTTGATGAAGTAAGGGGCTTCAAAGAGGAATCGGGGCGTAAAGTAGCGGTATTATCTGCGCGCAAAGACAAGCTAGGCGCCGAGCTCGCCGTCCTGGCACAACGCTTGAATGAGGTGGCCTTGCTGCGCAACGAGGTGGATGATTACGCTTATCTGGTTGAAGTGTTTGGTAAAAAAGGTATTCAGGCCGTTATTATCGAGAACGCTATTCCTGAAATTGAAAATGAAGCCAACCGCATTTTGACCAGATTATCTGACAACAAAATGCACGTGGCTCTGATAACACAGACTAAGACTAAATCAGGAACCATGGCCGAGACTTTAGATCTGGTTATTGGTGATGAAGTGGGCACCCGCAGCTATGAGCTTTATTCAGGGGGTGAGGCTTTCAAAGTCAATTTCGCTTTGCGCATTGCCCTTTCGCGCCTACTGGCTCGCCGTGCCGGTGCCAAGCTCGAGACACTTATTATTGACGAAGGTTTCGGATCGCAAGATGATGCCAGTCGTGAGCGGCTGGTGAAGGCTATACGCATGGTGCAAGCTGAGTTTTCGCGGGTGCTGGTGATCACACATATTTCTGATGTGCGCGAAATGTTTCCGGTGCAAATTCAAGTCACCAAACACAATGGCGTTTCAAGCTTTAAATTGGTTTCGTAGAAAAACAAATCAGCTATTCAGCTTCGCCCATCTGGCGCAACTCGTCAATCTTTTTTCGAATACTAATCAGGCGCTCATCGCTTTTGTCGAGCAGTCGCGTATCTACTTTTGGCTTAACAGGCTCGCTTAACAGCTTGCTTTGCTCATGAGCAATATCGAGAAATCTTGTTAAAACATCCTCGACTTGATACAGCAATACCGGTTTTTGCAAATACTCATCCATTCCCACTTCAAGGCAAGCCTGGCGCTGAGAGTAAGCTGAAAGACCAATTATAGGTACGCGCCTATCGGTGCCGTGCTCAAATTCGCGTATTCTCTGAGTGGCAGAAATGCCGTCTAATTCGGGCATGCGCAAGTCCATAAAAATTATATCGAAACGCTTTTGCTTGGCCAGTTTCACTGCCATCAGACCGTCATCGGCAAATTCTGGTTTTCTGTAACCTAAGGCATGAATTTGGCTGGCAAAAACGTGTTGCAGAGTGGGCTCATCTTCCGCCAGCAGTATGGTAATTTCTTGCTTTTTCATTTTGGCACTGCCGCCATTTGATAGGGCAAATCAAACCATACAGTTGTGCCAACATGCTCTTTGCTGAAGATGCCTATTTTCCCACCCATGAGACTAACAAATTGATGGGCAATCGATAAACCGAGACCGGTGCCACCATAAAGTCTGCCGGTAGAGCCCTCAGCCTGAACGAAAGGCTGAAAGAGGTTCTTTTGCATTTCGTCCGAGATGCCGATGCCGGTGTCTGTAACTGAAAAATGCAAATTGTCTTTTCTCAGCGAGACGGCCACTTCCACTCCACCTTCTTCTGTAAATTTGATGGCATTGTTGATCAGATTCAAAAGCACCTGGCGCACTTTACTGGGATCGCCGCAAACCTCTTTTGGTAATTCTCCTATATCAGCTCCAAATAAAAGGCCTTTTTCTGCGGCTTTAAGTGTGGTCAGACCGATTACTTCATCGATGGTTTCAAGGAGTGGATAGGTAATATTCTCGATGCTTACTTTCCCGGCTTCGAGCTTGGCAAAATCTAGCAGATCGTTAAGTATTATAATCAAGCGCTTGGCAGCGTCGAAAATTCTAGCCGCTCTTTCAAGATTGTCATTGTCGAGCGCAGGGTCTCGAGCAATCAGCTCTGATAGGCTCAGTACTCCGCTCAAGGGTGTGCGTAATTCGTGACTGATAGTAGCAATTAGCTGTGATTTCATTTTAGTAGTGACCACAGCTTGATCATGAGCCTGCTCGAGAGCTAGCTGATCAAGTCTTCGCTCAGTAAGGTCACGGGTAACCTTGACAAAGCCGCGAGTGCCACCCTTAATTGGTGTAATTGTCACACTTGCCCAAAAACGAGAGCCGTCTTTTTTCACCCGCCAGCCTTCTTCTTCATACGACCCTTGTTTGAGGGCGAGGGCTAATTCGTTAGCCGGGTGATTGGCTTTGACCGCATCTTCGGTATAAAAAGTAGAAAAATGCTTGCCAATAATTTCTTCTGCTTGGTAACCCTTAATTCTTTGTGCACCTTCATTCCAGGTCATGATTTGCCCCTCAGGGCTGAGAATGAGGATAGCGTAGTCTTTAATTGAACCCACGATTAAGTCAAAAGTTTCTTCGCTTCGTTCTAAAGCCGTGTTTGAGTGAGTGAGGGCTAGCTCAGTTTTCTTTTTTTCACTCAGATCGCGGGTAACTTTGGCAAAACCGAGGTGTTTACCAGTGTCATCCCGTAAACAGTTTATTACAACAGCGGCCCAGAAGAGTGACCCGTCTTTGCGCACTCGCCAGCCTTCTTCCTCATAACAGCCACGGTCTAAAGCTTCTTTCAATTCAAACTCAGGGTGTTTATTTGCTACCGCTTCAGGCGGGTAAAATATAGAAAAGTGCTTGCCTATAATCTCATCTGGCGTGTACCCCTTAGCCCGTTGGGCACCAGGGTTCCATGTGATGATTTTGCCCTGCGGATCTAGGGCGAAAATGGCATAATCTCCAACACTCTGCACCAGGTGTTTAAAAAGTTCTGGATTATCATTTTCGGCCGTCATTTTCGCCCCCAGGTAATTATGCAATACGTCTGTGGCCTGAGGGAGTTTGGGCTTTTAATATTTACACTAGTTGCTTATGCGCATGAAGACAGGGAAGTGGTCTGAGCCAACAGGTGGTAGTCTTTTGTGTTCATGCACTGCCACTCCTTTAGATACCAGCATGTGGTCGATTGGTATGCGCAGAAACCACCATAAGTCGTTGTTCCATGATAACTCAGGCACAAAGCCTCTGCCCGAATTACGCATACCGCTGTCTTTTTCCAATTCAATAAAATATTGGCTCCACGGTACGCAGTTAAAGTCGCCGCATAGTATTGCAGGAGATGGAAATTTGCTTGCCATTTTGGCTAGGGTCCTCATTTCTAGCGTGCGGTTATTAAACCGTTCAAGCATCATTGGAGTACTTGTATGAACAGTGGCTATTGTCCAGCTCTTCGCTGGTGTAACAACGCGAGCCAGCAGCATGGGAAAGCTGTCTTGATGAAATGCAAGCAGCTGCTGATTAGCAATTGGATAACGGCTGAGTATGCCTGTGCCGTCATAACCGGCAGTGGGGTAGAGGGCCTGGTAAGGGTATTGTGCTTTAAGTTTCTCTAGAGTCGGCTTCCACTCTAAAGTGAGTTCTTGCAAGCAGATGATATCGGGTTTGGTGCTATTGACCACAGCTGTAAAATGGTCAAAATAGCGATTGCCAATGTACAGGTTGCTATTCATCACCGATAGGGTCGAGCGTGAAGCTGGCTGGTTAAATTCGTCAACTAATGGCCACTTGCCATAAGCTTGAGCGATGACAAAAATATGGCTCAAAGTGGCGGCGATTACTGCGGCAAATAATCGCGGATGCTCTTTGAAGCTTTTGAGTGTGATCAAGAGTAGAGAGGCTGTCAGCGCGCCGTACAAAAATTGCAAGCGCATTTGACCAGCCAGATCGCGCATGTGATCGTTGGGAATAATTATGGTCAACAATGCAGGAATGACACTGAAGATTGTGCAAGCCAGCACCATCAAATTTTTTGCAGCAAGTTTGTATTTTTCAATTTCTTTAGATGCCATTTTTACTGAATACCATAACCTGGTATCGCGCGCAGTTGAAAATATGCGTAGAGGCTAGTGGAGGCGGTAAAGACAATCACGGCCAGGGCCGCTTTCCTATTCAGATTGTCTGGCAACAGCCATAAGCCACCTAGCAAAAGTGCCATTATAGCTATTTCGTTGGGGAATAAATAACGACCCTGTGCCAATCCGTAATTGGCCATAGAGGCGTAAACCATGGCGCCCAGATTGATGAGGAAACTGACTGCAAGCATTGTCCAGACTGCCGGAATGATGAGCTTTGCGCGTTGTTCAGTATCTTTGGCAGAAGCAATGCACTGTGCAAATTTTCCTGACTGCAGTGTTTGTGCACATTTAAAAAGAGCCGACAAAATGCTTATAGACATAATTGCTTGATAGGCGAGGTAAATAGGACGGGCCATTTCTACAGTTAAATAGCCGAAGTAACCCCAATAAGAGTAAATAATGGTGCGCCACCACCTGTGGTTCTCTAGAAAACTCCAGGCACTCTGGTGAAAATTTAGCTCTCGTTTGTAGGTTAACGCCCAGGTGCGATACATGGTTTTAGTGCCTAGATAATCGCCATCGAATATGGCAGCGTTGCGCAAAAACCACCAGGCGCTTAAACCGCCAACGGTGGCCGTTACAATCAATCCGTTGACTACAAGACTGAGCATTCTAGTGCTGTGCAGCCACGACGCCAATATCATTGTCAGGGCCGTAGTCGGAAACATTGAGTAGCCCGAATATTTGCTTAGAGCCAGCCAGGCCAGACTTATTCCGGTTAACAGGCTTAGAGTGCGCGAAAGCCCCTGGCGCAGCATTTTTACCAGTAGTATCAAAATAATGGAAGCGATGGCAGCTGTTGTGGAATCGCAATTTGCATACGAATGGACAAAAATTAGTTGCGGATGAAAAATCAGAAGCAACGGCAGGGCCATGGCAAAGAGCCGTGATGACTTGAAAAGTGTGCGACCGATATAGTCAGCGCATGGAATCATCAAACTTCCGGCCAGTACACTGCCGCAACGAATGAAAATAAGGTCGTTGCCGACACCGGCAAACTTAGCCAGCAAGGCGGTAAGAACATGAAAGAGATAGCCAAAAGGCGGATATGATCCATAGACCGCCACGGCACCACCGGCTGATACTTCGGCAGCTTCCGGCAAGCGTAAATGTTCCGCCAAAAAGCGAATCATCCACAGATGTGCATCTTCATCTGGGGCTTGATTGATAGGTACGAGAAAAAGCCAGGGAACTCTTACAAGAAAATAGGCTATAAGCAGTACCAATATTCGAGTACGAGCTTCCACCATCACTTTCCCGTCGTTTTCAGTCAGCATTTTTAGTTTCTGGGCGTTAACTCTAGGTCAAACGTCCCGATAATCTATTAGATTAGCCTTTGAATTAGCTATCATCTAGATAATAAGCTTAACGTCTGCTGATCAACTAACAAATTGTTTATGAATGACCGCAATGCCGCTGCCAATTTTGAAACTCTGCTCAATTCAGTAGAGGCGATCATTTGGGAAGCAGATTTTAAAACTGCAAGAATCTTTTTCGTCTCCAATCATGTGGTCACATTGCTTGGTTATCCGCTTGAAAAGTGGTATGACGATCCGACTTTCTTCACTCAGGTATGTCATCCAGATGACCTGATGAAAGTGCAGAAGGCAAAAGATGCAGTCACTCGCGAGAAAAATCACTATGAAGTGATTTATCGCATGAAGCGTGCAGACGGACACTTTATATGGCTCTCAGACCGTGTTACCGTTGAGTTCGATGGTCTTGAGCCGCGCAGTATGCGAGCCATTAGCTATGACGTTAGTGAACGAAGGCGTATTGAAGAAGCTCTGGCACTTGTGGTTGAGGTCATTGCCGAAGCCAGCGAACTGGGAAATGTAGAAGACATTAGTTTGCATTGTATTACCAGAATTTGTCAGCTGGCTAATTGGCAAATTGGACAAGCTTGGTTTCCAATTCAAGGCGGCAGCGCACTTAGATGTTCTAATGTTGTTTTTTATTCCACACTGCCGGCTAGTGCTTTTCGCCAGGAAAGCCTGGCGCAAAATTTCAAAATCGGTGAGGGTCTACCTGGCAAAACTGCCACTGAAGTATCACCGGTATTCATAGACAATATTGCCATTGAGCCTAGAGTTTCGCTCCATCAAACAAAAACAATTCAAACCGGTTTTGCTTTTCCTGTGCGTCACGGTCAGAAGTTACTGGCTGTGTTTGAATTTTTTGGTGCCAGACGCACTGCCCCAGACAAATATTTTTTGAATGCCGTTGAAGAAATCGGCACTCACCTGGCGGTGGTTTTTGAACGCCGCAAAGCGCAAGATTTGCTGATGCTGCAACGCGCTCATGAACAAATTATTCTTGATTCTATGCCCGCTTTCGTCTGGTACAAAGACAGGCATAATCGCATTATGCGTGTTAATAAGGCCGCTGCTGAAGCGGCTAATATGTCGCCCGCCGAAATGCAGGGCAAACTTTGCCAGGATATTTATCCGGAAGAAGCGGAGCAATATTTTATTGATGACCTGGAGGTAATTAATTCGGGTCAATCAAAGCTGGGTATCGTAGAACTTTTGCAGCATGCAGATGGCACTAAGAGCTGGTGCTCTACTGACAAAATTCCTTATCGAGATGAAAACGGTGATATCAACGGCGTAATTGTTTTTGCGTCAGACATCACTAAATTGAAGAATGTGGAAGATGAGCTTAAAGCCACTCATGCGGACCTTGAAACCAAAGTTACAGAGCGCACAAAAGAGCTTAACGAAGCTAATATTTTCTTCAATCTTTCAAGAGATCTTTTTTGTATTGCTGCTGATGGTTATTTCAAGAGGCTTAATTCGGCCTGGGAAGACAAGCTTGGATATACACTGGAAGAATTGACTGCTGTACCGTATAGGAATTTTGTTCATCCAGATGACGTAGAAGCCACTGAAGTCAAAAATCAGGAACTGTACGAAGGAAACGACGTTTTTCAGTTTGAAAACCGCTATGTGCGTAAAGACGGACAACACTGCTGGCTTCTCTGGAGTGCTACCGCGGCAAAAGACGGCATGATTTATGGTGTCGCCTACGATATCACTGATCGTAAAGCGGCTGAAGCAGAACTGCTCGATATTAACATTGCGATGAAAAACGCAGTTGAAGGCATTGCCAAAGTTAATACCAATAATTGCTATCTTTCTGTCAATCAATCTTATTCAGCCTTGCACGGTACTAGTACCGAGGCGCTGATCGGCACTTCGGCTTTGAATAACGTTTATCCTGAAGACATGCCTTTATGGAAGCTCTGTTATGAGCGAATGTTGACTGACGGCAAGTCTGAAACCGAGTTGCTCGGTATCCGTAATGATGGTTCACTTTTTCACCAGCAAGTGACCATGGTACGAGTCAACGATACGCTAGAGAAATTTACCGCTTACTATATTTTCAACAAAGACATCACCCCTCGCAAGCAAGTGGAAGCCTCTCTGCAAAACAGTGAAGCTCGATTTAACCAACTGGCGTCGCACGTACCGGGTGGCATTTATCAATACGTGCAAAGGCGTGACGGCACTTTTACTTTTCCTTATGTGAGTGAAAGCTGCCGCAGCGTGCTCGAACTAGACCCCGAAGCGATGATGGCTGATCCTCATTTAGTCTTCAGACAATTACATCCTGATGATCTGGCCGGCATCTGGCAAGCCATTCAGGATGCCTATGCTGGCCCCACCAACTTTGAATGGGAAGGTCGTCTAATTAAACAAGATAGTGGTATCAAGTGGATCCGAGTTACTTCATCTCCCGAGGTCTTAGAAAATGGAGATGTGCTGTTTAATGGACTGATTACAGATATAAACGATAAAAGAATGGCCGATGAAGAAATCAGCAAGCTCAATTTTAATTTACGTGAGAGGGTTGAACGGCTGGCTGCGGTCAATCAAGAACTGGAGAGCCTTACCCGCAAGTTAGAACTGGCTTATGATGCTGCTCTTGAAGCCTCGAAGCTAAAATCTGAATTCGTTGCTAACATCTCGCATGAAATACGAACACCGATTTCGGCAGTAATTGGTATGTCTGAACTGTTGCTTGATACTCATTTGAATGATGAACAAAAGCAATTTACGGGTATGGTCAAAGAATCGGCCCAGTCTCTTCTAACAATCATCAATGATATTCTCGATTTCTCTAAGGTTGAAGCCGGTCGCGTTGAGCTCGATATTGTTGAATTCAATATTCTTTCGCTTGTGGAAAATTGTGCAGAGTTGCTTTCTCCGGCGGCAAGAAAAAAAGGTCTGGTGCTCTTAACCTGGATCGACCCACGCTTACCAGCATCATTGCGCGGTGACCCAGTGCGTATTCGCCAGATTTTGTTAAATCTGGCCAGCAATGCCGTCAAATTTACTCGCAAAGGTGAGGTGGTGTTGAGAGCCGACCTCGAGTCTACAGATTGCGACCAGGTGTTGGTTAAGTTCTCGGTCAATGATAGTGGTATTGGTCTTTCTCAAGATTCACGTAAGCTTTTATTTAGACCATTTGTGCAGGCGGACGGTTCGACGACAAGAAAATATGGTGGCACTGGTCTTGGTCTTTCGATCAGTAAATTGCTTGTAGAACTGATGTCTGGTCAGATTGACTTTGTCAGCGAAGAGGGCGTGGGATCTTCTTTCTGGTTTTCACTACCTTTCGATTTGGCCGGTGACAAAACAACTTTAAGTGAGGTTATCGCGCCGCGTTCGCAAGTGTTTTTGACCAAACAAATGCAAGATAGAGACCCGTTTTTGCCAGGCCCAGTTTTGTTGGTCACTCGCTCGAAATTTGTGGAAGAGCTCTTGCACAGCTATCTGGCTGTTTATTCAATGAAGTTGAATGTGGTCAATTCTCTAGAGAGCATTTTGCCGTCCTTGCATCAAGCTGAAGCTGCCGACCCGATTCGATTGATTATTTATGATATGGAGATCGGCCTGGAGGCTGACCATAGTTCTGCAATAGAGGCTGAGCCCGGTATACAAGGTGGGCATGGTTTTGGGTATGGTATTACTTCTGGTAGCTTTTCACTCACTCCTACCGAAACTGAACTAGAATCCTTCCACAGTCTATGCATCGGTTTAACTACTGCTTTGGAGCAAGGGCTGCCTGGGCTTATAGTGCTTGGCGCCAGTGAGTTACCGGAGAATCAGCTTTCTGGCAAGTCATATGTAGGTAAATTGCAAAAGCCTTTTCGTTTATTTGATTTGCTCACAGAAGTTGAGCGCGCCTACTGTGGTAGTGCCAGTATTTTGCCTGCTGGTAGTTCACCGCCCCGCGCTATGGAGAGCGCCACGCGCCCGCGTTTGTTTAACGACAATCTCGCTTCGGGCAAACGCATATTGGTTGCTGAAGACAATAGTGTGATGCAAGAACTTGCTGTGCGGCAATTGGAGCGACTTGGCATGGTGGCGGATGTGGTGTCAAACGGTAAGCAGGCCGTCAATGCTGTTCGCTCGGGGCTCTATTCTTTAATTTTGATGGATTGTCAGATGCCTGAAATGGACGGTTATGAAGCGACGCTTTCGATTCGAAAAGAAGAAGCGGCTCGCGGTGGACACATACCAATTGTGGCCATGACCGCTTCAGCTATGAAAGGTGATCGTGAAAATTGCATCGCTTCAGGTATGGACGACTATGTCAGTAAACCGGTGGGTCAAGAACAGCTTTTGCAATTGCTTGAGAAGTGGCTATTGACTGTGCCCGGAGCCGTTGCCGGAGACTCTCCCTTGCTTATATCTGGTGCAAGTGCGCTCAAGGCCAAAGATTTTGACGAAGCAATCTTGCAAGCAGAGGCATTGCGCAAAGCATTACCTGAAGCACTACCCATAAATTGTGAAGCTCTGGCGAAATTGTACGGGGCCTCAGACCTGCGCCGCCTGGTTGAGAGTTTTATCAGTGAGTGCCGGGAACTGATGAGTGACCTCGAGCTTTCTCTTGCAAGTAAGAACGAATCGGAGACAATTCGTCTGGCTCACCAGATGAAAGGTCTCGCGGTTGTCATGACTGCCGATGGGCTTTCTAAAGCAGCTCTTACTTTAGAAATAAGTGCCAAACGTGGCGAGAGCGATAACCTGCCGGGCCACGTTGAGGCGCTGGCAGCTGAATTAACTTCTGTGCTTGCCTACATAGAAAGCCGCAAAGACAGTTCAATTTTTTCCTGATTGCCGCGGTCATTTGTTACTATTACTGTTTTGTATTGCTGAGTTTGCCTTTACCGATTTGCTGAGAGTTGCCTTAGTTGTAATAGTCTCAATTATCCTGCTTTCAGGCGGGGGCTATTTTATGGCGCAGCGCAGCCTGCCATTGCTTGACGGCATTGTCAAAATGACTGAATTGGGGAAAGGAGCGGCGGTTAAATTTGATGAGCGCAGCGTACCTTACGTGGAAGCGTCTTCAGAACTGGATCTTTATCGCATCCAGGGTTACGTAACCGCGCAAGACCGTCTTTTTCAGATGGACATGATGAGACGTACCGCCTCAGGCGAATTGTCTGAGGTATTTGGTTCGCAATCGTTGCCTCACGATAAATTGGTGCGCACTATAGGCATTGGGCGTGCCGCCACCGCTGAATTGAAAGCGCTTCCTAAAGATGTTCAGGCCTGTCTTTTGGCTTATGCACAGGGTGTCAACGCATATATCAGTTCGTCGCAAGACAGATTGTCGCCAGAATTTTTCGCGCTCAATTACAAACCTAGACCATGGACTGCCCAGAATTCGTTGGCGATCCTCAAATATAACCAATACAGTTTAGACGAATCGTGGCGTCTTGATGATTTGCGCCAGCGCGTTCTAGACAAAGTTGGCGGCCAGCTGGCATCGGCAATGTTTGATCGCACTTTTACGGCACCACCAGCGGTGAGTTCAAATATCAAGCATAATTTGCCGAATAATATGTTGCTCCAGCATCAGGTCAGCAGCGCGCTGACACCAGCTCCAGGTTGGGGTTCTAATGGATGGGTGGTATCTGCCGACCTCAGTGAAAGCAAAGGCGCTTGCCTGGCATTAGACCGGCACTTCGCATTTACTCAGCCTTGTGACTGGTATTTGATTGCTCTGCGTGCTCCTACCCTGCATCTGGCCGGCGCATCTATTCCGGGTGTACCCGGCATTCTCAATGGCCGCAATGGACAAATTGCTTTTGGCATGACCTCACTAAAAGTCGATGTGCAAGATTTGTTCCTTGAACAATTCTCGCCACAATTTCCCGGCAAATATAAAACTCCCACAGGATGGGCTGCTGCCAAAGAGATCGTAGAAGAAATTCCGGTGCGCTTCTCGAGCTCCCTTTTGCAAACTTCTACTCTGCTGCACAAAGTGCTTGAAACCAGACATGGTCCTGTCTTAATCAAAACTGATCAGAATGCGGTGGCACTGGCATGGGTCGGTTTAAATCAGCCCGAGAAAACCAGCGGCCTGGCCGAGTCGATTTATCGCCTTAATCATGCAAACAATTTCAGTCAGTTTCAGAGCGTGCTCTCGCACTACGCCGGATCGCCCTTTACTTTCCTCTACGCCGATAAAGATCGTCACATCGGCTATCAGCAAGCAGGCACCATTCCAGAGCGGTCAGTTGCCGCAGTCGGCAAATCAAGCAAATGGGAGTCATGCCTGCTTTCACCAGGCTGGACCGGGCTAGGTGACTGGGTGTCAGCTGTGCCTTACAAAGACATGGAACACGCGCTTGATCCTGGTGCCGGCTATTACGTTGCCAATTTCCGTCAGGCTCGCACTGACATGCCACTCAACGTCAATATTTATCGCGCTCAGAGAATACTCAATGTGCTGGCCGCGTATAAGAAAAACAATCAGAAACCGGGTTTACCTGAAATGGCCTTGTTGCAGGGAGACCAGTTGGCACCGCTTGCACCGCTGGTTAAGCAAACACTAATTGAAGCTATCGGAAAAACTGAATCTATCGATGCCATTCAATTAAGTGCGCTCGATGCCATTGGTAAATGGGACGGCGTATTGAGCGAGAACAGCAGTGGAGCCGCGCTTTATCAGAGTTTTGTACAAACTATGATCCGCCGACTGCTGGAGCCGCGTCTGGGGACTGCTTATACAAATGAATATTTAGACCGTTATCCGCAGTGGTCAGCTGTGGTCGAAAAAGTCTTGCTGGAAAAGAGCGATGCCTGGCTACCTTCAGATGAACGCACTTTCAAAGCTTTTGTCATTAGTTCATTTGGCCAGGCTGTTAAAGAAGTGCGTCTACAGTCAAAGTCAGATGATGTTAGTGCCTGGAAATGGGGCCCGATGCACACCATTGAGTTTGAAAGTGAACTTCTGCGCGGTGCACCAGCTCTGGTGCCATTGCTTTCTCCTCTGCTCAATCGCGGGCCTGTAGCCGTGGGCGGCAATCATGACACTGTTTCGAGCATGGAAGAATCATTGCGCCGCAGCAGCACTCATTCGGTCTGTAGCTCAGGGCCAACCATGCGTATGCTGGTGGACCTCTCTGACGATGAAAAGTTCTATCAGACTCTATCTCTTGGCCAGAGCGGCAATATGCTTTCATCTGCCAACGGCGATCAGTTGCGTGCCTGGTTAAATAACAAGCCACTGCCGGTTGCCTTCTCTCCAGCCCTGGAAGAAAAGCTTTCCACTCACCGTTTACTTTTTACTGACCGTTAAGCTAATCGTGAAGACAGCAAAAAAATATTTGTCATCATTGCTGTGTTTCTGCATCACTTCAGGCTTCATTATGCCTGCCACGGCTCAAGTTTTTACCGACCCTACACAGAAGTTTCGTCGCCCCACTGAAATTAAACTTACAGAAGAAGCGCCAAAGCGTACGTTTGGCACGGCCAGTTTAAAAGACATGTTTCCACAAATGACCGTGGCTGCGCATCAACCGCAACCACTGACCTTGACCGGCATGAATCTGGATGGTTTGGGCGTCAAAAGCAGCAAAATGCTTGGTAACAATCATTTTGTGGTGGTGCAGGGCACCGCTTTTGATACCATGTCTGCGATATATAAATCAAATCGCGAGAGCGACAAAAGCAATTTCATTACTGCTGACCCTTTTGTGCATGCTTATTTTGCTTTTAATAATGCCATGGCATTTCGAGTTGTGAGCGACACTCTTTATCCGGAATTGCGCACGCTCTTAATGGCTCTAATGGAATCTTGCGTCAAAGATTATCGCCTTTGCGAAATAGATGAAGTTAAAGATGATATTCAGCGCAATCTGGCCTTTATTATTGTCGCCCTCAAATTGCTCGATCCTAAGGTCGTATTACCTGATATGGGTGGTGCCAGCGACCTGGCCCGCAGTGAGATGGAGATTATTTCTCGCGGTAAAAAAGGGCGCTCTGTGATCTTTAACCGTGAAGAAGACTTCAGCTCTTTACGCCCCATGGGTCTTTATTTGCGTAGTGAGAAAACCGCAAATTATTTTCGCAGTGTGGCATGGCTTTCGCGCATGTATTTGACTTTGTCTGATGTCACCAACAATTCTGAGACTGGTGGCGGAAATACGTTTCGCCGGGCACTTTTGCTCTACCGCGCTCTGGAATTAGGCCGCAGCAACCGCAGCGGCAAAGCAGCCGCTGCTGCCGGTGAGTCGCTCATGCCGGCCTGGCAGCGTATTTATGAAATCAGCCTGAGTATAAATCCAAGTTCGCTCACCCGAGAGCAGACAGTTTATCCGCGCGAACTAAAGAGCATGTTTCAAGCAGGCAATTTAGAATTTCGCGACATGTTACAAACACTGGCGCAACCTTTTTCTCGGGCTAGATTGCTGCTATCGATTAAAAAGCAGAAGCCGCAAGGTCTCGATGCCGCTTCTATTTTTGAAATGGAAAAAAATCGTGGTGCGGAAGAAAATTTGTTGGTGATGCGCTTTTTGCCGCCAGTAAACAGTTATGAATTAGATTGGCTCAAGACGCAAACTGCTACTTACAGAGAAGAAGGCGAAGAAGGATTTATTTCGCCGCTGTCGTTGTTTATTCTTTATGCCTGGGGCTCTCCGGTGGCAAGCAATATTTTGCACTCCCTTAGTGATCGCATGGATCCTAGTTTGATCAATACGTTGCCCGAGTTGGTTCGAGTTGCCGGTAAGCGCCGAGTTGAAGCTGACCCCAATGCGCCAAACTGTCTGGCTGAGAAACGATGGGCAATTATCACAGAGTATTTTCGGCCGTTTAAGAAAAATTCGCTTTCTTGTTTGCTTTCAGAGCTATGGTATTGCCAGCATGTTCTAAGCGCTTCGGCGGCCTTTGCCGATTCATACACCGCATTTGATGCTCCCGCTGTTACTGCAAGTGCAACTGCGACTACAACTGGTCAAGCTGCTGGCGCAAAGCCAGAATCTAAGCCCGAATCTAAGCCTGAGTCAAAGCCTGAAGTTAGCGCTGCAGCTCGCATGTTTGGTGCTGCCCGGCCTGCAGTCAGGCGTGCTTCTAACTTTCACTACCTTGAGCCTATGCCCGATTTATATCGCAAACTGGGCGCTTTGATGAGTATCACAGAAAATGATTTGACCAGACTAAAATGTTTTCCTGAGGAGCGGCGCAAAAGGTCGGCCGACTATGTTCGTCTTCTGGATCGCCTGGCAAAAATTGCTGATCAAGAATTAGCCGTACAGCCTCTTAACGAGGTCGACTTTAAATTGCTTGCTAACATAGATCAGATATTAAGCGCTATCGGCTCACCAGTGCCGGGTAGCATCTACGTGCCTGGTATCGGGGCCGGTGCTGCCAGCATGGGGCCAGGCGACGCTGGTGTGGTCAATGCCATCTTCAGTACTACTCAAGGTGCCTATCTCAGTCGCGGCGCTGTCTACACTTATTATGAAATTGCTGGCGGGCCATTTAAGCAAGCACACTGGGAGCGCAAAAAACAATTTGGTTTTTTGCGGCCTCCAGGATGGATAACTGCAGCCGATATTATTTCTGACGCCAATAAGCCTAACGCCAATAATTCTAGTCTTCAAACCAATGGCACTAAGTCTGGTATCACCAAGACTGACGGGTCGTTAAAACCTCCAGAATCACTTGATACAAATGCAGTTAAACCCAGTATATAAAGGAACGCATGACAAAGAAGCATATGACCAAAAAGCACTTTCTCTTTCGCTCTACCTTGATTGTATCGTTGGTCTGTCAGGTCAATATGAGCGTAACGAGCGCTCCGGCCATTGCTGATGGTCTTAGCTCCATGCCTGGCTCAACGCCTGGCTCAACAGCAGGCTCAACGGCAGCTACTGCACAACTTCTACCTGAAGATGACTTCAAGGGTGAACTGCGCGATTTACACGAGAACTTAAGACGCATAGAAAGCTCGCTTCGAGATCTGGAGCGAGAGGCAGGACGAAGGCAGATGGTGGCTAATCCACTAAGTAATAACGATGCCGTCATTGCCGACCCCTGGAGTGCTTTCACTCCAGCCAGTGCCGCTATGCTAATGAACGACAGTGTTCGACCAGGCCCTTATTTGAAATGCCGAGCTGCTTTTCTCAATCAGTCACTCAGCTCCATAGACACCTCTGTAGCCGCTGTGCAACTTAATACCAAACAGTTGACCACACTTAAGCATCAATTGACCGCAGGCTCCAAGAAAAATCTTTCAAAAGCCGCCGTAGACCTTGACGTGATGCGCGACGCTGTAGCCGACTTCAATCAAAAGCTGGTTGCTTTAAAACAACTTTGTTCTGCCGATCCGCCTGATAATGTGTTGATACTTACAGCCGTGCATACCTTGCAACAGACTGTCGATGGTATCGATACGGTGGGCAAGCGACTGTGGAAAGTTGAATAATAGAATTTGTACCCTAACTTATTTCGTTTTATTAAAGCGACGTAAAGCCGGGCTGGTAGCCCTTCGCTATCGTTTAATCAAATGTATATCTTATCGCTCACTTGTCAATGCGTTCAAACATCACTACCATGCTGGCTTAGATGGTTTACCCCTTTCGAATCTGTAGACAATATTTAGAATCCCATGATCGATTTAACTGCCCCCACCTCGGTTACTCCTGTTATTAGCCCGGTTTCTTCCCGCAAGACCTTAACTACAGAAGAGATAATTTGTCCGGCTCCAGAGCCTGAGCGAGCGGCAGAGTCTGCCACTGTTCAAGTGGAGTTGAGACAGGCTGTGGATTATTTTAAGATGGCCATGGAGTATTTGACTCAAGGTCGTTTTGATGATGCCGAAGAGCTTTACCGCATGGCTCTCAATGTCTCTGAGACAGCCATGGGTTCGGCCAACCCTGCCATCATTGGACATCTTGAAGAGCTGGCCAATTTTTATGTCGGTCGAGCTAAGTTTGAAGCAGCAGAACCTTATCTCAAGCGCATCTATGCATTGAGAATCAGTAGCGACCAGAATCAGTTGTCTGATTATTTTGATCTCGCCGACACTGTAGAAAAGCTATCAACAGTGTTTGAGCGCACCGGCCGTTCATCTGAAGGCGAGAAGCTATTTTTAGCACTTTTGCGCAGTCAAGAAAAACTCAAAGGCGGGCTAGACGAAACCACTCTTGATGTTTTGAACCGACTTGGTGCCTTTTACCTGCGCACCGGAGTTTATGCAGCGGCCAGAGCAGTTTTCGAAGAATTGCTTGATATTCAAAGTGCAACTACAGCAGTCAGTGCTGAAGTAGCTGCGGTGCTTGCCAATCTTTCTGTAGTCTACGGTAAGCTTGAATTGCACATGGAGCAAATTGCAGTTCTAGAGCGCCAGGTAGATGTGCTTGATACCATTCATGGTGGCAGTGGGCTTTCGCTGGCAGCAGCATTAACCAGATTAGCTGATGTGCTTTCCGGAGCTGTGCGCGTCACCGGATGTAGTGACATTTTAGAAAAAGCTGAGCTTATTTATCGCCGCGCGCTCACCATATATGAAAAGCATTATGGACCTTCCACGGCCACTGTTGAAGGCTTGCGCTTGCGTTTAAAGAGTCTTGCACGCAAAGACTAAGAGTTATCTTTATCTTTGCTGGCCTTTTCTTCTTTATCTTCGTGTTTGTCTTGATCGATCAAACCTTTTGAAAATTCAGTCTTACCCGCTGCTTTTCTTACTGGTTGTGGTGCGGTCGGATACATTTTAAAGGAGCCGTCAATAAAGCCCAATTGCAGCTTGCCGTCTACGTCTTGATAGTATTGCTGCAAAATGCGATCAAATGTCCAGCCGCGTTTGGCAAACATATTGGCGCCATGTTGGCTGAGACCGCGGGCGCCATTGCCATGGCCCCGATAAGTGAAGACCCAGTTTGAACCTTCGTCATGTACGTCTAAAATTCCGGCGGTGGCAAAATTCAACATGCGCGCCAGGGCAATGCCATCTACCTCGCGGCTGTTTCTCACGCCCATAACTTGTATGTGGCTGGCGTTGCCGGTGGCATTCCATTGCTTGACAGTGACGCCGACGATGCCCTTAATGCCTGTGATTTGTTCAAGATGACTTTGCGAAACAGCGCTCTTTTTGATATTGAGATTTTCCATTTCGTCGCCAACCCAGGCGCGATAAAATCCGGGTTTAACTTTGTCGGCATTTTTCAAAATCAAGCCGCGAGTTTGAAAAACCGCTGCCAGTGTTGATGGTGCTTCGGCCGCAAGCCCCTTGTAGGCCTGGTCGCGCACGTCAGGCACCATATCAAAGCCTTCGCTTTTCCATTTTGAACCTTTGCCCATGTGTGCATAGGCGTAGCTACGCGCCGCCACAGCCTGACACTTCAAAGCTTCGGGCTGCCAGCTGGAAGGCATTTCAGATGGCACCACACCTTGCAAATAATCTTCTAAATCGAGCAGATTAATGGCGGTTACGTATGTCGGCATGTTGATGACTTCCAGACAACCGCGCCACCAGCGGTTTACAGTCCAGACTCGATAATCGGGAGCCGATATGTGACAGCGCTGATCATATGGCAGTGTGCAACTGCGACCGGTACCAAGTTCTGTAATTTTGCCGGGCGTGATGGTGTAAACCATGCGCGGTTCCAGGGCGAAAATTGGCATTCCGTTAACAAAAACTGCACCCTGTTGCCAGATGGCTACGCGAATAGCCGAACTTTTTGTGCTCAGGCCGATGCGCACCGGGTGAATCATAGGCGGATAGGGCAAAAATGAATTGATTACAGGTGGAACAGTTGTAGGCTGGACTGCTCTAGTTGATGTCGCTCGTGGCTGAGTTTTTGCCACTGCCTTGCTGCCGCTCTTTGCATCAGTGGCGCCACTGGCCGAAAGCAGAGTGGATAACACTACCAGGGCACACAAAATCAAATTTTTATTTTGCTGGAAACGCACAAGAGTTATCGACCGTCGAGATAGAGTTCTTATTGTACTGAACATTGGCACAACTTACTGAAATCCCGTCCAATTCAAGCATGTGATTATCTATAGGTGTCTTGAAAACTCCGCCGCCTCGTGACCTATATATTGGCAAGAGTCTACTAGCAAGACTCCAATACCTAGACTCTAATAGCGAGAGTTTAATTGCAGGAGTGATACTATGTGGATCCCAATTTCAACCGGTTTGGCCCATTGAAGAAACTACTAATAGTCGATGATGAAGTAGATATCGCAACCAGCATTCAATACGTGCTGAATCAAGAAGGATTTTCTACTTTATTAGCCCACGACGGTATCAAAGCCATTCAGTTATTCGAGCATGAAAAACCAGATCTGGTCATTCTCGATTTGATGATGCCTGGTCTTGATGGATACGAAGTCTGTCGTCGAGTGCGCGCTTTCGATAAACGCACGCCCATATTGATGCTCACCGCTCGCACGTCTGAAATTGACACCGTGGTCGGTCTCGAGCTTGGTGCCAACGATTACATCGCCAAACCCGTGCGATTGCGCGAACTGGTGGCCAGGGTCAAAGCGCATCTGCGCGAAACTCCTCAGGTTCAGGAAGTTACCAAAGGCATTCGCCTGGGCGATTTGTTCATCGACACTGATAGCCGCACGGTGCTGGTGGGCGAAAAATCCATTGACCTGACTTTTAAAGAGTTCGAATTGCTTTTGGCCATGGCCAGGCAACCCAATCGAGTCTTTTCCCGCGATCAACTCTTCCAGGGGGTCTGGGGTTCCGATTTTCTAGGCGAGAGCCGTACCGTCGATGTGCACATCAGATATTTGCGGGAAAAATTAGAAGCCAACCCCAGTGCTCCGAAGCATATTTTGACGGTGCGCGGCGTCGGCTATCGATTGGTTTGGGACTGAGTAAGTAACATTAATAATTGCTCCATGGGAGTTCTCCCACTGGGTCAACGAAGAATGGGCACTTCTGTAAGCGGTTTGCGTATTCTTCCCAGTGACAGGTGCGGTGAGGTTTCATAGACTAAAGCAGTCGATTGTTATGTTCGGCAACAAACAACCTACTTTCTTTGGCGAATCAGGTATCAGATGAAATCACATGCATTTTTAGTTGGCGTGAACGTAGCGGCGAGTCTTCCGCTGGTATTCACACAGCAAGCCATGGCCGACGGTGGCATGAGCTCCACGGCGAGTTTCCTCAAAGCGGCCGTAGCTGAAAAAGCCACAGCTCACGCTCTCAGCGATCCTCATGCTGTTGCCAGTTTTAAGTCTTCGAAAAGGTCTTTGCCAATCAAGCGCGATTTCAGCAGCGCCAGCTTCTCTGAGCCACGGGCGGTGCAAACCAGACTGGCCATGACCCCGATTGCCGGATCCGTTAAATTGCGCCCATTCGTGCCTGGTAGAAAATTACCGAGCCGTTCCGAGTTGCAAGCGCAAATGCCTCAACTCGATAACAGCAATCAGCCTAATCTCTCCGCCACCATTAATGAATCAAGTTTTGCCGCACAGCCAGCCCAGAATGATTCTAATTATTCAGCACCCGGCTACAACTCCTATCGCTCGCAGCAACTAAACACAGCGCAAAACCGCAACCGTCTGCGTCAAGCTGCTGATTGTGTCGCAGGCTTCCAGCGCAAGAACGCAGCTCGCTCCGTTCCAGGGCAGTCACCATCGACTCCCGGTCAGGTTGGTTTCCCTTGTGCACAACAAGCTGTAGCTCACATGCCTGCCAGCAAAGCAGCCCCGTCTGAAGCTGAATGGACTCAAATGGCTCGCAATGCCGCCAACGGTTCCACCACTGAAAGTGAAGCCGAGCAAATGGCCAGCTTACAAGCTGAATTTGCCGCCAGCCAGCCACAATCGCATGCTACAGCAGGACCAGCGCCATTCCCGCTCAGCTTAATTCCTGAGGCTTCACTGAAACAGTTGATCGGCAGCAGTGCTAAGTCTGCTCCAGCTGCTGGTGGAAGCTCTATGAATGGAAGCTCTATGAATGGAAGTTCAATGCACGCTCAAAAAGCCATGACTCCGAGTTATTTTGGCTCGTGGCACGGCAGTCAGCATGCCCCTGCACAAGGTCACGCTCACAGCAATTTGCAACCATCAGGTTTCCACACTTATCTGGCAGGAGCTGGTAACAGCACCGGTCGCAGTGGAAGAGTAGTCTCAGCCAGCGCCTTCAAGTCTTACGCGCCAATGGCTTACAAAGCTACGCGCCGCAGCGCTCCGCACATTGCTGCTGTGGTGAAAAAGACTGCACCGGCTCACTCTGCTCCGGTGGTCGCCACCTACGGTACCTACCACTCAACACCTACTGCACTGTAATTAATTTTCAGAGCATCAATCTTTAGAGGCGCCCGGCGCCTCTTTTGCTTTGCGGACCAAATTTAAGGTCATTTACTAACTTGTCGAAAAAGCAGCGTGGACGGATACATATATAGGTAAGCTGCTTAGCCAAAGCAACAGTTTTTAAGAAGGTACAATGATTTCACTGGTAGGCACATGCAAGAAGCGATACGGTCGAGGCTTTCGATGACTGATTCTCACCGCGAGAAAAAACGTCGCGGCAGGCACATGGTTAACGAAAACGTCCTCAACGAAATTGAGGCACTGTCTACTGCCGCCTATGAGCAGCTGCTCGTAGGAGGTGGAAAAGAGGCCCAGGCATTGCTTCTTCAAGCGCTAACTTTATGCCAGGATGCTCCTTATGCGGAAAAACCAAAAGCGGTAGTGCTGACTTATTTGGGCCAGACTGAACGCATGATCGGCCTTCATGCCCAATCAATAGAGCATTTGCATCAGGCCATCGAACTTTGCCGTCAGGCCAATTTGCTCGAATGTGAACTGCAAGCGCGATTGTTTCTCGCCGAACAACTGGCCGGGCAAGGCGATTTTACTGAGGCCCAGGGCCATTTTGACCTGGCTTACAACACAGCGTCATTTTTACAAGATTTCAATTCTATGGAGCTGGCGGCCGGCAATCTTGGTTCGGTTTGCATGTCTTTATCGCATTTAGAAGCCGCCACCGACTGGTTTAACATTGCTCTGGAGCTGGCTGATCACACAGCTTCGGGCGAAAAAAGTGTTTGGCTTGGCAGTCTTGGTCTGGCATTAAGTGAGCTTGGTCAGTTCGAGCAAGCGACCAATTATTATCGACGTGCCTATCTCGAAGCCGAATATGAATCAGACGCGCTGACTATGTCTATCTGCCGTGGCTCGGAAGGCAATATTTGCTTTGAGCAGGCCAAGTTTAGTCAGTCGTTTGACCTCTATAAAGAAGCGCAGCATCTGGCCTCTCAAGGCAAAGACCGCCGGCGTGAGGGCATCTGGCTTGGTAATCAGGGCGTGTCGCTAGCCCGTTTGACCCAAACCGATGAAGCGATTTTGCTTTTAGAAAAAGCCCTGTTTATTGCCCGTGAACTTTCAGATACGGCCACCATTGCCGCTCATCTGGATAGCCTGGGTGACTGCTATAAAGCTCTGGCTGACTTTGAACGTGCCAATGAATATTATACGGAAGCGCTGACCATTAGCCGCTCCATCAAAGATCGCCTCGGCGAGCGTATTTACCTTGGTAATTTAGGAAAATTGAAAGCGCAAAGCGGCGAACTGGCCCCGGCTTTCGAATATTTCCGCCAGGCTGTGGAGTTGTTTGACGAGCAGCGCGGCATGATTAAAGCCGACGATTTAAAGACTAGTTTTGCCAATCGCGGACAGGAACTTTATGGCGACATGGTCTCAACTTGTCTGAAGTTGAATTTGCGGGTGGAAGCACTTGAGTATGTAGGTAGAGCAAAGTCACGAGCACTGCTCGATTTGCTCAGCAATTCACCCATTGATGTTAGCGAGCTAGCCGCTGTTGGTGATGATGATGGCAGTGTGAGTAGCGATGGCACAGGTGGCACTGGTGTCACCCGCAGCTTAAAAGATTTGATGTCACGAGAAGCTGATCTGCGAGCTCAAATTGCCCATCTAGAGCGCCAGTTTTTCCACGGTCAACCTGAAGATGACTCGGGCACCGGTAGTGGTGGCAATACTGGCAATACTGGAAATGGTGGCAATACAGGTCTGCGCGGTTCTCAGGCACCACAAGAAGATACGCGTAAGCTCTATTTAGAATGGCGCGAAGTTTTAAATCAACTGCGTCGCCGTCACCCTAATTATGCCAATCTGGTATCAGCCAGCACACTCAGTTACGGCGAAATTCAGTCACTCTGGCAATCAGGCAAACTGGCTGATGATACTTGCGTCATTGAGTTTTTCTTTCCACAAGATTATCTGCTTGTAGCATGCGTGCAAAATGAAAAAAATCTGCAAAATTTGAAGAGTGATGATGGCCTATCTTCTGATGCAGGCAGCAGACCTGGCCTGTCTACTCACGCAGTGATGGATAGCAAGGCCCTGGACCAGATTCGCGATGATATTGCTACATTTTTGGAAATGAGTTCTACAGAAGGCTGGGAAGTGCCGGTTTCTCTCTGCAAAAGGCTTTACAACAATTTGCTCGGTCCTGTGATTGAAAAGCTTCACCCGTCAGTGAAAAGACTGTTGCTAATTCCTCATGGCAGTCTTTATCATTTGCCTTTTTCAGCCCTTCATGATGCTTCTGCTTACGTTTGTCAGAGCTATGCCATCAGCTACGTGCCGACGGTGTCACTGATTCCAGTGTTAGCCCAGACTCGTGGTGCGGTTAGTGCGTCTAGTGCGGCCGGAGCGGTTACGTCTGACGGCTCAGGTGCAATTCAAAAAGAAGCGGCAGCCCGTTATCTTGTTTCTGCCATTAGTGATTATTCCGCCACCAGAGAAAGTGGCATGGTCTTCAGCTCGCGTTTGCGTTCGTCAGCAGGCTTAGAAGACCTGGCATATACCATGGAAGAGGCAAATTCGATTTTGTCGCTTGGCCAGGGCACTGCCGGTAATGGCACTCTGCTCACTAACGAAGAAGTGAAGCGCTCTTTGTCCGAATTATTCGGCGAATTTGAAGTAGTACACTTCGCCGGCCATGCCATTTTCAATCATGATGAACCAATGGCTTCCGGGCTGGTGCTCTCAGACGGCAGCATTCTTTCGGCAGCATCAATTCTTGAAGGCAATGCTCTGCGTACCCATAAAGGTCGCCTGTTAGTGCTTTCCGCTTGTCAAACCGGTGTCAACGTTGTCACTGAAGGCGGCGAAATTCTTGGTCTGGCCCGTGCGCTCATGTATGCCGGCATGCCCAATCTGGTCTTGTCGCTCTGGGAAGTAGCAGACCGCTCCACAGCCGCCTTGATGCAAGATTTTCATACCGCATGGCAGTTAGGAAAAGTCTCTGTGGCCCAGGCCTTGCGTCAGGCTCAGATGAAAGCAATTGAAGCCAAACAGCCGGTACACGCCTGGGCGCCCTTCATACATTTTGGTATTGAATGAGGTTATACTGAGCAAAATTCCTGCCCTGTTTTTTGTGAAAATATGCTCAATTTACGATCTGCCCTGACCTTTGCAAGCGCCGTCTTACTTGGTTTTTCTTCCACCGCTTTTACCAGCGCCCTCGCCGAAAGCAGCGATAAAGAAAAAGATTCAAAGCACAGAAGCGACACTGAAAAAACTTTCGGTAATGCTATAGTGCCCCATCCGAATTTGCCCGGTTCGGTGATGGTACAGACTGATCCGCTGGCCATCTATAAAGAAGCCGGCATCGATAAAGAACAAGAACGCAAAATTCGCATCATGGCCAAAGAGTTTGAAGACGGCCAACGTGTGCGACTGGCTCTTTTTGGCAACTTGCTCAAAGAAATGCGCGATTTGCAGTTTGAGCCTGATCCTGACGAAAGAAAAGTGCTGGCCAAGCAAGACGAAATCAATAAGGTGCAAGCCGAGATCGGCACCGAGAGAGTTAAGCTGGTGCTCAAGATTCGTTCGATTTTAAGCTTTGATGAAAAACAGCGCCTGGTTACTAATTTGAGATTGTCATCTCGCTACGGCAAGGCCGGCGTGGAGCCAGTCAAAAAAGATTAGCCTTTAAGAACAGGGCTGACAGCCATAAAATGAACGGTGGCAAAGTTTTGACTGAAGTCGATTCTGGTCACAGAACCAGTTGGTACTGAAAGGCGCCAGAAGTTTTGCACAGGCATTCCTAAAGCGTAAACCAGAATTGAGCGAATAATGCCTGAGTGGGTGACCATGGCGATGGTTTTGCCGCAATAAGACGGTGAGCCAACTAAAGTTTTGACACTCTCAGCAATGCGATGGCTTAATTGCTTGATAGACTCACCCCCAGGTGGTGCGTTTTCAATCGGATCTGCGCACCAGCTGTGGTACTGTTCGCCATCATTCTTTTTTATGTCAAGATATGTTCTGCCTTCCCATTCACCCACCTGCCATTCTTCGAAGCCTTCTACAACTTCGGCCGTCAGCCCCGTTTCTTGCTCTAACGGGCGGCATGATTGAATGACGCGCACAGCCTGGCCGCAAATTAGTTTTTGTGGCTTTAATGCGGCGACATATTGAGCCGCTGCTTGAGCTTGTTTTTCACCTTTGGCAGTGATTTCTATTTTTACATCACTGTAAAGTAAACCTAGTTCGGTAGCTCTTGTGTGACCGTGACGCACAAGATAGAGAGTGGTAATTTCTTCCAGAGGGTGTAGTTCGTCACTCATCGGGTGCCTGCTTCAATAATTTGCGCGGCATTCTTGGGAGCAGTCATGCCATAAACTTGACAGACAGCAAAGAGGTCTTCAACCTGTTTAGCTGAAAGTGTTTTTTCTCCACCTAACATATGGGCCAGTAACAATGTTTTTGCGTGATGCTCGAGAGTTTCAAGTCGGTAAAAGGCCTGGAAAATATCACTGCCGAAAGTCAATGCGCCATGGTGTGAAAGTAAAATTGTGTCGGTGTGCTGCAGGTGGGCTTTGATGCTTTCAGGTACTTCGTCGGTGCTTGGTGTCGCATATGGTGCCACTGCAATTTCGCCTAATGTCAAAATTGATTCAGGCATAACGCAACGGTTCAATGATTTGCCGGCGATGGTGAAAGCTACCGCTGTAGTCGGATGTGCATGGGCAACTGCTAATACGTCTGCTCTGGCGGCGTAAACAACCAGATGCATCTTTAGCTCGGTTGAGGCCTTTTTGCCTCGATTTGAGTGGGTATCGAGCAGCTCACCATTGAGATTTGTTAAAACAAAATCAGATTCATTTAATGAACCTTTACAGCTTCCCGCCGGAGTCGTTAACAGAGTGGCGTCATTTAATTTGAGGCTGAAATTGCCCTCAGTGCCGCAAATGTAACCACGCTCATAGGCAAGGGCACATACTTTAGCCAGTGCGCATCTGGCTTTTTCTTCGCTTAATGGCTGCAAGTTTGTATTTCATCCTTAGAAAATTAGACCATGACATCTACTGAGATCGCCAAGGATAGGTATTATATACTCGGCTGTTGTGCCCGTGGTTTGGATACGTACCGTCATACGTACCATCCATACCTCCTTTCTGGTCTGGCGATTGGGATGTGACCCATGCGTTGCCCTGAATGTACTGTTAGAAATTCTGTCGCCGCTGTTCAGTGTAAAGAATGCGGCGCTAAACTGGCGCGCAAAAATGCACTTAGCCCTAAAGTGCTCAAGTATGGTGCCATAGGTGTAGCAGCTGTGGCTCTGCTCGGCCTTGGAGCTGTATCGCTGGCCATGATTCCATCAATGTTCGATTCAGACGCTGACTTGCGTAAAGTATCGAGAATGGTGGCAAAGGGCCCCAAATCGAAAGAAGATGCCGATCATCTAAGAAGCGAGCTAGAAAACAGCGTCAAGCGTTTTCTCGAAAAAAATGTGACTTTGCCACCGGCCGAAATAGCGGCAAAAATGCAAAAGCTTTTGCCTACTTCCGCTTATGAAATTCACGTTTTTGATTTGCCTAAAGGTCTTAAATTAGTAGAAGTAGATACGGTTTTACAGCCCTGCAACTACATAATTTCAGGCAAAGATGTAGCCGTACTGCGTAAGTTTGACGTTTTCGACGAAGCAAAAGTTTTGGGTCCGGCCGGCGATGTCTTGGTTCTACTTGGCCACCACAATGCGCAAGCTGGTGGCAAGCCGCAAGTAAAAGTTTTTGCCCTGACTGCTAATGGCGTAAAAGATTTGAGCGACAAATCGGTGCCATTCTTTAGCGGTGGCGGTGAAGGCAAAACAGCATTTGCCGCCAATGGCAAAGACATTGATATTGAAATGACCGTGGCCTCGCGGGCCAGTGAAGAAGAATTGTTCACGCCATCGAGTTTGAGGGCTTTAGGCCTGCCTGATGAAAAACTCAAGCTCAAATTGGTGTACAACAATGCCGCCTATGAGCTGCAAGACGATAATGGACGAGGTCCAATGGCCGCTTTGCGTGCCATTGCCTTTACTGTGGCAGACCCGGCGCAGAAGCCGCGTTTTAGAAGATTTCTGACCAATGCGGTTGGCGATTCTTTAGGCCGTGTGGGGAAATTAAAAATCTGCCCTCCTGCTTTTGAGATCAAGCGCAAAGGCGCGGCGGCAGTGTCTAGCGCAGGGGCTGAAGACGACAACAGCGGCTCACGTCGCAGCCGCAGAAGACGCAGGGAAGCGGCTCGGCAAGCGATTCAGAGCGGAGCACCCGTTTACTTCATGGGCAATGCTGAAGACGCGTTTGAAGTTGTGCTGGCCAGAGGCAGCTCAGGTGTTATGCAGACACGCGAATTACGGCGTGTCAAAGTGCAAGGACATGGTGCCGAGAGTGACAATGCTTCTGTGGCTTCAACTTATGAAAATAAGACGTCGACATTAGTCGACAAGTTGTTGGCTACTCCTGATGACCACGTTGCAAAAAACGATACCAACGACTCGAGCAATTCTAATAGCAACACTAATTCTAGTAGTCATAGTGCTTCACCTCCTGCTGTTGCAGTGGCACCTTTAGCTATGCCAGTGATTAAAGCAGTTGATAAGACTGCTTCAACTAAGGTGATTGAGAAAGTCAGCGAAGCCGAAAAAGGCACTGTAATAAGTTCTTTGTCGAGCGAAACAGTGAAAGTTAGACGGGGCGTGGGCACTCATTACCGCACCATTGCCGAGATTCCGCGCGGGGCTGATGTAGCTATCATTGGCAAGAAGGAAGGCTGGTATAAAGTGCGGGTGAACGGCCGAGAAGGCTACATCTATGGCGGCTTTATCAATTGCAAAACCGGCGATGCTTACACCACAGCCACGGTGAAGAGCGTTAACTCTGTCAAAGACGAAGGTAACCGCACTCTGACACACACCCAGTCAGGTGACCGGGTAGTGGTCTTAGGTGGCATTAATAACAACAAATACAAAGTGCAAATGGCAAACGGGCGAACTGGTTACATCGATAAAGATGCCCTAGACGTGAGTGTCGAAGGCCCACCGCAGTTTGTACCGTAGAGTTGCCTGATTAAATAGCTGAGTGGTCAAGTAGGCAAGAGCTTTACTTTTTGTTTTCAGCGCCGGCCGGTGTGATATATTTGAAAGCCGGGACGTAGCGCAGCTTGGTAGCGCGGTTGCTTTGGGAGCAATAGGTCGCAGGTTCAAATCCTGTCGTCCCGATATTTTCCAATTCAAAGAAGAAATCAGCGCAGCTTTTGATAAATGGCGCTGATGCCTGAGTCGGACGGACAGTCAGACTCTAGCTTTGCCTCACGCACCAGAGCAAAACCTGCTTTTTCCAGGGCGCGGCGGGAGGCAAGATTGTCTTTTTGCGGCACCGCCACCACTGAGTCAATATCAGAATAAAGTGAGAGAGCCATCTTTGTCATCATTCTGATGGCATGCGTACCCACACCTTTGCCGATTTGCTCAGCGACACCCACAACATAATCAATGCCCAGGGCTTTATCGATGGCCACTGTTCTTTCCCAGGCCGGATAGTGGCAATGCTTGTAGCTCTGGATCATGCCCACCGGTTTCTGGTCTACTTGAATAATATAAACACGCGTCAAAGCCTGTGGTTCAAGGCAAGCTTGATATTTGCTTTGCAAAGTTTCTTGATCGGTTATACCGTCCCACCATGGTGCCACATGTGGTGCGCTGAACCATTGACTGAACAGTGCAATGTCATCTGCCTTTATCGGTCTCAAAGTGGTGTCGCGGTTAGTCAATTTAAGTTAGCAGCCGCGGTGAGCTTGAGCAGGGCCTCTTGAGCCGAGTGGTCGTACAGACGTTCTAGAGCATCATTGGTGCCGCGTAAACCAGCCACAACTTGTTTTGACCAGTCTACATACTCAATGCAGCGTTGCTGGCTCCATGAAGCTGGTGGAGATTTTCCCATGTCTCGAACATTGCTGATTTTATCGGCTAATTTAATGCATTTGGCTCTAGCGCTTATAAGCGGTGCATGCTCAATTTGCTTTTGCTTGCGTTCTGCCTGGGGCAAACTTTTGTCGTAAGTACATTCCATCACCAGTGAAGCTATTTCATCGCCAAACAAATCTTCCAGACATTCGCGGGTGGTATCTGTATCTTCAACAGTATCGTGCAAAATACCGGCGGCAATTATGGTACTGTCAGCGATACCACCAACTTCGTGCAGTAATCTTGCTACTTCTATGGGGTGGTTAATGTACGGCGATGCTTCCTGGTCTTTTCGTCTTTGATTGCGATGCTTGTCGGCGGCAAATGACATTGCCGACATAATGACGCTCAAGTCTGTTTTAGATTGATTATCCATGCTGTTTATCCATGCTGTTTACATTTTACCGTCAGAAGTCATCGGTGGGTTACTTATATGCTAAAAATAGATCCAGCAAGTCGTAAAGGCAGGAGCCAATGAAAGAATCGTTCATGATATTTGTGATTATGGCCGTGATTCTAACTCCATTTTTGCCTTCATTACTAAAGGGAAAATGTCCTAACTGCGGCAAGCGAAAACTTGATACTTTTGAGCCTGAGCTGGCCGAAGCGCCTCCGCCTGGCACGTATATGGCTTATTTTAGTTGTCAGAACTGCGAGATGCGCTTTGAGCGCAATAAAAGTGGTCCGTTGGTACCACTTCAGTCTGATGCAATTCCGCATGTGCAGGTACAGTAGCCGTAGATCAGGTTAAGGCGTTGCTAGTTTAGTTCTGGTCAAACCTTTTAGCTTTTCTCTAATGGCCGGGATCGCTTTACGGGCAGCCACCTCCCCCGATTCTATGGCAGCTGCTATATCATCGCGATCAAATTCATACATATTCAAATTGTCGGCATTGGGTTCAATAACCACATCTGCCTGCCCGGGTCTGTCTTCGATCTCAGCCATGAGAATGCTTGCCAGTTTATCGGCGTAGCCAATGACGCTGTTGAATTGTTTTGTTTTTTCACTTTTGAGATATGCGTGCAGTTTGACTGCTACCACCAGTCTGGCGCCCACTGAATTTGCCGGCTCGGTGGGGAGGTTGGAGCGCAAGCCGCCGTCCACCAACAGGGTGTCGCCCATGGGTACGGGCTTGAAAAGAAAAGGTACGCTACAGCTAGCTTGCACTGCTTTGCTTATTGGCCCTTTGTCTAACCACACGGGGCGAGTATCTACTATATTGACCGCCAGTGCTGAATAAGGAGTCTTCAATTGTTCAATAGTCGTAATCCCAGGTGGTAAATTCCTGCTGACAAATTTTGCGATCGTATTGCCGCTATAAAGGCCTATGGACGGCTTAATAAACACCATGCGCTTAAGCAAGTATGGTGGCACCACCAGTGCCGCTTTTAGTTTAATGGGCAGCGGATAAAAAGCTTTCTTGAATTCTTTGCTGAGCACCAATTCTTCGATTTTGGCGGCGGGAACGCCGGCACAGTAAAGGCTGCCGACCATGGAGCCCACGCTGCTGCCCACTAGTAAATCAATAGGAATTTTTTCTGCTTCAAATACTTTTAGAACACCAACATGTGCTGCCCCTCGCGCGCCTCCACCGGCTAATATCAATGACAAGCGCGGATTTTGCACTACTTGTGAAAGGTCGCCATTCTCAACGGGTGCAGCCGGTTGGTGCACAGATTCACCAGGACCAGTAGATGGCTTCTCGTCGGTTACTACTGTAGCGGGACCGTTAGCTTGCGGCTTCGGTAGGGTCGGGGGAGTGACAGGCGCGGTTAGAACCACAGCTGCTGGCGGCTCTATTAATTTGTCTGCCGCCCATGCTGGTGTTGAGAACAGCAGCTGAGCTGCTATGAGAGCTGAGATTGTGCACCATTTTTGATTATTCACAGAACTTTCTCTAACTGGTGACGGTTGTAGACGACAGCTAATCGGTCAGGTTGTTCCAATTCATTGAGGAATGCCAATAACCTATACTTTTACTGGTATCTGGTACTGCATCTGGAGTTCACAATGCCGGCTGAAAATGTAGATGAAAACCTGAAGCCCGAGAACCTGGCTCAAATTGTGCGTTTGAAGGCTCTGGCCGATTTGTGTTTCGGGCCGGTGGTTGTGGTCACACGCCAGAAGCATCTTTCTTTCGTGGACCGCATTTCTGCCTTTCACGAAGCACAAAAATTGATGGCCGTTGATAAGGTTACTGCCTATGTGTTGCTGGAATATTTAAATGCTTCTGTAGGCGCCAGTAAACTGCCGGTGGTGCTCGGCGATGGCAGCACTTTTGCTGACGACGGTGAAGCCATTAATTATATTGGCGAGCAAAAGCCGGCAATAGAGCGAGAGGCAGAGATTCTCACTGTAATTCAGAGTAAGCAAAAATCAGCTCGGTTGTATCAGTATGGTGTCTTGATTTTTCGCGGAAATAGCGCTCCGAAGAATTTTACTGCCGGTAAAGCCTTTTGGACCAAACTGGCTGAGGCAGGGGATCTGGAAGCACAGTTTATAGTGGGTGATATTGCTTTTAACGATAAAGATTACGAACAGGCTTTTAAGTGGTTGGAGATGTCCGCTGGGCAGGGGCATATCGAGGCTACATTTGCTCTTGGACTTTGTTACCTTGATGGGCTGGGTGTAGAGCAAAATCTCGAACGCGCGTCTGGTTGTGCCTTGCTGGCAGCTGAAAAAGGTCACGCCCATGCGCAATATACAATTGGAGTAAGTGAAAAAGATCCTGCCGAGAAGAAAAAGTGGCTGGCTAAAAGCGCAGCGCAAGGGTTCGCCCCAGCAATAAAGGCAATGGCCGAATTTAATTAGTCAATGGGTCTTTTTAATCTTTGCCATTGAACTATTTTTGTTGTTTGAGCGTCTGATCAAGAGGACTGGTAAGAACGTGCTCTTAAAAAGAACTTTCCTGCAAAGAGTATTCAATGACATATCGCCTGCGTATCTTCTTGCCCCTGGTCATAGCACCGATCTTAGGTGTCTGCTTGAGCGCTCAGGTATTTGGCCAGACTAATTCTCAGGCTAATTCCCAGACTAATTCTCAGGCTAATTCTCAAAGTCGCACTCGACTTGCTCGCCCCAGCGAAGCTAACTCATCAATACCGGTCCCGAATTTGCCTGTCCCTTCCAGTTTGCCTGTGGATGGCCGGCCTTTTAGTCTGGGTGTGCAAGAAAAACATCTCGGGCCAGCTATTCTAAATGGCACCATTAATGTTGCTCCTCCGCTTTCAGGGGCCTTGTCCACCGGTGGCGCCCTGAAGAACCAGAGCGGCATTTTTGACCAGGTGCCTTCGAACATGTTTTCAGCCAAAGACACTCGCACAGTTTTGCAGGGCAACGCCAATAGTCAAAAGCTCTCTGCCGGCGCCATGTCGGTACAGTTGCTTGCCAATTACGATCTTGAGCTGATTGTTGACGCTTCTTTGTCTATGCGTAGACGAGATTGTCCTGGTGGTCTATCGCGCTGGGAATGGTGCGGCAATCAAACTACAGATTTAGTGCGTCGCCTGACGCCTTTTGCGCCTAAGGGCTTGACCCTGACGTCTTTCGCCTCAGAGTTTCAGGTCTATCCAAATTCTTCCACTGCTGATATTGCCAATCTTTTCAATAATCCGGCCTTTATGTGGGGCACACATTTAGCTGAGCCCCTGGACGATCGGTTAAAGGCTTTCCTCGCCCGGCGTAAACCGGGGTCCAAACCGATGTTACTGGCGGTGATTACCGATGGGGTGCCGGCTCCGCGTTACGAACCGCAGATGGTTGTCGATACTCTTGTGGCCACCACAAAACAGCTTCGCCACCCCAATGAGGTAACTGTAGTATTTTTTCAAATTGGGGCTTCAGAATACAGAGGGGCGCGTTTTTTAAACGAGCTTGATAATGGCCTGGTAAGCTATGGTGCCAAGTATGATATTGTGCGTACGTTCAGTTTCGATCAGCTGCAAAAATTGGGGCTGGCAAAAGCGTTAGTGCAGTCTATTCAAGATTTTACCGCCACCAGTAAGTAGTTCAGATATGTTTTTGTGGCACAGTTGGCTGTTGGTCTATATCTAACGATATGTCCAAAATTGATATTGTCATGGAACTTTGAGGCAACACCTGGCGTCCCCGCTGCTAACAATTTAATTTGATGTGTATTAATAAACGGTTTTTTGTAGGTTAACGCTCTTTTCTAGCGGTATAAGCTCAGTTATGATACCCTTGACGACTGCCTTGAGCCTGAACTGTCCTGGCGATGTCCTAGATCAATGTACTTAGACCACCGGTGACCATGAAATTTTCTCTCAAATTATTGCCATTCTGCTGCATTGCGGCTTTTGTCTGTTTGCCCGCAGTCTCTGCTGAGACTGTCAAAACTGATGGCGATCGATATGATTCAGATCTTTCTGTTCCAGACGCTGCTGCCGGTTCTACAGCAACCACAAAAGTAAGCCAGAAAGCCAGTATTACAAAGAAAGTGGCGGCGGTGCTGCCCAAAGTAAAGAAAAAGTTTTACCTCAACCCTTTGAAAAGTTTTGCTCAAGATAGCAAGCTGATGTTCAGTCCTCTGCTGGAAGACGTCAGTCTGCCGCTCAAAGGCACTGAAAGCAACCTTAAGGCCTTGCAGGAGCCACTGCGCAATCTCGAAAAGCCCTTACAAGAAGTGAGCGGTTCGGTGCACACTCTGAAGGCACCACTGGAAGATTTGAAGGCTCCGATGAACGACCTCAAGGCTCCCATCGGTGAGTTGAAAGAGCCTATTGCTGAATTGAAGCATCCAATCAACAATTTAAACAAACCAATCACCCAACTGGCTCGTCCGATTCAAGATCTCAGTGCTCCTATTAACAAGTTGCAGCACACCATGACCGCCATTCCTCAGCCTCTAGAAAGGCTAGTGCAGCCACTGGACAGCTTGCGCAAACCGCTTGATGGCATTGCTTCTCCACTGAATAATTTGCAACCCAGTATCAAAAACCTAGCACCACCGGTTGCTGAGCTTTCCAATTCAGTCAGTAGCCTCAACCGTGAAGTGCGCTCTTTATCAGGCGAAATGAAACAGCTTCGTGAGGCTGTTTTTGACATTTGTATTTATGTTAGTTTGGCCATCGTTTTAGGTTGCAGTTTAATCGCCGGCACTTTAATGTGGTTTATTCGCCACTTTGCCCGCAGTTACGGATTATCACCGGCGAAAGCTTTGCGCTTTGTCGCCAATCTTGATGACGTTAAAAACGATCATCGCCGCTAATTATCTGTGTCTACTGGCGCACATAAATTTCCAAATACTCTTTGTGATTGGCCTCCCAGCTGCCTGTGGTGGTAGTGGATTCTAATTTCCACTGGCTGGCCATTTTTTGATAGAAGGCCGGCGTGGCACAACAAGTTTTGTCGCCGATGACAATAATTTTGTTTCCTTTATAGGCGCTCAGTGCGTCCATGGCCATAGGATTTCGCGGCGGCCAGATCATCAGCAGGGTATGCCCAGGATAATCAACTACCGACTGGCTGTCACCTTTGACGATTTTAGTGAAGCTGCTGCCTGAGGTGGTTGGCAGGCCGACTATGCTGGTGCTGAAGAACCAGTTTTTACCTTCCTCTACTGGGAATGCATCCATAGCAATTGTTTCTGCGCCCATTTGCTGCAATAACCAGGCGTTATAACCATTGCCGGCGCCTAGTTCAACGATAGGGGCATGGTCGGCGATTCGTTGCAAAATTTCTGGTGATAAAACTGAATAAGCATACTTCTCCCGCAGGGTGAGAAAGAAAATTTCTTCGATCAAGCGCGACGAATTGAAAGGGAGGCAGGAAAGCATTTTGATTTTGGTGCGTTTCCATTGATTGAGGCCCGCTTCAACTTCAAGCCCTTCTACTGCTTTGAGACGCTCTGCGTTGCTCTTCAGTCTAAGGCTGACCAGCTGCGAATATAAATCCCAATAAGGGTGTTCAATTTTCATGCTTACTTTTGTTTTACTGTGCCGCTAACTTTGCCTACTCCAACTTTAGGCGTGGGTAGACTGCCACCATTTAGCAATGCTTTGTGTTGAGTATTGAGCAATGAAAGTTCGGTTTTGAGAGCTTCAAATTCGCCAGCCAGATTGCGTTCTGCGTCTAAAATTTTACTGCGCTTAAGCAACTCACCATCAGCGTGAGCGCTCTCCTGGCGGGCATTAGCCAGCCGACCTTCCGCATTTGAGAGATCTAGTTCTGCTCTGGCTAAACGTTCTTGATCGCCTCGCAGTTGATTAGAAAGTTTGCCATTTTCAGCTTCTGAAATTCTCATTCCCGGACATAAATGTGGTGGCGGTATTGGTGGCAGATGGTATTGGTCGACGTGCATAGTATATTTTTTTGCGTGCTCTTGATATAAGCGCTCAGTTTCTTTGCAATGACCGAGGTCTCGTTCGACCTGGTCGAGATGCGCTTTGTAGCTGCCTACGTGATTTTTAAAAGCCTCCAGATCGACTTTGTACTGATCGATATTTCCGGCACTAATTTTAGAGAGTTTGTTGGCACCACCTGTGAGGCTACGAGCTTTACGAATGGCGTCTTTCATATTCACAGTTGACTGCGAAGCATTCAATTGAAAATCTTTGCTTTCGGCAATCAGCTCACGGGCCGAATCAACGCGACCAGGCTGGGTGCATTGCTCATCTGGAATTGTGTGTTCTCGCGCCACCGCAACAGGTGCGCTGAGCACTAGTAAAGTGCAAGCGGCGAGTTGCTGCAAGCCGTCAAACTTCTTCAACATTTTTGCCATCAATTTATTCCTGAATTTAAGAACTTTACTTGAGCTTATTGGCTTTGGCAGCCAGTTCGATAGCCGGATCTTCGGGTACTGGTGACTCGGTCCAGCTTGGCGTTTCGTTACCATAATAACGCACATAAAGGTTTGTGCCGAGCGCTCTTAGTTTTGCATTGCCTGGTCTGGTTGGTTGCATCATCAAGCTCTTTAAGTTGGAGGCGCTCTGGGCCACAAAAGCAGCCTTGCGTGTGGCCTCGGCTCGCGCTCTTGTACCTTGCACAACGGCATCATTGCGCAAGTAGCTAGTGCGCAGACTTTCGAGATTACTCATTTCATTGTCGTTATAAAGTTGATAGCCGCGGCGTCTTAAGACTTGCACTTGTGAGTGGCTGTCTTGAGCCAGTCGACGCAATTGAATGTTTGCTAAATCAGTGCGCCAGCGCGACCAGGTTTGACCCTCGGTGGCATAACGGTTACCAAGATCGTTTGATTGTTTGTTGATTAGCTTGAGGGTGCGTTCCACCACTATTGGTGTGTCTTGTGGTTGCGTGCGTCTGTAACCTTCGTCAGCAGCCATACCCATCAGGCGTGCTTTGCCATAGCGGCCGTACTGCCCAAAGGGATCTACTTCGAAACCGGCTCTGTAAGCTTCTTTAGCTCCTTCGTAATCTTTAAGCTTAATCAACACGTCGCCGAGATAGGCATAAGCGGGCGAGTAACGCGGGTTCATGTTGATTACTTTGAGGAGACCGTCTGCAGCAGCATGATAGCGCTTCAACTTGATGTCTTGAGCAGCAATGGCATAGGTCTGGTTAAAGGTGAGTTTTTTTGCTTTGCCTTGCTTCTTCGGCACGGGCAAAGACAATGGAGGTAATTTTGCCAGGTCTGTCTTTTTTTGATTGCCTGATTTGGCCAGGGCTTGTTCAATCTTGTGCAAACGCAAAGGAGCATGATCACTTGAAACCTGGCCAAATATCAGATTCTCCAGCCGTCTCAATCGTTTTTCTACCGGCTCTTGAGCGTAACTGTGGCCAAAATACCGGGCCTCCAGTTCAATCAGACGAGCGTTCATAAGATCTTGCGCAGGGACCTTCGAAGGATCTTTCGTAGGATCTTTCGTAGGATCTTTTAGTTCTGCAGCAGTAGTTTCAGCTTTCGCGGTGTCAATTTTGGCGGCCTCAGCCTGTAAAACCTCTGGCGTTGCCAGGCTAACGGCCGTTTGCGCCCAGGCATGGTCGCCGGCCGCGAACGACAGGAAAATTGCAGCCAGGAGAACAAATATGAAAGTGCAGTTCTTCATTTATAAAGCTTCTGGAAAGCTCTATTATACATACCTTGTCAAGTGCCTCAGCGATGGCTGGTATTGTGTATCGCGCCCTGCGCGTTATTCGAGCTTGAACCAGTCGGCAGGTGATTCATTGCCGAATTTTGCCATAGTGGCCTTAGGGCTGATGTCTCGATTAACTTTCAATTTGTGGTCGCGAAAGTGATTTTGCAATTTTTTTACTGCCGCATCGCTCACCTGACAGCTGTTTAAGTCAATGAAGCGCAGGTGCGGCAAATCGTAAAGATAGGTCAGAGTCTTGTCGTTAGCGTCAGAGGCTCCAAAGTCGATATGCTCCAGATTTTTAAAAGTTGAGAGCACGGCGGCACCGCTATCTCCCAGTGGTGACTCGCAACCAGCAAGGTAAAGACGATCTAACTTGGTCGAACCCTCTAAGGCTTTAAGTAACGGCTCAAGACCCTTATTGCCGCAGAAAGATAAGTTGGTCAGATTTTTCAGATATTTGAATTTACTCAGTCCCGCACCGGTAACTCTGGTGTAATTGAAATTGAGTACCTGCAAATTGGGTAACTGATTCAAATACTCAACGTCATTGTCGCTAAAATCGGTTTGTTGAAAATTGAGTCTTTTCAAACCTTTTAGACGTACCAGATATGGCAGGTCTTCATGCATATTGCTTTTTTCCATTCTTGATGGACTACTCACCGAGGTAAGATCGTCAGCGGCGAATGAATTAAAAATTTGCGGCCTGGCAATGACATAGTCACTAGGAAAATAGTGCACAGGTTTCCCAGCCTTGAAAATTACCTTTCCTCGGGCAGGCTGGTAACTTTCTACTGCATAATCGTCGCTGATTCTGCCCAGGTCGACGTTGGTAGGAAAATCAAATTCTATTCTGTCACTGTAACGTGTAGAAAATTTGGGAAAAAGCAATTCGGCTTTAACGGGGTCGCCTGCCACTACACCTGGTGCAAACTCCTTAGGTTTTAAGGGCGTTGTGCGAACGCTGGTGGCCTTATCTTTTTGCAGCATAGCTACGTAGCAAATTGCGGCAGTTGCAGCCAGAAGAAATAGTGTGGCCACAATTGCCATGATTTTGGTTGGAAACCTTTGAGGCAGCCTGGCTTTGGCACCGGTTTCATTTTCGTCCTGATAGTCTGAGTTATCGTCTAGATTATCCTCGTCATTATCGTCGTCATTGAGATCGCGCTCAAAAAGATCACGATTTTGAAAAAATTGCACGTCTTCGCCACGGAGCACTCACTTTGCAAATCTTCTGCCAGTGCTTCTAAGGTTTGATAGCGGTCTATGGGGTCTTTAGCGAGCAAATTGAGCAGGACATTTTCCATTGACTGCGGAAATTCTTTGCCCGAGACACTGCTCAAGCTTGGAACATCATTTTCTCTATGCATCAGCATAGTCAAAAGCGGATTAGCCCCACGAAAAGGAGGTTTGCCCGTTAGAGTTTCAAAAAGCGTGCAACCCACTGAATAAATGTCAGAGCGCGCGTCGATAGCCTTGCCCTCACATTGTTCCGGGCTCATATAAAAGGGGCTGCCAAAGACTTCACCAACGCTCGTAAGATTTTGATTGTTGGGATCACTGGCACCAGCCAGTTTGGCAATGCCGAAATCCACCAGTTTGACGGTTGCGCCTGATACGTCTGGCTGGTCCAAAATGATAATGTTGCCCGGTTTAATATCGCGGTGAATAATGCCCTTTTTGTGCGCAAAGTCCAGGCCGGCACAAATTTGAAAAAATACAGGAATTGTTTGAGCTAGATTGAGCGACCCTCTGGTTTTTAGGATATCGGCGAGATTTCGCCCCTGTAGCAAATCCATCACGTAGTATGGCAATTTGCCCTGGTGAATACCCAGATTGTGAATAGCGACAATATTGGCGTGGTTAATGCGGGCTATTGCCTGCGCTTCAACCTGCAGGCGCCGCCATGCCATCTCTGTGACGGCGTTACTGTTAATGGTTTTCATGGCATAGATTTTTTGCAAAATGCGGTGGCGGGCACTGTACACGCAGCCCATGCCACCAACGCCAAGCAATTCGATGATTTCATAATTGTCGCCGACTATGTCGCCGGCCACTAACCGTCCGTCAGAGAGAAATGGTCGAGCAGCCCCTAGCTGCCCCGCTGGTCCTCCAGTGGCGCGAGTGGTGTCTTGCCCGTCGTCAGAAAAATTTGGCTCGACTTCTCTAGTCATTTAAGTTTCTGACCTAGTTCTTCTTTCGGGTTCCAGCCTATTCAGGCTACTTTCCGGACTATGAGGTTACTCCGGTCTCTATGTTATTCCCTGTAGGTTTCAATTTTGGCAATTTCATTTTTGAGAATCTGGCAATTAAACCGCGCCGAGCTTAGTAAAACCTCAACCTCCTGCCACTTTTCCGCCTTGATTGAGCGTTTTAAATTGCTTAACTGCACTTGTAATTGTTCGGTGGTAGCAGCAGCCGTGCGCGAATCAGGATGATGTTTGGCAAGAAGATCTGCCATCTCTACAAGATTTTCGCGCAAAGAAGGATTTTCTGAAATTGAAAAATCCATATTTTGCAGGCTTGAGTTTGAATTGTCTAAATCTTTGGTAGCAAACTCTTTGTATTTGAAAAGTGAAGTGGCTTCGATTTTGCCCAGGCGCAAAGATTTATCTAACTCTTCATTGTCGCCTTCGAGATAGGCATTAAGAGCGTCATGCAAGCTATCTTCCAGCGATGAGAGATGTGCGCGTGCTTCTTTTATCTGTTGCAGGGAAGGAATGGCAGAGAATATCCCCGCGGTTGATTGCCAGGCAAACTGATTCAATGCGCGCATAGATTTACTCAAAGATTTTTTTGGATAGAGCTCATCACCAGTTAGTTGCCCATAGATAAATTGTGCCCAAACCAGCCCACACTCAGCGGTTTTCTCTGCCATCTGCGCTTGACCGTGAGATTCATTATCTTCTTCAGAGCGGCCATATTGTTCAATGGCGTCTTGCAATAATTGCACTACTTGAGACAATCTGTGAGTCAGTGCTTTGTTTAAAGTTATGCCTTTATATTCGACAATGAGCTTGATGCGACAAATCGCATCTGTAAGCATGCTAATTAACTCTTCGCTGCTGTCATCGAAATCGGGTGCGGGGGCCGTCATTTGTCCAAGATCTACTTTGCCTGAGTGCAGATGGTTGAGAGCTAGATCGAGGTGCAGCAAACCGCGCACGGCGTGCTCGCTGGCTTCATCATAATAGTCGTTGTTCAGTGCAGTTTTGGCTTTGTGATAGGCGCGTTTGGCTTTGTCGAACCGTTGTTGAAAGAGCTCATTGTGCACACTGGCATCAGTAGCGTCAATGCTGGTAAATTCGGCAATGCTGATGGAAAGCTTTGATAGAAGCTGCTCAGCCACTTGCACAGACGCTTTTTTGCGATTTTTATTTTTGCCGTCATAATCAAATAGATTCATTGGCTAGCTCTCCTCTGCGGCTTGAGAAGCGCTTGCATCTTGCGCTTCAACCATAGCCTGATAACTATCGAGGCGACGCTGCAATCGGTTTAAAATTTCACTGAGACGTTTTTTTGTTTGTTCCGGAGATGGAATTAATTCCAAAAACTGACCACGGCCAAGCAGATGTTCAGTGGCTTCGGCCGCGAGAATATCTTGGGCAAATTTAGCGTAAAACCAGGCCACATTGAGCAGTCTTTCTGCCTGCCAAATTTGCTCTTGAGCCAATACTTTTATTGATTCTGTCAGGGCTGAATTAGCGTTAGCAATCGACCTTTTCACCACTTCGCTCGAATGATAATCGGCCTCGCGATGCGCCGTTTGTATGAGAAAAACATACTGCTCGAGTACAGCGGTTCGCTGTATCAACTGTTTCACCTCTTTACTTTTTTTAGTCATTTTCCACAACATTCAAAAATAATCAGCAGCAGCGCATCGGAGGATTATTCATATCAGAAGCAACACTGTTGTTACCTGCCTCTCTTTGAGCCAGAGCTTCAGTGCTGATTTCCCCGGCCTGGCTGTGGCTTTCGAGCCTTTCCCTGTCTGGCTTGAGCCAGCTTTTTATTGACTCAAAAAGAATGATCAGAACTAGCACAATAAACAAGCCACCAAGAGCGGCGTCAAGATAATCATTGAAAATCAGCACGCTGGTGGTGGCACTTTCTTGAGTACTTAGACCAGTCTTAATTTTATTCTCGAGCATATGAGCGTGGGCGAGAAAACCCAGTTTAGAGTCGGGCGAAAATATTTTCAAATAACCAGCCGTCAGTGTAACTGTAAGCAAAAATGACAGTGGCAGCAGAGTTACCCATGCATACTGGCGTTTGCCCATAGAGATGATGCAAGAAGTAGCGACACAAAGTGCCACCACGGCGAGCAGCTGATTACTAATTCCAAATAGTGGCCAAAGGCTGTTGATACCGCCGAGAGGGTCGATTACACCTTGATAAAGAAAATAACCCCAGCCGCCTACAACCAGCGCTGAACTGAGCACCACAGCGGGGTACCAGTCAGTGCGCCCTAATGGTTTATATAGCAATCCGAGAAAATCTTGCAAAAGGAAACGGCCCACCCTTGTGCCCGCATCAAGGCAAGTCAAAATAAAGAGTGCTTCGAACATAATGGCAAAGTGATACCAGAATGAAATTGTCAATTCCGATAATCCTTTAATTGGCAATGCCGCAAGCACTCGAGCAAATATGTGAGCCATTCCCACAGCCAGGGTGGGCCCGCCGCCGGTGCGGCCCCAGAGATTTTCTTCGCCCATATCGTGAGCCAGTGTTTGCATTTGCCCATCGCTCACCGGATATCCCCATGAGGTGATAGTGGCGGCTGCCTGCACATGATTTTCTCCCACCACACCCTTGGGTGAATTGATGGCAAAGTAAGTGCCGGGTGCAATGACGCAAGCTGAAATAATGGCCATGATGGCCACGGCCGCTTCGCAGAGCATGCTGGCATAGCCAATCGGACGAGCATGAGTTTCGCGAGCAATCATTTTAGGAGTGGTGCCGGATGCCACCAGTGAGTGGAAACCGGAAATGGCACCACAAGCAATGGTGATAAAGCAGAAAGGAAAAATATTGCCATTAAAGAGTGGCCCCTGGCCGTCTACAAATATGGTCAGGGCAGGCATTTCTAAATCAGGTCGAAGCAGTAAAATGCCGAAAGCCAGCAAACTGATAATTCCTACTTTCAAAAAGGCTGACAAATAGTCTCGCGGCGCAAGAAGTATCCAGACTGGTAAAACTGATGCGATGAAGCCATAAACCATGACCGAAATCGCTAGCTGGGTGCCGCTTAAAGTAAAGAAGGCCCCCCAGGCCGGGTCTTGTGCTACCCATTTTCCTGCCACCACAGCCAGTATCGTCAGGATCACACCGATGGTAGAGCCTTCCATGATTTTTTCCGGCCGCAATATTTTCATGTACAGACCTACCGCCATGGCTATAGGTACCGTGGCAAGCAGAGTAAAAGCGCCCCATGGGCTGGCCTTGAGGGCGTTGACAATAACTAAAGCCAGTACTGCCATTAAGATCATCATGATCAGTAAAATTGCAATTAGAGCAACGAAGCCTGCCAGGGGGCTGATTTCGTCTTTTGCCATTTGCCCCAGTGACTTGCCGCCCCGGCGCATGGAAGCGCATAAAATAACAAAGTCTTGCACCGCCCCTGCTACCACAACTCCGACGATTATCCAGAGCGTGCCGGGTAAAAAGCCAAACTGGGAGGCCAGAATAGGCCCCACTAGCGGACCAGCGCCGGCAATAGCTGCAAAGTGATGGCCGAATAACACCCATTTGTGTGTGGGCACATAATCTTTGCCATCGTCAACAATTACAGCTGGTGTGGTGTGGCAATCTTGCAGAACAAAAACTTTCTCTGCTAAAAATTTGCTGTAAAAACGATAAGCCACGGCAAAGGTGCATGAGCTGGCGAGAATGAGCCAGACCGCGTTTACTTTTTCGCCTCGACTGCATGCCAGTGTATAGAGCGAATATAAGGCTATTAGGGCTATTGGCACCCATATGGCCGCAGCTCTTATTGAACTTCTATTTTTAGACTTTGAGTCAATCACTGGGTCAGTCATTTTGTATGCGCCGTGTTTCCTTTTACTATCAAGTCAGAAGACCGGCCAGGGTGGCTGACAAATAAGAAGCGAGGGTGCCGCAAATCAGTGCCTTTACACCAAGCCGGGCCAGATCTTCGCGGCGGTTGGGGGCAATTTCACCAATGCCGCCAATTTGAATGGCAATGGAAGAGAAATTGGCAAAACCGCAAAGCGCAAATGTAGCGATAGTTTCAGCCTGTGCGGTTAGTGTATTGGTTGGGCTCTTGAGCATATTAGAAAGATCGGTATAAGCCACAAATTCGTTGATAACCAGCTTCTCGCCCATTAGACGGCCGACTGTGTGAGCGTCTTGCCAGGGCACGCCTAGAACAAATGCCACAGGAGCAAAAAGTGCGCCGAAGATTCCTTTCAATTCCAGGTGGGCAAGGTCGAGGCCGACGCCATCAAGGCGCAAACCCCAGATGTACAACCAGTTGCCCGCCCAGCCGATGACAGCGTCGCAGAGCGCAATTAGAGCAATGAAAGCAATGAGCATGCCGACCACATTAAGGCCAATGCGCAAACCTTCTGAGGCACCATGGGCGGCGGCATCGATAATATTAGCCTGAGTGCGTTTTACTTCTACTTTTACTTCGCCTTGAGTATCTGAAACTTCAGTTTCGGGCCAGACGATTTTGGCAATCACAAGGGCTCCAGGAGCAGCCATAATGCTGGCTGTAAGCAAGTAGGATGCTTTGATACCAAGGCCGATATAAACGGCCAACACACCACCAGCCACACAGGCCATAGATCCCGCCATTGATGCCAGCAGTTCCGACATGGTCATTGTGGGCACATAGGGTTTGATCAAAAGCTGCGCTTCTACCTGACCGACAAAAACCGAACCGGCATTAGAAAGCGCCTCGGCGCCACTGGCACCCATGGTGACAGAAACTATTTTGGCCACGATCTGCACAAATTTTTGCATGATGCCGAGGAAATAAGAGATGCTCACCAGGCTGGAGACAAAAATAATTGTGGGTACAACGCGAAAAGCGAAAATATAATCGGCTCCTGGGCCAAAGACTGCCACTAACTTTTCAGGGTTGTTGACCAGAGGGCCAAAGACAAAACCGGCACCTTTGTCTGAAAAATGCAAAAGCTGAGTAATGCCATCGCCCAAACTGCGAAAGAGCATCTGGCCAAACTCAATTTTGAGCACGAAAATTGCCAGGAGCAACTGTAAAACCAAGCCTGAAATCACCAGGCGATAGTTGATTTTTTTGCGATTGTTCGACATCAGGTAAGCGGTGCCCAGTATGAGCACAAAGCCGACCAGACCCATTAGTTTGGGGGGCATGCAGCCTCTATTGTCTATTGCTTGCGAATAACCCGGCAACTATAACTCAGTGGCGCCCGCTTATGCCCCGGCGGCTGCTCTGCTTATTTAGCTTTAAGGAAGGATCACCTCAAAAGGGCAGTCTAAAGTTCCATAGTATTTTCTAAAACTTGGCCTTAAGTATAAATTCTGCTGCCCCAAACGTCGACAGGTGCAACCGCCTCGTGGCTCTGCTCCATCTTAAACTCGGTGGGCAACTCGATAGCTCACGGGCTTATCGAACCGAATACGGTGCCGTGGGCTTACAATTACGATAATTTGTACAGAATGGCAAAGTGTCTAGCTGGCAAAAAGGAGAAAGTAAACTTTGATCTTCCCAAAAGCCTGTCTTTGCAATTTTTTCACCGTAGTACTACTGAGTTTTACAGCAATTTTTTGTAGGTGCGAAGCGCAAAACTTAGTAGATTTCGAGCAAACTATTCTGAATGCAAAAGAGCTAGAGACGCGCTATACAATGTACGATCACTCCAAAAGCGCCAATTTTCGAGCATACGAGCAACTTTTAAACAAAGGTGGAAAAATTAAGCAGAGGCTTTTAAAAATGTTTCCAAAAGCCTCACCGGCGGGAAAATTTTATATAGTCATGCTGCTCTATAAAACTTCCCCTAAAGATGGATTAGCTGCCTTAAAAGGTCTCTCTTCGGACAATTCAAAAGTAAGATATAGAAGAGGTTGCATTGGTGAGATGTTCACTGTCGCAAGATTAGCGGCAAAATTTCAAAATGAGCTACCGCAAAATTATCTTGAGAATTGAAAGCAGCTAAATGTTTAGTGGTGGTGTCCCCTTCTTAGAATCTGTCACTAAGCAGGTGTAGGAAGCTCAGAAGGTGACAGGCGGGGTAAAAGCAAATTACAAATTCCACAAATTCTCAGCACCAGCTCTGAATGAGGTAACAATGAATTCGGTTGGAGATATTTTGCGCTCATTTGCCTGAGGCAGCGGCCAGCCAGGGCTCAGCTAGTTAGGCTTGCTGCAAGGGTTTAGGTTCCACCGGTTGACCGATAATGTCGCCGGTTGTTTTATTGTATTGCTCCATGGCTTTTTGTTTGAGCATAAAGGCATCACTGCTCTTGCCGCTCATCTCAAGCACTTGGGCCATTACATAACGACTGGCGGCCTGTTCGCCGGCAGCTTTAAGCAGGGGCTCTTGAGCTTTCTGCAGCGCCTCGGTGGCTTTCGTTAGATTGACTTCGGCAGCCTTGGCAATATCAAAACTTTTGAGCACATCAGGATATTCACCCACTGATTTACGCAATTCAGCTGTCAAGGCTGGGCTCAAGTCATCATTTTGCATGAGATTAATCATGCCTGCCACCTTTTCGCGCTTTTCTTCAGGCACTTCTTTCAGGTTCGCATTCATAGCCTGAACCCGGGTCATGAATGCGGAAGCTTTAAAACTGACGTCGCGCCTTGCCAGGTTGAGATCACCCCACTGAGAGGCCACGGTGTCTACATAATCTTGGTCAGTCTGTTTAATCGCTGCTTCAAATTTGGGCACAAAGCGCCCAGCAGCCTGCTTTGGATCGCTTTCCAGCGACAGTTCTTTAGCTGCATCGCGGGCTAGATTAAGTCCAGGTCCAAGCTTTTCTGGCGGCAAACTAATTAGATACTTGAGAATATCTTTGTCTTGTTTTTTATCGCTGGGAGCTGCGGGTTTATCGCTGCCTTCAATCTTCTCTGACTTTTCTGACTTCTCTTGCTTGTCTGCTGCATCAACAAGAATCAAATTGCTCAGGGGAAAGTCTTTTCCGCTGGTCTTTAAACCCAGAGTCTTAAATTGGACCATTTCGTCCTGTAATGCAGTGCCCACGGGTTCAGACGGTTCGGGGATGAATCTTTCTAGCTCTGGTTGGGCCATAATTTGCGCTCCTTAGCTTTGCCATAGTTTGGGGCTAGTACGCCAAAGACACAACACGGTTATTCCCATGGTGGAATTATTGCCAAAATAGCGTCTGAACTTTCAGCGATAGCAGATCTGATACCAAGCGCGATACCAGATCTGATGACATCAGTGATGACATAAATGATGCATGTTAGTGCTCCAGGGTCACACCAACATAATCTTGCCTTTTAAAATCGAGCTGCTTAAAGAATGTTTTATAGCCTGGTTTTCTAACTTCCAGCAGATGAGGGCCGTTATTGAGGTGACACCAGAATGCGCCTCCGCTCAGCCCTGAATTGTTGGCAGTTTTTATCATTCCCAGATATGCTCCGTCAACAAAAACGACTCCACCAACTGATTCTGAGTCGCCGTTTAAAAACAAATTGGAATTTCGCTGGCCGGTTGAGCGGGTTTCAGCAAATAGCAATGCCAGTACAGCAGCAGCAATAAAAAGCCAGACCCTGGGTGCCTGAGAGCGTTTTGGGGCGTAGTGCGACACTACCTGGCACCGTCTTTAGGATTGGCCGGCAGCCATAGACTGGGTGCTGCATAAGGCATCAAGCGACCAGAGCCTTCCTTATCTGTTGGAGAAGCACTGGAGCTACTGGTGGGAGTATTTGAAGCTGAACTAGAGGTGGATGACGAAGTGGGAGTTGAAGCCGGTGAACTAGAGGCAGAACCAGGAGTTGGTGCTGAGGCTGCGGCTGGTGCCGACGCAGGGCCAGGAGCAAATGCTGGAGCATCACCAGTGCTGCCGGTCACAGATGGTGCAATCGCCGGTGCGGAACTGCTCGTAGCAGGCGAAACCGGCGAAACCTGTGAACCCGGTGTGCCTGGCGTAACATCGGTGACATTTTCATTGGTGCCAGGCTGGGGAGCACCATCTGTGTGGTCAGTGGGCGATGAGTCTAAAGGCTTAGCAACTGGTGGAGCATCCGGATTTTTAGCCAGCTGATCACCCGACTTTTTGATGTCGTCAGGTGAGATTGGTGACGGAGCCATGAAGCTGCCTGGCGGAGTTGGTCTGGCCTTGTAAAATGCTTCGTTGTAGTCATGCCAGATTTTAGCCATGATTACGCCACCAGTGACGTTTTTACCTTCGATGGCTTTGTTTTCATCATTGCCGCCCCAGACTGCGGTCACCATATCTGGTGTGAAGCCGATGAACCAGATATCTTTGCCTTCATCAGCGGTGCCGGTTTTACCAGCTACCGGCCGGTCTGTTAGCTTAGCCTGGGTGCCAGTTCCCCATTTGACGCAATCTTGCATGCACTCAACTAAGCGAGCCACTGGTTCAACCTGAAAAGCCCGGTCAGCTTTGGGATCAAATATTTCAATCACCTGGCCGCGGTTGTTTTCAATTTTGCGAATTACTTGAGGCTTAATGGCAATACCAAAGCGAGCCAGCGTTGAATAAGCGCCTGCCATTTCCAGCGGTGAAGCAGCGGAACTACCAAGAGCAAGTGATAAATTTGGATCGAGTTTAGCTGTGACGCCAGCCAACCTCGCTGTTTCTACAACGCTTTCCATGCCGACCATTTGCCCAACTTTAACTGCCGGAACGTTGCGTGAAAGAGCAAGACAACGACGAACAGGAATGCGGCCGTAAAATTTACGGTCAAAGTTCTTCGGCGCGTAAGCAGGTAAACCCCAAGGTTGTTTTATTACCAGCGGACTATCATCAATAATGCTGTCGGGTGTCAAAACGTTTTTGCTAAATGCAGTCAGGTAGACAAATGGCTTAAATGATGAGCCCACAGTGTGAATATTGGTAGCGCGGTTGAACTGGTTTTTCCAGAAATTACCCACGCCCCCTACCAGTGCCACCACTTCGCCACCGCTCACCGACACTGAAACCAGAGCACCCTGTGTTACACCTTTTGGTGCCTTTTTAATGCCTTCATTTAGTGTCTTCTCTGCTAAGTCTTGAGCCAGTGGATCTAAATTGGTATAAACGCGCAGACCCTGCCGCCGCATTTCGGCCTGGCTGAAGCGCTCGCGCAAAACTTGCAGTACATAACTTATGTAGTACGGATATTTTTGCAGCGAGTTGGTGCCTTTTTTAAAGGAAAGCTTTTCTTTTTTTGCTGCTGTTGCTTGAGTCTCTGAGATGTAGCCATACTCAACCATTTTGTCGATGATTTCTTTTTGTCTGCTGTATGCAGCTGCGCGGTTTTGTGGCAGACCTAATTCGGAAGGAGCTTTAACCAGACCAGCAAGAAAAGCTGCTTGCGCCAGTGATAGCTGTGCTGCACTGCGGTCAAAATAACGGGAAGCGGCGCGCTCAATACCATAGGCGTTGTTGCCGAAATAAACCTGGTTGAGATACATGCTGAGAATGCGTTCTTTGCTGTAATGCTGCTCAAGGTTCCAGGCTACATATGCTTCTTTGACTTTACGATCATAAGTGCGGCCGGCGTCGGCAAAGAACAGATTTTTCGCCAGCTGCTGGGTGATGGTTGAGCCGCCTTCTTTGACGTGACCGGCAACAGCGTTGGCCATTGAAGCGCGGGCGATACTATAAAGGTTGATACCATTGTGTTCGTAAAAGTGGTGATCTTCAGCGGCAAGAATAGCTTGCTGCATTTTTGTGGAAATTTGGTTAAGTGGCACTACACGCCTGTCTTCATCGCCTTCCACTGTGCAAATCATGTGGTCTTGTTTGTCAAAAATTTGAATTGCTTCAATCGGTTCGAAGCGTTCTACGATAGTAATATCGGGCAACTCTTGAATGTGTTTATAAAGAGAAGCGCCACCATAACCCATTCCCACGGCCAGCACAACAAAGCCCACCACGAGTGAACGTTTCATCCAGGTGCCGGCAGTGCTCAAAGCTCCCTGGTTTTTTCGCCTGGCGACTGATCTTCGATTGGAATTAGTCTTGGCCAATTTTTACTCTTTGATTTTTCAATCAACAGCAGATGCTGACATTATATATATTAAGTCGCCAGGGTTCAGTTTCGGTCAAATTCAGGTAAAGAAAAAAAGCGAGCCTGCTTAGACCCGCTTTTTCTCATTAACTTAGCTTCAGACTGGAGTCTTTAACTATCAGGCCCGTGGATGGGTGTTCATGTATACCCGCCGCAAGCGGTCAAGGCTGACATGAGTATAAATCTGCGTGGTGTTGATAGTGGTGTGACCGAGCAGGTCTTGCACTACACGCAGGTCAGCTCCGCCTTCGAGCAAGTGGGTGGCGAACGTGTGTCTCAAGGTGTGAGGGGTGATTGGCTTGTTGATACCGGCCTTGAGGGCATATTTCATCACGATTCTGTGAACTGAGCGCGAAGACAATCTTGTAGCCTGACGGCTAACAAAGAGTGGATGTTCGGCCTGAGGCGTACGGCCTTCGGCGAGCTTGGTCCAGGTTTCGCTTAGATATTTTTTCAGCCAGCTGTGTGCACTCTGGTTGAGCAACACAACACGCTCTTTGCCACCTTTACCCAGAACGCGCATTTCCATGCCTTCCTGGTTATAGTCTTGCACTCTCAAACCACATAGTTCGCTTACACGCATACCTGTAGCGTAGAGGGTCTCCATTAATGCGCGGTCGCGCACGCCTAGAACCGAATTAGTGTCAGGCGACATGAGCAGGCGAACAATTTCTTCTTTGTCGAGACAGGCTGGCAAACGGCGAGTGAGCTTAGGCCCACGCACTTGTTTTGACGGATCTTCGTCGATCAATTGTTCTCTTCTTAAATAGCGATAGAAAGAACGGATGGCCGAAATCTTTCTGGCTACAGTAGGTCGTGAATATTGTTCTTGAATCTGACGAATATAAGCGCGCAAGCCTTCTGCTTCAAGCCAACCGGAACCAGCTTCGCTATTAATTCTGGTATCGGCTGTAGTATCGCCATTATTATCAGTCGCATGCGCAGTATTAACTACTGTAGCGGTACCAATACTGGTATCACTGACAGTATTATCTGTAGCAGCTGTAGCACCTGATTCGGCACTAGCAGTGATATCACTGCCAATCAGCTGTTTGAGATCGTTCATGTAAGCGCGAATGGTATGAGATGAGTAGTTGCGTTCTACTTCTAAGTAGCCTGCAAACTGGTTGAGCCAGTTCTTGTGAGCGTTAGGCAGGCTTATTTCCATAGAACCTCGTGCATTATTTGACATGGTATCCGGCAGGCCGATATTGAGTCCTCCAGATTGCGTTCCACTTGTACTATGAGTGTCCGAGGTTCCATTTTGAAAAGTCACAGTTAACCGTCTTTCTAGATTTAGTAATTGATGTGCACCACAATAACAATTATGAGAACTTTGAAAGCTTTGTAAAGACCCCAACAGTCACCATCTGTGATGTCATGGGGCGAATAGGGTTTCAATTATCGGCTGCGCCGATAAAAAAAGCGGTGTCATCCATGGTGGCGTAAAGTCACTAATGATCGGGGATGCGTGGGAATCGAACCCACCCAGGGCAGCGTAAATCTACCCCGCAACGGTTTTGAAGACCGCACACCACACCAGCGATGCTCCATCCCCATAGAGCTGCTCAATTGCTGAGGTTCGTCCAAAGCAAGGTGAACTGCCGATCTTAGTAACTTATGTAAGTTTCATGGGCATTAAGAAAAACAAAAGTTATTAATGAAATTTTATGAAGCAGAGCAATGCCTCAGCGGGCGAGGTGCTCGGGGATCGTGTAAAACTTCTAATAGCGGTTGTAAGGAGCCCAAGAACGTCACAGTTCCCTACATTTGCATTGACAATATAAGAGAGTAATACGTATAGTTCCTTCCCTGTGCCTGCATTTGCCTACGCAACTGCAATTTCGTGCAGCTTTGCACGTGCACATAAGTCCAGCCACTCAACAGAGGTAACCGATGGCTTTAGAGTTGTCTGAGCGCGTCCGAACCTTCGGGGCGGGAAGTTCGCGCATCGCGGATTTACCTGATCTCGCTGAAATTCAGAAAAGTTCGTTCAAATGGTTTATCGAAGAAGGTCTTGCAGAGGAACTGCGGGCTTTCAGTCCTATCAAGGACTACACAGGAAGGTTGGAGCTCCATTTCCTGACAAATTACAATTTTGAGGATCATACTGAGCCTAACAAGCCCAAGACTCCCGAAGACGCCAGAGCGTTAGATGCCAGCTTCACCAAGAAGCTGCGTATTCAAATGCGACTGGTCAATCGCGAGATGGGTGAGATTAAGGAGCAAGAGATTTACGTCGGTGACATACCGATGATGACCGACCGCGGTACCTTCATTATTAATGGAGCAGAGCGGGTGATCGTTTCTCAGATTGTTCGCTCTCCTGGCATCTACTATAAAAGGGAAGTAGATACGAACGGTAAGCGCACATTCTCAGCTACATTGATTCCCAACCGTGGGGCCTGGCTGAAATTTGAAACTGATGTCAATGACATCATCTATGTAAAGATCGACAAAAATAGAAAACTTCCTGCCACTACACTGCTGCGTGCCCTGGGCTACTCAGACAGTGAAATGGAAAGTCTTTTCCGTCACAAAGAATTCCTCAAGAAGACTCTTGATAAGGATTCCAACAAGACTCGCGAAGATTCATTGATTGAGGTCTACCGCAAACTGCGTCCAGGCGATCCGCCTTCCGTAGCCGGCGGTCAGAGCATTCTCGACAGCCGTTTCTTTGATGACAAACGTTATGACTTGGGTCGCGTTGGTCGTTACAAGCTCAACAAAAAGCTCAGTCTTTCAGTGCCTGAAGCACAACGGACTCTCACAAGAGAAGACATTGTCGCCGCTGTTGACTATCTAATCGGCCTCCACTATGACGAAGGTCACGTGGATGATATCGACCACTTAGGCAATCGCCGCATCAGATCTGTGGGTGAGTTGCTGCAGAACCAGTTCAGAATTGGTTTGACCCGTCTGGAAAGAATTGTGCGTGAGCGCATGACTTTGCAAGATGCCGACACTCTCACTCCAGCTAACTTGCTTAACACCAAGCCTCTGGTAGCAGCCATTCGCGAGTTCTTCGGATCATCGCAATTGTCTCAGTTCATGGACCAGACTAATCCTCTGGCAGAACTCACCCACAAGCGCAGACTGTCTGCTCTTGGACCTGGTGGTTTGTCTCGTGAACGCGCCGGATTTGCTGTTCGAGATATTCACCCTAGCCATTACGGACGTATCTGTCCTGTAGAAACTCCTGAAGGTCCTAACGCTGGTCTGATTGGCTCACTGGCTACTCATGCTCGCGTTAACTCTTACGGTTTCATCGAAACGCCTTATCGCCGTGTTGAAGGTGGTATCGTCACCGACCAGATTCATTACTTAACTGCTGATGAAGAAGATAACTACAGAGTCGCTCCTGGCGACGCTCCGGTTAACGATGACGGCACATTTGTTCATCCACTGGTGCCTGTGCGTTACCGCGCAGAGTTTATTGAAACCGGCCCCGAACAAGTTGACTATGTGGGCGTCAGCCCAATTCAAATTGTCTCTGTGGGAACGGCCTTGATTCCATTCCTCGAGCACGATGACGCCAACCGCGCCCTCATGGGTTCGAACATGCAACGTCAGTCTGTGCCTCTGGTACGTACTGAAAGACCACTGGTGACAACCGGTATTGAGCGTCAATCAGCCAGAGACTCAGGCATGGTGATCGTGGCCGATTGTGAAGGTAAAGCAGAATACGTTTCCGCTACATCTATACATATCCGCACCAAAGACAAACGCCTCGTCAAATACAGACTGTCGAAGTTCCAGCGCTCCAACCAGGATACTTGCTTGAACCAGAAACCAATTTTGCGTGTTGGCGACAGCTGCAAACCTGGTGACGTGATCGCCGACGGTGCTGCCACCAACACTGGTGAACTATCTGTAGGTCGTAACCTGCTCGTGGCCTTTATGCCATGGGAAGGCTACAACTTTGAAGATGCGATTTTGATTAGCCAGCGTCTGGTTTTCGAAGATGTATTGACTTCCATTCACATCGAGAAACTAGAAATCGATGCTCGCTCAACCAAGCTTGGTCCTGAAGAAATCACCCGTGAAGTGCCAAACGTCTCGGAAGAATCTTTGCGCCACCTGGATGAAAACGGCATCGTGCGCATCGGTTCAAGAGTTTATCCTGACGATATTCTCGTGGGCAAAATCACTCCTAAAGGTGAATCCGAGCATCCTCCTGAAGAAAAACTTCTACGAGCAATCTTCGGTGAAAAAGCACGCGACGTGCGCGACAACTCGTTAAGAGTGCCGCACGGAGAAGGCGGACGCGTAGTAGACGTTAAAGTCTTCGACCGCGAAAAAGGTGACGAACTGCCACCTGTTGCCAACAAAGTGGTGCGCGTCTATATCGCTCAGAAACGTAAAGTTTCAGTGGGCGACAAGGTTGCGGGCCGCCACGGTAACAAAGGTATCGTCGCTAAAATTCTGCCAACAGAAGATATGCCATTCTTGCCTGACGGTACACCAGTCGACATCGTTCTTAATCCGCTGGGCGTACCAAGCCGGATGAACGTTGGTCAAACTTTTGAAACACTGCTTGGTCTAGCAGCGATGCTCACCAATCAGCGTTATGAAGTGCCACCATTCGACGAAATGTACGAAAAAGAAGCTTCTTATATGAGCGTCAACCGCGAAGTCGTAAAAGGCAAAGCGATGACAGGCTTCGATTGGATTGGCGATGACGGAAAAGTCACCTTATATGATGGCCGCTCCGGCGACGCTTTCGAAAATCCAGTATCGGTAGGCAAAATCTACATGATGAAACTCGTTCACTTGGTGGACGATAAGATTCACGCTCGTTCAACTGGTCCTTACAGCTTGGTTACACAGCAACCGCTGGGTGGTAAAGCGCAATTTGGTGGTCAGCGTCTGGGAGAAATGGAATGCTGGGCTCTTGAAGCCTTCGGCGCCGGTTACTCTCTGCAAGAAATGCTCACCATCAAGTCAGATGACGTTAACGGCAGATCGAAAGCTTATGAATCAATCGTTAAGGGTGAAAACCTGAGACGTCCTGGAATTCCTGAGTCATTCAAAGTGCTGGTTCGCGAACTGCAATCAATCGGTCTTGATGTTTCTGTGGCTAAGCGCACTCGTGAAGGCCAAGAAGTAGAAGTCGATTTGATGACAGAAGTGGAAGAAGTTCGACCACGCGGACTGCGCAGATTGAGTCCATTCGGTGAAATCGGTCTGGAGTCTGAGCTCGCTGAGCTCTCACGCCATACTGCTATTCCAGCTTCGGCAGTCGCTACTGTGGACTCTGAAGAAGGTGAAGAAGGTGATGTGGCTGACGAAGGATTCGATCCTCTCGCACTGCTCACGCCTGTTGTTGCACCTATCGTCGGAGCCGTTGAAGCCCTTGTTGGAGCCGTGGAAGATTTGTTTGCTCCTGAAGTAGACGACGATCTGGTCGACGATTCTGACGACGCCTAAGCTAGCTAAAAACCTGATATTCAAAGAGAGGACTGTCATCTAATATGACTACGAGTATTGACCGTTTTGACTACATCAAAATTGGAATCGCATCACCGGAACGTATCCTTAGCTGGTCACATGGCGAAGTAACAAAACCGGAAACCATTAACTACCGTACTCTCAAACCTGAGAAAGACGGTCTGTTTTGCGAACGCATTTTTGGACCATCAAAAGACTGGGAATGCTATTGCGGTAAATATAAAAGAGTGCGTCACAGAGGCATCACTTGCGAACGTTGCGGCGTTGAAGTAACTGATTCCAAAGTGCGTCGTCACCGCATGGGCCATATCAAACTGGCTTCACCAGTGACTCACATCTGGTTCCTCAAAGGTATTCCAAGCTATATCGGTTTGCTTCTCGATTTGCCTTTGCGCGATTTAGAGCAAGTGGTGTACTTCAATGCTTATGCGGTGACCAACCAGGGTAACTCGCCAGATTTGCACAAGAATCAACTTCTTGCTGAAGACGAGTACGAGAAACTCTTAGAAGATCCAAACATGCAGTTTGACGTCGGTATCGGTGCAGAAGCTGTTAAACAGCTCTTGTTCGATATTGCCAGACCGCAATACGAGCGTCCTGATAACAAAGACGATCGCGGCAGATTGCTTGAATTACCTGGTTTGAAAGAACTCTCTAAGCAATTACGTGAAGAACTGGCTGGCGCCGGCGGCTCGCAACAGAAGCGAGCAAAAATCATCAAGCGTCTGCGTTTGGTGGAAGCTCTCGTTAATTCCCACACTGACCCAACCTGGGTTGTGCTCGATAATCTACCGGTGACACCACCTGATTTGCGCCCCATGGTGCAGTTGGATGGTGGACGATTCGCTACTTCAGACTTGAACGATCTGTATCGCCGAGTAATCAACCGCAATAACCGTCTGGCTCGTCTGCTCGAGATGGGCGCTCCTGAAATCATCGTGCGTAACGAAAAGCGTATGTTGCAAGAAGCTGTTGACGCTTTAATTGATAACGGTAGACGCGGTCGCGTGGTGGTTGGTCCAAACAACCGTCCACTGAAATCACTCTCGAACATTATCGAAGGTAAGCAAGGTCGTTTCCGTCAGAACTTGCTCGGTAAGCGGGTTGACTACTCAGGACGATCTGTAATCGTAGTTGGTCCAACTCTCAAATTGCACCAGTGCGGTTTGCCTAGAGAAATGGCTCTTGAGCTCTTCAAGCCATTTGTAATCAACAAACTGATTGAAAGACAGATTGTTCAGAACATCAAATCTGCCAAGAAACAAATCGAAAAAGGCTCAGCCATCGTCTGGGAAATTCTTGAAGAAGTTATTCAAGGACACCCTGTACTCCTGAACCGCGCTCCTACACTGCACAGACTGGGTATTCAAGCTTTTGAACCAGTACTGGTGGAAGGCCGCGCTATTCAGTTGCACCCGCTTGTTTGTTCGGCATTCAACGCCGACTTCGACGGTGACCAAATGGCCGTGCACGTTCCTCTGTCAGTTGAAGCTCAAGCTGAAGCACATATGCTGATGCTGGCTTCGAATAACACACTTCTTCCGGCTACCGGACGTCCAACCATCACTCCTACTCAGGATATGGTGCTTGGTATTTATTACCTGACTATCGAAAAGCCAGGCAATGATGATCCGAAAGTTTGTCGTGGTGCCGGCATGAGATTTGTCTCTTTAGCTGATGCAAGATCTGCTTACGAAGCTGGAATTCTTGATTTGCACGCCAAAATCAACGTGCGTGATGTGGACGGCAAAATGGTTGCCACCACTCCCGGACGAGTTATCTTCAACGAAGTGGTACGCGAAGCCATTCTAGTAATCAACTAGTTTTACTGGTTATCAAAATAACTAGAGCTTCAGCGGTTTTTCAAAACCTTTATTTAAAGAGGGACTAATGGTCACAGCAGGCGATAAGAAGAAAGAAACAATGGATTTCATCAACACCACTGTTGATAAGAAGAAGCTCGGCAATCTTCTATCAGATGTGTATGAGAGATTCGGCACAGCAAGAACGGCCGAACTGGCCAACTCGCTGAAAAATTTGGGCTTTAAGTTTGCCACCAAAGCCGGCGTCACCGTTTCAATCGATGACTTAGATGTACCGGAAGCCAAAAAAGGCTTGATTTCGGCTGCAGAAAAAGAAATCGAAGAAGCGCAGCGTCGTTACGAGCGTGGTGATATCACAGAAGTAGAACGCTACAACAAAGTAATCGACACCTGGTCAGCCACCACCGACCAGTTGACTAAAGAAGTTGTAGATAACTTTGATCGCTTGAACCCCGTATACATGATGGCTTTCTCCGGAGCTAGAGGTAACATCTCTCAGGTTCGTCAGTTAGTTGGTATGCGTGGTCTGATGGCTGACTCACAAGGTCAGATCATCGACTTGCCGATTAAGTCGAACTTCCGTGAAGGCTTGAACGTTACCGAGTACATCATCTCTTCTTATGGCGCCAGAAAGGGCCTTGTAGATACAGCTCTGAAAACCGCCGACTCAGGATACTTGACCAGAAGACTGGTTGACGTTGCTCAAGATGTGATTGTGCGTGAACCAGACTGCGGCACCGTACGCGGTATCTTCATGCAACCGATTGCAGAAGGCGACAAAGACTTAGTGACATTGCAAGAGCGCATCTTTGGCCGCTCAGCATCTGTTGACGTAGCTGATCCTAATACCGGTGAAGTACTGGTTCGCGCAGGCGAACTAATCAGCCGCAAAATGGCCGCTACTCTCGACGAAACACTAAAAAGACCAAACAAAGTAGTAATGGTGCGCAGCCCACTGACTTGCGAAAGCCAGTATGGCGTTTGCCAGAAGTGCTACGGTTGGGCCCTCACCAGCCACCGCCCAGTTGACCAGGGTGAAGCGATTGGTATTATCGCCGCTCAGTCAATCGGTGAACCAGGAACACAGCTGACTATGAGAACGTTCCACACTGGTGGTGCGGTATCAGGCGGTAAGAGCCGTAACCAGGTCAAAGCACCTGCTAAAGGCGTTGTTTCATTCAAAATTCAAAGCCGTTCTATGCGCACCGCCTACGGTGACGTTATGGAACAGACAACTCGCGATGGCGTGATGAAAGTCACTGTGGGCGAGAAAGAACATTCATTCCCAGTTCCAGTCGGCACACTGCTCTTCTTGCCCACTGGCTCTGAAGTAGTAGCCGGACAGATTCTGGCTGAGTACGATCCACCAGGTTCGAAGAAGAACTTGACCGAGCGCGCCAGCAAAGACATCACCGCCGACATCTCCGGCCGTATTATGTTCCAGAATTTCCAGGCTGACGAAAAACGCGACCGTCAGGGCAACATCTCAAGAACAGCCAACCGTGCCGGTATCATTTGGGTACTGGAAGGCGACGTGTACAACTTGCCATCAGGCGCTCACGTAGTGGTCAAAGATGGTCAAGACGTAAACGCATTAGATGTGTTGGCCGAAATTCAAATCACTTCCGAGCATGGTGGTGAAGTTAGATTTGGTCCTGAAATCGAGACTGAAACAGTCAAAATCTCCAAGACTAAATCACAAGTAAGACTGACCAAGGGCAAAGAGATGAATGTGATCATCGCCTCGGTCGGTGCTAATAACGCCAAGCTTGAGCCTGGTCAAAAAGGCCACATCTGGAGAGTCTCTAAGCAAAAAGAATCGTTCGCCATTAAAGTGGTAAACGAAGAAGTTGTAGAGAACGGTAAAATTATTGCTGAGTTAGTTGATGACGGCTTGAACGTAGTCAGCTGCGGCGGCGAAATTATTTATGACGGCGTTGAAATCGACGATCGCCGCGTAGTCACCAAAGCCGGCAAAGTGCTCTTCGTTCCTGAAGAAGTACACTTCATCTCTAAAGACTCTTCACTGAAAATGTCTGAGACTGGTGAAACAGTTACAGCGGGTCAGGAAGTGGTTAAAGATGTCTTCGCTCACATGGAAGGTATCGTTGAAATCATTGCCGATAACGACATTATTCACGAAGTAATTGTCAGACCAGGTGACCTGGTGCCAATCGGCGATCCATCTGAAGTGAAAGTACCTGAAGGCCAGATTGTTGAGCCAGGCACTGAGATTGTCGAAGGCTATGCCTACAAAGATCGCAAGCTGGTTAACCTCTTCGAAAAAGAAGATGGTTCCTGCTACGTCATTGTTCGTCCAGTAGAAGAGTATTGGATTGAGCCTAGAGAGACCAAGTTCAAGCATAAAGCCACTGATGAAAAAATCTCCCTGCGCTCTGTCACCCAACTTCTGTTCCGTGACCGAGAAAAGGTTCGCCACATTCAAGGCGCGCAGTTGACCAGAACTTCTCTAGTTCTGCAAATGCAAGGCCACCTGCAATCTCTCAAGGGTATTGTAGAAATGGGCGAAGACCTCAATATCGTTGTGCAAGAAAATATTCTCTTGCGCCGCGAACAAGATCTGAACGTCACTCTGCTTTCTGTTGAACATGGACAAATCATTGACGCTAAATCAGCTGTTGCCACCACGCAAGTGCTGACCAGAACCGATGCCCGCGTACAACTGTCTAAGACTGACGAACGCAGAATTCTGCTCGTCACCGAAGAACAGCAAGTACACCAGAAAATCAAAGGCACTTGCAACCTGAAAGAGGGCGATTTGATTCGCTTCGGCGATCCGCTTTCCAAAGCCTCCACCGCTTGCATTTCAGGACAAATCGTCTCCAATGAAGGAGCTGAAATTGTCTTGAGAAAAGGCCGTCCGTATCTGATCTCAGTCAACACACAATTACAGTGCGAAGACGGAAACCTGGTACAACGGGGCGATTTGCTGGCCACACTGATATTTGAACGTCAGAAAACCGGAGACATCGTTCAGGGTCTGCCTAGAGTTGAAGAAGTTCTGGAAGCAAGAAAACCTAAAGAAGCTGCCATTCTCGCTGAGCGTGAAGGCAAAGCTAAACTGGTCACCGAAGATGACACCACAAGACTCTACATAGTCTTTGGTGATGGCACTGAAGAAGAAATTCCAATTCCTCAAGGTCTCAACATCATCTTAGAAGACGGCGACGCTGTCACTTTAGGTATGCCACTGACCGACGGCCCACCGAACCCGCACGATATCGTCAGACTGCGCGGCATTGAAGCTGCTCAGAAATATCTGGTAGATGAAGTGCAGTCGGTTTACCGCTCGCAAGGTGTAGAAATTGCCGACAAACACATCGAAGTAATCGTCAGACAAATGACTCGCAAAGTCAGAGTCGATGATCCGAAAGACACGATCATGTTGCCGGGCGAACTGATGGAGCGCTATCACATCGACCAGGAGAACGAGAAATCGGCTCAACAAGGTCTTGAAGGTGCTACATACACTGATGTATTGCTTGGTATCACCAAGGCATCACTGAACACCGAGTCATTCATCTCTGCCGCATCATTCCAGGAAACCACAAGAATTCTGACTGAAGCTGCTGTAGAAGGTAAGAAAGACTGGTTGCGCGGTCTGAAAGAGAACGTCATCATCGGCCGTCTCATTCCTGCGGGTACTGGCTTCCAGGGCCACGCCATGCCGGTTGAAGAAGAGGAAGAAGAAGAAGATATCTATCCACCAATCGGTGAAGGTAGCTTCAACGTTCCTGCTTAAGCTGGGCATAGCTCAAATGGAAATATTAAAGACCCTCTTGCGAGGGTCTTTTTTTTGGGGTCTCTCGCAAGAGGGTCTTTTATGTCTTCGAAAAAAAAAGATCTACTTGAGCGATTTGTGCAAGTTTTGTGCAATGGCAATAAGTTGATTCTTTGGCGTTCTAATAGACTAGAATATGGTCCCCATTTTACAGTCTGCTAAATTATGTCTCGCATTTTGGTTGTAGAAGATGAAGAAGGTTTATCTGGAGCCATTCAAGAATGGCTTGAAGAGGAATGCTACGTCGTATCGGTTATTAGTGACGGAGCTATTGCACTGGAAAAACTTCTGGCTGAACCTTACGAGCTTGTTTTACTAGACTGGATGCTGCCTAATTTAAGCGGAGTCGACATCTGTCGAAGTTATCGGGCGTCTGGTGGAAAAACGCCCATTCTTTTGCTGACGGCTAAGAGTACTCTAGCGGCAAAAGAAGAAGGACTCGACAGCGGCGCTGATGATTATTTGACCAAACCATTTAACATGCGTGAGCTTTCGGCCCGAGTGAGGGCGCTTTTGCGCAGGCCCAAGACTCAGCCTCAGATTTTATTGGCAGCCGGCAATATCAAATTAAATAGAAATTCTCGCACGGTGACAAAGAACGAGCAGACTCTTAAACTGTTGCCGAAAGAATTTATACTGTTGGAAGTTTTAATGCGACATCAACAGACGGTCTTGAGCACTGAGGAGTTGATGGATCATGTCTGGGGTGCTAATGCACAAATTGCACCAGATACGGTGCGTTCCCATATTAAGGCTCTGCGAAAGAAAATCGACGATCCTCTTGGGTCTTCAATCATCAAAACCGTGCATGGGATGGGCTATATGATTGAGGCTGATTGAGCATGTTTAAGCACTTTCGCTGGCAAATAGCACTCTGGTTTTTGGGTCTGTCAACGGCAGTTTATTTCGCATTTGCCATCTTGGGAGGCTTGTATTTTTATGGCAGTCTTTCTAGTGCTATGGATGACGAATTAAAAGTTGTAGCCTCGCAGATTGGACATGCCATCCATTTAGATGGTGCAAAACCGTCATTTCGCGATTGGTTGAGGGTAGTTGAAACCGAGCCGGCACGCTCCATTATGAGCATGCAACTTTTTGATTCTTCTGGACAACTGTTGGAGCACTATGGTCCAGTGGGAATTCCAAAGTTGGTTACGGATAGGGTAGAGATTTCTGAAGGCGCACTAACTATGCGCATTCGCCATACAAAACTGATTCATAAGGGCGTTTTAGTTGGTTTTTTGCAATTGCAGCTGCCGACAACCAAACGAAGTGAAGTGACCAGAGAGTTCCTGATGACTATGACAGTAATGGCACCTTTGATTTTAGTTGGATTCGGCCTTTGTGGTTATTTCGTGTCAGGCATTGCTGCTAGACCCATAGAAGGGCTTGTGGGAACTTTGCAGCGCTTTGTCGCTGATGCGAGCCATGAGCTAAATACACCGGCCAGCATCCTGCAAGCTCGAGCTCAATCACTGGAAAGAAAACTGTCCAAGCTTGGTCTATACGAAGACGATCTTCGAATTATTGCCTCTTCCGCTGAACGAATGGGCTACATCGTCAAAAAGTTGATGATGTTAGCCGAATTAGACAGTCAAAATCAGGATTCGGTTAAAACAAAAGTTGAGCTAAAGGAGCTTGTGGAAGCTGTGATCACCGAGTTTTCCGAACCGTTCGATGAGAAAAGTATCGTCCTTAGATTGGGTGTTGTAGACGAGGTCTCCTTTGTGGCGGCCAGAGAATCACTACATTGCATTCTGGCAAATCTCCTAGAGAATGCGCTCAAATATACAGAGCCGGGCGGTTGTGTGACTGTAAGTTGTGTTGTCAGCGGCGCGGAGGTTCGCCTTACGGTGCAGGATACGGGCATTGGAATACCGGCAGAATCTTTGCCGTACATTTTTGATCGATTTTACAGAGTCGACAAATCCCGCAGTAGGTCGTCAGGCGGTTCTGGGCTTGGCCTGTCAATAGTTAAGACCATTGTTGATAGACTGCACGGTCGGGTATTGGTCGATAGCCGCCCCGGAGAAGGTAGCCAATTTCAAGTGGTATTCCCGATTAACAGAGCCGCTATTGCACGAAATTTGCACACAAATTCTGAGGCGATCCAATAATATTGTCTTTAATAATGTTGAAAGCGTCTAAAGATCATGTGCTCCACACCAGGCATGGAGAGAGATTGAGTACGAAGTACTGCGAGCGGCTGAACATATTGTGCTGCTTATTCGCACTGGCCTACGCCACAGTCATGGCTCTACCGCAGAAAGGTGCTTGTGCAGAGCAGGAGACACCTTTAAAGTTGCGTCCGGCTATTCCGGTCAACGAGCGAGCACTCACACTGGTTGGTGCTGTGCAATTGGCCGAGACTTCTTTTCCCCGGATTCTGCAAGAACAAGCTGAAGTCCGGGCGGCTAAGCGCGCCGTAACCCTGCAAAAGGTTAGAGAATACAATCCGGTCTCAATGCTTTCCTATCAAACAGTTGCGGGCTCGCACAATCGCCTCACTCAAACACTTTTCTCTACTTCTGTTCTTCCTGCTACCCCTGGGCCAGGTCCTGAGAGAGTGACGATGAAGGGTGATGCTTTTAGTGGCGCCGGCTTTATTATCGATTGGGCCCCGATTGATTTTGGCCTGCACAAAGCCATGATTGGCAGGGCCAAAACTGAATATGATCTCTCCAATGCAAGCTACAAATTAACGGTGCTTGATGTAGCGGTTGAGGCTGCCGCTAGCTATCTTGATGCATTGGTAATGCACGAACAAGTGGCCGTTGCCGAAGCGAACGTTCAGCGGTTTGCTGAATTTAGCAATGTTGTACATGCTCAGGTGTCAGCAGGTCTACAGCCTGGAGCTGATGCTTCCTTGGCGGATGCCCAATTAGCTAATGCAAAAAACGATTTGATTCGAGCCCGTTTAAATGATGAATTAGCTCGAGCGGCTCTGGCATTTGCTGTAGGACGCAGCGGCCAGATGGTTGACATCGAACCTGGTGGAATTGTTAGCGTCACTGAGCCCGTCGCAACTCAGAAGTCAGCACCAGTATTTGCAAATCATCCACTGGCCCTGCAAGGTCAGGCCGTCATCTCCACCCGGCTTGCCAGTAAGAAAGTTTTGGATAAAGAATACTATCCGAGATTACGCTGGCTTGGTGGTGTTAACCTCAGGGGCACCACTTTCAATACCAATCGTGGCGATGTTCCTGCCCCGGATGTGAGCGGTATTTTTCCTGTGGTTCCAAACTGGAATGTGGGTTTGATGATTGATTTCCCCTTCTTTGACATCATTCGCATTAAGGCCGAAAAGAAGGTGGTGCTTGAGCGCATAACGGCCGCCCAACACGGTTATGAACTCGCTATTCAGCGACTGAAGAAGGATGATGTGCAGGCAAGGGCCATGTTCAATGCTGCTGTGGCGCTGGCAGCCAATATGCCTGTTCAAGTGGAGGCAGCCAACTTAGCTGCCAGACAAGCACAAGCACGCTATGAGGCTGGCTTGGCAACAGTTGCTCAAGTGGCGGAGGCCAATCAAATTTTGGCTGACTCGAGAGTGAAAGAAGCGGTGGCCAATGTGGGTGTTTGGAAGTCGCTGCTTGCAGTAGCTAACGTCCACGGAGATCTACACCCTTTTCTTAAGGCAGCAGACAGCGCTACGCGGAGAGAAAATAAGTAGATGTGGCTAATTCAGTCAGCGATGGGTCGGCCGGTCACGATTGTGGTCATGATCGTTACTCTGGTCTTGTCTGCATTTCTTGCTGCCACCAGCATGAAAGTAGACATTTTCCCCAACATGAATTTGCCGGTGGTATACGTCATACAGCCTTACGGTGGTATGGACCCTGCCCAATTAGAAGCGTTCGTTGTGGCGCACTATGAGAATCACTTTCTCTATATTTCTGGCGTTGATCACATCGAATCGAAATCTATTCAAAACGTAGCTGTTTTGAAAGTAGTTTTTAAGCCAGATACAGATATGGCTGCAGCCTTGGCCAACGTGGTTGCGCAAGTAGAGCGTTCGCGCTCCAAAATGCCACCAGGGACAGTGACACCTTTTATTCTTCGTTTCGACGCCGGCAATGTGCCTGTCGGGTATGTCGTTCTGTCAAGTAAGACTGAATCAGTGGCAAAAATAGCCGCCCTGGGCGACGAGCGCGTTCGCCCAATTATTTCAACTATTCCGGGTGCCACTACAACTCACCCTTTTGGCGGAAACGTCCGCACTATTGTGTTGACTGTTAGTCCAGAGCGAATGCGGGCCCTTCATCTGAGTTCTGACGATGTTGTCAACGCAGTCACTAACGGCAATTTGATCACACCTTCCGGGCTTGTGCGCACAGGCAAAATGCAGCGGATAGCAAATTTAAATTCTACTGTTCTAGACATCCATGAACTGGAGAAAATTCCAATAAAGCTGGGCGCTGGAGCCACTATCTTCGTTGGTGATGTCGCGACAGTTAGAGATGACATGGACATACCTACCGGCTGGGCTCTGGTAAATGGCCGACGCACTGTTTTTCTCACAATTTCCAAGTTGTCAGATGCCTCAACCGTTGAAGTTGTTCAGTCTGTGAAGGCTGCTTTGCCGAGCATGCGAGCGGTTGTACCTGATGACATTGAAATTTCATTCGATTTCGATCAATCAATCTACGTTACCGAGGCAGTAACCGGTCTGATCTATGAAAGTTCGATTGGCGCCCTGCTCACAGGGCTAATGGTGTTGCTGTTTTTGCGTGATTTGCGCAGTGCGATTATTGTTGTAGTCACTATTCCAATAGCACTTGCAGCTGCAATTATCGGCTTAAGTTGTTTGGGGCAAACAATAAATATCATGACCCTTGGGGGGCTTTCCCTGGCTGTTGGTGTACTTGTTGACGAAGCCACGGTGGCAATTGAAAACATCCACACTCATTTGGATCGAGGCACGCCCCTGTACGCGGGTATTGCTGAAGCCTGTCGCGAGGTAATCACACCGCAGCTATTGGCCGTCATGTCTGTTATTTCGGTTTTTCTGCCGTCCTTTTTTATGCAAGGCACAACAAAAGCCTTGTTCGTTCCACTGTCTCTGGCCGTCGGCATGGCTATGATTGCTTCGTATGTCCTGTCAAACACTCTAGTGCCTGTTCTATGTGGTTGGATGCTCAAGAGTCACAATAAATCTGAGCATCACGGCAAGAACAAAAACATCGGCTTTCTGGCAAAACTTCGTCGGGCTTACGCAAGCACTTTAACGCGAATATTCAGGTTCAGATGGCCAGTTTTAATTTCGTACACTCTGGCATCAATCGCACTGCTATATTTCATTGTCCCTACTCTGAAAACAGAGATTTTTCCTATGGGAAATCCATCGAGTTTTCAGTTGAGACTAACGGCTCCACCAGGCACACGCATTGAGGTTACCGAGCAATACACGCAAAAAGCTCTTCAGATAATCACTGATCAAGTTGGAGAAAAGAACCTCGACATAAGCATCTCGTATGTTGGCACTCAGCCCCCGAACTTTGCTGTGAGTAACGTCTACATTTGGACCAGTGGCCCCCAGGAGGCAATCGTTTTAGTCTCCCTTAAGCACGGCGCCAATATTCGCATCAATACCCTGAAGGAGAAGCTCCGAGAAGAGTTGCATAAAGCCCTTCCTGATGTGGCCATATCATTTGAGGCTGGTGACATAGTCAACAAGATTATGAATTTGGGTGCGCCAACACCAATACAGATTGATATTACTGGTTCAAATTTACAAACCAATTCACTTTACGCTCAAAAAATCATTGCTGAAATAAATAAGATTCCTGCTATTCGTGATGCTGTAGTGGTGCAGCCCCTGGCCTATCCGACAATCGATGTTTCGGTTGACCGCGTGCGCGCCGGGCAACTTGGTATAACCGCTGCTGACGTCAGTAAAGCGCTTGTGCCTGCTGTTTACTCCAGCCGATTTGTAAAACAAATATGGTGGCGTGACCCTCATCATGGCCACTCATATCAAATTCAAGTGCAGTATCCTGCTGCAAATATCAGTTCACTTAAGGATGTGGAAGCCATTTCGTTAAAGTCAGGCGTTGCATCAGGCCCTTCTATTGCTGATGTCGCCCAAGTAAATTATGGCACTATGGTTGGTGAGTATGATCGCTACAATTTGCGTCGAATAATCAGTATTACAGCCAATATTGCCAACGATGATTTGGGAAGCGCCGCAAGAGAAGTGCAGAGTGCCATTCAGCGTGTTGGTAAGCCACCACGAGGCATGAATGTTGATATCCGTGGACAGGTTCCCATTCTTCACAAGACATTCGCAGGCCTGAGTAACGGCCTAGTATTGGCTGTAGTGGCAATTCTCCTCATGCTTGTTGGATATTTCCAGCGCATGAGATTAGCCATGGTGGTAGTGTCAGTAATACCAGCCATTCTGGTTGGTGTTGTGATTAGCATTAAGCTGACTGACGTAACCCTCAATGTGCAGTCATTTATGGGAGCGATCATGGCAGTGGGCATTGGCATCGCCAACGCTATCTTGATCGTTGCATTTTCAGAAACAAGGAGAATGGCCGGTGTGAGCTCGGGACCGGCTGCCATTCGTGGTGCAGCCAGTCGACTGCGACCGGTTCTAATGACCAGTATTGCCATGATTGTTGGCATGATTCCAATGGCTTTCGGTATGGCTGAAGGGGGAGAACGAACGGCCCCTCTGGGAATTGCCGTTATTGGTGGCCTTTTATTCTCGCTGGCGGCTGTACTTTTTGTCTTGCCGTTGATATTCGCAGTGGTCCAGAAAGGAGCTTCGGTGGTTGTGCCGAGTATGCTGATTGACAAAGTTCAACAAAATGAAGAAGGAACACCAGGATGACTGATCGTTTTGTGAAAAGGTTTGCAGCTTTGGGATTGGTTGTCTTCGCCTTGGCCGGATGCGCTCATAAGGAGGAAAGCACAAACTCGCCAACGGAGAATAGTTCAAAGGAAAAAGAGCTTGTGCAAACAGAGACAATTTTAGTGACAAGCCATTTGCTTAAGCGCAGTGTTCGTATTCCATCTGAATTAGCTGCCTTCAGAGACGTGGAAATTTATCCCAAGGTGCAGGGATTTGTGAAAACCATGAATGTCGACCGTGGGGCGGTGGTAAAAAAAGGTCAAGTTTTAGTTGAGATTATCGCACCCGAATTAAATGCCAATTATCGAGAAGCAGAGGCAAAATATGAAGCAGTGCAAGAGTCATTGTTCGAAACTCAATCCAAAATTGCCAGCTTGGTAGCCCAGAAAGAAGAAGCTCAGGCAAAGCTTGCTGCTGATGAAGCAAACTATAAGCGAATTCAAATCGCTGCAAAGACAGCTGGAGCAATTGCTCCAGTTGATTTAGATTTGGCCGAGCAAAAAGTGCGCGGGGATGAAGCGAAAGTGCGTGCGGCGGCACAGATGGTGATTGCTACTCAGTCAGCTTTGGCCTCGGAGAAGAACAGAGTCAAAGGAGTAGAACAAGCACTGCGTTCAATTCGAGAAATGAAAGGATATTTGACGGTCAGAGCGCCTTTTGATGGTGTAATTAGCGAGCGGAACGTCCATGAGGGCAGTCTTGTCAGCTCTTCATCTTCAAATCCGCCGATGCTGAAAATCGAGCAAATTTCGCCGTTGCGTCTTCTTGTTCCTGTGCCGGAAAATGCTATTGCTGGTGTTAAGAACGGCTCGGAGATGAAATTTACGGTGGCAGCGTTTGTCGGCAAACAATTCGCAGCCAAGATCTCACGGGTGAGTCATGAACTTGATCGCAAGACCAGAACTATGATGGTTGAGCTTGATGTGCCAAATACTAGTAAAGAGCTTGAGCCTGGTATGTATGCGGACGTACTATGGCAAATGGAGCGACCTTATCAAACACTGTTTGTGCCTGCTTCAGCCATCCTTAGCAAAGAGGACAAAACTTACCTTGAGTTTATTAAAGATCAGCGGGCCAAACTGATTCAGGTAGCCCGAGGACAGACCATGGGGAAACTTGTTGAGGTGGTCGGCGATATAAAGGCTGGAGACGAAGTCGCTTTGCACCCGCACGAAGAAGTAAGTGACCATCTGGTGCACAACAAGTTATTGACCAAGAGTGAAGTGGAAAAGCTACTCAGTGAGAGCGGTAAGCAGCATTGACGAGATCTGGTTGCGCCCTGGCTTAGGGTAACAATAAACAAGACTTTAGAATTAAGAATGCCAAAGGTTTGAGGGCTCGGCGTATATCAGTGGCGATGAGTCTTGTGGTGATTTCTGTAGTCAGCGGCCAAAATCTGATTAGCATTGAACCGTTTGCGAATGCGGCTGGCCAGAAAGTAAGTACCAACCTTGCGTGACGGGTTACAACGTTGGTCCAACAGTAAATGTGTCAGAAGTGACAAAGTAATGCCCACCCGGTAGGGTTGGCGAGATTTACCTCTAAAAAAAAGAAAGAAAAGGGCTATAAGTTCGTATGAATGGAGCGGTAAATAAATCTTTCCGCTGTAATTTTCGTGTGAGGCTTCTTTCACCTTCGACCAGTTCATAGTCCAGCCATGAGCCCTGACATAGTCAAATATGTGGTCCAAGTCAATTAGAAAACCTACTAAAAAGCTTGCCCATGCTGCCTTCGGCGACCTGTAAACATAGTAACTGGCGTAACTTACGCCTGCCGAAGTGATGATGTGACCAACTGTTCTCATAGTTTCATGATTCCCTATTTTGCCAGAATCCTTGATAAAATCGGTGCTGCACTCTTTTTGCCGTTGCCCCGGAATTCGTGCTCAGACCGGAGATGGTCTTGAAGTTATACCCGGTGGGCAATTTCGGCAAACAAACACCTTCGGAGTTTTCAACAAATGCAATCTGTGGCTGGGCCTCTAGGCCGTAAAACGAAGCTATTTTCTGTTAGCGTAGCGCTCGCCTCTAGTCTCCTCTACGCCACTGCTTTTGATGACTCTACTGCAAGGGCTGATGTTCCAGTTATTCCAGCCTCAACAGCCACCCAGGCCGTTGGTATGTACAATCTTGGTCTAGCTGCTTACAAACAAGGCAGCCTCGAATCAGCCATTATTTTCTTCCGCCGGGCCACTGATATGGACCCTAATCTGGCTGATGCCCAGTACAATCTCGGTGTGCTTTATCAGAGCCAACGTCGCTTGAAAGAAGCAATACCGCGCTTTCAGGAAGTTTTGCGCGTTAAGTCAGCCGACCCTGATGCTCATTTTCAGTTAGGCATTGCTTTGATGGACATGGGCCGCGCTGCCGAAGCTAAGGGGCATTTCAGCGCCATTGCTCCGACCTCGCCGCACTTTGCAGACGCTCAAAAACGCATTCAAACTTGTGACGCTCAACTGGCCGGCGCTACTGTGGCTACACCGAGCTATAACCCTGCGCCATCTAATTCAAATTCTGTCGCTCCGGCCAACAATGCTTTTAACAGCACCGCTAATAGTGCCATGAACCTAAATGCTGGTGGCGATACTACGGCTGTGATTAATCGCAGCGAATATGTAGATCCTGGCAACACTATCAGCCATGTGGTTCAGCCTGCGCCGTCTCAAGTACAGCAGACTCAACAGCCTCAACAGATTCAACAAGTTCAACAGGCTGCACAACAGCCTAAACCGATTACGCGCCCCCTTAGCCCGCCTAAAGCCGGCACACCAACTGCGGTGCTCGCCAATTCATCGGCTCGCATCATTGCCACTGGTTTTTCCGCTCCCAGCGGCCTGACATTTGATCGGCTTGGTAATCTATACGTAGCAAACTACACAAGCAACACAGTCGACCGCATTTCTGCTGATGGCACACGTATGCAATTCAGTTCAGGCTCTAACTTGAAGGGTCCTATTGGGCTGGCTGCTGATGACGGCGGTAACATTTATGTGGCCAATTATGATGGTGGCACTGTCGCGCGCATCAGTCCTGCTGGAGTTTCTACAATCATTGGTACCGGCTTCAGACAGCCTTATTACCTCACTCTTGATAGAGAAGGCAATTTGTTCGTCAGCCAGCAGATTGATAATTCCATCGTTCGCTTGACCTTGCCTCGCCCGGTTGTTTCGCGGAATCAATAAGTTGACAGACCCTGAATTAAAAAGCGCTGAAGAGGCGGCAAAGCCCAAAAAAATTGTGGCGGCACCACTTGACCCTGCGCGCTTTGATCAAAAGCGCATTGGCGTACAGATGATGGTCGGCAACAAGTTTGTCATGCCATACCATTTCATTATGACTCGACTGAAAGTAGAGGGTCGCGAGAATATTCCCAAAGAGGGGTCACTGATTGTGGTGGCAAATCACATTTCTACCTTAGACCCGCCATTGTTTGCTTACGTTACTCAAAGGCACATGCTTTACATGGCCAAAAGCGAATTGTGGAACAACTGGTTCATGGGCAAGCTACTCGATTGGTTAGGTGCGCTGCCAATTAATCGCGACAAGCCCCAGCTCTCAACGGTCAAATTTATGCGCCAGATCATGAAGACTGGTTGGTCATTAGGAATGTTCATTGAAGGCACTCGCTGCAAGGTGCCAAATTCAATTGGTCGCCCTCATGTGGGCGCTGCTTATTTTGCCAAAGTGACTAACAGCCCAATTTTGCCCATTGGTATTACAGGCACCGACAAACCATTTGGACCAGCTCGAGTCAAAATTGGCAAAATCATTCAACCAGGCGATGACTTAGAAGCTAAAACCTGGGAAATCATGGACACATTGGCAGAGCTCACCGGTTTTCAGATTCTCGAACGCAAGATGGCTGACAAACACTAGCTCCAGCTCTATTATTTGGTTTTTTCTTCGCCCTGCCAAAGCGGGCCGGCTTTAAATTTCTCTACAGTGTCAAAACCGCTGTGCCAGAGGTCTTCCAGCACGTAAGACTGCGCGTAACCGGCGTTAACTATCTGCGGCAAGCTGGCAAAGTTAAGTGAAATACGACGGCTAGGGAAAAGATTATTGGTGCAGTAAACTACCACCGTAGCTTTTTTGTCAGGCACGAATTTTTCCAGGCGAGCCTGGCTGATGTCGGGGCCAAAATTGATGGCGCCCTTGATGTGGCCTTGATTGTACTCATGCTCGCTGCGCAAATCTAAAATTACCAGCTGGGGTTTTCCGTGTAGCTTTTCCAATTGCGAAAGAGGCATGGTGTGTTCTTTGATATTGATATTGTTGACCGCAGATTTGTATTCGTTGAAAGTTAGAGGGTTAACCTCAGGTTTTTCGAGTTGACCTGGCTTTGCTTCGGCCGAGCAGGCAGTAGCTGTGCACAAGGCCAGAAACATTGCTGCGACTTTAACTTGGGTTAGCGGAACTTGCTTCATGCTCTAGACCTTCATAATTAATCTGAGGGGGCCTGACAAATGGGTGCTTCAGGTTGATGATAGTAGTATGAAAAATTTGAAAAATTACAGCCGGTACGTTGCTTTAAGCATTATAGCCCTCGGTGCTGGCCTCTACCTAAACCCGAATACTGCTGCCGCGTCGCCTGGCCTTATAGACGGTCGCGATGTGCGTACAAACATTGATAATTTGACCAGGCAAGTGCTGTGGTTCAGCAATTTGAGAGACGCTCAAGACTCAGCCCGGCAGAAAAACAGGCCTGTGCTCTGGGTGCACATGTTGGGGCAAATTGAGGGTGCCACGTGAAGTGCCGGCAATAGCCTGAGAGCCGTGTCGCTCTCAACACCTTCAGTAATCAACTACTTAAAAAGCAATTATGTCTGCGGCACTCGCGATATTACCGGTGAGCCTTATGCCGGTATTTCTGGTCGCCATGAAATTAACGGCAATGCAGTCAACACCACTAATGGTGCGGGTCCTCACAACATTCAAATGTTTGTGTTGGCAGCTGACGGCACAGTGCTTCATTGCCTGCCAGGTTACTGGGCAAGTCAGGATTTAATCGAAGAATTACAGTTTGCCCAGCAGCTTAACTCTGTCTGGCAATCGAATACATCTATAGAAAATAAACGTCGTCTTTTCACTTCAATGCAGTTAGCTCACATCAATAAGCATTCACCAGCTATGGTGGCACGCAGTCAGATGCAAAGCTTTGACCAGAAATACGAAGCGCGCACAAGGCTCGGTACTTCCGATACCATTTTAGATCAGGCTTTAGCGGCACAATCGCTGGAGATGGGCGGCAAGATGGCTCGCGGAGCTTTCAAAACCACCGATGTGATTATGCATGAACGCATGGCGAAAAGGCCATTTTTGCCCTATCAACAATTTGATGTCATGGCTTTTTCCGATTATGGTAAGCCCAAGTACGACAAACATGAAGACTACCGCGACGCCCGGGGCATGGTAGACAAACAAGCGGCTCGCAACGCCCCTGAGCTGGGTGCAAAAGCGGTGGCAACTAGTTCAGCATCAGGCGGCAAGATCAGACCGGCAATGTATATGGCCAGGCATGGCATCAGAACATACGGACAGGCCGGTCGCAACTTACGCAATTCGGGCTATTAAGCTTTAGGTCTAATTTAAGCTTTAGAGCGGCGGCAGAACAACAGGCGTCCTTTTTCCGGATCATCTAACTGCGAGCGCAGCCAGCTGTGTCTTTGCTGGTGGCAGCTGAATAGAATAATTTGATGTTCTTTGGCAATGACGTTAATGAGAAAACGCATCATTTTTAAGAAGCGATCATCGTCCGCCTCAGAAAAAGGCTCGTCCATAATAATCGGCAGCGAATTTTTCTGAGAAAGATAACGAGCCACGATCATGCGAGCCAGCCAGTGCAGCTGCTCTTTTGTGCCCATAGAAAGCTGGCTCATAATCTGCGCCGAAGAAATTTCTTCAGTTTGATTCTTGCGTTTTGCCACCAGACGCAGTTGGTCATCAAAGCGCACTTCTTCGTAATCAAGCCCTAATTTGCTCAGCATTTCTTTGCCAATATTGTTGAGATTGGTAGACCAGTCAACATAATTCTCGCCGCTCAAGCGCTTAAGTGTGTCTCTAGCCATCTCTAAAGCAATTTTGGCGCGCTTCGCCCCCTGCAAACGAAATTCTGTTAAATCTAGTTCTTCCAGACAGGAGAGATACTGCTCATCGCAGGTGGCTGAGAGCGTGCGCACGCGCATTAAAAGCTCTTCGCGCTCTTCCTTAAGACCTTCAACTTTTTTGATGTCTTGTGGTGCTTCTTCCCCTTCAGCTTCTTTTTCTTCTTCGCTCAGAGGCGGCATAGATTCGATGCCTGGATATTGCGAACGCAGAGCATCAAGCTGTTGAATGACGCGTGATTGGTAATCTTCAAGGCTTTTAATCAGTGGTGGCAGTTCGGTAATTGGCGAGCCGCTTTCATGTTCAAGACGATTGAGTTCGTTTGACAAATTCATCCAGTCAGAATAGGCATTCAATCTCTTGCTGACTTGCTCTAAACCTTTGGCTAGCTCGCCGGGTGAGCTAATATCTAAATTGATGCCGACTTTGCCCAGCAGGTTAACGAGGGCTTGTTCTGTGTCCTCAATTTCTTCTTGCAGCTGCGAAAGTTTTCTGGTGGAAGTACCAGCGTCTTGAAACTCTTGTTCCAAAGTCTTGGCCTCTTCCATATAACCTGAAAGACCCTGGCTCAGTTGCTTAGCTGTGGCGGCACTGAGCTCTGCGTCTAATTTACCGGAGCGTGCCACAAAGACTGAAAGATCGGCCTTATAACGATTGAGAGTGGCCATGCGCTGTTCATACATCTGGTCGAGCAGATCCAGCTCTTTCAATTTTGCTGCCTGCACTGCATATTGATCAAGACGTGACAAAAGATCGGTTCGTGAAGTAAGGCCAACTTTGCGAGCCAGGGTGTCGAGCTTTAATTCTAAAGCGGCCACTTTAGTGTGATTAGTCTCGGCATCGGCTGTGATTGCCGCTGTTTCTTTTTCGATGGCAACAAAATCGGCGGCGAACAATCTTTCTGGTTTAAATACGGGAATAGCCAGGAAGGCCGAACCGATCAGACCGAAAATTCCGAGGATAGACAAAACGGGCGTAATAAATGCCGCTTGCTTGACGGTCACCCACAAAATAAAGGCAGCCACCAGAACAATTATTGAAATCATACCGAGGAGCATAAAGAGCTTGCGCCGCTTATTAAGCTCTTCTTTGCGCTTGTTTTCAAATTCAGTGTGTTTAGCGCGTGATTGATGTAATTTTTTTTCTGCTTCTAAAATTTGATCTTGAAAAACTACTATCAATGAATTGTATGAGCGGGCGTTTTCGATTCCTTCCGCTTCCAGAGATTGCATCGATTGGCGCACAGCTACCAGATCTTGCTCACTTCCGGCATCGGTAAGCTTTTCCAATTCGACTTTGCGTTTTGCAGTCAGGCCTTCCAGTTCGTTTTCAGCATTTGTCATGCTGCCTGCCAGTGAAGCTACTTGCTGTACTTCATCAATGGTGAAAGTATCAAGACCCTTTGAGCGGCTCAACAAGTCTGCTTTCTTTTCTTCATACAACATTTGTTGTGGTGAAAGGTCACGCTTGATGCGTTCGATTTCTTCGGCTTTATTGTTGCGGCGCTCCCACAATTCTTCAATTGGTCGCTTCAGTTCTGCCGGGAAATCTTCAACACCATCTAAGCCCCCAAGGCGCTCGCTCACTTCTTTGTGACGGGCCGAAATATCGCGCAATTTAGACAGGCGGCTTTCAGCGTCGTTGAGCTGGAATTTTAGATTCTGATATTCAGTAGCTTTAAAGCGACTATTATCACCTGAGAGCACGCGGTTAATAATCATCAAACGATCGAATGAAGCTGCCACGTCCTGGCGATCTCTTTCGTAAGCTCGAATTTTGTTTAGTAAATCTTGCCGCACAAGCTCAAGGTCGCGCACAAGATTGTCGACTTTTATTTTGCGATCGTTAATTGGCACATGCTCTAAAGTGTCGTTTAAGACACGCACTGCTTGAGTGGATGTGCCCGAAGGGCTGGCCGAGTCAGCTATGCTTTGCACCAGTGTAGCCAGGTCAGCAGCACCGCCGAAGGCGTGCTCGTCTAGTTCGCGCTGGCCCACAAAACAGGTGCTGCGAAAGAGCTCGCGGCTCATGCCGGTTAGTTTAAGGCCAATTTCGTCTTCACCATTGGGCCCTTTAAACTGAGACGTCACTTCTTGATTGTTGCGATCGCGATCAAAAACCTGAAAAGTCTTGGCGCTGAAATCGCGCTGAATTGTCAATCGCCGATCTTGCGAGTTGACGTCCATGCGAGCTGAATAGACACCACCTTTTTTCGGCCGTCTGGCTTCACGCTCGCTCAAATGCGTTGCATCACCTGCAGCCAGAGTCGCAATTTCTTCGCTGCCAAAATCGAAAATTACTGACCAGATGGCTGTCGCCATGGTGCTTTTGCCATATTCGTTGGGCTCAACCATGAGGTTGAGTTTATCTTGAGCAAACAGAACGCTCTCACCCTGTATGCCGCCGTACCCGGTTAACTCAACGCGTTCAACCCACATTTCTGACAGTTACCTTTTTAGTTCGCAATGCATCAAGACCATAATAAAGTGCGTCTTCCACTGTTTTTCCCGAAACGTCCGATCCCGGTATGCCAGTGAGGCTGTCGCCGCCAAGCTCCTGATTTTTAGAGCGTTCGGCTCTCGTTTTCATCTCCAACATCGCTTCCACATATTTCCATTCGGTGGTGCGCTGATCAAATCTTTCGGCCAGATAATTTGGCCTGGTGTTGTCCATCACACGCAAACAATAAAAATCTTGGGCTAAGCTGTCGGCAATTTCTTTGGGGGTGGCACCAGGCTTGTGGCGACCTTCAAGGGAAAGGGCAACAATGTCGGTGTCGCTACGCACACCAGATTCTTCCAGATTTACCAAAATTTCGTCACGCATTTCATCATCACCAAGACCTGATACATCGACAGTGACAAACATCATGCGGCGCAAATCAAGTTCTTGCGGAATCAAATTGACGGTAGATTTACCGTTGCTGTCGACTTCTACCTCACCAAGAATGGCATAGCGTGGGCCCAGTTCGTCAAAGGTACCTCCAGCCAAACAACCGGCATAGGCGCCCAGTAACCGTTCGCCACCAGCGTCCCCGGTGGTTATCTGGTAGGCCTCTTTAATATTGCCCACAGCAGCATAAGTAAGATTTTGATTGGCCAGTTCTTCTTCTGAAAATGGATAAATCAGGGGTTTCTGCACCTGCAAGCGACTGGCGTCGGCGATTACCGACGGATGCGATTCGAGAGTACCAGCAAAAACGCCGATATTAATTGCTGCTTTGGCCAGCTTGGGCAATTTGCCAGACAAAATGCGTTCAGTGCGGCGGGATGCTTTGGAAAATGCTCGACCGACAAAGGCCACGTCACCACGAGTAGGGTGAGCTACAGAGGTGAAATGTTCGCTGGTGAAAATATGCACATTGGCCGGCCAGTGCCGGTAGCCTCGAGCGGAGAGCATATCATTGGTATAAAGGCAGCTTCTGGTGTAAAAATCGCGATGGCCAGGGGCTATATAAACAGGAATGTTTCCCAGTGATGCCACCGCTTCAACTAAAGTGTTGACGGTATAACCAGTGACGGTGACGTTATCCCACAGACCACCAGGTATTAGCACCGCGTCTACTTTTTCTTGCTTGGCCAGCGCAAAGGCATTGATGGTGGCTTCTAAAATTTCGCGCGCGCGCTCACTGCGCTCTTCTCTCGGCAGGGCAAAATGGCTATGAGAAAAACCGCTATTGGCCATGCCGGCGTGAGTAAGTTTTGAATCCAACAGCACGTCCGAAAACTGTAGAAATTTTAGTTTGCTAACTGCCTGTGTCATGTTTCTTTTGCTCTTCTCAATTTCTATACTTTCAAACTTTCAAACTTTCAAACTTTCAAATTTCAAACTTCAAACTTCTAGACTTTCTCGACAATCATGGCTATACCCTGGCCGACGCCTATACACATTGTAGCTAAACCGTGTTTGGCTTCTGGGCGCCTGCACAGCTCGTGCACAAGAGTCGTTAAAATGCGGGCACCACTAGCACCCAGCGGATGACCAAGGGCGATGGAGCCGCCGTTAACGTTGAGCTTACTCGGGTCTACATCGAGGTCACGGCAGCAGGCGAGTACCTGAGCGGCAAAGGCTTCATTGAGTTCAAGTAGATCAAGATCGCCCATACTTAGACCAGCACGTTCAAGCGCTTTTCTGGTGGCAGGTACAGGACCGATTCCCATAATCGCCGGGTCTACTCCAGCCACTGCAGCAGAAACAACGCGTGCTAGAGGTTTTAGATTTAATGCGGCCGCTTTTTCAGCAGTAGTTATAAGCAAGGCCGAGGCACCATCGTTGATACCAGACGAATTGCCGGCAGTGACGCTGCCACCTTCACGGAATGCCGGTTTGAGTTTGGTCAGGTCGGCTAAAGTTGTGTCTGGGCGCGCGTGCTCGTCTAATTTGACTATCTCTACTGCACCTTTTTTCTTAGGCACAGATACAGGCACAATTTCTCTTTCAAAACGGCCAGCTTCTAAAGCGTCCTTATATTTAGACTGACTATTGAGGGCGAAAGCATCTTGATCTTCTCTATTGATGCCAAATTTTTCAGCCACATTTTCGGCTGTTTCACCCATGGAAAATGGATGATGCAGAGCCGAAAGGTTTTTGTTGATAAAACGCCATCCGAGAGTGGTGTCAATCAGTTTCATGTCGCCGCGGGGAAAGGCCGCTTCCGGTTTGCCCATCACAAACGGCGCACGACTCATAGATTCAACACCACCAGCGATGAAAATATCACCCATATTATTTTTGATTGCGTTGACCGCATCACTGACAGCCATCATGCCTGAGCCGCAGAGACGGTTCACGGTGCCGCCGGCTACACTTACAGGCAGACCGGCCAGCAGGGCCGCCATGCGCGCCACGTTGCGGTTATCTTCGCCAGCTTGATTGGCGCAGCCAAGTAGCACGTCTTCAATTTCTTCTGCCACCACTTGTGGGTTGCGCTCGAGTAAAGCTTTGATTACCATTGCCGCCAGGTCATCTGGCCGTACGTCTTTAAGAGCGCCACCATATTTGCCTATAGGTGTGCGTACTGCGTCAATTATTACTACTTCTGCTGCTTGGGTGCCGCCCATTGCCATATTACTTTCGGTCCTTATTTGGTCAGCCAGGTTTCGTTGTCTTCGGCAAGCACTGCCAGAGTAGTAGCAGGTGTTGTCAGATTGGCTGCAGCCGCCCTTCTGATTTCAGGATTTTTGTCTTGCGCCAAAAGGGTGAGCGTTTCGGCCGAGGCTGACGGATTTCCTGCTGCTCGGGCTCTTACAAGGGCCTGATCGTCCAGGGCCAGCGCTTTTAGTAAGTCGGCGCTGATTACGCGGTTTCCAGCACAAGCTGCTCTGACATATTGACTCTTATCGCTGGCCAATATCTTTAAGGTTTCCGGGCTTAATTTGCCTTGCGCCGCCACCTGACTGCGTAAGCTAGGATCAGCGTCTTTAGCCAACATAGCTAGCACCGATGGTGAGGTTTGAGCACGACCAGCCAAAATAAATTTGATCTCTTCGGCAGCAGTCAGTTTAGCCAGTGCTACTTCAGGTAAATCACGCCTTTGTAAAAGCGCCCGGCGAATAGCGGCGCAATCGCTGTTAACCAGAGCCATCAATGTTTCACCGGCAATATTAGGATTGGCAGCCAGAGCCGTTTGCACTGTAATGGCATCGTCCTGTGAAAGTGTGGTTAATGTGGTGGCGGGCACTTTAGCATTAACAGCCAGAGCTTCGCGCACCAGAGCATCATGATCTTTAGATAGAGCGATGAAGACTTCTTCGCTCACTTTAGCCCGAGCATTGTGAGCTAAAGAAGCACGTACGCGTGCGTCTTGGTCTTGTGCCAAAATTTTGATCACGCTCTCGCTCAAAGCCGGATTATTGGCCAGATTAAGCCGTACGAGAGGGCTTGTGCAAGCAGCGAGCTTTTCATAGTCAGCTGCTTCGAGGACAGGTTGGGCAGCTAAAATTTGCATCACGGCGATAGTGCTGTCGCCCATCATAGATTTGATGGTTTCTGCTCTAGTATTGCTGTTAAGAGCTACGGCGCAACGTACTGCCGCAGAAGAATCTTTAGCAAGAGTATTTAAAATTGTGGCATCAATATTTGGATTAGCAGCAGCCAGGGCTCTCACTGTTTCGTTTTGATCTTTAGCCAGAGAGCCAATCACGGCTGCTTCACTGGTGTAGTTGCCGGCCACAGCTTGCCTTACATCTTGATGGCTGTCGCCTGCCAGTTTTGCCAGCGTCGCTTTGCTAGTCGCTTGATTCAGGGCCACCGCTTCACGCACAATTGTGTTGGCGTCTTTAGCGAGCAAATCAAGCAAAGTCGGCGGACAATTAGGATTGGCCGCCACCATGGAGCGCACGCCCAGATCGCCGTCATTGGCTAAAGCGACAAAACATGGCTCTGGAAGCTTGGCCGATCTCGCTAGAAAAGTACGCACCAGACGGTCACCGATGCGCACCAGGCGAGTGGTCACTTCTGGGCCACTGTTAGGATTGCGCGCCAGTGAGAGCAATAAATATTCTGTGTAGATGGGCCCTTGTGAAAGTTTAGCCAGTATCGCTGGTGGTGTGTTTTCATTGGCGGCCAGTGTCTCGCGAATGCGCGGGGTGGAGGCTGCCAGTAGTTTATCCAGGGTGCTCAAGTTGGGCAGGCTGCTAGATTTGAGCAGTGATTCAACTACTGTTTGATCGCTATCTACCGCTAATTTTTCTTTTAGCTCTTCGCTCAATTTAGGATTGGACGCCACAGCCCGGCGTACAAAACTGCTTGAATCGAGAGCTAACTTGGCAAGCGATGCTGGTGGAGTACTAGGGTTGGCAGCGGCAGCGATTTTCACGGCAGCCAGAGGAAAAGTATCAATTGTCACTGAGTTAGACGATTTGCGCACTCCGAGCAAGTCGGTTTCGTTCGCGCTTTGACCTTGCACCGGAAGATTAGCGGAGAAACTTAGAGGAATAAGGCAGCAGATTAATCCAGTGCTGAAAGAGCGGAAGGCAATTTCACTCAGTGTGCTTCCCTTTTCTCTTTTGCTGTCATCCTCTCTCAAACTAATTTCCTTTATAAATGCGACAAGTAATAAACGATTAGAGAAGTCTGCTTAACCAGCGTTGTGAACCTCACGAATAATGGTGAGAAGCATATTGCGATCAAGTTCTTGAGTGGCGTACTCTATATATTTGACTTGCCAGTCTTCTAAATCTTGCAGCACCACCGACAGTGACGTGCCCGCTGATCTGGCAGCGGCCATGTCGACACCAACGTCCGCCTGCCTTGAAAGAATAAAAACCCGCGCTCGTCCTGAATAGCCCAGGGTGTCACGCAGCGAAAGGCGCAAGAATGCCTCGGAGCGCTCGACACCGATGGTTTCTGTAATGCGCTTAACCAGAGTTTGGAATTTAGTTAGCGGTCCAAACAGGTCAACTGTAGGTACAGTAACGAGTTCATAGGAAAGTAATCTGTCGATGGCCGCCGCAGCGTCTGATGTTGTTACGTCGCCTAAGTTGCGAATAACCAGAGCAATTGAATGCAAACCGTCCAGGGCGTTCCACAAGCGCCGCATCATGGCGCGCTCAGTGGCTGAGAGCACAAATTTTTCTTTGGGATCGGTGAGAGTTTCGTCCGCCAGATGATTTTTTGGATCTGGTAATTTCTCCAAAACCGAATCGGCCGCTTTTGGTAATTTCTTCCAGGTCACTTCAGTGTTATCGGCAGCCAGTGCGGCGTCAAGAAGAAGTTTGTCTAAGGCCTTTGAGACTTTGCATATGTCTTTAGCCAGGTCGGCTGGAGGGGTGCGTTGCACAAAAACGAAAATTCCTTGTTTCCATGCCGAGGCAAATTCGGTCACCGCCTTATTGCCCATAATTTTGCCCAGTTTGGCGTGCGAAATTTTTCCTACTTCAAACAGAGCTCTGAATTGCATGTCTCGATATTCAACCGACAGCACACCAGTTTCGCGGTTGGTGGCAAGGTTTTGCAAAAGGTTGGAAGGATCGGTTGAACCCAGGTGCCCAACCAGAGACTGTACTTTATCGTCTTCCCCGGCTACAGAGCCCAGTTTGACATTGTCTTTCTCTTCGTTCTGGCCGTAGAAGGCCTGGTCTTGTAGAGCAATTTCAAGCTGGCGACTGGTGAGAATCTGTTTTTTCACCGCCAGTGTGCCCAGGGCTACTTTTTGCTTAGCCGGCATAGAGTTGAGTTCCATCATCATTTCGTCGAGCTGAGACTTTGATACCAGCCCTGAAGCAAGAAAATATTCTTTGATCGTGAATGGAGTCTTGGTTTTAAAGCAATTGACTAAAAATGGAATTTTAGGAAAGACCGGATAAATAGATTTTTCCTGCTCAAGCTCTTTCATGCGCTCGAGAAATTCTGATTCGGATATGCGCCCACCGGCCACGAGTTTGTTGCTCAGTGCCACCACTGGTGAATAGTTGTCTACCGCGGCTAAAAGCAGATTGCGGCGGTGATGTTTATCCATGTTGATTTTTAAGTCAAGACCATGGCTCGTTAGCACCGGCACAATTGACATCAAAACCTGGTGAGATAAATCGGTGCTTTCTTCCACAAAAGTGGTGGCACTGCCAAGGGCGGTTTGAATAAATTTTGTCAGTGAAGGCGAATAATCAAAAAGTTCGGCATGATTATCGAAAACGTGAAATGACATGAGACCCGTCAAAGTTTCGCGCACAATGGCTATGGCTTTGTCTGATTTGAGAAAAATCAGGGCTCCGGAAAGCTCCAGTAATCTTTCTGCCAGGCGCCCGGCTTCTACTAAAATTTCAGCCGGAAATAAATATCCGCACAAAGTCGAGTCGATGAGAATGGCGTCGTACAAGCGTTTAGACTTGCTCAGCGCGGCAATCTCACTCAACAGTTCCGGGCCGTATTTGAGAACAATAATGTTCTGCTGCGTGGCGGAACGGTCTTTGCTATTCAGCTTGATTTCGGTTGGCTCAACCGCCATGAAAAGCTCTTCAAATGCTACGTAGTAAGGGCAGGACCGGGGTTTTATCCCCAATACCTTAACAGATTTCAGCCCCTACGTCTGCGTGGGCAATTCAATATAAGTTATACTCTTGTCGACTATTTCAGCCGGTAAGGGCCCGATTTTGAGTAATTTCATCCGTACACAAGTGTCTTTAGCTTTGGCTTTAAGCTTTGTCATTGGTTCATCGGCGGGGTTTTTGCCCACAGCGCCGGCCTGGGGCCAGCGGCTTTTAGATAAGCAAGGGCTCGAAAGATTGCCTGAAAATCCTGGTGATGTTATCAAGGAGCAAGAGGCAATATTGCCTGGCCACTCTGCCCAGGTTTCGCCAGGCAAGCAAAAGATTAAAGAGTTGCCCAAGGCCGACGGCTCTTCAAACAGCATGATTGTGCCCAAAGGTGCCACTAGCCCACTGCTGAAAGCGGAATTGGTTTATTGCGTACCGCGCGGCACCAGTATCAAACTCAAGCTAGCATCTGTGCCCACTCACGGAATGCATTTGCTTGATCGCGATTTAGACGGCAAGCTTCATCCGGCCAGTGTTAACGATGTCGTCACGGCAACGGTGACCGAAGACATCTATGTAGAAGAGAACAAAGTAATTCCTCAAGGCACGGTCTTTAAAGGATATGTATCGCATACACTGCCGCCAAGAAGAGTGCAGCGTCCAGGTTTCCTTGAAGTCTCCTTCACTGAGCTGGAATTGCCAGACAAGCGGCGATTTCGCTTCTCCGCCGATGCCAATAATTTTAAAAAAGCTACTTTAAAAGGCGTTATGAACGCCACAGGTATGGTTGCTGCCAACGCTGCCGGCGGTGCAATTGTAGGCGCTCTGGGTGCATATTATTTTATGGGTGGAATGCGCGGCATCGCCTATACCGAGGGCTATAACATTGCTGGTGGGGCGGCGCTGGGCGCTTTGATTGCGGCAGGTCACGCCATTATGAAACGCGGTGACAAGGCCACTCTTGAACCGGGTGACGACCTTAATTTATCCATAAATACCGATTTGCTTTTGCCCACTTTGACCGAACCAACTAAAAAGGTAAATCACAACCTTGATGGCCTGGCCATAGAAGTCGGCAAAACCAAAATTATGGGTGACGGATTAGACGGGCACTTCATTCGCATCGACGTCACCATCGACAATAACAGCGAAAAGAAACTTAGCGCCATAGATTTATTCTTGCGCGACGCCAATGGCAATAAGTATCCGGTGGCCATGGGGCCTGGTGATGATTCAGAATATTTATTCAGCCTTGATCCATATACTTCTGTCAAAACCAGACTGTTTTTTGCCAGCGAATATCCAAAACTTAAGCACGAGTTGATCTGGATTGACCACAACTCACGAAAAGTCTGCTTTCGTCAGCCATTGCAGTAATTTTGCGCTTTTAAAAATAATTGCACAAATGTAGCGTAATCCTACGTAGGCGGCCATTGACTGGCTTGATTAACAACCTATAATGAATTTACTGAGTATTTAGCAATTAGTAAAAGTATTTAGTTTCAGATTTCTTCCTTCCTATTTTGGTATTTTTAAACTGACTGAGAACGATCTGCAGTGGCAGCTCTGTGTCTGTTCGCCGTGCACTTTTTCCTGCATTAATCACCCCGATTCGCCGAGCTTTTTACCGCTATGACAGCCACTTTAGGCACCTCCCCAACATTCAGCCAGGTCGCTCGCCAGACGACGACCATTCGAGTGCTCGATCAAGGTGCTATTGACCAGAGCCTGATGCTGGAATTAATTGCCCAATCTGAAGTGGTCTCGCAAGAAGTATTGACGCAAGTGGCAGAATTGGCACGCATGCGCAATAGCCAGGTGATAGATGTTCTGTTCGAAAGTGGATTTATCGCCGCCAGCGATCGGCGTGCTTTTCTTGATGCGGCCACTGCAATTCGCTCAAATATGGTTTTTAAACCATGGGCCTTGCAGACTTTAAAACAAGCTTTGCATGATTTTTTACCATTCAACAAAGTTCTAGAAATGCTCGAATTGCACCCAAGCAATGCCTTTTCAGACAGTGCTCTTGGTGAACTGGCAATTTCGTGTCAGCTAATCGATCGTGGTCAGTTTGATCAAGCCAGACACTATAGCCTTGCTCGCGGATTGACCATAGGCCAGAGTCTTAATCGCTGTTGTGGTTTGCCCATGGCCATTTACAAAATCTTGATTGATGGTCTTGCGCGTTTTACCACCGGGCAAATTAGCCATGAGCAACTTTGTCAGCGTGTTAAAAATGCCAGATACGAAAACACTTTGACTGGTGGTGTAGCTGGTGCCAATGCCAATTCTAAATTAGCTCACAGCACTGTAGGATTTGGCTTATATGCCGGTAATCGCGACATTTTAGAAGTTCTCGATTTGCTGGTGCAATCAACTTTAGTAAGTGAAGTAACTGTGCTTGGTTTGATGGAAGCAGCATTGCAGAATCGCATTGCCTTCGAATCAGTCTGGGAAGATTGTTCGCCGGTTCCGCCGCTGGTTCTGCAAAATGCCAGAGCAATGCAGAAACTGATTGCGGCAGGACAAATGAGCCCGCAAGTTGCTGTTGCTAATTTGAAAGAGATGAAGGCTTTTCGCTAACAGCTAAAGTTGCTGGTTGGATCTGTTGAAAAAATACCTCCGGAGGTATTTTTTCTGTGCACTGTCACCCGGCTCCTGCAAAAAACGTGTCGACTGCAAGCTTTCGACACGTTCTAAAATTTTGTCCGAAAAATTCTTGTTTACAGTGGCTCAGGCAGCCACTAAATCGACGTTGTAGCTCAGTCTGACGAAATCATACTCTACCCTGATTGATACTGTGTTCTGAGTGGCGAATTCCAGTCTGACGCGACCGAGATTGTTAGCGCTATATTCGCTCCAGTGCTCAGGCACTGAAACAATGACGTTCTCTGGGCCCCATTCTTCGACATAGGCTTTGAGAACCTGGCAGAGTTTTTCTTCGTCGGCGGGGTGGTTAAACATGCTCATCATTTGTTGCTGCCTCTTGTGCTTGCTCTCTATTAGAGTCTAGGCACTGTGAGGGTTTTCAACAACCGGGGGAAGTCCCAAGCACTGCGTAAGATTCCCACAAGGCCGGCACTAAAAGTTATGGCAGTTGGGTATCTGTAGAAATGGCAGATACGCGGTCAGTGCTGTACAGAAGCCTTATTGAACTAACGTCACGGGGGCTAAGACCGCGATCCATATCGGTCACTCTTGTGGAGAAAAACATCATGTCTTGCGGATCTCTGGTATGACCGCCAAAGCCCAGAGCATGCCCGATTTCGTGCAAGCAAATCTGGCGCAGACGGTTTACGGTCAGAGGTAACTCAGCTACTTGAGCCACAGTCAACACTTTAATGGTGCCTTTGACTATACCCAGAGAGTTAGTAAAAACAGTTGTTTCACCGGCTTCAGCACGGTTTGTAAAAGTGCCGGCATCGGCTGTCCATGAACAAACGAGATCAGCGTCGGCAGCCTTGTCTACACGCTTGAAGGAGACTTTGTTTTTAGATGCATGCTGCCACATCGCCAGACTTTCTTCTAAAACCTGAGTGTACTGCGGCAGAAAACCTGGTGTTCCTGTGCCTGGGGCGATGAAGACTTTAATCGGTAGCTTGGCCTGGGGCCAGCGCGTTAGATGACCGACCAATTCGCCCAGATAGTTCTCTTTGTTCACTTCCTGCTTATTCAGGCGAGGAATAGTGCCGTTGGCCAGTTCTTTTTTCAAACCGGCAAGCAGGCTGTTGATTTTCCCCGCATCTTTGTGAGTGGGAAATCTAGCGAGAAACTCACTATATGTAGATACTGCTTCGTTAACTTGACCCTGAGATTGATATAGACCACCTAGAGTGAGCCATGTGGCGGCCAGGTCTGGTTTAAGTTGCTTAGCCGTCTCCAGCTCTTGCAAAGCTTCGGTGTTTCTGCCGAGTTTAGCCATAGCGAGACCAAGATTGTTGTGAATCTCAGCAATTTGCGGTGCCAGCTGTTCAGCTTGCAGCAATAAATCGATTGCTTCTTGATTTTGATTGGCTTGCAAAAGCGGAATCGATTGATTGAGCATTTGCAGCGCCTGATAACGCTCTTGTGAAATCGGCTGGCCGTTCAGTAAATATTGGTGACCACGCTGGCCTTGCGCCTGCGCCTGAGTTTGCGTTTGAATAGGCAGTGCCAGGCTGGAAAGCAGCCATGACGAGACTAATGAACCGATTAAAGCTGAAGTAATTTGCCGCACTTACTTACTTTACCAAATAAGTTCAGGCTTTATTGCCAACTGCTTCTTTATTATCGAGAGCCGCGATGCCAGGAAGTTCGATGCCTTCTAAAAACTCGAGGGAGGCGCCGCCGCCGGTGCCTATGTGAGTGAGCAAATGATCATCTACGCCTTTGAGTTTTAATGCCGAGACTGAGTCGCCGCCGCCGACAATGGTTTTGGTGCCGCTCTTAGTCAGGTCTACCAGGCAGTCAATTAATGCCCACGTGCCGCGCTCAAAACCTTCAATTTCAAATACTCCCAGAGGGCCGTTCCAAAGTATTGTTTTGCAAGGCGCCAGGGCTTCGACGATCAATTTTATTGTCTCTGGGCCTACATCTAAGCCCATCACATTACTTTCAATCTCCGATACCTTAACCACTTTCGTAGTCACGCCTGCTTTCATCTCGGAGGCAACCACAACGTCTACAGGCAAGATTAGCTTGACGCCTTTCGCTTTGGCTTTTGCTTCCAATTCTTGGCAATATTGAAGACGATCTTCTTCAACTAACGATTTTCCGACGTTGAGGCCTTGAGCTTTGAGGAAGCTGAATGCCATGGCTCCACCAATAACAAGAACATCAACATTGTTGAGCAGATTTTCTAGAACACCAATTTTGCTTGAAACTTTGGCGCCACCAATGATGGTGGCAAAGGGCCGGGTGGGATTGTTCAGGGCCGAAGACAACATTTCAATTTCTTTGGCCACGAGCATGCCTGCCAGTGACGGTTTAAGATATTTGGTCACTCCTTCGGTAGAAGCGTGAGCGCGGTGAGCGGTGCCGAAGGCGTCGTTAACGTAAAGGTCACCCAGGGCAGCCAGCTTTTGTGAAAATGCCTGGTCATTTTTTTCTTCTTCAGCATGAAAACGTACGTTTTCCATCAAGGCGATATCGCCATCTTTCATTTCTGATACTGCTTTTTCGGCTTTTGGACCAACGCATGCATCAACAAAGTGAACAGTCTTGTGGCCCATCTCAGCCAACAATTTTTTCAAATGTTCGGCTATTGGTTTAAGCGAATATTTTTCAGTGACCTGGCCCTTAGGTCTACCCAGGTGTGAAAGTAAAACCACTCTGGCACCAGCTTTAGCCAGCCAGTTGATGGTGGGCAAAGCAGCTTTGATGCGCGAGTCATCGGCTACTGTTCCGTCTTCATTTTGTGGCACATTGAAATCAACTCTGACCAAAACTTTCTTGCCTTCAAAGTGCTTGGGGCCTTGATCTTGAATAGTCTTTTTCATTTGTACCTGCCGTGAAAAGTAAAAGTAAGGTGGACGTTTAGTTAGATCTTTTTGAATACAAAACGTATACGTTTTAGTTTTGCATACAGATGGAAAGACGCCCTCAAAGTTATGAGGGCGTCCTTCTCTTTATTGATTAGACTTTAGCGCTGACAGGAAGCTTTTTTGCCACCATTTCAGCCAGTTCAACCAGACGGTTGCTGTAGCCCCATTCGTTGTCGTACCAGGCCAAAATCTTGACCATACGCTCACCAACCAGCATGGTCAGCTCAGAGTCGTAGATAGACGAATGTTTGTTGCCCTGGAAGTCGATTGATACCAGTGGCTCTGTGCAGTAAGAAAGAATGCCTTTGAGAGGGCCTTCAGCTGCATCTTTAATCACTTTGTTGATTTGTTCAACAGTGACATCTTTTTTCAATGTGACTACCAGGTCGACAACTGAAACGTTTGGTGTGGGCACGCGCATGGCAAAACCATTGAGCTTGCCTTTGAGGTGAGGCATAACCAGACCAATTGCTTTAGCGGCACCGGTGCTGGAAGGAATCATCGACATAGCGGCAGCGCGAGCGCGACGCAAATCTGAATGAGCGCCGTCGAGCAATTTTTGATCAAGGGTGTAGCTATGAATTGTGGTCATGAGTCCTTGTTCAATACCGAAAGCGTCATCAATTGCTTTTGCCACTGGAGCTAAGCAGTTAGTGGTGCAGCTGGCATTAGAGATGATGTTATGTTTTTCAGCGTCATAAGATTTGTCATTAACGCCAATAACGATGGTGATGTCTTCGTTTTTGGCAGGAGCTGAAATCAGCACTTTTTTAGCGCCGGCAGCAATGTGAGCCTTGGCTTTTTCAGCATCGGTGAAAACACCAGAGCACTCGAGCACAATATCAACGTTGAGCTTGGCCCATGGGCAATCAGCTGGAGCTTTTTCGCGGAAGAATTTGATTTTTTTGCCATTAACGATGAGTGAGTCTTCATCGTGGCTGATCTGGTGCTGCTTGAGTTCGCCTTGCACTGAGTCATATTTGAGCAGGTGTGCTGATTGCACTAAATCTTGCATCGGATCGTTGATCGCCACGATTTCAAGATCTTTTGGTTGGCTTTCCAGGAAGGCCCGAAATACATTTCGGCCGATGCGGCCAAATCCATTAATTGCTACTCTTGCCATCTATACAACTCCTATTGTTTTCAGCTTCTTAAAATTGAGTCTGCGCTTATTACTGTGCCTGACTGACGCTGGCAAAAGCATATAACAATATAAGGGCTTGCCCTCCGGCCTTTATTTCAGCTTAAGATGATGGCCGACTTTAGCGAAAGGTTTCGTTACCAGAGCCCTACAGTTACAGTCTGACCAGACGGCTAATTGGCCCGAATCAAGGTACAATTAGGGTTACGCTATGGTCTGGCTCGGTTTCGAACATTGACCAGGTCAGGACCAACAACGAGGAGAGAGTATGAAAGAGAAAGTAGAAGCGATTCTCGACAAGCTACGCCCCATGCTGATGATGGACGGCGGCAATATCGAACTCGTAGACGTTAAAGACGATGAAGTGCAGGTTCGTCTTGTGGGCGCTTGCGGTATGTGCCCAAGTTCAACCATGACCATGAAAATGGGCGTTGAGCGTGCTATTAGAGAAGAATTGCCCGAGATTAAACGGGTTGTTGCCGTCTAAGATAACCATCGTCGAATTCGAGAACTTTTTGAATCCGCTTCAGCTGGCTGAGGCGGATTCACTATTTCAGTTATTAATCAGGTCGAGGCGCCGGCGAAAATCAGCTGACGTATAACTATCAATAACAACTTTTTGATTGGCCCGAGCCGGTCTGTCATAGTTGGTCGGCAATGTAAAAGTAATTGAGTCTTTTACAGAAACAATTGTCTGGGGGGAATTTTCGGCGATGGCAGCAGCCAAAGACATGGTGAATTCGGTCAATTGATTGTCTGCCACAGCTTGATTGATAAGGCCGATGGCTTCGGCTCGTGCACTACCCATGGTGGCGCCAGTAAAGAGCATCTGTTTAGCGTGAGCCTGGCCGACTAAATTGACTAAGCGCTGTACATTTTCCTGGTCAAGAATAATTCCCAATTTTGCCACAGGGATGCCGAATAATGCACCATCAGCGGCAGCAAAGCGCAAATCGCAAGCATTGGCCAATAGGCAGCCACCACCAAGGCAATGGCCATTGACCATAGCGATTGTGGGCACTGGTGTTGTGGCAATTGCATGAAGCGCTGCGGCAATGGCTAACCAAAATTTTGCGGCGTCTTCTTCATTGCTAATTTTTTTTAGATCGCTAAAATCGGCTCCGGCAGCAAAATATTTGCCCTGGCCAGTGAAGATAACTACTTTCGCCCCCTGACTGATCAAGTCATTAAGAATGCCCGGCAGCGACAGCCACATGGGCGTGCTGATGGCATTAGCTACTTCCATGCGATTGAAAGTAATGGTTGCTACAGCACCATGGCGGACGGCAAAACTAGCGATGATCTCTGGCAATTATTTCTTAGATTCTATTTGGTAGTGAAATCAAATTGCACGGCGTCACCTTCTTTGACACCATGACGATCACAATAGCCGCCATTGACTTCGACTACTTCGGTCACTGTGACGAAGCCGTCAGACGGATATTGAGGGCATTTGCTTGTGTCTTCTGATTTACAGGGTGGCACTTGCTTGCAGATTTTGATAATTTTTCCGTCTTTGATGAAGAGCATATCGAGCGGAATCAGTGTGTGATACATCCAGAATGCCACTTGCCGGGCCGGATGAAAAAGAAATACCATGCCTTGCGTTTCAGGCATTGAAGTGCGAAACATTAGCCCGTGTTCTATTTCAGCGGGCGAAGCGGCAACTTCCAGTTTTACTTCCTGATCGCCCAGTTTAACTGTAGGCAGCATGGCCAGAGCCTCCCGCAGACAAAATGTGTTGAGGCAGAATGCCGCCATCAGGCTTAAAACCAGTTTTATTTTCATTGCTTTCTCACAGCCAGTGCATACGATTGAAGGGAGTTTTTTGGTAGATAAATTGTACCGTGTCTGTGAGCACTCCACGCTTCAAGGCATACGACTTACTGACTACCATACCGGCCGGATCGATTACGGCGGAGATGCCTGTATTGGTTGCAAGTACGAGAAAGCGCTTATTTTCCACAGCCCGCAAGGTGGCGCAGGCTAAAAACTGTTTGTTCAATGACGAGTTATGAAACCAGCCCAGATTGGCTAGTACGACTATAAGTGAAGCGCCTTTATGCACTTGATCTGAAACTAGTTTAGGAAAAATCACTTCGTTGCAGATGGCAACGCCAATTTTGCCCCAACCGGAGCGCACTAGCTGAGCCTTTTGGGCGGCGAGAAATCGTTCAGAAGAAGCTGGCAATTTGCTGCGCAGTTCTTCAGGTATGCTTTGATAAAGCAGATTCACGGGAATGGTTTCACCAAAAGGCACCAGTCGTTGTTTAACGTAAGCGCTTTCTTTGTAGCCAAATGGGCTGATGATGCGGGCTACATTGATATAGCCATCTTTCAATGGTTCTACTGCACCATAAATAACTTCTTTACGCTCTCCTGCGCTTATATGTTTAAGAGCGGCCAGTAGCCCTCCCTTTCCCATTTGCGGCAGCGTCACTACACCTTCAGGCAGAATGACAATGGATGAACCGCTTCCCGCTGAAAGCTCGTTGTAGCGACCACAAAAGGCAGCTGGAGAAATAGTCTTAAAACGTTCTTCTTCAATTGAAACTGCACCCTGCACCACTGTCACCGCCACTGGTGGCGTTTGCGGATTAACGCGCAGGGCATGTTCCGGCCTTATTTCTTCTTCAATTTGTGCGATGCGTGCGGTGCCCCAACCGAGACAACCCCAGATCACCAGACAGCAGAGTGCCAGGTCCATGAAAGCGCCAAATTTCAAATTTAGTTGGTCTGTGCGTTGGCCAAGGTTGCGAGAAACTCCCGTTACCTCAATAATCAACTGCGCGCAGGCAGCATTGAACATTACCAGAACAAAATCAACCAGAGCGCTGCCGCCCACAGCCGACAATTGAATCAAGGGCAGATTGCGCGACTGAGTGTAAGCCAGCTGACTGAGGGGAGTGCCGATAAAAATTGGAGAAGTTGCCACCACCCATTGCAGAAAAATCCAGATGGAGGGCACTGCAATTAGATATGGATAGAAAGGCCGTCTGTGATTAGCAAGAAAACTGGGCCGCAGGGGCAGGCAAAAGATAAAATAGGCGAAGAGTGCCATCAAGATGGCGTTGTGACAGGTCTCCACAAACCAGGTCAAAAATACGATTTGAAAACCCAGTGCATCAGGCAGGCCCATCCAGCGCAGGGGGTACATGCCGGTAAAAAAGCTCAGGGCGATGGCATAGTAACCGGCACCAAATGTAAAACCAGTGCAAGCCGATTGAAATCCGGAGCTGGCACCGCGGGTTAGTATCAAAAGTGGTATCAAGCCAAACCAGGCGATCCATGACAGATCAAAACCAGGCGTGGCCAGGGCAAGAATTGCGCCCATCAAAAAAGCCACCGGCAATTTCATTGCCAGACGCTGCGAGTCTAACCATCCCGCCCGCGGAGTGATGCTCGTAGGGCTGACCTGAAATTCGGAAGTATAGCTATAACTGTTCATCGCCTAGCAATGTTACACTTTGGAAGGCTAATTTTGTTTGCTCATTTAGTTTTAGCCTGGGATTAATATTGAATACTCAAATTAACATCAATGCTGATAGTCAAAAACGAGTGCCCAGGCGCATCATGGGTATTGACCCCGGCACGGCTACAGTGGGCTTCGGTATAGTCGATTGGATCGCAGGTGATAGCTTCAAATATATATCATCAGGTGTAATTTCAACGCCGAAAACCATGGCAGCCGCCAATCGGCTGAAGATGATTCGTGAAGATCTCATTTGTCTGATCGAAGAATTTACGCCAGATGAGTGTGGTGTTGAAGCGATTTTTTTCTTCAAGAATGCCAAAACGGTGATTCCCGTGGCTCAAGCTCGCGGTGTGATTCTCGAGACTCTAGCCACCTTTGACATTATTGCTGGCGAGTACACACCTATGCAGGTTAAGCTTCACGTCACTGGTTATGGCAAGGCCGAAAAGCCCGAAGTGCAATGGGCAGTGGCCAAGATGCTTGCCCTTGAAGCCATAGTCAAACCCGATGACGCGTCTGATGCCCTTGCCATTGCCTTGACTCATGCCAGGTTAACCTGTCACCTGGCACCACAACCCTTAGTCAGGGCAAAAATCTAGCTTTGGTGAGAAAGCAATTTCCAGATCACCGTTGCCACCACAAGTAGAGCGATGGTGGTCAAATATTTGATCAATCTTCGAAGCATTGAGCGAGGCAAAGAGATGGCAGGCGCAATCAGCGTGGTGCCCGATTTCAAATGTAGAGGGGTGAGGGCAATGCCAACTATTGAGCCCCAGCAAACTGCGCTTTCCAGGGTAGCTGTGACAATTTCGAGCCAGGCCGCAGGCATTTCAGTTGGGGGTGGCACCAGGACAAAACCGAGCACACTCAGTGCACCATAGGCGGCGGCGGTCAGAACAGCTTGCCTGTAGGAATAAGAGAATATCTTCAAAGCAAAAAGAAAGATCAGAGCCATGGTGGCGAGATATGCTCCAGACATGGCCAATTGATAGAAATAGTCTGTCTTTTCGATTTGCAGCTGGCTGAAGTTGAGCCAGGGAATCCACTGTTGCTCTCTGTTTGAGCAATAATATGCCACCAGGTCAAAAAGCTGTACCGCCATTCCGGCACCAGCAAATAATGCTAAAAATTCCAGTGTTTGTACAATTTTATTGTGGGGCAAATTAGTGCTGGTAGAAATTGAGGCTGCATGATTATCTTGATTCTCTTCGCGGCTGTGAATTAGATAGTTGATCACAAAAACCGTATAAATCAGGAGCTTAAAATTAGGTGGCTGCGATAGGGCGCACAAAACAGGCACCAGCGCGCTGGCAGCCAGGAGTTGGCGACATTTATTTTTGATAGTTTCGTCGCTCAGTTCGGTGCTCAATGAATTTGTTTGTCCGTTGATGAGGTCACTGCTCTGGTTTTTTGCTCAGTAAAGTTGAGCCAGGCCTGTTCGTGACCAAAATGAAAAATTTGAGGATAGAAAATCTCGGCTAAAATTTCCAGGGAATCTATCAGTCTTGGCCCAGGGCGATTGAAATATTGATTGCCGTCGGCCACGTATACTCTTTGATTTTTAACTGCTTTGAGCTTGTTGTATTGTGCCTGATCCTCGATCAAGTGCATTTCTTCTAAAGTGCGCTTGTTGTCGAAACCGCATGGCGTGACAATAATGATGTCAGGATCTTTATCGATAATTTCCTGCCAGGACATCCAGGGAGAATGTTTACCGGCCTGGCCAAATAAGTTCTTGCCGCCAGCCAGCTCCACGAGTTCTGGCATCCAGTTGCCTGCAGCCATTAGGGGTTCAATCCACTCAATTACGGCCACCGAAACTTGCTCTGTGCCTTGAGCAATTGCTTGCTCAGCTCTTGTCGAGATAGCCTCAATGCGCCTTTGAAATTCTTCAATCAGGCCTTGAGCACGCTCTGGTACTGCCAGTGCTTGCCCTATTTTTCTCACATCGTCATAGAAATCGGCCAGGCTATTGGGCTCGAGCGAAACAATTTCTGGTTGGCTGGTGACAAGCTGGCATACGGCTTCTTCGACGTCGCGCAGGCTTACGGCGCAAACTTCACATTGGGCCTGGGTAATCAGGTGAGTCGGCTGCAATTGTTCAAGCATTGACGCATCGACTTTATAGACTGAAAGCGATTCTTGCAAAATCGCTTTGACACGTTGGTCAATTTCGTAACTGCTGCCATCTACTTGAAACTTAGGCGCTGTGCAAATCGGCAAGTTATTTATAGTAGGCGGGTAATCACATTCGTGTGAACGGCCTACCATAAAATCGCCCAGACCAAGAGCGTGCACGATTTCGGTCGAGCTGGCAATCAGAGAAATAATGCGCAGTTTCTTTTCGATCATCTTCCACCATCCTTATTATATCAATGTTAATCTGCTGCATTGCTGGCATTATAGTCGCCACTGGCCATTTCTGTTTTCGCCTTGTTGGCATGTATAAACGAATATTCTTGCCACTATATCTGGTGCATCGAGGAGACTCTTCGTTGACAGGCTAAATGTGCTCTTGCCGGCTGCCAATCACAAGAAGAAATTTTTCTCAGACTCTTGAAAAGTTGGCTTTGCCTGCTTGTGGCCCTTTTAACCCAGGTCCTGACATGCTATATTTCATGCCATTGTCGATTATTGACCGCTAGAGATCTCTATTGAACGCCACTGATCTCTGTTGATCGCTCATTGGTCGCCAATTCCGCCATTTTCGCCCTCGGAGCTAGCTAAGTATGTTCCGTTATTTAGTGGCTATAGTTGCCGCCCTTGTCAGTTATTCACTAATACAGCTGGCGATTGTGCCGGTGGTTGAACTGGGCCGCACTCTCGTGGGCAATGCACCCAATGTTTATCTCCTCTTTGTCGCTTTTCTTGACTGGGCCAGTTGCATCGCTTGTGTGCTGGTAGGTGTGGCTCTAACTCCAGCGCGGAAACTGTCGGTAGCGGTGGGTCTCTCCTTGACTGTGGCCTTATTTCATCTGGCACAGATTCTTGTCATTTTTTCTTTTGCTCAAGCCATCGGCGAAGGCATTGTGCCTCTGTCGTTAATTTATTATGGCGGCTTGATCGTCACCGGCGCGCTCTGCTGTCTGGTTTACGAACAAGTGGCAGTTAAGCATAACTATGAGCACAGTCGTGCCCTGGCCAATTTGTCTGGCCCGTCTGTGTATAAACAAGCTTTAAACACCGCTGACACAGCTGATGCTCAGGGCCTTACCGCCACAGGGCGGCTGGGCACATTGGCACCATCAGCGGTGCCTTTAGAAAGTGGCTATTTCGATTTTGATCTAATTTTGCTTGAAGATGAGCTGCTCAAAATCAAACCCGACCGCGATGCTTATATCTCGGCTTTGCGACTAGGAATGGCTATTGAGAGAGATTGCCACTATGTAAATTGCCGCGCCCGCAGCTCGAGCTTTTCGCAATTGATGCGTGACGTCAGCATGCGCATGGCCGCTACTGAAGCTGAAGAACATGAGTGGCTTGGTATGGCCAATGGTTTTAGACTTTATCAATTTGAAGAAAAAGAAGAGCGCATCAAGCGTCTGGCAACTCTTGAAGCAATTCTCAATCAAAGCAAGTATGAGGTCAAACCAGACCTTGCCGAACTGGTCTTATCCAGTTAACTGCCGGTTTTAGCTTCAACTTGATCTAACAGATCAATAAACTGATTTCTAAACGTAGCGATGATGCGTCGCAGCTCCGCCTGTGTGGTCTCGCATACCACTCCTCCGCCACCCTGGCTCATAAAGGCGGTCAGCTCAGGCACTTCCACTAGAGATTGAGTGCCTTGCTGATTGTGCGAAGCGAATTCTTCTATCCAAGAAATAGGCGAACTCAAGAATATTTTGTTGCGTTTTGCGTATGGATGTTTCAACTCCACCAGATTGCCGTCGGCGGTCATCAGGCGCAAGGTGCCTGGCACAATGCGATATGGCGGAAGGTTATGGTCTTCGGTCTGGTAAAACTCGATGGCGCTGGCGTAACCCTGCAACTCACTGGCCAGCCATAATAATTTTTCATCTGCAATTTTGCCGCGCAGTTGCGGCAGCGCTTGAGGAAGCGCCTGGTTGAAAGTGATTTGGCCAGCCAGTAATTTGGCTTTCAATTCCTGAAACACGGCAACCTCGCAAGTGACGGCACAAGTCTAACCTGATTTGCATCCGGAAAGGTAGTGTGGAAGCTTTCTAAAAAAAAGACTGAGTACTAGTAAATTGGCCGAATTTTAAGATTTCTCCCCCTTAGAGTTGTTCCACGAGCCCTTGAAAATATGCATTTGCTGGATAAATTCAATGAAAACAAGCATTTCGCAGTGCTAAGTTTTTCGATCATGAGACGGGTTAATGGGCAAGAACACGTATCTAGCTGACATAATTTGCCAAGATGACTGAAGACAAGTGAATCGATGACTATTCGCAATCGCCCGGGCGCGTCACCGGCAGCAAAAACAGGTACCGGAACAGCTGCAAAGCCTGATAAAACAGGCAGAAGCGGTCATGACCATGTCCAGGATAATTGTCTGGCCGCCGACGGCACTGACGCTTCTCAAGGTAGTGGTTCACGGCAGATTGATTTGACCACCATCATTGCTCCTGTGGCTCATGAACTGAAGCTGGTGGAAGAATGGTTGACCACTAATTTAATTGACGATAGCCCATTTGTGGGCGGGTTGCTGGCTCAAATATTCCAGGCCGGCGGCAAACGCATTCGACCTTTGATTTCACTTTTAGGCTCCAAAGCCAGTCTTTGCGATCCGGCTCAAGATCTGGCTCACAGTCAGATGTCGCGATTACATATTATTTTGGCGGTCTTAACTGAGCTGATTCACGCAGCCAGTCTGGTTCATGATGATGTTATTGACGCTTCAGCGACAAGACGTGGCAAAGAAACTGTCAACAAACGCTTTAATGACAAGCTAGCGGTTTTACTTGGCGATTTGCTCTTTGCCCAGGCTTCCATTTGCCTGGCACGTATCATGAACCCTGTAGTGGTCGGCATTTATGGCCAGGTGCTGGGAGATCTTTGCAGCGGCGAAATTGGTCAAATGCGCCAACAATTTGTCTCAACGGTTGATTGGGATGGTTATATCCAGAAGTCTGTCAATAAAACCGCCTCTTTGATTGCGGCCGGGGCCCACAGTGGCGCGATTCTCAACGCCAGGCCTGATGCCGTAGTCTTAGCGCTCAAAGATTACGGCACCAATTTGGGTGTTTGTTTTCAAATTGTTGACGATTTATTGGACGTCACCGGTTCGGCGCACGAAACCGGCAAGCCTGTGGGAAATGACTTGCGCAATGGTTTGCTGACAGCACCAGCTTTGTATGTTCTGGAAAAAAATGACGCTGCCGCCAGCCGCTTGATTGAACTGATCAACAACCGTGGTGTGCAAACAGACGAAGGCGTAGAGGAAGCTCTACAACTTATAACTAGTAGTGGTGGTGTGGAAAAAGCCATGGCCCTGGCCGCTTCTTATGGGCAGCTGGCAAAAGATTCTCTGGCGATTTTGCCTGATAGCGAAAGCAAACAATCGCTCATAGATATGGTTGATTATGTTCTTGTGAGAAGCAACTAATTATTTAGTGGTTTTTAAGGTTTCAACTATGACTGTTATCAACGACAAGATTATGCAAACCAGACAAAACAATCACGTTCGTTATGAAAGCTTTTATCCCCTCGGCCTTGCTCTCAACGGCAAATATGTGGCGGTGTTTGGCGGTAATGATGCCGCCTATGCTGCCCTCTTGCACTTAATGGAAGCTGGTGCCAACGCCACTGTCATTGCTCAAGGTTTCGTCAGTGAAATTCAAGAATTACAATTGACTTATGGCCGCCGTATTGAACTTGTACGGCGAAACGAAAGTGATTATCTGGAAAACTTCATGTTTTCGGCACCCGGCATTGCTTTCAGCTTGATCTTTTCATTTGTGGAAAGTCAGCCATTTAGTGATCGTCTTTTAGTCTTGGCTGAAGAGCAACCGGTTTCTATTCCTGTTTTTTCGCAAAACAATGTCAAAGCGGCTAGTTTTGTGCCGGTGACAGTTTTGAAGCGCGGGCATGTAAAAATTTCTGTCTCCACCGATGGGCTCTGCCAGCCACTTGAGTCGGCATTGACTGCACGCATTGAAGAGCTTTTGATCAATGACTTTGATCACTACTCTTTATTTGTGGCAGCGGTGCAGGAGCGCCTGGAAGACGATAACGAATTGTCAGCATTGCTCAATTGCTCAGAGGAGCTGGCATCTGCTCTGTCTCGCCGCAACTTCGATGAGGCTCTGAAAATAATCGATCATTTAAAGAAGCCTGTGATTGAGGAGCCTTTAAATGGCGACTGAAACACTGACAACAGGTGAAGATCAAAGTGGTTCACCGGATAAAGCAAGTACGTCTGGTATTGCTGGTGATGTCACTACTGCAATTGTTGTTAAGCCTGAACCTGCCAGGCGGCAACTGTCGCCCTTCGCTTCAGTAAAACTTTCTGTCACTTTAATGTCGCTGATGGCACTGACAATTTTAATTGGTGCCGGTTGCCCGCAAGAGTCACAGGTGGGTCAAGCCAAAGTATTTGAAGCTTTTGACAGGCAAACGGCCGAATTTTTAATTCGCTTTGGCATTAGTGATATTTTCCACTCACCGTGGTTTCTAGCACTAACTGCCACCATGACCTTGAATATGATTGTGGTTAGTTTTCAGAGAGTCTTTCCTAAACTCTGGCAATACAATAAATCGCTGCCTTTTTTGCGCGGTCAAGACATAGCAAAAACCAGTGTTCATCACATTCTTAAACTCTCTACATCGGCAGCAGACAGCGCTCAGCCCGCCTCGCACCAGCAGGCTGCTCTTTTAGCCGAACTGTCGCAAAGACTGACCAAGATGGGCTACAAAGTAAAGATCGAAGGGCTCAAGCTTAAAGGTGAATACGGTAAAGTCGGACGCCTAGCACCTTCTATTACTCATGTGGGACTGCTTACACTTTTGCTTGGTGTCACCGTTACCTCATGGACCGGCTTTAATGGTTTTCAGCCAGTTTTACTTGATGAAAAATTGAATTTTTCCGATTCACAACACAGTAAATTATGGATAGGTAAATTGCCTCAATGGCAAGTGCGTGTTGATGGCACCAGGCGCGAGAACTACAGTAGTGGTGAAGCTAAACAATGGTTCAGCACTCTCACTTGCATAGATGACAAAGGCAAAGTTTTGCACCAGGGCGAAATTTCAGTCAACAATCCACTTAGTTACGAGGGTGTGGATATTTACCAGTCGAGCTGGGGCCTGGCTAAGCTTGCCATCAGCTTTAACGGTCATAAGCGCGAGCTAGATTTGAATCCGATGGGCAAAAAATATGCTTGCTTTTTGCCTCTCGATCAAGACACGGTATTAATCATGTCGCTCACTTCAGAGGGCCAGAATCTGAGGCTCTTTGCCAAACGTCGAGAATGGCAGGCACCAAAATTGATATCAGAAATCGAGGCCGGTAAAACTATCAGACTGGGTGACGTTGATCTTAAATTTGAAAAAGTAATTCCCATCACCGGTCTTCAATATAAATGCGATCCTGGTCTACCGATTACTTATGTGGCTTTCGGCATCATCATGCTGGGCGTACTTCTCGCCGCTGTGCCCCATCGACACATTTGGGTGGCGATTGAGCAAAATATGTTCTATATAGGTGGCAATTCGCGCAAAGCAAAAGTTGGTTTTGAGCGCAGTCTCGAAAATTTAGTGCAAAAACTACGTGGCGAGTTTACTTTTGAAGCCTTTCCAATTGCCGAAAGCCCTTCACCTGGTAAGCCCAAAGAGGAACAAAATGTCGTCTGATTTTCAGTTGGTTTTAACCAACACTGCCGGATTATCCTCAGTGGCTTCTTTCTGGGTTTTTGTCGCTTCCAACGCCTCAAAGCGTTTCCAAAATGTCACCCTTAAGGTGGCTAATATCGTCATGTTGATTGGCTTTGTCGCCTTAACCATCGCTATTATCACTCGCGGAATTGAAGCTGAGCGCTTTCCTCTGGCCAATCTATACGAGTCGCTGTTGTGGTTCGCCTGGGCCACCATGGGTGGTTTCCTTTATCTCAGCCGTGCTTATGGCATCCAGCAACTTGGCTGGTTGGCCAGTCTTGTGGCTGCCACAATGTTTCTCTATGGCAGTTGGTTGCCGCAAAGCCAGCACGACATTACACCTCTGGTACCTGCTCTGGTTAGTTACTGGCGTCAAATACATGTGCCACCGCTGATAATTTCTTATGCCATGTTTTTCCTTGCTGGTCTGTCAGGTTTGCTCAATCTCTGGCAATCAGGTCGTTTGCGCTCACTGGCTTTTTGTATCGGCACAATCATTGCCGCTTCTAGCGCTATTGGCCTCGGTACATTCAGTAAAGTCGATACGCTCTGGCTACAGCTCTTGTTTGTAGGAAGCTCTATCATCGGGCCTTTCGCCGCTTTTCGCGCCCTGGGCAAAGTAGACCCTGCCATTGATCAATCGCCCGCTTCACGCAAAGCGGCCGAGATGTATGACGATGTGGGTTACCGCTGCGTCTCCATTGGTTTTCCACTGCTCACAATTGGCATTATTACAGGTGGTCTTTGGGCTAATCATGCCTGGGGCAGTTACTGGTCGTGGGACCCGAAAGAGTCTATGGCGCTTGTTACCTGGCTTTCGTATGCCGCTTATATTCACTTGCGCATTCAAAGAGAACTATCGGCCGAGAAACTTTCCATTGTTTCTGTCATCGGTTTGCTTTTGACCTTGCTCACCTACCTGGGCTTTAACTCCCTTGGTTTCGGCGGTTTGCATAGTTACGGAAAGTTCAAATAAGTAGCTGATTTTATCCAGTTTTATTTTTATTGCTGGCAACCTGTCTCTGGTGTGCCAGCGTCCTGCCTTTGTTGCCTGCTTGTAAGGAGCAGGCAAAAACAGGCTTAACCTTGACCCATTCCAGGGTTTACCCGGTTATCAAGAGCATGGTCGGAACATTTTAATAGGAGGGGGCGTCAGTCAGTACATGCAAACTAAAACTCACTCAAGCAAAACCCCTGTAAATAGGAATCCACAACCAGCGGCCGGAGCCGCAAGCATAATGGCAAGAAAAGCGCAAAAAGAAAAAGAATTTACGTATAACTCGGCAGACAGCGTCTTTGACGAAGCCTTCGAAGAAGAGCTCGGGCTCGTGTCCACAGAAGACGGAGCCGAAGAAGAAGAAGTAGAAGTGCCCCGTGGTCGTTTAATCAGTACTCCAGGTGAAGATCCTGTGCAGTTTTATCTGCGTTCTATCGGTCGCATTCGCCTGCTCACAGCTGTCGAAGAAATCGAACTGGCAAGACGCATTCAAATTGGCGACGACCTGGCTAAGAAAAAGTTGGTGCAGGCAAATCTGCGTCTGGTTGTTAGCGTCGCGAAGAAATATCAAGGTCGCGGTCTACCTTTGCTTGATTTGATTCAAGAAGGAAATCTCGGTTTGATTCGTGCCGCTGAAAAGTTTGATGCCGAAAGGGGCTATAAGTTCTCCACATATGCCACCTGGTGGATTCGTCAAGGCATTACACGAGCCATCGCTGATAAGTCACGCACTATTCGTGTGCCTGTGCACATGGTTGAAACCATCAACAATCTGCGCAAGATCACACGCAAGCTCTCGCAAGAGTTAGACCGCAGGCCGACTTTAGAAGACCTGGCCAAGGGCCTTGGTGTCAGTGTTGAGAAAGTACGCGATATTCTCGCTGCTAATCGCTCGCCACTGTCGCTGGATACTCCTTATGGAGAAGAAGACGATAACTCGCTTTCTGAAGTAGTGGAAGATGAAAATCATTCTTCACCTGAAGACACTACTGCTCAAAGCCTGATGTCAGCTGATATTCGTGGAGTGCTTTCTATGCTTACCGCTCGCGAGCGCGAAATTATTATTTTGCGTTTTGGCCTCAACGACGGTAAACCACGTACGCTTGAACAAGTTGGTAAGCTTGTGGGCATCACCAGAGAACGCACTCGTCAAATTGAAATTAAAGCATTGCGCTTTTTAAGACAATCGAGACAGGGTGCTCAATTGAAAGACTATCTGGAAGCCTGAAGCTAACTTGCCATATCAATAATCGCGATATCAATAAAAGAAAAACTCAACCGTCAGCGGTTGAGTTTTTTCTTTAGGTTCACCAGAGGTGGTGCTTTTGTTAGACGCGAATCTCTTGAATGACGCCATCTTTTACGAGAATTTCTCCACCTTCTAAACGCTGGAAAATATTTTCGCCAATGCGCACTTCTACTGGGTTCTCTACGGTGAATTGCGTCACCACACTACCCACAGGTAATTCGGAGAGAGCCTGATTTTGTCCTTGCATTTCTTCTTTTAGTTGCAGAAGACGCATTTTTTCTGCTTCAACTTGCGAACGAATAGTTTCGATTTGCATACGGGCATCATTTGAGACCATGCCGCCGGCTTTTTTCTCAATGTCGGCCACAGCGCGCTTGCCTTTGAATTCTAATTGCTGAAGTTCAGCATCGATTTGCTGAATATTACGCAGGATTTCATTGGCAACCTGGGCTTTAAAGTTTTCAGTGACAATTGCTCTCACAGCTATCTGTCGGATGAGGCTAATTGACTCAGCCATTGAGGTCCTCCTAACAAAATTTAGTTTCCTGGTCTCAGCTAGTAATGACATGCTTCTATTAAGCTTGGGGCTAGTTTAGCAGACTGTCGCTTAGCTGAGTTGTCACTAGAACTTTTCAGCCACCGACTTGGCTTGAGTGAAGAGCAATAGATAGTCACGGCCACCGGCCTTCGAGTCGGTGCCGCTCATGTTAAAACCGCCGAAGGGGTGCACGCCCACAAGGGCTCCGGTACATTTGCGGTTGAGGTAAAGATTGCCTACATGAAACTCGCGACGGGCGCGCTCGAGGTGACTGCGGTTACGCGAATAAAGAGCACCGGTTAAACCGAACTCAGTATTATTGGCCACTTCAAGAGCATGATCGAAATCTTGAGCTTTAATTATGGCCAGTACCGGCCCGAAGATTTCTTCCAGTGAGATGCGAGCGGCGGGGGCTACGCCCGAAATCACAGTGGGCTCAATGTAGAAGCCACCATCTTTGGTGTCAATCTTATTGCCGCCGCATTCCAGTTTGCCTTCTTTTTTACCAATTTCGATGTATTCGAGAATGCTTTTATAGGCCGACTTTGAGCTGACAGGGCCATAATTGTTGAGGCGTTCTTCCGGGGTACCTATCTTCAAGGCACGGGTGCGTTCCACCACTTTTGCCACTACTTCGTCATAGACGCTTTGATCAATGATTGCCCGTGAGCAGGCTGAGCATTTCTGGCCCTGGAAGCCAAACGCAGCAGCTACAATTCCTTCTGCTGCCATGTCAAGATCGCAATCGGCATCAACGATAATTGAATCTTTGCCGCCCATTTCTGCCACCACCCGTTTGATCCAGAGCTGGCCCGCTTGTGGTTTAGCCGCCAGTTCGTTAATGCGCAGGCCCACTTCTTTTGAGCCGGTAAAAGCAATATAGCGAGTCTTGGGATGAGTGACGAGGAAATCGCCCACACTGGCTCCAGGCCCAGGTAAGAAATTAAGCACGCCTTTTGGCAGTCCGGCTTCTTCCATTACTTCCACAAACTGATAAGCGATGGCTGGCGTTTCAGAAGATGGTTTGAGAATGACTGTGTTGCCCGTCACTATTGATGCACTGGTCATACCGACACAGATGGCCAGTGGGAAATTCCACGGTGGAATTACAAGACCAACGCCCAGGGGAATGTAATAAAGTTCGTTTTCTTCGCCGGCATTGGGGGTGAGTGGCTGAGGGCCGCTCAAACGCAACATTTCATGAGCATAAAAATCACAAAAATCAATTGCTTCAGCCACGTCACCGTCAGCTTCCGCCCAGCTTTTGCCAATTTCCAAAATCATCCAGGCTGAAAGTTCATGTTTACGCCGGCGCATAATCGCCGCAGCTTTAAATAAGATGCGTGCACGCTCTTTGGGACAGGTGTTTTTCCAGCTTTCAAAAGCGGCGAGGGCGCTGCGCATGGCCTGCTCAGCCAGCTCGGTATTGGCTTTAGAAAAGTTACCAATGATTTCTTCAGGTTTAGCTGGGTTGGTAGACACCAGCAAATCCATGGTTTCGATTTTTTCGCCATTAATGACAAGAGGATATTTTTTTCCTAACTGTCCGCGCACTTTTGCAATGGCTGCCTTAATGGCCTCTTGATTAGCAGGCAGAGTGAAATCGGTAAAAGGTTCGTTGCGGAATTCTACATTCATGTCAGGTGTCCCAAGAAAGTAAGTCACAGGTAACAGGTACAGAATATATTCTTGGCGCCGAATTCAGCGCAAAATCAAAGTTGATTTAGGGTTTTGGTTATACTTAAGTCTTGGAGAAAAAAGATGAAGCAATACCTCGATTTAGTTAATCATGTCCTGGAAAACGGAGAACAGCGCACAGATCGCACCGGCACCGGCACCATTTCGTGCTTTGGTTTGCAAAATAAGTATGATCTGCGCGAGGGTTTTCCACTTTTAACCACGAAAAAAGTCAACTTTGGCGCAGTAGTTCGCGAGTTGCTCTGGTTTTTGCGTGGCTCCACTAATATCAATGACGACCTTACGCAACATACTGCAATATGGGATGCCTGGGCCAACGGCGACGGAGAACTTGGCCCTATTTATGGTTATCAGTGGCGCAGCTGGCCGTCTTACACTTTAGACGAGCAAAGTGGTCTCTATCGCCAGGGGCATATCGATCAGATAAGCAATGTGATCGACCAAATTAAAACCAATCCTGACAGCAGGCGTTTGATAGTGACAGCCTGGAATGTGGCTGACATTGGCAAAATGGCTTTACCACCCTGTCATATGATGTTTCAGTTTTATGTCATCAAAGGAAGGCTTGATTTGCAGCTCTATCAACGCTCTGCCGATATCGCTGTTGGTGTTCCTTTTAATATTGCCAGCTACGCTTTGCTCAATATTATGGTTGCTCAAGAATGCAATCTCACACCCGGAATATTTACCCATACCTTTGGTGACGCCCATATCTATTCTGATCATATGGATGGCATTAACGCACAGCTGAAGCGGGTTCCCGGACCATTGCCACGAGTAACCGTTGCCAAAAAACCTTTCTTTGATCTTAAATTTGAAGATTTCGAGTTGCATGATTATGTGCATCAAGGATTCATCAAATTTCCCGTGGCTGTATAAGTGCGCGAGAAATTCGACATTATTGTCGCTTGCGATTTAAATCGCGGAATTGGCAAAAATAATACTTTGCCCTGGCGGTTGTCTCAAGATTTGAAATACTTTCGCGACCTCACCAGTGCTACTCCCGTGCCAGAAGTGCTCAATGCCGTAATCATGGGCAGAAAAACCTGGGAGTCAATTCCGCCTGCTCACCGTCCACTTAAAGGGCGCATCAACATTGTGCTTTCGCACCACGCCGATTATCCGATGCCCGAGGGGCATTTCGTTGCCACCTCATTTGATCAGGCTCTGGAGATGTTGATTCCTGCACCAGTCGACCGTGTCTTTGTCATCGGTGGTGCTGAAATTTACGCCCAGGCAATGCAGCACCCCAGCTGTGGTTTACTGTATTTGACTGAAGTAAGAGCGGTCTTTGATTGTGATACTTTTTTGCCCGAATATAAGCCGACTTTTCAATTGCTTTCTTGTTCAGAAGTAGAGAGTGAGGCCAATATAGAATTTTGCTTCAAAGTCTATCAATACAATTTTCCTGAATACTTACTTGCCGAATGACGCATATGCACAAATGCAAAGGTAAACTCTCACTGAAAATATGGCTATGTTGCCTGATTAGCTCAGGTTTTGCCATGGGTTGCCATCAGATCAGCGCAGCGCCGAAAAAAATTGATGAGAAATCAAAACAAGTGCCTGTGAAAGCCATGCCGGTAGGGCAATCTGGTAGTGCGATCAGTAATAAAGTTAATAGTGCCACTGGTAGTACTAATGGTAATACCGCCGGTAATACCACTAGTAATGCCGCTATTAAGGCCAGCAAGATGGTGTTTGTTAAAGCAACCTGCTGGGGCTGCCATCCGCATGGTGGAAATTCTATGAATGGCGATAAACCGCTTAAAGGCCCTGGTTTTGTCAAAAAATACAAAAGCGATATTGAGCTTGCCGCGGTTATTCGCCGAGGCAATGAAAAAATGGGTATGCCTCCTTTTCCCCCAGAAAAACTGACAGACAGCGATCTCAAACAAGTTATTGTCTTTGTCAGAAGCTTGAGCACAGCTGGGGAGACGCGGTGAAGGGCAAGAAAATTGAGTTCACGGCAGACCTGGTATTGCGCGCTTACTGCCAGGGAATTTTCCCCATGGGCGACAACAATCAACCGGGTGCAATCAACTGGTACTCACCTGACCCCCGCTGTATTTTCGATTTTGAAACTTTCCATGCCTCTAAAAGGTTGATGCGCACTTATCGCAATGGCGGCTTCGAGTTTAAAGTCGATAACGCTTTTGAAGAAGTAATGTGGGCTTGCGCCGATCGTGAAAATACATGGATTACAGAAGAGATAGTGCGTGTATACAGTCAGTTGAATCAACATGGCTACGCACATTCGGTCGAAACTTACTTCGAAGGCCAGCTGGTGGGTGGTCTATACGGTGTCAGCATTGGTGGAGCATTCATGGGTGAGTCTATGTTTCAGCGCATGACCGACGCTTCAAAAGTGGCTTTGATCTTTCTTGTGGAGAGACTCAAAGAAAGAGGATTTGTACTGCTTGATACTCAGTATATGAACAAACACCTGGCCAGTTTCAACGCCAGGAATATTTCCCGTGATGAATATCTGACCAGGTTGAATGAGGCATTAGAGTTAGACTGCCGGTTCGACTAACGTTCTATTTATTTGCCGACTTATTTGCCGACCATTTTTTTCATGCCGTTGCCCATGGCTCTGAAGCCGGCGGCAAGGCCGTGACCAATTTTCTTTGGTGCCCACATGATGCCGTTGCCGACTTTTTGAGCACCAGCTTTGAACTTGTTGTCATCAGCTGCGCTGGCAGCGTTGCTTGAAGCGATTGTGGCTGCCAAAGCAACACAGCAGGCTACTAAAATTGCAGTTTTCGATTTCATTTTCTTACTTCCCAGGTGATTAGACGGAGAGCCGTTTTTGCGATCATACATTTTTACGATCATATATTTTCACATCATACAGTGGATTTGTAAAATATCAGTGTTTTCACCACAATGGGAAGTGACTGAGTGTTGGGGTCTGAAGAACTGGACACCGGTGTACCAATGTCGATGTAGTCACCTTCGTCAGCGTTGATACCATCTACAGTAATTATTCTCTTATCTGGCAGCTGACCTTGCAAAAGCAAACGCAATGCCATGGCTAAATCAGCGTCGCTGACAATTACCAGTGGTTCTCTTGCTTTATGCGAAAGGAAAGATTGTGATAGTTGCGCAGACAATTGAGTGAGAAATTGAAACGAAAGCATATCTCTAGTAATACCACTGAGCACCAGCGCAACTGCTTCTTTGCTCCAATCGTGTTCTCGTTGTTTGAGCTGGTGGTTGATTGTGTTTTCAAGACAGTCAGTGTTATTCGGTAGTATAGGCAGCTTGATGGTTTTGAGGTTTCGTAGAGGCAATGATGCCAGCAGATTTTGATCAAATCCAATGGTAGAGCCACTTAGTTGCAGCGTATGCAAACCAGCACCAATCACTGTGGCACGTATGGCCCGCGGCGAAATTTGAAATCTAATTTGCCTGGTCGTGAGTTCTTCTTTTAAGGCGCGAGCAAGATAGACACCCATGTCGTCATAACGATGCAAATTTGTTTCGTCAAAAACACTAGCGACGCCGCCGCTGAGCCAGATTTCATCAAATTCAACAACATGCAAATTATCTGTCAGCATCAGCTGTGGCAGCGCAATTTCAGCTCCTGCTGCTACCGCTAAAATCAGTTGAGCGCTATGTTTCGCCAAATTTTCAATCATGCTGAAATCGGTGTGCTCATTTCCTTTAAGTTTGTCATCACTGAGCAAAGCTGCGCTTTCACTAATGGCTTTGATGGTCTTGCTTTGCGGGTGTAGTTGCACCATGCGGCCGCCCACGTTTAAACAAGCAGTGTCAATGATCTTTCCAGCTTTGATCAAAGCAAAATTACTGGTACCACCGCCGATATCTATATTTAAAATTGTTTTGCCGCATTGTTGCGAATAATCCACAGCCAGAGAGCCTCTTGCCGCAAGAATACTTTCTAAATGTGGCCCGGCGCTTTCGGTGACAAAATGCCCTGCAAGCGCTGCCAGGCTTGCGCTTACGGCCTCAGCATTGCGCGCTCTGGCCGACTGGCCAGTTATGATCAAAGCCCCTGTTTGAATGGTGCTGCTCTGTAAACCAGCTTCACTGTAAGCCTGAGCAATTATTTGCGTCACTAATTGCGCTTCAATTTCGCCTGCTTCAGTTAAAGGTGTGGCGTAAATTGCACTTTCATGCAAGATTTCGCGATTGCTAATGGCCAGATTGGGAGCTGCGTTTACCAGTGACACATTTGCAAATGACAGTTTGCTGACAATCAAGTGTGTCGTGGTGGTGCCGATATCAATGCCGACGCTAATTATTTGATCGGTATTTGTTTGCGCAGGCAAATCTTGATTCACATTCATCCGAGCTGTTGCAATTTGACTCCAGAAACTTGCTTTTGGAGAATTCTTTCAATTGTTTTGACGATGAATGCCCCGGCCTCAGTTGGTGGAGTGCCGCGACGGTGAATATTGGATACAACCGTCCGATCTGAACTTACCGTGTGAGGGCCCGGATTATAAGTAATGTAGGCTGATAGACCGCTGGCGCAAGATAGCCCGGGTCTTTCGCCAATTAAATTCAAGGCTACTTTGGCCTTAAGCTGAAAAGCAATTTGATCGGCGATGGCTACTCGTGCATACCTGGCAACAATAGTGCGGCCAATAGTTATGTTGCTTTGAGCAAAACCAAATTCCAGCATGGCAAAAAGATCCGCCAGATTTTCTTCTACAGCAAGGGCCGACAATCCATCGCTTACCACTATTTGTACGTCGGCGCCGGATAGACAATCTTTTTCCAAGTCAGCAACTATTTGGTCGGGTGCTCTTTTACCTTTGGGTGGATAGAGAATGAAATCGCTGCGATCAGCCGCCGTGCTTTGCAGCACAGGAAAATTTTTGGCGGCAGCAAAGCTTTGCAGAAAATCTTCACTCAATTCGCTGTGCACAGCGTCACGAGCAAGGGCGTGATCAGCTCGAAATTTGAGCCAGGTTGCCGTCATTGGTCTAGACCCAGCACGCATAACACCAATTCTTGCTGGTGTAAGCGTTTGCAGCCTTGTAATCAGTTGAGGGTCGAATGGAGAAATTTTCGCTGCTCCTCTGGCTCTGAGTATGTCATAGGGTACACTATTGAATTTCTCACGAGCGGAAATATTGATCACTCTCGATACCAAACTAGACGGCCGCAACTATCGATTTGCAGAAATCAAAACAGTTCTCGCTTGTGCCAATGAAGAAAAGTCAGGCGATCGACTGGCGCAAATTGGAAGCAAGAGTGAGCTCGAGCGAGTTGCCGCCAAATATGTTCTCAGTGGCTTGACTCTCGAATCGCTGCGTCAGGCACCAGTTGTTGCCTATGACGAAGATGAAGTAACGCGGTTGATTGACGACAGCCTTGATGTGGAAGCCTACGAGAAAATAAAAAGTTGGACAGTCGCTGACTTGAGGGAATTTTTACTCAGCAGCACAACCGATCTCAAGAGCATTGAAGCAATTCGTTGGGGTTTGACCGGTGAAATGGTGGCCGCCGTCACCAAGCTGATGTCGAATCTCGATTTGATTTTGGCCGCTAAAAAATGTCAGGTAATTGTAAAAGCAAAGACTACTCTCGGATTAAGCGGAAGGCTTGCATCGCGCTTGCAGCCTAACCATCCGTCTGATTCTATTGAAGGCATCAAGGCTTCAATTTTTGAAGGTTTGTCTTATGGAGTTGGTGATGCAGTGATTGGAATCAATCCTGTTTACGACAGTGCAGACACTGTGGCGCGGTTATTGCATGAGACAGACAAAATTATTCAGCGCTTACAAATTCCGACCCAAAACTGCATTCTTTCGCATATCACCACACAGATGAAAGCGATTGAACGGGGTGCACCGGCCGGCCTTATTTTTCAAAGCATTGCCGGCAGCGAGAAAGGCAATACTGCTTTCGGCATCAATCTGGAGATGCTCAAAGAAGCTGCACAGCTTGGCAAAAAGAATATTTCGTCGACTATTCCTTTTATGTATTTTGAAACCGGTCAGGGCTCTGAACTTTCTTCACTTTCGCATTTTGATGCCGATCAAGTGACCATGGAAGCCCGCTGTTATGCACTGGCTAGATGTTTCGAACCGTTTTTGGTCAATGACGTAGTTGGTTTTATTGGGCCTGAATATCTGGCAGACGGCAGGCAAATGATTCGCGCTGGACTTGAAGATCATTTCATGGCCAAACTGCTCGGTTTGCCTATGGGTGTTGATGCCTGTTACACAAATCACATGAATGCCGACCAGAACGATCTGGAAAATCTCACAATTTTGCTCACAGCCGCCGGCGTCAATTATTTTATGGGCGTGCCCATGGGTGATGATGTGATGCTGTCATATCAGAGCACAAGCTTTCACGATATTGCTTCATTGCGCGAAATCAATAACCTCAGGCCTGCTCCTGAGTTTGAAGCCTGGTTGGAATCAATCGGCATCATGAAGGAAGGCAAGCTTACTGAACAGGCAGGCAACGCCGGGTTTATTGCCCAGATGTATTAACTGACCAGACTTAAGCATTCAGAATCCGGAAGCGCCACCAGGTGTCGCACCAGAGCCGGATCCCGAACTAGAACTTGATCCAGACCCAGATCCAGAACTAGAACTCGAACTTGACTCTTCTGAATCAGAGCTGGACGATGCCGCTGGTTGGCGACGCTGCATATTTGCAATTTGGGCTGAGATGATTCGGTCGCCCGGGCTAATGCGGTAAATGTTGGCCAGGCCGTCCACTACGCCGCCGAACACAGCATACTGGCCGTTCAATTGCGGCATCGATTTTTTCAAAATGTAAAACTGACAGCTGGCCGAATCACGATTTTGTCCCCTGGCCATGGCCACCACTCCGGCAGCATTGTGGTTCAGATTGCGATGAGTTTCCAGGCGAATGTAGCGCTTTTGACCGGTGTCGGGATCGGTGTAGTCACCGGTGCCGTTGCCGTAAGGGCAACCGCCTTGAATTACCCAACCTTCCACCCGGTGAAATAGCTTACCGTTGTAATAACCACGCGAGACCAGGTCGAGAAAATTATTGGCGGTGTACGGAACCATGTTGCGAAATACACGAATAACAATGGGACCTTTGGTGGTTTGCATCACCACAATCGGATCGGCGTCGGCCCACGCGGGGCATAATGTTGTGGCTGAGGACAATATGGCCGTCAGCAAAATCACAAACAATTTTTTCAGTTGTGCAGGGGTTAACTTCATCAATAATATTTAGACTTTTTGTCAGGAGAGTTTGAAATTCTATATATAAGGTATGGAATAGAAAATAATGGAATGGGAAATAATTGTGGACGATGTCTGTGGAATTTTCTTTTGTAGTCTTTGATTTTGGATCCTACAAAAGCTATTTACCCAACTCTAAGATAATCAAAAATTATTAGCGGAAACTCGAAAGGCGGCTCATACATGGCTCTATATGCGGATCTTCACAGGCACCTTGGTGGAGCACTGCATCCTCGGATCATTTACAAGTTTCTACAGCGAACTGATCATGCAGTACTCAGTTACTTTCCTGACTATGATGGTTTTTACAACTGGTTTACGCGACCGTGCCGCACGTTAGAAGAATTCGTCAAAATTCACTCGCTGGTTGAAGAACTTCAAAGTCTTGAACATCTCCCTTATTTTTGTTTGCGTCTCTGTCGCGGCGCTTACACTTTCGAAAACTTGCAATATTTGGAACTGCGTTATAACCCTTACTTTCGTACTGACCATAAACTAACGCCGGCCAAAAGGCTGGCACAGATGAACTTGATTGTCGAAGTAATTACGATGAATTTGCGCCCCAGCGAATATCCGATTACCGTCAAACAGATTCTCTGTTTTGATCGTCGTCTGCCTTTGAAAATCAATGAGGCCATTCTCAAAGTAGCAATGGATAATCTTGGGCCGGTGGTTGGAGTCGATCTGGCTGGCCCGGAAATAAATACTGAGAAGACTGAAGAATGGATCAAGCTCATGGCTCGAGCACGAGCCTCTGGTCTGAAGACAACGTGCCACCTTGGTGAGACCAGTATAGATAATGTCGATTCGCGTTACTTCGCTCACCTCGATCGCATCGGTCACGGTATTCACATTCCTTTGCAAAAACCGAGCATGCTCAGAGAACTATCAAAGCGACAGATTACTCTCGAGGTATGTCCGACCAGTTACAAACAAACAGGAGTCTTGAAAGATTTCTCAGAGCTCAAGATCGTTTTTCAGCGCTGTAGAGAGGCTGGCGTGGCCATCGCTGTGTGCACTGACAATCCGGGGAGAAATCCATCACCTTGCACTTTGCCTGGCGAGTACGAGCGTCTGATCGATGCCGACGTTATTGATTTTCATGAACTGAAAGAAATCCAGGGTGAAGCATTTAGATCTGCCTTCGGCTTTGTCGGTGCAACACGCATACTTTGATTTTTAAATAGACTCGACAGTTGCAGATCTTTTTCGTGCGGCCTGCAAATTTGCTATGAAGCTGCTCTAAAGTGCGCCACAGGGCTTGTGAAATGCCTCTCGCGCTTGATAACTAATCGATACCGAGAGTGGTATCGATCGATCACAGAGTTGATTTTATTGGCGATTGAAGTCGGCTGTAATTTTTCAATCGAATCGATTTTGTACTCTTCGCTAAAGGCAGGATTTTTCCAAATCACACAAAAAAAACCACTTCAGCCTTTTTTTGTGACAGAAACGAAAAAATATTTTTTCGTCTTTTAATGGCCTCGTCAAAGTGGTACCACTATTATTGATGACACTGTTGAAACCGGCTGGTCATGCGCGTTCTACGTAGTGGTATCGCCGGTAATTCACCCTCAATTCAAGGTCTATCTGTCACCACTACGATCAGTAATCGGCATAGAAGAGAAGATATATATATTGCAATTTATTCCATTCGAATGTAATCTATGGCACGTGTGGTGTAAAGGTAATCGAGTGTCACTTTTTAAAAAGTGATTGCTCTACGAAAAAAAAAGGTGGTACTGAGCGTAAGACCGAAACGATAAATTTGAATGACCGACCTGAGAAGCAATTGAAGCAATAACTAAAAGCCTCAACTTGAATCACTTTAGTAGTTCATAAGATATCGCCTAGATCATCCGCTTCAATTTGGAACTATTTTCCGGCTTGTGTCTGTGAAAGTTCCGCCCACCTGATTGATTTCCAAGGGAGGAAAAATACATGGCAACCAAGCCAACCAAGAAGAAGTCCACTAAGAGAGCAAAGATCTCTCCTGCTGCCGCTATGGCTGAAGAGTCAACCGGTACAGCAGCTAAGCCTAAAAAGGCTGCTGCTAAGAAAGCAACCAAAAAAGCTGCTCCTAAAAAAGCTACCGCTAAGAAAGCTGCTCCTAAAAAATCTACTGCTAAGAAAGCTGTAGCAAAGAAAGCTGCTCCTAAGAAAGCTGTTGCTAAAAAGGCTGCTCCTAAAAAAGCTACCGCCAAAAAGACCGTAGCTAAGAAAGCTGCTCCTAAGAAGACTGCAGCTAAGAAAGCAGCTCCTAAAAAAGCTACCGCCAAAAAGACCGTAGCTAAGAAAGCTGCTCCTAAGA
>JAVHQC010000016.1:133626-199306 GCA_036170915.1 Cyanobacteria bacterium auto_48_18
AGACTGCAGCTAAAAAAGCAGCTCCAAAAAAAGCTACCGCCAAAAAGACCGTAGCTAAGAAAGCCGCTCCTAAAAAGACTACAGCTAAAAAAGCAGCTCCTAAAAAAGCCACAGCTAAAAAGACCGTAGCCAAAAAAGCAGCTCCTAAGAAAGCTGTTGCAAAAAAAGCTCCTGCTAAAAAAGCTGGCGCTAAGAAACCAGCAAAACGCGCAAGTGCTAAGCGCACTAAAGCTGCTGCAACCCCAGCAATGGGCGGAGACAGCGGCGGAATGGGCGAATAATTGAAAGATTGACTCTGTAGTTAATTGAACAATTGAAAAAGGTCTCGGTTAGCCGAGACCTTTTTGTTTGACTCAAAAAAAAGTCAGTCTGATAAATTGCGTGTAATCTTTTGCTGTGTTCAATTCTGATTAGTATCGCTGGCAGTGCAGAGGGAAATACTCTGTCTATGCAGAAATTTCAAACTGTCGCTCCATATTTGATCAAGGCTTTGAGCTAGTTCATGGCCATCATTCAACTGCACGAGTTCAACCAGCTTCGTGTTCGCTGAGGCAAAGACAACGGAATGCTCTAGCGGAACAGTCTCGTCGTTCACTCCGTGAAAAACTATGGTTGGTGTTTTTACTCGAAAGTCTTCAGTTTGAATATTTTGCAATTCTTCAGTAAAAGCATAATGCAAAGCTTTATCACTATTGGCTCCGTAGTGAAAAAATTGCCTAGCCCCTGTTTCTTTCCACGCAGCCATACCATCTGCGCCAATAATTTGCGGCCATCTTTTAGTAATGCCGAAACCTGGAGCAAGCAGTATCAAAGCAGCTACATTGGCAAGTTGAGGCTCCAACAATGCGGCCAAAAGTCCACCCATGCTCGAGCCTACCAACACCAGCGGACCAGCCCCTAATTGCAACGCTGAAGTTTGTGAGACCTCAATTTGACTGGCAATTGAAAGCTGCTCAAAGGTCGGCACATTTAAATCAGGAGTTGCGCATCGCCAGCTCTGCTGTTTGATTTTATCTTGAAAAAATTTTGCTTTGCGTGATGCCGGCGACGACGCAAAACCATGCAGATAGAGAAAATTTATGGCAGATTGACTGGTCAATTGATCAAGGTGTTTTGACAAAACCGTAGAACGGATTTGAATTGATTAGCGAGATCAGTTGAATCTCAAGCAATGCTTTGTCTGATGCATCAGCTTTAGTGACCAGCAGTTTATCTTCGGTGGAATAAAATCCGTAGACCCAAACTCTCTGGTCTTGTTCAACGCAGCAAATCCATTGATGAAAATTCGGTGGCTGAATCAAGTAATAAACAAATGCGCTGACTTCACCTTGCTTGAAAAAGTTAGGCAGACTTTCGCGCCAGGAATTTTTATCGAGCAAATAAATCGTCTGACGAACAAAACCACTATCTGAAACTTGAATGGCATTATCGAGTTTTTCAAAACCTGACCATTTGGCAGGCAGATAAATAAAGAGGGAGCCTTCGAGATCGGTGCCGAAGTCTAGGGGCTTCAATGTCCATTCGGGAGTCTGGCTGGAATGAACAAAAGTATCGAAGCTGAACTTCTCTGGGGCCATGCCCAATTTGCTGGCCAAAGTGGGTGTACAGGCTTCTACAGTAGCTTCGGGGAAGCGACCGTTATCTACCCAGTCTTCAAAGATCTGCTGAAAGTAGGAGTGAATCGTTGTCTGGGTCATCGGTTTGACTTTAGTAAGGAGAAGTGAAATCGCTAATAAGCTTACTAGATATAACGGACAGGAGGAATAATAATTCTTGCGCGCTGCTTAATGCGACCAAATTAGGCTTCGCTATATTGACAAGCCCTCAATCGTTAAGATACTTTGCACCCCGCAACCTGGCCACAGTCGAGCTATTGCTCGTTTTACATACTTGTAACCTGCTAAAGAACCGCATTTAATAAGTTTGTACTAGCATGACCCACATGTTGATGTACTTACTCAGGCAGTGTTTTGGGAAGTCTTCAATCTACATATTCCACTTCTGGAGGTCTAAATGCAGAAGACTCAATTAGCAGCAGCTCTCGTAGCAGTTCTCGGTCTGACAGTAAACGGAGCAGCTCGTGCTGCTGACGAACCAACAACCACCGAAAAAGAAACAGTTAAAACCGAGAAAAAAGTTAAAACTGAAAAGAAAATCAAAGTAGCAAAGAAAGACAAAGAGTGCGCTAAAGAGTGCAAAGAAAAAGGCAAAGATGCTTCGTGCAAAGGCAAAGAAGGATCTTGTAAAGGCAAAGAAGGTTCATGCAAAGCCAAAGATGAATCTGCCAAAGGCAAAGAAGGATCTTGCAAAGGCAAAGAAGGCGCCTGCAAAACCACCAAAGAGACAAAAGAAACTAAAGAAGTAAAAGAAACAAAAGAATCTAAGTAGAATTCATTAGTCAGCGGGCACTCCTGCTGACTGAATTTTTTTTAGGGATTGCCATAAAAATGTCTAGCGGCTTTCTCACCGCCAAAAAACAAATGCCTAACCTCGGAGTTGGGCTTGGTTTAAGGCGTGAGTTAGCCGCTCAGACTATGGCCCATAAAGACTCTATCGACTGGCTCGAGCTCGTACCCGAAAATTATATGGACCTGGGCGGAAAAACCCGCCAGCGTCTCGATGCAGCTCTTGAAAAGTTTCCTCTTGTGACACATGGTGTCAACCTTTCCATCGGCAGCACCGATGAGCTCAGTCAAGATTATCTGAGCTCCATCGCCCGCCTGCTCAATAAAATTGATGCTCCCTGGTGGAGTGATCACCTCTGTTTTACTTCTCTCGAAAACTCCTACCTGCACGATCTGTTGCCTCTACCGCTTTCGGCCGAGGCTTTGAAGCATGTGGTCAAAAGAGTAAAAACGGCTCAGCATGTTGTTGGCCGTCCTTTTCTTTTGGAGAACATTTCCTACTATATGGATATGCCTGGTGCTCAGATGGAAGAGGTTGATTTTCTTGCTCAAGTGTTAGAAAAAGCAGACTGTGGTTTACTTCTCGACGTCAACAATGTTTATGTCAATTCGGTCAATCACAATTTTGACCCTTACCGCTATTTAGACAGACTGCCACTTGAGCGCACAGTACAGATTCACGTGGCCGGTCACAGTCATGGCGATGAACTGTTGATTGATACTCACGGCGCACCTGTTATTGAGCCTGTTTTCGAGCTGCTCGAATATGTGCTTAAACGCACTGATGTAAAAGCAATCATGCTTGAGCGTGATCAAAATTATCCTGAGTTCAGTGAAATTCTGGCTGAGCTGGCTCAAATTCGCGAAATCGTCATGCGCGTGCGACCCAGCGTTGCTGCTTGCGCCTGACCAGAGCAAGAGTAACTGTAGTAAGAAAAAAGAAGAAGAAAAAGTGGAAGCGCCGAGCTTACGTGATATCGAATTAGCTCTTACCACCCTCTGGACTCGACGGGCCCAGCGCGAAAGTTTTCTTGCCGGGTCCGCGTCGCAAGCTGGTATACATCCGGCTCTGGTCAAGCATATTGATGTGCGCGGAGTTAAACTCTACGCTTCGCTTATCGAGCACGGGCGCCTCGATTTGATGGCGTCTATTTATCCGCACTGCAAAAAGATCTTGGGCAAGCATTTCACTTCTACCGTGCATGATTACATGGAAACCATGCCTCCTGAGCATTTCAATCTCAATCAGGCAGCGCGCAAATTTGCTCAGTTTCTGGCCGTGCACGAATCAACTCAGGCGCTCAGACAAAAGCATGCTTTCCTTGCTGAGCTGGCTGATTATGAATGGATCGAACTGGAAGTTATGGAATCAAACGTGGAAGTCCATGCGCCAGCGGTGCAAGAAAACCTGCAAACTAAAGCTGACTCTGAAGCTAAATTGGAACAAGACTTAGATCTGCATGCATTTGCCACATCGGTGCCGCAGCTCAACCCTACTTTGATTGCGCGGGCATATAAATATCCAATTAGTGAAATTGTCAGCAAAATCGAACATGACGAAAAATTGCCGCGTCGCCAGAAGGCCGAAGCGAGCTGGGTGTTGGCTTTACGCGCAGCTGATCACGAAGCGCGCTATGTAGATATAAGTGAGCTTGCCTACATCCTGGTGCAAGCAATTATTGCCAACAGTTCCATTACTTATGGCGAGCTGATTGCACTTGCCTGTAGTCACAGCAGCGACAGTGCCGAAGAAACAGTGGCCGATTTTCTCACCATGGTTGAAGATTTCAAAGAAATTGCCGTAATTTTATAGACTGGCAAAAGCATCGACTACAGTTTGATTGGCTGAGACATTCTCTGCTTCGCCGCTGTTGCTGAGCCAGAGCAAATATTCAATGTTGCCTGATGGACCTTTTAGTGGTGAATATGTCAGGCCTCTAATTTTGAGACCCAGCCGACTGGCAAAATCCATTACTGTTTGCAAAACTTCAACGTGCACAACAGGCTCACGCACCACCCCGCCTTTGCCTACTTTTTCGCGACCGGCTTCGAACTGCGGCTTAATCAGAAGCACCAGTTCTTTTTCTTTTTCGTCGAGCAAATTGAGCACAGATTCAAGAATTTTTGTCACTGATATAAACGATACGTCCGCCACAGCTAATGTGGCTTTAGGCTTCTCTAAAAGGTCACCATATAGTTTTTCTGCAGTGAGAAAGCGAATATTAGTGCGCTCCATAGTCAACACCCTGTTGTCGCTGCGCAACGACCAGTCAAGCTGACCATAACCAACATCAATAGCGTAAATAAAAGCAGCACCGGCTTTGAGTAGACAATCGCTAAAGCCGCCAGTGGAAGCACCGGCGTCAAGGCAAATGCGACCGCTCACCGGTATGGAAAAAAACTGCAAGGCCTTTTCTAATTTTAGACCGCCACGACTGACATAAATGCAGCGTACATAGCTTGCCACCACCTCTATATTGGCGTCGAGATTCACAGCTTGACCTGGTTTAGTCGATTTTTCGCCATTGACCAGTATGCCACCGTCCATGATGGCAGTGCGCGCGCTCTCGCGAGAGGGGAATAAACTGCGGTTGACTAAAATTTGATCCAGGCGATCTTGATTTTTGTTTTTAGGTTTTTCTGCCGGATTTTTCATTTTTATTACGTGATTCACTTGGCAGCCGAGGGCCCAGGCGAAAGCGCTGACTTCATTAACGGCCCAGATACTGTAGAATATCAACTATCAGCTAAGCCGTCATATGTGGAGTAGACCTGGCTGGATGAAGACACCGCCTTGAAAGCGGCTGCCCCGAAAGGGGTTGGGGGTTCGAGTCCCTCCTGCTCCGCCACTTTTAAAGCCCCCCGATTTGATGTTCAATTCAGTCAATGCAAATCTGGGTCGCCATATCAAATTCAGAGCTGACTAATCTAGACCATAGAGAAGTCGAACTGCGTGCTGCCGCATTGACTATCGACTCGTCAGCGGCCACCGCTCATGATTTTGTGCCTACCAGTCTGCCGGTGCGGCTCAAGCTCAAAGGCACTGGTCTGATAGTCTCGTGGCCGGGTGGCGGTTTTGAAACAAAAGCCGGCCAGATCATATTTTCGGCGGACAGCGCCATTACTGTGGCCTCCATAAAAAGGGCCGGTGGCAAAAGTATACATCCGAGCTATCTCGGTAAAATTCGTGTTGCTAATTTAAAGGGTAAACTGCGCCTCTCTCTGCAAGTAAGCCTAGACCAGTATTTGCGTGGTGTGCTTGAAGCCGAAATGCCCGCCAGTTACCATGCTGAAGCTCTCAAATGCCAGGCCCTGGCAGCGCGCACCTATGCACTGAAACCTAGATTGCCTCACGATCTAGACAATGCCAATGTCTGCGACTCATATCTTTGCTGTCAGTATTTTGCCGGGCTCGGTGCTATCGATCCGCGCATCGAGCGCGCCGTAGTGGCCACAGCCGGGCAGGTGCTTGCTTACAATGGCGAACCACTATTGGCACTTTTTAGCTCTAACGCCGGCGGTCACACAGAAAATTATGAAAATTGTTTTTCCGATCCGCAAAGCGGGGCATTTCCGCCGGCACCACTGCCCTATTTAAAAGGCGTGCCTGAAGGAAAGTTTGCCATAGCGGCAGGATCCGAGGCCTTTTTACGCTACCTCTACAACGCAGTGGCAGTCAAGCATGAGCTGATTTCGGCTGACAGCTGGACACCAAAATTTCACTGGAAAGTGCAGTTATCGGCTGACGCCCTAGAGGCACACATGCACCATGTGGTGGAAAAATTAGCAGCTAGCGCCGACACCGCACCATATGTGGTGCCGCCAAAATCTGGCAAGTTTGGTCACATTCATGGTTTTGAAGTAGTTAAGCGCGGGGTATCGGGCGTAGCCATCACCCTAAAAATAAAAACCAGCACAGGCGATTGGCTCGTAAGCAAAGAGCTTACGATTCGCAAAGCATTCGCGAATGCCGACGTGAAATTAGCCAGGCTGAGTAGTGCGCGGCTTTTCTTCGAGCAAGGCCACGATAAACTTGGCTTGCTTAGCCATTTGACTGTCTATGGCCTGGGCTTCGGACACGGAGTTGGCCTACAACAAACTGGCGCCCAGGGTTTTGCCAAGGCCGGCCAGAATTATCGCCAGATTCTCAGCCATTATTTTCCGGGCTCAGAAATTCAGGTTCTGTAGCCTGAAAGTTTGCCAGCTTAGGTCTACAGACCGCTGTCGCCGTCAGGTACTTCTACTTTGACTTTGTCTGCCGAGAGTTTAACCAGGAAAATCAACTCAGGTTTTTTAGTATGCGGTACTTTTTTGAATGGCGCCGCAGCATTTACCGCTCTTTGCAGAGCACTAGAAATTTTTTCTTGATCTTCTTCGGCCAGGGCTTGTTTTTCTAGTCGTTTGACATTGCCGTCGGCATCTACACCCACAGTCAGTCTAATTTTCCACTTCTTACGTTTGCCTTTTTCTTTTTTCAATTCTTGCTGAGCAAATTCAGGCAGCACCAGTTTTTCTTTGATAGCGTCTTTAACCTGAGCATAGAACTCTTTCATTTCAGCGTCTGATGCTTCTTTTGCTGGCGCGCCGTCTTCGTCACCAGCTTCGTCTGGATCAACTTCATTGTCTTGCGATGCCACGGTGGTTCTATCGGACGCCAACTGGTCGATTACGGCAATGGCTACTTTGGGATCGTAAGACTTCATGCTGGTCTCTAGATTGAGCGGTTGCCCCACAACCAGGAATGATTTACCCGGAATAATTGATAAGAAGGAAGCAAGCAATACTTTTTTGAATTCACCATCTTTATTAGGGCCACGCATGATGATCCAGTTAAGCGTGCCTTCGCCAAGAACTTGCTTACCTTGCTCAACTATGGGCACGCCGCCTTCTGCAGCTCTAACATCTGTGTAAGGCGGTTTGCCCACAAAAGCTTCCAGATTATTCACAGGTGATGTATCTGGAAATTCAGTCAAAATCAGTTTTTGATTAGCCAGGTCGGAATAAATACCAAAACTTGGATTCGGCTTAGTGATTTCGCTGGTGTCTTCATACCAGTGGTCATTCATCGGATTAACTTTGAAGCCTGCCGATTTAACAGCCAGTTCAGTAGCTTTCTCTGAATTAGGATGAGCAGGCGGAGTATTAGAAGTGGTGCTAGTCTGATTAGGATCTTTTGTCACCACTGCTGGTGGCTTAGGCAGATTGATGATGGTGATCAGGAAAAGCGGTACCAGAACAGAAGCCGCAATGATTAATTGCTTTTTGGTCAGCCCCGTTTTCTTTTGCATCACCTTAACGGCTGCAGTCGCTTTGCCCTTAACCGAGCTTGTGTCAGGCTCAGGCGGCGGTGCTTCAATGATCCCGCCACAATTGCTGCAAGGGCCGTAAGCGATGTTTTGAGTGAAGCACACCGGACAAACAATCCGTTCGCCTTCAGGTTGTGCCGCGGCGACCACTTCGGCATCGAGCTTGGTGCGCAGGCCACCCAAGCCGTCGTCATTTTCAATATCAGTAGTGGAACGCATTTTTTTGCTGCTCATATCGAGCAAGGCGCCCATCCACATAAATTGATAGCACTTCACGGGCGGAGCCGGCATACCCGATTTAACAGTCTGTGGGCCGCTGTGCAAGCCAATCAGTTTATAGTCTTTGCATACAAGAGCGCCGGCATTGTCTGGTGGCACCGGCACGGTGTGCAACATGTTTTTGGGCTGAGCGGCGCTGGCACTGCCAAAATAATTTCCCTGCAACCAGACTGGTTTGCCCGAAAGCGGATCTAGATAGAAGCACTGCAAATTGTCCCAATTATGCACTTCAAAATCGGTGTGCGATGTTAAAGGTGGGCCCACTGTTCCGTTGCAATGGAAAGGGGTGCGCTTATTGATTTGCGAGGCCACACCACGGTTAACCAGTTCACGCACGGCTACAAGTACAGTAAAACTATCAGAGCCTACTCTTTCGGCTAATTTTTCCAGAGTAAGAAATCCGTCCATGGCTTCCCACAAGCGACTGACCATCCAGCGAATCTCTTCAGATGATGTAGACGGATCGTAAGATTGCACAACGCGCTGATAGCGTGCTTCTTTACCGCCTAGCTGGGCGTAGACACTTTCTAATTCGTTGGCACGGCGCATGCCTTCCCAGACTAGTCGATCGGCAGGAGCATTAATTGGCGCGACATCAGGCCAGGGGAAGGTGCCTTCAGGTTCAAAAGTGAAGCCATGAGCAGGTTGCTTGATAACCAGTTCAAAAAATGCGTAAGCAGGCAATAGCTCAGGCTGACGATAATAAACCAGGGGAATAGCGCCATTATTCAATTGCAGACGCGCCACTGGAATATTGCGGGCGTCAATTAGCGTCAGCAATCCGGTGCGCTTTTGCTCTAAAAGAGTATTGAGGACCTGCAAAAATTCCTGACCGCGAATGTTGCCAGAAGACTCCACGCCATCTTTTTTGAAAGGCAGCGAAAGGGCACGACCCAGTTCAGCCACTTTTTCGGGCATTAGCTCGGGCACATTGCCGTCTACCACCATCAGGGCCATATCATTGGGCAGGAATGGCAAAGTTTCGCCAGGATAATTGGTCTGGGCGAGATACTGCGCCCGAGCCTGCGGTTTGTCAAAATCGTTGTGCAAACTGAGAGTTTTTACACCCATAGTTATGTCTGGGTGCGGGAAATAGATTGTTAACGCCCACGGAGCGTCAGTGTAATGAAAAACGTTACCTGCGGTGGTAACGAATCTGCTCTTAGATATCAGAAAACCCTGCGCCAGGTATTTCGGTGGATTTACTGTGCGGTCCATGACAAAGCCAATGGCATTGGCCATGTCCTGTTCCAGAAGTTGAAAAGTCATAGGTATAGCTCGTTAGTAACCGTCCCTCAGATTCGGTTATACCACAGACCAGCGCGCCCTTTTACTGCTAGCCGACGATATCTCCAAGGTCTTCTCATCTTGAAATGTCATGGTGCATATCGCTAGTGCTATTTTCATGCTCATGGCCGTCTACTGCTTGAATCAAGCAAGCGTGAACAGTGCGACTGGCGGCGGCAAGACACCACCTGCAAGCTTTATAGCCTTGAGCCCGGGCCGATTTAATCGTTGGTAAATAAACCTTTCTGGACCTCGACATCAACAAAGAATAAGGACAATTTGGTTGATGAAACTTACGCGAAATCAAATTGCCTTCATATTTATAGGTCACATGATGGCCGTGGGCCACTGGGTTCAGGTGTTCACCCGGTTGAAAGAGCAGGGCCGCTTGAGATGGTTGAGCCGCAACTTCTGTTACCCACTGCCCGGAGGTGAAAAGAGCGCAGCAAATCACAAAGGTCGAGATTTTCATGAGCGAGCCTGATGGAAGGAGTAAACTTTTAAAACAGCCAACATTTATATAAACGTTTGCTGATTTGATTTAGTTCAAAAATTGATCAAAAAAAAGGCGCCTATTTTGAACGAGAAAATAACTGCGATTGCTGACGCTCAGAAAGGGGCTCAAAAAGAAGCTCATAATGACGCTGAAAAACCGGTTCTTTCAGGAAGACCAAGCTCACGTTATCGCGTCGCTCTTTCTACTTTGACTGACCTTTATCAATTGACTATGGCTTACGGCTATTTTGCCACCGGCACCATGAGCAAAGAAGCGGTTTTTCATATGTCTTTTCGCAAGAATCCGTTTAACGGTGGCTTTGCTGTTGCTGGTGGTCTGTCAGAATTAATTGATTTCGTTGAACATTTTCGTTTTGAAGAAGTCGATTTACAATTTCTTGCTCAGCTTCAAGGAACTGATCATAAGCCGCTTTTCAGTGTCGAATTTCTTGATTATCTGCGCGATTTAAAATTGACTCTCGATATTGATGCCGTGGCAGAAGGTGAAGTGGTCTTTGCTCATGAGCCTCTGGTGCGAGTGAAGGGGCCAATTATTCATTGCCAGCTGCTCGAAACTGCTCTGCTGAACATCATCAATTTCCAAACCTTAATTGCCACAAAAGCGGCCAGGCTCAAGTTAGCCGCTCAGGGCAAAGATGTTTTAGAGTTTGGTCTGCGCCGCGCGCAAGGAATTGATGGGGGTCTAAGCGCCAGTCGCTCAGCTTATCTAGGGGGCTGCGACGCCACTTCTAATGTGCTGGCCGGCCGTCTTTATGGCATTCCCGTGAAAGGAACCCACGCACATAGTTGGGTTATGTCTTTTGATGACGAACTGACTGCATTTCGCGAGTATGCGCGTACTATGCCCAACAATTGTATTTTTCTTGTAGACACTTACGATACTTTAGCCGGCGTGGCCAATGCCATAAAAGTAGGGCTCGAGCTGCGCGCCGAGGGCCATGAGCTTGCTGGTGTGCGCCTCGATTCTGGTGACCTTGCTTATCTCAGTGCTGAAGCGCGCAAAATGCTTGATGCCGCCGGATTTTTACAAGCACAAATTGTGGCATCTAACGATCTCGATGAAACAGTAATTTCTTCTCTGATTGATCAAGGAGCTGCAATCGACGTCTGGGGCGTAGGTACAAAGCTTGTCACTGCTTCTGATCAGTCTGCCCTTGGTGGAGTTTATAAACTTTCTTGTGTGCGCGACGCGCAAAAAAGTGATGGCGACTCAGACGCTAAAGAGCACTGGCAATATCGCCTAAAACTTTCTGAGCAGGTGATCAAAATTTCTACGCCAGGTATTCACCAGGTGCGCCGCTATTATCTAACTCAGGACCGAGATACGCGTTTCATTGCCGACATGATTTTTGATTGCCAGAATGATGCCATCGCAGAAAATTTAAGTGAACCGGTGATTGTTGATCCGATTGATTTCACCAGGCGAAAAAGTATTCCGGCTCAAGCTATTTTTGAAGATCTGTTAGTGCCGATTTTTAGAGCTGGAAAGCTGGTCTATGACGAGCCCACCATTGAAGAGAGCAGAGCCTTGCGCCATAGAAGACTGAAGAGTTTTCACACTTCCATCTTGCGACTGCTTAACCCGCACCAGTATCCGGTTGGCCTGGAAGCAGGATTGCACAAAATGAAGCTTGATATAGTAATGCGCGACCGGGGCTTCGCTCAGCAGTAAAATTTGAAATTTAAAAACGTGGTCGACGTGACGAAAGGCTTACCAGATTGCTTTCTCGTTGACTGCGAGGGTCAGCTGTTGAGCCCCCGGACATTCGTTTTTCGATACCTTCCATCCATCTAGTAAGTACAACCAGGTGATCTAGGCCTTTTTCACCTAACTTCTCTTTGTGCGCTTTCAACTGTCGATAGTATTTCAGCAGTGCGGTAAAGAGTCTAAAGGACGCTTCTGTATCAGATTCGCCGTAGCAACTCAAACCGAGTTCGGGCACTGAAGCGACAAATCGATTTTTGACTTTCCACAATTTAGCTGAAAGAAGGCCATCACTGAAGGGAAGAGGAACTTCTCTTACATCCTGGTTTTTAGTTAGCTTCATTCAAAAACGCCTATCCAAGGATCCCAATTGATGGCAGCGACTTGACGCATGGTTCTAGTATAACTCTTAATGCGATGGCGTCTAGTCTTACATTATTGAAAGACTATTTTGCTGAGCCGATTTGCGCAGATATTTCACTCATACTGCGATGGATAATTTCGTTTTCTGCATGCTCGTCAATGGCCAGCCAAGTCATTTTTGCATTGGCGCGAAACCAGATCAACTGCCGCCTGGCTAGTGCTGTAGAGTTTTTGATGATTTGATCACGGGCCTGATCGAGAGTCAATTGACCTTGCATATGTTGAATCATTTCACTGTATGCCACTGTATTTGTGAGAGCTTGCGTGGCTCCAAATTTTGTATAAATAGAATGCACTTCATCTTGCAGTCCGTTTGCTAATTGCACATCAATACGTTCGATAATGCGCTCCTTAAGAAGCTCGCGTCGATTGGCTGTAAGGCCTATCCAGACTACGTTGTAGGGCACCGGCTCGCGGCTGGCGGCCTGAGAGAAAGGCATATTTAAAACTCGTGAAACCTCAATGGCGCGAATCAAACGAAAGCGATCGTTGATACCAATTTTTTCTGCCGAAGTAGGATCAAGCTGGCGCAAAATTTCACGTAAATGCTCAACACCGTGCTCCTCGGCCACTTTAGCTAGCTCAGCACGCAGCTCTACTTGTGGTTCAACTTCAGGCATACGCAGTCCTTCAAGCAATGCTCTGAGATAAAAACCGGTGCCGCCACAAACAACTGGAATTTTATTTTCAGCAATCAAATTTGAAAGCACTTGCCCTGCGTCTCGTTTGAACTGAGAGGCAGTATAAGTTTGGTCAGGCTCAATAATGTCGAGCATATGATGCTTGATGCCGCCTTGCTCAATGAGCGTCGGTTTGGCTGTGCCAATATTCATACACTTGTATATGGTGCGCGAATCAGCGGCCACTACTTCGCCGCCGAGCTTTTGCGCAAGAGCAATAGCCAGGCTGCTTTTGCCTGAACAAGTTGGGCCTACTACGGCAATTACAAGCGGCAACTGCGGTTGAATCTCGATGCTGGACATCAACTTAATTGTAAGCGTTGATTGCTTGTGACAGCGTGGTGAAGCAAGCCAGGCCGATCCAAAAGAGATAAACCAGAGTCAAAATCGGCGGCACCACCAGTAAAATCAGCGTCAATTTTACGCCTGAGGTACGCAGTGAAGTTTGAAAGGCAATCCACTGCAAAGCAACAAACCATAACGCCGGCATAGCCGCCACAATAAAGAACAGCGGTGTGTGACGCAGGCATGCCACTGGGCCAAAAAAGGCAAAAGGTAGGAATGCCCAGCCGGTAGCAATAAAAGCGTTACCGAAGCTCAGGCGATGGCCGCGCAAAAAGATACTGAGATAATAGAGGATGCATGAAAGGGTTACCCAGTAACCCACTCCAGAGAGAAGAAAGACCAGGCAAGTGAGCAAGCTTTGGGGGCCATCGACTTTAAAACGCAAAAATGCGGGCACAGCAAGAGCCAATATTACAAGAAGAGCCGCACCGGCTAAATTGCCCAGGCTGGCAGGAAAGCGCATTGAATCACTCAATATGAGCATTGTCTGCCGCGGCGCCACGAGAACACCATAGAAAATATCAGCCCATAAATTGAAGCGATTTTTGTAAATGCCTCTGGCTTTACCGCTGCTTTGTTCATGCGCGCCGGTAATTTCCAGATCTACTAACGGGTCTGCTTCTACCGCCTGTTCGCCGGCGCGTGGAGACTGAATTAAGACTTGCCTGAATGCTTGCTCCAACTCTCGAGGATCACTTTCAGAAATGCGTTTATTCGGCGAGAGGGTTGTTTCTCCAGCTTGATTAGGATTAGCATCAATATTTTCAGCGTTGATTTCGTCTGCCACTGCGCTTCTAAATTTCCGTCATTCGTTATTCGTTTTTTTTGTTATTCGTTATTGCATCAGCCAGAGCGGCTGTTTGTTTAGTTCAGCGCTCAATTGCGCTGGAATAAATTTTTCCAGTGGAGTGGTGGCAGCAGGTGCACCTAGTTGTACTCGACCTTCCATCAAGCTGGCCAACAGACCACTGCTGTCATTGTCATCAACAGCCAGATCGTTTTTCAATTGAAAACGTTCTTTGCTAATTTTCTGCAGTAGTGCCAGAGCATCAGTGTAAGAACCAAGCTCATCCACCAGGCCAAGCTTTAGTGCCTGGCGCCCTGAATAAATGCGGCCATCAGCAATTGTTCTAACTTTTTCAATGGGCATTTTGCGTCCGTTAGCTACAGCTGTGGTGAACTGATCATATGAATCCATAATCAGAGCCTGCAAAATATCATGCTCTTCTCTAGTCATTTTTCTGTAGGGCGAAGCAATATCTTTGAACACACCAGACTTAATTACTTCAGGCTCAAGACCGACTTTGTCAGTCAATCCTTTGAGATTCATAAGATTGATAATCACACCAATTGAGCCGGTGAGCGTACCAGGATTGGCCACGATTTTATCAGCGGCGCAAGCGATGTAATAACCACCTGAAGCAGCGACATCACCCATTGATACCACTACTGGTTTGCCTTTCTCTTTTAACTGCAAAATCGCTTCGTGAATTTCTTGCGACATTGGCACTGTGCCACCAGGCGAATTAACGCGCAGCAGCACTGCCTTGACCTTCTTTGATTTGAGAGCTTTGCGCAATTCTTTCAAAACAGAATTAGAAGACCCGGCTGACGATGTGAAAATTGAACCATCAGCTTTGTCGATAATCATGCCGGTTAAACGCACCACTTGAATGTGATCGCGAAATTTGGTCATGATGCCATCAGATGACGACGAGTCATCTTTATTGCTGTCGCGGTCCTGACTGCCGGCGCTTTGCGTGAGAACGGCGGCGGGCACCGCCAGTACGCACAGGGCCAAAATTAGCCAGACGAACCAACGTTGATTAATGCGCATTCGCGTTTTACTCGATTTTAAGGATTAAAGTGTTTTGTCTTTCGCTTTTGGTGCCGGACTGGCAAGCGCTGGAGTCGTGTTGTCTATTGGTTGCGGCACAGGTGCTGCGATTGTTTGCGAGCTGCCTTCGCCAAGATTTTGCAATTCGTCTTGAACGCTAACATCTAGTTTACCCACAGCGTCAGCACCAGCCATATCAACAAGGCCCTGACGGTAACGGTGAATATCATCACTGATATTAATCACGTCACGCTGCGCTTTGCGCACGGTGTATTCCATCTCTAATTGTTTGGCTGCGTCTTGTCCGCTACGTGCCGCTTTCATCATATTGTTCAACTCTTCAAAGTCAGTGGTGGCACGATTAAGAGTGATGATATTTTTTTTGTAGAGGCGATAATTTTCGACAAGCTTATCGGAAGTGCTGCGCACCATATTATAAAGACTGATAAGTTCCGCTTGTCCAAGCTGCGCCATTTTCTGATCGCGGCGCTCCACTACACCCATGAGCTGGCCAAGGGCCTGCTGGCTGAAGTTTTGCATAATATAGGTGCCTTGTGTGGGCGAAAAGATACCAGCAGCGCCAATTGATCCGGCCAGAACTCCGCTCAGTGCGCGGGCCATCACTGTAGCAGCATGACCTTTGTCGCTATTAGGCACAAGTTTTTGCACCACAAATTGAATATCTGGAGAGCGGTTCAATGTGGCATCCCAGAGAGCAGCAATCTGTCTTTGCTCACTGGTTTCTAAAAATTCTGCTTTTGACTGCACCTCTTCTTCGGTTTGAATCAGAGGCAGAGGCACAGCGTTTACGTTTCTAGCTGTTTCAGAAAGGCTGTGGCCAAGCTTATTGTCTTTTTTAGGCTTTTCGGCCTTTTCTGCTTTACCAGGCTTCATGCTGGTAGAAGGTAAGCCTTCAGGAGCAGCAGTGCCGTTAGGCAATTTGTTATCTTCTGTGGCACGAATTTTAAATGTAGGGCTTGTGCCTGCATCAGACGGCTCAGCCGGAGTGGAAGAAACAGGCTCATCGTCGCCCAGTTTCATGGGAGAAAGATCAGCGCCTGGTGCAGCGGCTGGTGTAGAGGTGTCTATAGCCGGAGCTAAGTCACCGGAGGCACCGCTAGTAGTGTTACTAGTGTTGGATGAGTCGGCACTAGATTCGGTGCCATCATCAAGTTTGCTATTCAGTGGAAGTTGCAGGTTTGATTTCTTCTGCCCGAGTGACAGTGCAGAAGCTGGTGCAAGAGCAGTGGAGCCCACCAGCAAGAGTGAGCAGGCCAGGCCGGCGACTCTACGGGAGACTTCTGTTTTGCAGGCTTGTGCACGGAAGAAGCGCAACCTGGCAAGCTTTTTTAGGAACATAAAATAGTGGGTCCTTTTCTTTCTCTAAACTGTCTGTTTACGTATCTGTTAATACGAAGACGTCGATGCAGTTAGGAAGTTTCTATGACAAATGCTGGCGTGAGTGTAGCTAAGCAAGCGTCAATATACCATGAGAAGATCTCTTTGAAAGTTACCTTTTGTCAATCTCAGTTGGCATCTTGAGAATTTGTTTCCAAAATTTATGAACCCTTGAAAACCGGCACTATTGCCTCTGGGAAGACTTCAGGGCAAATAAGATTAAACAAACTAAAACTGCCATAGTTGAAATTTGATCAACTGCCGAGGGCAAATATTTTGTGAATAAGTCCGGTGCGCTTAGCTGTGGTAAGAAGATGTATATCTTGCATATCAAAGCGACTGCTGCAGATGCCATCAGCAGTGGTGCCATAGCATTAGCCGAGCCACCAGTACTACCAATATTACCAGACCCTGCACGTCGGCCCGCCAGAGGCAAAACGTCATCGTCGTCGACATCTAGGGCGCTGGCCCGGCGGTCAGTGCGGGGCATTCTACGCTCGCGCGATTTGCTGCGGCGATCTTTTGGACCTACGAGCAAATCTTCATCGTCATCATCATTATTAGTGTCGTTCGAAGCTAACAATTTTGATCCGCGCATGCCTTTCTTGCTTTCCTCTCCGCCTCGCGAAAGTGCCGCAGGGCCAGGGTTAGCCATAGGAGTTGGCGCATTTAAACTTGCATTAGTGACTGATAGTGGTGCTGGTGTCACAGGTGTCGGATTTGGGTGCGCGCTTTGAGCCGCCATACTATATTGCGAGTTGGATGGGCTGGGGGCTGGCCGCGGCTCATAGCTGGGTGCTGATGTGGGAGCCGCGGGCGGGCCTTGAGGATTGGCAGGTTGCGCTGGCTGTTGTCCATAACCGTAATTTGCCGACCGTGGCAGCGATTGCTCGTTTTGAGGCGGTGACTGTTGCATCTGCTGCACTTGTTGCATTTGACTGAGCGGTGATTGCATATGCATAGGAGCCGGCGGTTTGGGTGGCTCAACTGGTGCAGCTGGTTGGGTAGAGGCGGCTGGGGCGGCTTTTTGCCTTGGTGCTCTAACTGCCAGCAGCGGCGAGCGCAATGCTGTAGGGTCGTCTACATCTTCTGCTTCTTCGTCAAATAAATCGTCTTCATAGCCGTCTTCTACGTCACCTAAAATTGGCGAACGCAGGCGGTGGTGGGCTTTGATCTGGCCAGCCGCTTTGCCCTGAATGCCCGGGTCTTCGGCGAGGCCTGCTTCTGGATCAAAATCATCGCCACCTAATAGAGGTGAACGTAAACCCTTACTCTGGTGGCGGCCCGGCTCGAGCTTGGCCGCGGGTCTGGGCTCGTCTTCATCAAACTCGTGACTACGGTGGGGGAATGTAGATTTGTGGTCTTTGTTCTTGGCACCATCACCGCTGCCTCCGCCAAACATTGGCGACCGTAATCCGCCGCCCCCTCTAGACTTGGCGTTGTTGATTTTTGGTTCCGGCACGTCGTCGTCATCGTCGTCGGAGCGCAGCAAAGGTGATCGCAAACCCTTACTCTTACTTTTATTTAATACTGGTTGCTCGGCTGGTTCGTCACTGTCGTCGTCGTCACCGCCCCCACCAAAAAGTGGTGAACGCAGTTTTGGTCGTGCAGCTGGTGCTGATGATGAGGCTGCCGAAGGAGCCGCTGGCGCGCTGGCTTGTGGTGCTGGTGCCGGTGCTGGTGCTGGTATAGAAGGCTTGGGAGCTTGCAGTCTGCCGCCGCATTCGCGACAAAACTGAGCCGACTCCTCGTTTTCTACCTGACATATCTGGCACTGAATCACTGACACTTTCCTCACGCGAAGATCTTAAATGCCACTTTATACTGAGCGGCGTGGAAAACCCAGTTTAAAGCATCTATATATAGAAAGTTAAGCAGTTTTTTTACGTGCACAATTCTGCCTTTAACGGTTGTCAGGGCTCTTTCGCCAGTTTACCTGTTGATTTCTTGGAAGTCACTAATTATTTGCAGCCGCGCAAGTGTTAGACTGCAACCACAGTTCCGCTTGACTGCTGTATAGTCAAGCGAGTTAAGAACTTAACGATTCTCGTGAACCGGAGAGAAAATTACATGCGCAGTTCCAAGGCTCTATGTTTAGCAGCAAGTTTGATGCTGGCAATGACGCCTGCCACAGTTTGTATGGCAGCCGATCCGCACCTCAACTTTAAGATATACAGCCCGCAAGATCCGCCTGCAGAGACTCCAGCTGGTGATGCCGAGGCACCTGGCGTAGACGTCACCCCTGTAGTAGAGACGAGCCCTAGTGACACCACCCCTAGTGAAACTGCTGCTAAAGACCCGGCGCCGCAAGCATCTATATTTGAAGACGAGTCTGCTTCTAAAGCCGATAAGGGTGATGCACCATCTTTGACCACACCGCTGCCAGAAACCACAGAGGCACCACTGGCGGTGGAGAAACCAATTAGTGAAACACCAGTTGCAGACACTAAGGTTGCTGAACCAGCCGCTGAAACTCCGCTAGCCGGTGAAACCCCTGCTGCCGATATCAGTTCTGCTGTATCAACCACTGAAGTGCGTACCGAAACTAAAGAAAAAGAATCAAAACTTTTGCAAGGTTTTGTGCGTGTGGTGCCCATGGGTACAAAAATTCCAATCGTCATGGATACTGCAGTTGATTCTGATACCAGTCAGGAAGGCGATGAATTTTCAGCCCGTACTTCTGAAGATCTGGCCATTGATGGCAACACAGTTGTGCCAGCCGGCTCGATCATTAAGGGAAGAATCGCTACGCTGAATTCTCCTCGGGCGCTTAATCGCTCTGGATCCGTTGCTCTTAAATTTGACAATATCACCACTCCTGATAATCGCCAGATTCCTCTGGTGGCAACCCTTGTTGCACGAGGCGGGGTTGTGCACGCTAGACGTGGTCTGAAAGATTACTCCATCGATGCCGGTACAGTGGCACTGCCGCTTCTACTTGGTTTGGCCATTGGTGCAGTTGCTGGTAACAGCAACAACAACAACAATTCGACCTCAACTTCTACCACCGATGACAATGGAATGAGTAAAGCCGGCGCCGCCATGATTGGCGCAGGTATCGGTCTGGCTGTGGGCGTTGCTGTTCTGCTGGCTAAAAAAGGTAAGAAAATTGAAGTGCGTCCGGGCGATGAATTGAAAATCGAACTGGCTGAAGAACTCCGCATGCCTACAATGTAATATCAAGTTTCTACAAGCCGCAAGGCTCCCTCATGACAGAGCTAAACAGGTTTCGCAAGGAACCTGTTTTTGTCTTTTGCCGAGAAAAATACAGGATAAACCCGCAACTTGATTCAGCCATATCAGCTGAGACAAATTTTGCTGCGGAAGATAGAGTATTTGAAGATGGTCCGAAACCAAAGTCGATTTAAAAATTTGGTTCGTTATTGGTATTTCCAACAGCGCAGGATTCATCATGCCTACAGCACAATTTTTACCGAGAGATTCAAGCCCTAGAGACGCCAAACTGGCCTGCGGTATGTCCATGTTTTTGCCGGGGCTCGGGCAGCTCTATAATCAAGAGCCCCGTAAAGCTACTTTGTTTTTTGCTGCTGGTGCGGTGAACTATCTGTTTATTTTCGCACTGCTGCTGATGACGCCATTGATGCATCTGCTCAAAGGCTTTGGCGAATCAAATCAGGTGAGGCTGAACTCAAGCCTGGTGAGTTCTCTGAGCAATCTTCATGCGGGTTCAGGAGCGTTTTTCATTTTACTGTCGCTCTTTTTTGCCTTCGCTTTATTTGCCGCGCGCGATGCTTATGATAAGGCCCAACTTTTTCAGCGCAAAGCTCTTTATCGAGATCATGTTCTTGAGATGCCTGAGGCTGCAAGCGGCTCCTATTTGTTTCACATCAGCATTCTGCTTTCTTGTTTGATTCTGGCTTTCTTCTTTTTGATTCCTCCAGCACCGCGCGAACAAATGACTGTTTTTGAATTTAAACAGAGCGTGGAAAATGCGAAAGTAAATAAAGAAGCGACAAAATTTTCCAATCATGCGGCCAGGGCTGGTGGCGTACGCGATTTACGCAGGCCCACGGCTGTTGCGCAGAAGGCCGCCACTGCACCCGCTGCGGCACCAAAACCAATTTTGCAGGCTATTGCGCCACCGCAAGCACCGACGCCTGAGGCAAAGCCAGCAGCGAGGCCACCAGCTGTACACCCGCTTTTGCCCACTCCTTCTAATTCAAGCCTTTCACCGGCAAATAGACCTGTGGCACTAGCACCACAGATGATGCCCTCGGCCCCTGTCTCTAATCATCAAGCGAACCTGTCTCTTCCTGTGGTCACCACATCTGGTGCGTCCAGTTTTAGGTTGCCTCAAATTGTTTCCGATAGTTCGACGGGTCCCGTTAAGATCGCCTCTGCTTTGCCCAGTGGCGCCGGTTCCGCTCCAAATTCAGATACGCTTTCGCCTGTGCCGGTGGGCGCGCGCACTGGCTTGCCGTCTCATTCGTCAAGTTCTTTTGCTCCGGCTCCAGCCCCGGCTCCAGTAAGGGCCAGCAATTCTAGTGGTTCTGCCCCTCGTGGTCCTGGCGTGGTTGGGCCTGTTTTGCACCAGGGTGGGCGTGAAGAAACAGCGAATTCAGACGGCGGCAAAGAAAAAGAGGGGATAGCCGTAGTGCCCGTAGATTTTGGCGCCTATATGACACAGCTGCAAGCCCGTATCAAACGCTCCTGGTTTCCGCCTAAAATTGGCCGCTCCAAACGAGTCAAAGTAATCTTCAATATTAGTCGAGATGGCCAACTGAGCCGTTTGCGGCTGGTAAATTCCTCGGGCCTGACAGCGTCAGATCAAGCGGCTTTGAAAGCTGTTGAAGCGGCCGCTCCCTTTATGCCTTTGCCCAAAGGAGCGCCTGCTGACGTCGATATTGAGTTTACTTTCGACTACAACGTTTTCAACGGTTTGGGCGCCGAACGCCTTAATTAGGCTAAGCATTGCCATGGGCACCACTAGTGGTAGCATCGTATATACTGCGCTTTGCAACCGAGGCGATTGCCCTGACTGCGTGAAGAAATACAACTGGGGATAACCCTGATTTCCGACTAGCCCAATCACGCGCTCAGCATCAGCCAAAAACTGTTAGCTTCGCTTTGCTTTTACCGATATAGTGATGATTACAGTAAGCAAGCGCAAAGTATTTCAGTTGCCAGCAGGAATTTTAGTTGCCAAATCTCGTTGTCAATCGCATCGCAAAGCCGCAAGCCTGACCGGGCTTCAGTTTGAACTATGCTAAAATCAGTGAAATTCGATTTTTACTTAGATTCTCGATGCAATCAATTGAAACTCTGCTCCAGACCTATAAATGATGTGCTGCGCACTTACTTCCATAGCGTTCCAGTAGAAGCGTAGGACACAGTTATGACCGCAGCATCACCAAGACAGCAAGGCGTGCAAAAAGACCCCAACACCGCGGGGTTGATGTCGCTTGTCCTCCCCGGCCTCGGCCAACTTTATAATGGAGAGCAGCGCAAAGGCCTGTTCTTTATGTCGGTCGGAGTGATCAACTATTTGTGTTTGATCGGCATTATCTTTGCCGGCTCAATCATGCAGGGCCTGCTTTCTTTCGGCACCGGCAATCAGATGAAATTGAACAGCGCATTGGCCGATTCAATCAGTCAATTGCAGCTCGGTTCAGGCGCCTCTTTCATGCTCATCGGCCTCTTCCTTTCTTTCGCTGTTTTTGCCGCTCGTGATGCTTTTGACAAGGCCTCCCACCTGCATCGCAAATCGCTTTATCATGATTACTTCCTGGAAATGCCTGAGGCCACCAGTGGCTCATATATTTTCCACATAAGTATTTTTCTCACTTGCTTCCTGCTGGCTTTCTTCTTCTTGATTCCGCCACCACCTAAATCGCAAGTAACCGATATCGAGTTTATTCAAAACGAAGAGAACACCAAGACTCCTCCAAAAACCGAGAAACGCGCTGCGCACAACTCTAAAGCCGGCGGCAAGCACGACCCTAACAAACCATCGGTACAGCCTTCACCTGCTCCTAAAGCGGCAAGCAAGCCATCTGAGCAGCAAAAGCCTGCTGAAAGCAAGCCTACTCCGACCAAGGCCACACCAACGCCGACACCGAGCCCAACGCCTTCTCCGCGTCCGACTCCGCGTCCGTCGCCGACGCCAAGTCCGACTCCGTCACCAAGCCCTTCTCCATCGCCGAGTCCGTCGCCTAGCCCTTCTCCGACGCCCACTCCAGCACCAAAAATCCCCAATTTAACGCCATTCTTCAAGCCGTCAGCAGCTCCGTCACCGAGCCCATCACCAAGCCCTGTGGCCATGCCTAAAATGGGAAGCCCATCGTTGGCGCCTATGCCAAGAGCCGGTGTAGGAGCAGGTTCTGCTCAAGCGCCCGGTCCTGCTCCAGCTCCAGTAAACATTGCTTCAAGCTCAGGCGCTGCCGGTGGCGGCGGGCCGCCCACACCAGTTCCTGTTGGTGGTGGCTCTCCTAATCGCGGTGGCGGTACCGGACCTGGACCTTCTCCAGCTCCAACCCGTGCTGGTCGCGGAACCGGTGGCGGAGCCGCTGGTGGTGGCTCACCTGGTATATCTGTTGCACCTTCAGTGGCTCGTCCGGCTGGTGGTGGCAATGGCAGCGGTGAAGCCGGCAATCCAGATAACGGCCCCGGTCGCCCATCAGTGGCTGCTAAAGCCGACGTAGACTTCGGCCCTTACATGGCCGACCTGCAAAGAAGAATCAAACGTGCCTGGTTCCCACCTAAAGGGAACGAGTCGAAGCGGGTCAAAGTTGTTTTCAAGGTGCACCGCGACGGACAGATGACTAACCTGCGAATGGTCACTTCATCTGGCTTAACAATAGCCGACCAGGCCGCTTTGAAAGCAGTTGAGAATGCTGCTCCCTTCAGACCGCTTCCTGCCGGAGCGCCTGACGACGTAGATATCGAGTTCACCTTTGACTACAACGTATTCAACGGTGGTGGTCATGGGACCTTCCGGAATTTCTGATAGACTCATCAGAGACTCACGGCTCAAATAGTAAGTTCTGTTGGAATGGCCAACGATAAGGAGATGTTGATAAACGTTTATGGAAAGTAAATTCCTCCAATACTTCCTCGAGTTCATGATCCATGACTGGTTCGCTTCTATTCCAATTACGATCTGCTCGGTTTTGACAATTGCCGTAACTGTCGAACGCTATATGTACTATCAGCAGAATCGTCGTGATGTCACTCAATTCATTCACACACTGCAGCGTTATTTAGAAACAAACGATTTGCAAAAAGCACAGAAAGCCTGCAGCCAACTGGGCGGCGTCATCGGCGAAGTAGCTGAAGAAGGCGTGCGTTTGATGGCAGATCAAAAAGAAGACTTCTCCAAAGCTTTCGATATTACGGTTGGTCTGGTATCACGTAAGCTTGAAAAACACTTAGCAGTACTGGGCACCATCGGTGCTACCTGCCCGTTCATCGGCTTATTCGGAACAGTGGTTGGGGTTGTATTTACCCTTGACCAACTAGGTGCTTCAGGTGGTGGTACTCCAGTGGTAGTTACTGGTGTGGCTAAAGCTCTGATTGCAACTGGTTATGGTTTGATCGTTTCGATTATGGCTGTAATTTTCAACAACACTTACACCAACACCGTTAAGGGTTTCACCGACGACTTCTTGTTGCTCAAATTGCTCTTCTTGAGCTTTGTCGGAACCGAATCAGCAACACACTAATCTGGGCTAGTTGGTAGCAGGGGGGCACACGCATGTCTATGGGAGCGGTCGGTGATCAATTCACCGACATTAACGTAACCCCGCTTACCGACGTGTTTCTCGTCTTGTTAGTAATCATGATCTTGATTGCGCCTTTGATCGACAAATCAGATTTGAAAATCAAACCGCCCGAGACTAGAAACGCTAAAAAAGACGAAGCCACCAAAGGTATCAGCATCGATATCGACAAAGACGGACAGCTGGCCATTAACGGCAAGTATGTGCGCGATCACGATATAACGATTTTGACTAAAATGATCAAAGATCTCAAAGACAAGCAACCCACCAATACTGATTTGCACCTCACTCTCAATGCTGATGGCGACGCCAAGCAAAAAGATGTGGTGGAAATCATGAGTGCTGCAGCCGCTGCTGGTGTAACCAAAATGCGTGTAGCTACCCAGCAACAAACAAATTACTAAAATTCAAAATGCCTGCTGAATGGCTGACATGATCTTAGGTGTAATTGGCAGCAACGTCAGCCGCTCTTTTTCGCCGGCAATTCATCAGGCTTTTTTTGCTGCAGCCGGCATTAGCGGTGACTATCGCTTGCTTAACGTCGATGCTCAAGATCTTGCCGCAACTCTAAATCAGTTAACGAGCACAGCCATACGTGCGCGTGGCATCAATGTCACCATTCCGCACAAGGTGGCCATTATCGAGCAGTTAGATCATGTGGACACACTGGCGCAATCTGCTGGTGCCGTCAACACTGTTGTTTTCGACTATGACGATGGCCAATGCCGCCGCTCCGGATTTAACACTGATATTGCCGGCCTGTTGAGCAGTCTACAAAATAGCCTGGAAGAGACTTTCCCAATTTCAGATGGCTTTGGCTCAAGGCAGCACCAGCGGGCGGCTGTAATTGGCCTTGGTGGTGCCGCTCGTGCCGCAGTCATTGCTCTGCTGCAAATGGGTATCACAGATATTGTATTGATTGGTCGATCACTAGAGCGCGGCCGCATTTTCCTGGACACCATGAAAGTGAGCGATTCTTTTAGTTTGTATTCTATTGAAAGTGATGGTGCAGAAAATCAAAAAGCCATGCTCGATTCACTGTCTGCATGTTCTATTTTTATCAATGCCACGTCGATTGGTCATCACGATAACGACTGTCCGAACTGGCTGCCAGAGTTGGTTTCGGTTTTGCCCAGCTCAGCATTTGTGCAAGACCTGGTTTATGCCAAGTCAAAAGCACCTACAGTTGTCTGCAATCTAGCGCACGAGCGGCAGCTCAACTGCAGCGACGGCAAAGCCATGCTCGTTCATCAAGCACGGCATGCTTTTGAGCTCTGGACCGGCTTCTTACCGCCCTATAGCGTTGGTATGGAAGCGCTCACAGAAGCCATAAAAGAAATTTAGTTGTCGAAGAAAATCGGCACTAATTTCATAGCCAACCCGAGTTCGCCTTCAATGGCGAGCACACCAGATAAAGCGGCTGTCATGGCTGACATTTTGCCATTGATAATTTGATGCAAGTCATCTGAGTCAATTGTAATCTGGCAATCAGCTGGACTGTAGCCTGATGAGCCATGTTCGACAAACTCGCACGTACCGTCTGAAATTTTTGTCAGATAAGCCGCGGCCCCGTCGCCTTTGATGTTGATCAAATAAGTGGCGGTGAGATTTTTTGCCGCTTCTGGTCTGAAGCGTTTTCTCAAAACTGCAATTGTCTCTTCTGCTGACACTGTAGATGACCTCAAAGTGGCTGTTGACTGAGTGGCTGATTATAACTCAATAGCTCTTTTCATGCTAAGTTTGAGGAGCCTTATTGAGGAACCGATGTCAGATTTTAAAAATTTCGGCTCTAAAAAAGACGATAGTAAGAATGAGGGCGGCAGCGAAAAGCCGCCCATTCAGCCATTTCGCAAGAGTAAAGGACGTAACTTTCAACAGATCGATAAAGTGTTGCCTAAAGTGTTACGTCAGCTCGGCATCGACAATCGATTAAAAGAACACACATTTCTCCACCTCTGGCCCCATATAGTCGGTGAGCCCTTTGCCTCGCGCACCAGGCCGCTCTTCATCGACCATGAACGCAATGTGGTCATTGCTGTGAAAGACGCCGCTACCGGACAGGAAATTAGTTTTTCCAAAGCTGACTTGATCAAAAAATTAAGGGCAGCCGCACGGGGCGTGGGTATTGTAATAACGGGAATGCGCTTCGATATGAAGCGTTTTTCTGAGACATCCGAGAATAATAATCCGTCACCTTTCGCCTATCAGGAGCCTCTGCCTGAGCCCTCCGAAGCCGATCTGGCTCAAGTAGACCTAACTGTCGAAGAAGTTTTGCAAATCGCTTCTATTGCCACCAGTGACCTGCATCAATCAGAAAATGATGACGATTTCGCACCACTGGCCCAGCGTATGCGTGCCCTTTACGAAAAAGAATTGCGCTTGAAGAAGTGGCGCTCAGCCCACGGCTTCCCTCACTGCAGTCGTTGCGGCGATGTGACCGGACGCCTACATGGCGAGAATCTCATCTGCGCTCATTGTTTCGCCACAAATATGTTGGAAATGCCCCGTGGTGGCTATACATAATTGCTCGCAAAATGAAGAATTCGACACCTTATGCCAGATTCAAGGCTTCCTCGTGACTACTGTGTTATCATCAGCCTTCCTTGAACACATGCCACGCCATCATTCACGGCCGGACTTTTTAACGCATGATTCGACTGCAAAACGTTTCTAAAAACTACGGCGGCAGACCCGCTCTCGTAAACATCAACTTGCATATCGCCCTTGGCGAATTCGCCTTTCTGGTAGGACCAAGTGGTGCCGGTAAGTCGACTTTGATGCGTCTGCTTTATCGTGAAGAAACGCCGACTACAGGCAATGTTTTCATTGGCGGCGTTAATTTGAACCGCATGAACTCGGGTCAGATTCCACTTTTACGCCGCCGACTGGGAATTATTTTCCAAGATTTTAAATTGCTGCCCAGCCAAACGGTCTTTAATAACGTCGCTTACGTTTTGAGAGCACTTGGTGTGGACGAAAAAGAAGTGGCTAAGCGTGTTAACAGCGCCCTGGCCGTGGTCAACCTTGAGCACAAGTATGATGCTTACCCTGGTGAGCTTTCGGGCGGTGAGCAGCAGCGAGTAGGAATTGCTCGAGCAATCGTCAACGGGCCTCCAGTTTTGCTGGCTGACGAGCCCACCGGAAACCTTGACCCAGCAACATCACTAGAAATTGTGCAGCTGCTTGAGCGCATCAGTCAGCGCGGTACCACTGTTTTGATTTCAACACATGATCAGCCTATCGTGAACGCCATGCGAAGACGCGTGATTGCTTTAAAGAACGGCGAACTGGTAGCTGACGTTGATAACGGCATTTACGAATTGGAGATGAGTTGATCAAAGTATGATGCGAACTCTCAGAATTATTCGCCGCGTGTTTATTGAGACATTGCTTGGCCTGCGCGCCAGCGGCTGGTCTAACTGGCTGGTCGTGAGCATTTTGGCCGTGGCTTTGACAATATTCGGCGGCGTGCTGCAGATGACCATGAGCTTGAAAAATCTGGTTAATGCCTGGGGCAGCGAAATTCAAATATCGGTCTATTTGAAAGATGCTTACGATCCCAAAAAAGTTGCGGCAGAAATTAGCCGTTTAAGCGAAGTCAGGCAAGTCGAAATCGTCTCAAAAGATGTGGCCTGGAGAGAGATGCAGCATACATTCAAAATTGCTGTGATCAATAATCCGCTGCCGAATACATTGCACATTAAACTGGCCAATCCTGAAGAAGTGGAGTTACTCTCCACCAAAATCAATCTTCTGCCGTCGGTAGAAAAAGTACGTTCGCCTTTAAAGATTGCTAAAAAAATCAACGACGTGCGCCATTTCTTAGAAATAGCCGGTTTCTTTGTCACGGCGATTTTGGCTACAGCGACATTGACTGTGATTGGTAACACCATTAACCTGGTGATTAAAGCCAGGCATAGAGAAATTGAAATTTTGAGTCTGATGGGTGTTGGGCATTTCTATATCAAATGTCCCTTTGTCTTTCAGGGCGCGGCTTATGGTGCGGCAGCAGCACTTCTCGCCACTTTAGTTCTGTTAGGCATTCACTTATATATTGACCCCTATGTAAAAGAGCAAATTTTGAGTTTGGCGCCCTTTATGCCGCGTAATCTTGAATATAGTTTGATGCAAACATCGGCTTTGATGTGTGCACTGGGAGTGGCTGTAGGGGCCGGTGGCAGTCTCTGGACATCAGGTCGGTTTATCAAGCTTTAGAAAAAAAAGAAGAGGAGGACCAAAGCCCTCCCCTTCTAGATTTCAAACACCAACCAAAATTATTTGTTGGCAGTTTCCATCACAGAAACTTTGTTCATTTTGTCGCCTTTGCGCAATTGTGAAACAACCGCGTCGCCTTCAATCACTTTGCCAAAGACTGCATATTGCATGTCGAGGAAATTGGCTGGTCCAAGAGTGATATAAAACTGCGAGCTGGCTGAGTCTTTGTCGTTTGAGCGAGCCATGGCCACTACGCCCAAAGAATCATGCTTGAGGTGTGGTTTGACTTCAAGTTTGATATTGCGCTTTTGTTTGGTTTCAGGGTCGGTGTAACCGCCAGTTCCAGAACCGGTTGGGCAGCCACCTTGAATGCAGAAACCAGGTTCATAGCGGTGGAAATTGAGACCGTTGTAGAAGCCTTTGCTCACAAGGTCTAAGAAGTTATTACTTGTGATTGGAGCTTCGGTCTGGTGTACTTGGATTTTGATCGTACCCTTGTCGGTTTCGATCACTACAATTGGATCTGTCATGTAGTTTTGTTCCGGCAGCTAACTGCCAGATACCTCCGTGTAATTAATATCCCGGTAATTTTAGCACTGCTTATTTGCCGGCATCGGCAATGGTCACTTTTGTCATCTTGTCGCCTACGCGAATGGCGTTGACTGCGTCCATTCCTTCAATCACTTTGCCGAATACAGCATAGTTGGCATCTAGAAACGGAGCAGGGGCAAGAGTTATATAGAATTGGCAACTGGCCGAATTGCGGCTAGCTGAACGAGCCATGGCCAATACGCCGGCGGCATCATGGTTTAGATTTGGTTTGATTTCTAAATCAATATGGCGGGGCTTGTTGGTTCTTGGGTCGATGTAATTACCGGTGCCGTTACCTGAAGGGTCGCCACCTTGAATGCAAAAACCAGGTTCATAGCGGTGGAAAGTCAGACCGTTGTAGAAGCCTTTTCCTACTAACTCTAAAAAATTGTGCGAAGTGAGTGGCACCTGAGTTTTGTAGATCTGCAGTTTGATTGGACCTTTAGTGGTTTCCATTAAAACAATAGCGTCACCTGTACTTTTAGCGGCATTCTTCTTCGATGCAGCCATAGCTGAGCTGAAGTTTGAACTGCAAGCTAACCAGGCAACCATCAGTGCCACCACTGATAGTGCTACTATTAAGGCTCTGTTGAGCTTAAACATTAGTTGATCTCCTCCTCAGGATTATCATGGACGGTATCGTACTTTTTTAGCCAAAGGGCCTGGGTCAGACAGTGAACTGGAGCCTGTTGTGGTGCCGTTGCGGCAGCTGGGAATGGCACTGAGACTGGCATTGGCCGTAGTGCCGCTGATAGGAATGGTGACTGAACCGTTGCTGTTGTTGTATGGATACGTCAATGGCACCAGTAAGCTGTTGACACCAGTGGCGGCATCATCATAAAAAGCAATCCAACCTTTAGTTTCATCTTGAGGCAAAATCACTCGACGATTGAGCCTGCTTTCTTCTATTTCGTGGCGACCAGCGTCACGGCCTACAGCAGTACCTAGATTGCGTTTGCGGTGGTCTTGGGCCGTAAAGACTTCATAAGCCAGAGGTCCTGCCAGAGCCGCTGATGCAAGGGTGATACCACCCACCGCTACTTTGTCTTTAGTGCTGAGCAAGCGATTATCTAATTTTAAAAGTGTCTCTAAAGGAAGTGGCGCAATGTTAGCGCCGCCACCCAGGCCGCGAGTGCCTTCGCCAATAATGACAACGGGATAGGTACCATTATTGCGAATGGTGACTTCGATGAATTTGAGCTTGGGACCAATGTAGCGTGTGATTGGCGCTCTAGTAGCCACAAGGGCAGCTCCCATCAAATTAAATTGTGGGGTTCCGGTGGCGGCACCTCCAGAGAGAGTAACTTTCTTCTCTGCTAGAGCCTGCTCAGCTGTCACTGGTAGCTCAACCATGGGTGCGGCTATCGTGTCGCCAGGATTTTTAATTGGCAGCGGATCGGTTTTCAGTGGGAGTGGTGTTAACTCTTCATCAGCATCAGCAGCAAATACAGCCAATTGACCAATTGACAACACGCCAGCCACAATCGAAAGAGCCAGGGCTCTTTTGACGTTCTGCTTCTTCTTCACTGTGGTTCCTCTAAGTTATTGCTGCCGTTGGCCTGACAGCGCATAGCTAACATTGCATCTCTTCACGCCGTCTTTGACAATGGTTATTCTCTCAATTCCAGAGAAGGTCGCGCCACCATTCTGAAGTTCCATGAGGATCATTTCTTGCGCCATAGCCTTGCCCATTTGATGCTGATAAGCGACTACTGCTTTATTTGGCCCCATCATCTTCTGCACCTGCAAAGCCGTAGACACGCCCTGGTCATTGCTCATGGTGTAACCACCCTGCGGGCTGCCGTTAATATTCCAGACATTGCGAGTGCTGGTATTAAATCCTTGCTCAGCATTAGCCTGAAATTCTGCGCTAATGGCCTTAACTGTAGTGCGTTGACCTTGAACCAACCACGAACCCAAGAAAGCTGGAGGCAGAGCCACTCTTTGCACACCGGCTTGCATGGCGGGGCGCTGCGCTGGTTGCTGCTGCTGAGCTCCCACATTCATGCGATTGGTTGAAGTGTTAGCTTTGATAGTGCGTGTGGGAGGTGGCGCTTGGTAGACGGGCACTTGAGGGGTCATGACCGGTGCCGGATAACCGCCTGAAACGGGGGGCGCCTGATATTGACCACGTTGCTCAATACCAATTTGGTAAGGGTCGGCCGAAGCAGACAGTGCTGAGCTTGCGGCAAAGATGGCTGCTAGCGCCAGGGACAATTTAAAATTCGAATTCATATGGCGCTCCTGACTGCTGAGTAAGGACATTCTATATTGACTGGCCAATCCCTGCTAGTTATTAGCCAACAGCGCAGGCCCAATATTTATCTTGCTGGTGCCTTTACTACAGCCGCTGACCTGACTCCAGGAACCGGCGAAGAGGTCTGTACTGAAGCTGTGGTCGCCACGTCACTAGGCAGAGCCTGGGAGAAGCCAAGTTCTTGCAAGCGATGATAAGCCGCCTGGCCCGTGGCTCCACGTGGGTCGGCGATAACAATGTCAACTAGAGGTGCAAGCGCTTCAGGGGCGCGTCTTTGCTTGATTAAGAGATCTGCTTTGAGCAAAAGCGCTTCGCGTTTTAATTCTCCAAAGCGGGCCGTGAGCTGGCGCTCTGAAGCGGCTTCGCGCTTTGTGGCATCGTTTTTGCCAAAGGCAGTCGCCATGCGATAGTGTGCATCGGCGGCATCTTGCAGCCATTCCACCATTTCTAAAATACCATCTTGAGCATTTTGCGGACTGCCGGCCAGTAAGGCCTTGAGCTCGTCGATTTTTTGCTTGGCGTCGGCAGCAGTCAAAGGCAACTGACGATAACGCGATCTGCCCTGGGGGCTCTGTCCGCGACTGACCGCGTCGCTCGGAGCGTTAAATTGAGCAGGCCCTGGCTCTGCAGCTTGAAATTGACCAGGCAAAGGTGCGGCCCCCGGAATGGGCGAACCTTGAGCGTGCACTTTAGCAGGTAGAACCAGCATAGCTGCTGTTAATAGCGTGATTTTTGTTAGATTGCTTGGTGGTGGCGAAGTAATAGGCAAATTCATATTTCTCATTTAGATAATTAGCATTTAGAATGCGGATTCTAGCAAACTGTTACTATGGAACGGTGAAATATTCCTGAAATTCTAGTTCGAATTACCGTGGTGACCGTGTTTTCTAATCATATTTTTTCTCTGCACCTTGTCAAAAGGGTCTTGGCTTTTGGTCTGGCTTTTCTGGTGCTGTTTTTGAATGTGGGAGTTTATCCGGCCCTGGCACTCTCAGCAACCAGCCATAGCCAGGCTGCGCAAGCAGCTCTGCCACACCAATTGGCAGTAGAACATTACAGCCCTCAAGACACTGCGTTTATCAGAAAATATCTCAAGAGCGGCGAGTATATTTCCACAGCCGAAATCAAACCAGGCATGGAAGGCTACGGCCTTAGCGTTTTTCAAGGCGTGAAGGTGGAGAGATTTCAGGTCAAAGTAATTGGTGTGATCAAGAAGGTTTTGAACGGCAGAGACGCCATTCTGGTGCGCTGCTCAGGTGCTGCCCTGGGCAAAAACAATGTGGTGCGAGGAATGTCGGGCTCACCGATTTATATAGATAATCGCCTGGCCGGTGCGCTTTCGTATGGCTTCGATTTTTCCAAAGAACCAATTGTCGGCGTAACTCCAGTAACAGATATGCTCGAATCGCTCACTTTTGATGACCGTCCCGGCGCCAGCGATCGCAAAATTTCATATCAAAGACCGGCTTATATTGACGCTCCACGTGAACTTTTTGGTGGAGCCTCCGCGGTGCCCAAAGCCGAATTTGCTTCGTCACCTACGGTACGAATGGTGCCATTAATGGCACCGGTAGCCCTTGCTGGATATTCACCCCGAGCCCAGGAATATCTAAAAGACAAATTTAGAGATATTGGTCTGGCGGTTTCGTCAGGTGCTTCAGGCGGTCTAGATGCCGGTCTTAATCAGAGTTTGCTCAAATCGAAACCGCAAACTAAAGGGTCATCATTTAAAAACAAAACTTTGATCGCACAAGCAGAAGGCGGCGTTCAAAAATCGGAAGCGTCAACTGAAGCTGAAATGGTGGCCGCTGCTGAAGCGGGCACCGTCAAGTTGGTGCCTGGTGGTGCTGTTGCTGTAATGCTTTCTACCGGCGATTTTTCAAGCTCGGCTACAGGTACCGCCACCTGCATTTTTGGCAACAAAGTGGTGGCATTCGGTCACGCTTTCATGGACGCCGGACAAGTTGCTTTTCCTATGGCCACCGCTTACATTCACGAGGTGCTGCCCAGTCTTTCAGTATCATTTAAACTCTCATCGCCACTGCAAGTAATCGGCACGGTATTTGCCGATCGGCCCTGGTCTGTAGGTGGTGAGATCGGCCGCTACAGCAATCTCATTCCGCTCAATATCAGTGTCACAGATGAAAAAAGACGGGTGAAAAAAGTCTATCACTGCAAGGTGGTCGATCATCCCGAACTCACCCCTGGATTGATTACAGCGACTATGATGTCGGCCCTCGATTCCACTTATCAGTCAGAAGTGCCTTACGTAATTAAACTTACTTCTGCCATTGACGTTAAAGGGCAGGGCAAACTGACTCGCACAGATCGTTTTGCCGCTAACTTTGCTGCCCACAGTGGTGACGCTCTGGCGCGCTTGAGAGTTCAGTCTGACCCGGTAAGCGGTTTCGTCGGCAGCATCGTTGACAGGTTGATTGATAACGATTTTGAACCAGCCAGTATTACTGGCGTGAACCTAGACGTGGTGGCAGAAGATGGCCGCCAAGTTTCGAAAATTGATCGTATTTCAGTGGATAAACCAGTGGTGGCTCCCGGAGATACTGTGAACGTTAATGTGGTGATGAAGCCATTCTCTAAACCTATCTATACTGAAACTTTGAGCTTTCCTGTGCCTCGCGAGATGCCTGACGGTGATGTTGCTATTGGTGTCAGCGGTGGCGATGAATTTGACAATGTACGCCGCCGACTCGGAGTGGTTGATCCTCAATCAGAAACCCTCAAACAGCTAATTGCCAGAATTATGCGCAAAGAACGTGGTGATGCGCTTTGCGGTGTCATGGCACTACCTACGCAATCTATTTCTTTCAGTGGTGAAATTCTTAAAAATCCACCGGCGCACTGGATCAAGCTATTCTTTTCTGATCGCAGCACAAAAGTGCCGTCATTAGTAAAAGGAGAAGAACGCTCGCGCATTTTGATGAGCGACCTGGTTGACGGCAGCCATATTATTGCTGTGACCGTTAAAAGGCCAGACAAAGTTTTTGCTAAAGGTCCGTCATATACGGTTTCGCCCAGTCAGTCGGCTCATCCGGCAGACGGCATCATGATTACAGACCAGGCTAAAAAGACGATTGATTCTGGCCGCAAGACTGAAGTTTCCACAGTTTCTTCCACGGGTGCTGCCACTGTCAGCAGTGTCACTACCACTCCGTCTACCCAACCTCCCAGTGCCCCGCCTAAAGAGTCGAGCGTTCAACTCTGGTCTCAAGCTCAGGCATTTCCTCACATGCGCGCCATCAGTCTATGGCGTCAAGAAACTGAAGAAAATTTCCGCAACGGTAAAGCCGACGGTGTAGCCATTGAGAGTCAGGGACGCCTCACCCCCGGTTATCGTGAACTCAGTCGTCAATCACTCGATCAAGAGCCTCGCATCTGGACTTCTGTTTTCACCAGGGGCAAATTCTATTTTGCCGCCGGCAATAAATTGATGAGCAGCACTGGAGACTCAGCACCGGTGGTGGTGGCGACCTTGCCCGGCATGATGATTAGCAGCCTGACGGCCGATGATAAAGGCAATGTCTATGCCGCCAACACTCCTGGAGGAGAAGTTTTCATCATTGGCGCCGACGATTCGGTTAAGCCTTACGCTAAAGTTTCTGAATCGATTGTTAGCGCGCTTTGCTGTGACGCCAGTGGCCATCTCTTTATCGGCACCAGTGGATCCGGCAAAGTTTATAGAGTGACAGACGGTGTTCCCACCCTTGTTTTAGACACTAATCAAGCCCATGTCACGGCTTTAAATTTTAACGCTGCCGAAAACAAAGTTTATATCGGCACCGCTGAAAAAGGCTGCGTTTATAGTCTTGATAGCGCTCTTAAAGTGAAAGCTGAATTTGAAACCGGCGAACATATCGTCACCGGCATTGCGCGAGATAAAGCTGGAAATCTGTATGTCACAACCGCAGGAACCGGCAAACTCTTTCGCATACAGTCTAATGGGCAGGCTGATGCCGTGGCTTCCAGTGAGGCATTCTATACTCTGCATTACGACAGTCGCGACGACAGAGTTTATGCTGGTGACGCTGAAGGTGATGTTACTCGCATTGAAATCGATGCCACCAACGACCAGGCATTGTTTGTGCCTGTCTGCCATACAGAACAAGAAGCGGTAATGGCCTTGAGCACCGATGAAAATGGACGACTGTTCTGCGGCACCAGTAACGTGGCTCAAGTGCGCACCTTTGAAATTCAGCCATCAGGTAATCCTACTTATTCGTCTATCGTTTACGACGCTCAAAGGCCAGCCAACTGGTCGCGCGTGCGCATCGGCAATGTTGATAACGACGACAGCAATGATTTGCACAAAATCGTCAGCGTGCAAACTCGCGGTGGTGAAACATCGCAGCCTGATGCTGCCTGGACTAGCTGGAGCGATGCAGTTGCCGACGGTGATGGATACGTGATCAAGAGCGGCCCCGCTCGCTTTATACAATATAAATTGACCTGGAAACTTGCGGGCGGCAAACAGAAAGTACGCGACTTAATTGTCTCTCGCGTAGACCTTACTTTCCAGCCAACCAACGCCGCACCATCTGTGGCATCAGTATCGATTAAAGCCGGTGAGGCTCTATCTGGCACGGTTCCACTTGTGATATCAGGCGCCGACCCTGATCAAGACAACATGCTGCTCAGCCTTGATATTTCGAGCGATGGCGGCAAGTCGTGGCAGTCTGTGGTCAGCGACCAACGTAGCAGGCCGTCAGACGCCGATAAAGCGAAGAAAAAAGAAAAAGAAGCTGCTGCTAAATCTGAGGCCGCTCGCAAAGCCAAAACCAATGAGAAAGACAAATCTGATTCTAAGGCGACAGGCACAACTACTTCAAAGCCCGAAGTAAAGCCCGAAGTCAAGCCAGAAAATAAAACCGAGGGCAAGACTGAGGCCAAGCCCGAAGTCAAAGATGTAAAACCCGAGACAAAGCCTGAGCAGAAAACAAATATTTTCGGTCAGTTCTTGCGCAAATTGCAAAGCAAAATCGAAACAGAGCCGGAACCAGCGAAAGACCCTGATGCTAAAGATCCCGATGCAAAAGAGGTCGAAGCTAAAGATTCCTCGAAAGATCCCACCAAAGATATAGAACCTGCAGCCACCACCTCTGCTGAAGGCACCACCAGCGATTCTAAGAAAACTAAAGCAAAAGATAAATCAGCTAAGGCGGAAGAGGCTGAAAAGTCTAGTGAGCAGTATTCGTCCACTGAGAAATTTACTTACAGCTTTGAGACTAAAAAAGTAAAAGATGGTCTGTATTTGATGCGCATTAAAGTGAGCGACAAACCGTCTAATCCTGAGCATGAAAAATCTTCCATTGCTGTGCGCTCCATTGCCATTGACAATACTCAACCGCAAATTGATAGCATTAAAGTGGCTAGAGGCTCACAGGGCCTGTCTATCAAGCTGGTCGCCCATGACAATGTTTCATGCATTGCTGATGCCACATATAAATTTGACGACCAGGATGCTTTTGCTCTCGCCCCCATTTCAGCCGGCGATCAAAACGGTTTAGGTAATTCACCACTTTCTGACTCTCTTAGCGCTACACTTGGAGCCGAGAATGTGGCAGTGCCAAAAGGCGCTAAGAAAATAACTATTCAAGTGTTCGATCAAGCCGGTAATTCAAACAAGAAGACAGAAAACTTACCCTGATGCTGACCAAACTGTTAAAAAAGAAGTCGCCTGAAGAACTGGTCGATGAGGCTTATGACGCCGACCGGTTGATGACCAAGCACTTAACTGCTTTTGATTTGCTTGCCTTTGGCGTTGGTGCCACAATCGGCTCGGGAATATTTGCCCTGACAGGTACAGCCGCCGCCGGGCAACTGCAAAGCGCTAAAGATTTTTGGTCAACGCCGTTGCTCAACTTGATTATGGGCGCCTCCATGGGCCGCGAGGGTGCCGGGCCAGCGCTTGTTATTTCATTTTTGATTGCTGCCATTGCTTGTGGTTTTGCTGCGCTTTGCTATGCCGAACTGGCAGCCATGATTCCGGTATCAGGCTCAGCTTACACTTTTGCTTATGCATCGTTGGGAGAAGTGATCGCCTGGATTATCGGCTGGGATTTGATTCTTGAATATGCTGTGGGGAACATAGCCGTAGCCGTGAGCTGGTCAGAGCATTTTTCGCACGTCTACTATGGGCTAACGGGAGGCGGGCTGCCGCTCTGGCTAACATCAGATGTTCACACCGCTTTAGCATTGCAAAAGACTATCGCCGCTGGTAGCTTGCAATCGCATCTTTATTCCAGCCTGGATCTACCTGTCTTCTTTGGTCATGTGGTTGCAATTAATTTGCCGGCGTTTATCATCGTCGCTCTAGTCACCTGGGTATTGATCGTAGGCATTAAAGAAAGTGCGTTTGCCAATACCATTGCTGTTGTTATTAAAGTCGTTGTAGTAATTTTCTTCATTGTTTATGGTGGTGGTCTGGTGAAACCCTCCAACTGGGTGCCTTTCGCTCCATCAGGTTTCGTTGGCATTATGGGCGGTGCCGCTATTGTTTTCTTCAGTTTCATTGGTTTCGATGCCGTATCGTCTACGGCTGAAGAAACTAAAAATCCACAGCGTGATATGCCCATTGGCATGATCGGGTCGTTAGTTATCTGTACCATTCTTTACGCTCTGGTATCACTTGTGCTCACAGGCATATTGCCCTATCAACACTATGCAAACGATGCTGCACCAGTGGCCACAGCCATTGCTGTGGGTGGCGCACCTTGGGCGCACTTGCTCGTGTCAGTGGGTGCTCTGGCTGGAATGACTTCAGTTTTGTTGGTTTTTCAGATGGGCCAACCGAGAATTTTTATGGCCATGGCGCGCGACAAATTGCTACCAGGTTTCTTTGCCAGATTGCATCCAAAATATCGCACGCCTTTCATTCCTACAATTTTGACCGGCCTTTTTGTTGGACTGTCGGCCCTTATTGTTGATATTGGGCAAGCGGCAGAACTGACAAATATTGGCACACTGGCAGCATTTATCATTGTCTGTGCTGGGGTTTTGTTTTTACGAAAAAGTTCGCCTGATACCAATCGGCCGTTTAAATGTCCGCTTGTTCCACTAGTGCCCTGGGCTGGTATTATCTCGTGCTTTATCCTCATGCTCAGTCTGCCAGTGGCCACCTGGATTCGCTTTATAGTCTGGATGGCAGTAGGCTTTGCAATTTATTTTGGTTATGGATATCGCAAAGCGAACTGATACAAAATAATGATCAAGATATTTGCGGGCCTAGTATTGTTTTGCCTGATATTTGGTTTCGCAGACAGTGCCAAGGCATCCAACCATGAAGCAGATCAGCTTTTCAAAAAAGCGACTGCAGAGAGCCTGCGCATGGAAACGCAAGATCAGGCGCTCAAGCACTACGCCGCTGCCATAGCCCTTGAGCCACGCAATGCCGTTTATCATGCAGGGCAAGCAGCATTGCTTTATGACCTTGAAGAAGATGAAGCTGCCCTTGTAGCATGCAACAAAGCTATCAAATGTAATGCTAAAAATTCTGATGCCTGGAGAGTTAAAGCTAAGGTCGAAGGAAGACTAAAAAGACCGAATGATGGAATAGCTAGTCTCAATGTAGCCATGACCTTGCTGCCGTTGACAGCGCCTTTGCTGCAAGAGCGTGGTCGTCTTTATCGATTAGCAGGTCGTTACCGTGAAGCAGAAAAAGATCTTGATCAAGCCATTGTCATGCAGCCAAATCTTGCTGGTGCATACATAGAACGCATTATGGTCAATACCAAATTAAAGCAGTGGAACAAAGTGATCTCAGACTGCTCCATCGGCTTAAAAACTGATGCCATGCATCATGAGCATGTGCTGCAACAACGTTCAGAGGCAAAATTCGAGCTCCATGATTATGATGGCGCTACTGACGACCTCAAGCGAGCACTGAAACACTCGCCGGACAACATTAAAATCCATCAGGCACTTTTGAAAATTTATAAAAAAGTCGGCGATACAAAGGGTGTATCGCTCGAGACCGAAAAGATCAGGCAACTAAACGAGATTTTCGCTAAATAGCGAACTCCAAGCCAAATGCCAACTTCTGATAATGCCATTAATTCGCAATAGTCGCTTTGCGTTACTGGGGCGCTATCTTGGCGTATTCTAGTGACGCAAGACTTGCTAGATGACACTGAGCGTTATCTATTGTCATCTTTATTGAGAACCTATTTCATCATTCTCAACAGCTTTTAGCGTTAAGCGCGACGTGTTAATTCCACCGGTTGACCTATTTAGAGCTTCTTCACAAATTGTCGGCCCAGCCCTTGCATTAACTCAAGCCTTCAGCTATGCTCGTCTTGTTGTTGCGATTGATTCTCAATAACGTTCGTCTTTTCTCTTAGCTCTCCTGAACCTTTTAGTCTGGGTGCCGGACCGCCAGAGAAAAGACCTAATTTTAAAAATTACAACTCGACCGACGGTCGATTGTATCAACGTGTATTTCGATGCCGCCACGGGCGGTGGCATTGCGGTGTCTTTCTTTGGAGGAAATGTGGGTAAGTTATTTTACGGAACTATGACAGGCAACACTACATCGGTAGCAGAAGCAATTCAGGTTGCGCTGGCAGATTTGGTTGACGAAGCTCGGTGTATCGACCGTGCTAAAGCTGATGATTTTCGCGCAGCCGATTTGCTCATACTGGGCGGCTCTACCTGGGGTGATGGTGAGCTGACCGATGATTGGGCCGACTTTTTTCCTCAACTCGATCAAATTGATTTTAATGGCAAAACTGTTGCTCTCTTCGCACTCGGTGATCAGGTGGGTTATGGATACAACTTTGTCAGCGCCATGAAACTGCTCTACGACAAAGTGATCGAAAGAGGGGCGCGAGTTATCGGAAATCGAGTGCCTGTTGAAGGCTTCGATTTCTCACATTCTGAATCAATTGTTGACGGCGCCTTTGTCGGTCTCGTAGTTGATGAAATGAATGAACCTGAATTGACTGACGCCCGCATTCAGGCCTGGGCCACGACCATTAAGCAAGAAGCACTGGCCGGCGCTGTTTAGTTAATCGACACTGAAGGCGGTGGCGCCAAACGGCAAATTGGAGGTCGGCAATTGAAAAACTTAGCAATTGAATTGTTCGGTGGGCCACACGACGGTTTTTCCATTGACTGCCTGCTGACGCCGCCGCCCTATTTCCTTCTACCTGTGAAGGCAAAAAACGTTGCCACGGTCTATTACTTTGAAAGTGTTTTTTATAGCGAGGGCAAAGGGAGGCTGCGCTACGTCTTTAGCGGCTACCAGGCTATCTCAAAAGACGAGCTGCAAGTACTTAGAGGGATGGAAGCCAGTGCGAGGTACAGATAAATGACAGGTTTGGCTCGCTGGATACATGAACGTCCACCGGCAACTATTGAACGATTGAAGAAGATCAATCAGGCTGCCACCAGTTCGCACCATATTATTCTGGCACTTTCGTATGCGATTCATGATCCACACATTCGAGCAATCAATAAAGTGATTGTGGCATTTTTGTTGTCTCGCCACAGAGCGCAACGTAGCGGCAATTTTGACAAAATAGAGCGCATCGAATGCAAGCTGCAAGAGATGCACGAAGCTATCAATGCAGTGACTGGCACTGAGCCTGCTGTTAACAAAGCCGCTGCAGAAAACGCGTGCAAACGAGTAGTCGCAAGAACATAAGAAAACAGGGAGCTCGAAAGCCCCCTGTTTCTTTTTACTGAAATTTCGCCAACAAATTATTTGATGGTGATTTCTTTACCGGAGCGAACTTCGGTTTTCAGTGTGCGGGTTTTGGTTGAAGATACATGACCTTCGATTGAACCATGTGATACAGGAATGCGCAGAGCAGCTTCCATTTTAGGCAAGCTGATGAAGAGCAAGCCGCGGTCTAGGCGAGCTTCTACATTTTCCCAAACGATTTCTGTTTCGAATTCAAATTCACGAACCATCAGTGTTGCTGGCAATTCACGACGAAGATACATTGCTTTTTCTTCGAACATGGTTGGTGTGCGCTTAGCAATTACTGTGAGGTAACGGCCTTCAATTTTGAGTTCGATATCATCAAGAACAACGCCTGGAAGAGCGAGTTCGAGTACGAATTGATCGTCGAGTTCAAGAATATCAGCGCAAGGAATATCGAACTGATTGTGGCCGTATTCAAATACTGGTCTTGTGTAGCTGTCGAAACCGTAGTGAGCACGGTTGAGGTGATTTCTCAAAGGCATGCCGACTTCTCTGGTGCCAAATTCTCTGGTGCCGAATTCTCTGTTGTTACGGTTGTACATTTAATTACTTCTCCATTGTGTCGTAATTTTGAACGTGAACCCGCTCCAAGACCGGCCTTGCACTATTGCAGGCCGAAATCGCCGTCAGCGACCGCACTCCAGAACTAGTTCTGGTGCCGTCTTCAGAAGTGGTGTTGCTGTTCTTGTGCTCGATATGTTAGCGCGAAACCCAGTTAATATGCGGATTTTCCTAATTCGTTTGCCATTGCGCTTGTGAACCTGAGAACGTGTTCATATTCAAGCTTTGCAGACTTGGCATCCTGCCTCAACCATGGAGAAATCTCACGGAGAGCGGCGATTATATATTTGGGTGAGGTACAAAAGCCCGCCTAAGCTGTAGCTTTCATGGTCCTCAAGCTTGCTACCTGGCGCGCTTAATTTATTAATTTCGCTTTGCGCTCATTAATCGACTACTTGGCAGCTTTCGGTCTCACTGAAGTCTTTTTCTTGACTGTGATTTTGCTTGTTTTGCTGGTGAATGGTTTCGGTGTGACAGCAGCAAGCCGCTTGTTCATGCGCTCCAAAAGCGATTTCAATTCGCGACAGTTGTTTTCCAGCCTGGCGATATCATCGTTTGAACCATTGGCATCTTTCTGTGTGGTTTCCAGTTCACGGCGGCTGACAACACCTTCTGCATATAACTGTTCAAAATTCTTGGCGCGGTCTTGCAGTTCGGCTTGTGAACTTTTTTTTGCGGCCAGTTGAACGCTTGCATCCTTATATTGAATGGAAACTTCTTTAATGCGATCTTTCAGCGCTTCTTTGCTCATGTATTCAACTTGCATTCCGTACAAGCCGCTACCCATGGCCATCATGGCAGGGTCAGACAGCATTGTTGGAGTGTTGGGTGGTGGTGGTGGCACCATGCTGGCCCCGCGCCCGGTGCGAGCGGCTTTCTTTGCTGCTTTGCCGTCAGCCTTAGCCTGAGCATCTGCTTCTGATTTTGCTTTCGCTTCTACTTTGGCGTTTGCTTTGGCATCTGCTTTAGCGTCTGCTTTTGCTTTGGCATTAAGAGTTTTCGTTTCAGCTTTTGACTTAACGTCTACTTTAGTTTTGGTGGCGTCTAAAAGTGATGACTCTTTAGCGGCTGTGGTGGTAGCGGTTTTCGTCACCGCCACGGCCTTAGTTGTAGCAACCGGTTCGACCTTCTTAAGAGTGGCGTCGGGAATAGGACGCAATGCCGGCCCATCTTTTGCTGCCAGTGCGCTCGCAGTCATAAGAGAGCTAAAGCAAAGAGCCAAAGCCGCGGCTTGCGCGATTTTTTTTGCAAACTCATATTTCCTTACAGGCTGTAGCATCGTGATTTCCAAAAGACTCTATGGTGTAAGCTCTAAAGATGCCTTCAGACAACATCTCTAATCAGACAATTACAATCCTCTTCCTTGGCGACGTAATAGGCAAGCCGGGAAGGCTTGTGGTGAAAAAATACTTACAGAGCTTGAGAGATGGTTCTGCCTCTAATAATGGCCACAGTGAGGCTTTTCCTGACTTTGTGGTCGTCAACGTTGAAAACGCCGCGCACGGCTTTGGCGTTACAAAGGACAATATAGCCGATCTCAAGGAAGTAGGCGTCGATGTATTTTCTGGCGGCAATCATACTTTTGATCGCAAGGAAACGTTTGATTTTATTGATCAAGAACCAAACCTTTTGCGTCCCGCCAATTATCCGGAAGGCACTCCAGGACAAGGCTATTGCATTTTAACTAAAGGCGCTCACAAATTGGCCGTGATCAATGTCATGGGGCGTGTATTCATGGAGCCGCTGCAGTCACCGTTTCTGGTGGCGGAGCAATTGGTGGCAAAAGTGAAGGAAGAGACAAATATCATTTTGGTTGATTTACATGCCGAGGCCACTGCAGAGAAAGTAGCCATGGGTTGGTATTTAGACGGAAAAGTGTCAGCCGTTGTCGGTACCCACACTCACGTTCAAACTGCCGATGAAAGGTTGCTGCATCACGGCACTGCATATATTACCGACGCCGGTTGCTGCGGCCCTACTGACGGCGTCATCGGCATGGCCACAGAGGGTGTATTCAGGCGCATGATAAAGCAGTTGCCATCACGCTTTGAAATCGCCAGTGGCCCCACTGTGTGCTGTGGCGTACTGATTACTGTTGATGCTGTGAGCGGCAAAGCTCAAAATATTACGCGAGTGAGATTTTACGACTAATGTTTGATTTGCATTTGCACAGTCATCACTCTGACGGCACTTGGTCGCCTTACGAGCTGGTCGAGCACGCTGTCAAAATCGGTATGAAGACGATTGCTTTAACAGACCATGACACTGTCAGTGGTATTGACGAAGCAATTGTTGCCGCGGGCGGAAGGCTTGAAATTATTCCAGCCATCGAGCTCAATACAATCTTTTGCGATGACCTGGGTAATAGTCACGACGTTCATATTCTTGGCTATTTTATTGATCGAGAGAATGCAGATTTATTGTCGGCTATCACGCTGCAAAAGCAAGCCAGGGCCGCGCACGTTCTTGATTGCATCAAGCTTGTAGCGTCCGCTGGTGTGAAGATAACCGTGGAGTCTGTGCAGGAATGTGCTGGACAAGGAGCTATTGGCAAAGCGCACTTAACTGAGGCAATTGTTCGCGCTGGTGGTGCACCTGATGTGACCGCAGCCTATGAAAAATTTATGGTGCGGGGATCAAAGTTTTATGCGGACAGGCACAGTATAAGCCCGTTTGCCGCAGTTGCTGCCATTAATGCCGCAGGCGGTGTGGCATCCATTGCTCATCCTGGCAAGGAAGACTATGTGATACCGCTGATAGAGTCATTACGTCAAGCTGGTTTAGGTGGAATTGAGGCATATCACCGTGTGCATTCACCGAATTTGGTTGAACAATACGTTGAGATGGCAAGGCGTCTAAACCTGGTGGTAACCGGTGGATCCGACTGCCACGGACCATTCGAAGAATATGCGTCGCTGATGGGGTCGATAGTTATGCCGGAAGAGATTTTGAGTGGTTTGTCACGTCGCCGGGTCTGATTACAATGCTAGCGCTGTTTTGAAGCGCTAGGCAGGCGGTGGACGACGCCCGACTTAGGAATTGGTAGTTCTTCAAGATGCGGCATGTTGAATTGCATATGATAGAAAATCTGGCCTCGTTCAACAGACCAATCGCTAATGCAATAGCCACCCAGTTCTTTGCTTATTTTGAAACTTAGCTCGATATCGTGATAGATCTTCTCGTTTCGTTTGTTTTTCCATTTTCCTGTAACGCGCACGATAGCGTCTGATTTTTTACTATAGGGTCTGAAATATCTGTAATTACAAACTCTTTGATTTCTGAGTTCGTCCAAAAGACTTGGTCAAAATCGGTAAGCGCAGCTGACAACATCCAATCTTTTGCTTGTCTACGACCCTCGGCCGCTTCAGGCGAATAGTCCAAGGCCTTACTTACCCACCACTGCACAAAGGCTTTAGCCGTCTCCGGCTTAGCCATATACTGCGCCTCGTGATTAATCCAACTGCTGGCGATCCAGCTGAGGAAAATCACCACCGCGATAATGAGCAGCCCACGAATAGCGCGCTGCATCGGTCTGGTCACTGCCGAGCGAAGTATGATCATGTTTTATCCTCTCTCTCTATCTTAAGGGAGAAGGCAATCTTGTCCGCCAAAAATTAACATTATTCCAGCCAGCCAGAGCCATTACGAGCGCGGCTAGTGATATCAATGGTGGTGCTAATTTGAATCGCTCTACGGAGCTGCGCTTAGCGCTTTATCTATTTGCTGATTCAGTATAGAAGATTCAACTTCACCAATTGAACTCCACGAGACTTTGCCGCTTTTATCAAGAATCACTTCGAAAGGAATGTAGCCCTTGTAGTGGTTCTTTAATAGACTGCGAGCTTGATCATTTTGCGTGTGGTCAACATCGATGACAATAAATTTGACCGGTTTGCTGCTTGTCTGTTTGTAGAGATCTACCAATCTTTTCGCCTGACGATTAGTGTTCAGATCTCCAGATGCACCAAAGAAAAGCACGGTGGCCTTGCCTGGCTCAAGTGTGCAATCATCGAGCTTCTGGCACTCAATAGGAAAACCGCTGTCGGTATCCTGCACAAATGAAATTCCTTTTTTCAACTTCAAATCATCAGCAGCCCACGCGCCGTTGCAAAAGACTGCGTAACTTAAGCCTACGCTGGCCAAGAGCCCAGCAAATAAGATTCGTTCAAAAAAGTGAACCGATCGGACAGATGACATTTCAAAAACCTTTTTTCTAAGGGCAATACCAATTGTCTAACAAAGACAACCAAAGCACCAGCTATGTTCCCGGCGGCAGAGCTAGACGTTAAACTATTGCTCTAATTTAAAATCGCTGGCTTTAATGCCGTGCACAAAGCGTGACCACTTCTGCTGTTCGTAACTCATAGAATATTCGTAAAGGCTGTTCAAAAGTCGCACTCCAGAGCTGGAAGCGCCTTCAAAGAAGTATCCGATTTCAGCTCCGGTCTCGATGCTTGCCTGTTTGCTCTGGCTCTTGATAGCCAGTTCGGCCTCCTGCGGCAGGCGAATTTTGCGCGAGCGATTGAGGTTAGGAGACTGATTGAGTTTGCTGTGCCTGCCAATTCCCACTTCGCAGTGTATAACCTGGTCGACCGCCGAGGTTGGAGCATTGTTCAGCCTTTCCCACAGCCAAATAGAAAGCGCCTGGTTGGCTGGCAACTCAGGAACTTTGTGCAAAAACTCGGCGAAGGCCTCTAGGATCATTGTTATCTATTGTGAATGGGCATTTAGCGACTATAGCACGGGGAAGTAAAGCGGGGGAAGAGCATAGGCACCCCTGGCGTTCTTGAGCCATTAGTGCCAAGAACGAGCGGAACATTTAGGAAATTAAACTTTATGCCAAATATATTGATGGCTAAAGGAGGTTATAATTTATGTACTTGAGGACGCACTGAGCTCAAGAAACCTTTAGATGCCAATGCATATTCTCCGAAGCCGCTGCGGCGCTTCCGAGCGATTAAACCTTTTCAGTTGGCATCTTCAGGCATTTTTCGCGGTCTACGACCGTTTTGTCTTTGGAGAAAGGTCATCATCAATTCTCGCGTCAGCCCCCAGAGAAAATCGAGCAAAGAGATTTCTGAATTGCTTGTGGAGCAGTTCTTGCCCCAAGTTTTCAAACCAGGGCAATATTTAGGCAACGAATGGGGCGCTCGACGCAAGCCTTTCGAGAGCTGCGACGTGCGGCTGGCGCTTGCTTTTCCTGACATGTATGAACTCGGCATGTCCAATTTTGGTCTTAAAATTCTTTATCAGCTGGTGAATGACTTCGAAGGTTTACTGGTAGACCGCACTTACGCTCCGGCGTCAGACCTCGAGACGCTAATGCGTCAAGCCAAACCGGCGGTGCCGCTTTTTGCTTTCGAATCAAGGCAGCCCTTATACAATTTTGAACTGGTGGGTTTCTCGCTGCAGTATGAGCTGACTTACAGCAATGTTCTCAACATGCTAGATCTGGCCCAGATACCAGTCAAAGCCATCGAGCGCACTGAGCTATTCCCTCTAATTTTTGGTGGTGGACCTTCGTCGGTCAACCCTGAGCCCATGGCTCCTTTTATGGATTTCTTTATCATCGGCGACGGTGAGCTGGCTATTCCGGCCGTTATGAATCTGGTACGTGAGTTTAAAGCTGCGCATCTTGAGGCTGTGGAAAATAAACCTCACCTGTCCGCGCACTACAGACAGTGGCTACTGGCAAAACTGGCCAGCGAAGTTTCAGGTGTTTATGTGCCTGCGCTATACGATCTTAAAGATAATGATGTTGTGGTCACACCTATTGCTTTGTCACCGCTGGTGGACAGTTTGCAAAAGGCATTACCGGAACATTTTGAACAATTAGAGGCGCTTAGACAGGCAGTCGTTCCCCAGAGAGTATTGCGTCAGATTGCACCCTTAACAGACAGCAATCAGCCCACCACTAATTTGGTGCCTTACTTAGCCCTGGTTCATGACCGCGAAACTTTAGAAGTACGTCGCGGATGCGACCGTGGTTGCCGCTTCTGTCAACCCGGTTATACATTTTTACCGGTGCGCGAAAGATCCGCTGCCGATTTGCTCGAACTTTCCAAAAAAGCATTAGCCAACTCAGGTCACGAGGAGTATTCACTGCTCTCGCTTTGCGTCAGTGACTATACTTCTTTACATGACTCTGTACGCGCACTCAATCGTGAGCATAGTGCTACTCGCGCCTCGCTTTCGTTTCCAAGTCAGCGCGCTGATCGCATGAATTTAGAAATTGCCGAAGAACTCAAGGCCGTGCGCAAGAGTGGTATCACTTTGGCTCCAGAGGCCGGTACTGAAAAACTTCGGGCTGTCATTAATAAGGGTCTTTCTCACCAACAAATCATTAGTGCCATTGAGTCTGCCTACAAGTCGGGCTGGGCGTCGGTCAAGCTCTACTTTATGTGCGGCCTTCCTTTTGAAGATGACAGCGATCTACAAGGCATCATCGACATTTTGAAAGAAGCTGAGCATCACTGCAATGTGATTAGACGTGCCGATATAGAAAATCATAAAAAAGCACTAGAGATTACTTGTACCATTTCGAATTTCGTGCCAAAACCGTTCACGCCTTTCCAGTGGTTTGGGCAGGTTAACCCTCGTGAAACAGCCAGAAGACATGCAGTTTTACGCGCCAAACTGAAAGAGTCGGGCATGCGCAAAGTGACCTTGAATGTGACAGACCCGTCTATCAGTTTACTTGAGGCTGCTATTTCTCGCGGCGATAGAAAAGTGGGCGAAATGATTTACCGCGCCTGGCAAGGTGGCGCTGTATTTGATGCTTGGGACGATCGCTATAAACCAGAAATTTGGGAAAAAGCCGCCGAATCTCTAGGTGTAACTTTAGAAGATCTGGCTTGCCCCGATTTAGAAGTTGGTTCGCGTCAGCCTTTTGACGTAGTGCATATTGGTTTGCATGACTGGTGGCTCAAACGCGAATGGGAAAAGGCAGTAAACGCTGTAGAAACAGCCGCCTGCACAGAAAACACTTGCCATGCTTGCGGCATTTGCACCGAGCTTGATACCACCCACACTCTTGCCAATCCGAGTGTTGAAGTGATGAAGAAAAATCCTTTCGTCAAAGAACTCAACGCTAATACTTCAGACGGCGAATCGCACCCGTCATTATTTTTTGTAGCGCCTCAGGCGCCTGTTGCCGAGCCCAGCCAAGACACACATGTTCGTCTACGTTTTGCCTTCAGTAAAACCGGCGATTTGCGTTTCATCGGCCACCTCGACATGCAGAACCTGCTCGTTAGAGCAGCCCGACGTGCAGCCTTGCAAATGGCTTACACCCAGGGCTTCAATCCACAGCCAAAACTTTCACTGGCCTGTCCTTTGCCGCTCTTCCAGGAAGGATTGCGCGAATTAGCCGATATCGAGCTAGTCGAGCATCTTACTTGCGAACAGTTTAAGCAAAGGATTAATCAACAGTTACCTCCTGAAGTGCAAATTATCGATTGCGTTGAATTGCCCAAGCTCTTGCCCATTAATGGCAACGCTCAGTCAATACCATCAATTGCTTCGATTGTTACTTCGGCTCGATACAGAGCTGAATTGCATGTGCTTCAAGACTCATTATTGGTCGGTCAAACAGCTTCCTCTGCTGATCTAGTCGAAGCGTTAAAAGCCGGCATTGAAGAATTGATGAATAGCGAACACCTCATTGCACCGGTGTCAGAAACTAATTCATCAAAGAAAAATACTAGAGATAAAAATGCTCAGGGCCGCACAGAAAAGAATATAAGGCCGGGCATCACTAGTTTGAAACTTTTATCCAGACCAAACGATGAGCCACCCACGCTCGAGTTTGAGATGGTGACCGGATCTGCCGGCCATACCAAGCCGACCGATCTGCTAGGGCTTTTATGCCCTGCACTAAATCTCAACTGGCGTGTCACTCGGCTTGAGCTTCTGACTCAACCGAGCATCAATTTTTCCACGGTGAGCTCACACACTTAAATTCCATTTAGAGGGAAATTATGAGAAAGTCAATCGTCATTTCGGAGCAAGATAATATTGCTGCATTGTTGGAGAACGACCGAGTGGTCGAGTTCTTCGTCAATCGCGGCGAGCTGCTCCTCGGTGACATCTACACAGCCTCGGTGGAGAATATTCTCCCCGGTATTGACGCCGCTTTCGTCAATCTTGGCAAAGACAAAATGGGTTTCTTGCATGCTAACGACGTGCCGGGACAAGGGCCGCTTAAAGAACGACTGGTACCAAAACAAAAGCTGCTGGTACAAATCACCAAAGAACCAACCGGTCACAAAGGCCCTCGCGTTTCGACCGCCATCAGCTTGCCTGGAAGATTTCTGGTGCTGGTGCCTGAAGAGCGCGGAGTATCAATTTCACGCCGCATTTCTGAAGCCAGAGAACGCGCTAGATTGAAGTCGGTAGTCAACTTAATGAAGCCTCCGGGCGTCGGCCTCATCATTAGGACTGAAGCCAAAGGCCAGGGCGATCAAGAATTATTCGAAGATTTCGAACAACTCTGGGACCGCTGGCAAACAATTGTTTCTGAAGCAGAAGCATCAATTGGGCCAACTCTGATTTACAGAGACCAAGATTTGCTCTTCCGTGTCATTCGCGATGCTTATTCACACGAAGTAAGTGAAATTATCGCTGACAGCCCAGAAGGCCAGAGACGCGCTCAAGAATACTTGAGCGGTTGGGCGAGCAAGCAAACAAAAGTTTCATTCCACACTGATGAAGTGCCACTGCTGTTAGCTAAGGGCATCGATCGTGAAATTGAAGCCGCTCTATCAGATAGAGCCGAATTGCCTTCCGGCGGTCACTTGAACGTGCAACCAACAGAAGCACTGACAGTAATCGACGTTAACTCTGGTCGCTTCACCAGCTCGCGCACACAGGCTGAAACTGTGCGTCGCACTAACCTCGAAGCCGCTCAGGAAATTCCACGCCAACTGCGTCTGCGCAATATTGGTGGCATGGTGATTGTCGACTTTATCGACATGGATAGCAGAAAAGACCAGCAGCAAGTGCTGGAAGCTTTCCAACGCGCTCTTGAAGAAGACCGTGCCAAGCCACAAATCGGGCAACTGTCTGATTTGGGACTGGTTGAATTAACTCGCCGCAGACAAGGTCAGAGCTTAAGAGAGTTGTTCTCTATTAAGTGTACGAGCTGTGTTGGCCAGGGTGTTATTCCTCAACTCGAACTTGGACCACCAGAAGATCGCAGAATTATCGCCTTCAAAAATCGCGATGAAGAAAATCGCCGCGGCAGATCTAGAGGCAAAGGTGGCGGTCAGCCATTGAAAGCCGCATCTGCTATGGGTGGCCGAGTAATGCCATCGGTGCAAGATAGTCATACTCACGAGCATGCTTTATCTCATGATGCACATGATGTAGATGAGCATGGTCACGATTTTGACGATGTGCCTGAAGAAATTCTGGCTCAAATGCCTGAAGATTTGCTTGATCCACGCGGTTCAGGAAAAATTTCAAAGCGCTTTGAAGAGCCAGATGAAGATGATGATGTCGCTCACGTTCAAGAAGAACACGCTCATGGTCATGCAGTTACGAGAAACAGCTTGACTGATTCAGATGACGACGATGACGACAGCGAAGATGATCAAGATATGGCGTCAGACCTCGCACGTAGCGTATCAGCGGTAGAAAGTGTTTTCCAGGAAATGGATTCGCATTCTGAAGCTAACGCCGGCGAGTCACACGCTCATTCAGTTCATTCGGATCATTCGGATCACTCAGATGACAAACCGACGACCACTCATGACTTTCTCGAACCGGTAAAACTTGCCGGCGCTGAGTTCGGTCATATTTTGGAAACAGCGGTTGATTTCGGCGTAGACATGGCAAAAGCTCTGATTAACCCTAATTCGGCTTATGCACCTTCGACGGAAAACGCTCCTGAGCAAAATTGGCATGCAACTGAAGGTGAACATCAACAACATTCTCAGTCACATGACGAACATGGCCACAATAACGATCAGCATGAACAGTCACAACAGGCTGCTTATTCTGCACCGGTAGAAGAGCCAGTAACTCCAATTGCTGCTGAGGTGGATCCTGTTACAGGCGTTTATCGACTGAAAACAAAAGCCGAGCAAGAAGCCATTGACCGTGCCGAAGATGAACGCGCTAATGCACTGCGTGAAACATCAGACAGCGATGCACCGTGGCATCAAGAGCCAGCTTTGTTTGGTGCTGACGACAATCAAGGTACACCTGAGTCTAATTCAAATAATGACTCCGGTGACAATGAATTCGGTCAATTGCGTATTCCGATTACAAGCAATGCTTACGGATCAGATTCTGGATCTGGTTCTGGTTCGGAAGAAGGCGAAAACACTGAGTATGGTGGCGAGCACCGCGATCAAGAATAAAATCTTGAGGCGTTAGTTTTCGTTTGATTTGATAGCGGCCCTTACTTTTGTAGGGGCCGTTATTGTTTTACCGGAGCGAGTTGATGGTCTGATCTCTCGCAGAAAAAATACCTTTAAAGGTATTTTTTTCTGAAAGAGAGCGGATGACCGTTGCTGAGGATTTACCTCCGGAGGTAAATTCTGAAGCGGTGATAGTCCGACGTTAGGAAAAAAACCTGCGCAGGTTTTTTTCTAAGTTAGGTCTGTGAGTAAGCTATGATGATCGAAAAAGCGCGCTGAGCAAGGCGCGGCCGCTCATTTGTTAAAAAGCAGGCCGTGATTTTCTTGCCATGGTCAGACTGTAACCAAAACGTACACCAGGTGCGGTGGCATCAGCACTAAGCAGACTTACTTCTACTTGCGCATTTGGGTCAGATTCAAATAATTGATAAATGGCATTGCGATCTTTGGTGAACTGTTGTTCTTCGACGAAGAAGGCACCACCAAATTTTCCTTTGCCAACAAAAATCAAATATGTTGATTTAGTCGAAGGAATGGTTAGAACAACACATGCGGTGCTGGCATTTGAAACGAAAGAGTTCATCACATTGTCAAAGTATGAGCGGCTATCCAGGTTATCTTCTCTGGGTAATGTGTAACCGAGGAAGAGGGCCGACATAGCTAGTGCGGCTTCATCTGGGAGGTCATACATGGTAACCATGGTGTCTGATGCTTCGAGATCAGAAAGAGTTAGTGTGAGCGATTCTTCTGTGGCTTTTGCATCAGGACTAGACTTGCATCCGTAAATGCAACCCACCGCCCGTCCGCGATATAGCAGAATTGCTGCGCGCGATAGTTTTGATTCTGATGTTGCCTTTAGACAGCCTGTGCGCATGCCGCCTTCGACGTCAGTTATTAACCACTCAAGGTCATAATCAGAAATTCTGAAAGTCTTCAAACTTTCGAGGCTTTCTTCATCAGGTGGTGGCATCACAAGATCGATTGCACGTCGCAAACGAAAACGTTTGGTGGGCGTATGCTCATTCGGCGCTTGCCACTGCTCTTCACTTCCAGGCTGATAGCTGGAGGTTTGATATTGCTGATCCTGATATCCGGGTGGTGCATACTGCTGTTGATCAGGTGGGGCATATACCTGATTGCCGCCTTGCTGCGGAATTATCGGTGCGCTGCCCATGTTGTGCGGCTGCACTGTTGGATTGCTTCCGGTTTCATCAACACCGCGATAAGCACGCAGCTCTTGCGACTTTTCTTCGTAGGCTGCGTCTAATTCGTCTAAATTGTGTTCTTGCCAGTTAACGCTGCCGGTGACGCTTTGATTTGGCACGCCACGATTTTCTTGGAAAATCGGACTGAGTAATACACGATCTTTGTGTACACAAACAAACTTGGCAAGGATTTCAGTGCCGGGTTTGAGGGTTTCAATAGTTTTGATAAAGCCGGGGAGATTGTCTTTTTTGATGACAACTTCGTAGCCACCTTGTTCAGCACCTTTTACAATGCAAACAACGTTCTGTCCCCCTTTGTACCCTGTCACTTTCCAGGGATTTATCTTTGCCATGATTCCATCTAAAGCTCTTGTGTCCTCTTACCTTTCAATATTACAGGATAACTCTAGCGACCGGGTAATCATGGGCTTTGCAGTGGGGGATCTTCGTTAGAAATTGGCGAGTCCACTCTTCGACCTTCTTGCACGGCAAAGTGGCCAATAAAACCCTCATTAGAAGCTGTGTGAGATCACTTTTTACCTGACAGGTAGCCACGCGCCTGTTCTACAAGGGCGCTGAACTTTGCAAAGAAAGTTCTATGATTAACTCTTCCCTTTACAAGCGGCGATATCTCGTTTGCTTCCTTGGAATTTGCTAATGAAGGCGTCGCACAGTTACTATCATCGCCTTGCTTAGTTTTGTGGCATTTAATACAGCTGCCGAAGCACGATGGGTCTATGTCAATCCACGTATTGCATCTGGGGCAGCAAACTTTGGCAGCGCTTGACGAAGAGGGCTCTAATTGAAAGGTGCAATTTGGGCATAGCAGACGCTCAGCTTCTGACTTCGCCTTGATATCTTTGAATTCTTGACCTTCAACCCTAAAGGGAATATCCATGGCTTAACCCTCAACGGTTTGAGCAGCACCGGACATTTCAACTTCAATTTTGAGCGCTAATTGGCGGCCCACGGCCAATTCCATCTGATTCCGGCTTAAAATCACTGGCCCGCCGGGAATATTCTTTTCAATCTTGATTATGGCACCAACAGCAATGCCGAAGCGCTGGGCTTGAACAGTGACATCGTCGCCAACTGTGGCTTTGATGACAAATTTATCGCCTTCAATCGCGTCGGCCAGGGTCATTAGGCCCGCCTTTTAAGTTTGCAATTAGGGCACAGACCAAAAATTTTGAACTGGGCATCGATTACTTCAAAGTTATAACGAGAGCCAATTTTTTGCCCTGCTTCTTCGAGAAAGTGATCTTCGAATTCGAGCGTCAAATTGCAGCCTGTGCAAATAATGTGCTGGTGCGGCAGAGTGTCTTGCTTCAATTCATAGTGTTTATGACCTTCGGCAAAATCGAGTTCGCGCAGCAGCCCCAGTGAAGACAACAGTTTCAGCGTGCGATAAGCTGTGGCGAGAGAAACGTTCGAACCACGTTCAAGCAGCCGAGCATGCAATTCTTCAGCAGAAAGATGCTCACCGTGAGGCTGCTCTTTGAAAATTTGCAATATGGTCTCGCGTTGCGATGTAATGCGATGGCCGCGTTTGCGTAGGCTGTCAAAAACCGGATCTGCTCCGATTTCACCGCTCGGCAATTTCTCTTCGCTTTTTCCCATATTATCTGGAGTCTTTTTGGCGCTGTTCATCTTAGAATCATACCCTAAGCCAGCCGGCCTCATGACTATTATTGAGCCGATAAATACTATTTGACAAGGGTGGCTTTCTGGGTGAGAAAACGTTTGAGATAGTCGCCAGTGTAGGATTGCTTCTTGGCTGCGATATCTTCAGGCGTGCCTGTGGCAATTACCGTTCCGCCCTTGTCGCCGCCTTCGGGGCCGAGGTCGATTACCCAGTCAGCTTGTTTTATGACGTCGAGATTGTGTTCGATAATCAGCACCGTGTTGCCTGAGTCTGCCAGCCTGTTGAGCACGTGCAATAGTTTGTCCACATCGTGGAATGACAAACCTGTGGTTGGTTCATCCAATATATAAATTGTTTTTCCAGTAGACCGTTTGCTCAGCTGTTCTGCCAGTTTTACTCTTTGCGCTTCGCCGCCTGACAATGTGGTGGCAGGTTGGCCAAGTTTGACGTAATCGAGGCCCACTTCCATTAGTGTGGCAAGTTTAGTTTGCGCTTTGGGAATGTTTTCAAAGAATTTGAGACCGTCTTCAACAGTCATCTCAAGCACTTCGCCGATCGATTTGCCTTTGAATTTTACTTCTAGAGTCTCGCGGTTATATCGAGCACCTTTGCAGACGTCGCAAGTGACGAATACAGAAGGCAAGAAATTCATTTCAATTTCGTTCATGCCCTCACCGTGACATGCTTCGCAACGGCCACCTTTGACGTTGAAGCTGAAGCGGCCTGGCAGATATCCGCGGGCTTTTGCTTCGTTGGTCATAGAAAATACTTCGCGCACAATATCAAATAATCCGGTGTAGGTTGCCGGGTTAGACCTGGGCGTGCGGCCGATTGGCGATTGATCGATATCGATCACTTTGTCAAGTTCTTTCACACCTGTGACGGCTCTTACGCCTTTTGGCGCAGGCACAGTGCCACCAAAATAATGTCTCAAGTGTTGGTAAAGAAGATCGTTTACCAGTGTAGATTTACCTGAGCCGCTCACACCAGTGACGGCAACGAATTTACCGAGCGGAATCTCCACCGTGATGTCTTGAAGATTGTTGAGAGTAGCCCCTTCAATGGTTAGTTTGTGGCCATTGCCGGCCCGGCGTTTCTTAGGCACAAGAATATTCTTGCGGCCACTTAGATAAGCACCAGTTGACGAACGCTGCGAATTTAATATGGCGGGCAATTTGCCTTCTGCCACCAGTTCACCGCCGTGAACTCCGGCACCAGGGCCGATATCAATCAGCCAATCGGCTTCGCGAATAGTGTCTTCATCGTGTTCAACCACAAGTAATGTATTGCCAAGATCGCGCAGGCGCTTCAGTGTTTCGATCAGTCTTGAATTATCTCTCTGGTGCAAACCAATTGATGGTTCGTCGAGTACATAAAGTACTCCAGATAGACCAGAGCCTATTTGCGTTGCTAGCCTGATGCGCTGTGCTTCTCCACCAGATAAGGTTCCGGCTTGACGATCAAGAGTCAGATAGGAAAGGCCAACATCATTGAGAAATTTCAATCGAGCGTTGATTTCAATTAGAACTTGATGGGCGATTGTTTTATGACGGGCCGTGAGTTTATCAGGAAGGTTAGCAAAGAAGTAGATCGCTTTTTCTACAGACATGTTGCTGATGGCAGCGATAGACTGTGAGCCAACTTTCACCGCTAAACTTTCTGGTTTAAGCCTGAAACCTTTGCAGCTCGCACAAGTCATTTGCGTCATATAGTTTTCGATGTCGTTGCGCACTCGATCAGAGTTTGATTCTTCGTGGCGGCGTTTGAGATTATTGATTACACCTTCGAAAACTTTTTTATATTCCCAGAATTCTTTGCCGTCAAATGAGTCGTGGCCAAGCTTTATGCGGTCAACACCAGAGCCGTAAAGGATAATTCCTTGTTGAGCTTTAGTGAGGCTGGCAAAAGGTACTGTGGTGGAAAATTTGTAATGCTTGGCCACAGAGGCGACCAATTGATCGTAGTAAGGATTATTGGTTTTTGACCAGGGATAAATTGCCCCCTCTTTGAGAGATTTTTTCTGATCCGGTACAACTAGCGCCGGGTCTACTTCGAAGCTGCAGCCCAGGCCGTGACAGTCTTCGCACGCACCGTAGGGGCTATTGAAAGAAAATATGCGCGGTGATATTTCAGCGAAACTGATACCACATGCGGCGCAGGCAAAATTTTCTGAAAACAGCATTTCTTTTGCATTGCCATCAGTATTTTTTTCGTCTGATTTATTCTCAGACTTGCCTTCGCCTTTAGCACCGCCGACAATATCAACCAGTACGTTCGATTTGCCCCATTTTAGGCCAAGCTGCAGACTGTCTGCCAGTCTTGACTGAATGCCCTTTTTTATCACCAGTCGATCTATGACTAGATCAATCGAGTGTTTTTTGTTCTTATCAAGCTTGATTTCGTCTTCAAGTTCAACAACTTCACCGTCGATGCGTGCGCGAACAAAACCTTCTTTACGCAGTTCACTAAAGAGTGCTTGATACTCACCCTTTTTTCCTGAAATCAACGGGGCTAGTATTTGAATTCTCGTGCCATCAGGCATTTCGAGAACCTGATCGACTATCTGGTCGATGGTCTGCGGGTTAATCAGGCGGTCGCATTGCGGACAGTGAGGTGTACCCGTGCGGGCGAAAAGCAAGCGCAGGTAATCGTAAATTTCGGTAACAGTACCGACAGTAGATCGCGGATTATGACTGGTCGATTTCTGATCGATGGAAATTGCTGGCGACAGGCCGTCAATTCCATCTACATCGGGCTTGTCGAGCTGGCCGAGGAACTGCCGGGCGTATGCTGACAGCGACTCGACGTAGCGTCTTTGCCCTTCGGCGAATATTGTGTCGAAAGCGAGCGATGATTTTCCTGAACCGCTGACCCCTGTAATGACCACGAGCTGGCCGCGAGGAATTTTGACGTCGATATTTTTCAGGTTATGTTGCCTGGCTCCACGAACAACGATGTAGTCGTGCATGTGAGAGCCGTTGCGCTTGATCTCGCTTAACATCTTCTTCTTTATAGAAACTATAGCCATATATTAGCCTGGTTGATGGGACATTCCTTCAGTTCTAACAATCTAATTTAGAATTTGCCGCTTGTTACCGCATTAATTTACAAATTTCTCTCACAACAGCCTGTGGGTTCTGTTTTGCCTCTTTTAGCGGGGGGTAGATGATTGTAGAGTGTGCTCAATGTAGCGCCGGGAGGCTGGTAAATTCTATGTGGCCAAAGAACGGCAAGGGCGGAAAAGGGGGTTCTAAGCCGAATGAAGGCGGCAAGGAAACATCCAAGAAAGCCCGTGCCACGCGGACAAAGTTAAAAGCGTTATCGGCTGAAGCAGCTGCTAGGGCTTTGCAAGAAGCTGGGGAGCTTGACGGCGAGCCGCAAATATCAAGCGAAGAGCAACTGGAGACTGAAATCTTCAAAGCTGCCGAGCAAGCTGCACGAGAGCAGCAAGCTCGCGAAGAACAGGCACGCAACGCTGGCCCCGAGTTGTTGAGAATTCCAGCAAAATCAGTAAGCATGGACGAACAGCTTAGCGATGTCTGGAAAGCCAAGCTGGCTGGGGGTCATAAGGCGCCGTTGGGGTCTTCGGGCAATATCAATGTTCCATCTGCAGCTAATCGCGTAGCCATGGAAGCGGCTGAAAAGGCTCGCATGAATGCCCAACATGAGGCCATGATTTGTGTTGTTGACCGCATGTTCGACCAATTTCAAAATCTAGCCTATGAGTTTAATCAGGTGGCAGCCGCCTCAGACCTCGAGCTTACCTGGATTCGACCTAGCATTGCTCGTGAAAATGTCGGCACCTGGCACCAGGGTGCGCAGTATATCTCGGTTTTCAGCGGGCGTATTTCAACAAGATATTGGACTCTAGTAGTACGCGGCAGCTATGAAGGCATTACTGTTCACATTATTCCTGCCGATAAATTATTGACGTTTAACTCGAGCCCAGGAAGTTTCATGGCGATTCTAGATATGGCGCCATATTTTGATGGGTCAATGATGTACTGGAGCGTTTCTGAAAAAGTCATGAAAAACTCCGACATGGATCTGGCGTTTCGCGCCTGCTTAGATAACCTAGTGCAAGTGGCGCAAGAAGATACGCCACCGGTTCAACCTATCGATGTGTTCGCCTCGCTCGCTGAGGAAGAAAACGAAATCAACGCTCGTCCTCAGACGACTGAATTTATGGCGCCTGGGCCAAGTATGCTTGGTGGTGACATCAATTATTCAGAGCGATATAAACAGCATTTTTCTAGCGATTCGGCCACTTTTTCCACTGGCCCTGCCAACCATGGTCAAAGCAGTCAGAGATATACTCCGCCTGTTCCATACCAGGGTACCAACACATCGGTAAATCAGAATTCTATCAATCCATACCAGGGTACCAACACATCGGTAAATCAAAATTCAGTCAACTATCAAGGCACGGGCACTTCTGTTAACCAAAACGCTGTTGGCCAGAAAGCTGAGAGTAGTGATGATTGGAAACCCATCGTGCGCCAGGTCAGGCAATCTTCCGGCAACCAGCCTAACCCGTTAAGTCAAACTCCCTTTCCTATTCAACCTGCTCAACAGCAGCCTTTGCCAGCGCCGCCTTCAGGAATTCCGCCATTTTCTAAACCTGCGTCGTCTCCAGGCATCGCCAATGATGGCTGGCGCAGTGTGCCGTCCAGCAATTCATCAAGTAATGTCGGTGCTGAACCCGCTGCTAACGCATTCAGTCAACCATTTAAACCTGCCGTACCAGGGGCACCGCAGGCGCCACCACAAATTCAGCAACCACAGCAACCCAAGTTTCAAACACCCTCACAAGCAAATGCCAGCAGTGATGATTGGAACTTTGTACCTATAGAGAAAAATCCTGAGGGACAAACACCAAAAGATCCTAATCAGCTGCCGCCTGTTTCATTCCCTAGCGGCTTGTTCGCTGATATGCCGGCTAATTTGGGATTTTCGGCTGAAGCATCGGCAAAGCTGTCTCAGATGCCAGGTACGCAGATTCCACCCTTGCCACACATTGCTCCCCTGGCTAAAAGCCAAACTTCAGAGCAGCAACAAATCGAGAAGTCGCAATCTCAGGCAGGAAAGCCGAATCCGTTCGCGGCACCATTTTCACCAACTTCTTCAAGCCAACAGCAGTCGTCTGACCCACCCGCCGCACAGAACTGGGGACCTGTCCAGATTCCGGCTCAGGTCCGGAGACCAGCTCAGCCTTCAGGGCAACCCGCCGTTCAGCCACCACAAGCACCACCTGTTGATCAAAATGAGATGCAGGTTCGACCGCAGCATTTACCTCCGCAAAGGCCTCAGTCATTCCCTGCTCTGTCACTGCAAGATGCTGGTGCTCCTCTACCCGCAGACGCAGGAGCAGCACTCCCTGCGGCTGGCGTTCCAACTCACATTCCTGCTCCGGCACCGATGCCTTCTGCACAGGCCGCCGCACCAGAAGCCACTAAACCAAAAGCTGGTTTCACCGCTGGTAGTGGCTCACCCTGGTCAGCCGCACCCAGTGAAAATAGTCTGGTTAATAACCGGGGTGATATTCAAGGTGCTCCATCCAACACGCAGAATATGATTGCACTGCCACCCGCTCCGTTGCCACCAGGGTTGTCTGGTTCGAGCAGCGGGTCTATAAGTGTCGACAGAATTGCATTTTCTATCGCTAATCAATCTGTGCCACCAGTTCCTGCTTTCGATAATACTGTTGTTCCAGACTTTGACGTGGCCGATGTGCTTTCAGATGCGTTGGCTGAAGAGGTTGATGATTGGGAAGCGGGGTTATCGGTTGAGCCTGTTGTAGATTTAGCCTTGCAGCTTGACGAAGAGCTGGCCGCCGAACACACGGTCCAGAATCAAGAAGTATTAGACAAAGTTGAGCCAGCATCAGGTCTAGCCGATTCTGATGCTGCCGATATTGATGGCAGTGAGAGCAGGGATGATTTAAATGAGCCTGCTCAAGAGGTTCAGCAAGAGCAAGATTTGGACCATGATCATGACCTTGAGCCTGACCTTGATGATGACGATGAAGATATATTTGAGATCGTTGAGTCTAAACAGCAATTGTCTCTGAGCGAAACAGACGAAGAATCTCAGGAAGAATCTGGCAGCGGTGAAGTGCAGCTTGAAGAAGCTGAAACTGCATATTCTGCCGACGTATCTGAATCTGAGTCTGAATCCGAATCTGAATCTGAATTTACATCTGCGTCTGAATTTGAATCTGAAACTGCATCTGAACCCGAGTCTGAATCTGAACCTGAATCTGAACCCGAACCCGAACCCGAACCCGAACCCGAATCTGAACCCGAATCGACAAGTGACCAACAAACAGCAGAGCAGTCTGAAAATGACCTGGTGCAACTTGCCGAAATGCAAGAAGAGACATTTGAGTCGATTCAGCAATTGCAAGATCAAATGGCGTCTGCTGAACCAGCTTCAGAGAATGCGCCGGGTTACTGGCGTGGCCCGCTGGAATCATCAACTTCGTCAGCACCACCACCAATGCCGGCCCTTGAACCGATTTCAGCGTCGTTAGGTGATTTAGCACCAAATATAGTGGCCTCAAATCAGCACTCAATTAAATCAGAAATTGGCAGGGTTATTTCTGCCTTCGAGAAAGAACTTGAAATTATCTCCTCAAAAGGATCTGAAGCCTTTGCCAGGCGAGATCTGAAAGGGGCGGAGCACATGATTAAACTGGCGGAGACTATTAGCGAATATAAAGACGCCCTGGCACGGTTGAAAGACGACTATGACAAAGATCTTTCCTAGCTTCAGATCTCTATTGGAAGAATGATTATTTTTCGATTTGCTTCTGGTCTGTTCGTTTTTATTTGCCTGTGTGCCATTGTCTGTTGCTTTGAAGTTAAGGCACAATCAGCCCGAACTTTTAAAACTTTTTGGCCGCCCGTTGTTGGTCAGACTTATCCGGAAATAGAGCTAAGCGATCTTGGGGGCAGAAAAATCAAGCTGTCCTCTTTTGCCGGTAAAGTGATTTTGCTTGAACCTATTGGTATGTCTTGCCCTGCATGTCAGGCATTTGTGGGCGGAGCGACTAAGGGTGGCATCAATGGCGTGCAACCGCAGGGTGGTGTGTCGTCGATTGATAGTTATTTGCAGGCCTCTGGTGTTGCACCAGGCGATCCCCGGCTGGTGCGGGTGCAACTGATTCTTTATGGGCCCGGTCTCGGTGTGCCAACTCTTGCAGAAGCACAGGCCTGGGCGAAACATTTCGATTTTGGCAGAGGCAGCAATGAAGTGATTATGCTGGGAGATCAGCGCTATATCAATCAATCTAGCTACAACATGATTCCTGGCTTTCAGCTAATCGATAAAAACTTTACTCTGGTGTGCGACGCCACCGGCCATAATCCGCGCAGCAATCTTTATACAGAGTTGATTCCGTCAGTGAAGCGGTTTCTCAAGTAGCTGAGTCGCTTCTTTATCGAACTTGTCTGCTTCTTTAGTTTTGCCCAACAAGCGTAAAATCTTTGCCGATTGCTTTAAAGCGCTGACATAACTGCAGTTTTGTTTGCCACCATATTTGTCTGCCACTTTAAGCCCCCGTGAAGCTAGATGGTAGGCCTCTTTGTAATCACCAAAAGTTTCTCGCTGCTGTGACAGAACAACAAAGCCTAGAGCGGCGCTGACCAGCACGTCTTTATCAAAACCATACTGGGCCATTCCTTGTGCGAGAGCCTGTGCTTTATTCCACTGCTCTTTTTTGCACAAAATAGTAAAGATTTCGCGGCATTGCACTGCGAGATCTTTGCAGTCGGCGGGCAAATCATCACGCAATAAGTCAACGCACTGATACCACAATCTTTTTGCTTCTTGTTCCTGACCGTTGCTCAAATAAATTTGTGCCAGGTCAACGCGATGTTTCACGGCTTGCTTTCTATCTTGAGCTGAAAGCAGTGTGAGAGCATTTTCTAGCTTGAGGTAAAGCCGCTGGTCAACAGTGTTTTCACCCTTGAGATTGGTCAAAAGTACCAGGGCCGGAATGGTTTTAATGCCCCCTTCACCAAATAATTTTTCTTGCGATTCGAGTGCTAAAGTAGTTAGTTCAAGAGCTGAGGAAAGACTGTTTTTTGCTTTCAATAATTTTGCCAGTTCAATTCTTGCCGTTGCCAGCTTCTCCTCATCTACAGGCTTTGCTTGTTCAAATGAAGAAACTTGAGAGCGGAGGCCGTCTTCATCTATTGCTGAAATTTCCTGACCGTTAGCTTGCTGAGCCAGAGCAATCGACAATAGAACAGCCAGCAATGCCAGGGGTTTTAAGGTCATGCTGGTCCTTCGGGCTATTGCTGCTCTCGAGTATTTTGAGGTTCCGCGGAATTAGTTTCTGTCTCTGTTTGAACTGGTTCACCCGTTGTCGGTGATGCTGTTTGCGGCTTTTCTGATGGCGAATCATTAGTGTTTAAGCCGTTTTTCAACTCTGAATATGGGTTTGATTCTTCGTCTAATCCGCTCACCAGCATCTTGACCATGTTGGCGAGAAAATGGCTAATTGTGTCGCCGTGCGAAATTATTGTTATCACTACAATCGAAAATAGCAGTGACGAGCTTGCCACTATCAGTAGTTGTCGGCCACGACTGACCGGTCGCACTTCATACTCGTCAAGTTGCCTCATAGACTGGGTCGTGCGACGCTTTTTCTTGGCCGCTTGTTCAAACTCTTTTTTCGATGAGCTAACACGTTTGTTGTTTTTGCCATCATCTTTGCGATCTGGCTTTTTCGCTTCAACTTTTTTAGCTTCAGGTTTTTTTTCGACTGTCTTTTTCGTTTCTTCCGGCTTACGCAAATTTGTAAGAGACGCTTTTGGTTTATTTACCTTTGAAGCTGTAGTAGGAATCGGCATATCACTGGTGACTTTCTGGCTCAGTGCAGATTCAATATCTTTTCGCATCAAGCCAAGTGACTGATAGCGGTTCTCAGGCTGCTTTTCGAGGGCAGACATCACCACTTTTTCCAGTGAATAAGGTATCTTCAAATCTGGTCTTATCTGACTGAATGGCGCTGGGTTATCAGAAATTTGTTTGGTCATGGTATCAGCATAATTTCTGCCGAGAAATGGCACTTTACCTGTCAGGCTCTCGTACATGACGATACCGAGTGAATAAATATCTGAGCGTTCGTCTACGGTGGCACCCATACACTGCTCAGGGCTCATGTAAATGGGCGAACCCCACACTTCACCCATGCGGGTGAGGCGCTGGGCCTCTTCCGCCATTTTGGCAATACCAAAGTCGACCACTTTTACATAGTCGTTGGTGCGACCTTGTCTGGTGAGCATGATATTGCCTGGTTTAACATCGCGGTGAATGGCACCGTGACGATGAGCATGCTCGATGGCGGCGCATACTTGCACAAAAATATCTTGAAAGCGTTCGGGGTCAAGGTGGTCTTCACGCTTCAATAAAGTGGTGAGGTTTTCACCCTGCAAGTAATCCATGACAAAATAAGGCTGACCGCGAGCACTTGAACCGTAAGCATGAAGATTGACAATGCGTGGGTGGTTGAGGCGGCTTAGCAGTTCGGCCTCACGTTGAAATCTTTTTACTACCATGTCGTCGGTCATACTCTGGGTGCGCAGAGTTTTCACCGCTACAATTTTGCCTGTGTCTTTTACTTTGGCTTTGTAGACCACACTCATGCCACCACGGCCGATAACACTGAGCACCCAGTAGCGACCACCCAGGGTGGCACCAACGAGAAGGTCTTTGAAATCAGATGGAATTGAAATGCGAAAAAGCGGTGGCTTGCCGGTGTGTTGCAGCGGTATCAACTGTGGTGCTGGTGTTCTGGCGTAGTGAGGCATGCTTGCTTAAAGCTTCCGACTTAATTAAGGAGCTATGGCGTTAACCAAGATCTGAACAAATCCCAACATCAAACCGATCAGGCCGCCAAACAATTCTAAGACCTTCAACTCTTGCTTGCAAATCCTCTTTACCAGAGCCTCTAATTGCTGTGCTGTGAATAAATCGATTTTGGTTGCAATTAAGTTGTACATACCAAGAGCAGGAATGGCTTGCTCGAGAAGTTCGCCCATTTCTCTTTTAAGGTAAGAGTAAGCAAACTGAGAAAGGTCATTTTTAGCTCGCTCGAGCCAGACGGCCGGTATTGACTCAGGATTAAATCGCACAATCGACTGACGCACGGCACTCATCGCTTCGCCTTCTACTTTGCGCACCGAAAGTAAAATATCGCTCTTGTGTTCAACCAGGAAGGTCTCAACAAACGAAACCAGGTTGGCTTTAAATTTGGCGATGCTTTGCAATGGCATAGAGCTGAGGTCAAAGTTGGCAATTTGTATGGCCAATTGGTCGCGAATACCAAACCGTTTAGTCAGGTCCGCAATCAGTTTTTCGGCCTGTTCCGGCTCTTTCTCAAGATAATTGCGACATTCATAGCAAACTCTTTTTACCCCAATAATTCTTGCCAAAATTTTGTAGGGGGTGCTGGCGTGGGCGTTAATTGATTCGTCCAGTGAGCTGATATTTTGTGGACTCAACAAAATTATGAGCGAGTTGCGCACCTTGGGTGGTGTCAAGAACGCTTCAATGATGCGCGCTGCAAATTCATTGGCCTGGTCAAGTGAAATACGCGCAGTGAGCACAACCTGGTCGAAGACTTTTTCAGTAATAGCTGCAATTTTGCTGTCTTTGCCTGATTCGAGCGATTCGATGGTGGAGCGCACAAAATGCTCCATTAAAGTGGGGCTCAGTTCAGCAATGTCAGAAGCGAGGCGATGCAGTTTGGTGATGTCGCGAAACTCTTTTAAGACCGAATCGACGAACATACCCACAGCCAGGTGAATATTGGCCTCGGTCAAAAGTGTTTCGACCTGCACCTTTATGTCTTTGGGCGTAAGTAAAGTTTCGGTAATTGTTCCGGCAACGGCCTGGGCCAATTTCGCCCGGCGCTTAGGGAAAATGCCTGGTGTGAGCGGCAGCTGAATTTTAGTAAAGGGTATGAACCACGGTTCGTATGGCCTGAAAAGGGCCGCCACCGCCATCCACGTAGCTAGATAGCCGTGGGCGAAGTAGAGAAAAGGCGGCATGATTACTTTCCAAAAAATGGCATGCTGCGACGCAAATAATGTTGCCCAATGAAATTCCATGCTGCTGATTGTTGCCTTAGTTTAGATAGAACTAAACCTCACTCCGGACCGCCTAATAAGAGTAGCAGTTTCAGCGGAAGT
>JAVHQC010000017.1:0-74244 GCA_036170915.1 Cyanobacteria bacterium auto_48_18
CCATTCAAACACGCTGCCCGATTTCTTTTAACCACGGGTACAACCGGACGCACACTCAAATACAGACGAAGACAAGACTCTGTGGATCGACATTGATGCTTGGAACGGGCTGGGCGAAAGAGTGCTTAAAGCCATAACCAAGGGGCGCGAGGTGGTGATAAATGGAAGACTCGCAATCTCCACTTATCCCAAAGACGTGAACGGAGTCAAAGTCCAGATGACAAAGCCCGTCATCAAACTCACTAGCTTCCACCTTTGTGGGAAACGTCCGGCAAAGGAGGACGTGCAGACCGCATAGCCATAGGCATCCAGATGGGAATAGCAGTAGGGGCTTATGCTCCTGCTGATTTCCCTTTTGAATTCGGTTTCATTTCGTTTAGTCGACGCTGCAAAAACGGGTTCGCAGAGCTTGATCGCCCCGCTGAGTGCTCGATTGGGACAAAAAAGAAATTCGCCCCTACTTAACCCCCAGGTAATCATATAAACCATTTAGCGAATGCGGCTTTTCCTCTTTCTTGAAGTAATCTACCACGGGCGCAAGGGAGTAGCCCCATTGCTGGAAATTGTACCGTGGTGAGCAGGGCTCGACATTGCTTGGGTTGAAGCGCGCGTCAATGAAAGTGAAAATCTCGGACTCGACGAGGCACCATCGCTTTGAGTCGGTCCTTCCAGCGGGATAACAAAGAAGCGGGCGGACAATGAATCCATCACAAGTTGCACCTCTCAACACAGCCTTAATGTCTACATCGGGCGCAAGAAGCGGTTCCAAATCTTTAGCAATTGACTTGATCTGCTGTTGATCAAATGCTCCCAACCATTGCAATATGTCTTGTCTAACCGATTCCTGTTCGCGAATTGGCTTGTTAAATTCTACGGGCTCCTCACTTTTTACCTCGCAAATAATGACATTCACAACGTCAGGTACAACGGCTAAGAAACTCGATGTTTCAGCCATTGGTAAGTCTTGCAAATGACGAGGAAAACGGACTGCAATGTAGTCGACATCCGTTCGGTTTTTTCCATACTCTTCGCTTTGAAGAATTAGACTTGTGGTTAAAAAACCATTCAGCCGCAAGTACAGATGTGCCAATGCTTCAGCTACATTCGATTGCTTCCAGTTGATCGTTGCAGCCGGTTGAACCGCCGTCACACCGAACCTCCTTTAATTACATCATCAATGCACGGACAACGTGTGACGAGTGAATTTTCGTGGGCCTAAAACCCTTAGGCGAGTATCTTCCGTCAGCAATCCGTGCCGCTCGAGTATACTTACCTCGAACTCTTTCCCGCTCCAGCGAACGCCTTTATCAATGGCTTTATCGAAAGGCTTCCAAAAGAACAAATTCAATAGTCGCCGCAGATCGCTGTCGCTCATACGCACGATTGTACCAACGTTGTTCTTACGGAAGTCGTATGAAGCGGCGAATGACACCTCGACGTCCGTCGTGTCTTCAACTGGCATGACGGACAGGTCACCCCTGATCAGTCGACAGATTCGATCTACCGAAAACTGAGTCCACGTCTGCGATGGAATGTCGTACAAAAGCGAGACCTCCATGAAAATGTCGTCTTCATTTCGGACCGTCGCGATGTCCTTTTTAAGTTCAACATCGTCATGATCGCCAAAGTCAGTATCTTCAGGATCTTCCTCGTCAAGTTCGGTCTCAAAGAAGTATCGAGCAGTAGAACTCAAACCAGCCTTGATCAGCAGCGTAGTTTCATCGACCGATGCCATTTGAAAAATAACCGTTCTCGTTGGTTCGTCAACGTCCCAATCGATCATGTCCGCTCCATAAGGGACGTCAAACAGGTTCGGGATATCTTTTTCAAACGCCTCGGACATTTCGTACCTGTAGTCGTTGTGCAACTGATAGCCAATCTGATCTGGATGGACTGTAAATTCGAGCTGCCACTGCTGAACGACATCCGCGAGCAACGGCACTATAAGCCGATCTTCAAGTGAAGTCAAATCGGCAAAGAGCACTACCCTCTTATCGTCAATACTTCTATTTTTTAAGTCTGCAATGAGATCAGGGTGCAACTCAATTTGCTTGACTGCGCTTGTCTCGCCCAGTGCCTTTTGCTTGGAACCGTCAGCGGCAAAATCCGCGATGTTGTTCGATAATAGAACAACCCTGAAGTCGCGCGCTTTAGCTTCATCGATTACTGTAAGCCACACCAGCTCATCACGGAAACCCTTTTCTTTGCAGTCGTTCGTATGCTTCTTAAATGGTTTTCTTTGTCGCAGAAGTTTTTCCAACACATCTGGAACTGATATGTCAGACCAGCCAACGAGTTCCAATTCGCAAGGAATTAGTTCGCGTAAGTACGCGTCAATACTTTCGTCGCTTACGTCACTCTCGGCGTTCAAACTTGATTCATCAATTGATTCCAAGACATTTTGTAGAGGACCAAGAAACGCCGAAGGCAGATCGCGAAAGTTTCTTTTATGCTGCCGAAACGAATTCTGCAAATCATCGTACTGCTGCTTCAAGTGATACTTGAATTCTTGACGCACCACAGGTGGAATTACAATGCGAATCGACCATTTCTTTGCATATGTCGCCAATCTCAACCAAGCCGTGTCGCCAAGCCTGCTATGCCTCAGCAGCATGTTCGTATCGATAACGATCGCCAGGTCCGGGCCGCTTGGTTCAACGTACTCATTTGCGTTTTGTTCAGAAATCATTTGATCGCCGTTTTTTCGTTTGCTCAATCATTCAACCGCGTCAGACCTACTCGAAGAAAGCCTTCCGCTCGGCTTCTTCATGCAAATCATGTTTGATAATGTGGTGTCTACTTGGTGTCGCCGAGTCCGAAAAGATCAGCGGCAGCTCATCGTAGTAGAGTTCTGCTATTAATGTGGAAAAATCTTTGTCGTAGCAGTCTTTCAGAATTTTCAGGTTAGTCGAGGGAAAGCTGTCTTTGAATTCCTTATTGTATTTTGGCTTAAAGTAGCGGATCAGCGAGGCTTCGTAAAGTGTGATACGTTCTGCTTCGTCAGTACCGAACAACTTGTCCAAGCCCATAGAAATTCGTTCGCCGTCCTCATCCTTTTCTTGTGCGCGCGGATTAAAAATCGTGAAGACGGTGTTGTCAGCTTCGACTTCCAGCAATAGAACATACAAAGCATGAGTGTCCTGGGGCTCTTGAATAGAGATCTTCTGAAGGGTCTCATGCTTCAGCAGCCGCTCAAGGGCGTTTCTTGAGCCGCCCGTGCCGTAAGCCTGACCAACATATAGGACCTTGAAGTTCAAGACGCCTCGCTGAGTTAGTTGACTCATTTCTTCGTTGTTATCTGGATAGACGGTTTGTCCCTGAGGACCGACCGGGAAGCAGAAATCGCCTTCCGTTCGTAAGGTACATTCCGGCGGAAACTCCCATCGCAACTCATGAGTTTTTCCAGCGACTTCATACTTAGTGAAAAGAGATGAGTCTTCTACCCGCGATCCAATCGTCTCGACTCTAGGCATCAGTCCAATCATGTAAACATGGCAGTTCGGAATGCGTGCGGCAAACTGCTCAAATTGCTCCGGTTCGTATATTGCCGAGGCGGGCATCAGAACGAAATCACTCGCGTGCATTCCGAGTGCGTGTTCCACGTCAAAGAGTTTGTTATCGAACATGTTGCGAATACCAAACAAGCAACAAGCTCTTGGCAGGTTGCGCGGCTGGGGAAATGGTAATTATAAGCCACTTCCGGGGGGTGTCATAGCGGTAGACAAAATGGGTTTTGTCTACCGTGGTGCCAGGTAGGAATTACACCCGACGAGACTTTTTAGCCTCTCTACGACTTGCCAAATCGGACGATGCTTCAACTAACTCGATGCGCCGCTCCTGCCTGACTTATATGAGTCGAGTGGGAATTCATTACATGATTGTTCTTCCTCTTGGTAATTCGATTTGGTCGCCACTGGCGAATACGACTCCATGCATTTTCCGCCCCGCACATTAATAGGGACGCAATCGGGGTGATATTCACTGTCCTTCCGGGACTGCATTGCCTTAGCCGATCTTGGCTTGTTTCGTATTTCTTCAAGTGTACGGGGGCGGCGCCACCGTGCGTCAAGCGCGCAGCCGACCGTTTCTGATTCAGACACACACATCCGCTTGACCCACGGAGCCACCCCCGTGCCCCGGTTTTTCGAGGCGAAATGCCCTCACTAACTGGAGGTAAACATCATGGAACAATACGGTTTGGAACTAACCAATAATAGTAAGACATCGTGGGCATTCAGCTTGCCGCGCAGTGCGACTTGCATTGGCGCAACGGAACTATGTCGAAACGTATGTTACGGCAACGGAGTGCGCTATCAAACGGCTGGACAAAAGGAAAAGCGGCATCGCAACTTGCGCACCGTCGAGCTGCTGCTGTCCAAAGGAGGACCAGAACTACTCGCGCAGAATCTTCTCGCGTTGATTGATCAAGCGAAGCCTGGGGATTGGCTGGCTGCCTCTGTCGCGGGAAGGAGGACGATGACGCCCTGGTCAATTAGGGTCCACGACGTGGGTGATTTTCATAAAATCTCTTACGTGAATGCATGGTGGATCGCGGCTATACAACGCCCTCAATGCTCTTTCTGGTTCTATACGAGAAGTTTTGTAGACAAGCACTTATTTGATGCCATGTCTGAACTCGCTTCCCTAGCCAATTGCCGAGGATGGCTGAGCATTGATTCCGAAAACTTCGAATCCGGTCTCCTTGCGTATTCAAAGCGGTCTGATGTTTGGGAACTGGCTCTGCTTCAGGAATCCGAAGATTCGCTCCACGAGAATTTATTGCCCGCACTTAATGCATGCACGACTGTAAAGCAGGTCGTTTCTTTTCCTGTGCATCGCGGGCGATATCACGCTCCTCAGATCAAGCACAAGAGTCTATTCTCCTGTCCGGCAGTCTTGGGTTCGTACAAATTGGAACCAAACCCACGCAAACCGAGACCATGCCAGGCTTGCGCATTCTGCTTGCCTGCGCCGAGCACAACTACTTCTGTGGAGGTGCACTATGAATAGCCGAACGCTCAAGAAGCAGCTGAAATACATCGTGCCGGAAATTCGTTTGGCTCTTATCAAAGAGCCGGGTGGTAAGCCGGTTGCAGTGGGCTGTCCCGAGGACCTAGAGAAATTCATCGAACCACTGAAGATACTCAGCGAAGAGCATTTCGTCGCTTACTTCTTAGATGCACGCAACAACGTGACGAACGTGCAAGTGGTATCGCATGGCACAGCCTCTGCCAGTTTAGTCCATCCTCGTGAGGTTTTTAAAGGAGCGATACTGGCGAATGCGCATGCAATTATCGTCGCGCATAATCATCCAGCTGGATCGATGACTCCCAGCAGCGAGGATATCGAGACGACAGGGATTCTCATCAAGGCTGGTGACATTCTCGGCATGAAGGTCATCGACCATCTCATCGTAAGCTCCAGCGGATTCTGCAGTCTGCGGGAAACGCACGGCTACCTCTGGGCGTGACAGGCGTAGGCGATAGCCCGACGGGTCTTTCCTGGCGGGCTTTTGTCTATTTCTTTTGCAGCTGCGTGGCGTCGGCCGGCTGGTAAAGCTTTTCTGAAAATGTAGCGGAAATGCCAGGTATAACGCTTTATACATGGCGAAAGCGCTACATCTTGCTGTTAGGTTCGAATTCGATAGTGCAAAGCAGCTGTTCTACCAAGCGGTGGAACAGCTGCTATAACATTTGTAGAAACGTTGGTGGCGCCCATCAGAAGTCGGCACGATAAAGCTTGTTGTGGAGACGTTAGCGGCGCCCAGGCGCCTGCATGTTATGACACCAGGGGTGGTGTTTTGCGTCTCACGGGAGGGAAGCGAAGAACTTTTTTGTCGCTCTTGCTTCCCTGATCTCGCGGTTCAGCAGCATTTCGCTTGCACCCGGTGCATAGCCGAACCTCGTCGTCTGTCATTTTCGACAGGATAGTGAAAAGCTTGTCGGTGTGTGTCTTTGCCGAGAGGCAGTCGAATACCCAGTCCATACGGGTTAGGGGTACAACACAAACCAGATTGTCGTCCGCATCAATGATTGCGCCGACCGTAGAATCAAATCCTTTTACGTTCAAAGGATTTCGTTTAGTGACCAATGTCAGTTTAATTTCCAAAATTCGTTCCTCCAGAGATTTTCATCTCTCTTTCTGTTTAAGAGCCGCCTCCGGCGCATTACAAAGCGCCGCGAGCGACCGGAAAACGTGCACGACTTCTGGGGCGTTTCTTTTTGGCGAGTGGTATGCCACTCGTTCCACCAAAACCAGTATTTCAAATCGAGCTGGGAAGTGTTACAGGGAAAACCCTAGAGACAATTCCTGGAATTGGCTGGGAACCTGGGCTCAACTTCGTCGTCAGTGTCTCGCTTGGCAACATCTCCGAAATTGCGCCTTATTCCATTAACCACTATGATTTTGCAGGCAAGGTGGATTAAATGGACGAGATAGATAAAATCAATCGCGCATTCACTCCGGCGCACGAAATTCGAGAACCGACCCATTTCGTTGGACGCCACGATGAAGTGAAAGCAGCGATTTTAGCGCTACCTGTGGATGGAGCCTTTCTGGCCGTCTGGGGGCCACGCGGCGTTGGCAAAAGTTCTTTCGCTAGGCAAATACAACTGCTCGCATCCGGAGACAATATTCTTGCGGAGGTTATCGGCGAGAGAAAGTTGGTTCCGAAAGAGGGTTTCCAATATATCGTCCAGTATGTGGCTTGTGATCGTACCTCCATAAGAACCACAACCGATCTAATTGGTCGAATCATAAATGGGGATGCCCAGGCGAAACCTTTAGGAGCGTATCTAAAGGATGGCGATAAGCCAGCGGGCAAGCGCGAAAAGACATCGACGATAAAATCTAATCTCGGTGTTTATTCTGGAGAGATATCCGAGAAGTTCATTCCTGAGACCGAACAGCCCAAAGAAAAAACACAGCAATTTATGGGATTGCTGCGGGATGTTCGAGAGCACAATAGGAGTTCAAAGCAAGGTCTTCTAATTGTAGTGGACGAATTTGACCAACTTGCAGATAAGACTGGTTTTGCATCACTGGTTAAGACTTGCTCAAATGATTTCGTGAAGTTCTGTGTTGTAGGTATTGCAAGTGATTTGACTACTTTGTTGGGAGACCACGCCTCTATTGCTAGACAGCTCAATTCAATTGCGTTAAGGCGCATGAGTCGACCTGAATTGCTCGCCATCATAGATCGCGCAAATACCGATCTATCTCCACGCACAGTACAGAAGCCATTGGCCGAAGAAATCGTACAGCTCAGCGAAGGGTTTCCCTATTTTGTGCACTTACTTGGGCGAGAATGTACTCTGGAGTCTCTGTCTGCTGGTGATAAAGAAGTTGGACTCGCTCATCTTGAAGTGGTGCTCGCCAAGCTCCGCTCAGGCACCTTGTCTCACATTTACGAACAAGCGTACAACATTGCCGTCAAACACTCGCCTCAACGGGAATTGCTTCTCAAAGCATTCGCGAATGAAGTTAGCGATGAAATTGAAACCGGAGGGGTTTACGAATTCGTTAAGGGTCTTGGTGTGACCAATCCATCACAATTGATGAAGGAACTTACAAGTCCAGAGGGTTTTGAGCCCTTTTTACTTCCAGTTCGCGACCGATGCTACGGGTTCGCGGACCCAGTTTTCCGGACATATGTGAAAATCAGAAATCCGAAGTTCGGCGGCAGTCCCTAATTGAAACCGTCCCTTTACGGGCGTCCGTAGTTGATTTCTCTAGCTTACCTATCCTTTTCCCCAGGTCCGGCTCAGCGAAAAACCCCCTAGTCAGAAAATCGAAATCGCACGGTACAATGAAATTATGCGGCGAGATTGATGGCGCTGCAGCCCATTAGGTCGACCAACACCATCAACATTCTTTTTGCGCTCAAATCATATTGATGGTTTGAGCTTTTTCGTTTTCAACAAAAACTTTCACTCTCGCAATGCGCGGCACGGCTTTTCATCAGTAGTGCCGCCGACTTGTTGCGAACACTTACAGAGGTATATCAAATGAACTCAAACAATAACATTCCGTATGGAAAGAGCACGACTCGTTACGAATTGCTCACACGCCGAGAAGCCGCTGCGTATCTAGGAGTAGCCGAACAGACGCTTGCTGTCTGGAAATGCACGGGCAGATATTCACTGCCTTGCATAAAGATTGGTCGACTCATCCGCTACAGAAAGTGCGATCTGGATGACTTCATCAACCAGCACATGCAAGCGACGGAACAACCGCGCTCTGCATTCGGCAATGTTTCCCCAGGCAACAATCGCCAATAGGAGAAACGGCAATGGAAGCAAGTTCACCGCTCGGATTCATCGAGCAAATTCTTCTACTCATATTCATGCTCATGCTATTCGTTGGCATCGCGGGTGGAAATCCCAGCATGGTCATCAAACCAGTTTTCGATATCGTAGGACAATTGCTCGGCACAGTATTGAGTCTCTTATGCAGTTTGCTCCTAACAGTGTTCAGAGCGTCAATCACTCTGCTGACGTCAGGGTTGCAGGCACTCGTCGCCATGCTAACCAACTCACGCAACATCAATCGATAAGAAGCTGCGAAAAGCTTCATTCAAGAAATTCAATGACGCGCAGCCTGTGCAAATAAACATCAAATTCGAATGCACAGCCGCGCGGAGTAGGCAACGACGCGCAACCAAGACCGAGCGAAGCGAGCCTTTACCGGAGGTGGCATCATCGGATGGTAAGGCAAGATAAAAGGTCTCTCTAGTTATTCCGTATGCCACCACTGGCGGGGCTCTTAAGAAGAGATGCAACGGGCTCGCTTCGCAAAATCCACTGCAAATACTCGAAGATGTAGGCAGGTTGCGCGTCTTAAGAACCGGAGGCAGTATGGCCAAACCAAACAAAGACTTCAAGTCAAAAGTAGAAACTTATCTCTCAGGATCCGATCACGATCGTTTTTTATCGGTGTGCAAACAAAGACACACCACCAAATCTGAAGTAGCTCGCGAAGCTATCCGATGGTATCTCGATAATCTCGATGAACGCAAATTAGGAAAGCATAATTCCGAGCTATCAAAAAACATCAAGAGTATGACAGATCGAATATGCGGCATGCTCGCACGCCAGGGCGCGCAGACCGGGACACTCTACGAACTAGCCTGGCAGAACCACGCAGAAAACAAAATGCAAGATCGCTTCATCGCCGCTGCCAATCTCGTCAAAGGCAAAATGCGCAAGCGCCTGGAGGACGATGAAAAGGCAATCGCCGAACGAATGAGTAAGGTAGTCGAAAAATGATGATCGTTCGCCACAGCTACATCTCAGTTAAGGCGAAGCAGCGAGGCGGAGTCAGTTTGAAAGCCGCAAGAGGATTGGCGATCGGCACGGCACTCGGACACGTCAAATACATCCAGCATCGACCCGGCAAAGATCTAGAAAAAGGCGGTCGAGATGCCTATACCGATGCGGAGGATTCGGTAGATGCAAAAGAACTGCGGGACATAATCCGTGAGTACGAAGGAAGGGGAGTTGTCGTCCACAAGTTGACTCTATCCCCAGAGGTTAGCCCGAACGATCCGAAGGAATTTACGAGGGAGGTGATGAAAGAACTCGGATCGGAGAAGGGTCTGGATCTCCAGTGGTGGGCAGTGACTCACGATAACACCGACAATCGCCACGTTCATGTTGTGGTTCTACCAAAGGATAAAGACGGGCGGCTCGTGCGGTTCGACAAGAACGATTACAACAAGCTCAAAGAGTTTGGCGATAGATATCTTGAACGAACTCAATACTCAGACTGCCGAATGGCAGAGCTAGTAAGACAAGAGAAACACCGTCAACGCTCAACCGAACGCCAACAACAGTTAGAAAAAGAGCGGCAAGAACGAATTAGAAATGGCGAAGAGCTTCCCTGGCTGCACAAGAAAATCGTTAGAGAACAGCTCGAACCATATCAGCAATGGAACAAGGACCAGCCGCGCGATCCAAAGGATTCATTCGAATATTTAGGACAGCGTTTTTCAAAAGAGGATGGTTACGAACGGTTGGCAGGTCTCCGTCGCCACCTGCATGAGAACACAAACAAATCGCTCAGGCTACCAAAGGAGGATTACAAACGCCTGGCGAGTTGGATCGAACAGAAAGACCGAGCCAGATTCTCCGGTGAAATAGATCGACAGCTAGCAAGCGCAAAGGCATCTCAAACAGCAAGAGATGAAGCGCGAAATTCGCCGGCGGCAAATCGATATGTTTCTCCGCTACAGCAAGAAATGATGAGAAATCCAATCATGGGACTCTTCCTGACAGAGGCAGCCATCGCCGCAGAACTAGTCCGATGGATTCCGCTTACCGATCAACGAGACCGCCTCAAAGAGAATCGGGACGATCTCGAAGATGCGAAACGAGACGTTGAAGCCAAACAACGAACTCGCGGCAATCCAGACCAGAAGGCTGCCGACGAGGAGATCATCGAGAAGATTGATGGCGCAATCGACGACAACAAAAACACACGCAAAGATGCGCGAAAAGAGCGAGAAATCGAAGAGAGAAAACGCGATCGCGATCTTGACTTTATGGAGTAAACAAATATGCAAACAACAGCACAAGACATGGGCATCGTAGACTCTACGCCAAAAGAATTACCGGTACTCGCAGTTAATGTTCTGGATCGGCTTGGATACCAGGTTTCCAGAGCGAGCAAACAACTCGATCAAATACTCGCCGTAGAAAGACTAGACGAGCAGGTCGGAAGAGATTGGTGGAGACACGAGTATAGAGTCGTTCTCCGGTGGTCAGAGACATCAAATGGAGGCTCACTGGTCGACGTTGAAATCTCAGAGAAGAAAGGAGGTGGTACACACGAAGACTGCCGAAGTCGATGCAAACAAGTTATTGCAAAGCTGCAAGAAGACGCGCAACGCGCAAAGCGTGTTTCCGCAACCAAAGCGAAGTCCACCATCCATGGTGGCGCAACATGGGGTGATGAAAACGAGATTCGCAAAGCCGGATACATCACGCATAAGCCTGAAGCCACTCGATTAATCATCGGTAAGACACAGAACAACGAGTACATCTCGGTACCGGAGCTGGTGACAAATGCGCACGCGATTGTCTGCGGACGAACCGGCGTAGGCAAGTCTAGAGGCTTCTTCATCCCGAACCTTATGGAAAGACTCGGAACCAACATGATCGTCACTGAAGCCACGCCCGGATACGAACCAGGCGAACTGTACACACTCACTTCGGGTTGGAGGAAACAAGCTGGTCACCGAATTTATTCGTTCAACCCCGCCGATATGTCCTCCACCCGAATCAATCCGGTCGACCGAGTAAGAATGGCGCCGCAACTCGAAAAAGCCAAGGAAGCCGAAAAGCTCGCCGACTTGATCATCATGAACGGCAGCGGCGAGGAACAACGCGTCGACCCAACATGGGACCGCTCTGAAAAACAGCTCCTCGTGTCACTGATACTGCACGCAGCAGCAACTGATCCAGAGATGGGACATATCGGCGCAATCAGATGGCTGCTTCTTTCTGGAATCAATCGAGTCCGCGAAACGATGGCAAAGAGTAAGTCCGAGCTTGCGCAGATGGAGTTCGAAGGTTGGCTTGGATCGACATCCGAGAACTTCAGATTCGGTGTGCTCTCGGGGCTGATGACGAAACTCAATCCTTGGATAACTGACCAGCTCGTAGCGCTAACGGAGAAGACAGACATCGACTTTGAAGAGCTAAGAAATCAGTTGTTCACCTTCTACATCGCGGTGCCGAGCCGCTCGCGCGATAGCAAGTTGATCGGCTCCCTCCTGGTGAACTTCCTCCTCGATTACTTGCTCGACACTAAGGCCACTATGAAGTATCCGACAGCGATGTTCCTCGATGAATTCACCAACTTCGGAAAGATCGCAAACATCGCCAACGTACTGTCAATCGTCAGAAAAGCGAAGATAAGTCTCGTGCTTGGATTTCAAAATTACTTCCAGCTCGAACGAGTCTACTCACAGAAGGAGGCGCAAATAATCTTCGATCAACCTGCAACGCAGATTTACTTCAGGCAGAAGAACTTCCGCGAAGCCCGCGCCCTGAGCGAAGCACTCGGAAGAACAACAATCGAAGAAGTCACCGTAAATGATACCGGTCGAGTGCACGAATTCATTCAAGGTCGAGCACTCGCCACACCGGATGAATTGATTAATCTGACCGGCGAAGTTATCGCATTCACGAACGACACCTGGCCGCTCAAGCTCCCGCTCACCGCGCCATATGCATACGAACATGCATTGGCATATCCACCGCCGGAACGCCCAGATCATGAAATTACCGAGCACGTTCGCCGACGCGGCAGAACCGCGGAGCAAAAGGAGTCGCAGCAACATCAGCAGCAAGAACCAACAAACAACACCACCGAAAATCCATCAGGCGGAAACACCAGAAACCGCAGAAACAAAGACCGCAACAACAGAAGTCGTGACGGTGGAAATTTTGATAGCAGAAACCGCAATGACGAAAATCGCGACAACCGAAATCGACGCAAGCGAGATTCCGCAAGCCGCGATCGCGATAATCGCAACTTCAATTCAAGCGCGCGAGAAACTCATGAAGAGCGCTCGCACGAAGACCAATCCTCATATTCACAACCACTAGACAACTCACCGGAGGTCGACGACGTATGGCCATCATAGCGATAGCAATAGGAATCTTTGTGTTCCTCCTCACCGGAGCCGTAACCAACGAACTCACTCACGATCCAGGAGCAGGCGTTTTGTCAGGACTCATACTCGGCTTCCTGGCAGCGTCTCCACTCTTCAAGCTCGCCGCACAAGAACGATCAAGCTTCTTGCACCCGGCACCTCGCGAATACAACATCCCCGCCAAGCTCGCCTTCGCAAAAATCCGCGACTACCTCGCCGAAGTCTCCTATAACTACGGCGACAAATGGCACGTCGTCACTGCCGACACCCAGTCCGGCCGCATCACCGCCAACCTGCGCTTCACGGACGAATTCACCCGCATCGAAGGCGACGCCCGCGGCAACATCCACACCCGAAAGGAGCGTTTGCAACGCTTCCTCGCGCTGGATGTTCATGTCCGACGAACCGAGGATGGGACAACGCTAGTACAACTAGACTTCTCTCCTAAAGTCGAAGGCATGACCTACTCGGCATGCGACTCAATCGTTTCTTCCGTGGGAAATCAGATAACCGCGATCCTCGGAGAAGCAATCTATACGAATTGAATATCGAACTCGAAGCCCTTAGACTAGTAGAGACATCTACCGGACCAATCAACTTGAAACTTTTGAAGAGAGCATTCTTACGTTGAAGGTCACGCAGACGAGAGTCCGAACTGGTGCTCAGTGAGGGTTGGGCTGCCTGAAACTTGACGTTCGGTCAGTGGAATAGGCATCGTGGCACGATTTCATTAAAGATTGGGGTTTCGAGTAAGTTTATGTTTTCCGAAAAAAACTCATACGAGCCGGACGCTCTTCGGGATGCATACAAGGTTCTGCTTGGAACACTTGGTTTCCAGTCGATCGAGAGCCTTAATGAGGAGACCGCAGACTGGAAAGTTGATACCTTTGACAGCTCTTATCTAGTGAAAGTCCTAACGGATCACAACATACGTTCGCTATATCAAATCGTGCGAAATTTGCATTACAGGCAACTTGAGCTGGGATTAAAAGGGAGCATTATTCTTTATCATCGAATAATCCCTAAACCAAAGTCAGAGTATTTTGTTGGAAATTTTCCTTTGAAAATTCTGGATGCGTGTGCGATAGGTGCACATTTGGAAATTCTGCTTGCTTATTCGCAAAATTTAGAAGACGAAGGAGATTTTGTGTCCAGTGGACATTACGCATTGGAAGGAGACGATCTTCATAGATCTGCAACCATTTTTGTAGACTATTTGCCAGAGGGCCACTTGCGCTTCTCTGGGAATGCTACGTACGGAAATCTTCGCGGCTTTGGTCCCAACATGGGATTTTTTGAGTTTGTAGCTGATGATCTGAAAGATCGAAATTCGAGATTATTCATCTTGGACGAGGACTGGAAAATTCCAGAACAGTCAGCAGCAAGCTATGGAAATACGGTAATCTTTGAATCTACGGCTTATTCCGATGAACCGTATCGAGCGATATTCACATTCAAGAAATTCGGCTTAGTGGTGGAGGAACGCAATTTTCAATATGCACCATTCGGACACAATGTGTCCTTGAGTGGATTTTACGAAAAGGCTATTTTTCCTAGCGCTACGCGAGAATACTCTGCTGTTTCCGATGACGAGATTTTTAGCCTATCTTGGAACTTCAAAGGAGTCTTTCGATCAATCCAGGTGGGCGCATTAGAAATCAGATTATGGCTGAACCAGTTTGCGCCAGATGAGCGACGACCGATGTTCTATCTTCTTCAGCGCGTTCGATTCTTCAACAACTTAATGGTGCGAGAAGCCGTTGAATGGTTGCATTTAAACACTCTGAAATCACTTGAGATTCAAAGAAATGACACTGAGAGCGAAAAGAGTTTTCTAATTACGGCTTTTGGAAATCCAGCAAAGAGTGGGTCAACACTTGCAAGAATCTATCGATCAACCAATCGATTAGTCCCGGCAAACGTTGCACACCTCGATGATATCAAAGAACAACTTGAGCAGAATACTGAGATCAAACATGTTGTTTGCGTTGAGGATGTAATTGGTTCGGGAGAGGACATGCTCAATTTTCTTAGAGCACTTGATCGAAAGTTTGGACTGCTCTTAGCCGAACGCAATATTTCGGTCATCATTCAATCCATTTGCGCGCTCACTGACGGTGTGAAGAAAATTGAGAGTGAAGCAAACAATCTCAAATACAAATTTACGCTGAACTATTATGAGCTGATGGACAAATGCTTCTCCCAAAAACCTGAGTATTGCAACATCGATGAAGATTGGGATGAGATCATGAGGATAGCTGAAAAATACGGACGGCGGCTTCGGCCAGACAAACCCCTAGGTTATGGCGATAGCCAAATGCTCGCTGTCTTTCACGACAATTGTCCGAACAACACACTACCGATTTTGTGGGCGCAGTCGAAAGAAATTGAGTTTTATTGGCAGCCCTTATTTCCTCGGGAATGATCAACCTGATACTACAAACGGAAATCCAATTCCATCGGATCTTTAGCTTACCTTGTGATACTTTGAATCTCTATTGTCAAACGCCGGTCGTGTGCCCTCAAGGATATCCACGACCTTTTTGTTGATCAATGGTTCCTCAAGTGAGCCTGAACTGTACTCAATATTGATATCGTTTGCCTTCTCCAAGTGAGCGTGTATCACCTGCTCTGCGTCGCAGACAACGGCCAGGTTAGGATTATGCGTCACAATTATGACTTGTCGCCGTTGCTTTGCTTCGGTTATTGCCGGCACCAGCGTTTCGAAGACCGTCTGGTTATCTAAGTTCTCTTCGGGTTGATCGATGACCAATGGGATGTCTGACTGATCAATTAGCAGATAAAAAACAAGGAGAAGTAGCCCCCTTTCTCCTGGAGATAACTGCTCTATGTCCTTATTGCTCAGGCGAAGCTTATACTGCGGAATCAAGTATTCCAATCCGTAAAGAAAATCGTATAGCTGTTCTAACGAAACACCTTTCTTCAATTGGGTTGCCGGATCCGTATTGAATGCACCATCATCGGTCAAGTTATTGAACATACGAGTCAGAAAATCTATGACGTCGTCGCGATCGTTCCAGTCGAACTCTTGAAGAATCTCCTGTAGCCTGCGTGGTCCGCCTTCGCCGTAGTAGAACCCACCCGTCCCTCGGGAAATGAAGTCAAAAAATTGCCGCTCGAAGTCTTCCATTTCAAGCGAGACCGCAAATGAGAGCCCTATTTTGTCCTTAAGGAGTGGATGCTGTTCGGCAAATTCGCGAACTGGACTGTAATACTGTTCGTAAACTTTCAAGATATCTTCCAGCTTCTCGTGTATTCCAAATACAATCTTTTCTCTTTCCAATCGAAGTGCACTAATCATTTGAGGCACGGTGTCGAGCGCGGTTAACTGTGCTTGCAAATACCCGAGCGAACCATCCAGCTCTTCGGAGCCAATCAAATTATTGCGAGCTTCAGTCCATAGCCGCTTCTGCTCCAAATACTCTTGGTACAGCAAGACTGGCTCAGAAAGCTTTTCTTCCAGCTCGCCGATCTGGCTGTCAATCTGGGCAAGCTGCTTAGGAAATCCGCCATCTAATTCTGTAGAAAGAAGTCCATCCAGATGCGCTCGGTTCAATTTCAGCTGCTCGCGTACGGTTAAGATCTGCGTATCGTCGAGCCGGACTTGAAATACTGATGCGGCATCAACACCAAGTTCTTCAAGATCTTCGGACGAATCTCTTTCAACTTCATCCACCATTGTCCGCAAGTTTGCAAGACGCTCAACAAGCCGATCGCAAATAGCTAGTTTCCTCACGACCTGATGAAGCTGCTCTTCCGCTTCCTCAATTTTGCTTACAACCTGCTGGCGCTGTAGTCGTTGTTGTTCCAACGCTGCCACAGTAATCTTGTCGACATTGTCAGCTGACGGTTCCTTGATTTCCGCCGGAACATTTTTCTCATGTACTTGCAATTCTTCTTTCTTCTGGTTTAACTGCGCTTCAATTCTCTTGCGGTGCTCGGGCAACAGTCTCTGTTCATTTTGAACAATGTCCACGTTTACCTTCGATAACTTAGCTCTATCAACATTTATTGACTGTTGAATCTGTTCAGTTTTAAAACCAATGAGACCATCAAGTGAGCCTTGCCCAAGTTTTTCCGCCGATGGAACGTGCGAGTAGATTACTGACTTAAGCTCGCCCTCAAAGCTTGAAGTCCCTTTCGGATCATTGCAGATTTCTTCTAAGAAATTCTGTGGAACATACTTGACCAGTTCGACGGCTGATGGATCCGGATTTTTGTCCATCTCGGCGCGCGTTGAAACTCCGCTGAGCCAAATTAACGTGGTTTCAAAATGGACAGACAAATTGTCTTTGCCCTTCCTGCGAAACTTGTGCTCATTTAGAAAGGAGAAGCACCTTGATGCTTGCGTGTTGCCCGCAAGCGCAATGCAGTCTGCGAGAGCGCTTTTCCCGCTTCCTTTGTTTCCTATGATGGCAACCAACGCTGCATTCAGCGGCAGCCGTGCGGCAAACCATGTTTCCTTCAGCGTCGACAGCGACTTCTTTTCTATCACAATTTCTTGAATGTACTTCGTTGCGTTGTTCTTTACTCTCGCTACAGGTGGCGGGACAGACCCGATGAAAACTCTTTGATCAAATTCCTTAAGAGCATGCTGCAACCCTTTAAATGTCGGATCAGCTTTCATCCACGTAAAACAGTTACCGATTCGATCTTTCTGTCCAGAGTTCTTGAGATGATGGGCATCACTGCAATCAACAAGATGATCGTTAACTTGCGCATTGGTCAGAACTTTCCGGTGCCTTGAATAATCCTTATGGTTATCCAAAGCACTGAATACAAGATCGACGGAGTTGATCAGGTCCTTTTTCGTTGCAGCAGCCTGAGCCGTCCAAGTCATTGCAGCCCACTCAGCCTTTCCCACCGCAGTAGCGAATTTCCCTTCGAAATATGGACTTTCCAAAACCTCTTCAACTACAGTCGGTGCAACACATAGATTATTGAAGCCGGTTATCAGTGCCGAAGGAAAGGTGGCTTGCACTCCCGGCGGACTCGAATCTATTACCTTTTGTCCAAAGTCGGTAAGACTTTGCCGGTCAACGACACCGTTCCATTGCCCATGGGCTATACCTGGAGCCAATTGATATTTAGGTCTAAGGGCCGCAAGAAACTGTGCATCAATCTGGTCAGCAGTGAGCTCATCGGAGAAAATTACATGGTAGTTAATCCTGCTGAGATCACCATCGGCACCGGCAAATGTTGACAGTCGCAGTTCAATAACGGGCAGTACACAGGCAATATTCTTGAGGCGACCGTTCTGTCGCGCCGCAACCACCTTCCGGTAACCGTCCAGAAAGAGGTAATCGTTTATGCCTATCACCGCGAATTCCGGAGGCAGAGATTCAAGATCTGCGAGGAATTGCTCCCACTTATCGCCGCCCCCTGCTCCATAAGTTGTGTTGACCAGAGAATCAGGAGTATGAACATGTAGGTCCCATCTTCTCCATTCCGATCCACGAGGGTATTTGGCATTGGTCAAAGTCTGCGCGCTCCCGTAAACAAAGCAATTGTCGTATTTCTTTCGATCTCGGCTAAGTCCCAACTGAACTCTTGATGGCACCAACGAAGTTGTCTAAGGCTGCTTTTGCGCCGTCAAAATCCGCTCGACCAGCTTGTACACTGTGGTGCCAAAGGTGCGTGGCCAATCTACGCACGGTGGACTGTCTCGTGTCTTGGCCCGCTCTATCGCAGCGACAATGCGATCGTCAGTAAATTTGCGAACGTCGATCCCTTTTGAGTAGTTGGGCAAATGCCTTTCCAACTTTTCTGAACATTGACGAGAACCACCGATGGTTGTGTCCTCGAAGTGCAGAAGCAACCAGTACTCGAACTTCGGGTTGCTCAAAGCAAGTCCATACTGCGCGCTTTCTTGAGACCACGCAAACAAAGGAATTAGCTGTTCTTCGGTCCAATCGTCCTTGTCCACGACGAGCCAGGCTTCATCAGTCTTTCGCAATGCAGTTCTTCTAATTCTTGCTTTGAGCCGCTCCAATACTTGTGGCGGAGAGGTCGCTTCTTCACCCGGAATACATTCGACTCGTACTACTGCATTTCCTGCGTTGAGCATCGCGAAATACTGAGGCTCTGTTTTAGAACCTTCTACTGCGACAAGAAACAGCTTGCGATATCTGCGCTCACCGAGAGGGCGGCTAAATGATCGTCTCTTCTTCAATGCCATTAGACACCCTGCTTACACTCGTTCTCGTGCCAAGAATGCACGTTACGACCGTCAAAGAAAACGCGAGGAATTCCGCCCAAGCGCCCTTGTAAGTAGCTCTTGCGAATGTCCTTGTCATAACGAACATCCTTGAAGTCGCTGAACGATGTTAGGCTAGAGCCGCCCTTCTCGCTCCGCTCTGTTATCCACATTTCGTCCCGCCGCAGCAAATCCTGATCCATGAGCAACACATCGTGAGTGGTGAACAACAATTGCGCCCTGGTTTCGGATTTGCAACTCGACAGATATCCTTCCAGCAGATGACGAGTGAGCAAGGTGTGCAAGCTGCGATCGAGCTCATCGATAACATAGACCTTTTGCGATTTCTCGACACAAAGATCCAGAAAAACCGGCAACAGATCTATTACGCGCCTCGATCCATCAGACTCAAACTCCATGCCGAACTTGACGCTTTCACCGACACTGTTGGAGTGAAACGTCACTAGCTTTTTTGCAAACAGTTCACCATCCTGGCGCGACAAGGCAATTGGATCCCGGAGCATGAGCAATGCTACGTCTCCATCCTTCAAATTCTCTTCAATATCTGCAATGAATTCCTTCGGCAATCGCAAGTCGTCGAGACTTATTGCTTCGAATTCGAGATTCGTAATTCCAGTATCTAAATGCGCTAGCGCATCTCTCATCGCACAGAGCGTCGGGCTGCCATCCTCTAGAAATCGCTCAAATCGGCCGAAGCGAGAATCTGGTGCCACCAGCTGAAGGTGATTCTCGAACCAGTCGTACACAGCTCGAAAACGCTCTACCTTTTGAGAAATTGAGTTCGTCAAAAAGAGTTGATTGTCTCTAGTTCCGCGAAAGACGAATTGGAGAGCTTGATCTTTTTCGAGACTCTTATCGAAAACGATCCTGGAGCCAATCCGCTCGTACAGCACTTTCTCGCTCGATGCCAGTACTTCGACAAGCTTTTCTTCTAAGACAGCTTTCCTCGTTACGGCAAAACTGAATGCATAAATCTTCTCCTCAACAAGAACTTCGAGAGAGAACCGCGCTGGCTCCGTTGCGCTTGTTGGATCAAGCAAAAAATTTTCTACTGGAATTGCCGAACTTGGATGAGTGCCGCGTACGACCAAGTTCTTGATAAAGCTCAACGCCTTGAACAGATTTGTCTTGCCCGACGCATTGCCGCCATACACAACAGCCAACGGAAGGATTCTGGTTCTATATTTGTCGACTGCAGGAATTCTTTCCCCGTGCTGCTTTTCCTTACTAGCAACCAAAGACAACGAAGCTTCCGTTTGGAAGGACATCCAATTCTGCAAAGTGAAGCTTATTAACATACGGGTCCCCTTGCCTCTTCCGAGGCATTTCCTCTTTGTGAGGGCGTTTTTGCCCCTTAGGATCCAATTGTAGCACAAGACGAGAAAAATGCTCGTCTTGTGTAAAATATTCGCTTCGAGCTTTGTGTTCCAAGAGCATTTGGCAAGACCGACGCTCAAAACCGGTCCAGACATGTCTTGTTTGAGAATCCCGACACTTTTCCCGACAATTTGTCGGGATTTGCGCCTCATTGAAGCCAAAAGCTTAAGTCCCGACACTTTCCCGACATTGTCGGCGGTTCTTGGCGGCACAATTTCCTGTTTGCGTCGATTTTCTCGCGCGAGAAATTGGGCACTTTCTGGAAAATGTACAGGTGTCAATCGTAGGAACGTATCTCAGCAGTCGGCTGGGGTCCGGCTTCGATGATGGCAGCGATTGTTTCCAGTTCGACCGGTTCGAAGTTCCAGTTCTCGACGCTGACGTTGATCTGTCGTCCAGAGAGCTTCCACCGATTGTGAACGTGTCCATGAATCAACCAGCCTCCAGTGTCGACAGGACGCTGACCATAGTACTTCTGCATTGGCTCCTTTTCTGCGCGATATGGAAAGTGGTGCAAGAGGACGATCTCTCCAGCAATCTCCATGTGTGTTTCGATCTGCACCGAATCGAATCCGGCATCGATATAGGCCTGCAGCCATTTGTTTGGGCTGCCGATCTTCGGATGACAACGATCGTGGTTCCCTGCTATGAGAAGCTTCTTTCCGTTCAATTGAGGCAAAATGTCTGCCACTAAATGTGGTTGCATCGCAAAGTCGCCCAGGTAATATACCGTGTCCTCCGGCGCTACAACTCCGTTCCACGAACCAATCATGGAGGCGTTCATGTGAGCGACCGAGTTAAACGGGCGTTCAGTGTATTTGATGATGTTAGCGTGTCCGAAATGATGATCGGATGTAAACCAAATAGCCATTTCTCTTCCTCTCAGCCGCGCGCAGATACGCAGGTTCTCGGCAGCGTCATCGGCAAAGTTGGAATCGAAAAATTTAGTCCAGTCATAATACACGACGACGCTACTCTCTAGCCTCTATTGGCTGGCAGCGCTTTGACGGTCGTTAATATAATCAGATGAACTTTCATAAGCCGTATCATATCATGCACTTTGATAGCGCGCTGACAGCACTCCCGCGTTTTCTTGCTGGCACCGTATCTGGTGTCATTGTCTCGGGCTTCATTGCCATTATGCTTGGAGCGCCATGGGTAAGGCGAAAGGGTAAGGCGTCGCTGAGCATCGCGAACCGCCGCGGGTTAGGCAGTGGGTTAGGCGAGAGGGCGCCGGAGGTTGTCGCCGCGTTCTTAATTTCGCGATCCACAAACAATAGACAAATCTCGTTGATAGTGGTTCTTCACACTCAACCAAACTGATCGCATTTTCGCTAGGCAAAGCGTTAGGCGCAGCGTTTTGCCCTACCCCAATAAAAAACCGGCACCTCTTTCGAAACTGCCGGCCCTTCAAGCTTTTAATTGGTTGCGGGGGTAAGATTTGAACTTACGACCTTTGGGTTATGAGCCCAACGAGCTACCAGGCTGCTCCACCCCGCAGAGCTATCTTACACTGAGATGATGAGATAATTCGACCTGCCGCCTTAGAATTCTCTTGGCTAGGCTCCGCTTGGCATTAGGCGGAATGAGTAAAACCCAGACCAGTACAGGAATCTAAGCAATGAAGGCAGTGTTACAGAGAGCTTCACGTGCGAGCGTCGTTGTCGACGGCGCCGTAGTCAGCCAGTTTGAGTCAAGCAACGATAGAGCCTGCGGTTTGCTGATTTTGCTTGGTGTGGAATTAGGTGACAGTGAGGCAGACAGCATCTATCTGGCCACGAAAGCTGCCGACCTGCGCATATTTGATGATCAAGACGGCAAAATGAACCTTGCTCTGGCAGAAGCCGGCAGTCAGGTGATAGTAGTTTCACAATTCACATTGCTGGCCGACTGGAAGAAAGGCAGGCGTCCTGGCTTTCAACAGGCGGCTCCACCGGCTGAAGGCGAACGGCTCTATCTGCATTTCTGCGAGCAATTGCGGCAGAAGAATCTCACAGTGGGCACAGGAGTATTCGGCGCGCACATGGCTGTGAGCCTGGTTAATGATGGTCCGGTGACTATTTTGCTCGAAGCCCGCCAGGGTAAACCGGTCTAAGTATATTCGTCCCTGTTTAAACGCTTGAATGCAGTTTTTTGTCTGAAAGCACGGTGGCTAGTTTTTTGCGCAGTGCTTTCTGCACCAGGTCAACCGGGTCGTCAGCGGCGATGGTCTGAAATTTAAATTCGTCTGCCATGCGCTCGTATTCGAACAATATTTGCGATTGATAAAGTTTGAAAGATTGATACAGATCGGTAGACATGCCGATGTCTCGGCCTGATTCGTAAAAATCAAGGCCACCGCGGGTGGTGATGATGCGACGTAGCAATGGCTCCAGCGGCATTTGAAAATAAATCACTAAATCAGGATCTGGGGCGAATTTATAAAGCTCGCGCACCCAGTCGGCATCAGCTCCGCGCACTACGTCACGTGCTAAAGCGGTGTAAAAATAACGGTCGGCAATAACTATGTGGCCTGCTTTCAGGGCCGGAATAATGCCATTGTGCAGACGGTCAGCTAAATCAGTGGCATAGAGAAGAGAAAAAGTAATAGTGTTGAGAGCATTTTTCTCTTTAGCTTTATCAATCACTCGCGACATTAATAGTGACGATTTCCACTCACTGCGAGTGACACCGTAGCCTTCCACGTTGAGCCAGTTCTGCAATAGTTCTGCCTGAGTAGAGCGGCCGACACCATCTGTTCCTTCCAGCACAATCAATTTGCCTGGATAATCGTGTTGCGGCTTTTTGCCGCTGATGACGCTGGTTTCGTTTCTCTCCATCATTTATTTTGGCCTCAAACGTCCATCAATTTTGTTGCGATTTCTCTAAACATCATTTGCTGTTCGTGAATAGGCTTGATGGCAGGCATAGTGTGGAAGCCGAATTCACCTACCATTTTGTCGTATTCTTGAATGATGCGAGATTGAAAAATTTGAAACGATTCCATTGGGTCGGTCGATAGGCCTACATCCATTCCTGCCTCGTAGTAGCCTGGCATGCGACTATTGGCGATGCGCGCTAGCGAAATTTCCACCGGCACCTGAAAGTAAAAAGCGCCGTCCGGGCGAATGGCAAATCCGTAAAGGCTGCGCACCCACTCACTGTCGACGCCGCGTGCAACGTCGCGCGCGAATGCTGTGTAGCAGTAGCGATCGGCCAGAACAATGAGACCAGCTTTAAGCGCTGGGATAATAATATTTTCTAGTCTGTCGGCAAAATCGGTGGCGTGTAAGAGGCTAAAAGTGGCCGGAATCAATGAGTTAGAACGCTTAGCTTGTTTGATAGTTTTGGAGATTAGAACCGATGAATTCCATTCGGTAAAAATTACACTTTTGCCCCGGGCCTCAAGCCAGTTGCGCAAAAGGTCAAGTTGCGTTGATTTGCCGGAGCCGTCCACCCCTTCTACTACAAAGAGTTTGCCTGGAAATTCATGGTGGTTGTGAAGGCGCATGAAATTGCTCTTGCTGAGTGCTCACCAGTGCTTGCTGCGGTCACGCCTGCGTATGTGATCTATTTCACAGTGGCAGCGGCAATCCTCGCTATTATATAGGCGCTTCTGCGTTTTTATCTGATTAGGAACTAGTTAGGATTCGCTATGAAAAGTCGGCTCAATTTAAAATCAAATGCAATCTTTGGCTCAGCCAGAGCACGTGCCGCCATGTTGGCGCTTTCGTTGACGGTTGGAGTCAGCGGTCAAGTTAGCTGCGGGCAAGGCGCCTGGGCATTAAATCTGAAAATACCCACTTTTGGTCGCAAGTCCGAAAAGGCTGATGCCGCTAAGGCTGACACAGCCAAGGGTGACACAGCTAAGTCCGACACAGCGAAAACTGACACCGCCAAAACTGCTGCGGTAAAAGCCGCCCCGGCGGCCAAAACTGCTGCATCTCCTGCACCGGCGCCAGCTTCGGCTGCTACCCCTGCTCGCGGCAAATTACATTTTGGTTTCGGTTTCGGCTTGGGTCGCAAAAAAGATGGCGCTGAAGCTGCACCTGAGCAGCCTGCCGCTGAAGCAAAAGTTACACCCACCGCCCCAAAATCTGATGCAAAAGCACAGCCCCAAGCTCAATCGCAACCCCAAGCTCAATCGCAACCCCAAGCTCAATCGCAACCCCAAGCTCAATCTGACGTAGAAGCCGACGAAACAACTGTGAAAGCTCCGCTGCCAGGTGGCGGCGCCGCCAGCGCTGAAGCCGCCCGCACCGAGCCGCCAGAGCCCATTGAGCGCGCTGATCGCCCTGCGCAAATAGATACCGCTGTTCCGGCCGCCGGCAGTAATCCTCTTCAACTTCCTAAGGCTGCAGCGCCTGATGCTGCTAGCGAAGTTTCAGAACCCGTAAAGGCAACAACAACAGCTCCACAGATGGCTCCTGATGAAGTCGACGAAGCCGAAGCTGCACCGGCCAAAGCTGAAAAGCCCAAAGCTAAAGCTCCCGCCAAGTCTGACGATGATCTTCAAGAATCAGCCAGTGCGGCTCCTGGCGAGCGAAAATTCAAATACACTCCGCGGCGCAAAGACGAAATCGATGATGCTGAAGAGATGGAAGAGAGCGAGTATCGAGATGAACAGGCGAAGAAAGCTAAAGAAGCGCAGTTGCGCGAACTGACAGCCCCGGCCATACCTGTACATTTGCGTGATCCTGAGCCACATTTGCAGCGGGCGCAAAGGCTGACCAAAATGGGTCGATTCAGCGAGGCTCTTAAAGAGATCAATATTGCCCTCGAATTGAAACCAATGTATTGGGAAGCGCAGTATCAGGGCGCTCTGATTTATCAGGTTCAGGAGCGCAATAAAGAGGCTATTGAGCGCTACAAATATTTAGTCGACAGACGGCCTGACTACACTGAAGCCTACATCAATTTGGGTTCGGTGCTGAGTAAAGAAAACAGATATGTGGAAGCTGAAGAAGCTTATCGTAAGGCCATTGAGCTTTACTTCAATTCGATGTCGGCTCACTATAACCTGGCTAATTTGCTGATCAAGCAGAATAAAACCAATGAAGCTTTGAAAGAGCTAAAAATTTGCGTCAAGTTAAAGCCTCAAAATGCCTGGGTGCATAATAACCTTGGTGTAATTTATCTCAAGCGCAATTATCTTGAGGAAGCCGAAGAAGAATTCACCAAAGCAAGCAATCTAGAGCCTGCCAACAAAGCATTCGCTTCTAATTTGCTGCTGGTTAAAAATAAAAGGCGCAAGCCGGTTCAAGCTTAGAACGTCTCACGATCTAGTTGATTTGCACGCCTAGATCGTTGGTCAATTGCACTTCCAGTTCTTGTCCGGGCGCGAGGCTAACATTGTCGCCTGAGCGGAAAATGGCAATCGCTGAGCCACCAATGGCAGTGGCAATGGCTGGTGCTCCGAGTGTGGCAACGTTGGCAGCAATCAATGCACCTCGGGCGGTGCCGGTAGACGACATGCCGGTGACAGCTCGTACGCCGCCTTCCACTCTGGTACCAAAATTGGTGCCGGGGTCTAGTTGGCCTTTCTGGTTGGTCAATCCCTTTTGAAATTCTAGAGCGGCGTCAAGCGGAATTACTTCGCCTGCCGGAGTAACAATTTGCTCCAGACGCAGACCAATTTTTGCCGCGCGGCTGAGAAGTCTGGGTTTAGTTACTTCGAAGACCCTGCCTCTAACCAGTGTGCCTTTAGCCAGCAACAAGCTGGTGCCGTAAAACAAATCGTCTTTGACGTGGGCTTCAAAAAGGTCGCCGGGGTTGCTGGCTTTAGCGTCGACAAAAGTTTCAAGTACCAGCTTTAGCCTGGTTTGCACAGGCAGAGATGCCGAAGAGGCATCAGCGCGCAGTGCTGTGCCGGAACTGCCAGTGCTCGCATAATCAGAGGGAGCGGCAATTCGTGTAGACGACGAGGAAGAGCGGCTGGGTGCCACTGCCGGGGTGTTGGACGGAAAATCAGGTACGTTTTTCGGGTCCATGGTCTCTATACGACTCATGGTCGCCGACGGCGCGTAGCGCGGTTGGGTAGAATCAGGCTTGGCAAAGGCGGGCATGGCGATTATGATCGTACAGGCAGTAATCGCTGCCTGGCGGGCGGCAGTTCTGCGTAAACTCTGTAAACCCGGTAAAACCTGTGAATTTTGGCAATTTCTGTTCAAAACAAAGGCTCCTCTGCTGTTCTGCACATTGTAAACGAATCTCTTGCGACCATGGTCAAAAGCTGGTTTGTATGGCCCCTTCTGTAAACAACGACGGTTTTGGGCACAAAAAGATTCGCGGCCGGCAACAGGCTTCCTAATTTATGCGTCTAAATAGGTAGGCCTCCTACAAAGATTACTGATAATTATCCGCCGAATGTGGCAAGAGATATACAGAGCATTAAATGGTAGAGACGATCAAAAACTTGGAGACTGCTCATGGAACATAGCTCAGCCGCTTGCGATTGCTGCGACCGCAAGACCATGAATGCCCAAATACGTGAGACCCTCGTTGCTTGTGAGAACGAAGTTATTGATGTTGCAAGAAAAGTGGTTAAGAGTGCCTCTGATCCATTTTCAGGGGTGATTAAATTTTTGGAAGGCCGTCCGGAGAACAGTTCTCTGCACGGATATCACGTCAACCGAGTGTTGATGGAAACCTTTGGCTCACGAGACGAGATTCCGGGTTTGATTAGAGCCATTGCTTCACACGTTCGCGAAGTAATTCGCCAGTCAAACGTGATCAGCATTATTAATGAGCATCCCACAGCAGAGCGCTGGGGCAATTTCATTATTAAACAGAAAGAAAAAATTCGCTTTGAAGTTGGCCGCGAAAAAGACTGCCTGGTTTTGAAAAACATTGCCGGACTGGTAGGTATCGAGCATGGCATCGAATGCCCACTTGAAAAAATACTGGTGCAAAACGGCAAGTTAGTGGTCACTCTTAATATGGGTTTCCTTCATCCGCAGAAGGTGCTCGATCTCTAAGCCTGAAGACGTAAAGGTTATCGCCCATCGGGGCGGGCGACTCTGGGCGCCTGAGAACACCATGGTCGCTTTTCAAAAAAGCCTCGAGCTTGGTGTAGATATCGAGCTTGATGTTCAGCGCTGTGCCAGTGGCGAACTTGTTGTCATTCACGATGAAGATCTCGCGCGCACCACCAATGGTGTCGGTCAGGTCTCTGATATTAACTATGATGAAATCAATAGATTAAGTGCTGGTCTCTGGTTTGACAGCGATTTTAGCAATGAGAAAGTGCCGTTGCTGAGCGATTTGCTCAATCTGGTTGATGGTCAGGTCACCCTCAATATTGAAGTTAAAAATGCGCCGGTGGCTTACGACGATATTGAAGAAGAGCTGCTGACAATGCTTTCAGATTATGGTCATAACGACAAAATAATTGTCAGCTCTTTCGATCACTACGTCATTCAACGGCTGCGCTCTATGGATGCTTCCCTGCAATTGGCTCTGCTCCTCGATGGCGTGCTCATTGACATGGCTCAGTATGCGCAAAATCTTGGTGTCAATTACTTTCACCCATGCCTCGGTTCATGTCGGGCAGATATTGTCAAAGAGGCTCAAGCCGCTGGTCTAAGAGTTAATGTCTGGAATGCAAATGGACGACGTGCCTGGTCACAAGCTATAAGAATGGGTGTTGACGGCATTGTTACTGATGACCCTGCTGGTCTCATGGTCTTGCTTGGCCGCGCGGTCTTAGTAGAAGACTAGAGGAATAAAAGACTAGCGGAATAAGTCGATTAATTGGCATGAGCAAAAGCTCTCAGCGCGGCCTCGCCAGCTTATCTAAACCCTTTTGCGCCAGTTGTTTCAGCCTTAGTGGTGCCAGTTTATCGTTCAGTACTTTTTGGTAATGCACCTCTGCTTCAGCGTTGCGGTGCAACATTACCGATGAAACGCCCATTAAGTATTGCAATTCAATGGCGGCTGGGTTGCGTGCATACATGCTCTGTAAGTGATTTAAAGCCGCCTCATATCTGCCTTCGCGAATATCAACGAGAGTTGTTCTAATGGGGCTGTCGGGCACCACTTTGAAAAAATTGGCTTCTCTAGAAGCGTTATTATTTTCGCTTTTATCGTTGCCGAACATGCTGCCAGGCCCATCATCTTCGCTGCGTCCGTCACCTTCATCTTTGGCGAGTTGTTGCGCTTTTTTCAAAGCCTCATCGGCGCCGGGGGTGTTGCCGATGGCGCCATTTGCTGGTGGTGCTGCCAGATTATTTATATTAGACAGATTGGGGTCGACTGGCGCCGCATCACTGATGGCGTCAGGCGTAGGTGTGGGAAGTGTGTTGAGGTTGGGAAAATCAGCCGCTCTTGAGGGGTTTGGATCATCAGTGCGACCCAGGCCCTCTAAGGGATTGCCACCACCAATGGCCTCAGGTCGCGGTGGCAAAATGCTCTGTGCCATGGCCGCTGGTGAAATTTGTGAATATTCCCCCAGGCAAACGCATACGCTCAAGCAGAGAAGAGCGGTTCGGGCGGTGGGTAAAGATGGCTTGCGTTTGATCATCGCAAATTGCTGCGCACAATCTTTGAAATCCAGGGTAGTTCTAAATATTTGCCACGTAGTGACTGCACGATACCAGCGATGATCAAGATAGAGAAAGAGTAGCCGAGCATACGAATGGCAAAGGCCACAATGCCTAAAGCGCCCGTAGAGTTTTCTAACGCGGCAGGGCCAAAGAGTCCGATAATTCCACCCAACGTGCTTAAAAGCGTGCTACCGGTCCAGGTAATAAAGGCACAAAGCATGCCGGTGAGCAGAGCTTGGAGAAAATGAAAACGGAAAAACATCGCTTTATTGTCTCTGCCGTTGGCGATGATATAGATAAAACCCGCCAGACCGGCGGTCAGATAACAGAGGGCCGACATCACCTTGACCATCAAATCTGAACTCTGTACTTTTTTCGGTGCGTATTTCGCAGGCATTTTATTGATTCGCTCCTTCGCTCACCTTTATTTTAGCGTTTTGCTGCCGCTTCGCCGCATTTACTAGCTAAAATCACCTATATTGATTGACCTGACAGATTCTGGGAACATTTAATGGCAGGTATGTCTTCATCTGAGCAAATACAACAACGAATAATTGACTTGCTTTCGGCCTTTGAGCTGGAAGATGTAATGGAGCGCGTCGGTAATGCCGTGCTTGAAGTTTCAGGCGCTCAATCGGCTGCTATTTTGATGTGGGATGCCGATTTAGAGACATTTGCCGACCGTGTCTATGTTGGCGATAAGCAGAAAGATTTACGCGCCCTGGCCGAAGCTTTTGTAGAAAAATACGACGGCGATGATTTTGAAGCTGGTGATGTGGAGCTCAAAGTCGAAGATTTGCGCGAAGTCGAGGGTCTGACACTGCCTCCTTCGCTGTTGAAAAATCTTGGCGACGCCTATCTTTTGACGGCCGTTAACCAGGGTCAAAGACGTGCTTTTGTGCTTTTTGCCGGCAGCGAATTAAAAAGTGTGGACGCTCTGGAAGAGGATATTTCGCCTTATCCATTTTCTCTAGCTCTCGGTCGCGGCTGGGAGAGCAAAGAGTTGCAGCGTGAGAACGAACGCTTGCGCAGCCAGTACGAAGAAATTGAAGACAAAACCAGCAGCATGGAAGAGCAGACACGCAAGCTCATCCACGATATCACCGCTCGTGATGCCATTCGCATGAAGCACCTTGAGCGGGAGCGGCTTGTTTACTGGATTAGCAATGCTGTGCGTAGTTCTGTGCATATCAAAGAAGTGCTCGATACAACAGTAGAGAAAATCGGCGCCACATTTGGCGTCAGCAGATGTCTTTTGCTGCGGCCGCATAACAGCCTCAATGAGCTTGATGTTTTTGAGTATACTCAGGCTAATGTTGCCCCTGTGAAAGATGTTTTTCACACAGATCTCGGGCGCGATTTTACCCTCAAAGCTTTGAGCAAAGAAACTCCTGAGAATATTGAAGACCCTGATTTTGACGAGCGCACCACTTATGATCGTGGTTTTCTCAAAGAGCTAAATCTGCGCAGCGGCTTAATTGTGCCGCTGGTGATGCGCGATCAAGTGCTCGGCGTTTTGTTTTTACAAGACACCACTGTCAGTCGCGACTGGAGCATTGATGACATTTCACTGATTGGTTCACTGGCAGACAATCTCTCGGTAGCTATTGAAAATGCCGAGCTGCATCAAGAGAGAGAAATGCAAGCGGTGATGGACGGTCTCACTGGTGTCTTTAATCGTCGAGCATTTACCGAAGCCTTGCATAAAGAATTTGAGCGAGCTAAACGCTACGATCACACACTCTCGTTGATTATTGTTGACCTTGATTTTCTCAAAAAAATTAATGACAATTTCGGCCACATGGCAGGCGACGAAGCGATTCGTTCAATTGGCCAAATTTTGCGTCAATCTTCGCGTTCCATCGACTTTTGCGCCAGATATGGCGGGGAAGAGTTTTGCTTACTTTTGCCTAACACTGAAATAGATATGGCTGAACAGCTTGCTGAGCGTCTCAGACGACTGATCAGTGAGATTACGGTGGAAGGCCACGGTAATATTTCGGCAAGCCTTGGAGTGGCCAGCTATCCGCTTCATTGTGATTCGGCTGACGACCTTTTCCATAAAGCTGATGAGGCGCTGTATTGCGCCAAAGAAGGCGGGCGTAACTGCGTCAAAGTTTCTACGGCCAAGGGTTCAGGTCGCAAAGCGGGCGAGTCTGAAAGCACTGTCGACGTTCGCTAAATTTTTCACTTTTAGGGCCGGTTTTGGCAGGTTCGCTTTTTTCCTGGCAAGGTATAAGGTGAAGTATGAGACTTTATTCGCTTAGTTAAGGGAGACTCCATCGTGAGCATCATTGATAACGTCATCAACACTGTTACTAAAGAGGTCAATAAAGTTCAATCCCGTGCCCAGGAGGGCATACAAGCCTTTAATTTAGCCAATCAAATTAAGGAGCTTGAACGCAAAAAGCATGCCAAGCTGGCCGAAATCGGCAAGTTGGTCTTTGACAAGCATCAAAATAATAAAGATATCTCCGACGATTTGTTGAAAGAGCGCTGCAGTGAAATTTCAGCTGTAGATCACGAGATTTCAGTGTTGCAGTCAGAGCTTGATCAAATCAAGGTCAATCATGATCCTGATGCAACTCCTGCTCAGAAAGCTGAAGCAAAAGCCGGATACAGCGCTTCGCCTGGTTTTACATGCGAAAGTTGCGGCGCTCCTGCTAATCGTGAGCGAGCTTTCTGCCCAGCCTGCGGTTCATCGCTCAAGAATTCCGGCGAAGAGAAATCTAAAAGCAACGGTGATTCTGGCACTGAAGAGGTTGACGTAGAGCCTGAAGACGACCCTCCGCACACATCAACTGTTTAGGCTTTCAGGCATATGCCAATTAAAAAACTAGACTGATATCAGTCTAGTTTTTTTTAGCCCTGCGTATCCCCTGCCTAAGCTATGTTTCAGCGCTTTTATAATGACATGTCAGGGGTACCTTTTAAGGGGTGCTTTCAGGGGTTCTCTGCCGGTGCTTGAAGGGTATATATTGCTACAGCGCTAGCTAAATTTGACCAACACTTTAAAGGGTGAAAAAGTGAGTAGCATTCTCAATCTGGCCCAATTTCAGCTTAGCGAAATGCCGCCAGGCTGGTTGGCTCAGCCCATTGACAGTACTCTTGGTAGCGAACGAGTGGTGCAGGAGTTCTATCTGCAAGCCGAACCTGAAGTGAAATTTCTCTATTTTTATCGCGGTCAGCCGCTCTCTAAAATCGTAGCTGATGATTTTGTCGACCTTCTATCGCTGGCACCTCATGCACTTAGCGATGAAGAGTTCAGCAATATTGAAATGGTCGTGCGCGATGCCTCTGAGCCTGAGTTTTTTGAAATGCTCGATAAACACACTGAGAGTCTGGGTGGTCGCAACGCGCTGGTGATTGAAGGCATTTGGAAATTTTCAGACGTTCAAGACCTGGGAATATTTATTACAGGTAGCGATGCTCGAGTGATTGACGAGTTGCACTTTACCGCCCCAAAGCAGCTCTTCAAGCACTTCAAAGCCAATCTTCACGATATTCTTGCACTGGTGGAATGGAGGCAAGAAAGACATTTCTGAGATTACCGTGTCTATTGAAAACGAATCAAACGAAACACTTTTAGCTATGAAGCAAAGCTTCGACAGCTTGCTTATGGGATGCAGTCTTGCCGGTGTGCAATCACCATCAGAGATCGAAGATCAGTTTTTGCAAGTGCAGGCCGAACTCGCCAGACGTGGTGTTAGCAGTCAGAGAGCAACATCCAGCTGGACCGACCTGCTCGGTCAGGAAATTGGCAATTATCGCCTTGACTACTTGATTGAAGAAGGCTTTTACTTTTATTTGTTTCACGCAGTAGAAATTGGCACGAATCTAGAATTTACAGTGAAGCTGGCTAAAGCCCGCCATGAATTTGGACCCCAAGCCGGCGCGCTTATAAATCCAACCAGGTTGCTTGGTATTACCCATGATGTCATTCGCGAGCTTGTACCAAAGGCTCAACTTTTACTTCGTTGCGAAGTCAATCGTCTGGCCTTACTTCATCCGCAGCTACCTGTGGTCAGCTGCGCTCAAGATCAGTTCTATAGCACCACATTTAGTGCCGGTCGCACATTGCGCGATATTATCAAACACGATGTCGATTCCGGGCCGCAAGTATTGTCTGCGGCGGTTGATATTTGTACCGTGATGGCTGAATTGTCTGAGAATACAGCTTTTGTTCAGCACGGTAATCTCAAGCCTGAGAATATTCTGGTTACCAAAAATGGTTTGCTCTTCCGCGAACTAGGTTACTTTGGTGCCATGGAAGTTGATGAAGGAGAATTAGAAGAAGGCCGAATTGAAGCTGAGGCCATCCTCACCACTCCCCAGTATTATCCGTGGCTCGATTGCGACGACATTACTGCTTTAGGCATCATTCTCTGGGAAACTTTTGTCGGTTTTAACCCATTTGCCGAGGGCGCGGCCAATGTCGCTTCTCCCGAGCAGACCAATTGGGCCAGTGATTCTCTCAGGGCCATGATCGAGATGGAGCTCGCTATGTCTAATCCGTATCTCACTCCATTATTGTCATTGCGCCGCCCTTCAGAGCTATTGCCCGATTTGTCGAGCGGTATGGAGGAATTGCTGTTGAAAACCCTGCGATTGCGCATCGGTACTGACGGCAAACTTCATGAAAGTGAGGGATACGAGTCATTCTTGGCATTGCGGGAAGACCTCAGCCGTTTCTTAGAACTGACTAAGACTGACTAATTGCTTAAATGAGCAATAATTGATTCAGCTAATTGAACTTTTTACCCTGTTAGATCGTCTTCAATTAGACGAAGCAGATTCAGGAAGTCATGAAGTCAGGTTTTCGTTCGGTTCTCTTAGCGCTCATATTGAGCTCAGGCCTTGCCGCCGCGGGTGAGAATGCTCTGGCGCAAAATTCGCAGAATAACGTTCTAACGCAAAAGCCTGATACTGGTCCTGATCCAATCGCTGACCGCAAAGCCTTAGACAAGGGTGGTGTGGCTAACACCGGCCTTGAGCGCATAGCGCCGCCGATTTCTGAAATCCATGACAACTCACTGCCTTCGCAGGCTCCACTGACTCCAGCAACTAATTTAGGCGACGCACCAGCGCTACCAGATAGTCGGGCCAATGAAGCGACCTCTCGCTCTATGTTGCGCCCACCTGGCAATGCCAGCTTGGGTGACTTGTATCCGGTCAAGCCCGGGCCAAATTTTTCAGCCGAAAATACCGACATGAAATTGACCAGCACTGAGCTCGATAAAGCGCGCTCCATTTCGCTGGGTCAAATCAATATGTCTGAGCTTTTGCCTATTGGTAAGGGCAAATTGCCGCCTATTAAACTTGAAGCTGCCTATAACGAGCAGCTTACCCTCAAGCAGGCTCTGCTTTATGCTTTGAGCAATAATTTGCCCATTCGCATTTCTCAAGCGGCTTATCAATCGCAGCGCTATCAGTTTTTCGGCTCAATGGCACAGGCTCTACCTGATTTCACTTTGACATATCGCGGGCAGCGCACAGACACGCAGAACGGCGTAGGCACTCCCTTTTTCACCAATGCAGCTACTGTTCGCTATCCTGTTTTTCAGGGTGGTGGCATACTTTTTAATTCGCTGGCTAACTTGAGTCGCGCTAAAGCCGGCAAGAATGCTTATAAAGCCAGTATTAATGACACCATGCTTAGTGTCTATCAGCGCTATAACGATCTTTTGCTCAATCATCTGCTCTTGCGCATTCGCATCAAGTCTGTAGAACTTTCCCGTGCTCAGGTGCAACTTAATCAAGAGCTGAAAGATGCAGGAGTGGGCACAAATTTTGCCATCTATCAGTCGCGCACTCAGCTGGCTTTAGACAAGCAAGCCTTGCTGCAGCAGCAAGTTAATTTGCGTCAAGCGGCTCTGCAGCTTGCTCTTCTGCTAAACACTAATATCGCCATCAACTTCTTACCTGATCAAGATAGAGTAAGCGAAGCGCATTTGTTTGGAGACGCCATCGATATCAATAAACTGACAGTGGCTGCCACTCGCTTTCGGCCAGAGCTAAAGCAATTCGAATATCTTCGCCGTGCTGCCGACCGTAATATTCAAGTTGCCGCCGCTCCCCTCTATCCGACTTTTCAGTTTTTCACCACTCAGACTGTAACCAAGTCTGGTAGGTCCGGCGGTGCCGGCAACAATTTAACAGGTTCCACCGTCATTATTCCTACTGGAGGTAATGGTGGCGGAATTGGAGTCAGCGGGGGCGGTGGGCGTTCGTTGAGTGCCGGTTTTGACCTCAGTTGGAATATAAATGGATTTGGTTTGCCAGATGTCGCCAATACTTTGTCTGCCCGCGCTCTGGCCCGCCAATCAATGCTGCAGCTCAATCAACAGGTAATTACAGTTTTGCAACAAGTACGCAGCTCTTATCTCAATATGCTCACTGCCGAAGCCCAGGTTGATGTGGCTGGCGAAGCGGTGGTGGCAGCCACAGAGCAATTGCGTCTGGCTAATTTGCGTTTGCGTTATGGTCAAGGCATCAACCTCGAATTGATTCAAGCCCAGCGCGAATATATCAACGCCCTTACCACACAAGCGCAGGCAATCATCAATTACAATGTTGCCCAGGCACAATTGTTGCGCGACACTGGTTTGATTTCCGTACCTACTCTTACCGCCGAAGTCAGGCCAAGTCTATGAAAAGTTTAAATGAGAAAGCGACCACACCTGCGGGTATCGTGCGAATGAAAAAAGCCGGCAACAAAGTCTGGATAGCCGTTAGTTTGCTTGTGCTCATCGCCCTGGCAGCGGCTGCCTATTTCTTTTTTGGCCAGAGCAAAGAAAGCAATGATTGGAAGAAAAATACAGTACTAGTTAAGCGTGGCAAGGCTGATATGAAAGTTGTCGCCACCGGCATCATTCGCCCTGAACGTGAAGTAAAAATCAGCCCTAAACAAACCGGTCTTCTAAAACAATTACTGGTCAAGCAAGGCGACAGAGTTAAAGCCGGCCAGCTCATTGCTCGCATGGATGACAGCAATTTGCTTGGTCAAGTAGAGTCGGCCAAAGGAGCATATCTTGCTTCGATGGATAATTATCGCAAAATGAAATCAGGCAATCGACCTCAAGAAGTTGCTGCTTCCTTCTATCAAGAACAAAAAGCACGCCAGGGTGTAAGCAATGCCGAACGCAATATCAATCGGCTAAAAGCCCAGATGGAGGCCATTCGCGCTACCCTCGCCCGCGACGAACAGTTTGCTGTTACCCAAGCTTTTCTTGCGAATAATGGTGCCATTTCAGATCAAGATCGCATTAACGCTGAAACTCAAGCTCGAGTTTCGCGCTCTAATTTAATGGCGGCAGAAAGCGAACTTTCGCAAGCCCATTCAGCCAAGGCTCAAAGCGAAACTGATTTGCAAACCATCAAACAGCAAAACAATATGATGAAAGTCGGCTTCAGGCAAGAAGATATTTCTGCAGCTCTGCACAGTGCCAGCCAGACTAAAGGCAGCTTGCAGCAAATCGAGAGTGTATTGCACGATACTCGCATTCTGGCTCCATTTGACGGCATCATTACGCAAAAATATGCCGATGCCGGGGCCATTGTTACTCCTACAACTTCATCATCCACCACTTCTGCCACATCAAGTTCAATCGTTGCTTTGGCCGGACGTTTAGAAATGGTGGCACAGGTTTCAGAAGCCAATATCACTAAAGTAAAAGTGGGGCAAGAAGTCGAAATTACAGCCACTGCCATTCCAGACAAAGTGTTCAAGGGTAAAGTTACCCAGATTGCTCCTGCTGCCATCGTCACTACCAATGTCACCACTTTTGAAGTACACGTTCAGTTGCTTGAGGGTGCCGAAGATGCCCTGCTGGCCGGCATGAACGTCAGCGCTACTTTTATAGTTGGCCATGACGATAACGCACTGACTATTCCGGCAATTTGCGTAGTTTCAAAAAGAGGGCAGGCTGGCGTTTATGTGCCTGACGCTAAAGGCGAACCTCAGTTCAAAGAAATTAAAACTGGCGCATCACTGGGCCGAGCGATTGTGGTGCTTTCTGGTTTGAAAGAAGGCGACGTGGTGCTCAAGGGCCTCAATAAAACACAGTTGAATGCTGAAGGCTATGGCTCTGGTGGAGGCCCTGGTGGCATGCCAGGGGGGCCTGGAGGCGGTGGCCGTGGTGGTCGTGGTGGCGCTGGTGGTGGCGCAGTGCCCCGTGGTTTCGGTCGTTAGGCATGGGGCTGCGTGAATTATTTCTGATTGCCTGGCAAGGTATTTTAAGTAACCGGCTACGCAGCGGACTGACCGTGCTTGGTATCGTTATTGGTATCGCTTCGGTGATTACGCTTATGGGCATCGGCGAAGGTGCCAAGCGTGAAGCTGAAAAACAAGTGCAAGCTTTAGGTGTCAACCTAATTTATATTCGGCCTGGTTCAGTGGGCGCTTCTGGTATTTCTATGGGTCAGGGAACGGCTCCTACACTGACTTATGAAGATGCATTGGCCATTAAAGAGAACTGTCAGGCGGCAGAAGATGTAGCAGCGCAATATACCGGAACTTTTCAGGTGCAGGCTGGTGAGAAAAATACTTCCACCACAGTGGTTGGTACTGACGCTTCTTTCCCTGATATTCGCAATTTTCACCCTGCCCAAGGTCGCTTTTTTACCCAGCAAGAAGCTAACGACAGCGCAAGAGTATGCGCTGTAGGTGATGGTGTGGTAGAAGATTTGTTCTCTGGTGAATCGGCTATCGGACGGCAAATTTTAATTAGAGGTGAACTGTTCACCATCATTGGTGTGATGGAACACAAGGGTGCCAATGCTACAGGCGATCAGGACGATCAAATCTTTATACCGATACAAACCGGCTATTCCACTCTCTATGGTTTGAATCTGGTCTCAGGACGCGCCGTTAAAAGTATTCTGGTACAGGCAAAATCAGGGGAAGATTTGCAGGCGCAGTTTCAAATTACAAACTTGTTGCGCTTACGTCACAACGTGCAATCACCTGATGGAGACGATTTTACTATTCGCACGCAAATGGATATTTTGCAAACAGCTCAATCAATTACTGGAGTGTTCGCACTTTTGCTTGGTGCCACCGCATCAATTTCTCTTCTTGTTGGTGGCATCGGCATTATGAATATCATGCTTGTTTCGGTGACAGAACGCACCAGAGAGATAGGTATTCGCAAAGCCATTGGTGCTAAGTATCGAGATATTTTGATGCAGTTTGTTATTGAAGCCATCACCCTATCGCTCACAGGCGGCGTTCTCGGTATTTTACTAGGGCTTGCTAGCGCTTACTGGATTGGCAGTCTCGGTCAGTGGACTACAGTAGTCACTTCTTCGTCAGTGATTATGTCGTTTCTCGTATCGCTGGCCATCGGTTTATTCTTTGGCATCTATCCCGCTCGCAAAGCTGCTTTGCTCGACCCCATTGTTGCTTTGAGGTCTGAGTAAATGAGCAGTTTAATTGATTTAAACGCTGTTACCCGTGTCTATGAAATGGGCGGCGAAGCTCTGTACGCATTGAAAGGCCTGACTTTGCAAATTGATGCCGGCTCTTACGTGGCTATTATGGGCACTTCCGGATCTGGCAAATCAACCCTGATGAATATTGTCGGCTGTCTTGACAGGCCGACGTCGGGCTCATATTCGCTTGATGGGGTTGATATTTTAAGTTGTACTGACGATCAGTTGGCCGACGTGCGCAACGCCAAAATTGGTTTTGTTTTCCAGCAGTTTAATTTGCTGCCCAGTATGTCTGCCATGGAAAATGTGATGTTGCCGATGGTCTACGCTGGTGTGCCACCAGTTGAGAGAGCCGAGCGTGCAGCTTCGGTACTGCAACAAGTTGGTTTGGGTGAACGGATGCACCACAGGCCCAATCAGTTATCTGGTGGACAACAACAGCGTGTCTCAATTGCGCGCGCGCTTTCTAATCGCCCCAGCATTTTATTAGCCGACGAACCTACCGGTGCTTTAGACAGTCATACTGCTGCTGACACCATGCGTTTATTCAATGAACTGGTCAGTCGTGGTATCACCGTCATTGTCGTCACCCACGACCAGGACACCGCCAATCATGCTCGCCGCATCGTGCGCATGAAAGACGGCGAAATCGTGGACGATGCTCTTAATCTTGTTAGATAATGCCCACAGCCGGGCAGGTGTAAAAGTAATCTTGCTGGTGCGCAATGTCGAAGAAGCAAATCCTAATTTTGGGCGGTGGTTTTTCGGGGGTGAAATGCGCCCGGGCACTGCGAAAACAGCTGCACGTGGACGATTATAATATCGTTCTTTTTAATCGCGAAAATCATATGGTTTTCCACCCTCTTCTAGCTGAAGTGGCAAGCGCTGCTGTGCAGCCCAAAGATGTAGGCGCACCGCTCAGGCAGCTTTTAGATCATGTGCAATGCCGCACTGAAGATGTGCTCAGCATTGATCTCGACAATAACCAGATTGAATACGAAGCACACGACGGCAAGCGTCAACAAATGAAGTATGACCAGCTGGTAATTGCCTGCGGTAATGGTGCCAATTTGGCCCTGGTACCAGGCATGGACGAACACGCTTTCGGCTTAAAAACAATCGGTGATGCACTTGCGCTGCAAGCTCATGTAATGCAAAGGATGGAGAAAGCTGAAGTCTGCGACGACGATGAAAGAAGACGCTGGTATCTTTCATTTATTGTTGTGGGTGGTGGTTTTAGCGGCGTGGAAGTGGCAGGAGAGGTTAATGACCTTCTGCGCAAGAGCTTGAAGTTTTTCCACAATATTAAGGCCGAAGATATTAACGTCACCATGATTCATTCGCGCGATCAAATTTTGCCTGAAGTAAATGAATCATTGCGAGTACGGGCTCGAAAACAAATGGAAAAAGCAGGCGTCAACATACGCTTAAATTCACACGCCGCTCGAGCTACACCAGAAGGCATTGCTCTGCGTGATGGTACTTTAATGCCTGGCGGCACAGTAATTTGTACCATCGGTACAATTGTTTTGCCGCTGGTAGACCGACTCACGGTGCCGAAAAAACATGGACGCATAGCAGTAGAAGCAGACATGAAAGTGCCGGGGTATAAAAATGCCTGGGCAATTGGTGACTGTGCCGCCATCGTTAATGCCTTGGACAATACCCTTTGTCCAACAGTGGCTCAATTTGCCGAGCGACAAGGTGTGCAGGTAGCAAACAATATTGTGCGGGCGATTAAGGGGCGACCCACTGAGCCTTTTTCATTCAGAATGCAAGGTCAGCTTTGTTCTATTGGTGGTCGCAACGCCATTGCTGAAATATCAGGTCTGCATATTTCAGGTTTTCTTGGCTGGTTTTTGTGGCGCGGCATTTACTTAATGAAATTGCCGTCGATTTCGCAAAAAATCAAAGTGGGTTTAGAGTGGGGCTGCGATTTGATTTTCCCGCGCACCCTTGCCCATTTGCGCGCTGATCCGACCAGGCGCGTGTCTCGAGCTTACTATGCCGCCGGTGATTATATTTTTGAACAGGGTGACGCAGCAGTAGACTTTTTCATGATTGAAGAAGGTGAAGTCGAAGTTTTGAAGAAGCGCGAGGACGAAACCCTTGATGTGCTTGCTGTGTTAGGCACCGGTGACTTTTTCGGCGAAGCTGCTTTGCTTGACAATCGCCCGCGCAACGCTACTGTCAGGGCGCGTACCGATGTTGAGGTGGTGGTGCTTGGACGCGGAGTGTTCACGCAAATATCAATGGCTTTAGCACCTTTGCGCGACGCTGTGGCTAAAGCTGTTAAAAGGCGTGGGTTACCGGCTAAAAGCTTAGATGAATATCGCGATGTGCTTGAAGCTATAACTCTAGAATCAGTTATCGACGCTTTGCCCGGCGCTCCGCTGCGACCCCAGAGTTCGGTGGAGGAAGCAATTGAGCGTATCAACAAGCACAGACTAGATTTCTGCTGCGTTGTTGACGGGGACGGGCTGCTCATTGGTCTGGTGACTCGCTCAGATTTACTGGCGGCCATTGAAGCTGCTACCTCCAGTCGGGCAAAGAACATTCCAGCTATGACAGTAAATGAAATAATGGTCAGAGATCCCATTGCTGTGACGATGGCTGATTCAGCTCTGCTTGCCATGTTGACTATGCGTGAACATGGTTTGAAGCGCCTGCCCGTAATTGAAAGTCAAGAACGCCGCATTGCTACCGGTTATGTGCGCATTGAGAATATTATGGACAGAGTTGTGCGCGGCATTGCCGCTGAGAAACTCGTAGGTTCAGCGCCCATGACTCGTGAGTTAGATTTTCCAAAATTTGAGTCACGCAAAGATTAAAGATTAAACCGGCTTGGGATCGATTTTCGCAACTAGAACGTATACGTTTTAGATCTTGAATACAGCCAGCAGCCGCTTTGAAAAAAGGCCCCGACCAGAGGTCGAGGCCCAATTAAGGCACTGAATGTAGTGCCGCGGGAACTACAAGTTACTGGCTAAATGCGCACATTTTTGCCGCAGTCAGGGCAGAAGAAGAATGAAGGGGCAATCTTACTTGCGCAATGCGGGCATGCGCGTAAATTGACTTCACTCTCTGAAGTAGGATAGCGGCCGGCCATAATTTCTTTAAAAGCTTTGGTTTCAGACCAGAGCTTAATTTCTTTGGCACGGTAAACCGGAATTGGATGAGAGCGGAACAGTTCTTGCAAAAGTTTATAGACTTTATTCAGTGTGCTGTAATCCATCTCTTCGTAGCTGTCGGCTTGTTTAAGAAACTCAGCACCGCTCATCTGTTCGAAAACAGTTTTCGAACCGGCAGACAGCTTCATATGCACATTCAAACAGATGTTGACGTCTTGAGCCACCAGCAATTCTGCCCGATCGGCGGTCATTTCTGACTTACGGTACCAATCGAACAGGGCAATTTGCAAAGCGATACTGGCAAATCCACGAATAGGAATGATCATGTCAAACAGTCTAATCAGAATAATGGCAAGACTGCGGTAAAGCACGTGGCCAGCTTTAACGTGACCCAGCTCGTGGCCCATGACGGCCATCAATTCTTGATCATCAAGCAAGTCAACAAGCCCTGATTGAATCACCACAAAGGGCCGCTCGACCCCGAATGTATAAGCATTGACGATCGGGCTCGAGGCCAAGAACAAGTCGGGCTCATGCACATCGAGAATTTCGCAGGCTTCCTTGAAGAGCTTGTAAACGCGAGGGCACTGTTTTGGGGTGATGTGCACCGAGCCGCCCAGGAGCTGCACGCGCATCATTTTTTCCACACCCAATTCCAACATCTTGCGAATCAGCTTGTCAATTCCAGGAATCTTTCTCAGCGCTTCCAGGGCTTGTCTGTCGGCGGGATGCTCAAAGGCGCTCGAGCATAGACGTGGGAACCTCCGACGGGTCGACGTTTCGGTAGCGCTCATCAATTAAACCTCCAGGGGCTAAAAACTAGGACATTGGTCCTTGATAAAGAATCTACCCACTTTTATAGCGCGCCGCTGCAGATATTGCTTAAATTGAAAATTTCTGACCGTTCAGGCGCTGACCGCGGGCAGCGTAAAAAGGAAGTTACTGCCCTCACCTGTTTTGCTTTCCACCCAGATTTCTCCGCCATGGAGGTTAATTATAGATTTACAGATAGTCAGGCCCAAACCCGAACCCACATGTCTGCCATGACCACCACTTCCATTCTGGTCTTCCACCTGTTGAAAACGCTCAAAAATAGCTTTTTGCATCTCCGGTGGAACGCCTTTACCCTGATCGCGCACTGAAACTTCAACCCAATCTTCGACTTGCTGTGCGCTCAGCGATATGGTGTCGCCCCGGCGTGAATAATTCACCGCATTTGATACCAGATTGAAAATAACTCTCGCGGCCAGATCTTTGTCTGCTAGTACATAAGCATCGCTGTCGGCAATTTTTAATTTGATGCCTGCTTCTGCCAACCAGACTGAGAGAGTTTCATTGACTTCCTCAAATAACTCATTGATGAAAAATTTCGACTGATCAACAGGCATCATGCCTGATTTGATTTTTTCAATATCAAGCAAGTCATTTAGCAGTTGCATCACTCTTTTGCAATTCTTCTCAGCCAGCGGTGCCAGTTGGTTGCCTTTATCATTTAAAGTGCCCAGCTGCCTGGTGTTGAGCATATCCAGGCATCCTTGAATTACGGTCAGAGGTGACCGCATATCGTGGGTAATCATGTTGACGATTTCTTGATGCTGATTTTCAGTTTCTAAAAGTTTCTCAGTCATCTGATGAAATGATTTGTCCAGTTCGGCCAGCTCATCGCCGCCGCCAATGGGCCGGTGCAGCGACTGCCTTTGCGAAAATAATCTGGTGTTGGCGGTCATTACTCTTAAACGGGAGGTGATGCCTTTTACAAGCAGGAAGGCAATTACCAGATTAAATATGACATTGATAATCAAAGCTGCGGTAGACAATTGCAGCAGTTGGCGACGAATCAAGGCCTGTCGTTCTTGACTGTATTTCGAGACTTCTCTTTCGTGCCGCTCAACCAGTTTGAGCTCTTGAGAAATTACGGTTTTGAACATGGCTTTAAGTTTCGCGTAGTAGTCTCGATTAATTTGCAGCACCAGCCTTAAGTCGCCGGCTTCTATGGCAGCAACAGCTTTGTCGAGAATTTGAGTCGCTTTAGTGACGGTGGCATTAGACTGTTTGGCTACTGCATTTAGTTCTGGTTGATCAGCAGTAAGCTCGTCAAGCTCTTTGTAGTCGGCTTTTAGTTTGTTCACCGTGCCGTGATATGTTTTTTGCAAATAGCCGGTTTCGAGCCAACTGCTTTTGCTTGATGCTCCCACGGTGATCCAGAGATCATACAAATCGCCGGTTAATCGGTTTATGCAATCTGAAATTGCATGGGCCTTGATCGCTCGCTGAGCGTCTTGCTCCGCCTCCTGCTGCAAATAGGCCACAGTACCGGCTAAACCAATCTCGAAGAGCAGCTGAAAACCTAACAACATTAACACTTTGGCGGTGAGTGATAATTTCAATCGATTTTCCTGGTGTGCATTTTGTCTTGCCTGGGTATTAAAGCAGCATTGCAGTTTGCATTATTGTAAGGGTTCTTTGCATATTGGAGTTTCGATTGCCGAAGATTCTCTTGGTTGAAGATAACAAAGATTTGACGACATTGATTGGCGTATCTTTAAATCAAGACTACGCTATAGACGTTGTTCATAATGGTGGGGAAGGCCTTGAGTGTCTGCGCGCTGGTCGTTATGACGTGGTGATTTTAGATTGGGAATTGCCTGAGCTGTCGGGCCCGGAAATTTGTCGACAGTTCAGGGCTGCAGGAGGCACCACACCAATCTTGATGCTGACCGGAAAGTCTCAGATTGCCGAAAAAGAGAAAGGTCTTGATGCTGGTGCCGACGATTATTTGACTAAACCTTTTGATATGAGAGAGCTTGCCGCTAGGCTCCGGGCTTTGACCAGGCGCTCATCGGCGGCGCCCAGTGCGACACTGACTTGTGGCAATTTACATTTGGATCCAGTCAGACATTCTCTCAAAAGAGGTGATGAAGAGATTCATCTTCTGAAAAAAGATTTTGCCCTGCTTGAATTTCTCATGCGCTATCCTGATGAAATTTTTGGCACAGAAACTATTTTAGAGCGAGTTTGGTCTTACGATTCGGAAGTGACAGCCGATGCTGTGCGCACTTCGATCAAACGGATTAGAAAAGCGCTTGATAAGAGTGATGATGAATCAGAATCTATCATCGAGAACGTTCGCCGAGTAGGTTATCGCTTGAGATTGTCGCGCTAGGCCCGGGCAGTCACATCTGGAAAAATTTCCTTTAAAGGTAATTTTCTGAAAAAAAGAGCTGGCGCAGAAGACCTAATTTTTAAACCAGTGGAGTGCCTGGATCTTCAACGATGCCCCAAAAGGACCGCAAAAGATATATGGTGTGAAGGCGCCTTCCCCAATGGTATGCACTCTAAAGCAGCTAGCGGTGCTGCTTTGGCCGATTGTGACATAATTGCCCCTTCAGCTTTACTTAACATTTTCTTGCCAGCTAGTTGGTCTTAGCCAATAATCAAATACTGCGCCAGGGTTTACGTCACTGACAGACCCTGTGCTGTATCTCGAGGCTGGCCGCTTTCGGCCTGCCGTTTTTTATTGGAAAAAGCGCTTTGTTTGAAAGCAATCATATAAACCCAGAAAGCGATGCTTGTGGAGTTGGCTTTGTCTATCGGCCAGTCAAAAGCAATCAAGCGGTCTCGGACGCGCTCGGCGCTCTTAATAGAATGGAGCACCGGGGCGCTTGCGGCGCTGACGGCATCACTGGTGATGGCGCCGGCATCCTGACTGAAATTCCCTGGCAACTTCTAGCCGCTGAAGACTTGCGCGCTAGTGCGCTGGGTATGATTTTTTTACCTCAGGCTGATACCGCTTTTTGTCGCCAGAACACCGAACGATTAGTGGAAGAGGAAGGTTTTTCCACTGTCTGCTGGCGCAAAGTTCCGGTAGATAGTAGCGCGCTCGGACCACTAGGCCGAGCAACCTGTCCGGTAATTGAGCAACTCTTACTGGGGGCTCCAGGACATTGGACTACTGAAAAAATTGAGCAAAAACTCCTTTTTGCCAGAAAGAAAATTGCCAACTTTTTCTATGCTTTAGGTGAAAAATATTCCGACTATTATGTAGCCTCGCTTTCGAGCCGCACCGTTGTCTACAAAGGCATGGTGCGCTCTTATGATTTAGCCAGGTTTTATAGAGACCTGGCTAATGTCGCCTACACCAGCCAGTTTGCTGTCTATCACCGTCGCTTTAGCACTAATACAATGCCCAAGTGGCGTCTGGCTCAGCCCTTCCGTATGCTGGGGCATAACGGCGAAATCAATACACTGCTCGGCAATCGCAACTGGATGAAATGTCGTGAGATGGTACTCGAGCTGGGTTCGCTGCCGCTGGTGAGCGCCAATACATCTGATTCAGGTAGTCTTGATAATGCCCTGGAGCTGCTGGTTAAACTGGGTCGTAGCCCTGAATCAGCCTTGATGCAACTAATACCCGACGCTGCAGGAGCCACTATAGCCGGTGCATTGAGAGCATCGGCGCAAGAGCAACAAGATTTGCAAATCGCTGGATTCTATCAATATTTCTCAGGCATTCAAGAGCCCTGGGACGGGCCGGCTTTAATAGTTTATAGCGATGGATTGACTGTAGGAGCCAAACTTGACCGCAATGGTATGCGACCGGCTCGCTATACAAAGTTGAAAGATGGCAGCGTTTTTCTCAGCTCAGAGACCGGTGTGATTGATTTAGATGAACGCCAGGTGGTGCAGAAGGGCAGACTGGGTCCCGGTCAAATGCTCATGGTAGATATTAAGAGCGGCCAGGTGAGCGAAGACCGTGCCGTGAAAATCGATGTTGCTCGCGAACAGCCTTACGCTAAGTGGGTGGTCAGTGAGCGCCTTAATTTAGGACGCTCGTCTTTTGCCGACCAGATTAAGCTGGCTGACAGCGACTTGATTGGTCTGCAAACAGCATATGGATACGGTAATGAAGACATTGTCCGCATCATTGTGGCCATGGCTGCCACTGGTCATGAGACAGTTTATTCTATGGGTGACGACACACCGCTGGCGGTGCTTTCCAGTCAGCCGCGATTACTTTACGATTATTTCAAACAGCGTTTTGCTCAGGTTACCAACCCACCTATTGATCATCTACGCGAAAAGCTGGTGATGTCACTGGATACTTATCTTGGTGCTCAGTGCGGCTGGCTCAAGCCGTCTTTCCATGGCGCCAGGTTGGTTCATTTGTCGAGCCCGATTTTAAATGAAGGCGAACTGAGGCAGTTGCAAGAGCTTGGTGCATTAAAGCAAGAAGTTGAGCCAGAAGTAGAAGATGAAGAAGAACTAGAACAAGAGCTAGAAGAAGAACTAGAAGTAACATCTAATTTCGCCTCTCAAACAGTATCGCTTTTATTCAACCCACTTGAGGTAAATCTTGATAGCGCCCTCAGTCACGTGGTTGCAGCAAGCGTTCAAGCCGTAGAGAGCGGCAAAGCTCTTCTCATTCTCAGTGATCGGGGTGTTGATTCAGAGCGAGCAGCAATTCCAGCTCTTATGGCCGTGGGCGCCGTGCATCATGAGCTGATTCGTCGGGGCCTCAGGCTTAGCGCATCTTTGATAGTTGAGACCGGCCAGTGTTGGACCACTCATCAATTCGCCTGTCTTTTTGGTTTCGGTGCGCAAGCCGTGTGCCCTTACATGGCTCTTGAAATAGTGCGGCACTCTTGTGCTGATGCTGAAATCAAGAGTCTGGTTGAACTTTCTAACCATGATGCTCAAGCTAATTTTATAGCCGCAGTTGAAGAAGGTCTGCAGAAAGTTCTATCTAAGATGGGCATTTCTTCTCTCACCAGTTATATTGGTGCACAAATTTTTGAATGCATTGGCCTAAGTGACAATGTAGTGAACCGGTGCTTTACCGATACACCTTCTAGAATCGGTGGTCTCGAAATTGAAGACATCGAAAAGGATGTTTTGGCTTTTCATCGCAAAGCTTTTCCGTTCACGCATAAGCGCCTGATTAATTACGGCATGATGAGCTCAAGACCTGACGGTGAGTATCATGGCAATAATCCAAAAATTGTCAGAGCCTTGCACACTGCTCTTGGTATCAGCCAAAAAGTTGTCAGCGTGCAAGAGCGACAGGAAGAATTTAAACGCTATTCGGCTCTCGTGCGTGAAAGGCCACCACTGGCCCTGCGCGATATGCTGACATTTAAGTCAGATAGACCTCCTGTAGCTCTAGACGAAGTTGAACCGGCGGCTGATATTGTCAAACGCTTCTGTACTGGTGGTATGTCGCTTGGTGCGCTTTCTAAAGAAGCTCATGAAGTGCTGGCCATTGCCATGAACCGGCTTGGCGCAAAATCTAATTCTGGAGAAGGGGGAGAGGATCCGCTCAGGTATTATCCCATTGAAGATGTCACCGCAGACGGTACCAGTGCCAGTTTCCCTGGTTTGCGCGGCCTTAAGAAAAACGACGATGCCGGCTCTGCTGTAAGGCAGGTGGCTTCAGCCAGGTTTGGTGTTACTCCCGAATATCTGGTCACTGCCAGACAACTGGAAATCAAAATTGCTCAAGGGGCTAAACCTGGTGAAGGCGGGCAACTCCCAGGCCACAAAGTCTCAGATTACATTGCCAAATTGCGCCGCGCCAAAGCTGGTGCAAGTTTAATTTCTCCACCGCCGCACCACGATATTTATTCTATTGAAGATTTGTCGCAGCTGATTTTTGATTTGCGCCAGGTCAGTCAGAAGGCCCTGATATCAGTCAAACTTGTAGCCGAAATCGGTATTGGGGCTGTGGCTGCCGGCGTCGCCAAAGCCAATGCCGATATCATTCAAGTATCAGGTAATGATGGTGGCACGGGTGCCTCTGCTTTGAGTTCCATCAAGCATGCTGGAGCTCCCTGGGAACTCGGTTTAACTGAAGTGCATCAATCTCTGCTCACTAACGATTTGCGCCACCGAGTGCTATTGAGAGTTGACGGCGGTTTGCGTTCTGGCTGGGAAGTAGTGATGGCGGCCATGATGGGCGCTAACGAATTTGGTTTTGGTTCTATTGCCTTGATTGCCGAAGGTTGCATCATGGCCCGTGTTTGTCACACCAATAATTGCCCTGTTGGTATCACCAGTCAAAAAGAAAAACTGCGCGAGAAGTTTACCGGCGTGCCGGATCAAATTGTGGAATTTTTCTTGTTCATTGCTGAAGAAGTACGCTATACCCTGGCTGAACTCGGTTATCGATCACTCCATGACGTGCTTGGGCGAACAGATTTATTGCAAAGCAAAAGCGAACTCAAACCCCATAAAGTAGAACGCGTCAATCTCAATTATTTGCTCAACACTCACAATAAAGATTTTTCGCATACGAAAAATGCCGCATGGAAAAGCCCATCTTTAGAGCCTCATCGTGACCTTGAGAGCTTGACCGACTATATTTTGAGCGAAGATGCTGTGCAAGCTGCCATAAAGACTCATGGCACAGTATCTCTTCGTTATACGATTAATAACACTGACAGAAGTGTCGGTGCACGACTGGGTGGTACCCTGGCCAAATTATATGGAGATAATGGCTTCCGTGGCCATATTGATCTCAATTTTAGCGGCTCCGCCGGGCAAAGTTTTGGTGCCTTTATTGTTGACAATGTCCGATTAAGCCTCACCGGTGAAGCCAATGATTATGTAGGCAAAGGCATGAGCGGCGGCGAAATTGCCATAAAATTTGCAGCGCGCTCAAACTTAAAATCATGGCAGAATGTAATCGTTGGCAACACATGCCTTTATGGCGCTACAGGTGGTGCGCTCTTCTGTGCTGGTCAGGCTGGCGAAAGATTTGCTGTGCGCAACTCTGGTGCTGTGGCTGTGGTTGAAGGCAGCGGTGACCACTGCTGCGAATATATGACAGGTGGCGCTGTAGTAGTTTTAGGTCAGGTAGGTCGTAACTTTGGTGCCGGCATGACTGGTGGTCTGGCTTTTGTGCTTGATGCGAAGCAAGAGTTTAGCGAACAATATTGCGGTGAGCCAGACAAAAAATTGCAAAGAGTATCAGGCCCCGCCAGCGATTATCTGCATGATTTAATCGAGCGCCATTATCTGGCTACAGGAAGTGTGCGAGCAAAGAGTATTTTGGATAACTTTGCTATTTACTTGCCACAGTTCTGGCAAATAGTGCCGCAGGGTGAAGAAGACTATGCATACTCGTTTGAAGGCAGTGGTGGCATGGCTGCCTTGCAATTGAAGATCGGCTAAATATGAATTTGAATATTAATCCTGGAGATACAGCCTGGGTCTTGATGTCTTCATCGCTGGTGATGCTCATGACTCCGGCTATAGGCTTGTTCTACGGAGGCATGGTGGAGCGCAAAAATTTGCTCTCTTGCATCATGCTTGCTTTTGGCACTCTACTCATTGTCACCATCCAATGGGTGCTTTTTGGCTATTCACTATCATTTGGCAGTGACACTGCTCCTCTGATTGGTGACCTCCGCTGGTGTGGCTTAACCGGTATCGGCATAGCCGACACCACTGGCTATGCGCCGCAAATTCCACACCTGGCTTTCATGCTTTTTCAAATGAAATTTGCCATTATCACTCCGGCCATTATTGCTGGTGCGTTCGTTGAGCGAGTACGCTTCAAATCTTTCATGTTATTCACTTTGCTCTGGACCACTCTTATTTATGATCCGGTTGCTCACTGGGTTTGGGGTGATGGTGGCTGGCTTAAAAAACTCGGTTCACTTGATTTTGCTGGTGGCACAGTTGTGCACATTACTGCCGGCGTGGCCGCACTCGCTATGTGTATTGCCTTGCGAAGAAAAAAGCGGGCCGTTGATGGTCGCTTTCAGCCTGACAGCGTACCGTTAACCTTATTTGGCGCTGTGCTGCTCTGGTTTGGTTGGTTCGGCTTTAACGGCGGCAGCGCGCTGGGAGCCAATGCGGCGGCGGCGCAGGCACTGGTTACAACAACTGTGGCAGCTGCGGCCGCTGCGCTCACCTGGATGGCAATCAGCGCCCGCGAAGGCAAGAACACCGCTGTTGGTGCTGCTACCGGGGCAGTGGTAGGGCTTGTGGCTATTACTCCGGCCTGCGGCTATGTCGATGTGGCCGCCGCTATGGTCATTGGTGCCATAGGCGCGGTGGTGGCATTTTTCTCAATCAAGCTTTCGGAAAAATTGAAAATCCAAGACTCTCTTGATGTCTGTGCTTGCCATGGTATGGCCGGCACCTGGGGCGCGCTGGCCACAGGAATTTTCGCCAGCAAAGCAATTAATCCGGCCGGCGCTAACGGCTTGCTTCACGGTAGTACCGATCTATTCGTGGCCCAAGTAATATCTGTCTTAGCGGTTTGGATTTTTACTTTCGGCGGCACTTACGCGCTGGCCAAAATCATTGATCGTTTTATGCATTTCACTGCTAGTGAGTCTGAACAAGAACTTGGACTCGACCTGTTTCATCTGGCCGATGAGACCACAGACCGGGAGCCGGTGCACTCTTACTGAGCTGATACATAGTTGAAGTCGAGAATCTTCGTCGCTCATGCTCTGCCTAATTCACGGTTGCTGCAACAACTTCCGTCTCACTGGGCAAAACCAAAGGCTTCTCGGCAAAGACTCCTTCCCACCGTGCCACCACCACTGATGCCAGGCAATTGCCCAGTACGTTGACTGATGTGCGCGCCATGTCCATGAGTGTGTCTACGCCTAAGATTAGTGCCACCCCTGCCAGGGGCAGATCGAATGTTGCTAGTGTGCCTGCCAAGATCACCAGTGAGGCTCTCGGTACAGCGGCCACACCTTTGCTGGTTAACATTAGAGTCAGCATCATCAATATTTGTTTTTCAATCGACATTTGCACACCCGCAGCCTGAGCCACAAACACTGCGGCCAGTGATAAATAGAGAGTGGTGCCGTCTAAATTAAATGTATAACCGAGGGGCAAAACAAAGCTGACGATGGGCCGCGGTACTCCCAGAGCTTCCATGTTTTGCAAAGCTTTCGGTAGGGCCGCTTCAGAACTGGTGGTTGAAAATGCAATTAAGAAAGGCTCTTTTACCGCAGCTGCAAAACGTTTAAGCGGTACTTTTGCAATCAGTGCTACTGGTAAAAGTACACAGGTAATGAAAATAAATAGGGCAAGGTACAGCGTGCCAACCAGCTTACCGAGAGAGAAGAGCACCAATAATCCGTGTTTGCCAACGGTGCTGGCCATGGCACAGGCGACGCCAATGGGTGCTACTTTCATTACATAGCCTGTATATTTGAACATCACTTCTGCCAGGCTCTGACAGAGATCAACTATTTGCGTCGCTCTAGCGGCTTTGACACCAAGGGCAAAAATGATTGTGAAAACTACAATCTGTAAAACGTCTCCGCGAGCCATAGAATCAATCACACTGGTGGGGAAAATATGAGTAATCAAATCTCCCACACTGGGTTTTTTCGCTAGCAGATCCTGGGCCTCGCCGCTATTGAGCGCACTCAAATCAATGCCGGCACCTGGCTGACAAATATTAACCACTAGCAGACCAACAGCCAGAGCAAAGGTAGTAATTACTTCAAAATAAATCAAACATTTGAGACCGACTCGGCCCACTGAAAACGCACCGCTGGAGTTATCGAGGTCACCATGTCCGTGACCACCAGCGATACCAACAACTAAAGTGGAAAACACCAGTGGAGCGATAATAGTTTTGATCAAATGTAAAAAGATATCTGCGCCGGGAGCCGATGCCATGCCGATGTGGGGCCATTGCCAGCCCACTAAGATACCCAGGGCCAGACCGATGAAAATCTGAGTGGTCAGGGCCGGTGCTTTCATTGACAAAAATCCTGTTTGCGAATTACTTGAGATGCCTAGCTGAGAGTCAAAATCTCCAGACCACGACCGCCTAATACTGCCAATTGATCTCTTATAGCTACTGAAGAAACTCCTTCAATAGCTGGAAGAGTGGCAATGATTTGTGGAGCGCTGGGTTTTTCAAAACTAATAATCGTGGCCACGTCTTTGCCGTCAAAACCGCGACCTACAGCCACTGCCCGCGTGCCCTGGCAGCCAAGGGCGAGACCATCATGCGGTAAATCAATGGTGCCAAGTACATGCAAATCTTTGTCATTTCTTTTTAAAACCAAAAAGAATCCTTTTGAATTTTGATCAATAGCCGTGACTAAAATTGCTTCATCGGCAAAAGCAATATCGCGCACTGCCAGGTTTTCAAAATGTCTCATGCCAATTAATTCCATGCCGGCAGCATTGATTTCTTTGTCTCTGATTTCTTTTTCTTTGGCGTCTTTGCTTGCTGTTTTTGCACTGCTTGCGCTGTTGAAAGCGTTCACTACTGGCTTTACCACAGAATTAACCGCAGAGCTAACGGCAGAATCTACTGGGCTGGCACTGCCGCTGCCACTAGCATTGCCTGTGCCTAATGGGCCGTATATAGCAATATCATTCAATCCACCCAGCATCAGCTGACCTTTAGAAGCCTGACAGCGGCTGTATATTCCAGGTACTTCAAATGGTTTCAATTGTTCCAATTTGTCTGTGAAAACTTTTAGCGGCTGAACCCGTGTGGTTTTGTCCAAAAATTTGATGGCGTAAGCGCGCATCTGTCCGATATCAAAACAAAGTTGGTTGGCTTGCAATTTAGAAGTGGTGACCACATTTTGCAGGCTGTCCATTTTGCGCAACGAGAGATCTTCTTTCGTTAAACATAAGACAAAACTACCGGCACCAACCATGGCTCTAATGGCCTGGGAGGGAGCGGCTGAATTCATCATTATTGGGCGCTCCGGGCGGCCGACGTTATAGAGCTGCAAATCACTTCCGGCAAGCACCACCAGGTCTTTGTACACTGCTACACCAGCGGCCGCCAACTTTGGAATGCTGTATGAAGAAGTAATTGCCCAGGCACTGTCTTTGCCACGGGTGAGCAGTTGCACACCTGACCAGCCGGTGGCCACATAAGCAGACATGTCGCGCATTACAACAGAGCAATTTTTGCCGCCATCATTTTTGCCCACAGGCATCTTAATCACTTGTTCCACAGAGGCGTTGCGAGCACGATCCAGTACTAGAGAGATTACCTGTCTATCGCCTCTGCTGCGGCCGACCACAAGAAAACGATCTTTTTGGGCTGCGGCCGATTCCACAGTGCTGACTTGATCTAGCGCCAGTTTCGACAATAACTTTGGTGCCACACCACCCATCAACAGCTGAGCCTGGCAAGCTTTTGTTTTGCCACTGCCATCGGTGCCTGCGATTAAAATCATTTCTTTAAAGCGAGCTATAACTCGATAATCGCCTTCAACAGTAATTGATTTTGTAATTTCAGGAGTGTCCGATGTGCTCAAATTGACAAAGTCAATTTGAGATTTGGCGCCGCCGTTGGCCGACGTCAGAATAATCAGTTGCTTGTCGGCTATGTCAATGGCACGCACTGGCATTTGCGTTGACATACTCGAGATGAAAGTGGGTTCTTTAGCACCACGTTTGGCACTGTAAATTGAAACTAGATTCTCGCCACTGCTGGTGATACCGCTGACACAAATCAAATCGTTAGCGCTGCAGATGTTGCCCGCTTCGTTATAGCGACCGAGGCGAATGTCGCTCAATATTGACGGCGATTCAATGGGGGTGAGCGAGACTGATACCAGATTCACCACCGCTTCGTTCTGCTCGCCTTCTTTGTAGGTTAGGCCGTAAGCGGCATAGGGTGTAACGGCAAAATCTACCATTTTGTTGCCGAGGCCGGAGAGTTCGGCCACAACTTTAACGGGCGTTTTGAGCGAAACCGGTTTGCGCATGTCGACTACGGCCAGCCGGCCGAATTCGTCGGTAAAACAAATGTAGCCTTTATCGGCTAAGCCAACGTGATCAGGCACAATCGCCGGTGCCCATTCTTCACGTGAAAGAGTGTGCGGCCCGCGAATAGTAGGGCTGCGCGGAGTCTTTTTAGCGAAGGCGGGTAAATCACCTAACTGGTCTATAAGTAGTAGGGTGCCGCAGGTCCACGACAATGATCCAAAAAGGAAGGAACGTCTAGATTGCATTGCCAATTTGTTGTAGCGCTTTCTTTGAAGGATAAAAGTAAACGGTCACACTTTAGTGACTGAGTAGCATGTGGGCAAAATTGGCCACCACATTAAGTAGCATCCACAGCACAATCGGTGAAAGGTCCATGCCCCCAATGGGCGGCACCACTTTTTGAATGGGAGCCAAAATCGGGCGCATGACGTTGTTCAAGGTGACGAAAGGCTGTTGTTGCCAGTTGATATTGGGAAACCAGGAGAGCAGGCACCAGACAAATAGTGACATACTGATCAGGCTGACAACGCCGTCTATAATTTGCAAAACTGGGTTCATAACAACACCGCGCAAAACTAGGGTATTAAGCGAAATTGTAGCATTTTTGATCAATAGTTACGTTGAGTTGAGTTGGTTGTGGTCACTAGAGAACAGGCACTAGTAAAGAAGATCAAAGAGTGGACCGGCAGCACGCAAATAGGCGATGACTGTGCCGTTCTGGAAGGCGGCATGCTGGTTAGCACCGACACCCTGGTGGAAGGCACGCATTTTCGCCTAGATTGCATCGACTGGCGCCGTCTGGGTTGGCGCAGTTGCGCCGTCAATTTAAGCGATATCGCCGCCATGGCGGGCCGGCCGCGTTATTTGACCGTGGCTCTGACGCTGCCCCGAGCTGAAGCAGGCTCAGCAGCCGATCAGCAAATGCAGAGCAATTTAGAGCAGTTCTATGGCGGTTTCACAGCCTGCGCCAGCCTTTATCAGGCTCAAATTGTGGGCGGCGACCTGACTGTGGGCGAACATGTCATTGTGAACGTCACTGCTATCGGCGCCGGTCATGCAGCGGGCACGCTTCGGCGCAGTGGTGCCAGGGTCGGTGACGTAGTAGTCGTCACTGGTGTTTTTGGCGCCAGTGCTGCCGGTTTGCAAATTTTGCTCAGTGAAAATACTAGTGCGAAATCAAAATATAGTGAGCTGGTAACCGCCCATCTTGAGCCAAAACCAAGATTATGCGAATCATGGGCCCTGGTGCGAATCACCGGAGAACGCGGCGCACTGATGGATGCCAGTGATGGTCTGGCGGACGCCCTTTATCAAGTAGCCGAACAATCAAGTGTTGATTTTGATATAGACCTGAGCGCCATTCCTATCAGTGGGGCTACGCTGGAATACGCAGCTAGCGTGGACAGAAGCGCTGATGCGATTGAATGGGCTCTTTATGGGGGCGAAGATTATGAGCTGGTGGCGACGATGGCCGCAGATTTATGGGAAGCCCAGAGCCAGGCTGATTTTCCCTTTAAGAAGATTGGAGTTGTAGTTGAGAGGTCGGCGGCCTCCACCAATATTGAAGTAAATCAGCCTACCATCAGGCTATTAGAAAATGGCGCCGTGAGCAAAAGTAACTCTGGTGTAGTGGACTTAAACCATTGCTTTAAGCATTTCTGCTAGATTTGATACTCTAAAATTTTGCGAGATTATTGATGGATTCACCAAACACAACTCTGGCCGACCCTAAAATTATTGACGGCAAAGATATTTCACAGGCAGTCAAGAGTGAGCTTGCTCTTGCCGTAGCTGAAGCGATCAAAGGCAAAACCCGCAAACCCGGGCTGGCGGTGGTGTTGGTGGGCGACAATCCGGCTTCAAAAGCCTATGTCAAAAGCAAAATAGCCGCCTGCAAGGCTGTAGGCATCGAAAGTTTTCTCATTGAGCTGCCTGCTGATACGGCACAAGCAGTGGTGGCCGAACAGGTCAAAGCCTTGAATCTTGACCAGAAGGTAGACGGCATACTTGTGCAATTGCCTCTGCCAAAACAAATTTCATCTGCTGCCATCCTGGCTTTGATTGATCCTGCCAAAGATGTAGACGGCCTCTGCGCTGTTAATGCTGGTCTGCTTTTGCAAGGGGCGGATGGGCTATTTCCCTGCACTCCCCTTGGCGTGATGCGGCTTCTGGCTCACCACAAAGTGGCACTGTCGGGCAAGAATGCCGTGGTTGTTGGGCGCTCACACCTGGTGGGAAAACCACTGGCGATGATGCTTTTGCAAGAAAATGCCACTGTCACCATTTGCCACAGCAAAACTGCCAATCTGCCCGAAGTCTGTCGCCAGGCTGATGTGCTTGTAGCTGCGTGCGGCCAGGCGGAAATGGTCAAAGGCTCTTGGGTCAAGCCTGGGGCTGTGGTTATCGATGTAGGCATCAATCGAGTTGATAGCGCTGATGGAAAAGGCCGGCTGGTGGGCGACGTTGCTTACAGTGAAGCTTACGAACACGCCAGTTTAATTACACCAGTGCCGGGCGGCGTGGGCCCCATGACTGTGGCAATGCTTCTCAGTAATACCCTGAAGGCTTTCAACAGCCGTATGGGCGTCGAATCCAAATAGAAATGACCAGCCTCTCTTCAGACGCGGGTGCACCGCTTTTAAAAATCACCACTCCGGTAAAAATGCTTGCCGCATTGGCTGCTTTTTGCATCATTGCTGCAGCGGTCTCGGGAGTTTGGGGCATTGTCATGATGCGTGATTTTTTTAAAAAATCTGTCAACCCGCAAGCCATGAGCGAGGTCAGCACCTATATCACCGGCAGCGCCGACCCATTGCCTGGTTTTACCAAAGTGATGGCCGCCAGCATAAACCCTGGTGCAGTGGTGTTCTTGCAGTCACCTGACCATACAGAAGTTCTCTTCTGGCGCTATCAGCGTTCTAGCGTGGTAGATCCTGATGAAGAACTTGAGCGGATGTACGATAACGGCATCTGGACACCAACAAAATGGGCCCATTTTCAATCTGCGGCCAAGGCCAGCAAAAAGGAAATTGACGGCCGCACAATTACCTACTGGCAGGGGCGGCTCAAAGATCAGGACGGAACGATTTATGAAGGGCTAATTGCCTGCCTGGCTGAAGGCAAAATGGTGCGCATTATTGAGGTAATTCAGCCTTCCGACCGTCCCTTTGATACCAATAAAGCGCTTGGTTGGCTGGCTCAGATTGGAAGATAGGCAGCCAAGCGCTTATACTAAAACCAGATTGCCCACTTTTGAATTTTTCGATTTTTTGCGATTTTATTGATTTTGTTTAGGAGATTTGCCGGATATGAGCGCAGAGACACACAGCGACCCTTCCAAAAACTGGTTGATCGCTTTCATGGTGGCATTTATGTGCACTGTGTTTGCCATTGGCGTATGGGCTATGATGAATTATCACGTCGATGCAGTTGAAGCACCTGCTGCCGCCGGCCACCACTAAGGCAAACCGTGAGTAGAGCAGAAGTCGTTTGCATCGGCACCGAGCTTCTGCTTGGTGATGTACTTGATACCAACTCGCAATTTTTGGCTCAGCAACTAGCATTGCTGGGCCTTGACTGCTTTTATAGGGTCACTGTCGGTGACAATCCTGAACGCATCAAAGCCTGCATGAAAGAGGCTCTGAGCCGCTCTGATGTGCTTATCACTTCCGGCGGTCTTGGGCCTACAGCTGATGATTTAACCACTGAATGTCTGGCTCAGCTTTTTGGTGCCCCGTTAGAGACAGATCAAGAATTGCTCGCTTTTATCACAGGCCTCTTTGCCGCTCGCGGTTTTGCCATGCCCGAGTCAAATAAAAAGCAAGCCTTGCGCCCGCATGGTGCCGATATTTTGCCCAATCCGGTGGGGTCTGCGCCTGGTGTTGTCTGGCGGCTCAGTGACGAAAATTTGGCTTACGCCGGCATTACCCCAGGCGATAAAGTAAAAACTGTTTTGACTTTTCCTGGTGTGCCATCAGAACTTAAAGCAATGTGGCAGGGCACTGCTTATGACTATCTGGCGAAGAATTATGCCGCCAGCACTATCTGGTCGCAAGAGTTAAAACATTTTGGCATCGGTGAATCGGCTCTGGCAGAGATGTTTGCCCATTTGCTCGACCTGGCTAATCCAACTGTGGCACCATATGCCGGCCGCTGGGAATGTCGTTTGCGCGTTGCCGCCAAAGCTGAAACACAAGCAGCTGCCAGAGCTCTGGCGCAGCCTGTGATTGACGAAATCAAAAATAAAAGCGGAGTTAAATGCTACGGCGTCGATACTGAGACCCTGGAATCTACAGTTGGTGCTCTTCTGACAGAGAAGGGCCTCACTCTGGCAACAGCAGAATCATGCACAGGAGGCCTCGTAAGCGAAAGGCTGACTGATGTTGCCGGCAGCTCCAAATATATTATGCTCAACGCCGTCACTTACAGCGATCGCTCAAAGCAAGAATTGCTGGGAGTAGACGCCGCCCTGCTAAAAGAGTTTGGCGCGGTCAGCGCTCAGTGTGCCGAAGCTATGGCCCACGGAATGCGCAAATTATCGGGCTGCGATCTGGCCTTAAGTGTGACCGGCATTGCCGGCCCGGACGGCGGCAATGATGAAAAACCAGTGGGAACGGTTTATATTGGTTTATCGGCCGCAGGCACTGCCGAAAGTGGTGGAGCTCCACTTTATTTCGGCCGTACATTGAAGCTGGGAGCCCGTCTGCCACGTGCCGAAGTAAGATGGCGCACGGCCAATGAAGCACTAAATATGGTGCGGCTTTATTTGATCGATGCGGCCGAATTTGGTCGTGAAATCGCCGCTCAATCGAATCTTTCATCACAGGTGCCACAAGCCCTGCCCAAATACCTTTAGATTAGAATCGAATAGATTAATATTGAATAGAACTAATTCCTGGCCGGTTTTTAAACTAAGATTATCCCGGTAACAATCTGGGTAATATTGATGTTGGCAGGATTGTGACACCGGAGACCTATTTTCTGTTTATCAGTCAGTTTGAATGTTTTATAAAACCTGAGTAAATATGGCGCAGCTTCCTAATCAACAACCCGACAGAACTTTTGTCAGAGACGGCATTTTTCACCGCAGTCTTTCTAATGTGCGAAACTCGGTTTTCACCGACGCCAGAAATAAAGAGGCAGGAGAAAATGGTCAGTCAACGCCTAAAGAAGATGTTTTCTCGCACATGCGCGACGATGACGAACATCTAATCAGCGAAGATGATCTCGAGCTGATTGCCTTTTTTGAGGGCCTTCCCGGCTGTTATAACTTCCGTTATTTAATGCGGCGCCTGTCTCGTGAGCTTAAGCGCTCTAAGCGTTACAATCGCCCGACCACGGTAGTAATCGTCGGCATTGATGGTTTTGAGAACGTAGAGCCTAATTACGGTGAGCTGGCCGGTGATACTGTGGTCTTTTCTGTAATTCAATTTTTGCTCGATGGCATCAGGTCTGATGTGGACATGGCCGCGCGTTTATCTGACGACCGTTACATTCTGGTTTTGCCCGAGACGCCAGGGCGTGGTGCCGCCATTCTCTGCGATCGTCTGCGCAAAAAATTCGAATCGGTGGAGCTGAAGCATAATTGGCACCGCATTCCGGTGACACTCAGTTTTGGCATTGGTTATTATCCAATCCACGGCGAAGATCCACGCGAGTTAATTGCCCGTGCCGACTTGGCCTGCGAATTTGTGCAGCAGCGCGGCGGCAATGGTTTCGCCTACGCCCCTGAAGGCTAAAGAGCAATCAAACTTTTTGCTTTAGGGTTTGTTCAATGTTTGCTAGAGTCTTAGCGAATAATTCTGGCCGCGCATCCGCCACGGTGAGAAATTCGAGCAAGCTATTGAGATCGGCTAATCGCGACAGTTGTCGCCAATTTTCTGGTAATTTCGCGTCGTCTTTTGCAGCATTCTGGTAAGCGGCAATAAAAGCCGTGCTCATGCCCGGATATTTTTCTTCGTTGCGCAAAAAATTTCCCACGTCAAATAGTGCAGTGCCTGCGTGAGCGAATTCCCAATCAAGAACGGCGCTGACGCACCATCTGTCTCTATTTTCAGTAACCAGAATATTGAGAGCATTAAAGTCGCCATGTACTAATGACGCTTCTTGGCCGGCCAAATATCGATTTAAATGTGGAGCCGCTGCATCAACATATTCACTTAAATGCTCGTGTAAAGCAGCTCCCAGTCGCTCTTTCACTAGCGAATTAGTCAGGCATGTGCGTAAATATGCTGAGGCGTCGTCTGCAAATGTTTGCTCGATTTTCAAGTCGGCGGCAAAAAATCCAGCTCTGGCAAACTTATAAGAGCCAATGGCCGCAAGCGTTTCCCCCACCGCTGCCATGACGTCAGTTAAATAGGCCTTTGATTTGAGATATTTGCCACCATCAAGAAGTTGTTGCAGAAGAATGCCTTCGCACCACTTCAAAATCGCGTAAGGTCTGGCATTGTCATCACTAGTAGTGCCCACGTGCAATACATCGGCTACAGGAACAGTGGCTGCCACTAGGTTGATTACGTCTTCTTCGACTTTATTGCGGTCACTTTCTGTCGGCCCTTGCTGCCCGTACAGGCGCAGTAAGATGTTTTTACCGTTGTCGAGAGTGACTTTGTAATTGCTGTTGATGGCACCGTGAGTCATTAGTTCAAAGTCGACTACGGTGCTTGTCATAGCAGGCCTAATGAGACTTTTAATCTGCTCGAGATCCAGTTCGATTATTGGGCAACGGCGTTGAGTCACTTAACTTCCTTAGTTGAGCGCTCAATTTTACCTCGCCTAGTACTTAAGGCGTGGGTCACCTTCAACAATAGTGAAGCTGGGCAGGTTATCTGTTTGCTTAGCGATCACTTCAAAGGCCGGGTTTTTAGTGGCACCACCATAAGCTGCTTTTTCTTTAGCAGTTAAGGCTTCCGTGCGCATCATCTGGTAGCTCCACTCGGTGGGCTTGGCTAGTTCTGCAGCCTTCTGGTCTCTGATGACAAAGCTATCTGTGGGCTTAATGGGCTCGATGTATGGTTTTGTTTTTACCAGGTCACCGCCCACGTTGCGCGCCTCTTCCTTACTCACTTCTTTGAGCAGAGCCTGAAAATCTTCAGGTTTCATGCTCTTGCCGGCCTGGCGCAATTCTTCTGCAGCTGCATGTGTGTCACCGTTATCCATACGGCGAGCGATATGGATCGCCTGGTTTTTCATTTCGCTTACAGCTTCGATTTTTTTCATGCCGGGCTCTGTTTGCGCAACATACAGGGGTGCTGCGTGCCAGACTGAATCTCCCAGCGGACGATCTTTAGTGGTCAACTGCACATAAAACTGATTAGCCAGTTTTGGATTCTCGCGTATAGCCGCAGTTGATGCAGAGGCTACTTGCAGGTCTGCGCCTTCACCTTTGGTCTCACCGTTTCTTATAGCTACAATCAATTGACGCTTTTCGTCTGCGGTCATAGTGGTAGAAGCAAATTCTTTTCTCAGCATTTCAGCTGCTTTTTGCGCGTGGTCATCGCCTGATTGATCCATCTCTTTGACGATTTCGCGGGCTTTTTGTTCGATGTCGTTATTTTTCATTTCTTGGCCGCCTTGGTGGGGGAATGGGTTTGTGACTTTGAGATTACGGCGGCAAAATAACATCCACATGACATTTGTGAGATTTCTCAAATGTCGGCTTGAGTTTCCCCATGGCTGGCCATTGACGATTACTAGCCGACTCGTCTATTATAGAACTACACACAATGCTGGGAGAGTGCTAATGGCCAGGCAAACAGGTACGAAAGAAGTGACGAAGACGGCTTTACTAGAAGCCGGCACACGCATCATGTTGACGAAAGGCTACAACAACACCGGCATTCAAGAAGTGCTCGAGGCCACAGGGGTGCCCAAAGGCTCGTTCTACTACTATTTTGACAGCAAGGAAGATTTTGCTCTGCAAATCATTGACCATTTTGATTCTACTTATGCTGAAACTCTCAAGCATTTCCTTGATGATAAAAAACTCAATGCCCTTGAGCGTCTCAAGGCTTATTGCAATGAGGGCCGTAAGGCTCTAAAAGAAAATCAGTGCCGCAATGGTTGTTTAATAGGCAACCTTTCGCAGGAAATGTCTGATCAATCAGAAGTGCTCAGAGCCAAGCTTGAAGAAGTATTGACCCGCTGGCGCAATCGTTTCGCTTCAGTAATTAAAGAAGGTCAGGAAAGCAAATTGATAAGCAATCAATTTGATCATGTGGTGATGGCTGAATTCTTCCAGAGCGGTTGGCATGGCGCCATTTTGCGCGCTAAGACCACAAAGACCACTGTGCCTCTAGATTCATTTATGACTTTGATGTTCGACAAAGTGATGAAACCGTAAGCACGGTCAGCTCTTAATTTAAACAATCAGCATGGCGTCGCCATAACTATAAAAGCGATATTTCTCGGCAATCGCTTCTTTATATGCGCGCATAATCAAGTCTCGCCCAGCAAGTGCCGCAACCAGCACCAGCAAGCTCGAGCGACTGAGATGGAAATTAGTAATCATGCCGTCGGCCACCGCAAATTTGTGACCAGGTTGAATGTAGAGGGCGGTTTTTTGATCGTCTGCGGTTTGTACAAAACCACTGGCTCCGGCAGTTTCAATGGTGCGCAGACTTGTGGTACCAACAGCTATCACTCGCCGCCCCTCTTTTTTTGCCGAGTTAATTGCATCAGCTGCCTTTTGCGAAACAGTGTAAGACTCTTCTTCTATGGTGTGAGTGTGCAGGTCTTCTTCGATTGGCTTAAACGTTCCAGCCCCCACGTGCAAAGTAACTGTTGTCAGTTCAATACCGGCCGCTTCCAGGGCTGATAGTACAGCGGGCGTGAAGTGCAGGCCGGCGGTAGGTGCTGCAACCGCCCCTGGTGCCTGAGCAAACACAGTTTGATATTGAAAGAGGTCTTCCTGGCGATGCGTCGGTTTATCTTCGCGATAGTCTCTGCTGATATATGGCGGCAGCGGCGCGAAACCTACCCGACTGAGCAAATTGTAGACATTTTCAGGCGGGCCTAAATCTACCAGTAATCTTTTAAAGCCGTCGGCACCTATGACAATGTCTTTGACTGTGATTATGCTGGGTTCGCTGCCATCTTCGCTTGCCACCAAAAGCTCTTGCCCCGGTTTAAGACGCTTAATCGGCGTCACCATGGCTTCCCAGATAGAGACATTGCGACTTTGAGGCTTCAATAATAAAAGCTTGACTGTGCCGCCTGATTTGCGTGTAGCAATCAGGCGTGAGGGCAAAACTTTGGTGTCATTGACCACCAACAAATCACCTTTTTGCAAAAGCTCAGGCAACTGGAAAAACTGCTTGTGAGCCAGTTCACCGCTGTGCCTGTTTACCACCAGCAGCCTTGACTGGTCTTTATTTTCCAGGGGCTTCTGCGCGATTAGAGCCGGGTCTAAATCGTATTCGAAGTCATGAATGGTAAGTGTCTCGGCCACGGAAATCTCTTTCTATAAGCTCTTATCTTGATTGCTTAGTATAGTCTGCTCTGGTCGGCTATAGTCTTTACCATGAGTTTGAAAGAAACAGTCTTAGCAATTGGCGGCGAGCTTGGCTTTCATCAGGTGCAAATCGGTTCAATCGCGCCGATGACTCAGGCCGCAGACCATTATCAGCAGTGGCTTGATAACGGTTACGCTGCCGACATGGAATATTTGAAACGGGATCCGGCGCGACGCAGCGACCCGGCTAAAACGTTCGAGCCGGCAAAAAGCGTAATTATAGTTTCGGTGAGTTACTACAGTGTGCCGCCGCCGCCGCCCCCGGGCAGTTACGGCCGCGTGGCCCGCTACGCCGTGGGCCAAGATTATCACACCGTAATTCGCAAGAAGCTCGGCGATTTTTGTGCACTGCTTGAAAAAGAAGCGGGCAGGCCCATTGCCGCCAGGTCCGTAACCGATGACGCCGCCCTTTACGAACAGGCGCTGGCCAGCCGCCACGGTCTTGGTTTTGTGGGCAAAAATTCGCTCGTAATCGGCCCGAAATTGTCAGGTTCGTACAATTTTATTGCTGAATTATTTGTCGATTTAGATCTTGAACCTGATCTTGAATATCAAGGCACTTGTGGTAATTGTGTGCGTTGTATTGCCGCCTGTCCAACTAATGCTATAAAAGACAGTGCCATAAAAGACGTTGCCATCACTGCTGGTGCCGCACAGATGGTTGATGCTAATTTGTGCATTTCTTATTTGACCATTGAGAATAAAGGTGGAATTCCGTTCGCACTGCGAAGTCAGATGGGCGATTGGGTTTATGGCTGCGATATCTGCCAGGAAGTTTGCCCTTATAACAGTAAGTCGCCACCTGCCCCCTGGCCTGAATTTGCCCCTGCCAGTGGTGCCGGACACCATCTAAATTTGCCTCAACTTTTGCAAATCGATAGCAATGAAAAGTTTGTCAAACGATTTCAGAAATCGCCTCTGCGGCGACCGAAAAGACGTGGGCTTTTGCGTAATGCACTTGTGGTTATGGGCAATCAGTTAAAACAAGAACATTCTTGCAGCAGCGAAATAATCGATGCCATAGATAAGTTTGCCAAAGTCGAAGTCGATCAAATGTTGCTGGAGCACAGTGTATGGGCCTTAGCCCAAAGCCCCTCTAATTCTGCAAAAATAGTGATGGCCGATATCATCGCTAGGCTTGCAGTTGAAACTCGAGCGCAAGTGGAAGTTTATGTCTGAAGAAAAACCTGAGCATAAATCTAAGGCTGAGATCTCGAAAGCTGAGAGTTCAGCCGCCGCCGTGCCCTTTACCGTTGTGGTGCTTGGCTTGGCCAGTTTGCTTACCGATGTCTCCACTGAGATGATCCACGCGGTATTGCCAAACTTTATGTCTACTGTTCTCAAAATTAGTTTTGTACAAATTGGTTTTATTGAAGGGTTGGCCGAAACAATTGCATCAGTGCTCAAGATTTTTTCTGGTGCCTGGAGTGATCGCATCGGCAAACGCAAAGGTCTGCTCTTGCTTGGTTATGGCTTGTCTGCCCTGGTTAAACCACTTTTTTTGCTGGCCAATTCGGCGTCTGTGGTGCTCATCGCCAGAGGGGCAGACCGGGTGGGCAAGGGCATTCGCGGCGCTCCTCGAGACGCTCTGGTGGCAGACATTACAACCAGCGCCAATCGCGGACGCGCTTATGGTTTGCGTCAGTCGCTCGACACTGTTGGTGCTGTGATTGGCCCGCTCGTTGCACTGCTGGTGATGTGGTACACCAGCAATAATTATCAAATTGCCTTCGCTTTAGCGATCATTCCAGCTGTGCTGGTGCTCTTTCTTCTTTATTTTGGCGTCAAAGAACCAGAGCACACCAGACCTTTAAGCCCGGACAAAATTTTTGATTTTAAGACTTTTAAAAAAGTAAAAGGGGAGATGCCGCCTGAATTTTTTGGTCTGGTGGCAGTAGTATTGCTTTTCAGTCTGGCTAATTCTTCAGACGCATTTCTCATTCTCAGGGCCAAAGATTGCGGCCTGCCCATTGCACTTTGTCCGCTGGTGCTCGTGGTGATTAATGTTAGCTACGCTCTGTGTGCCTATCCTGCCGGAATTATTTCAGACAGAATCGGTCACGGCCCCATGTTGTGTATTGCTTTTTTACTCTATGCTGCCACGTATCTCGGATTTGCACTGTTAGGTAATGTGTCTGGGTCTGCTTCTGCCTTGATAATGCTTGTGTTGTGCTTGGTCTACGGTTTGTATCTGGGATTGTCTCAAGGGGTGCTAGCGGCTCTGGTCTCGCATTTAACTCCTGCTCATTTGCGCGGCACTGCCTTTGGCATCATGAATTTTGCTGTTGGGCTAGCTCTTTTGCCTGCCAGTTTATTGACCGGCTATCTCTATGAGCACAGTGGAGCCTTTTGCGCTTTTACTACTTGTGCCGCACTGGCCCTGCTGGCCGCAATCTGTTTAGCTTTTCAATTGCCTGCACTGTGTAAAATAAGGCAATGAGAAATGAGGCAATGATTGAGCGGAGGATAACTCGGCTCGGCTTAAAACTAGATTTGAGGTTAACAAGGGAAAATAATGACAAACACAGTAGAAAAAATTCCAGCCGGGTTTTCAACAGTGACACCACATCTGGTGATTAAGAGCGCAGCCAAAGCCATTGATTTTTACAAAAAAGCTTTTGGCGCTGAAGAAATTAATCGCATGCCTATGCCAGACGGACGCCTTATGCACGCCTGTTTGAAGATCGGCAATTCTTTGCTTATGCTATGCGATGAATTTCCTGAACACGATGGCGGAAATTCAGCCAGCCCTGCAACTATTGGCAAATCGCACGCCACAATGCATTTGTATGTAGAAGATGCAGACGCATCCTATAAGCGCGCCGTTGATGCTGGTGCCACAGCTACCATGCCACCACAAGACATGTTCTGGGGCGACCGTTACGGTCAGGTGGTTGATCCGTTTGGTCAACCCTGGGCCATTGCCACCCACGTTGAAGATCTCACACCCGAAGAGATGATGAAAAAGATGCAAGCAGGTTGCGCCCCAGCTCAAGCCGCAGCCAAATAGCACAATGTTGCACTCAGCTTGTGCCGGGCTTGCTAGAATACGCCAATGACACATTTTTTGGTATTTCTGGGCGCCGGCATAGGCGGAGTGTTGCGTTTTCTCACTGCCACTGCTGTGCAGAAAGCCTGCAATGGTTGGGTTTTTCCCCTGGGCACCTTTGTCGTCAATATATCTGGTTGCCTGCTGATCGGATTTCTCGCACAGCTGGCCGAAAGTAAATCGATTATTGCCCCTGAGTATCGCGCTTTCTTTTTGATTGGCATACTAGGTGGTTACACTACTTTTTCAACTTTTGGCTATGAAACCATGCAGTTGATTAAAAGCGGCGAGTTTCTTTATGCTGCCAGCAATTCTGTACTGCAAGTGGTGCTTGGTCTCTTTTTTGTCTGGTTAGGAATGATTTTGGCACGCCTTATCTAGGAGTAAATATGAAACTTAGCCAGGGCACAATGCTCAAAATTTATATCGGTGAAGGTGATAAACACGGCAACCGACCATTATATGAATGGCTGGTGCAAGAAGCTAAAAAAGCCGGCATCGCAGGCGCTACTGTATGGCGAGGCTTAGAAGGTTTTGGCGCTCATAACACGGTGCATAGCAACAAAATTTTGGACATTTCCACCAATCTGCCCATAGTGGTGGAATTCATTGATACCAGGGAGAAAATCGAAGCTTTCATGCCTTTTTTAGATGAAAATCTAACTGAAGGTCTGGCCGTGCTGGTTGACTGTGATTTGCGCTGGTATCGCAAAAGCTGATTTTCTATTTGACGGGCAGCAAGTTGCGTCAACTGAAGCGTGCACGTTTCAGTTGGCGAACACTAGACCATACCCGTTTAAGTTTTCAGAACTCAACCAGTCAGCGCTTCCGCACGGCTTCTAAAACCTTGTCAATTTGCAGCGTCAGTTCAGGCTTATCAGCTTTAGTCTGCTCGCATATTTCTACTATTTGCGCATACTTTTTGCCATTAGCTACCAGCGACCATTGAGCAGCACCGGCCGTGACAATGCGATTGACGTCAGGTTTGTCTTTGGCCAGAACCGGCAGCGCTTCGCAAATGCGCGCCACATAATTTTTGTTGCCGGTAATAAAATAACTGGTCCACAGCATGTCGAGCACACCCGGATTCAGCCCCATGTTAATGATTGGCGTTGTTTTTTTACCAGTGGCAGTGAGCTCTTGTGGTCTATTACTTTCAGGAAATTGCTGCGCCAGTTTGTTTGCTGCTGCTCTTGCATCATCAGTGTCAGCCGACCACAATGCTTTCCAGATAAGCACTTTGTGAGCCAATTTCAGAGTTGAAAGTTCATCCAGCCAGCCACTAATTTTTTCAGGGTGTTGAGCGAACTGTCGACTGGCAATGGCAAAAAGAATAGGCTCTTGCTCTTTATTGTCGAAGTCTCCCTTCTTCTCGCCAAAAAGCAGTGCCTGAGCAGTAAGTTCAGGCTGGGGATGGTCGAAATACATCAGTAACCACTGATCAAAATCTTTGCGCGAATCGATTTTTTTAAGCGCTTTGTATGTTTTGACGCCTGCCTCAGCAGACCAAGCAGGCGCTGAACCAGGCAAAGCATTCGCAGCGGCACCAATGACCGAAAGCGAAAATAGCAAGACAGGCAATTTGTTCATGGCTAATAAAAGAAAGTTATTTCTTCTCGCTGTCGTCTTTTGCTGAATCGCCTTCGGCATCTGTGTGATGCTGATACATTTCAGTTAAAGCCTTGATAATCACTTGATCAGTTTTGTGTTGCATATCGAGTGCTTGCAATAATTCCTGACCGGTCATCAGGCCTCGGGCCAGAATCAGCTTACCGAGCGGCTCACCAGAGGTGTCTTGCTCTTTAATCAGCTCTTCCAGTTGGGTCAGTGAAATTTTGCCGCGCTTTAATAGCACTTCTCCAAGCTTTTCAGGCCTGGTCAAAAGCTCCCATTTTTGTTCTTCAGTTAGCGGTTCTTGATGTGTCATTTTTATTTGCCTCAAGCCGCTTTGGTGCGGAGTTGCTGTTTTCGATCACGCCACCACACAAGCAAACAACTGGCGTTGAAGATAGATGAATAAGTGCCGGAAATAATACCGATTAACATGGCAAGTACAAAATCGCGCGTGGTAGTGCCGCCTAGTAAATACAATGCGAGCAAAGTAATTACCACTGTTAAAGACGTGTAGATAGAACGAGCAAGAGTCTGATTGACACTGTCGTTAGCCACGTCACCAAAAGATTTTTTATACTCTTCTTTAGTGACCGGATTAATTGCTTTGCTGCCCACAAATTTAGCGTTTTCGCGCACTCGATCAAACACCACAATCGTGTCATGCACTGAAAAACCAATTACGGTGAGCACTGCCGAAATAAACAGGCTGTCTACTTCAGTGCCCCACACAAGACCAAGCAGGGCAAAAATGCCGCAGAGCACAAGTACGTCGTGCACAAGAGCGGCAATGGCACAGACGGCATAATCAAATTTAAATCGATAGCTGATGTAACCAACCATACAAGCAAAAGTGAAAAGCAGCGCCAGTAGCCCATTGCTGAGCAGTTCAGGTCCAATGGTGGCTGTGACTTTGTCAACTGAAATAGCTTTAAATGGTCCGAGATCAGCGAGCAATTTAGAGTCTAATTTGGCTTTATCCGCTTCACTGTCTATTGCTTTGGTGCGCATCACCACGGCTTCTTTGCCGCCAATATATGTTTGCTGCACTTGCGAACCGACAAAACCAGATTCGGCTAAAACTTTGTGCACCGATTCTAACGTCGTGGGTTTTTCAAATTGATACTGCAAAATTGAGCCACCGGTAAAATCGATGCCTGGTTTAAGAGGGGCGCCAAATTTATAGCAACAGGCAACAATTCCGAAAATACCGGGAATGGTGAGCAGCAGCGATATGGCAAAACAAAGAGTGCGATATTTAACTATGTCTACAACGTTTTTTGCCACGTGCGGTTTGTTGCTCAAACCAGAGCTAGAGCTAGAACTAGATGAAGAAGTCATACGGCCTCCTTGGTCATCACTTTAGTACTTTTCTTTTTCTCGGTTTTATGACCAAACAAGCCAACGCTCGATGGCACCAGGTGCAGCATGGTGCGAGTGGCGGTGATGGCGGTAAACATTGAAACTGCCACACCAATTGCCAGAGTAACGGCGAAGCCCTTAACTAAAGAGGTACCGAACAACATCAGTACGGCGCAAGCAATAAGGCTGTTGACGTTACTGTCGAAAATCGATGACATCGCTCGTGAGAAGCCGTTTTCAACGCCTACCCAGAGATTTTTACCGTTATTCAACTCTTCTTTAGTGCGTTCAAAAATAAGAATGTTGGCGTCAACCGCCATCCCGATTGAAAGAATAAATCCGGCGATACCAGCCAGCGTTAATGTCACAGGAATGGTTTTGAAAATGGCCAGGGTAGCCAGTGTATAGAGAATCAATGCCATGTCTGCGATCAATCCTGGTACACCGTAAATCACCACCATGAAAATCATCACGGCGGCAATTCCAACCACTCCAGCAATCATACTTTTGTGAATTGAATCTTGACCGAGTGTGGCACCAACTGTACGCTCTTCTAGGATTTCAATGGGCACAGGCAGGGCACCAGCGTTTAGTTTGAGTGCCAGGTCTACTGCTTGATCGCGACTGAAGCTGCCGGTAATTTGACCGCGACCGCCGGTAATTGGTTCGTTAACGCGCACACCTGAATAGTGCTCAATGGGAACAGGCTTACCGTGTGCGTCTCTGTCAGTCGGTTGGCCATCAAGGAAAATGCCAATATATTTCCCCGCCAAACGTGTTGTCAGTTCGCCGAATTTTTTAGCTCCGGCATCTTTAAATTCAAAATCTACCTGCCAGGTTCCACCGGCTGTTGGTGAGGCTTGAGCGCGTTTGAAGTCAGCGCCGGTTAAGTCTACATTTTTCCAGTTCACCAGCCCTTCTGAAGTAAAGTCAAGTTCTTTAAATTCAAGCAAGGCTGTGGTGCCAATTCTGTCTTTGGCTTGTTGCGGATCTTTAATGCCGGGCAATTCCACAATTAAGCGGTCTTTGCCTGAGCGCTGCACCAGAGTCTCAGACACGCCTAAGCTGTTGATGCGGTTATTAATGACGGTCATGACGCCGTCCATTACTTGTGGCGTAATTTCAGGCACCTGGGGTGGTGCTGGAATTGCTCTCAGTAGGAGTTGACTGCCACCGCGCAAATCAAGACCGAGTTTTAAATTGGTGAACAGTGCGTAGCCTCTTGATTTGGCCAGCACCTGAATATTGTTGCCCATGCCGATGTGGTCATATTCGTTTTTGACTGCATCTTCTTTCTGGTAATTGTTCATTTTGTCCCAGCCGGGCAATTTCTCAACCCGCTTGAACACTTCTACTTGCAGATCGTTGCCGGTTAAATTGGCAAGGCGTTGCCATTCGCTAATTGTGGTGACCGGCTCAACTTGAAAAAGACTGACCAACGACCAGATCAAGACCGCGATTACCGCAAACGGTTTCCAGTCTTTAAATAAACCTCTGGAACCACTTTTAGAAGACGCGCCCTTTTGCCCGAATATACTCATAGTTTAAAAATTTCAGCCTAAGAAAGAACTTGCAGTGCCACACAATCAATATCAGTGTGATCAGAAGGTCAAATTCTAGCGTATATGAGTGCTTTGAAGCCGAGCTTTAGCAGCGGCATGAAGCTGGTAGAGGCTTCAAAACGCTGAAATTTCTTCTTATTTTGGCAATTTATGCCGTGATAACCTGATCGCCGCCTTTTTCCACAGCCAGTTCCAGCGCCTGAATGGTGCGGGCAAGCAATTCATCATGCTCGCGGGCGTGGGTTGGAAATGCTGCCAGACCTACGCTGGTAGTCACTTTCAAATTGTGCCAGTTGTGAGTGACGCCGTGCGTGGCAACTCGGCTGCGAATGCGCTCAGCCACAATGGCTGCGCCTGAAGCATTGGTTTCAGGCAAAATAATGGCAAATTCTTCTGAGCTGTAACGAGCAGGGATGTCAACGTCGCGAATGGCACCGCGTACAACTCCGCCAATCACTTTCAAAACCGCGTCTGAAGTGAGGGCGCCGTACGAGCGCTGAATATCTCTAAATCCATCCACTGCCACCATGCAAAGTGACACCGGCCGCTTGTAGCGCTTGGCTCTTTTCAATTCGTCTTTCACTTCTTTGATGAATGTGCGCGAATTATAGAGTTCCGTCAGGGTGTCAAGCAGAGCCAACTTTTCAATTTCTTCGCCATTAGCGTTAGAAAGATTTGTTTGCGTGGCGGTGAGCAAGGAGCGCTGCTCAAGCTCTTTGACGCGATCAATGACCTGGTTGTCCATGTAGGCTCTGGTGCCGGCCAAGGTTGCTCGTTGCGGATTGTCGAGCACGCGGCAGAACATACAGGTTCGTCCGCTACATATGTGATCAGTGCGTCCTGACATTTAAGTAGACCCTTCTATAACTCAAAATCAGTATAGATTAATCTCTCTGGTTACACTAGCTGCAAGCTAACACTTTGCCTGCTCGAACCACAAATTTGCCGTCGATAAGCAAATCACTGGCTGGTGGTGCCGCATAAATGAGAGCGTGGGCCAGGGCTTCGTTCAGATTATCCTGGTCACCTTTAAAGGCGGTCTTTTCAATTGGGAAAATGGCCAGGTCGGCCGCTTTGCCAACAGTTAAAGAACCGGTACTGTTTGAGAGATTGACGGCCTCGGCGGCGCGAGTGGTTATCAAACTCAGAGCTTCGGCGGCACTAATTTGATCAAGCCAGGCCCCTGCTTCTTTAAGCAAACTTAAATCGCTGCACGAAGCCAGGCTGTCGGTGCCCAGACCAAATTTGATTTGATGATGATTAAAGGCGGCCATATTAGCCTGGCCGGTCAAAAGTCGTTTGTTGCTGCGCCGGCAGATGGCGGCCCGGGCGCCGGCTGTAGCCAAAATAGTAAAATCGGGTTCAGTCAGTTGCACGCAGTGCGCGGCGATTAGATTTTCGCTTAATAAGTCAAACTCCGCCAGGTGAGCGGCGGCGGTACGCCCTTGCCCTGACCACGACCTTTTTATTTGCTCAAGCAAATCATCAGTGCTCTTTGCCCCAGGCGGCATCACCTGGCGCAAATATTGATCGACAATCTCGCTATGATTCTCCAGCCAGTCACATTCTTCCTTCGATTCGGCCAGATGTGCCGTGAGCAGCAAGTTTTTTGCGCGAGCCCACTGGTCGGCCTTTTTCCACAGGGCCGGTGAAACAGTATAAGGAGCGTGTGGGGCAATAGTGATACTTAAACGTTTGGCTTCCAGTGCATCGCTCAGTGCACCGCTGGCGGTGCCCATTAAAGAATGGTAACGTTCGCTCCACAAAGTAAAAATGTTCTCTGCCGCACTTTCGTCTAAACCAAATAATTCCAGCCCCACCAGGCCTTTTAACCCTACTTGCGCCAGCGCCTCAGCGGCCAGACCCGTATATGAACTGTCAACTACATATGATGTGCCGGCCAGGGCACAGGCTTGCGCTCCGGCTAGAGCCGAAGTCTCGAATTGTGCTTTTGTCCAGGAGCGGCTGTTGCCAACCAGTTGCGCCATCCATGTAAACAAAGGCAAGCCCTCGTCTATGGCTTGCGCTTGCGAATAATCGAGGTGGGTGTGAAGATTGAAGAGTCCTGGGGTGATCACTGAAGATTCGAGATCAACTACTTGTGAATCTCGAAGGTTGGCTTTGACTATTCGGTCGTCAGCTTCCTGTTCATTCAGTACCGCGGCAATCAGGCCGTTTTCTATAAGCACCCCGCCGCGGGCCAGTGCCAGCCCGGTGGCCGTCCAGAGCCAGTCTGCGCGAATCAGCAGTGGCGATGATGTACTATATTTCATCTTTCATAAGCATAATCAAACATGAAAATTTCTGTGGACGAGTTGAAAGAAACGCCTCAACGTCGGGAGCTCATTGCCTTCAACGAAAATTTGCCCATTCCTGAGGCGGTCAAACCGGCTGTGGGCGAACTGGTGCTGGCGATGGCCGCTGGTGGCGTCAAGCTTACCGGTAATGTCAAAAGTTTGCTCAAGCTTAACTGCCAATCGTGTCTGCGGCCCTATTTCCATGTTTTGAATGTTGACATCGACGAATATTTCGTGCCCCACCGCAATGCCCTTGCCGATTTCGAAATGGGGGCACCTCGAGACAAAGAACTGCTTAAAGATGATTTCTATGATGAAATTCCTGAAGACGGTTTTATTGACATCAGCGACATTGTGTATCAAGCTGTAACGCTAGCTTCTCCAGTTTTTAGTCGATGCGGTGATGAGTGCCCTGGCCCTCAAATGCCCGAAGGCTCTCACGGTAGCGGCGTTTCGGGGGCAGGCTCCGAGAGTGCCTACGGTGAGAAACCAATCGACCCTCGTTGGAAGAACCTAAAGACTCTCTTTCCTAATCAGGAATAGAGGCTTTTTAGTAGATAATAATTAGTCCGGAATATGGAGGATCGATACAGCAATGGCTGTTCCGAAGAAGAAGACATCCCACCAGAAGCAGCATCAACGCAGAGCTCACTGGAAAGCAGAAGCACAAGAAATTGGTACCTGCGCCAATTGCGCCGCTCCTAAGCGCAGTCATACTGCTTGCGGCGGTTGCGGATATTATGGTGGTAGAAGAGCTAGGCTCAAAGACGCTGT
>JAVHQC010000018.1:0-70012 GCA_036170915.1 Cyanobacteria bacterium auto_48_18
TAATGAAACCAAAATGCCGAAATTTCCGCTACCACGGGGAGGACCGGACGCACACATTAGTAAAGAAACAACCGGCACGGCACAAAGCGTGCCGGCCGGTTGTAAAAGAAACACCGCGTCGTTAGGCAGCGATTTCGTGAAATTCCTTCTTCAGTTCGACAAGAACGGATTCTGCAATCTTCTTGCAGGAGAAGGAGTTGATTGGCGAAGTGGTTCTCACTTCGATTCCAACCAGCCGTCCTATCGTTGATTCCTTAACTTCGAATCGCAATACGATTCGCCGTGGTCGCTTTTGTTCAGGAAGCACTTCTTCCTCGAATTCGAGAATGGCTTCTTGAGCGGTTCCGCTTGAGAGAAACTTCCATTTGGCATTTGGTCTGATTTGCTTTTCGATCGTCATCTTCAGATATTCAATCGAGTTTTGAACGGTGCGATCTGTTCTGAAATAGAGCGTTTGTTCTTGAAGCTTGATGATTCTAACTTCAGCCAAATACCAACGAAACAAGTAAACGGTGACGTATCCCGAGCCACCTAAAAGAAAAGGCATTGCCCAGTCTGGATAGGACGCGGGAAGGTCGGGAAAAATCAGTCGCAGCCCTGCTGTGATAATATATAGCGGACCGAAAACTGCAGTGAATCCAAGAGCCATTGGAAGTGCTGTTGCGGAGTCGCTGTTGGGACGATTGCAATAGGCATCAATCTTCTTGATCCATTCTTGTAATGGAGTTAGCTTAAGCTCTGTTGTATTGAACCAGCCCGTAGCGGCACCGCCAGTGGTGCTACTTTGAGAAGAAGCAGTATCACTCTGCGAGGTTTTTGTATGGTCCCAGTAATGAAACTGCCCTGATTGCTGGCGCTGATTTCTATATGACTGCCCAGTCTTCTGCGCCGATTTCTGAGTTGTTGACTGTGATTGATGACCGGATTGTCTGTTGTGACCGGCATTCGACGTGGCATAGCCACTTCGCGTATCAGACTGCGTAGAGCCGCTAGGCGCCTTGGGTGGCAAAGAATGGGGATTTGCATCAAACCATTTCTTGAGCACGTCACGCGCGTTGTTGAGTTGTTTTTGCTTCTCCAGCGCTTGCCGATACGCTTTCGGATCTCTCATGTGGTGATCGGGATGATGAACGCGAGAGAGCTTCCGCCAACGCTCATTGACTTCCTTGAGACTAGCACCGAACGGCAGTCCTAGAGCCTTATAACAAGCTTCAAAGTCGATGGTAGCCATATTTAGTTCCTCGTTTTTGCGCTCATAAGCGCGAGAAGAGCGGGCATTACTGCCCGCTCCGAAGAGATATTGGTTGTGGGTTCACTTGCAACAGAAGAGCAAGCGCGTTGTACTTCATCGCTTCGCGGTGCTTGCCTTGTCTGCAACATACGTGACCGAGAAGCTTATAGATAGTGATTAATCGCGCATGGTCGGTGGGAGCAATCTTCGTCGCGATACGATAAGCCGTTACAAGCGCTTTCTCTGCTAGGCGATGACCGTTGCGTCGTCCGACGTGCTCCTGTGCTGCTTTGATGAGTGCGTCTGCGACTCGTTCCGGCGACTCGATGCGGTTTGCGACATCTTCGCCGATCGCATAGAGTCGTTCGACAAGTTCTTCGTACAGCGCTTCAGCTTTGTCGAGTTTCGTGAATGCGGCATTGCCAAAGGCAGCTGCATTTTTCAAGTTGAGTTTATCCATTGTTATTCTCCATAGACAAGAAGGAGAGAACCAATAACCTCGGCTCTCTCCTTCGGAAAGTTTTTTGTTGTTTGAGTTAGCGGAAGCAGATTCCGCTGTCTGAACATTCGCTTGGAAGTGCGTAAGTGTTCTTTTTGATTAAGTGTGCGATTCCGCTCCTGGTGAGCATGATGCGCTGTTCGATACGGACCACGGGCAGTTTGCGTTGTTTGATCAATCTGCGTATTGTGTGTTCGGACATGTCGAGAAGCTTGGCTGCATCACGTACGGTAAAGAGCTGAAGGTTGTTCGCATCTGTCATGATGTCCTCCAGTAGTTAAGCGATTTAGTTTTTGTTGGTGCGATAACCACAGCTGATTGTGCGGCTGTTGATGAATGTGTCGAGATCTGATTTTCTGTACTTGGCGAGCCGTCCGATTTTTACAAACCGAAGCGGGTAGCGTCTTGTCGAAGCCCATACAGCCAAAGTTTCTGGAGTCACTCCCAGGTATGCTGCTGCCTCACGGCGGGTGAGAAGATCTGATTGAAATCTCGATAGGATTACAGGAATAAGGGTTGACTGAACAACCTCAAGGTTTGTTTCGTTTGACATTTGTGTTCTCCTTATGGAGCACCATTTGCGGTGCGCGAGAATTCGATCAGGGAATGTCAAAGCCTGATCGTGAAAGTTGAAGAAGGAAAAAAGTTTTGCAGGAAGGACCAGAAACACTCGTCAATTCTGGTCAAACAAAAGCCCGAGGCGCGTGAATGTTCAGCTTGCCTCGGGTTAGATTGGCGCTTCGAGCACCATGTATTTATCGTACCGCCGCTTTCGAAAATCGCACCATAGGGTAAACCCTGAGTTCGCGAGACGTAATAGGCGGCAGAAACTTTTCCCAAACCCGCGACCGCTTGACAGGGTGGTGTGTAGACTTAACGACCGTCAGTTAGAATCAGTAAATCGGCCTTTGCCTGTGGGGGTACACATGAAGTACTGGTTTTTATGCTTACCAAGGGAAGATATGGAACACTGCATCAATGTCGGCACCTTTGGATTAAGTCGCAAGCACATTCTCGGACAGGTTCAAAAGGGAGATGCAGTTGTGTGCTGTGCGGGAAAAGGTGATTGGAAGATCATTGCACTTGGCTCGGCGACGAGCGACTACTATGTGGACGATAAAAAGCTTTTCTTGAAGGAGGGCTACTTCTTCGATAGGTTTAATTTTGAAGCAACGTCGATTCCGACGGATCGCGAGGTTGATCTGATCTCCATAATCGATCAACTGAGTTTCGTAACGAATATGGCTTACTGGGCAGTTTTCTTTAGAAATGGCATTGCGAAAATGGCGAAATCTGATTGGGATCTGATCCAAAAGTCAGCGGGCTCGCCAAGCATGCGCTGAACTAACGCAACTCGATTTCGGCTTGATTTGTCAGCTCGTACACCATGTCGGCAACAAAGCGCTTGAAGGACTCGTTCTCTACGAACTGTTTGTACACCTGCGTGTCGTCCTTTAAAAGGTGTTGCATCACCTTGGCCAATGCCTGATCATGCGCCATGCGCGCTGTATGCGGTGTATTCTCCTTGGCATTCTGATAGGCTGCATCGGCCGCTACTTTTGGTGCGATGTCGTCACGGATGCGCTTCGCGACACGGTCAGTATCGGTAAATAGCGTGCCAAATTGATCATTGAATGTTTTAAGTATGTTGCTTAGCCGATCCAATTGCGGTTCTTTCGTTCGACCGCCAGCGTCAGTTGGAACCGGCTCAATCTCCGCATCCTCATCGGCCAACGCAATTTTCATGGCGGCTTTCTTCTCGACACGATAACTGTCCATATCGATGGCTTCGATAATGCCTTTTGAAAGGTCTTCCTCCTCTGGCGCGGGAAGCTTCGGTATCAACAGGTTGAGCAGAATTGACAGTTTCTCCCACTGCACGTTGTTATAAGGAAGTATGGATGAGAGAAAACTGTAAATACGGCAGAATGCTTTAGCCTTGCCTTTGAAGTCAACTTGCCCGTCCTCATCAAGTCTATTTTTGTAGACGAGGACGCACACATCAAGGATCGGATCAAGCTTGTCGCGATCTGCGCCGCTGAGGAACAAATCCACGACTTGCTGTATTTGCGCAGGAGAATAGACTTGTGCATCATCCAGCGCTGTCTTCAAGTCATGTAGCTTATTGGGGTCTGTCTCGTCTGACAGCACGGTTGTTCGGTAATAATCCTGGAAAGCGCTGGTGACCGCCTCTGTATTATTTTGGAAGTCCAGCACGAAGCAGTCGTGTTTCTGTGGGTGCGAGCGATTCAGGCGCGAAAGTGTTTGCACGGCCTTGATTCCAGAGAGCGCCTTGTCCACATACATTGTATGCAGCAGTGGCTCGTCGTAACCAGTCTGAAATTTTTCCGCGCAAATTAGAAAGCGGTAAGGGTCGGTCTGGATCTTTTCTGCGATGTCCCCACTCGCAAAACCATTGAGCGAACTTTCCGTCGACTTCGCTTCGCCGTATTCACCTGAGAACGCGACAATTGCTTGGTATGGGCTCTTCCGCTCTTTTAGGTAATCCTTGAAAGCTTGGAAGTATTGAATAGCTCTCTCGATGCCACCAGTTACAACCATAGCCCGAGCTTGTCCGCCGATTTTGCTGGAAGCCAACACTTGTTCGTGGAAGTGGTCTACCATGATCTCGGCCTTGAGCCTGATCGCATGATCATGACTTTCGACATAACGACGCAATTTCTTTTTCGCCTTCTTGGTGTCAAACTCGGGGTCATCTTCAGTCTTCTTGATCAGCTTATAATAGCTGGTGACTGGTGTATAACAGGCGAGAACGTCTAGGATGAAACCTTCTTCAATCGCCTGCTTCATGGTATAGCTATGGAAAGGCCTGTGTTTAACTTTGCTCTCAGCATCTGGTGGTAGTGGCTCGCCGAAAAGTTCCAATGTCTTATTCTTCGGTGTTGCAGTAAAAGCAAAGTAACTGGCATTGGTTAGCATCTTGCGTGCATCCATCCGCTTCAAAAGTGCATCATTTACTGTATCTTCTGGATCCGGTCCCTCATCGTCTCCGCTCGCGCCACTAAGCGCCTCGCTCATCGCTCCGGACGTTTTACCACCCTGGCTTGAGTGAGCTTCGTCGATGACGATGGCAAAGGTCTTAGCGTCTTCTGTGGCAATCTCGTCCAGGATGAAGGGAAATTTCTGCACCGTCGAAACGATGATCTTTTTTCCCTCTTCAATGAACTTACGCAGATCGCCCGCATGTTTAGCGTGCCCCACGGTCGCGCCGACCTGCATGAATTGCTTAATAGTGGTCTGAAGCTGTTGATCTAGCAATCGCCGATCTGTTACCACGATGACAGAATCAAAGACGTCTTTATCATTGCGCTTCAACCCAATGAGCTGGTGCGCAAGCCATGCAATGGAATTTGATTTGCCGCTGCCTGCGGAATGTTGGATAAGATACCGCTTACCAGCACCACGAGCCTGTACATCGCTCAATGCCAGTCGAACTACTCCGAGCTGGTGATAACGGGGCCAAACTTGCTTGCGCTTCTTTTTTCCGGTGCGTGGATCTTTTTCTTCCACAATCTGTGCGTAGTTTTCTAGGATGTTAGTTAGTCCGGCTGGAGTCAGCACCTCCTTCCAAAGATAGTCAGTCTTAAGTCCGTGCGGATTTGGAGGATTGCCAGCGTGATCCTCAAAGCCCTTGTTGAACGGTAAAAACCACGACTGCTTGCCGGCGAGCGCTGTGCACATCTGAACCTCGCTGTCATCCACCGCGAGGTGCACAACGCAACGACCGAACTCAAACAACCTCTCGCGTGGATCGCGGTCACGCTTATATTGGTGAACAGCATCTTCAACTGTCTGTTTTGTAAGGCTATTCTTGAGTTCAAAAGTAGCAATGGGTAAGCCGTTGATAAACAGACCTAAGTCGAGAGCCCGACGCGTCTCGTCCATGCTATATGCCAATTGACGTGTTATAGAAAAACGGTTTTCCGCGTGTAGAGCCTCCGCTTTTTCATTGCCTGGAGAAGGTGTACCGTAGAAGAGGGTGAAGTGCAAAGGACCGTGGGAAATGCCCTTCCGCAATAGATCGATGACACCTCGTTTACCGATTTCGGCCGACATACGGCTTAGGAATTTCAGCCGATTGATGTCTTGTCCGTCGTTCTCATGAATAATGCCCAATTTATCGAACGCGTCGGACTGAGTAACCTTTAGGAATGCGAAGAGCTGGAGCACGTCAATTGCTTGGGCGCGGTCGTAGTGTTTCGGATTACCCGCAAAATAGCCTGTCCCGGAGGGATGAGGTTTTGCTGCTATCGAAACCAAATAATCGTCTGACGAATCGCTTTCCGCTACCCTGCCTGGAATTAGTTTCGGCAGACCATCCATGCCAGTCATGTGCCGCATGATGAGCGTTTCTAGCCCTTTTTCGCTAATATCTGTAGTCATACGAGGCATTCCTCATCAGTGACTTCGTCGTCCATACTTAATTCGGTCTCGTATTCGGAACAAGCGTGCTCCCGTGGCAATTGCGCAACCGTGTCACGCACATCCAATTTACCCGTTACTACGTCGGCGATAAGCCTGGTTTGAAGCTCTTGCAGAAGTCCAATTTCCAACTGCATACGCGCCAGCGTTGCCTCTATATCTTTGAGACTTAATCGTAAGAATCTGACTAGATTCTTTTGTTCATCGATGGGAGGTAACGCAACTCGGAAGTGTTTAACGTCATCGCAGGTCAAAGCACCCTTAGTACTACCCGAATCCGTGCTGATACGACGTAATTCGCTGTAGGAAGCGATGAGAAACATCTGCAGGTAATCAGAGCAGACTTTTTCCTTTCGTGGCGAAATATAGGCCATGTGCTGATTTATAGTTGCTTCAAACGTCAATAATGCCGCTGTACCACGAGTCTTCCCTTGTCCAGTAATCGCCACTAGAATGCTATCGGCGGGAACGATCGGTAAATGACATTCGCGAAGCGCAAGGTCCGTAACGTATTGGTCAGCGACGGTTATAGATCCTTGATTCACGCTTGCGCTGTTAAGCCAGGGGAAGATTCCGTTTTCCCAATACTTCGAGTTGCCCCGTGACGGAGTCGATCCGTTTCCGACCTTCGCGAAGTGTCGGATCTGCCAGCTCTCCCAGTGCTCAGGAATATCACCAAGCCATCGAATCCCAGAGGATTTGAGTGGGGCTGATGTATCGAGCCCGCGAGTGATCGCCCGGTAGATGATTGCTTGTTTCTGCTCATTGAGCAGTGCGATAACTTTCCGCTTCGCTCGAACGGCTCGCTCTAGCCGTCCTTTTGCCCAATCGAGAAATCGCACAATCGAGGCTTGTTCATCGGGTGGCGGGAGAGGGACTGTTTGTCCGCCGAAAGTGTTGTACCGAAAGTCAGTTGAGCGTTCTCGGATACCACGGGAGAGAGCAAGAATCCACTGAGTTCGCGCCATTTCACGGACAATGAAGGCGTAATAGTGTGCATTAATTCCCGATTTCGGTTGGCATACGGCATAGACCGGCGTCCCCTTACCATCGCTGTCTGACACGCCGATAGCTCCAGCGAAGGCGTCCATAGCATGAATAATCAAGTCGCCCCTTCGAATGCCCTGGTACCCGAATTCGTAGATTGCTTCTGTAAATCCGGTCAGACGTCGATTCTTTCTTAGTGTGACAATGCCATCCCGGAAGCACGTGACGACCTCATCACTGTCTCTAACCGGACGATCCATCTTTGTCAGTAAATTTTTGGCGCGTTCTAGCGACCAATGGATGGGCACCAGGCCCAACCATGGAACCTGTGAGGGTTTGTATTCGGGATATGGTTTGAGGTCAGAGACCGAAAATTTTTCTGTTTCTGAAATCATCTCTCGCCCACCTTCAGTAAGCCATCGAGCAGCCCCTCCGCTTCTTTCTCAACTGCGAGAATATCGGCGCTAATTTCTTCTAGCGTGCGCAGCAATTGCGGCTTGTAGAAGTATCGCGTAAAGCTCACCTCGTAGCCCATCTTAGTTGCGTCCTCCTTGATCCAAGCGTCCGGTGTGAACGGCAGGACTTCGCGGCGAAAGAAGGATTCAATGCCTCCTTCTTCTAGAACCGGCACCTGCTCTGTATCGCGGAGATCAGAGTCTGGCTCGTACTCTACAACCGCCTGCTTGCCGTCCACAGTTGCATTAAACAGTCCTCGCAACTCGTCGGACTTAGCCTTTCCAGATTTGTGCACTTTTGCTATCACTGCTGGTGCCGTCTCGACTCGCCAACTCACGGCTTTCAAAATCTGCTTTAGGTCGGGAGCGGAAAGCTTGATGTCAGCTTTTCTGAGAACATCATTAACCCGGATTCGAAAGACATTGTGATCCTCGAAAAGCTCCTCGCCCAATGCATCTCTTAACTGAGTGGCGACTTCAACAAGGCGGCCATCGCGCTCCCATGTCTTCTGGTCGAGTAGTTTCTTTTTTTTCTTTTCTGGTAGTCCCTTCTTCGTGCCTTCGCCTGCATCATCATCGTCGTCGTCGTCGCTGCCCCAATCCTGTAGGCGCTTCTCTAATGCGGGAAAGATCTTGGGAAAGGCGGTGAACAAGTCATTCCCAAACTCCTCGTGCAGTAGAGAGCGTAAATCCTCATCACCGCTATTGAAGCGAAGTGTCTCAATGGACTTTAGCGTTAGCTGGCTCTGAAGTCGAAGCGGGCGTTCAATTGTCACTTTCCAGTACCCGAAGGCCGCGTTCGGGAAAATCTTAGATTCAGGCGTTTCCTTGAACTCTAGGAAGATGCGGCTGATTCGCTCGATGTCGTCTGCGGCGAGTTCGCAGTTCTTTTTTCCTAGGTTCTTTCGGAGTGGCTTGAACCATTGACTTGCATCAATAAGTTGCACACGGTCCTTACGGTGTGCGGGCTTCCTATTGGACATCACCCAGATGTACGTAGCGATGCCGGTGTTGTAGAAGAGGTTCAGGGGGAGCGCCACAATCGCCTCGACCCAGTCGTTCTCAATTAACCAGCGCCGTATGTTGCTCTCACCTTGACCAGCGTCGCCGGTGAAAAGTGAGGAGCCATTGTGAACCTCAGCAATACGGCTACCGAGGGCAGATTTGGCATTCATCTTCGAGGCCATATTTGCGAGGAAGAGCAACTGCCCATCGCTTGAACGTGTTACTAATGAGAGTTCTTCGCCGTTGTGTATAACCTTGAAACGCGGATCTCGCATTCCATCTTTTCCGCCCATGGCTTCCAGGTCCTTCTTCCAGCTCTTGCCATAGGGTGGATTCGCGAGCATAAAATCGAACTCTTGAGAAGGAAACGCGTCGTGCGACAGAGTTGACCATTCTGCACCACCCACGATATGGTCTGCGCTTTCACCTTCTCCTTTGAGGAGCATGTCGGCTTTGCAGACTGCGTATGTCTCTGGGTTGATCTCTTGTCCGTATAATAAACACTTGATTTGCTGTCCGCTTTTCGCACCCATTGATGTTAGAGTTTCTTCTCCCACGGTAAGCATGCCGCCTGTGCCACACGCGCAATCGTAAAGTAAGTAAGTCCCAGATTTGATTTCGTTCTCAATGGGGAGGAAGACTAGGTTTGCCATCAATCGAACCGCATCTCGTGGCGTCCAGTGTTCGCCGGCCTCCTCATTGTTTTCCTCATTAAACTTCCGTACTAACTCCTCAAATACGGTGCCCATTGAGTGGTTGTCGATGCCTGCGGGCGAGAGATCAATATCAGGATCGAGAAACTTGTTCACCAAAGTTCCCAGGGCGTCAGCCTTTGAGAGTGTCGAAAGTTGGTTGCGGAATTTGAAATTGTCGAGGATGTCCTGCACATTGGGCGAGAAGCCGTTGAGATAGTCTTCAAAGTCTGCAAGTAGCTGTTGCTGAGTCCCCCTGGACTTCAGGTCGCGCAGGGTAAACTTGGATGTGTTGAAAAATGCTTGTCCAGATGCCTCACAAAGCGCGGCCCGCTGCTCAGTGATGCGTGCTTCGTCAAGCAACTTTTTGGTCTCTAGTACCGCTTTTTTCGTTGGTTCAAGTACGGCATCCATCCGCCGAATGACACACATCGGAAGAATTACATCCGGGTATTTGCCGCGTTTGAAGAGATCGCGGAGGACATCGTCGGCGATGCCCCAAATGAAAGAGACGATTTTGTTGTGCGCTGCTTGGTCCACTACTGCATCTTCCTTGCTTTAATTAATTAGTATGGTTCCTGTTATCTCTGTTTCCACTTTTTTCCTCTAATAACCATTCGAGTTCGACATTTCAAAAACCCTATTGAACTTCAAGACTGAACTTAATTTGAAATCTCCGACAGACTCCACTTTGAACGTTCCAGTTCTCCCACTTCATGCAGAAGATGATTAATCTCTGTATGTATTCGCAGAGCGTCCTTATGCATGGCTTCGACGGCGATTTGTTCTTCTGGTTGCGGCACTATCACTTCGAGTTGCTCGACTGCTTTTGTACTTAGCAGAGGGATGGATGAACCACCTGCGGACATTTTGAGCAAGCGTTTTCCTATTTCAGAACGAAGGTATCGGAACAAGACCTCCGAACTAATAGGACCTTTCTTAACTCTTAAAATCACAAAGTTTTGACTGGCAATCCAATCAGCGGAGTCCTGAGTTACATATGCGACTTGTCCAACACTACCTTTGACAGACAACAGAACATCGCCAGGGAACAGCCGCTGTTTAGCGCCAAACTTTTCGGTAACACTACTAGCCGAGACAATTTTGTGTGGTGCTCGGAGCAAGCCTGATTGCTCGATGTCACTAACGGTCACTTCACGAAATTGTCTGGCTATTTTGCGCTTCGGATCTTCGACAAGTTGGCAACGAATAATTTCGCACAGTGACCCTAGCGGCACTGTCTTTTGTTTTGCCATATAGGCCGTGAACCGTAGTTCATCCTGTGAAAGCACGTAACGGCCAGGATCAAGGCTATACTCGTTTGCGGAAACTGCATCTCCGCTGCCGTCAACAAGGCGAGCATAATCACTTTCGGTATTGTCCAAAACTTCATCAGCCAATTCTTCGACGTTCTTAAGCCAGGCTCTGCTTCCGCGTTTGCTTGAAACGATAAATAGATTTAGCCCTGTTAAATCAACAAACAGGATGGGCTCTGCATTTCTCGTTTTGTCTAACACGATGATGGCAGTTGGGATGTTGGTGTTGAGCAAAACGCCTGGTGGTAGGCTGATTACCGCTCGTAGAAGACTGGAGTCTATTATGCTTCTTCGAAAATCGCGCTCACCACCAGCGGTGCGCGTTAACAACGCCATCGGAACTAATGCCGCCACTCTCGACTTGCTTTGCGCAAGACAGTGCCTAATTTCTAGCACTTCGGCAGTTAACGGTTTCTCCGGAAAACGAACAAACTGATCATTCTCAACATTAAGATCGTATCGAACGCCGAATGGTGGACACGAGATGGCAGCATCGAACTCAATGAGTTGACCACCGATAACCCAGCTGGGTGAATGCAGCGGATCTGACACGCGAATCTGAATTTTGCTATTGCAGAGGATGTTTGCGGTCAGTAGCAATACATCGGCGCGCTTCTGTTCACCGTGCACAGCGATATTGTTTTTCGCTGCTAAGATGGCGGGTATGCCTGCTGCGCTGTGCGTGCAATAGAGCGATTTGGTTTCAGTTCCGACGGACAATCGGACGAGCAGGTCCGCCAGTTCAAGAGGTATTAAGCTTTCACCCATCTCCCTGGTGCTGTATGCCTGCAGCACTTTGACAAGCGCGAAGAAAAATGTTTCGAAATCAGTGCTTTCGTCAATCAAGGCCAGGTCGGCAATTAGCTGCAATGTATTCCAAAAAGTTTGCGGATGCATTCGGCTAGCGATCCAACTTTCGGTTGTGAATATGTTTGGGTTTTGATCTTCAAGTTTTGTCGAAATTTTCCCAAGAAGTCTTTGCAGTTCCTCACCGGAAGGCGGTTTCGGGGTATTGATGATCGTGTTCATATTCAAGTCGCCAGTCAAAAATTTGTCGGCGCTCAACTTGGCCCAGCTCAGTAGAAGACATAGTGCACTTATAGAATCAGGAGGAGCAAGCTCGCGCCTCAAGCTATTCAGAAGCTGATTGATGATTGCTTCTTGCTTGACTGTGCCAATGTCTAAAAACTGTTGTCCGCGTTGCATTAGCTGGCCATCCGCTTGTAGCTGTCGAGGCGGTACGTGGTGATCATGGTGTCACCAGACTCCACCACTACCACACCGCCCTTTTTCAATGCTTCTTGAACTGTCTTTTTCAGAGAATCCAGCTCGCTCTGGAGCATGACTAAGGACTTCTTTGTAAGGACAACTTTGTCCCCGTCCCGATGTCCGAATTGCTGGGTCAATTGAACCAGGTCCGATTTGATAGCTCTTTGGGACATCCGTCCTTGCATGTGTTTTGTTGATTTGCTCACGATGGTGTTCCTTGCACAGCCGATGCTTTAGTTATACACCAAAGCAAAATAGTTTGCAACTAACTATTTTTGGTTTGCCTCAAACAATTTTTCATGCGGGGCAAACTTATTATATAAGGAACGGTCACTTCCGTTGTGACAGGAGGCGTCTTTTTCACCGAAACTCTATTTAGCCAAGATCTTAAGATTTTCGCGTGCCGGCCTTGCGTTTTGACCTTGATTTGCCTTTTACGGGCTTCTTTTCAGATTCCTCAGCGATGGGAGCCTCAGATTCTTTCTCCTGACGCTTCTTTGCCTCGAACCACGCACCTTGCGCCTTCTGCCTTGCTTCCAGTTGAACTTGCTGGCTTGTCCGAATGTACGCTTTCAGCGTAGTTCGCGTGTCGGTGTGGTGAAGGGCAGCTCTAACTACCGACACATCGGCGCCAGTGTTGGCCATTGATGACGCCAGACTTCTGCGCAGATCGTGAATCCACAGATCGCTCATTCCTAGGTCCTTGCGCAGCGATTCCCAAGCGTTGCCTGGATCGACCATGTGTCCGGCAGCGCCCTTTCCCGGGAAAACCCACGGGCAATCACGTTTCTTCACTCCGGCTTCTTCAAGCAGCTGTTCACGCTGCGTGAGAACCTCCTTCTCCATTTCACCAAGAGGTATTATTTGCGCGCGCATTGTCTTCATTTTCTCTGCGGGGATGCCCCAGGTGCCGTTCTTAAGATCCACTTCGTCCCAGCGCATTGTCATTACGTTTGACTTGCGCGCGCCCGTCAGAAGCGAGAGGAGAATGAAATCGCGCAGTGTTCGTTCTCTGTTATGAACTGCGGGAATGGCTTCTAGTGCGGTCAAAAGTTTGGCTGCTTCTTCGTCAGAAAGGACTCTGTCTCGCTCGTTCTCCCTGTACAACGAGACTCCGGCAAACGGATTATCTGTGCGCGAAATGAAATGAGTTTTGATGCCGAAGTTGAACATCGCTCGACCCAGTTGCACCGCGCGGTTTGCGCTGCCCGGAGTTTCTTGCATTGATGAATGAAGTCGCGCCGCGTCCTCGTGGGAAAAGTCGTTCGCTTTTTTCTTGGCCAGATTTTTCTTTGCGAACCAGCGCTTGAAGTTGTTTTCATTGTCCAGAACGCGCTTTCCTCTTTTCTCCAGGTGATGCTCCTTATAATGATCGAACAGCTCCTGAAGCGTATGCGACCCCTCTTTGCCTTGCTTCTCAAAGATGTTTTCGCCGCGATTGAGCCGTGCAGTCAATTCGGCCGCTCTAGATTGGGCTTCAAGCATGATGTCGCGTAACAGCGCATCTGGAAGTGAATCCTCGAACTTGCAGTTTAAATCTATACCGCGCCAACTACGCTCAACTGGAACTCGGAAGCAGAATGCCTTTTTGCCACCCCGTCCGACCGAAACATATAGATGAACATCGGGAAGCACGGAAACATAACGCTGTTTTAGATGATCCGGGCACGAAAGTGCCCGAATGTACTTCGCAGTAAACTTCTTGCCCGTTTTTTCTTCAACCATTGGGTTCCTTCCCAAGACCAAATGCCTAGCGCAACGCCTAGCGCAACTTCATTATAAATCGATCGGATCGATCAAAACCGGTCAACAAGATTAAATCGCAAAAGCATTGCCAGTACGCATTTTTGAAGGGTTTAATCTAGTCAAGGGAACCACCGTCAAAACCCGTAATTTTTGGCTCATAACCCAAAGGTCGTAAGTTCAAATCTTACCCCCGCAACCAATTAAATCAATTACAGGCCGGTCTTCAGCGACTGGCCTGTTTTGTTAAGAGTACGGAACATCAAATTGAGCTCATGGGGAATAACGCTTTTCAAAAGCCTAAGGATTTTTACAACTTATAAGTTGTACCGATATACAACCTTCAAGTTGTAAAAAAAACCTAGGCGAGATCTTTAACTTCCCCAGTTGAACGACGAAGCCATATCGACAAGGAAGAAATGAGTTTCCAAAAAATTGTTGAAGAAATCATGTCTACTCATCACAACCTGCTGCGAAGAGAATTACCAAAAATCTCCGAACTCATCAAAGCTCTTACCACTGAAAATGCTGAAAGCAAATCTTTAAAAGAAGCGCAGCAGATATTTGAAAAAGTAAGAGCGAAAGTGGAAGCACACTTGCGCGATGAAGAAACAATTTTGTTCCCGACAGGAGTAGCTCTGGAATCAGGTGGTCAAGCCATACAGACAGAAATGAATTTGCTCGAACGCCTTGCCGAGATGGAAAAGGAACATGACGGTTGTGGCAACGCCCTCGCGGGTGTTTACCAAACCACAATTGATGACGCGTCAGCAAGTGAACTGAAAGAGCAGCTGCTCGCAACCATTGAAATCGTGCAAGAAGATTTCGTGTCACACGTTGAAAAAGAAAATGCAAAAGTGCATCCGATGCTGATCAACCTGGTGGCAGCGCGGTCAGGTTAATCTGCACCGGAGCTCATAAGAGTCGAGTCAACGCGGCACAAGTCGGCGTGATGCCGTCCCGCTCTGCTACAATCCGCAGCAGCTGCGAGAAATCCGCTCGCCTGTGCAAGAATTCACTCATCAAGCCACTTCCTGATCAACTTTTTCGTCGCTACATTTCCGAATTTAGAGGCGGCGCGTAGTATTTTCTGGCGATCAAATTGATGCGACTTCGCTTGAGCATTGCGCAGTAACTCAGTACGTTCCTCCGCGAGCTCGTCAAGATTATTTATCAAATCAACCAACAGAAACTCTGAAGAAAGTTTGTTCGGAAATCGCGGCTTGATTCGAAAGTCAAAAGTGCGATTGCAAAATGTGAATCGGCCGTGTCGTTTGTGGTTGTAAACAACGGTCCGGTTGTAGAGCTGAGTACTACCCAATCCAAGCGTGTTATAGCTGACCGGTGACAGCAATAAAAAATCGTCGTCACGTAAAAATGCAGCAATAAGCTCGCTGTCCTTTGGAGGAACCGGGCCAAATGCGGACTGGTGAGGAACGTAATATAGTCCTTGGGCGATCTTGGTTAGCCTCCCAGAATCTTGCAATTGCCTTAAATGCCGATCTACTGCGTTCGAATCTGTTGCGAGCTCTTCGCGGCGGTACACGGCGCCAGCTCGAAGTCGACGGGACAGAAGAGCCGCGGCGGTAGGTTTTGCAGAAGTGGCGCGCGCGTTCATCAAATTGCCTGAATTTTCATTGACGTTTCATGCATTTGATGTAGCACAGAAGCCAGACGAATGTCAAGCACAGGCTTTCTGTAACTATGAATTTACGAGACTAAGTGCTCTATTATGGGGTATGCGAACAACTGCAAGCAATTAAACCGCAAGCAATGTTTTCTAGAATTCGCTTACTCTCATTAATCAAACGCTCAAATTCGTATTCAGCTGGGTTAGATAAGTCAGAAGGAAGACGGGTACGAAGATAGCGCCACTAAAGATGCAAGCGCAGAAGGGAACCGCGACCACGACACCGCATATAGTGCCACTGACTAAAAGCTAAGGAACTCAGGAGAAGTAGTGTCATCTAAATTTGCTCACGTACCTGGTGACCTGCTCGGCGGTTTAACGGCCGCTATCGTCGCGCTGCCCATTGCTCTTGCTTTTGGCGTGGCTTCTGGTTTAGGTGCGCCTGCAGGTCTTTACGGCGCTATTGCTTGTGGCATTCTCGCGGCCCTTTTTGGTGGTACCAAAACCCTGGTATCAGGACCAACTGGTCCGTTGACTGTTGTGGTTGCTGCAATGGTAAGCGCTCACCTTGGCCATCCAGAAATAATCTTCGCCGCAATTATTTTGGCCGGAATCTGTCAGGTCGGGCTTGGGCTGCTCAAAGCCGGTCAGTTGATTGAGTACATACCGTATCCGGTAGTGTCAGGATTTATGACCGGCATAGGCATGATTATTGTAATTTTGCAGTTGCGACCGCTTGTTGGCTTACCTGGAAAAGGTGAAGTTCTCGGCACCTTGCAATCGGCGCCGGAGATTTTTCAGCAATACAATATACAGGCACTCGGCCTGGGGCTGCTTTGCCTGGCTTGCATCTATGTCGCACCTCTCATAAATAAAAAAATCCCGGCTGCGCTTGTGGCGCTCATAGTGGGCACAGCTGTAGCAGTATATTTTCGGCTTGAATTGCCTACGATTGCGCAGATTCCAGCCGGGCTGCCGTTACCGAAAATACCGTGGTTTTCTGTTTCTGATTGGCATGTCGTGATCACAAACGCCTTTGCCTTAGCGACGCTAGGATCGATTGATTCTTTGCTAACGTCAGTGGTTGTGGATAGGCTCACAAGAACCAAACATGACAGCAACAAAGAGCTAATAGGACAAGGCATTGGCAATTTTGCTTCTGGTCTCATTGGCGGACTGCCCGGTGCGGGCGCCACCATGCGTAGTGTTATTAACATTAAAACCGGTGCCACAACACAACTATCCGGATTTACGCATGGCGTTATTCTTCTAGCGATATTGCTAGGACTTGGTTCTTTTGCGCAAAAGGTTCCTCTTGCTTGTCTTGCGGCTATCTTGATCAGCGTCGGTATTTCCATTGTTGATTACCGTGCGCTGAAGCTAATGCGCAAAGCACCAAAAGAGGACATGATCGTTCTTGTTATTGTGCTTTTGCACACCATATTCGTTGATTTGATCATTGCAGTCATTGCTGGCTTGGCTGTCGCCGCACTACTTTTCGCAAAGAAGATGGCAGATACGGAACTCATGCATGTTGATGCTGTTACAAGCATTCCAGAAGCCTTTCCAGTTGTGCAGTCACTTCCTGAAGAGGTGCAGAAGCAAACATTCGTCTACTCTTTTCACGGACCTCTCTTTTTTGGCGAAGTGACGATCTTGGAAAAGCTGATGGAAAGTGTTCCCGAAGGGGCCAAATATATTATTCTGCATTTTGCCAATGTGCCTTTTGCTGATTTGTCGGGAGCGTTTGCGCTTCAAGATGCGCTTAACCGCTGGGCGGAAAAGGATATCTATGTCATTGCTGTAAAGCTGTTAGAGCCAACCAAATCAACACTGTCCAGAGTAGGAGTGGCAATGCCCAATAGTTACGACACGGTCAGTGATGCTATCGCGCACATTGCCTTTGGTGACGTTGAGAAACTCGACCTGAGTGAGCCCGCGCCAGTGGACCATGGTGCCTGAAATTACGAAGAAGTAGCGCCAGTCCAGAACTTCTGTCGCGAAACAATCGCGCTTGACACACAACACCATTTCGATTATATTGGAAATATGAAAACGAAGAACGCAGTCGACGCCCTGGCGGCCTTGGCACAAGAATCACGCCTTGAAATTTTTCGCCTGCTGGTTAGAAAAGGTACTGATGGAATGGCGGCCGGCGATTTGAGCAGTCATTTCGGCATGCCACCAGCCACGATGTCATTCCATTTAAAGGAACTGACTAATTCAGGGCTGATTGTCTCTCGGCGCGAAAGTAGATCAATCATCTACTCAGCTGATTACGATCAAATGCAGGCGCTGCTGAGTTTTCTTGTGGAGAACTGCTGCGCAGACAATGGAGGCAAATGCTAATGAAAAGATTTCACGTACATGTGGCAGTGGCTAATCTGGCCGAGTCTATCAAATTCTATTCAACCTTTTTCAATACTAGCCCATCAGTGGAAAAAGATGATTATGCCAAGTGGATGCTCGACGATCCGCGCATAAATTTCGCCATCTCAACAAGAGATAGAGAGCCTGGCTTGGACCACCTTGGAATACAAGTAGAAGACGCAAGCGATCTCAAAGAGATTTCGCTACGTCTGCAGGCAGCGCAACAGCCCATTTTAGAACAGGAACAAACCACTTGCTGTTACGCAAAGGCAGATAAGACATGGGTGCACGATCCGCAAGGAATAGCCTGGGAATCGTTTTACACAACCGGTGTCGCAACAACTTATGGTGAAGATATAGATTTGCAAGGTGAGAGCGAAAGTGCTTGTTGCGCGCCCGAACTAGCACAAAACGCAGCACCAGCAGTAATACCAAAAGTAATACCAGTACAAATCGCAAAGAAGGAGTGCTGCCAGTGAGGGCATCTCAAAAGAAAGTACTGTTTATCTGTGTGGAGAACAGCTGTCGCAGCCAGATAGCTGAAGGCTTCGCCCGTCAACTAGGTATCGAAGCGGACAGCGCCGGCGTTAGGTCTGGAAGTGGCGTCAACCCTGACGCGGTTGCAGTTATGAAAGAAGCAGGTATCGATATATCGAAGCAATTTTCTAAGGCAATCGACAACGATAAGCTTGACGATTATGACGCAGTGATTTCAATGTGCTCGGTCAAGACTGCTGATTTCTGCCCATCCACATTCATTGGCACCCAGGCAAACTGGAATATCGACGACCCGAAAGGATTACCGCTCGAAGAATTTCGGCGTGTGCGTGATCAGATTAAGGCCAAAGTGGAACAACTGGCTCAGGCCAAAGTCGCTGTAGATAGCAAGTAAATAAATAGCAAATGAACTATTTTGGGAGATAAGAATGAAACTTCAAATATTCGATCCACCGATGTGTTGCTCAACAGGCATCTGCGGACCCGGCGTAGACCCAGCACTTGTAGAGTTCACCGCAGATCTCGATTGGTTAAAGCGTCAAGGAATTGAAGTAGAACGATACAACCTTTCGCAACAGACACAAGTCTTCATAAGTAACACGACCGTTAGCGATGCGCTAAAGAAAGACGGCAACGAATGTCTTCCGCTTGTACTTCTCGACGGAAAGATTGTGTTGCAAGGTACTTATCCTACGCGGGAAAAACTGACGGAAGTGACAGGAATCAAGACGTCTGAGACTGAGACCAAAAGTTCGCTCAACTTTACCGTTGAACAGCCATCCGTAAGTCCTGGATGCTGCGCTCCTTCGGCGCAAGACGAAGCGTGCTACGAGGACGCCCAATGAATCTCGTTGATCACGCTACAAAGTACATGTTCTTCACTGGCAAAGGTGGCGTGGGCAAAACCTCAGTATCGTGCGCGACAGCCATAGTACTTGCAGACAGGGGCAAACGAGTACTGCTAGTCAGCACCGATCCGGCCTCAAATCTAGATGAAGTGCTTCGTGTTGCTCTAAGCTCTACACCAACTGCAGTACCAGACGTTGTTGGCCTCGATGCGCTAAATATAGATCCTGAAGCTTCTGCACGAGAGTACCGCGAGCGTTTGCTCACGCCATATCGCGGTCTACTGCCTGAGGCCAGCTTAAAGAGTATGGAAGAACAACTATCTGGTTCCTGCACTACAGAAATCGCCGCTTTCGATGAGTTTGCTCGCCTGCTCGGCGACGCCGAAAAGACTGCCAACTATGATCACGTCATTTTCGATACTGCTCCCACCGGCCACACCATGCGCCTTCTTTCACTGCCGAAATCATGGACTACATTTATCGAAGGAAATACAACCGGCACTTCTTGCCTTGGTCCACTTGCCGGTCTTCAGCAACAGCAAGACATCTATGCTTCATCTGTTCGAACGTTGATGGATGGTGCTCGCACAACCCTCGTGCTGGTATCGCGTCCAGAGCAAACGGCACTTAGAGAAGCCACAAATACAAGTGTGGAGCTACGAGAAATAGGTGTTGCCAATCAATGCCTCGTGTTGAACGGAGTGCTGACTGGTGATAATACCAATGATGCCATTGGATCTGCTTTTGTAACTCGCGGACAGTCAGCCATTGAGGCCATGCCAAAAGAATTGAAGAGCCTTCCGACCCAAGAAATACTTCTCAATGCAAGACCACTAATTGGTATTGAAGCACTGCGCCGCATGTTCAAGCCGGAACTTTCAGTGACGGCTCAAGAACGACACTCAACCACTGATGAACTTCCTCTGACGCTTCTGAACATTGTTGACGAGTTGGAGAAGTCCGGAAAGGGCGTGATCATGACCATGGGCAAAGGTGGCGTAGGCAAGACAAGCATAGCTGCAGCAATCGCAGTAGAACTTGCGCGTCGCGGTCATCCGGTACATTTGAGTACAACAGATCCAGCTGCCCACATCTCCTGGGTGGTTGACGATCCGCTGCCGCTCCTGACCATTAGTCGCATCGATCCTGCCGCAGAGACCAAGGCATACCAAAATGAAGTTATGCAGAGCGCAGGCAGTAACCTTGATCAAGAGGGGCGCGCACTACTTGACGAAGATCTTCGTTCTCCTTGCACAGAAGAAGTCGCAGTCTTTAGAAGTTTTGCAAATGTGGTGGCAAAGGGACAAGCTGGCTTCGTGGTGCTGGACACGGCACCAACCGGACACACAATTCTCTTGCTGGATGCCGCCCAGGCGTACCACAAAGAAGTTTTGCGCCAATCGAGCAATATGCCCGATGCCGTGATCAACTTACTGCCACGACTGAGAGATCCTGAGTTTACGCGCATTCTAATTATAACTTTGCCGGAAGCAACTCCAGTTCACGAGGCCAAGCACTTGCAAGAGGATCTTGCCAGAGCAGATATTCACCCATTCGCTTGGGTCATCAATCAATCGCTCTCTCCGCTGCAAACAACAAATGCGATTCTGGTCGCGCGCCAGCAAAACGAAAAGATCTATATTGACGAAGTGAAACAACTTGCCAATCGCGTGGCCATAGTTCCCTGGCTACCGGAAGCACCAACGCATTCTTCGGGTCTGGTTAAATTGTTGGGGGGAAAAACTCCTTTAAAAAGCATGGCACTATGAAAATTCTAATTGCCATCGAAGACAAAATCTTTGGAGAAGCAATTGCGCAATTCGTTGGTAAAAGTAACTGGTTAGAAAATAGCAAGCTCAATCTTATTCATGTGACCGAACCGCTGCATTTGGACCCATTGTCAGGCTACAGCAGCGAGCAGCTCAGTGCGCTGCACGACCTCCGACATCGCGAAGGCAAAGCGCTGCTGGCATCAATAGGCACGCAGCTAAGCACTCTTCTTCCCAGCTGAACAATTAACGAGGAGGTCCTTGATGGACGTCCGAAAGAAGTTATTCTCAACTACGCAAAAGACTGGCCGGCTGAGCTAATTGTACTGGGCTCCCATGGTCGCGGTGGTATCAGACAGTTCTTTCTTGGTAGTGTTTCCATGTCTGTACTGTCGGCGTCTCCCTGTTCAATACTGATAGTGAAGTTGCCACATTCTCAGGCTAGTGAAACAGGCAATGAGAAGCACTCAGGAGTTGCGAACAAGCAATAGCAATCGTTGATTGCTGTTGCTATCTGTTGACGCTTGTACTATTTTGTCTGAACCTTTAAGTCGAGCGAAATTGCGCTGTTTCCAGGAACACAGCTATGCTTGCAAGCAAGCCATTTTGTGTCGGCTTTGATCTTCACAGAATCACCAGATCTCAAAAGCTTAGAAGGTGTGACCATTGTTGAAAGGCGCGCCTTCTTTGAGTATCCATATGTGACTATGCCATCTTCCTTAAAGGTTTCTGCGGGTGGCCAGCTTAGCGCCTGTGCCGTAAATCCTTTAGGTAGAGTCAAATCTACTTGCGTTGGCATTCCGCTTTGCCCAGGGTCTTTGTAGTAAATGTGCCACCCGGGCTGCATGTCGAAGGTAACAAAAAGCTTGAAGGGCTTACCAGGAAAAATCACCTGTGAATCACTGCTGAGGGAAGCTTTGATTGGTGATTCCATCAATTTATTGCTCTGATTCTGCGCCAGACAAGATTGTGTTGAGAGCCAGATCGTTGCGCCCCAAAAAGTCAGTCCGGAGAGAACCATTACACGGAACGTGTTGTTCAAATACTTCGCCTTTCGCATTCACTGAACCTCATAAAACAGATGTGCCTATTTGCCTTTATCCTGTTCTCCATGCTCAATACTTTTTTGCTTCTCGCGTTGAATAGGAGTAGTCTTCTTCTGCTCGACCGAGCAGCTTTGCGACATTCACGTAGATATGCCGAGCTTCGGCAGTATCCAGAGTTGTAGGGCGAAGTAGAATAAAACAATACCGACGAACCAGATCAAACTTTCCATAGAACTTTGCCCGCCTTTTGATTTTAAAACTTTTGTTGAGTCGCTCATATAATCACTCTCTTGTCTGTCGTGCTCTTATCTCGCCAGCACCGACGGTGGTGCGCTCTGCTCGGTCACAACTTCGTATCCTTGAGCAGTCCATGCGCTGGTTCCACCAACTATGTTGATAGAAGGCTTCAGTCCGCTTCTATCAATAACTCCCATAGCTATGGTCGATCGATAACCACTGGCACAGATCAGTGCTAGCTTAGTATCTGCAGGAAAATCATTTATTCTTTCAGGCAGAATAGCCAGAGGAACATTGATTGCCTTCGGCACATGTCCATTTTCAAATTCCCCTGTGCGCCTTACATCGATAACTGTAATTTCCTCGCCTTGATCAAGCGTGCGCTTCAGTTCATCAACTGTCATAACAAGCGATTGCACCGCTTCGAATCCAGAGTTGCTCGAATCAGACATGCCATCTACGCCATCTACATAACCAACGACGGTTTCTAAACCAACGCGGGCCAATCTCAAAACGGCCTCATCGACGCTGACAACATCGTTTGCCAGGAGAATAATGGGAGTGCCAATAGGTATGAGCGTGCCGGCCCATGAGGCAAACTGTCCGCCCAATCCAATGTTCAGTGAACCCTTGATATGCGCTCCGGCGTATTCGACGGCACTACGCACATCGAGCACTAACGAACCGCGTTGCATTTCCTTTGCCACCACAGCACCATCCAGGGGCTGGGGTCGAGTGAGGCTTTTTATTGGGGCCGCACCCTGGCGATTGATCTCCACATCTTTAGAGAAATAGGCAGGTACCTCAGGCAGGTCTGATGTCATCATTGCTATAAAAGACTCTTTTGACATAGGTTTCAACGCATAGTTGAACTTCTTCTCGTTTCCTATAGTTGACGATTTCTCGTCTGAGAGTTTCTTGCCGCAAAGAGAACCAGCTCCGTGAGCTGGATAGACTTCAACCGCATCGTCCAGTTTAAGCAGTTTATTATGCAGACTCTCAAACATAAAACCGGCCATGTCCTGTGCCGAGTATACTTTTTCAGACACGAGGTCAGGCCGTCCCACGTCTCCGATGAACAGAGTGTCACCCGTAAACAGTCTTTCTGGAGTGCTCTCATCTGCTGTATCTTTGACGAGAATGCAAATGCTTTCAGGTGTATGACCTGGTGTTTCAAGTATCAACAAATCCAACTTACCAACTTTCAATTGGTCACCATCACTGGTGGCTATATGCGGGAAAGTCGCGTTAGCCTTTTCGCCGAAAACAATCTGCGCCCCGGTTCTCTCGGCAAGCTCTCTATGTCCGCTGACAAAGTCTGCATGAAGGTGTGTTTCTAGAACGTACTTAATCGTCAGACCCTGTGCTTTGGCCTCCTCTATATATTGGTCCACATCCCGCTGTGGGTCTATAACTGCGGCTTCGCCTTCAGAACCGAGCAGGTAAGATCCATGAGCCAGGCACCCGAGATAAAACTGCTTGAAAAACATAAGTAACCTCCAACCATCAAGTGGTTATTTGAAAAACTGATTTAATAACATCCAGGCTGACAAACCGAGCAGAGTAATGGCAAAGCTAACCTTTAGTTTTTCCTGCGGAATGTACTGCGCCAGGCCTCCAGCAATCGGAGCGGCGATCAGTGTGCCCAGGGCGAAAGGCAAGATTGCCATAGACAGATTCAAGGTCGATCCGTACGAAATCGCCCCGACTAGGCTGTTAGTGCCGATCACTAACAGCGAGGTACCAATTGCCTTTTTTATCGGCACGTGCAAAACCAGAGTCAACGCAGGCACGATTATGAAACCGCCGCCCACACCAAGCAGACCTGTCAACAGACCCGCGCCAAGCCCGGTCAATAGCATTAGCGGCAGCACATTAGACTGTGCTTTGCCGACCGCTTCGAGCTGAGGCTGACTTTGTCGCAACATAAGCAGCGCTACAAGAGCCATCGCCACTGCAAACATGGTCAACTGCACCACGTCTGAAATATGCTGCGCCAGGCGAGCACCAGCAAAACTGCCTATGGCTCCAGAAACTCCAAATATCAGTGCCGTCGAAACAATAACTGAGTGATTACGGAAATGGCTCCAAGCAGCAAGCAAGCTAGCCAGTCCTACAATGATGAGGCTTGTACCTATAGCCGCTTTGGGTTGCATCCGAAGCATGTAAATCATTACCGGTACAGCTACGATGCTTCCGCCTCCCCCCAGGAGCCCAAGCAGGGTGCCCGTAGCAATTCCACATAGAGCGCCACCAAGCATCAAGTCACCCTCCTTGCATTAAGAGCAACAATCGTCTTTGCGACTCTTGGCTGGGACTGATGTAATTTCTATTTTGTTCCAAGGGGCTTTACCCAGAATAATTCCTAAAGCGCAAGTTCCAGACAAACCGGCAAAGGTTAGACCCATCCCAAAAATTCCAGGAATAATTAGAAACCATGGACTGATGAAGACAGCGAGAAGAACGCCCGTCAAGACTCCAAGGCCAACGACAAGCTGAATCTGACGTTCAATCGATAGCATCTTTTTGCCTTCCACAATAGGCAAGCCTGCCTTGCGCCACGCCACCAGTCCACCTTCCAGAACTTCTGGCTGAAAGCCTTTGCCTAAAAGGGTATAAGCGCCTCGTTCGGCTCTTTTGCCTAATCTACATATGACGACAAGTTTCCCCTGACGGGGCAATTCTTCGCAGCGAGCATCAAGCTCGCTGAGCGGCACGTTTAGCGATTTAGCAATGTGTTCAGCCTCAAATTCAATAGGGCTGCGAACATCTAGCAGCACAGCTTCAGCAACATTCGCTGCCAGGCTATTAGGCCTTATTTGTCGGCAAACACTAGCAATAAGTTCTGTCATAGATAAAATCCTCGAGTGCAATTGAATTCACTATATCACCAATTGGTTATATAACGAATCAACCATTCGATTGATTGAAGAATCAATCGGATGGTTGTAGACTGAGATCGGGAACTACTGGATTTTTTATGAAAGACAAAAACAAACTGCTGTCTCGACCGGCTCTCGAAATTGTTGCTGCCCGCTTTCGGGCTCTTTCTGATGCTTCCAGATTGCAAATACTGCAATACCTGTTTAAAGCAGAGCATTCGGTGCAGGAGTTGTGCGAGTTAAGCGGCATGAGCCAGGCAAACGTGAGCAAGCACTTGTCTGTGCTGGCAGAGCAGGGAATTGTTCAAAAACGGCGACAAGGATTATATGTGTTCTATAGCATCGCAGACAGCAGCATCTACGAGCTGTGCGATATTGTCTGCGGTGCCGTAGGGAAACGCTACGGACAAGTGATGAAAGAATTCTCTGGACGCTAGAATCTGCCGTACACTATAACCACTGCACTTAACCCAGCGTTATTCCATGCCTACAGACCGCAGCACAAACGGAAAGAGCTCCCCGCCCGGGGCGCATGTCGTCGACGGTGGCGTCAACTATAGTATTTACTCGAAAGACGCCACCGTTATGGAACTGCTTCTCTTCGCCAGAGAAGACGATCCCGAACCAGAACGCGTAATCGTACTCGATGCTTGCTGCAATAAGACTAATAACTTCTGGCACGTGTTTGTACCAGGAGCAGGTCACGGACAGGTCTATGCCTGGCGCGCGCACGGCCCGTTTGCCCCAGAGAAAGGGCTGCGATTCGATGGCAAGAAAGTTCTTCTCGATCCATACGGTAGGGCAATTGTGGGATGGAAGAACTACGAGCGTGCTTCTGCTATTGCGCCCGGCGACAATTGCGCCAAAGCGCTGCGCTCAGTGGTTATCGACGGCTCACAGTACGACTGGGTAGGTGATGCACCCCTGAGAACGCCCTCGGCAAAATCGATCATCTATGAAATGCACGTGGGCGGTTTTACACGAGGTCCTGGCTCAGGTGTCGCCGCTGCTAAACGCGGCACGTTTGCTGGCGTGATTGAAAAAATTCCGTACTTGCAAGAACTTGGAGTGACAGCAATTGAATTGATGCCAGTTCATCAGTTCGACGCAACAGATACAGCGGGAGGACTGACAAATTATTGGGGGTACAGCACCGTTGGATATCTCACACCGCACCACGGCTATTGTGTCAATGGTGACCCCATAGCTGGTACCACCGAATTCAAAGACATGGTAAAGGCCTTGCATAAAGCAGGCATTGAAGTAATTCTCGATGTAGTTTTCAATCACACCGCCGAAGGCGGCGCTGACGGGCCAACGCTGTGCTTTAAGGGGCTCGGCAACAACATTTACTACATTCTCGACAACAACGACCCGTCACAGTATGCCAACTATACCGGGTGCGGCAATGCGTTCAGCGCTAACAATCCGGTGGGCGGCAGGTTGATTCTTGAATCGCTGCGTTACTGGGTCGATGAAATGCACGTTGATGGTTTTAGATTCGACCTGGCATCAGCATTAACACGCGATTCATTTGGCAACCCAGCGGCTGCGCCACCACTACTCTGGCTAATCGAATGTGACGACGTTCTCGCTGGTAGTAAATTAATCGCAGAGGCATGGGACGCAGCAGGACTCTATCAAGTTGGCTCGTTGATCTCCAGGAGTCAATGGTATGCCGAATGGAGCGGACCATTTCGAGATGATGTGCGCAGATTTGTCAGAGGTGATAGGGGCACTGTCAGCAACCTTGCTGCCCGCATTTTGTCGGGCGCCGACCATCATGCGAGCCTTGATCGACCCAATCGCAACATCAATTTTTTAACCTGCCACGATGGATTTACTTTAAATGATTTAGTCTCGTACAACGAAAAACATAATGAAGCAAACCTCGAAAACAATCGAGATGGTGCAACGGCAAACTTTAGCTGGAACTGCGGAGAGGAAGGACCCACCAGCGATGACCAAGTTTTGCAATTAAGAAACCAACAGATGAAAAATCTCTTGACCGTTCTGTTTATTTCACAAGGAACTCCCATGCTACTTATGGGAGATGAAGTTGCTCGCACACAGTTCGGTAACAACAATGCTTATTGCCAAGACTCAGAGCTGTCATGGTTTAACTGGGATGATTTACAACACCGCTCGGAGATCCATCGCTTCGTTCGCCAGTTGATCTCCTTCTTCAAAGCGAAAGAGTCGGTTGAAGAAACTCCACCTGCAAAGCACGTATCGAGCGCTCGGCCACATATTGCTTGGCATGGTGTTAAGCTCTGCTGCCCAGATTGGTCAGAAGACTCACATTCACTAGCATTGACAATGATTCATCCAAGAAATGGCGAGAAGCTCCACATCATGCTCAACGCTTACTGGAAAGAAATGGAATTTGAGGTGCCGGCTCTAGAGACAACACAGCGGTGGGCGAGAATTGTTGACACCGCACTAGCACCACCAGATGACATTTGCATCGAGAATCAGGCCCCAGTAGGCAACAGCTACATGGTGAAAGCGCGTTCGGCAGTGATTCTCATTTCTCCGTCCATTTCCAGTTAGCAAATTCTGGCTTATCGACGCCGAATTCATGAGCGTATCTACGGCAATCGATTTGCATGTCTCGGAATTTAGACTTAGCATGTGCTCCGGCAACTGCTAATTTCGCAACGCGATCAATTACATCAATGGCAAGAGTGAAACGATCGACTTGATTGTTTATCGCCAACTCTAGCGGAGTATTGATGTTGCCACGCTCTTTGTAGCCGCGCACATGAAGATTGTGCTGGTTTTTACGACGATAGGCCAGACGATGGATCAGCCATGGATAACCGTGAAAATTGAAGACTATCGGTTTGTCCAGAGTGAAGAGGCTGTCGAAATCTCGATCGCTCATGCCATGAGGATGCTCAGATTCTGGTTGCAGCCGGAGCAAGTCCACCACATTGACAAAGCGAATCTTTAAATCAGGAAACTCCTGGCGCAACAAAGCGTTGGCAGCCAGTGCTTCTTGAGTAGCCATGTCGCCAGCACACGCCAGCACCACATCTGGTTCGCAGCCCTCGTCGCTACTGGCCCACGGCCAGATACCAATTCCTTTCGTGCAGTGTTTTATGGCAAAGTCCATATCCATGAACTGCAGATGCCGCTGTTTGTCAGACACGATCACGTTGATATAATCCTGGCTTCGCAAACAGTGATCGGCGCATGACAGAAGCGAGTTGGCATCTGGTGGCAAATAGACCCGAACAACATCAGGACTCTTGTTCACCACCAGATCTAAAAATCCCGGATCCTGGTGGGTAAATCCATTATGATCTTGTCGCCAAACTGTAGATGTGATCAACAAGTTAAGCGAAGCAACGCTTGCTCGCCACTGAAGCTTCCTGGATATTTCCAGCCACTTAGCGTGCTGGTTAAACATCGAATCAATAACATGCACAAAGGCTTCATAAGTAGAAAAGAATCCGTTGCGCCCGGTCAAAAGGTAAGCTTCTAACCATCCTTCTAGAGTGTGTTCACTGAGCATTTCCATAACACGGCCGTCTCTTGCCAGTTCACCACCGTCTTCATCCTCAGGAAAATATGCGGCGTTCCAGAATTTTTTGCTGAATTCATAGACCGCATCGAGCTTATTAGATGTATTCTCGTCGGGACCGAAGACTCTGAAATTATTCGGATTGGTCTTCATAATGTCACGAAGGAAAGCACCCAGTGGTCGAGTATTTTCGGCCTCAGTATTGCCGGGCTTTGGCACATTGACTGCGTAATGCTTGAAGTCAGGCATTTTCAATGCCTTATGAATTGTGCCACCATTGGCGTGCGGATTGGCGCTCATCCTGCGAGCTCCTCGAGGCGCCAGCTCTTTTAGTTCCGGCAAAAGCGTGCCATTCTCGTCGAAGAGCTCTTGTGGTTCGTAGCTTCGCAACCATGCTTCCAACTGCTTGAGATGCTCTGGATTTTCTCGTACGCCAGCAAGCGGCACCTGGTGCGCTCGCCAGGAGCCCTCGACCATGTGCCCATCAACTTCTTTCGGACCAGTCCAACCTTTCAGACTGCGAAATACAATCATCGGCCACCGCGGGCGGTTCACAACTCCAGAAGCTCTTGCTTCTTTTTGAACTGCACGAATTTCTTTGACACAGGTCTCCAGTGTGGCGGCCATTGCCTGGTGCATGCTGTCAGGATCGCTTCCCTCTACAAAGTAGGGAGTGTAGCCATAGCCAGAAAAAAGATTCTCTAGTTCATCGCGATCGACGCGGGCCAAAATAGTAGGGTTGTTGATTTTGTAACCGTTAAGCTGAAGGATGGGAAGCACGGCTCCATCACGTATGGGATTGATGAATTTATTGGAATGCCAGGCAGTGGCAAGTGGTCCAGTTTCAGCTTCACCGTCACCTACAACCACCGCTGTAATCAAGTCAGGATTATCAAAAACAGAACCATAAGCATGGGAGAGGCTATAACCGAGTTCACCACCTTCATGAATTGAGCCAGGTGTCTCTGGTGTGCAATGGCTGCCGATGCCGCCAGGAAAAGAAAATTGTTTAAAGAAGGCACCAAGCCCTCCCTCATCTTCACTCTTATCTGGATAAACTTCTGAATACGTACCTTCTAAATAGACTGGTGCAAGCACACCTGGAGCCCCGTGACCTGGACCAGCCATAAAGATCATGTCGAGGTCGTACTTCTTAATCAGACGATTCAAATGTACGTAGACAAAGCTTAATGCGGGGCTCGTGCCCCAATGACCGAGTAGTCGTCTTTTAATATGATCAACTATCAAAGGCTCTTTCAGCAGTGGATTAGACTGCAGATAAATCATGCCTGCAGCCAAATAACAGCAGGCTCTCCAGTAGGCGTGTGTCTTACGCAGCTCTTCTGAGCCCAAAGGTTCACCAGATACCGTGGATCTGGCCACGCCATATGCGCTTATAGACTTTGTGTCAGAAGAAAGACTCTTCGTCGTAATCGCCATTTAAACACTCCTTCAATGTGACTTACTCAAGCCGAACTTTGCCAGGGACACGAAGCTTTATGCTGTAATTTACTATTTTGCCGACTGCTTACCCTCCGTCCAAAGGATGGTTCTACGACGAGATGCTGAAAGCCATGATTCTTCAAAAGGCGGAGCCGTTTGCTCATACATACAAATAAGCCTAAAGGACGATCTCCAACGGCTAGAACGGAAGTTACAATCAGATCAAATTTATAGTTAACTACGAACTTCTTGAGACTTGGGAAAAATGAAAACCCACCGGCCTGCCTTTCTGGTAACACTGGCGTTACTGTTGGCATCGTTGGCACCAGCTGACGCCACGACTTTAACTGGAGGCGTTAGCCATTCGGAGTCTTTGCCGCCTCTTAGAAATAACCGTTTGTCGATTCCTTTGCGAGGAAAAGTCGATTATGCGCCAGCGCAATCACCGACTTCACAGAGAGCCATACTTTGGCTTCCCGTGCCTGCTTGGTTGGCAGGCAAGTGGGTCAAGCAGGGCGATCTAACGGTCAGCTATACCGACGTAAGAACCGGTATCAGCACACCCACAAGGCAGTGGACACAAAATTTTCAAACAACAACCTGGGGCAATCAGTTAGATGGGCAGGGTAATATTTGGCATGGCTACTCAATTCCTACAGAGATTGACGGCATCTCCAAAGGAAAAACTGTCAGGTTCATTATGGTGAATGGACAACGAGAGCAGTCGTCGAGTGACCATATGGTGACCAGAGTACATTCGGTCGTCATCGAAAATCTAGACGGCCAGCTAGTTGATACCTTTCAGCAAGAAACTCTCAACGATCTGTTTTTGTTGCCGTCAGGCGAATTGGAAAATCACGGGTCAACAAGAGATTTTACAAGCGAAGGACAGCCTGTCAGAGAAGGCATGCTGGTTTCGCACTTTTCAAAAGTACGCAATTTTGAGCTAGTGGAGACGCAAAATGGTGTGGACCTTCTCAAGTCATTAAATGACTATTTACGAGCTAACAACATGAGTCAACTGGTTCGCACTGTTGCCCCTTAGTAGCACCGGTAGCCAGGGTGGGAAAAGAGTGGGAGAAAGCAAACATGTCACCACCGGTGGTGAGCGTGACAGGTACCGCCAGATATTGAGAAAGAGCTCTATAGTCGGCCAGATATCCGCATCTCAAAAGTTTAAAATTTGCCCTGGTCGCCTCTTCGCTGTTAGCAACATAGCCGGCCGATTGCAGTCGCAAATAAAGCTGGTGAAATTCGTCATCACCTATTTCTTCACACTCAGAGAGCGTAAGTTTAAACAGCGAGACAAACTCTTTCATGAGCTTGCAGCCGATCTGGTATGTCCGCCTGGCTGAAAAGCAATCCCTTTCGGGATCGGCGCTTACCATCAGTGCGATTGAATCAAGAACGGCACCTAGAGCGGTGAGCCAAGAAGTGAACGGATCGTTAGACCGAAAGTATGACAGGATCGGAAAAGCTAGATGAGTTTCGAGCACATCGGCGCACCAATGATGGCATTCATCAAAAAATGCCGGGAGAAATTCAGTACCCTTCATTCTCGAATAGGTTTCGAGAAGTGCCACACCAGAGGGCGGAGATCCGGCTGCACTAGATATCAATGAAACCAGCACCTCTCTTCGTTGAATCGAGCTGACAAGCGTAAACATAAGGGACACCATAGAAGCAGTCAGGATCATGCCGAAAAAGGCACCAGCCACCATAAGAAACCGGACGCCTTGGGTCTGTGGTAGGTACTCAGAACTGCCCAGTGTCAGTACTGCCGACCCGGTAAAGTAAATAGCAGTGTGCAGCGAGTCTAATGGTGGCGAATACTCTGAAGCAAGAGAAAAAGAGATCAGTCCAATGCCAGCAATGAGACTATAGGTCCAGGCGGCAAGCACTGTGAGTATAGCGGTAGGCGGAAAAAGCCCCAATATTTCAGCTTTCCAGATAGGCGATTTGACTTTCGAAGCGATATAGAAAAATGGCGCCCACAAAATTGTGCGCACAAGAAATGGTGCGATGGAAAAGCGCATACTCATACCGCGTGGCACAGCACTATGAAACACATCGCGCAGAAGCAGAAGAATCATTGCTAAGCCCAGCAGAAACAAAATATTCATTGTCTAACCCAAGGCTTTAACGTGTATGTCAAATCTGTCTTTCAGCTCAGCAATCTTTTCATGTTCACCGCGTTCCTGGCGCTTCCTCAAATAATCTCGCATGGCTCTCGATATACTCGGATGCTGTCGGCCTACTTGATATTGCATTCTAAAGATGCCGTCCTCAACTTCATTCAACACCTCATCCTCGTTCTTTGAACTGCAGATGTTGTATATCAAATTTGCTCGAATGTAATCTGGATGCTGAGAACCGAGGCAGCTTTCAAGCAAATCCATTGCAGAAAATATGAGCTCTTTAGCTTCCTTGAGCTTTCCCTGCGTAACGTACAAAGCGGCAAGATCGCTTAAGGTATAGGCCAGAGGAACAGAACACTCAGTCCCAAGTTGTAGCAGAATTCCTTTAGCTGTCTCTAGCTGCTCTTCAGCTCCTTTTTGATCGCCTGATTCGATAAGAACTTCAGCAGAGAAACGTAGTGCAACTGCAGTCAGTTCTCTCAGGGCCGGGTCACCGCTTCCAGACAACGCATTAATTGCAGTCTGTAACTGATCTCGAGCTTGATCTATTTTTCCAGTGGCAATGTAGACAGCACCGAGTCCGACATGACATGTGTTTATTGCAAATATAGATTCTTTGAGATTCTTCGCTTGCTCCAGCGCTCGATATAAAAGAGATTCGCACTGTCGAAACTCACCGATTTCATAAGCTCCTTTCGCAGCAGCAAAGCGCGACTTCCAGAACTTTGTATCGCTATCAGTTGACGCAATGGCGTCAGTCAGTTTGTGCATTGTCATAAAGTCCTCGCAAATGTTTTGTTTTGGTTTGCCGGCACATTACACTCATCAGTGAGTTTTACAAAGGGATAGACCGGCGCGCATCAGTCTAGAGGTTGAATGAAAAACAGCATTTAGAATGATTGTTAGAATAATTCTTAGAACGATTGTGTCGCACACTGCCAATTGCTTTTCTCATCATCACATCAAAACGTATTCCTTATCGACGACCGCCGGTGGTAGCCCCTCTTCGCCCAACATTTCAAGCAGGTCGATTTCTATTTGGCGACAGATTGCTGTCATCGGAACGTCATTAATGCCGTATTCAAATGGATTCTCGCTAGTGTCGCCAGCCTGCTCCATAGAAGTAAAGATCCAGGCGATGGTCGCCGAGAGCGGAATTACCATCCAGGTGTAATCGCTGCTCAATCTTGCAAATTCAGGTAGCAAGCCGAAAGGCAAAAGTACAATAAACAAGTAAACGAACATTTCGCTCAGACAAGCATATTGTCGTGGAAACGGAAAGTTTTTAATGCGTTCCGCCTTACCTTGTTGCTCTATGAGCGAAGTGCAAAGTCTGATTAAATCAGAAGCTTCGAACGCATCTATTGAGTTTTGTCGCTTTAGGTCAGCTATAGAAGCAATTTGCAGGCGCATAATCTCTCCTGCAGCATTTCCAGCATTTAAAAAGCGCCGACGTTCATCTGAATTTTCACATGCAGAAAGCGCCTCGTGAAGATCTTGCTCAAAATCGCGACCGATGCAGACACGTTTGCTCCATTGAAGGTATTGCGTGTTCTCCCACACAGCGTGCTTGCGCAGCTGGGTTCGCAGAACGTTTACAAATAGTATTTGCCTGCGCACAATAGCTGATATTTTTTCTCTCGATTGATTGTCATCTGCAAGGCTGATTAAATATGCAGCCAGAGAACGAGAGAGATTAGTAATTTCACCCCAAATTTTGCGTGCTTCCCAAAGGCGATCATAAGAAGAGTTGTTCTTAAATCCGACGCACACAGCAACCGCTGTGCCCATGGTGGCAACCGGCGCATATGGTATACCAGCCCAATGCAGACCAAATTTGTCGTACATCAACCACGCAGTGGTGCTCAAGATGGTGATGCCGAAAATGGTGCGCCAACCAAAGCGAATCATATTCTTCACATCTACATTTCTTCTTATATACATTCATCACTCCAGTTCGCGTTTACTCGCCTGCCGCCTGCAGCTCGCCCTCTACTTTCTTGAGCCAACAAGTCATAAAAATACCGATAAACATGACTACGGCCACGAATGCAAAGGCATCATTAAAGGCCATGACATACGCTTCCAGCCGAATCTTTTGCGACAGAAGCTGAAGTGCTTGTTGGTACGACGTCCATGTTGTGGCACCAGCATGGTGCAGGCCCTGTGCAGCTTGCAAAAGCCATTGCCGCACCACCGGCTCGGAGGCAGACACATGTTCGCCCAAGCGCGCTGAATGAAATTGCTCACGCTGGGTTACTAGCGTAGACGCCAATGCTGTACCAATGGAACCACCAAGATTGCGCATCATATTGAACATGGCCGAGGCCGAACCTGTTTCTGCAGGGTCGAGCCCATGCATAGATATTGAAGACAAGGGCGTCAAAATAAATGGCTGGCCAATAGCGCGCATCAACATTGCAGCCATCAGTTGTTCACCAGCAAAATCATGACTCATGAAGACCGTCATTGCGCAGCTCAAAGCGAAGCCCAGTAGTCCGAAGGCAATTATCCAGCGAGCATCAACTTTTTTCATCAATGGTGGCACCAATGGTATCAGTACCAACTGCGGCAGTCCTGACCAGATCATTATTTGACCAATTTGCCAGGCGCTGTATCCTTGCGTGGTGGCCAGGTAATAGGGCAGAAGGTACACAGTGGCATACAGCCCAAATCCAACGCCAACATTTATTAGTGTGCCGATGCAGAAATTACGATTGCCGAATGTGCGCAATTGAACCAGTGGATGCTTAGCAAGCAATTCGCGAAAGATAAACAGCGGAATACAAATAGCGGCTATCCATGCCGCATGCTGTATAACATCCGAGCCAAACCAATCTTTTCGCTGACCTTCTTCAAGCACGTAGATCAGACTGCTGAGTCCGGCGGCCATGGTAATAATGCCGAAGATATCAGCACGCTTAAGCAATTCATACTGCGGCTTTGTATCAGGTAGCGAAAATATCAGTGCCGCCGTAAAGACCATTCCAGGAATAAGGTTGATGAAGAAAATATATCGCCAGCCAAAAGTATCGGTGATGTAACCGCCAACGGCCGGACCAATTGATGGAGCAAAAGTCGCCGAAATAGCAAAGAGCGCTAAGCCGATCGATTGCTTTGATGGAGGCAGCCTTTGAAGCACGATGGCGAAGCTCATAGGAATCAACACCCCACCTGTAAATCCTTGCAATGCACGACTAACAATCATTGAGTTGAGATCATGAGCAAAACCGCAAAGCATTGAGAACAACACGAACAAAATGGCATTGGCGATGATGTAGCGCTTTGCTGAAAATGACTGAGCTAGCCAGCCAGTCAACGGAATGGTGACAATCTCGGCAATTAAATAAGAGGTCGAAATCCAGCTCCCCTCGTCAACGCTTGCCCCAAGTCCTCCTTGAATATCGCGTAAAGAAGATGAGGTGATTTGTATGTCGAGCACGGCCATGAAGGCACCAATTGACGATCCAATCACGGCCAGCCAGTCTTTCAGCGTCACCTCAGGCTCGGCTGGCGACTTTGTATTCTCAGTTGTTCCAGCTTGTGCGTTCATGATTCTTTTCTGCCAAACTATTTCGGTGTAGTGATTTGCCATTCAAGTCAACTGATGCCATCGCTGAAAGCCCTGGTACGAGCCTGTCCTCATAGCCTCTGATCGAAGTAGGATTGAAAACAATTTTCACAGGTAATCGTTGGACGATCTTAGTGAAATTGCCGGTGGCATTGTCGGATGGAAGGACAGCAAAGCTCGAACCAGAAGCAGGTGAAAAACTGAGGATGTGCCCTTCAAATTTGTGCTCAGGAAGCGCATCAATTTTGATTTCTACTTTTTGGCCAATCTGCATTCGCTGCAACTGAGTTTCTTTAAAGTTAGCAACAACCCAAGGAGCGTCAGAAACGATTGTGACAAGGGGCTCACCAGGCTGCACGCGATGACCTTCCTCTACCGTCTTCTTGCCGATGCGCCCAGAGACTGGCGCCACTATGCGCGTATACGATAGATTCAATTTTGCTTCATCGACTGCTGCCTTCGCTTTAGACACGGCAGCAAGATCGGCGTCAACTTTGGCTAGATTTACTTTGACTTGCACGCCGCTCGCGTCAGCAAGTTGTTTTTGTGCCTGTGCTTGCGTGAATTGCGCGTTGCTTGTACCAACGGTTTGTTGCGCTTGCTGCAGCTTCTCTGTGGCTTGAGTGACAGCCTCTCGCGCGGCATTACGATTTTCAACCGCGACTAAATAATCTCGCTTGGCGCCGTCTCGTTGACTCAGAGTAATTGCGCCCTCAGTCGCTAGATATTCGAAGCGTTTCCAATCGGCCTGTGCGCGTTCTAAGTCGGCTTCTCTTGCTGTAGCTTCAGCCTGCTTCGCATTTATATTTGCCTGCGCTTCGCGCACCTGAGCCTCGGCCCTAGCAATAGTCGCTAGCGCACTGGCGATGCTTCCTTCTGCGTTTGTAGCCTGCCCCAATGCGTCTTGATCTTGATAGTGAACAGAAGATTGATCAACTTCGACCTGGCGTTCAGCTTGCTTGAGGTTGGCCAAGGCCTGTTCTACTTTTACTTGATAGTCGCCGGGATCAAGAGAAACAAGTACCTTACCTTTAGTGACATGCTCGTTATCATCAACCCAGATCTTTTCCACAGTGCCATCAACCCGCGTGCTGACTTGATGTAGGTGGCCAGTTACGTAGGCATCATCGGTTTCTTCGTGAGATGAAGCATCTTGATACCAGTGATATGCACCGAATGCTACAGAGAGCAGCAACACTGTCGAAGCCGTAATGGTGATAATGCGCTTGCCAGATGGTCGCTTCCTGATTGGCTCTTGCTCGGTATCTGCATTGTCAGAGTCTGGCGTTATGCCATTTGAGTCGATGCTTTCCATAATCCGTTCACCATAATGCGTTCACCGCTAATTAGCGATTTATCTGTTGGCAATTTACCGCACCAGTGAAACCGCGGTCCAATATGGACTTCCAACCGAAATGATTTGAATTGGTTATGAATGCTAAAATTGAAGCGGCCGTTTAGGTTTGAGACGACGTGGAACTTCGCCAACTTAAATATTTCATCAAAGCCGCAGAGTTGTCGCACTTTACGCGCGCAGCGGAAGCTCTCTATGTATCTCAACCTGCACTGTCAGCTCAGATTCGGCAGCTTGAGGAAGATTTGGGAGTTGAATTGTTCGCCAGGGTCGGTCGCAATGTTCGATTGACGGAAGCCGGCGAAACTTTTCTCGTTCGCGCAAAAGAAGCTGTCGATGCAGTCGAGCAGGGCGAGCAGGAAGTTAGTGCTATTAAAGGTCTGCTGAGAGGAACACTACGTATCTGCGCCGTTCCTGCAGTAGGTGCCAAGCTGCTGCCGCCAATAATAAATGTGTTTCAACAAACTTATCCAGACGTATACGTGCATCTTTCATCAAATACATCTGACCATGTAGAACGAGGAGTGGTTGATGGCAAATACTGCCTTGGACTGACGGTACTGCCGCTTGAGCATGACGAACTAAAATTCTCCGAATCTGTAACCGGGGAAGTCGTAGTTGTTATGAACAAAGATCATGCGTTGGCGAAACACAAGACTATTCGACCAGCAGATTTAAGTGGTGTGCCGGTGGTCATGGCCAGCCAGCAAATAATAATTTGGCAGGGAATGGCATATTTTGAAGAACATAGTGTGCATCTTAAGATCGTGGCAGAATCTGAAGAGCTTGACACTGTCTTCAGTCTAGTGAGGCAAAACTCTTACGTATCGCTGGCGCCAAGCCCGCTAGTACCTGTTGATCTTCTGTGCATTCCCTTCAGTCCCGCTCCACCGCTGCTCAAGCTGGCTTTCGTGTGGTCAAGGCTAAGCCCAGCGGCGAGCCAGTTTTTGAAACTCGCACAGCAAATACCGAGCACTACCTAGATCATACGATCGAGATTTGATTTCACCGTTTTTTCAATAGCCTTTAGCGTGCGTGATCTGATCGGAAACTCTTCAACAAAGTCGCCGAAGCGTTTTACGACAGCAGCAATACGATCAATTGAATGAACAGCAACCTTTTCCTTTAAAGCGTAAACTTTTACTGTTTATCCTCAAAATGCTTGAATAACTAGTAATGTTTTACTAGTTATCCTCACACCTGGCAACCTTGCGGTTATAAGCCTCCACTCTGGCACCTGCTCGTAACATGCTAAATTTATTGCTTCCCGATGTTCCCTGCGAACTTAGTAAATATCAAATGCAGTCTTTGGAGAATTGAGAATGAAACTTTCGCAGAGCATCGCTATATTTCTATCAATGGCTGCTTTAGCCTTTGTGCCGCTAAACTCAGAGGCACAGCCGGTAAATCAGGCAAATAATTCCGGCATCAGCATGACAATTTATCCGGTCGTGCGCCAGCCTGACGGCAATCAATATCTAATCACTCCTTCGGGTAAACAGGTGACCGTGCCGGGCCTGGTGATAGCACCGAATGCAACTCAGGTATCCGTCTACCACGATTTGGCTAACCGCTACTGGTACACCGCAATGAATGGTCAGCAAGTACCGGTTACTCCTGAGCAACTTGAAGCAGCGATAAGCCAGATTAATGCGCAATCAGGAGGCGGCGGTATGCCACCACAGATGATGCCACCAGCGCAGTCATTTTACAACTCCACGCCCGCCTATGCTGCTGGGTTTAACGGAATTCCTTACGGCACGCCAATAAATATGGAAGGAGCCGGACAGTATAGTTACATGGCTCCGGGCGGCAATAAACAGTTTGTCACGCCAAGCCCTCAGACCAGCATACAGTTGAACCAGTGGCACCAACAAGTTCCATACGGACAACAACCCTATGCTGGAGCTCCGCAAAGTGCTCAGCAAATGCAAAGCTCCGCATCACAAAGCGGAGGGCAAAGCCGTATGGATATGAGACGAGAACACCGAGCGGAGCGCCTCGAAAATCGCTCGCAAAACCAGGCGAGCAATGCATCGAGCGATCAACAATATGCCGACTCAAAAATGCAGGCCGGACAGACCCTCGGTACAGGCATGAGTGCTCGCCGCTCTGCTCGTGAAGAGCGGCGGTCGAAACGAGAAGAACGGCGCGCAGAAAATCTCCAGGGTAACTGAGAAGCTGCAGTTGTAAACGTGGTAATTTGGGAATACAGTCTCAGATGAGAGATAAACTGAGACTCTACCTCTTTAAACACGAGCGAATCATCTTTCGCTGCATGGTATTTTCTATGTGGATTTTCATGGCATTAGGCACCTATGCTATTTCCCGCGATCCGGTGGGCGATTTTCTCAGCGGCAAAAGTAATCGCCTTGACGACTACTGCATTGGCCCGGTGATGAGCGGCACTAAGTAGTTACTTATTGGCTAAATCTTTTCTGCCACCAACAACAATCTTTCTGAACCCAACTCAAAGTTTTCTGGATTTTCCACATCAGTATTTGCGAGCATATCTACGATTGAAAAGCCGGCAGATTCAAGCATATCACTGAGTTCACCAGAAGTATAAATCCAGTGCATAGCTTTGCTAATTTGCTTCTCGCTGCCTCGAATAAAAGTGTAGGTTGACTCAACAGCACTCTTTCGACAGTCATAATTGTTCTCGACAAGCATGAGCATATCGCCAACCTGAAGCCATTCCTTTTCGCCGCCGTTGACGATAAAGCATTCCGCCACCATGGCAGAATCAATTACCAGGCGAGCTTCAGATTCCAGACAGGTAGCAACTGCTTTAAGAAAATCGACCGTACCGGAGCGATCAAAATAGCCGAAACTATTACCCATACAAAAAGCACCAGCAAATTTATTCTTGAGCTTGATGGTACGCATGTCGCCTTGAATATAATCAATTTTAGTTTTATGGGCTCGGGCTGATTCGACAGCTTGATCAAGAAAAGGCTGGCAGAAATCGATACCAGTTACCCTGTAGCCCGAAAGCGACAGCGGCAGACTAAGTCTGCCATTGCCACACGGAACGTCTAGCAATCTGCCACCTTCAGGAGCAGCTAGGGTCTGAAGCAAAAATGCCAATTCCTCTTCTGTCTTCTCAATAGGAATGGCGGCACGCCAGAGATCTAAAGCCATGCCTTGGAAGAACTCTTCATACCAGTTATCTGATTGCGCCCTAACCGTCATTGGTGTAGTCCTCTTTCCGTGCCCTAAAAAAGAACATCACTGTATTTGTTTGATAGTTCAAAATCTTTTTTTGCAAGGTCTGGTCGGCCCAGCATAGTGTGAGCCTTACCAAGAATAGCGTAGGTGCTGCCATCTTCAGAGCGGTTCAGTTTAAGACATTTCTCTAAATCAATCACAGCCAGCGCCGGCTTTTGCCAGAGCACGTAGCATCTGCCGCGGTTAAAATATCCCACGTGGTTGAGCGGCTCTAATTTGATAAACATAGTAAAGTCGGCAACGGCTTTGTCGTATTTTTTTTGTGTCGAGTTAAGTAATCCCCGATCCATATAAAAAATAGATTTGTCACCATAGATTTTAATTGCCTCGCCGACACTTTTGACGGCTTCGTCGACTTTGCCGCTATCCTGCAATGCACATATTAATATGTGATAGGTCCACTCTGGACCAACGTTAGGAACAGCGCAAATCTCCTTGCCTTGATTGGGTAGAAGGGAAAGACCACGGCGAATTTCAATAATCGCCTCGTCAGGTCTTTCCAATTTATATAAGGCATAACCCTTGAAGAGGTGAGCTCGGCCAGAGTTTGGCTCTCTCGTCAAAATATAGTCAGCTTTTTGCAGGGCTGTCCGGAAGTCGTACTTTGCCAGCAAGGCATAAGTATTCTCCAAATATCTGTTCGTCAATGCATCACGATTAGACACACTGGCAACGTTAGAGCCTTCTTTAGGTATTGCCCACTCTGGTGCCAGAGGGCAGAGCAACATCACGACTATCAGGGCTTCAAAACATCTCATTGCTAAACTCGTCAAAAGCTCATAGCCTGGCTTCGCCAGATCGGTTGCTCACCATCTTAGCGCACGGAGCACCCACATAACCGCTGACCGGCACAGGGCTTGAGAAATAACTTGCCAAGCAGTCGAGCCCAGATATAATGATAGAGGAAGTTTTTTTACTACAAAGAATCCCAGCCTCGACCTCAAGCAGAGGTTGACGTTAACTGGCGCCACTAGCGAGAAGGTTCGCGTTAACCTTCACACGGCGGTAAAACCATGAAATGTACTGTACTTAAAACTCCACACCGAATATCCAAACTTTACTGTTTACGCCTGGGCCTGATCCTTGCTGGGGTCTGCTTGGTTGGCCAACAATCTGTGGAGCAAGTTGAAGCGCCACCAGCTGAAACTGCGCCTGCTGAGGTGATTCAATCTCATCACTGCTGCCAAGGAAATTATTACCTTCAATACATGGCCGACGGCGATGCTCACCTTGCCGCTAGAGAATACAAGCTGGCTGAACGAGATTATGCCGCTGCTCTTCAGGAAACTAGTAAATTCAACGCTGCCAGCTTCTGCGTCATTGATACGATGCAATCACTGGCAAACGTGTATTTGTATGAAAAGAAATACAAAAAAGCCGTTGCACTGTTTGAGAAAATTGAGACCCTTAGCGAAAAAACTCTGCCTGTTGACGATGTGAGATTGACTGAGACTCTGCTTGATCTGGCGGTAAGTTACACTCACAACAGACAACCGGCCAAGGCAGAAGCAACCTTTAAACGCATAGTCGCCATGTGGGAAAGTGCGCCAGCCGGCTGGGAAGTTAATCGCGCAATTAGTTTCCATAATTTGGCTAGCTTTTACCTACAACATGGTCGTCAGGCTGATGCCGTCGCCGTGCTGTTTAAACAAAAGCCAGGCAATTTTTCATTGCAGATTGGAAGTTCTAACCAGCATGGAAATAACCCGTATCAGCATTATGCAAAATTTTCATTCGCACCGAATCTTTGCATTCTCAACAAGTAATTTAGCCTTCGACATTCGGTGGTGATATGCCTGCATCATTTTTGAAAATCTCGAATATTTTACCGCGGCAAAATTGGTTGCGGATGACCGTAGCTGTGGTATGCACCATTCACTGCACAATGGCTCTGCGAGATAGTATAAGATGGATTTCGGCGACTAATCACGGTCAAGCTGCGGCCAATAAATGTCAATTTGATGACGCAGAACGGCATATGAAGAAGGCCCTCAAGAGAGCGCAGAAATTTGATATTCATGATCGACGAGTTTGTGTTAGCTACAAAAACCTCATTGACTTTTACTTGTTTACACATAACGACAAAAAGGCAGAGCCACTTTTGCAGCGCTATATTGCTCTTGCGGAAGCGCATTCTGACTTTGACCAAATGTGCGTTGCCGACTATCTAAATCAGTTGGGCTGGATCTATAACTCATCGGGGCGCATGGAGCTTGCTCGATCAATGCGCGAAAAATCTCTAGCAGTAGCTGAAAAACAATTTGGAAGAAACAGCATATCGGTTGTACCATCATTGCTCGGCCTGGCTCATCAATGTTTAGATGAGGAGCATTTTGCTGACGCGGATAGGCTTTACAATCGGGCCGTGGCCACATGCGGAGATATAAATTGTCTGGCAGCTGATGATAGGGCTGTCCTGAATTCTCACTTAGCTTTCTTGCACCAACGTGAGGGCCGGTACAGCGAGTCTATCGCGCTAAATAAAAAAGCATTGGCACAGGCCGGAGAAGTTTTCGATTCAAACCGTCGAGAAGTTGCAGCTTATCTCAATAATGTAGGCGCTACTTTGATTGACGATGAACAATATCTCGCTGCTGAACCATACTTACGACGCGCTCTAAGCATCAACCAAGATCAAGACCTTTCTAAAACTGAGCTAACCAGTGTCGCTCGAAATTTAAAGCACTTGGCCACAATAAGTCGAAAGAAAGGACAGTTAGACGATGCCGAAATTCAGGCACGAACTTCTTTGAGTATCCGGCAAAAGATTTTAAATCAGGACAATCCGCAAATTGCTGATAGCCTTGATGAGTTGGCACGAGTTTATCTGGCACAACACAAGTATAAAGAAGCAGAAACACTCGCAGTTGAAGCCTATGATATCTCACGTCATGTTTTTGGCTTGACCCACACAAGGTGGACAAACAGTGGGGAAATTTTAGTCCAAATATATTGCGAAACTGGCCGATTTGAGCTCGCAGAAGAGCTATCACACGCACTTTCTGATCTCAGAGTGAAGCAGTTAGGGGTTGAGCATCCAAGAGTTGCTAGGACAAGACTATATGGAACGTTGCACTAACCTAAATGATAAGGAAGCACCGTGATGAGTGAACAACCGCTGCACAAAGTCATATGCTTCTCCGACAAGATAAAGCTTCCCGCCCCGAGTAAACGAAAAAAAACATCGCTATTGCCACCAATCAATTTCCTCGACGGTGAGCATGATGGAATTTTCGCGCTGCCGGATGGAGGGCTGCGGCGCATCATCAAGTGCCATGGTATCAACCCGCTTTTTGATAGTGAACAACTACTGAAATTAGAAAAAGAATTTACAACTTTGTTGCTCAACACTACTTGCGCAATTCAGCTGGTGGCGGTCACTCGTCCATTCAATCTCGACAATTATCGCAAACAACTTCGGCCTGTGATAAAGCCAGAAAATGAATATCTTAAATGGTACGCAGACTACAGCGATAAATGGTTGCATCGCGTCACCGAGGTCACCTTCACACCCGACAAAGAATTTTTTGTGGTGCTGACGGTGCCAGGAAAATTCAGCAAAACTTCAGCAAAGCGTTTGCTTAAAGCCGAGCGCGACCAGCTTGCAAAACTTGAGGAAGAGTCGCGAAAATTTACCAAGTTGCTGACCAAATTCAAACTGGCACCATTGTTCTTATCGCGCTCTGAGAGCCGCAAAACCCTAGCGTCGATGCTTTTTCCTCCCAAAGATTCCGACGCGTTTTTACAAGAAGAAATTCCTGAAGCATTGAGCGATTCGACAATTTGCGAACCTGAATTTAGTCAAACCGATTTTCAGCTAACAGCTGGAGACATGCAGATGCGTAATTTTTTCCTCTCGCAATTGCCAACGGCAAATTGGATGGGATGGTTAGTCGATTCGTTGACAATCATGGCTCCGCTCACTGTTTCTATGCATTTTCAACCATGCTCGCAGACAGAGGTTCATAAGAAAATTCGCAAAAGCCTTGCATCCGGTACTACAAACAAAACCCTTGAATCAATTTTAAGTGGGCAAGACAAGACGCTAGATATTTCGATGTATGTCTCCACTTACTACAATTCAAAAGAATGGGTCGATTATCAGTGCGGACAAGCAAAAGAATTTTTGCGTCGGCGCGGCGCCACTTTGAAAGAAGCTAAAGGCAATCAAGTAGAAGCGTTTCGCAGTGCTACTCCTCTTGGTCTGGATGCACTCGGAGTTAAACACAGAGTATCCAGCAAAATTGCTGCTGCCTGTTGGCCATTATTTACAGCCATGGAAGATAAATCGGTTGGGCATGCAATCGGCTTTGCCTTGCAATCACTCGAACCAGCGTTTTTAGAAGCTCGTGTGCCAGCTAACATTTTTGTGGCCGGGGGAAAAAATGAAACTACTCAGTCACTTATTACGTTGATTGCCCTTAAATCACTCTGTCAGGGATCTTGTGTTCTGTATTTAGGGGCATCAGAATCCATTACATTCCTCGGCACCTTGCTTGGTCATGATGTGAGCGGGAAGTTTCAGCTCAAAGCACCGCTGGCAGCTCTCGAGGCCGGCCGGTTGATACAAATTATCGCACCTGGTGATATTGATCTTGTCGACGAGGAGGCGGCCGCACAAGCGACTAAATCTCTCTGCGAATTTGCTGCAGAAAGCAGCGCCGTTATTCTTATAGAAGAGATTGGCGCTTTTATGAAAACCAAAGCAGCCAGACAGTCTTTGCAAAAAATTCTGGAGTTTGCCCGCGAGCAAAAATTGCATTTGGCACTGGGAGCAAACGCATCTTCAGCTGCCAACAAAAACGCCTGGCCCTTTATTCAACAATGCCCAACCAAATTGATAATTCCTCAGCACAATAAGGCTGAATTTTTGAGGCAAATAAATATTACCCAGCCTCAAGCTGACGTTTGTCAGGCGAATAATTGCGGCATTCTCAGTACCGCTCAAGCCAGCAACTCTATGCGGTTTGTATTCAGCCCCATGGATTGCTATATAAGTCCAGATCCACTCTGGACACTGGGTCGAACGAAGCAGGTTTCGGTAGATTTGCGGCAAAAGATGATTACTCAGTGCCAGGCGAAAAATCCCAAACTTTCCGAGACCGATTCGGTGCGTCAGGGCGTGTATTACGCCGGTATGGCAGCTCCTCAGTAATAAATGGAACCTCAAGCATAAATGGCCGTCTTCTCCTGCAAATCCCAGGAGGATCAAATAATGAAAAAATTGCTGCTGAGCTATTTGGCTTCAGCTCTAGCTTTTGCCGCAACCGTGCCCGCTCAAGCTGAAGTGATCGAAACCACCACTGAGACTCAACTTCCCGCCCAAGTAGTTGATAGCTACATGAAACCCACTGTGTCACGCACTAAAAGCGTCACTAGCGCAGACGGCACCACTGAAAAAACTGTTGAACCTTTGATTCAAGAGCGTCAGGAACGAGTAATCATTCCTACCGAAAAAGTAACCACTACTACTGACATCACACCGGCTCGTGTGGTCAGTGAGCAAGTGACAACCAACAAAGCAGCCTCGACCACCGTCGTGCGAAAAAGAGTCGCTCCACGTAGAAGAGTTGCAGTTCGTCGTACTGCTCGCAGACGCGTTGCCGTGAGACCAGCTGTATCATCTTCCTCATCTGTTGCCGTTCGTCGCACCGTAGTTCAACCGCAAGTTGTGCAACAGTCACAAACTGTTGAACAAAAGCACGTATTGATTGAAAGGCCAGATCCAGCTTTGAATCTGCCGTAGGCGTCAATCAAAGCTTGATTAACTTGCAAGCCTCCGAGCACCGAAAGCTCGGGGGTTTGCTTTTTGACTGGTACTCCTGCCAAGAAAAATAAATGACTGAAGCAGGAACTTACAGACCCGGCCGCTGTCGTATTTCACATGTAAACGCACAGCTACAGGATTTTTTCGATGAAAATTGCCCACATTGCCATCATTGCCCTCACGGCTTTAGTCTTCTCGCAATCTGCTTTCGCTAAAGATGATGGTTCAAAAGACATGGCAAAAACTATTAAGGACTCGAAAAAATTTGCCTATTTATCAGATTCTCTGCGACGTGTGGGTATGACCAAAACCTTACAAGGGCCAGGGCCGTATACATTTTTTGTGCCTAAAAATGACGCTTTCGACGATATGCCTTATGGTAAGTGGGTAGAATTTTGGAACGACAAGCCAAAAATGAAACAAGTTCTTTCAAGAGGTCTGGTCAAGGGGCGGTATGATGCAGCAGCTATATCGGCTGGGACGACTTTGCACACCGTTGATGGTGGCGCTTTAAAAATTGAAAACCGAGAAAAGGATGTGTGGATCGGTGATGAAAAGCTTAAAGAATCTGACATTCAGTGCTCAAACGGTGTGATTCATATTGTTGACGGCTTCATCAATAAAAATGCGGACGCAAAGTAAAACTAAGGGGAAAACTAAAAGTGAGTCTTGTCCTTTAGACAAACCCATCGTGGATCGGCGAAACTGACTTGCTGACATTTCATCCACCTTTTCTCCATTGCCCAAAACTCAGAAATAGACACCACCTGACTGTCTGATTTACAAACTGGGCACTGTTTTTGCGCCATCAATCGGTCGAATCTGGCTATCTCAACCTTATTGCCGCCATCGACTGCCCCCGCATAACACTCCCTCAAGGCCTTCCGAATAAAAAGAGGATCTTGAGTTGCTCCTGCTCACCGTGCAAACTCTCGCAAATTACCGTAATCAGGAACCGTCTCAAATGAAAAATCCTCCACTTCGTTGCTTACAACAATTTGGTCACGTATGCGCTTAGCTTTTTGAAAAGCCGGTTGCACAGCATAGCTCGCCGTCTCATCAATCGATCCAAAAAGTGGATTTGATACTAAAGCGAATCCATGACTGAAAGCATTCGCACTATTGAATCGTGGAGTAATTTTGACCACGCCTGTTCCATCTATAAAACCGAACTTCGCGTGCTCATATGGTTCGTTGCGAGGTCCACTTTCCGGAGGAATTCCACCTACAGAATAGGGGTACCAGCCGTTGTCGCCGCATGGTTGAACGGAGTTGGTCCCGTCCGGCAAATCAAAAAGTTTTAAACAACCTTGATTGAACAAACTAAATGTGCCACCACTTTTAACTAAAATTGTTGAACCGAAATCTTCAACGAAATCGTGCGTTGGCGCTATTAAGACTTTGCCGCTTTTATCTATCATGCCATAGCGATTATCTGCATTGACGACAACAGCGCGATTGCCTTTAAACGGTAAGACTCTATAGTAAAACTCGCACTTAGCAGTTTGGCCCGAAGCCGAGAGCAAGACCGTGTATAAACGGTCGCCGTCTTTGTCGAAATAACTGGTAAAACCGTCTGAAAATGGTGAGCTGTAATTGTCTAAAGGCAATACAAATTTCACTCGCCCACTTCTATCGATAAAACCATGTCTAGAGATCGTAGTTTGCCCTGGGCCATGCGCGTCGGGAATCACTTTTTCAGTTATAACAATCTGCTTCAGCCCGCATGAATAGTAGTCACCAGTAAATTCGACATTAGAGGGTAGCTCTGCCACCACACCATGCTCATTTAAGAGAATTTCTCTATTGCCGGAATCTGCAGCGCGGCTGACTTTGTACATACCATCACCGAGAAAATGACATTGGAATAAAATATCGGCAGTTGGTTCGATAATAGTTCGACCATCCCGATGCTTCAGTGAGTGATTAAACACTCCATCGTGACCATCTGCAATAATTTCGTATGGAACGTCCAGCTCTTTTGCCAGTAGCTTCGCAGGCAGCTCACGTAAGATTTTTACACCAGACTTTTCGATTAGAAAATCAAAATTGTGATTGGGACCCCCGAGCATCGGAGTAATCACATATTGGTCGTAATCAACATCGCGAATCTCTGCGTATTTGCAAGGCAAGATTTCTTTGCCAGAAATGTCGTTTAAGCCATAGAGCTCAAGCGCGGTAGCTGATTGGCAAGCACTGGCCATCAGCAACACTAATGTAGTGAAAATCTTTTGCCTAAAGATATATCGACATGGACTATCGGTTGCCAAACTTCGCTCCATTTAAGCGCCTCTTGGGTGTCTTACTTCGCAAGCATTTATCTATTGCCAGTACAATCTTCGTTAACAACTTCCCTTTAGGGATCGACATAAACCAATAGGACCACTTTACATTGAACAGTATTATAAGACCACTATTGCTCATCGCTGGCCTGGTGGCTTTTATGGGGCTAAGCCCTTTTCTAACTTATGGTTCCTACGGTATCCTTGAGATTGCTTCAGTAGAGTCGCACAGCGACAAACATGCGATTGAGGGTCATTTACTTTTCTGCCTTTATTTCGCATTACAGGGAGCACTACTAATTTTTTGCCTGCTTCCCTTTGTTGTCACCATTGTGCGTGGTCGCGAAAAATAACGAAATAGAAACTAGGTCCGCAATTTCAAAAACCGAGTCATCAATGACTCAATTAATTTGATATTGCCTCAAGCACCCACCGCGCACGCCTGGCCACCCCTTCATCAGCAGACTGGCTGAGACTGGTGACAGCCGTTACAAATTCTTCGTTGCTTACTCTTCTGGCCAGCTTGCAATAACGTCGAAATTCGCGTCGATCACGGTTCAAGATAGCTTGCAGCACCACACTACGCAATCGCGCTGCAGTGCCGCGAGTTAGCTGTTGCTGTACAATCATTTCAATTAGCTTTTCCTTCACGTAACCGCTCCGAAAAAACCACGGATCATCTTCCAAGAATGTGATGGTCAAATCTGGTTTGCACGATTTATCTGTTCGAAGCATTTCAAATTCTGCCCAAAAACCAATTGGATAAGCCTCTTCGATCGTCTTATGAAAAAGCGCTACTGCGCTCAGCCACACTGCCTTTTCTTGATCCTTTCCAAATCGCCTGTTCCAATGGTGAAAAGCATCATGCACAAGTTCGCTTACCAATCGAGCACGCTTTGCGCGCTCAGACTGGATAAAAACTGGTGGCACCTTTTGCATAGCCAAGATTTGCTTTTTCAGATCAGCAATTGAAAGCGGTTCTCTTTTCACCCCGCGGCGCATCTACTTATCCTACTTGAAAGCATCGGTAGCGCCACTCTGAATTTGAAAAACCGAATCATGTATGGTTTGGTCCACAATAACTGACGAGTAGCTATATGTAACCTGATAAGTCATCGGGAGCAGAAAAGTTGGCAGACTATCCTTGGCGAGTTCAATCGCCTCTGCGGCTAGCCCAGAACTAGCGAAAATATTGCCCATTAACTCCAAACTTTCTTCTGACTGCAACGCAGCAATGATTTCGGCTCTCTTCGCTTCGGTAACTATTGTCGTCTCTCTAATACGGCGCACCAAATAACTATCTTTTTCAATCCACGCTTCAGTATCATCACCAGTCACATTTCGACCAGTCAAATGAAAGCATTCAGTCTCGTAAACCACTTCGCTATCAAGCGCTTGGATGTCAGACATATCTTGCCAAAGATTATCAGGCCCGAGTACCTCGGCGACAAGCAGATATAAAATTCCTGAAACTGCGGTGGCACGTGCAATCATCAAGGCAAAGCTTTCGCAAAACTCAACCTCATTCCCATGAGTAATCGTGCAGCGATCCCCGTCACTACAAATCGAACTGTCGCATTTGGGCTTAGCACTAATCGAATACGGCCACTGAAGTCGAAATTTCTCTGGCCTTTTAAAGTGCGTTTGAAACTCGAGGGGCGGGCCGGGCGAATAAGCTGATTCAAACGTCCCAACATCGCTATACGTCGAAAAACCAGCGTAGGTCTCACGCACTTTCTGCAAAAGTTCAGCACCATCCACTACGAAGACTTACCAGCACTAAGCAATTGCTCGCCTACAATTTCGCGCCAGCTGTTGCGACCGATATTGCCACCACAGACAACCACGCCCACACGTTCACGCGGTTTAAAGTTGATGTATTTAGCCGAGATAGCAGCAATGGCTGCAGCAGCGGCTCCTTCGATAAGCATGCCTTCGTTTTCTAAGAAGTCGAAGACGGCTTGATGAATATCACGTTCTTCAATTGACACCCATTCATCCACAACTTCTTGCACTAATGGAAAAGTAATTGTTTCGGGGTCGATATTACCGGCGATACCATCAGCAATTGTCTCTTGCTGCAAAACTTTGACTACCCGACCAGAGTGAATAGCAGTTTGCATAGTTGGTGACGCTGCTGCCACCACTCCGACAATGCGCACTTTAGGATTGATGACTTTGGCAACTAGGCCGATTCCTGATATTAATCCACCACCACCAACTGCTACGATAATAGTTGAGAGTTTGGGGATCAACTCATACATTTCCAAACCAACAGTGCCTTGTCCAGAAATTACTTCGCGATTGTTATAGGGCGAAATGTAGAGACCCTTTTGTTCTTTAGCCAGGCGCATGGCGTAAGACTCGGTCAAATCCATGTCGTCGCCGTGTTGCAGTAAACCAACGTTGTAGCGTTCAAGCTTTTGCTTTTTAATCGGATTGACATTAGTAGGCAGACAAATTCTAGTTTCGCGTTCAGTTGTTACTGCCGCTTCAGCAATACCAAGACCATGGTTGCCGGCTGATGCAGTGAAGACTTTGGTGAAGCCACGCTCTTTCGCCCAGGTCATGGCGTTTAGTGCGCCGCGATATTTGAATGAACCGGTGACCTGTAAGTTTTCTAGTTTCATAAAAACTTCGGCCTGCGAAAGTTCGCATAACCAGTGACTTTTGCGCAGAGGCGTATTGGTGACCAGACCACTAATTCTTTTTTTCGCCACCAGCACGTCGCTGATGCTCAGTCTTTCTTCCGTCACAGTCGAAACCTCTTACCGTACTTATATAGGTATTTTTCAACCCTACTTATTTACGCGTACCATCTTACAAAAAAGACGAACCTGATGGTCCGTCCCTTTATTTAGCTTAAGCGCCACTCATCTGCGATTTAAACACTGATATCGAGCGGCTTCAAATGGAGCGGGTGCGGGGAATCGAACCCCGGTATGAAGCTTGGAAGGCTGCCGTTCTACCATTGAACTACACCCGCGCTGTTTGAAGATTAGCATAAAGTGCAAGCGCGTGAAAGTTGACTCAACCGTAATGTAACTCGAAATTAGCTTTCCGAGCGGTTCTCCTTGGCGCCCCAGTAAGCTCTTCATTAGTGTAAACAAGTAGTGAAAGCGCCAAAGTTTTTGACAGTTCCACTTGGCATTACACCCTTTTAGCTTAGCAAACACGTGAAGAAATCTAAAAGTTTCCTAAACAAGCCTTAAATGGCCCGTCTTAATTTGTGTTTGGGGGTCGATTAGTGATAACTTTTATATCGAAGAGGAAATCGCAAGCCGAAGCTAAAAATGCTAAAGGCTTCGGTGAGGCTTAGGTTTTGGCAACTTAAGAGAGTAAGGGTAACCATGGCAACTTTTATACAAACTTTAGCATCGATGTCGCAGCAGCTTGCGCTGGTATCCGATCCGAAGAACACAATCTCTTTCGCCACTACTAAAGAACTGCCAAAGCGTCTTGTGCCTCCTCACGTTGAAGCTTTGAAACCATATCAACCAGGCCGCCCTCCAGTAGAGCTCTTGCGTGAGCTAGGCATGGAGCGCTTCATCAATATGGCTTCCAACGAAAATCCTTTAGGGCCACCCAACTCTGCACTCGAAGCTATTCAACGTACACTGCCGCAAATCAATCGCTATCCCGATTTGTGCGGAACCAATTTGAGAAACGCTCTAGCTGAGCGTTTCGCTACAAAGATCGATAACATTGCTCTTGGCAGCGGTTCTGAAAGCACAATGGCAAACATTGTTCGTGCCTTCTTGCACGGCGATGACGAGGTGCTGACATCGCAAGGTACGTTCATCGGTCTTTATGTGCTGGTTAATGCTCAGGGCATCAAACTCAACACAGTGCCTTTGAAAAACTATCACTTCGATCTTGATGGCATCGCTGCTGCGGTGAACGACAAGACCAAGATGATTTATCTTTGCAATCCAAATAATCCAACAGGCACAATCTTCAATCGCACCGAGTTCGAGAACTTCATCAGAAAAATTCCTGAGCATGTTCTGGTTATTCTCGATGAAGCCTATTACGAATTTGCCGCTATCAATCCTGAATATCCTGATTCGATGCGTTACAGGCTCGACAACGTCTTGACCTTGCGCACATTTGCCAAAGCTTACGGCATGGCTGGTATCAGACTTGGTTACGGCCTTGGTCACGAATATTTGATCGATTATGTCAACCGCATCAAATTGCCTTTTGAGCCAAACATACTTGCTCAAGAAGCCGGCCTTGCCGCCTTGCAAGATGACGAATTTTTGGGTCGTACTCTAGAAAACAATGAAGAAGGCATGGCCTATCTCACAGGCGAACTCGACAAGCTTGGCTTGCAGCGCATTCCTTCGCATTCCAATTTCATCATGATCGAAAGTGGCTCACAAGAAAAAGTAGCAAAAATCCACGACGGTTTATTGCGCAATGGCATCGCCATTCGCCCTCTAGCTGGTTTCGGATTGCCTACCTGCTGGAGAATCAGCATCGGCTTACCTGCAGAAAACAAATTGCTGATTACAGCACTGAAAAAAATCATGCAGCCTGAACCAACCAAGAAAGCCAATCCATAATCGCTCGGTAGGTCGATCGCATATACGGTTGTCGATTAAATTGACACCAACTGCGCAATTGCACCTTCTTGTGGCGCCTCGAACATTTAAACTAGTGGGACAAAGTTTGAGGGTGTCCCATGGCTGTTTTTGAGTTAGGCGGCAATAGAAAAAATAGCGCTTCGAACCCTAATCAGCTCTCTCTAGATTTAGACAGTGTGAGCCAGGCGGCCTTAGACGCTTTCAATGGTGTCACTAACACTGCCAACTTTTCTCGCGCAACTAGCACTAGATTGGCCTCTGGCCAGCTCACAGTGGAGACCATTCTCAAAGAAAGTTTCGGTTTAACTGAGCTGCGACCTAAGCAAAAAGAAGTAATCGACAGCATTCTTGCTGGTCGTCACACTCTGGCATTTCTACCCACCGGTTATGGCAAATCGCTTTGCTATCAGTTGCCCAGCCAAATTTTGCCTGGTGTCACTGTTGTGATTTCCCCTTTGATTGCCTTGATGCACGACCAGGTGAGCGGCCTCGAGCGTCGCGGCATTCGCAATGCCACCATGCTCAACAGTTCGCTCAATGCCGATGAAACAGACGAACGCGTAAGCGGTCTGCGGCGTGGCCAATACAAACTTGTTTATGTTGCTCCTGAGCGTCTCGAGTCTCCACGTTTTCGCTCGCTTTTACAGAGTCTCAATATCTCGCTTTTAGTGATTGACGAGGCTCACTGCATCAGCCAATGGGGTCATGACTTCAGGCCGCAATATCGCAATTTAAGAAGTTATCTCGGCCTCATGCCTAAAGCTACGATTTTGGCACTGACAGCCACAGCCACTCCGCGTGTGCAGCGCGACATTCCTGAATCGCTTGGTTTGCCCAGTATGACTTGCGTGATTGGCTCTTTCGACCGTCCTAACTTGCGCTTTGAAGTTGAACAGTGCGCCAATAATGCTGACAAAGATCGGCATGTAAACGGGCTTTTAGCTAACGGTAATGCCAAATCTCCCTCAATTATTTATACAAGTAGCCGCAAAGAAGCAGAAGAACTAGCAAGGCGCTTGAAGGCAACGAAAGTAGCAGCGGCCTGTTACCATGCCGGTCTTTCACCTGATGTGCGCAAAAAAGTGCAGAACAGTTTTGAAGAAGATCGCATTAGTGTGATCGTTTCAACTGTGGCTTTTGGCATGGGAGTTGATAAGGCGAACATTCGCCGGGTGATTCACTACAACATGCCTGGTTCGATGGAAAATTATTATCAAGAAGCAGGCCGTGCCGGGCGCGACGGTAATGCCGCCACTTGCACTTTGCTTTATCAAGCCAAAGATATTTACACCCAAAGATGGCTGATGGACAAAAATTTTCCTGATGCCAAGGCTGTTGCGCATTTGCTCAAATTTTTGCACGACAATTCGCAGCAATCGATGCGGCCGATGGATTTGCATAAACGTTTGCGTATGGAAGATTCTGCAATTAACAGCGCTCTTGATTTGCTCAAACACTTGAATTTGCTCGACGTTGACGCCAGTGGTGTGAGAGCGCGCGAAATATCAGGCCACCGAATGCCTTCTATAGATATGAGCTGGCTCGATGCCAGAAAAGATCGAGACTCGCACCGGCTCAATCAAATTATCAAATACGCTCAAGATGCAACTTGCAGGCGTAAACAAATTCTCGCTTACTTTGGCCAGAGCCTCGACAATGGCTGCACCGGATGTGATGCCTGCCACCCTGTGGAGAAACCGGCTTATCTATCTACAGCCATGCCGAGCTTAGCTGCAGCGGCAAAAAGCGATGGCAAGCGCGCTGCTAATTCTCGCTCGGCCCAGAGCCTTTATTCAGAATCTCGACCAGCTGCAGCTAAAAGCGCAGGCAACACTAAAACTGCCACTAAAACTGCCGCACCAAAAACAGGCAAAAAATCACCAGGGGCTCCCAGTGCTCTGCGTGATGCCATTCTTGTTTTAACTGGCGAACTGAACGGCAAAGTTGGTCGCACAACTGTTGCATCTATATTGGCCGGCAGCAAAGCTAAAAAACTAAAAGAGAAACAGCTCAATAAAGTATCTGCGTACGGCAAATTTGCTCACGTGCGTATGGAAGAAATTATGGACACCATAGACGAGATGATTGCCGAAGAAGCATTGCAAATTGTGCCTGGTATGTATCCAAAATTGATTCTCGGTTAACAATCAGCCAACAATTGCTTGCTGCATTTCGCCTACAGAAATCGAATGCCAAGAGAACATAATTGCAGATTTCTCGATTTGTTCACCACTTGGCACAACAGGTGGGATGAGGCAGAAACGGCATTGTCAAGCGCAATAGAGAAGCCTGCCTTAAAACGGGCTAAGAAATTTGCTTCAGCTCATATACTTACGGAGTTAACACCAAGTTAACTGACCGCATCACACACCGTCCGGAGTATTTAACGAACATGACTACAACCGTAGAAACCAAGAAAACCATTATTGAAACCAACTGGAACACAGTTAGAATCCAAGAACAAGCTGCACGCGTTTTGGGAACTCAATGGATGACCACAATGCAACTTCTCCAAAAAGCTGGCGGAGAAAAGGCTGTCGAAGAATTCAAAACAACAATGGAAGCTCACAAAGTTGAGTATTTCAAAGGTCTCGGAGTCAAAACACCTTTAGAGCTCGTAAAAGCTATGGCTGAATATGACGTTAACGTCTACGGCAGCAAGGTAGAAATCTGGGGCGACGAGAAATCAGCAACCCTTCACTACCTCTCATGCGGCATGTTCAAAGCTCTTGAGCAAGCTGGCTTGATCAAAGACGAAAACCGCGAACAAATGTCCAAAGGCATGGAAGCCTGCATGACTTCCTTGGCTCACAAATTCGACTTCACAACTGGCGTTGAAATGTGCTCAAAAGAGAAGACAGCTACTGTTACTTTCACCAGAAAGTAATTAGCTTCTAGCTAAAAGCATTAAAGAGAGTCGGCGTTGCCGGCTCTCTTTTTGTTTGCACCAGCAATTGTTATACTGCCCGGCATTGCTTAAGTGCCTACACGAGACTCGATGAATTTTAAGCGTCCAAATTTAGTCAATTTTCTCACTGCTCTCACGCTTCTAATTGTCAGTGCGCCAACGGCCATGGCAATGAACGGGCCAGGCAAACATGCAAGAGCGCCGTCAATTTTGCCGGCGACCAAGCATTCGTCTAATCACGCTGCCAATTCGGTTATTCTGCCCGAACAAATTCTCAAAACCGGCATCAATCTCGATGACAATCAGATTTCGGCTAATTCAAAACAGCTGTCTGACTCCATCGAGCTCACTGCTATTTTGCAAAAGATTCAATCATTGCGAAATGCCAAACAAACTGACTCACCTGTGACTTTAGAAAATCTTGCCTTGCGGCAAGATTTGAATGACGCAAAAGTTGCGGCCCTGGAGCTGATACAAAAAACTTCTTTAGAAGTTGATTTTGTCATGTCAGAAGTAGAAGCTGAGCAGAACGTCTACGAAGAAATTCTCAATAGCTATCAAAATGCCCGAGACATCACAGTCGCTAGAAACAACGCCATGGCCTTCGTCACTAACGGTGCACTATGGGCGGTGTGCGAGGGTTTAGGAATTCCCACCTATAAAAATCCCAAACTTTCAATTCCATCAGGAGCCACAGGCATTGTTGCCGGCGCTATACCATCGGTTTTCTCACTCTGGGCCATGCGCCAGCAACAAGGGAAAAAGACTACTTCAGAAAGTGAGCCAAATATTTTGGCCAAATTGTTTGATTATCCGATCACTCCAGACATCGATTACCCGGCGTCTGTCTGGCATTTTCTGCAGTCGGTTCCGCCAGATGATACTTCCGGCAAAACCAGACGCGAGCAATTAATCAATCGCTGGTTGAATGACAAAAATCTGCCTGATTTTACCGACCCCGGTTCGCGCAAGCAACTCGATGTCATCACAGCCAGCGTCAGCCACACTAAAGCTTTGACCATAGACAGTTTGAGTACCAGACTGGTTATGCTGCAACAGCTGGAAGGCGAAGTAATGAAAATGAAGCGCATGTTGCTTGAGCTATCAATGGTTGCTCGCGGCGAAAAGACTATCTAAATCGCAACGCAAAGAGATTTGATCAGTGCTGCCAGATCCATCTACAAGCATTTTGGCGCGACGATGCGGTTCGTCTAATTCCACATAGCGATCTTCAGCCGGCATCCAAAACTTTTCCCAGAGGTCTCTTTTACTTTCTCCGTCACGCGCCACGCCGCGATCAAGTCTTTCTGAGCGCGAACAATAAAGCCAAAAAGTCAGATCGTAAAGAGCATCGAGCTCATAGCGAGTGGAATAAATTCCTTCCACCACAATAATGCCCCTGCTCTGCACTTCGTGCCACTCGGCAAGCGTGTCGGTGGGCCAATCATAACGTTGGTAATGGCCCGATTTGTTCTCGCTTAGAGGTTTGAGAACGTCACGGCGCAAACGTTGCCAGTCAAAATCAGAGCCTATTAAAGCCAGCGATTCACATTGCGGCAGCCGCTGAACCGACGGTTTATAAAAATCATCCATATGAATAATTTGGGAGTCAGCCCCGCCTTGCGCCAGAGCATCCACCAGGCGACGGGCAAAAGTGCTCTTGCCTGAGCCGCCGCAACCGTCAATACCAAGCAACACACGGCCACTTGATTTCTCAAGCAAGTAAGCAACAAGTTCAGCCAGAGGAATAGAGCTCAGAGTTTAAACCGGTTGTAGCTTGGGTTCACCGCTTTGGCCCAGCGCTTGAGCAAGAATTGCTCGTGACGGATAAAAGCGATCAAATACTAACTCAACTGCTCTGGCAAAAGAAGTAGCAGAGTCACCCGCAGGCGAAATTGCCTTAGCTGCCCGCTGGGCGCTCTCACTGCTTTCGGTCATAGCCACGCCAAAACCAACATTTGCCAGCATGTCCACGTCATTCCAGTTGTCGCCAAAGGCTAGAGCCTCATCAGTATGAAAACCGAGCTTGAACGCCAGTTCTTGCAAAGCCGTAAATTTGCTGGTGGCGAGAGGCATAAACTCAAGGAAACCTGGTTCGGTCTCGATTACTTGCATGTGATCTTGATAGCGCTCAGTGAGCGATGCTCGCAATTCTGCGATGCGCTCAGGATGATGGCAGAAGACAACTTTTTGAGCCCGATCACCTTTTAGCTCATGCAAATACTCGTTTCTAATTGGCTTGCGCGAACGCGTGCAGGCCTGATATTTCAAAGTCCATTCGTTTTCCTGACAATAGAAAACCGATTCACCATGATAGTAATAAACGCTGACATTGTGCTCACGCCCCTCTTGAATTAGAGTGTGGGCAAGGGTTTGATGCAGTTTCTTCTCAAGCAAAATTTCTTCTGTTAAAGGCATTTTGATGACGATACCGTCGCAAGAAATGACGGGGCCGGTTAAACCAAGGTGATGATAGGTGGGAAGAATGTCTTCATGACGGCGACCAGAAGCCATAATAATCTGGCAGCCATGATCTCTTAAAAGCTTGATGGCGTCGAGGTTCGCTTGACTGACAGTTTTGTCTGGCGATAACAATGTGCCGTCCAGATCAACAGCTGCAAGCTTGAAAGGAAATTTTTTCGCAATGCCGCTTTCAATTTTTCTACTGCTGCTCATTATTTCTATTGCCTCATCCAAATATCCAAAATGACGTGCACAAACACGCAAAATCCATTACAATCCCGAGTATATACGCAAAAACCCGCAAATGACAAGTCTCAAACCGCTAAACCGGCAAAATCAATAAAATGCTTAACCAGGAACGCAAAAACAAAATTCTCGAATCTCTTGCTGGGCGCGGCCGGGTGCTCTCTTCTGAGCTTGTGGTTGAGCTTGATGTGTCAGAAGATACAGTCAGACGTGATCTCAAAGACCTGTCGGCGGCGGGGTTGCTCAAACGTGTGCACGGTGGCGCCTTACCCGTAGGCAATGTGCCCATGAGCTACGCCAAAAGACAAAAAGAAGCAATGGGCGAAAAGGCTGTGATCGCCAAGAAGGCTGCAGCCATGGTGAGCACCGGTCAGGTTGTATTTATTGATGGTGGCACCACCACAGCCATGGTGGCTCAATTTTTGGCAAAAGACCTGAAAGCAACATTTATTACTTACAGCTTGCCCACGGCCATAGCATTGACCGAGCACACCAATTGCCATGTGCGCCTGCTGGGCGGCAAAGTGGTGAAAGAACTGTTGCTTACTATGGGCCCTGGTCTCTTGAAGGAAATTGAAACTATACAAGCCGACCTCACTCTCGTTAGCGTAGAAAGTGTGCACGAAGAATTTGGTGCCACGGTTTCGCACCCTGATGACGCGCTGGTAAAGCGAGCCTTCATCAATCAGTCAGCCGATACAATTATTCTGGCAGGCAGCGAAAAATTTGGCAAAGCGGCACCATATCGTATCGCCTGGCTCAACGAAGTTGGCTCGATCATCACTGACAACGCGCTCGATAAAGGCTTACTCAAAGCGTGTAAAAAGGCTGGTGGAGCTATTCTTATCGCTGAATGAGTGCATGTTGAATTTCTGAAAAAATTCAGCGCAAGAGACGCCCGTCAGACATATATTTAAGCCTGAGTAGAAGACCAAGATACTCCTGAGTCAGAGCCAGACTTGGCTCGCCTGGCCGGTCCACAGCGTCAAGCAAATCAAATGATTTAGCAGGGTGACCACGTTCATGCCCGCCTTCAGTCAAAATTAAAGTCTTATACTCTTTGACATTTGACTGTTTTGGCACAAAACCTGCTGCCGTCACATGTGTAGCCAGATGTTCAAGTGCTTCGCTAATGGCATCCCGAGAAATTTTTCGCGAGCGCTTAAGCGCCCATTTTGTCACCAGGGTGAGGCCACGCAAAACATCATAGAAATAAAAACGCGGGAAGGCTGGCTGCAGCCACTTTTGATCAATAACTTCATTGGTGCGTTTGGAGCGAAACATTTTTCTCTCCAATAAATACTCCACACCCTGATCTAAAAAGAGCAATTCTTCTTCTGTTAGTAAATTAGTATCGAAAGCAACAAGCGCTTCTAGAGCGGGCATGGTAGAAAGCACAGAACTGCTTGGTTCGTCATGCAAATAATTGGACTCATCGCAGTTGAGGCCACCATGCTGCATTTTATATCTGATGAACCACGGACGCACCCAGCTCAAAGCCCGCTCATGATCCGGGGAAGCATCGAAAGAATCACTAGGAATGGTGCGAGCTACGGCGGTTTTTCCCGAGAGAATGCGACCGTCCAGCAGTTTCAAATCTGCATCAAAAAGCTTGGTGTTATAAAACACGCGATAAACAGAGCCCAAATAGCAGTGGCAGGCCACATTTAAAGCCGGGTCGAAACCACGCGGTATCTCCTCTTCTTTTAAGGGGAAAAAATGCAGATAATGCTTATCGATCACTTCTGCATACTGCTCGACAAAAGTAACAGGAATGCGTGTGGCCAGGCCAAGTTCGTCGAGCAATAAAGCATGCCACCAGGGGCTGTGCCATTTGGGCCAGTAGGGATCTTTTGCAGCGGCGCCAGCGGCTTCTGCGCTATCGAGATAACTAACGCTGCTGTCCACAGCCCTAATTTCACGTTGCTCGCTGAGCTCACTCACCGCAGCGCGCAGCGGCTGAATATGCTCATCGAGATAGTGCAAAACTTCGCCCGGCATACGGCCTAGAGGTTGCCTCTAGATGCCTGTTCAGCCTCAATTGATTCGAACAGAGCCTGGAAATTGCCTTTGCCGAAACCTTTAGCACCTTTGCGTTGAATTACTTCAAAGAACAGTGTAGGCCGGTCTTGCACTGGTTTGGTGAAAATCTGCAGCAAATAACCTTCAGACTCACGGTCAACAAGAATGCCCCACTTAGCCAGTTCTGCCAGGTCTTCATCAATCTTGCCCACACGGGCGGGCAACGCGTCGTAATAAGAAGCGGGAGCATTGAGAAACTCAATGCCGCGCTGACGCAATTCTTTTACTGTGGCGATGATATCGCGGGTGGTGATGGCAATGTGTTGTACACCAGGAGCGTGATAAAAATCGAGATATTCGGTAATTTGAGATTTGCGCAGACCTTCATCGAACGGCTCATTAATAGGCAACTTGATTGAGCCGCTCTTGTTGGCCATTACTTTTGAAACCAGGGCAGAGTACTTGGTGCTGATATCTTTAGCATCAAAATATTGATAAATATGGAAACCGAAAATTTTGCTGTAGAACTCAACCCACTGGTCAAGCTTGTTGCCTTCCACGTTGCCGACTACGTGATCTACAGAGGCCAGGCCGACCGAAACACCCTTCTTCTCAACTTCTTTGAAGCCGGGAGCGAAACCTTTATAGTTTGTGCGATCGAGGAAAGTGTGAACAGTTTCGCCATAGGTGGCAATAGCCGCAGAGATGTAAGTGCCGTGTTCATCAGTAACAGAGGTGGGTTCTTGTACCGAGCGTGCACCACGGGCAATGGCAGTCTCATAAGCCTTACGCACGTCGCGGGTGCGCATGGCCACATTTTTAACACCGTCGCCATGAGTGAGAACGTGCTCAGCCACTGCGTGGTTTGGCTGTAGAGCAGCCGTTAGAACGATTGTCACTTTCTCTTGCTTCAGTACATAAGAAACAGCGTCACGATTACCGGTTTCTAAACCACGGTAGCCAACGATGTCAAAGCCAAAGCCGCGATTGTAGTAATAACTGGCTTGCAGAGCGTTACCGACAAAAAACTCTATGTAATCAAACCCGTCGATGGAAATTTCTTCCACAGCAGTTTTACCTGTCGCTTCTAATGCACTAGCTTCTTTGACCACCACTCATCCCTCGCTGCTAAAACAGGTTGCCAGGCGCATAAGGCCCGTGAAAACAAAAAGTATATTTACTTTCCATATTGTACGACCAGCGCAGGCCTCTGAGGCATAGTTTGAATAAGTCAAATTCTTAGAAAATATTGGCTTGCATTCAAAACAGTGTCATTTCGAGACTGTTTTACCAAGGCCTAAATCGCCTTTGAGCTTTGACAACAAATCGGCAGTGGGTTTATCAGGCGGCGGATTTTTCGCTACTTCCACGACCAGACCCCGGGCCTCAACCTTGCCTTCTTCAGTGCTGGCCAGGCATTGGGCCAGACCAAGCTTGGCAGCATCAAAATCAGGCGCCAACTTTAAAAGCTTGCGATAAATCACTATGCCCTCGGCATTCTTGCCCGCTTTGCGGTAAGCCTCGGCCAACTTAAAAGAGTGCAGTGAGCTAAATTCATTGCCCACCGCCGCCTTGCGGTAGTGAACAATTGCTTCTTCACTTTTACCAAAATGATCAAGCACCTGACCCATCATCATTTCGATAGTCAAAATTTGCGGATACTTCTTGTTGAGCGCTTGCAATTCAGCCATGGCCGTCTTCTCATCGCCGGCGCAGGCCTTGCGCCAGGCATGCAGACAACCGTCTGAAATTACAGTTTCAGCATTCATATCAAACTGCTGAGAGCTCTGCACCGTGCCAGGGGCCTCAGACTCAACGTGGATTGTATTCTTTTGCTCAAGTTTGCCAAAACGTTCTGAAGGCGGGTCGACTCGCCCGGAACAGGCTCCTAAGCTCAATACTGCCGTGAAGCAGATCAGCGTTCTATGGAAGTAGTGTGGCATGACCAAATCCTTGCATAACTCTTGGCTCTTTTACCTTAGATATGGACAAATCGCGGTTAAGAGTGCCTTCCGGCAGGGGTGGAGGATTGGTCTCCATGGTGTCGTCACTGGCAAAGGCTTTGTCTAAAGACTGACCATGCTTCGCCTTCGCCTGCAAAAATCTGATGCGTTGATTGACTTTGTTGGCAAATTTTTCTGGCACGCCATTGTCATAAACCAGCTCTACCAGCACCTTGCCTGCGGTGTAATTATCCCCTTTCTTTTCGTAAAGCTCAGACAGGGCCACACGCAAAAACAAATCTTTGGGTTTCTCAGCTTTGGCAAAATTTAGACGACTGATGGCATCATCTAATAACTGTTTATCGCTTGAAATTACAGAAAGCTGGTGATATGCATGATAAAAAGCGGGGTCAAGTTCAGTCACTGCGAGGTATTCGTGGCTCGCTTCTTTGTTGCGACCGAGCTTGCGCAGACCCTCAGCGTAAGCGTAACGCACTTTAGCATCAGAAGGTTCAGCCTCTACGCGAGCTTTTAGATGCACCAGATCTGGTGCAGCGACGGCACCAGAGGCGACACCATGCGAACTGTGCTGAATCGCTTGAGCGATAGCAGTTGTTTGGCATAAAGCAGTGATAGTGACTGCGAGCAAAATAACTTTCAACATATGCTGTTTTCTGTTTCCTGAACCGCCAACAAAAACAATTGAGGCCTTAGAAAAGCCATGATAGCGGTTTTTTGGCAAAATCGCCCTTGCATTACTCTCAGGCCTTTGACAAAACCAGTTAAAAAGACCCAAAGGTCCTATGCAGCTGCTGTCTTGCGGATTATTAGTCTGTGATAATTTGCTTCAATTTTAGTTGAACTTTCAACCAGATGGCCTTCACTCATAACACTGCTGGTGACGCTTTCGATTGGTTCCCCATCATCGAGTAATACTTCAAGAAGCTCACCAGCGACCATTTTGTCTAATCGCAAACGCGTTTTGACAAAATTCATAGGGCAAGCAACCCCTCTTAAATCAAGTAAAAAACTATTCTGGGCTTCCATGCAATTTCCTTCTTTTAGTTTTAGCCCCTTTTGCTAAAGCAAAGGGTCGGCAAGCAGCCAACCGGGTCAGGGCATACATCTTGAGCAGCATAGAGCTTCCATTGTTTAGCAAAACATTCGCGACTGACTATATATGCAGCCAGCGAATCTAACAATTCTTCAGCGCTTTTATTATTATCGGCCGCCAGACATTTCAGGCAGAGAACATCTTTGTCTTCGCCCAGGGCGAGGTTAAGCACTTGCTGCCTCAAGCAAAGATGGGCGGAGCAAAAGAGGCAAATAGCCGGAATTTCATCAATTAGTTGACAAGATTGCATTAATTCAGTCGGTCAAGTGGGGCAACTACGTAGATCTGTGGGACGACCACCTTATCAAATTCCAGATTACTACCATAATCTTATCTTTAATTGTAAAGGGGTCGTGAATTTGCCCAAGCTCGAGGCCGTCCATTCAAGTGATGCATCAAAGCCCCCCGAAAATGGCGGCTTAAACTTGATGGACCTGACGGCGTCAAATAAGTCTGTCAAGGCCGAAAAGTCTGACCCCAGCCTCAAACAAGCAGCAGCTGAAATGACCAGCAGCCTGGCCGCCGGTATTACCGGCACAGTGGTGTTTTCCATTGCCAGCGCCGCGGCCACTCGCAATTGGGGTAAGGCTCTGACCATACCAATGGCTATGGCTGCGGGCTCACTGGTCAAATATGGCAGCAAAAGTGGAATGGAAGCGGTGATGCTCGATAGCAAAGACCGCACCGCCTCCGCCGCCGACCTGGCCTGGGGTAGCGTTGATGCTCTGGCCGGCATTGGCGCCAGCGCCACAGAGAAGCTGGTGGCTAAAAGGCATTTGACGTCTCTCGGACGTCAGTTACTGGGCCGCAATGTAGCCGAATCAGTGGCAGAAGAAGCAGGCAAAGTAATCACCAAAGAATCGGTAGCGTACGGACTCAAAGCCAATATTGTGCGGGGAGTATCTGGTGGTGCTGCCGGTGCAGGTATCTGGAGCTTACCCCACCGTACCAGCGAAAATTGGGATGAAATTAAAAACAACCCGCTCAGCGGTTTAAAGCATACAGTCAGCGCCGTCGGCCTTGACACCGCATATGGTGCAGCATTCGGAGGTTTGCTTACCGGCGGGGGCACTGCCATCAGCCGACGCAACGAAATTATGGGCCGGGTGAAAAATACAGTCAAGCCAGAAGCCGATTTGCTCAGGCTCGACACCTATCATATAAATGATTTTCACAGCAATACCGAACAACTGCCGCGCATTAAAACCGTACTTGATCAGCGCATGGCGGCTTCAAACGCTAAGGGCGTAGAGGCACGTTTCGTTGTGCCTGGCGACATTGAATCTGGCCGAGTCAATTTTGCCTTTACCAATGGCGGTCAGATTGAAAACGCCGCCCTCATTAAAATGGGAGCAAAAGAGCTTGTTCCCGGCAATCACGCTTATGATGCTCCTGGAGGCAAAGCAGACGTGCCACGCTATCCGAGAATTATGGAACCGCTTTTACAGCAAAATCCAGATGTCTCACTGATTGCCTCGAACCTCGACGTATCGGCACATCCGCAATATCAACGCATTTTAAAACCATATGTAGTGCGCGAAGTAAACACACCCTGGGGCAAAACTAAATTAGGCACAATTGGTGTCACCACAGAAGAAGGCGCGGTGGGTGGGCTCAAGTATTTAGATCCGCACAAAACCACAGAAGATGCCATCAACACTTTGAAAAAAGAAGGCGTGACAATTTTTCAGATTCATTCGCATCTCGGCTTAGGCGAAGATATCAAATTAGCCCGCTACTTGATCGACAAAAATATCAAAGTAGCAGGCATTGTCGGCGGCCATTCTCACGACGCGCTTCCGCGGCCGCTCTGGGTCGGCGGGCAAAGCGAAGGAGCATCTGGTTTTGCCAGACTAAATCCATTTGGCCGTAGCACCAGTAAATATGAAATTCCCATTGTGCAGGCCGGGCACAGCGGTAACTGGCTGGGCGAATTTAATCAGGCCATATTGCCTGATGGAACGGCTCACCGTTTTGCCACCACCAGCCGTTTGCACGAGATTACAGAAGACATTGTAGAAAATCCGGGCATTCGCAAATTCCTCGATGAGACAGCTGCTGATATCAACGCCCTGAAAAATGAGACCTACGAAAGCCACGCTATAAAACCATATAGCGCTGCCGGATCGCGCAATCAAGAAAGCCCTATGGGTAACTTGATGGCCGACGCCATCAGATTTGGTCTTAAAGATAAACTGGGAGACCAGGCACCACAAGTAGTGCTGGTGCACTCAGGCGGCATTCGCACCGGCATTGCCGCAGATGTACCTTTAACACGTTTAGACATTGCCAACATCGTCATGAACGCCGGTAAGCGCGAAGGTGAGCAACAAGAGTTGGCGATGATGAATTTAACCGGAGCGCAACTGAAAGACGCCATCGAATATGGTGTGCGCGAAAGAGTGGCCGAAGCAAAACCAACTCTCAGCGCACAAATTAAAAATCTTTTTGCTGAGCAAGTGACTGAGCATGTAGATGAGCCAGGCAACTTTGTGCAAGTAAGCGGCCTCAAATATTCATACGATGCTACAAAACCTGGGCTGACACCAAAAGGTGGTGACGGTCAGCGAGTTTCAGGCCTGCAGATTTTAAACAACGGCGTTTACGAGGCCATTGATCCAGAAAAAACTTATTCCGTCGCCACCCGTTTCCATCCTCTAGAAAAGTGGTGGAAATATGGCATCTTCGGCGACAAACCTCTTGAACAAGTTCAGCAAGAACTCTCAGTCACTCCGCTGAAAATTTCGCAAGTTGATCTAATCGGTGACTTTATTCGCGGCAAAGTTTTAGACCCTAGCAAGATTTCGGCTGTAGAAGGCAGAATCACAGATCTAACACCAAAGGCGTCAGGCGATCTTTTGCGACCGGCTAAATCGATTATGGTGGCACCCATATTGTCAGGCAAGAACAGCCTGGATAAAAGCGAAAACAAATAGCTCAGCCAAAACCGAAAATGCAGTGTACTGCTGTAAACTATTTTTTATGGCCACAGTCAAAATTTCCCACTGGCAAAAAGCGGCAATGATTTTAGCGCTGGCTAGCGGCGCTGCGGCATGCTGTTTCAAAGCAGCGTTGGCACAAAATGCTGCACCCTACAAGGCCATGCAAGAATCTGCGGTGGCTTCAAGCGACAGATTATTGACCGAAGGTAAAAACTATTTTCTCGCTAATAACTATGCGGCGGCATTGCATTCATTTCGCCAATTTGAAGCCGTCAGACCAAATAATTTTCCTGTGCACTTCTGGATCGGCCTCATTCTCGATCAAAATGGCGACAGCGCCGGCGCCTTGAATCAATATCGGCAGTCTCTCACTCAAGCTAAAACTGTTGATATGGACAGCGCAGAATTGCGCGTTAACTTAGGCAATACTCTTGCAAAAATGGGCTATACCAAAGAACCGCTGGCTGACTATCAGCGGGCCATCGTCATTGACTCAAGCAATCCGTTAGCATATTTAGGATTGAGCAAATGCCTGATTGACAGCGGTGATTATGTAGCCGCTCTTAAAGCCGTTGATCGCTTCGGTGCTCTTGGCGGGCGCGATATCAACGTGCCCCTGCTGCGCGGCCTGGCCCTGGCCGGTGAGAGTAATTATGGCGAAGCGCGGCATCAGCTGCGCAATTATCTAAGTTTCACAAACAACGCAAGAGTGCCCACGAACCCAGCGCTGATTGAGTTAGCGATAAAAATTTTAAAAGAAATGGAAGTAGCGCCTGCGCCATAAGTAAGTCAGCGGCACTGTTATGTTTTAAATTTGCACGCTAGACTAAACCAATGACCATAAAAAAAGTAGAATTGCGGTTAGAAATTGACGCCTTGGGCGAGATCCAAGTGCCTGCTCAGGCTCACTGGGGCACACGTACAGCGCGCTGGCTGGAGCATTTCAAGCCGGTGGAAGGTCGCATGCAAGAAACAGCGCATCCACTCTTAATAGATGGATTGTTGCTGGTGTTCAAAGCAAAGCTTGGGCTGGTGCGCGAAGCAGTAGAAGCGGGCAGCGCCATAGCACGTGTTAAAGCTCAGGTATGTGACGAAATTATAAATGGCCAGTGGCGCGATGAGTTAGTAGTAGACCCACTTTTGTCTCCTGGCGGAGAGGCTCTGCTCGACAATATTAATGAGGTTGTCACTGGTCGCGCAGCTGAAATTCTTGGCCTGCATCCTGCCACTTTAGCTGAGCAAACTAGCGCGCTTGGTATCAACCAAAGCGACCTGGAACTGAGTGGGCAAGACGCTTATCTGGTAGGCAGCAAATTAGCTTTGCTGGTCGCCAGTCGTGAACTTTCATCGGCATTGCTTGATTTAGAGCGCCTGCTGCGGCGCAAATCGCTAGAAATTGAAAAAAGTTTGCGCAACCTCGGTTATGAAAATGAGCCTGAACTGCGGTCAGCTAGAGACTTCAACAATTTTGGTACTACAGCTGAACGAGTGATTCGTCGCCTGGCGGAAGGCCGCGAAAGACTGCTGGAAGTTTCATTTCGCGGTACCCGCTCTTACCGCGAAAGTCTGGTAAGAGAACTCTCACTTACCAGTGGTTTTAAGCTGCGCGGTGGTGAAGAAATTATCGGCAACGGTCTGGTTAACGCCTCGTTAGCCGATTTGCTCACTGTCTCATCTATTTTAAAAGAACTGGCTATCGAGCTCAGTAAAGTTTGTCAGAATCTCTCGCGATTAAAAGATTTGAAAAATGATTCACCAGCTCCCGCCGCGCTTCAAGCCAGTTGCATCAAAGTGGTAGGTGCAGACGTCTGCGTCAGCCTGGCTCTGCAAAACACACTGGGCGAAAGTGGTGCACCGGCATTGACTCTGGCAGCCAATTGTCTGCTGCAATCAATTGACCAAATTCGCACCGCAATTCGTGCATTTAATCATTCTTGTGTAGCAAACGTAATTTTATTGCCTTCCACTGAAAATATTTTAGAGAATCTCAGCCTGACACCATAGGTGGTGCCGAGATTGGATAATAAAAAATTTGCAAACGCCATGCAAACGGAATGCAACAGGCGATATATCGCCCCGTGTCACATCGGTATCAGATCAGTATCAGATCGATAGCATCAAGAAATCAGTGAGGCACTTATCAGGTGAACAAATATGAAACTGATCTGATCTAGCAAAACAGCTTCAAATTTGGTTACCATTAGAGCTTAGATTATTTGAAAAACGCCAGGCGACTTAACTTGCCTGTGCCGGCCACTTGTTAGACAAATACATTCTTACTTTCGGCGGAGACCATATTCATGTTTAGCGGATATCGATTTGAAATGATTGTCGGCTGCATGAGCGCCGGTAAATCAAGCGAGCTGATTAGACGAATCGAAAGAGCGCGCCTGGCTTATCTGCCCACTATTATCGTGCGCCCCACCACTGACACTCGCTCACGCCCTAATCACGTCGAATCACGCAATGGCATGGCTTCGCAGGCCATTGTGGTTGATTCTGCCCGGGATATTCTCAAATATTCCTCACACGCCGTGGTGATTGGCGTTGATGAAAGTCAGTTCTTTGAAGATGAAATTGTGGACGTCATTCTCAATCTACTTAGACAGAAAAAGAAAATCATCGCCTCTGGCCTCGATCTCGATTTTCGCGGCAAACCTTTTGGGCCGGTACCAAGCCTGCTGGCCCTGGCCGACCGCGTGGACAAGCTCCTTGCCGTTTGCCGTAAATGCGGCTCTGATTTTGCCTGCCGCACTCAGCGGGTAGTGCACTCCAGCGAACAGATACTGGTGGGCGACGCTCAATACGAGGCGCGCTGTATTCATTGCTTCGAGCCCCCGGGCGAATATCAGCTGAGATTAGACCTCCCAAAGACTGAGCAGGCCGTTCCACAGCTCGTGCTGGCCGCTCAAGAAGCTGAGCTGGTCCACTAAAGCGCACTTAGAGTCATATCATCCTAATAATCGGGCTTCTCAAGTAGGGCTGATAATCGGCACTCAGAGTCCGTTATTAGACTGCCGAAAATAAGAGCCCATGCCGGAAATGAACGTAACGACTTCGTAACGTGGAATATACGACCGTTACCGGTCGGTTGTCATGGGAATACCTCCTGAGGCTCAGCACAAGCTCAGCAATAGTCGTTGGAGAATTATCATGATTTCTTTTCAGAAACTCGTCAGCCCACTGCGCCGTTTATTCGATCGCAATCAGCGTGAAGAATACGTGCCTTTACCCAGCCCTGGTGAGGACGCCGCTCACCCCTGGCAGCGCAATCTGGATTCTCTGGCTAATCGCACGCCGGAAGTACACGACGTGGTCAGTGCCACTACTGACGTGGAAGCACAGTTCATGGCTTTGATGGAACAGGCCAGGCTGGAAAAACTCAAACTAGAGGCCGAGCGTGGATTAAACCATGCCCCCAAACGCAAGACAGACGCCACGGTCACAGACGCCAAGGCCTGGTGGGGCCAAGCGGTGGCCACATGGGAACCCGCTGATGCCAAAAACGTGGATAGTTTCGCTGAGAGAAGGCACCCGCGCTCATCTAAAT
>JAVHQC010000019.1:0-69493 GCA_036170915.1 Cyanobacteria bacterium auto_48_18
TTTTGAAGAGCGTCGTCAGCGCAACAAAGACGACATCGAAAACAAAATCTTGATGCCTCTGCAAAAAGCTTTGAGCGAAGGCAAATTTAGTTTTAAAGGTGTGCTCTATATCGGCATTTTGATGCATCAAGACGCCGCTAAAAAAGACAAACCAGAACCTTATGTTTTAGAGTTCAACGCCCGGTTCGGCGACCCTGAAACTCAGACAATTTTGCCTTTATTGCAATCTGATCTTTACGACGCGCTCTTTGCTTGCACTAATGGCAGCTTAGAGAAAAAAGCGCTGCAATGGTCAAAACAAGCTGCCTGTTGTGTGATCGCGGCAGCTCGCGACTATCCACAATCGTCTTCTAAAGGCGAGTCACTAATATTGCCTGAACCAGATAACTCTACATTGATTTTTCATGCCGGCACCAAAATGACTGACCATGGCCTCGTCACTGACGGCGGTCGTATATTTGCCACTGTGGGAATTGCCGACACTATGGTGCAAGCCAGAGAAAACGCATACAAATTTTTATCGCAAGTTCAAAACCAAAGTATAGATTATCGCAGCGATATAGCTAAGAGGGAAACGTGGCAATCAAAATAGCTGTACTGGTATCTGGCCGTGGATCTAATCTGGAAGCCATTCTTGAATCTATTGAGAAAAACGAGCTGGCTGCTCAGGTGGTGGCGGTCTTATCGAATAATCCCGATTCATATGCTTTGAAAATTGCCCGCAAACATAACCTGCCGGTGGTGGCAGTTGATCACCGCGGCATTTCACGCAAAGAACATGAAAAACTGGTTTTGCAAGCATTGAAACCTTTTGCTCCAGAGTATCTAGTGCTGGCTGGTTACATGCGTATTTTGTCGGGAGAGTTTCTTTCTCATTACAAAGACAGTAATGGCTATTTTAAAGTTATAAACATCCATCCATCACTTCTGCCGGCATTCCCCGGTAAATCTGCTTACGAAGACGCTTTCAGCTATGGTGTAAAAATTTCCGGCATCACTATTCACCTTGTGGACGAACAAGTTGACCACGGCCCGATTCTGGCCCAGGCCATTTTTGAACGTCAGCCCGGCGACACTTTAGAAACTTTCCAGGCACGGGGCCTGGCAGTTGAGCATAAACTTTTTCCTCAAGTGCTGAGCAAAATTGCGGCCGGCGGGTTGGCCAGCTTAATTGATGAGACAAAAACTGAAAGTTCAACAAATAAAAATTCGGCAAAAGAAGATTCAGCAAAAGAAGATTCAGAAAATCCAGCAGATGCAGACGATACCGATCTGGTGGAAGAGTCTTTGTGCGTTGCAGTTGTACCGAAAAATTTAGCCGCTAGAAATAATGGCACACCCGTAGAAATGCCTTTGTACTGGCTCAATACAAAAGGTGCCACCGCCGCGGCAGAGGACGAGAAACTTTTAGCTGCCTTGAAAGAAGTATTGGCTGACTCACTCTTAGAAAATGTATTATGTGTCTCCGCTCAAGATCGCCAGCAATGGGTGACGCAATGGCAAGACCTGGGCTTCAAGTGGTTTGCCGAAAGACAATATCTGCCTGGTGTGACAGATAACCTTGCGCGCACAGTAGAAGAAGCACTGCACCTAAGCGGTTTAGCAACCAAAGTCAAAGTGGCATCTGGTTCGGCCTATCTCTTTAACGACGAGATGAACATCAAAGAAGTAGATAGCTTCTGCCGCTATCGTCACTATCATCCGGTTACAGACAAATTCCGTATTCACGATCTTAAAATGCCTTTTCCACCGAAGCTGCTTGAATTTCCGGCAGTGCACCTGCCGTCTACGCCAGAGCCTGAATTAATTGCCCTCGATTTGCCCGACAGCGAGCTAGAGAATCTCAGTCGCAAACGCACTCTGGCCCTCAACTTAGTTGAGATGCAGACCATAAGAAAGCACTTTGAGCAAAAAGATGTAATCGCTCTGCGCGCCGAAGAAAATCTTTCGCAGTGGCCCACTGATGTTGAACTGGAAGTGATCGCTCAAACATGGTCTGAGCATTGCAAACACAAAATATTTAACGCCGTCATTCACGACAAAATGGCTCACGTTAAAGAAAGCACCATGACCATGAGCATGGCCGGTACAATCAGCGGCAAACCAGTGCAATCAAACGAGCGCACTATCACTAGTTTGTACAAGAGTTATGTGCAGGCAGCCACAAAACAACTGGCCGCTAAAAGAAGCGACTTGCTTTCGGTCTTCGTGGACAATGCTGGTGTTATTAAATGGAATGACGACTGGGGTATCTGCTTTAAAGTTGAGACCCATAATTCGCCTTCAGCCTTAGAGCCCTACGGCGGCGCACTAACAGGCATATTAGGTGTAAATAGAGATATTCTCGGCACCGGTCTTGGTGCCAAGCCAATTTGCAATACCGACGTTTTCTGTTTTGCTTATCCGGCTTCCGATCTGCCCAATCGGCCAACAATGTTGCCAGCCACCTCAATAATTCAAGGGGTGCGTAAAGGTGTTCAAGATGGCGGCAATAAGAGCGGCATTCCCACAGTTAATGGTGCCGTATATTTCAACAACGGCTACCGCGCTAAGCCACTAGTATTCTGTGGTACCGGCGGCATTCTGCCACTGTCAGTGGCCGGCCAGTGCGGCTATGAAAAGCACACCACTGATGGTGACTCAATTGTTATGGTGGGTGGGAGAGTTGGCAAAGACGGCATTCACGGTGCCACATTCTCATCAGAAGCCTTAAATATTGACTCACCGATGTCGGCTGTACAGATTGGCGATCCGTTTACACAAAAACGAGTGACCGACTTTATCTTAGAAGCTCGCGACGCTGGTTTGATTTCTGGTATCACCGACAATGGTGCCGGCGGTCTTTCGTCTTCCGTAGGCGAAATGGCGCAAATTACAGGCGGCGCCACCCTTGAAGTCAACAGTATTCCCCTTAAATATCCTGGTCTGGCCGACTATGAAATTGTGATTTCAGAATCACAAGAACGTATGACCCTGTCGTCCACAAAAATTGATCAGCTCAAAGAACTGGCCGCGAAACATAGTGTAGTACTGACCGTGATTGGCACGTTCAATAAAAGTGGATTCTTCCGTATCACCAGGGAAGGCAAAACCGTTGGTTTGCTTGACCTGAAATTTTTACATGATGGCGCACCGCGTCTGGAATTGGAAGCTCACTGGCAGCCTCCTGTAACCATAGACAAAATCGAGCAACCGCCAAAAGATCTGGGTGAAGCGTTGCTCAGATTACTCAATCATCCCAATATTTGCAGTCGAGAGCCTGTCATACGCCAGTACGATCATGAAGTACAAGGTGGCAGTGTAGTGAAACCGCTCATGGGTCGCGAGCAAACTGCACCATGCGATGCAGCAGTAATACAACCAATCTTGGGCGACGCTAGTGGGCTAGTAGTATCAAACGGTCTTTGCCCTCAATTGAGTGATTTCGACGCTCATCTTATGGCAATTTGTGCAGTAGACGAAGCGGTGAGAAATGCGGTCTGCGTCGGTGCAGATCCATCAAGCCTGGCATTGCTCGATAATTTCTGTTGGCCAGATCCTGTTGCATCGCCTAGCAATACAGACGGAAAGAGAAAACTTGGTCAACTGGTGCAAGCCTGCGAAGGCCTGTACGAAGCCGTTCTTGCTTACAACGCCCCTCTGATTTCGGGCAAAGACAGCATGAAGAACGACTTTGACGACGGCGCTATTCGTATTTCCATTCCACCCACTTTACTGATCTCGGCAATTGGCAAAGTGCCTGACATTGAACAAGTAGTAACGATGGAATTCAAAGCCACCGGCGATCATATCTTCCTTGTCAGCGCCGGCGCCCTTGGGCTTGCTGCCACCACTTATGCACAATCAATGAAATGGACATCTTCGATTTTGCCCGAGCTCAATTTGGAAGCAGCGGCAGCGGCTTATCAAATAATCTATGCTGCCATGCAGAAAAATCTAGTGCAATCTTGCCACGATTTATCAGAAGGCGGTCTGGCGGTGGCAGTCAGTGAATGTATCATCGGCAGCGGTTTTGGCGCTGATTTAAATGCCGAAGCCATAGTCAGAGCAGCAGAAAGTGGTGCCCGCTATCACGACCTTCTGCGCGAACGCTTAGATTTTGCTCTCTTTGGCGAAGGCCCAGCCCGAATGCTTATTTCGGTCTCGCCAAAAAATCTATCTGCATGGCAAGCGCTCTGGCAAGACAGCGAAATTTCAGTAATTGAAATCGGCAAGGTAACCGGCTTTGGCGTATTTAAGTTGCAGTCTGAGAAGCAAAACGAACTAATAAACCTCGGTGTAATAAATCTGAAGCAAGCCTGGCAAGCTAAGTTGCCTTTTGATGAGGACTTCCATGAATAAACCCCAAGCCCTGGTATTAAGCGGCGATGGTATCAACTGCGCCAGCGAAACTGCCCACGGTCTCGAATTAGCCGGATTTAAAGCTGTGGTCAGCCACACCAGTGATTTGTTGACCAACCCGGCAGCACTTACTGGTGCCTCACTCTTAGCATTACCCGGCGGCTTCTCATTTGGTGACGAAATTGCCAGCGGCAAAGTTTTAGCCGTAAAAATCAGACATAAAATGCTCGACTTGCTGCATCAATATATTGACAAAGGTGGGCTTGTTCTCGGCATCTGTAATGGTTTTCAAACACTGGTGCAGCTTGGGCTTTTACCCAACTCCAATCAAACTGATGGTGATAATTCAACAGTGAGCCTGAGGCACAATGCTGGTGGAAAATTTATCAATCGCTGGGTGGAGATGTCGGTTACTCAAAACACTCCTTTCCTAACGAGCTTGCAGACTATCAGTTTGCCCATCAGACACGGTGAAGGCAAAATTGAAATTAAGCCAGACGCTAAAGCCGACGAAATTGCATTTGTGCAAAATCAAACGGCGCTAACCTATCACCAGGACGTCAACGGCAGTTTCGAAAGAATCGCCGCACTCACCAACGCTAAAGGCAATGTTTTTGGGCTCATGCCTCACCCTGAAGCTTTTGTGCGCCACTCGCAGCACCCGGCTTACCAGGCTTACAAACACGCCGCTGCCGACCGCAAAGCTGAAAATACAATTGTCTGTTTTGAAAATAAGTTTGCCGATGGTCTGGTAATTCTTAAAAATGCCCGCTTCTCACTCAACTAAGAGCATTCAATGAAAGAAGAGAAATTAGAAGAGAAAATGCAAACTTATGCCTCAGCCGGAGTAGATATTGCTCAAGCAGACAGGTTTGTTGATCGCTTAAAAAATATGGCTCGCCGCAGTGGACACGAGCAAATGTGGAAAGCCGCCGGCGGCTATGCTGCCGTTTATCCGGCTCTGGGAGACACTAGCCGGGGCATCGCCGTCACTACTGATGGTGTCGGCACCAAACTTTTAGTAGCCCACAAGTTGAAAAAATATGACACCATCGGCATTGACCTGGTGGCAATGTGTGCCAACGATTTAATTTGCGTCGGTGCCACACCAAATATTTTTCTTGATTACTTTGCTGTGGGTAAACTCGACCAGTCAGCTGACGCTATTATGCAAGGAATTGTCACTGGTTGTGATCAAACCGGCATGCTGCTTGTGGGTGGCGAGACTGCCGAAATGCCCGGAGTTTACGAAAAGGGTCATTTTGACCTGGCCGGTTTTGCTGTAGGTCAGGTACAGAAAAAAGATCTACTCACCGGTGAGCGCGTGGCCGCTGGTCAGACTTTAGTGGGAATTGCTTCCAGCGGTATTCACTCTAATGGTTTGTCTCTGGCGAGAAAAGTTCTACCCGACGATGACGAGACCTATCTAGCTTTGCTCGAGCCCACCCTGCTTTACGTCAAGGTGATGCTGGCGGCTCTGGCACAATTTGGCCCACAAATAACTGGCATGGCGAATATCACTGGTGGTGGCTGGACTAATCTGTTCAGATTAAATGACAAAGTGGGTTTCAATATTGATAAACCACTGACGGTACCACCCATTTTGCAGAAAATTACCACCGTGGCCGAAATTGCCGAGATTGAAATGTATAAAACATTCAATATGGGTATGGGAATGGCCGTGATGGTGGACGGCGACGCCACGCCGCTAATAAACTTGATCACAAATCATGGCTTTAAAGCGCAAATCGTGGGTGTTGTTACCGATCAGGCCGGCACTCTCAATACGATATCGCTAGCTACAAAATCTCTGACTATAAAAGCTGAGCACTAAAAAGGAAAAACGATCAATGAAAACTGTTCTTGTCAGCGTCACCGACAAAACCGGCCTCGACAATTTTCTTCGGCGGCTGGAACGCTTCGACACTTTGCGCTTGATTGCCACCACCAGCACAGCTAAATATCTGGAAGAAAAAGGCTTTAAATGCACGAAAGTGGAAGAGCTGACAGGCTTCCCCGAAATACTCTCGGGCCGTGTCAAAACCTTGCATCCAAAAGTTTTTGCCGGTATTCTCGCTCGCCCTATCAAAGAAGACCGCTCTTGTCTGGCAGAGATGGAAATTTCTGAAATAGATATTGTTGTAGTTAACCTCTACGCTTTCGAAGATGCTTTAACCAAAAATCTCGACGAGCAACCAATGGTAGAGCAAATTGACGTAGGCGGAGTGGCGCTATTGCGCGCTGCGGCCAAGAATTTTGAGCGAGTGGCAGTTATTAATGAGCCTTCTCAATACGATAGTTTAATTGAAGCCATGGACGCCAACGGTGGCGAATTGTCTGTTTCATTCAGACGCAAACTGGCATATCAGGCCTTTGCCCGCACGGCTGGGTACGACCAGAGCATATCTACTTATCTGGGTCAGCTAGTGCAGCATGAATTGGCTAAAGCTGATGCTAAGGAGCTACAAGCTAAAAGCGAAACTGTTTTTGCCGATCAACTGACCATCAAATTGAAGCGACAAGAAACGCTGCGTTATGGCGAAAACCCGCATCAAGCAGCAGCCTGGTATGCAGTGGAAGGCTCACCGGTGCCTGGATTCACCAGCGGCAATTTCCCGCCTTTTGAACAACTGCAAGGCAAAGAAATGTCTTCGAACAACATCACTGATTCTTATGCTCTGATAAAAATTCTGCGCGAGCTTAAAGCACCGGCGGTCTGTGTAATTAAACATAATAATCCGTGCGGAGTAGCCGAAGCAAAAACATTAGCTGAGGCCTATGAACTAGCTTACGAGTGTGATCCGCTGTCAGCTTTTGGTGGCGTATACGGTTTCACCGGAAAAGTCGATGCCGCTCTCGCCGAGCGTGTCACCCGCAACTTTGTTGAAATTGTTTTAGCTCCCGAATATGACGAAGAAGCACTGGCAGTCTTTACCAAGAAAAAGAATGTCAGAGTATTGCAAGCACAAATAGATAAAACCATCGCCAAGAGACGCGACTGGAAAATGAAACATTTAGGTGACTACGGCTGGCTTTTAGAAGTAGATCAAGAAGCACCGGTGGAAGCAAGCTCGTTTAAGTGTGTGACTGAAACTCAGCCAGACCCTGCTCTGACAAGCGATATCGCTTTCACCTGGTCTGTGGTCAAACACCTCACTTCAAATGCGATATTTGTAGCTAAAGATGGCCTGTCTCTTGGTTTTGGTATTGGCCAAACCAGTCGCATCGCCAGTACAAGTATTGCCCTGAAACAGGCGGGTGAAAAAGCTAAAGGAGCGGTCATGGCCAGTGAAGCGTTCTTGCCTGCTACGGATAACATTGAAGCGGCGGCCGAAGCTGGTATTGCGGTAATTATTCAACCGGGCGGCAGTATAAAAGATGCCGATGTAATTGCAGCTTGCAACAAATTTAAAATTGCCATGGTCTTTACCGGCCAGCGCTGCTTTAAACACTAATGCAACTAGACATCAATATGAAAAATTGCCTCAAAATCCTGGCCGTGATTTTGTGTTTGTCTTCCCTCAATACAAGCAATCTCGAAGCACAAGCCAAAACCACAAGCTCAATGGAAAAACTGGAAAATATGAGTTACTGGCCAGGTGGTAACCCAGATGACGTGGCACATCGGCTCAGTCTGTATTTGCCAAAAGTAAAAGAGAAAGAGAAAAGTTTTCCGCTGATCATCTATGTTCACGGTGGTGGCTGGACATCAAGACCTAATCCGGGCACTACTCCGCTCTGGTTGCCGCAATTTGTCAAAAACGGATACGCGGTGGCCATAGTTAACTACCGTCTGGCACAAGAAGGTATTTTTTCCAGTCAAATGGAAGACCTCAATTGTGCATTGCGCTTTCTCAAAGGTAATGCCGATAAATTTCATATCGATGCTGGTCATGTCGGTCTGTGGGGCATGTCGGCAGGTGGGCATTTGGTGGCACTGATGGGAACCTCGGCAGTCAGTCCGCTGCTCAATATGGGCGGCGATCAATCAATAAGTAGGGATGTTCAGGCGGTCTGCGATATGGCTGGTCCTACCAATCTTTACGATCTAGGCACTAATATTTATCCGCTTAAGCAATGGGATACCACCACCTCTGGTGCATCTCTTTCACTGCTGTTAGGCGGAACAGCTGCCAGTCAAAAAGCCAGAGCACTGGAAGCTAGCCCAGACACATACGTATCTGCAGGTAGCCCCCCTTTTCTCATTATCCATGGCATTAATGATGCTGTTGTGCCGGTAGAGCAGAGCGACCTGCTGGTGGAAAAGCTGCAACAAGCCGGTGTAAAAACCACTTATATGAGACTACCAAAATTTGGCCATGACGTAGAAAAAGGTAAAAACCTTGACGCTGTTCAAACTTTCTTTGATCAGTATCTCAAACGATAGTAACCAAAAAATGGACATGATCCTTACCGATTGCGACAAAGAACCGATTCACCTTCCTTCGGCGATTCAGCCCTTTGGTGCATTACTAGCAATAGAAGGCGATGTTATAGTAGCAGTCAGTGAAAACTGTCAACAGTTTTTCGGAGCCCGAGAAGCATTGTTGGGCAGAGATTACAGCGAAGTACTGGGCAGCAATTGCTACAAATTATTGGAAGCAGCCAGAGGCAAGATTGATTCAACGACACCGATGATGGTGCAGCTGACTCATCAAAAAACCTGGATTACAGCCATCGCCTTTCGCCAAGACAACTTAATAATCGTAGAATGCGAACGGCTGGAAGAAGAGTACGAGCCGGAAATAGCCTCTTTAAAGTTTGTCAGAGAAAAACAGGAAACTATTCTTTCTTATCTCGCCTTTGTTGCTGAAGGTGTAAGGAAATTGACTGGTTATAACCGGGTGATAATTTATGAATTTGCTGATGACTGGCACGGCGAAGTAATAGCCGAATCAAAGTCGGCAGATCTTCGTTCTTTTTACGGCCACCATTTTCCTGCTACCGATATTCCAGAACCGGCGAGGCGACTGTTTACCAGCAACTGGGTGCGCATGATTGCCGACGTTGATTATGCACCAGTACACATTCGTTCAAGTGATGTTAAACCAATTGATCTAACTCTAAGCGCCTTGCGCAGCGTCTCACCTATTCATCTTCAATACTTGCAAAATATGGAAGTAGCAGCCTCTCTTACTTTATCGATTATTTGCAACGGCAGGCTATGGGGCTTGATTGCTTGCCATCATTTAGAACCTAAATATTTGCCGGCGCATTTGCGGGCTGTATGTGCCTTGATTGCCAAAATGGTTTCAGCAAGAGTGACAGCCATTGAAGTTGAAGATTCTGCTTCCGCTCGCAGCAAACTTTTCAATTTTATTCTGTCACTGAAGAAGCAACTGGCTCAAGGTGAGAGTTTGAATGATTTGGTCAGCTCGGACAAACACGACCTATGGAAATTGATCGCAAGCGACGGCTTCGACTTCATCGCTAAAGATTTTTCCACCAGTACCGGTCATGGCCTGGAGCCGCAGCAGCTTAAAGAGCTGCTCAAGCACCTCTCTACCAGCGACCAGCCAGTGCTACATTTCACCAATCTGTCGAATGCCTTTCCTCAATGGTCGAACCCTTACAGCGGTGGCGTGCTGGCCATTTCAGTCAATCAAAACTGGTTTATCTGGAACAAAAAAGAATTGGTGCGTTCCATTACATGGGCTGGTCATCCTGACAAAACAGCTAACTCCCCGAATCAGCTAAGCCCTAGAACATCATTTGCCGCCTGGCAAGAGCAAGTGAAAGACACCTGCAGCGCCTGGCAGCCTTACGAAATTGAACTGGCTCGTGAGCTCGAAAAGGTAGTCGCAAGCACCTGCAGCGGTAAAGAGATGGCCTTTGAGCCAGATCGAAACGAATATCTGAACAGGCTAAATCATGCCATCGATGACGACGTGAATAGTTTAAAAGAGCAAATTGATTTTAGTTAGTAAAATCTGGCAATTTTTCCGCTGGCATCAAGATCCATTACCACAGACGCCGGCCTTTTCGGCAGCCCCGGCATGGTCATAATTTCACCAGTGATAGCCACCACAAAACCGGCACCAGCCGACAAGCGCAACTGTCTAATATTGAGCTTAAAGCCGCTAGGCGCGCCTAGTAAAGTCGGGTCATCACTAAATGAATATTGAGTTTTAGCTACGCACACAGGCAAATTGCCATAACCGTTTTTATCAAGCCACTTCAATTCTTTCAAAGCTTCGGAAGAAAATTCCACGCTGGCGGCACCATAGATTTTGCTGGCCACGGCATTTAGCTTTTCGGTTATTGGTGCATCAAGCTTATAAATTGGGCTGAAATTAGATTTTCCGTCGGCTTGTGCCACCACCAATTTTGCCAAATCTAGGGCACCATCGCCGCCTTGAGCCCAGACGTCTGCGGTTATTGCCTTGATACCCTTAGACTCACAAAGAGCGAGTACGTGAGCTATTTCGGCCGCACTATCACCAGTAAATTTATTGATGCAAACAACCGGCGGCACACCAAATTTACGCACATTTTCAATGTGTTTTTCGAGATTGACAAAGCCTTTTTCAACGGCAGCAACATTCTCAGAAGCCAGATCACTTTCAGCTACACCGCCATGTAATTTCAGCGCTTTCACCGTAGCAACAATAACCACTGCATCTGGTGCCAGCTCGGGTCTCAGTGAAGCCACAATATCGCAAAACTTCTCAAGACCCAGATCAGCACCAAAGCCAGCTTCTGTAACCACATAATCACTGAGGCGCAGAGCCAAGAGCGAAGAGATAACACTAGATGTGCCATGAGCAATATTGGCAAAAGGGCCACCATGAACAAATGCCGGAGTGCCATCTAGTGTTTGCACCAGATTTGGTTTAATGGCATCTTTCAAAATAATGGTCATTGCCGCAGCCGCTTCCAACTGCTCTGCAGTAATCGGTGCTCCACTCGAAGATTTAGCTACGACAATGGCAGCAAGTCGACGGCGCAAATCAGCAATAGAATCGGCCAGGCAAAGTGTTGCCATCACTTCAGAAGCGGCAGTAATATCAAAACCGGTCTCGCGTACTATGCCGTTGGCTTTGCCACCAATACCCTGCACCAGATCGCGCAGACTGCGGTCATTCATGTCGAGAGCACGACGAAAAGTAATGGCACGCTGATCAATAGCAAGCGGATTGCCAAAGTGAATGTGGTTGTCGATTAATGCGGCTAATAAATTGTTGGCCGCACCAATGGCGTGAAGGTCACCATTGAAATGTAAGTTGATATCGTCCATGGGCATGAGCTGAGAGTAACCACCCCCGGTGCCTCCGCCTTTCTGGCCAAACACAGGGCCCATTGATGGCTCTCTTAAAGAAACCACAGCTCGCTTGCCAATTTTGCGCAGAGCCTGTGCCAGACCGACAGACGTTGTAGTTTTGCCCTCGCCGGCTTTAGTTGGTGTAATGGCAGATACTAAAATTAGCTTGCCGCGCTTTTTAGTCTTGTCAGCTAAAATGCGTTCAATTGATTGATAAGCGATTTTGGCTTTGTATTTGCCATAAAGCTCAATGTCATCATCGCTTAACCCCAGGTCAGAAGCGACATCAACAATGGGTCTGAGCTTTGAACGGTTGGCGATTTCAATGTCAGTGAGATTGGTTTTTGTGGTGGCTGTCATTTAATGGCCCTTTTTGGCCTGTTCTTTTACTTTCTGTTTAGCCATTTCTTTGGCTCGCTTGGCTGCCAGTTCGGCTGCTTTTTCGGCAGCTTGCTTGGCGGCCTCGGCGCGTAAACGCTCTTCTTCTTTGAGCTCAAGATAATAGTTGTAATTGCCGTGATAAACAACCAGTTGACCATCTCTAATTTCCACAATCTTAGTGGCAATCTGTGAGATGAAGTAACGGTCGTGCGAAATCACTACTACTGTGCCGTCGAACTTCTTCAGGGCGTCTTCTAGAGTCTCTTTGGCAGGAATATCAAGGTGATTGGTGGGCTCGTCAAGAATGAGAAAATTGTTGGCACCAAGCAGCATTTTAGCCAGGGCGAGACGGGCTTTTTCGCCACCACTTAAACTCTCGACTTTTTTAAATACGGCATCACCACCAAAGAGAAATCGACCAAGCAGGGCTCGCACTTCTTCATTTTTCCAGAGTGGCACTTCATCGGCGATGGTGGCAATAATGGTTTTATCAAGGTCCAGCGCTTCAGCCTGATTTTGTTCAAAATAGGCAGGCCGCACGTTGTGCTCACCTAATTTGACTGAGCCGCCATCTGGTTTTTCGCGACCGGTAATTAAACGCAAGAGAGTAGATTTACCCGCACCATTAGGCCCGAGTACAGCGATGCGTTCGCCTCTTTCAATTTGCAAATTAGCATCGAGAAATAGAATATTGTCGTTATAACCGTGAGTAAGATCGCGAATAGTCACGATTTCTCGACCACTGCGAGCAGCGGCAGGGAAGTGGAAAACCAGGGTGCGTTCGCCGTCTTCGGGTCTTTCCACCAGTTCAATTTTGTCTAACTGTTTCTCTCTACTTTTTGCTTGAGTACTACGGGTAGCGCTGGCACGAAAACGGTCTACGAAGGTCTGCTGCCGCTCCAGTTCTTTCTGTTGACGCTCAAAAGCGGCCATTTGCGCTTCACGATTAAGTTCTTTATTCGTCAAATAAGTAGAATAGTTACCCAGATAAGTATTGGCCTCACCTCTCTCCATCTCCACAATACTGGTGCAGAGCCGGTCTAAGAAGTGTCTATCGTGCGAAATAATCGCCATTGGTGTAGAAAGGTCTCGCAAAAACGTCTCAAGCCATTCGATGGTGCGCATGTCGATATGGTTGGTGGGCTCGTCCAGCAGCAATACGTCGGGTTTCTGCAACAGCACTTTGCCAAGGTTCATGCGCATTTGCCAGCCACCGCTGAATTCGCTGACCAGGCGGTCACCATCACCCTGGGCAAATCCCATTTCGGCCATCATTTTTTCAACTTTAGATTCCTGAGCGTATCCACCCTTGGCCTCATACTCACGCTGAAGTAAATCCATTTTCTTTAACAGTTTATCTAGATCGGCACCTTGAGCGTGCTCGAGTTCATGATGCACCGCGGTCAGTGCATGATGAATTGTGTTCAGTTCAACAAATGAGCTGGAGAACTCTTCACGCACAGTATTTGTAGGAGTAACTGCAAACTCCTGGTTTAAATATCCGACATGGAGACCGGCCTGGCGCAAAATCTGACCTGAAGTGGGCTCCTCTTCGCCTGCAATAATTTTGAACTGCGTCGATTTGCCGCTGCCGTTGGCCCCCACAAGGCCGATTCGATCGCCTTGTTTGAGTTCCCAGGTAACGTCTTTCAGCACCTCTCCGGTGGGATAAATTTTGCTGATGTTTTCCAGTCTGAGCATGATAATTCGAGATACCGCGATGAAGTAGAAACAAGTCAGGGCAATACTACAGATTCTAACACTTGGCAAGCCCTTGTCAGAAGGAAATAATATTAGGTAAAAGACTATACGTCTACGTAATAGAGCTAATCTCAAGAGCTAAATTAGAGGATGATTGAACTAAAACAGCTCGTCAAGCCCTTTTATGAGAACAAGCCAAAGAGTAACTTTGACTACAAGACGGTTTACACTAGAACCAAACCAGCTGAACGCCATGACAAATAAAGACCAAAATCACACATCACTTAGCATTAACGACCGCCAGGCTCTGATTAAAGGGGCGCGCCGCATCGTCATCAAACTGGGCACCGCTGTGCTAATGAAAGACGAAGGTGGCATTGCCCTAAGCCGCTTCTATTCATTTGTCGAAGCTATCGCTGCACTCGTTAAGTCAGGCAAAGAAGTACTGCTGGTCACGTCTGGCGCGATCGGCCTGGGTTCGCGTACCCTTGGCTTGACTGCCAAACCTAAGCTCTTACCCCTTAAGCAAGCCTGCGCCGCAGTGGGCCAGGGCCGGTTAATGGCCCTCTACTCAGACGCCTTTGAAAAGTGTGATGTGGTTGCCGCCCAAGTTTTATTGACTGAAGAAGATTTTTCCAATCGCAAACGTTACTTAAATTTGCGCAGCACCATTACGCAACTTTTAGAGTTGCATGTCTTGCCGGTGATTAACGAAAACGACACAGTTTCTACAGCTGAGCTGGAGATGCTTAAGTCTGATCAAAAGGGCGAAGTAGACATCAAAGTCAATTTTGGCGACAACGATAAATTATCAGCTCTGGTGGCAAGCAAAATCGACGCTGACTTACTAATAATTTTGACAGACGTAGAAGGTCTGTACACGGCAGATCCGCGCTCTGGCCCTGAAGCTAAACTAATATCTGTAGTCGAGCAATTTACACCCGAAATTGATCAATTGGCAGAGTCAAAAGTTGCCGGTGATAAACCCGGACGCGGTGGTATCAAAACAAAACTGGCGGCCGCCCGCATCGCCACCCAAAGTGGCTGTGCCGCCATAATTGCCAGCGGCAAAAGCGACAATATAATTGCCCGCATTTTTGCCGGCGAAGATCTAGGCACGTTGTTTCTTGCACATGGTGGGCTTTCCGGCAAACAAAAATGGATTGCTTTTGCCACCACCGTCAAGGCCACGCTAGTGGTTAATGAAGGGGCTAAAGTAGCGCTTAAAAACGGCAAAGCAAGCCTGCTGCCAGCTGGAGTAGTTGAGGTCAAAGGGAACTTCGAGCGCGGTGACGTAGTCAGCGTTGCAGCCGGAGACGGCCATGAATTTGCCCGGGGCATCGTCAATTATTCGAGCGAAGAAGCGAGACTAGTTTCAGGGCACCACTCGAATACATTGAACGAACTAAAAGAAAGTCGCAACTATGACGCTTTAATTACCCGTGACAATATCGCGTTTTTAGAATAAGTAAAGCAACTACAAATGACAGCATCAAACAAAACCAAAAATGTAATTGCTCTGGCTAAACTGGCAGCTTTGGCTGCTCCGGCCCTTAGCGCCACCAGCCTGGCAGTGCGAAATCAGGCCATTGAAAATTTTGCCCAAATTATAAATCAAAGACGCAAAGAGATTTTAGCCGCCAATCAAATTGACGCTCAAGGCCAAGATGCTGCTGAATTTAAAGCTGGCCGCAAGTCAATCGATAATAGCAAAATCGATGCGATCATCACCGGATGCCGGACACTAATCGCCATGAGCGATCCGTTGGGCCAGGTCGACTATGGCAATGAGCTGGACAGCGATTTATCTCTCTATCGAGTCAGCTGCCCTATTGGTGTAATTGGTGTTATTTTCGAGGCCCGCCCTGATGTTCTACCTCAAATCGCGGCCCTGGCGTTAAAGTCAGGCAATGTGATTTTGCTAAAAGGGGGGCAAGAGGTTGAAGCCACCAACAAACTACTTTTTGAATGTCTGCAAGAAGCATTAAAGCAAAGTGCCTTGCCTGCTGAATGTGCCACTCTTTTAGAATCAAGAGCGGAAGTAGCCACCTTGCTGCAGGCTCACAAATTTGTAGATCTGATTATTCCACGTGGCTCCAACGCGCTAGTCTCGTATATACAGGCAAACACAAAAATTCCAGTGTTGGGACACGCCGAAGGCATTTGCCACGTATATATCCACAATAGCGCCAATATGAACAAAGCACTGCGGGTGGTGATAGACGCAAAAGTCGATTATCCAGAAGCCTGCAATACTATTGAGACTCTGCTGCTCGATAAAGCATTGCCCACCGACCGCATGGTGGCAATACTCACGGCCTTAGCGGGAAAACATGTAAAGCTTCGGCTTGACAGCAACTTAGCGCCACTGGCTCAGTGGAGCGGAATTGATTTTGAAATGGCAGAAGAAAAAGATTGGTTGACCGAATACGGCACCCTCTGTCTGTCTGCCAAAATTGTAGATAACATAGACGCAGCTATTCTGCACATCAATGAATTTGGTTCGGGACACACAGACGCCATTATTTGCGAAGATACTGAGACCTGGAACAAATTTTTCAATGGTGTCAAATCAGCTGGTGTTTATCACAACGCTTCTACAAGATTTGCCGATGGTTTCCGCTATGGATTCGGCGCTGAAGTAGGCATCAGCACAGGCAGGTTGCCCCCTCGCGGACCAGTAGGGCTGCAAGGATTGATTACATATAAATACAAGTTAGAAGGCAATGGTCATATAGTTTCTGACTATCATGGCGCAGGCGCAAAAACGTTTACCCACAGGAATTTGTTATGACCACAGACAGCGCTGAACCTTTGCTCGGCCGAATTAAACCACTGCGTGATGATGTGCGCATGCTCGGTTTTATTTTGGGTGATACCATCAAAAGATTTGAAGGCGAGCAGGTCTTCGAATATGTCGAGCAGTTTCGCAGTCTCTTTAAATCAATGCACCGGCAAAAAAATCAAGGCGGCGAAAGTAATATCGAGAGCGGTGATCGCGCAAAACTTGATCAACTAATTAAATCACTTGATCTTGAGACTGCCACCAAAGTAATCAAAGCATTCCTTACCTATTTCGATATCATCAACATTGCCGAGCAAAATCACAGGCTGAGACGCAGAGCCCAGCATGACAGCAGCGGAGAACGCCAGTTTGAAGATGACTCTCTGGCACAACTCTTTAGCCTGGTTGAAGCGCAGGATCAAATGCCGGCAGACCAGTTGCTGAAAGTGCTTGATAATCTCAATATAGAAATTGTCTTCACCGCTCATCCAACAGAAATTACCAGACGCACAGTAATGCTCAAGCAGCTGGAGCTGGCACAACTGCTCTACAAAAAAGATCACCCGCCATTTTCCAGGCATGAGGCTCAGGCCATGGAAGAACGTCTAAGGTCAGTTGTAGAGTCACTCTGGCTCACTGACCATGTTATTTATTTTAAGCCTTCGGTGAACGACGAAGTGCGTTATGGTGTCTACCACTTTGAACACGTAGTTATAGGCGCGGTGGTTGACGTGCATCAGGCACTGGCAGAAAAGTGTCGGCTTCTGGAGAACGCCACCAAACAGAAAGAAAAAACCGAACGCAATTTCATTACTTTCGGATCATGGATAGGCGGCGATCGTGACGGCAACCCTTTTGTCACCACAGAAGTGACGGCCCATACACTTACTTATCACCGCAGCGTCATTCTCAGCCGTTATTTGAAAGAGCTAGAGACCCTTTTTAATGAACTCAGTCAATCATCAAATTGGACAGTATTGTCAAAAGAGCTTACCGATTCTCTGGCTGCTGACGCTGTGGCACTACCAGCAGTGACACAACAGTTTGCCGAAAGATATTATCTAGAACCTTATCGTCTCAAACTTTTGTACATTCGAGAAAAATTGCGCAACACTCTATCTGGTGCCGAAGCCGGTTATAGTGATGCTACTGCCTTTAGAGCCGATCTAAGTTGCATGGCTGACAGCTTACTCAAATCCGGATGCCAGGCCAGTTTATTGAACCTGCAAAGACTGATAGCAACTGTGGATATTTTCGGTTTTCATCTGGCTAAGCTTGATTTGCGACAGCACAGCAATCGCCATCGTCAGGCACTCGATGAAATTACTAAAAGCCAGGAAATTATTAGTGAGGGCTATTTAAGTTTAGACGAAGCTGAAAAAATGAAGTGGCTGACCGCTGAGTTGCAGACTAAAAGGCCATTAATTCCGGGAGTTTTGCCCTTCAGCGAAGCCACTAATGAAACTATCGAAGTCTTTCGCACCATGGCCGAAAGCCAAGATCTGTACGGCACTCGCGCCCTCGATACTTACATCGTCAGCATGACCGAACACTCGTCAGATTTGCTGTCGATTTTACTTTTTGCCAAAGAAGCGGGCATCTGGTCTCATGACGCCGCAGTAAACAAAAGAAAAATTTGTATTGTGCCTCTATTTGAAACCATTGAAGATTTGCGCCGCGCACCACAGATGTTTGAAGAGTTGCTGAGCAATGTGGTCTACCGAAAATATCTGGCAGAACTGGGTGATTTGCAAGAAATTATGATTGGTTACTCTGATAGCGGCAAAAACGGCGGCATCGTCACCGCCAACTGGGAGCTGTACAAAGTACAGAAAAAGCTAGTTACTTTCGCCCATAATAATAAAATTGAGTTGCGGCTTTTCCATGGTCGCGGCGGTTCCATAGGTCGAGGCGGCGGTCCGACTCACCAGGCCATACTGGCTCAGCCACCAGGAACGGTGGCAGGGCGCATTAAACTGACTGAACAGGGTGAAGTGATTTCATCTAAATATGCTCTGCACGATATCGCCGTGAGAAATTTCGATCGTTTGGCTGCCGCGGTTTTACAAGCTACCATCGCTCAACCGAGCATTCTGGCAGAAAGCGAGCCCGCCGACTGGTGGAACTTTATGGAAAAGCTGGCGCTTTCGGCTTTCCAATCGTACCGCTCACTTGTTTATGAAGATACTGAATTCGTCGAGTTTTTCACTCAGAGCACTCCCATCGGCGAGCTATCAAAATTACGTATGGGCTCAAGGCCAACAAGACGTAACGCAGGGTCTGGTTCGATAGACGATCTCAGAGCCATTCCCTGGGTCTTCGCCTGGACCCAGAGCCGTTACATGCTGCCTGCGTGGTACGGTTTCGGCAGCGCCTTCAAAGCTTGCACCGCAGATGGTGCCGACTTAAGCATGGCCCGAGAAATGTACGAGAAGTGGCCTTTCTTCCGCGGCCTGGTGAGCAAGCTTGAGAACGCACTGGCAGTAGCCGATATGGATATCGCCGGGTACTATGCCAACAACCTGGTAGACAAGCATTTGCGAGACAAATTTTTCACTCGCATTCTCTCTGAGTTTGAAGAAACAAAAAAAGCAGTGCTCAGCGTTTCTCAACATCAAAACTTGTTGCAAGACGTACCTTACCTCAAGCATTCAATTGCCATTCGCAATCCGTATGTGGATCCGCTCAGTTACTTACAGGTAAAATTGATTGAACAGCTGCGCCAGCGTGAGCGTGAACAATCCGTAGAAGCTGACAAGCCGCCTGTGGATGCCGGCCCAACTAGCCAAAGCTCTACACCCATGCCTGATCGCCTGCTCGAGACGGTGCTCATGACCATCAACGGAGTGGCCGAAGGTTTGCAGAATACGGGTTAGTCCCTGGTCAATTCTTAAATTGCAGAAAATTTGCCAGAAAGTGGCAAATAAATTGAACTTTTTCGATGGCGGTTACGTATTCATATATATATAGGTTATCGGTTCAGCGAAAAAAGAGGCTTGATATGAAATTGCCCGGATTACTAATGGTTGCGCTATTAATTCAGGTGCCGGTCTTCGCTCAAGATGGGCCAAACCTTGGTCAGTTTCAGGCTCCGAACTCGGTCAGCGACCAGTTCCCAAACCCAGCCCCTAATATTGCGCCTCAGCCAGGTGACATGAATCAGGCAGGCCAGGGCATGAGACAAGGGCGCCGAGGCCGTGGCCAGGGTATGGGACGGGGCGGCGGAATGGGCCGCAGGGGCATGAACGGCGGCAGCATGGGCGGCAACGGTGCCAACCGCGAACAAATGAAGCAAAAGATAATGCAGCGTTTTGATACCAATGGCGACGGTCAACTCGACGCCGGCGAACGGGACCAATTGCGCCAAATGCGAGAGCAGCGTCGACAGGCCAAAGCCGCAGGTGGCGGTCAAATGGGAAGGGGTCAAGGTCGAATGGGTGGCCGACGTCGTCAAAATATGGGCCAGCCTAATTTAGATGGCGGCAATCCGCTTAACGCACCCATGCCTGGAGGCACTGGCCAGCCTTAACTATGCAACAAAGATTTGCCGCTCTCAAACGAGCAATCGCTGCCACTTCCGCTTCGGGCAATCAATCAATTGCCCGGGGCGACTACGCATCTGCCGAGAAACTTTTCAACAAAGCTCTGCAAGACTGGCGCTCAGGTGGTGGAGCTAAAGGGGAAGAAGGCGATCTAATTTTGCAGTTGGGCAAATGCTATGTGGCCCAACGAAAGTACGAACAGGCTTATGAACTTTATATGCAGGCACTTAATTATCTGACCGGCGCGCCTTACGATGAAGTCTATGCCAGCTTTCTCTATCTAAATGAACGTATGGGTACGTTCACTAAAAAAGAACCGCCCCTTAGTCCGTTCTAAATTGGAAAAGTGGAAAATTAGTCAATTTTCCATCACACAGATTCAGCATCCGAATCTGTGTGCGTTGCAGTTTTACTGGAAGCCTTAAGCGGTAAAGCTTGCAGATCATGACCGATATTTAGCACTAAAGTATTGCCTGTCGATTCGCTCATAGATTGAATCGCTCGCAATTGCAAAAGCATCGGATTGCTCTCGAGCATTTTGGCGGCGTTAGCCAGACTGCGCAGTGCGGCGGTTTCGCCACGAGCTTTTTCCAGGGCCACCTGCCCTTCTTTTTGCGCTTTGACCAATTGACCAAATACTTTTTTATAATCGCCGCTAAGCATAATGTCTTTGATATTTACATAAACCAGTTCAAGACCGAGCTCGGCGGCTTTAGGCTTACATAAAGTCAGCAGTTCAGGGCCAATATCATTGCGCTTGGCCAAAAGATCATCAATTTTCAGCCCTCCGACAATTTCGCGCAAATTCAATTGCAGCACCGTATATAGTGCTAAATTAAAATTGTCTACCAGGTTAATGGCCAGGTTGCTGTCTACTACTTTATAGTTGGCAGCCAGTGAAAGCTTGATGCCTACATTATCTTGGCTGAGCAACTCTTGCCCACCGATGGCCAGACTTTTGAGGCGAATATCCACTCGTGTAACTGTGTGCCAGAGCGGGCAGATCCAGTGCGAACCGGCAGTGAGAATTTTTTCGAGTTTGCCATCTTTATAAAGCAGAGCATTTTCAAATTCCCAAATAGTAATCTTCAGGGCCAATTTTGAAAAAGGTTTGAAAGCCAATAAGACGGCAAAGGATACTCCAAATAAAAATAGTAGAGCTTCTGGTAAGTGTTGCATTTATCTCTCGAAGAATGCCTCAGCTTAAGGAACTCACGGTTTGAGCGGAGGTTTGAACCTGCAAAGCTCATCCCGTGTTGCCTTTCGGCAGTTCCTTAAGATGAAAGCGGTTGGGTGATTGACATTCACTGCTTCGAATTGCCAAAACGCAGAACGAAAAGTGTAATTACACATCGCTGCTTGCCTACTCGAAGCGATAATTATCGCATACCAGCCATGCTCTTTAAACGAGCCTCAACTTTAAGGGCTTCAGCCTCTTTGCCGGCCATGTGCAAAATCAAGCCCTGGGCCTTCAGCACAGTAATCAAATTAGCTCTGGTGCCAAATTTTTCTACCAGCACTGCTGACTTCTTAGAATAAATTTCAGCCTGAGGCAAATTGCGCATCATCATGGCCATGGAGGCCAGATTTGAATAAAGCAAACCAAGATTTGCAGCCACAACCTGATTATTGGGATCTATCTTGTAGGCCTCTTCCAACTTGGTGCGGGCCAATTCGATTTTGCCGCCATTCATAGCCTCCGCCGCTTCATTATTAAGGCGCAAACAGCGGGCGCTATCGCCGCCAGCAAGATTAGCTGCAGCAGCAAGATTAGCCGCTGCAGGAAGATTACCTGTAGACGGAAGAGCGCTACCTGCATTCGCGGCGGCAGGCAACCCTTCTGGGTGAGCGACGCTGCCAGCCGCAATCTCATTTGAACCAACAGGTTTATACAGCGCAAGCAAAGCAGCAGTATCACCGGCAGTAAGGGCACAAGCTTTATCTTCAGGATAAATGGTGCCGAACATAATGTCTTGTGCGCTGCTGCTATGTGTGGCAATGCCCAGAGCATGGCCAATCTCATGCAAAGCTACTCTTCTGGCATAATTTTTCGTCAGGGTTGGCATTGCTTTTGGTGGCACAGTCAATAGCAAAATTCGAGCCGAATTTATGCCCTGACTATCAGGCACCAAAGTCGTCTCTCCATCTTCTGCTTGTGAAATTAATTTGTTGCGGTCAGCAGTCCACTGACAGGTAATGCCCTGACCACCATCGGTTTTGTCGACGAAAACAAATTGAATTTTACCGCCGGCGGCAATCATCCAGTCGTCGAATGCTTGCTTGAGTATTGCTTCTAACTCGGGTTTATAACCAGGCACATCTTTGCCTGGCAAAATGCAGACAGGTATTGGTTGACGAGCGGGCGGCCAATTTAGATTGGCACCATACGCACGATTAGCAACAGCGTTGACAGAGAAAGCTGTGAGCAGGCTCACGCCTATCAAGCTTGCTGCTTTGAAGACGCTGAAATTAGTTAGACCAGCCATGTTCTAAACCTTCTTACTTAAACCAATAGCGGCGCAGTTAACTCGACTTGTCTTGCCAGCTCAAATGGAAACGGAATAGGCTTGCGTGATTTTTCATCAATTAAAACTATGGTCGATTCGCAAACTGCACAACAAACACCATCGGTGTAGAGCACCTGAGCCAACTTCAGTGAACTGCGGCCAATATTGACCAGACCCGTGCCCACCTGCACGTCACCTGGGTAGTGCATCTCAGCTTTAAAATCGACGTTAATATTGGCTAGCACCATAGTCTTACCCGGCCCGGCCAGAGAGCCTTCGCGATCAAAAAGCAAAGCAGCGCGGCCTGATTCGAACAAAGTGATAAAGACAGCGTTATTCACGTGGCCAAGTTTATCGGTATCACCATAACGCAAAGTGACAGTGGTCCAGTGCTTATAGCACTTACGATCAAGTAAAACTTCTTTTGGTACCGCTTGCTTCATTTAGCAACTTCCTTACTGATTTTCAACATCACTATCGACAGTGGTGGCAATACCACAGAAATTGACTGGGGTCGCCCGTGGTGCCAGTGGTCGTCACTCTGCACTCCACCATGATTACCAATGCCACTGCCGCCATAGACTTCAGCGTCTGAATTGAGCATCTCTTTCCAGTAACCGGCTTGCGGCACACCAATGCGATAACTCCACCTTGGCACTGGCGTGAAATTACAAATTACGAGAATGAAATCGTCTAAAAATTTGCCTTTGCGCAAATAACACAAAATTGATTGCTCATTGTCCTGGCAGTCAATCCATTCAAATCCAGCCGGATTACAATCAAATTGGTGCAGAGCAGGTTCGCTGCGATAAAGGTGATTTAGATCGCTAACCAGCTGTTTGACTCCAGCATGTTGCGGAAATTCGAGCAGATGCCAGTCGAGACTACGCTCTTCATTCCATTCAATCCACTGGCCGATCTCGCCGCCCATGAAGAGCAGTTTTTTACCAGGAGACGAATACTGATAACCAAATAGAAGCCTGAGATTGGCAAATTTCTGCCAGACATCACCGGGCATTTTTGAAAGCAAAGAATACTTTCCGTGCACTACTTCATCGTGTGAAAGAGGCATGATGAAATTTTCAGAGAAGCTGTACATGCTTCTAAAAGTGAGCTTATCGTGATGAAACTTTCTGTGAATAGAATCAAGACTCATGAATTGCAGTGTGTCATTCATCCAGCCCATATCCCACTTAAGGCCAAATCCGAGCCCACCCACATAAGTAGGACGCGTTACTTGAGGCCAGGCGGTAGATTCTTCCGCCACCATGATTACTGATGGATACTCGGCATAGACTTTTTCATTCAATTGCCGCAAGAAATTGATGGCATCGATATTCTCACGACCGCCATATTGATTGGCAATCCACTCTCCGTTTTCGCGCGCATAATCGAGGTACAACATTGATGCCACAGCATCGACGCGCAGGCCGTCGATATGATATTTGTCAAACAAGAACATGGCGTTGCTGAGCAAGAAATTAGCCACTTCGTAGCGGCCATAATTGAAAACGTATGTGCCCCACTCGCGGTGCTCACCTAAACGCGGATCTGCGTGCTCATAAAGGTGAGTGCCATCAAAAAGACCTAGAGCGTGACCGTCACGCGGGAAGTGAGCAGGCACCCAATCGACAATCACACCGATTCCGGCCTGGTGCAGTTGGTCAACGAGATACATAAAATCTTCAGGCGGGCCAAAGCGGCTGGTGATGGCAAAATAACCAGTTGTTTGATAGCCCCACGAAGCGTCAAGCGGATGCTCTGAAACAGGCATCAGCTCTACGTGAGTGAAGTTCATTTCGAGAACATAAGGAATTAACTTCTCTGCCATCTCGCGATAAGTGAGCCAGCGATTTTCTTCTTCAGGCACACGCATCCATGAACCAAGATGCAATTCGTAGATAGAAACCGGTTTCTCTAAGGCGTTATTTTTGTCACGGCTGGCCAACCACTTGGCGTCATTCCATTGATAACGGTCGAGGTCCCAGACAATAGACGCTGTACGCGGACGCATCTCGCTGGCAAAACCGACAGGGTCGGTTTTTTGCACTTGACCATTGGCGCCGTCAATAAAATACTTGTAAAGAGTGCCTTGACCCAGCACCGGAATAAAGGCAGTCCAGATGCCTGACGAATGATTCAGTTCCATTACATTTTTGTCAGGGTTCCATTCGTTGAAATCACCGACCACAGATACTTTTTTAGCGTTTGGAGCCCAGACGGCAAAATGTGTGCCCTTGACGCCGTTGCGCTCCAACTGATGAGCCCCTAACTTCTCATAGATGCGATAGTGAGTGCCCTCTGAAAACAGGTGCACGTCCACATCTGAAATAAAAGCAGCACTTTCTGTGGGCTTCGTGGTCATGATAAATCGAATCCTTTTACCTATAGAACTTGATTATGCCATGATCTCAAGCCAATCAATAAAGATTGAAGAAAAGCCTGCAATCACACGCTACAATCAGCATATGATCATTATTGTCATGGGCGTATCCGGCGTAGGCAAATCTACAGTCGGCCGCAAGCTGGCCGAATCACTTAATTTCACATTTGCTGACGCCGACGACTATCACAGCCTTGCCAGTCAAAAGAAAATGTCTCAAGGCGAAGCTCTTACTGATTTAGATCGAGAGCCATGGCTGGCTTCGCTCGCTGCTGATATAGCTCGCTGGAAAGAAAACAACAATAGTTGCGTGCTGGCCTGTTCAGCTTTAAAAAAAGCCTATCGCCAGCGTCTTTATGAAGCAGATAGCCAGCTGGTGCTGGTTTATTTAAAGGGAAACTTTGAGAATATTCGCACGCGGCTTGAAGCCAGGCAAAATCATTTTATGAAAGCCGGACTTTTGGAAAGTCAGTTTGCCACACTGGAAGCACCAGATAAAAATGAAGCCGCAAACATAATTGAAATTGATGCAGAATTGCCGCTCGAAAACATACTTGATCTAATTCTCAGAGCTCTGGCTTCTTTGCCGTCACCGCCAGCAGTGCTGTAAGAATGGCTGTGCTGGCAAGAAGCAGAAGAGACGATCCAAATTCACCGCAGCCGAACGCACTGGTAACTTGTTTAACTTGACCGATTAACATTGGCCCCACAAAGCCACCCAGATTGCCTACTGAATTGATAAAAGCAATTCCTGTCGGTTGCGCCTCACTTTTGAGCGAGCTGCGAGTCAAAGCCCAGAACGGGCCCACGGTGCCCCAAATGCCAAATGCTGCCAGACTCAAACCAGCAAGTTTGAACCAACCGGGAAGAAATGCCGCAGCCAGACATCCGGCACAGGTAATTGCCGACGATATCGCCACGTGGTAGCGGCGCTCACCAGTGCGATCTGAACTTGCCGCAATCATGAGCATACCGAGAGCCTGCATCAAAGCAGGAATAGCCGAAAGCAGTGCCACAGCCGAATTGTTGGTAAAACCGCAAGATTTGATAATTTGCGGCAGCCACAATTGAAAACCATACATGCAAACAGTAGTAGAAAAATACAAGAAGGCAAAGCGCCAGACCAGTGTATTCTTCAAAGTTGCCAGCACCGATGTTTGGCCACCAACCTCACTGGCAGTGGAGCGACTGAGCAAATTTTCAAGCATCACCTTTTGCTGGTCACTGAGCCACCGCGCCTGGTGCGGCCGGTCAGGCAAAAATAACAGCACAACAACACCAAGGGCGATAGCAGGAAAACCGGTGACGACAAAGAGCCACTGCCAGCCCTGCAAACCGAAGGCGCCGCTCATTTCAAAAGCCTTTGCCGCCACTACACTACCAAGCAAACCAGCCAGTGGAATCGCCGACATAAAACGAGCAACAGCGGTGCCGTACTGTTTAGGCGGAAACCAGAAGGTCAAATAGAGCAACATGCCCGGAAAAAACCCAGCCTCGGCGGCACCCAGAGTAAATCGCAAAAAATAAAAAGTGTTGGCGTCACGCACCAGACACATGGCCACTGTGACAATTCCCCAGGCAACCATAATGGCGCTTATCCAGCGGCGCGGCCCCAGGCGCTTAATTACAACATTGCTGGGAATACCAAAAGCGCAATAGCCAAGAAAAAATATGCCAGCGCCCAAACTGAATACTTGATCGCTAAACTTGAGCTGTTCATTCATCTGCAAAGCAGCAAATGAAAGATTGATGCGATCTAAATAAGAAACAATGTAGAGCACGAGCAAAAATGGAATCAGCCGCCATGACACATGAGCAATCAGCTGGTCTTCAGCGGCAGAATTATTTTCGGAAGTTTGCATGAAAGTAAGGCTACTAAGAAGCGACCGCCTTGTAAACATGGCCAATGGCAAGTGCTAAAATTAAGCAGCAACTAAAATATAGGCAGTTATGAAACTCAGGGCTTTCTTGCATTCTTTATGTTCGGCATTATGCGTGGCTGTCAGTGTCTTGCCGGCTGTATTGGCATTTGACAATGTCAATCTGGGTGACACCATGAGCCATGCCGAACAACTGGTTGATTTTCGCTTTCGCCACCTGGCCACGCCTCAACAGTCCTCACTAAGTGCCCTTATGTCATTCCACCTCAACTGGGACGGTACCTACAGCCATTGGGAAGTACGTCGCACCTCAGGTGATTCTCGCTTTGACGCCGCTTGCCGCACAGCTGTAGACAGCGTCGGTTTTGCGCGCTTCGAAGGCAAGCCTTATCTTTTTATCAACGCTACTTTCCGCGGTGACGGCAAAGGCGGAACAGTTTCGTTTTCGTCTCCAGATGTGCGAGGCGCATCATCAAAGGTTGACCGAGTAATTGCGCAGACAAAAGCCATTCATATAAACAGTATCAAAATCGTCAAAGACCGCATCGCCAAAGCCGAAAAAATAGTCGGTCCAAACGACGGCAGACTCTCAGAAAATATCAATTTTCTCGCCAATGAATACAAAGAAGTTGGTGATTACGCCAACGCTGAAGCAACTTTCAAAAGAGCGCTAGCTATCCGCGAAAAAGCCAATGGTGCTCAATCACCAGAAGTGGCTCAGTCACTGACGATGCTGGGTGAGATGTATCTGGCTAAAGGCGACAAAGTCGCAGCAGAAAAAACTTTTAAAAGTGTGCTTGATATGAGCGATTTAAAATCGCAAGCCAAAGTCAAAACCTTACAGGCTTATGCAAAAATGCAAATGAAAGAAGGCAAGCAAGCTGAAGCCGATGCAATGTTCAAACAGATAAGCGACATTATGCAAAATAAAACCCCCGAGAAAACACTAGACAAAACACTAGAGAAAACCCCAGACAAAACAGCCGATAAAACTCCAGGAGCAGAAGGTGCCCAAAAGTAGTACAGAAACTAGCGCTAAACCTAAGACTAGTGCTAAACCTAAAACTAGTTCTAAAACAGATACTCAATACTGGTTATTGAAATCTGAAGCAAGTTGCTTTTCCATTGACGACCTGGCCAAGGCACCCAAACAGACAACCTGCTGGGATGGCGTGCGCAACTATCAGGCGCGCAACTACATGCGTGACTCAATGAAGCTGGGTGATCTTGTCTTCTTTTATCACAGCAATTCTGAACCTTCCGCAATTGCCGGTATTGCTGAAATTGTCAAAGAAAGCTATCCGGACCATACTGCTTTTGACCCACAAGACATGCACTATGACGCTAAAAGCGACGTCAAAAAACCCACCTGGATGATGGTGGATATAAAACACGTTGAGACTTTTAAAAAGCCACTACCACTCGAGCTTTTGCGCGAAATTCCAGGACTCTCTGAAATGGTGCTGTTGCAAAAAGGGAGCCGACTTTCAGTACAGCCAGTCTCTCAAAAAGAATGGAATTTGATTGTCAAACTGGCAGGCAAATAAAGCCTAAGGCAACATCAAATATTCTTCGGCTGGTATAGATGCCTTTGCACCTTGCTCTGACTCGGGCTTCTTCATATAGTCGAAATACCAGTTTGGAATGTGCAGTCTGTTGCTCGATAGCGAAACAAAAAGTGGTGCGATTTCTACCCGTTTGAAAAGCCGCTTCAGTCGATAAAATTCACGTTTTAACGAATCGACTTCGTCTTCGATGTGATAGCGACCGGCATGCATGGCGACAAACTCTTCTGCGCGCTCAGCGTCCCAACCTTGATCAACCAGGGCGGCGATCATGGCTGGTTTGTGTTGCGAGACTTGAGTCATACCGCAGTCGTTATGAGCAATCAAGACAAGGTGCTTGACACCGCGTGAAAGGGCATACACTAGTGAAAATTCTGAGCCAATTAAACGACCGCTGGCCCGGCGAATTACATAGGCATAATGACTGGGAACCGCCGGGCGATAGCGAAACTCGATGCATGTAGAAATGAGCATACGTGGTTCGCCGGAAGGTTTGATTTCGATGCCGAAATTGTGCGATCCAATCAAATCTGCAATTGGCGTATCGACCCAGTGGGCGGGAATATCTTCAGGAGTATCAATGCTTGTTAGACGAGTGTTGAACTTAACGCTCTGAGTCACGCCCAGAGGGTCATCTTTTCTTGCCATGCTGTTTCGCCTTTCTTAACTGTAATTTCTAATGGCTCAGGCCAAAATTTTAGTGCACCAGTTCGCGCTCTTTCACAAATGATTCGCGATCTTGAAATTCTTTTGTCTGCTTGGTGGCCACCACTGCCGGCATTACAGCATCAAGCTCAACTTCACTTTTGGTATCAGCAAACAACCAGCCGAATACAAAAGCGGCTGTGAAGCCTCCCAAAATCTGTGTAGCAATAAATGCAGGCACGTGGGCTGGCATTATGCCAGTCAAAGTATCGGTAAACATGCGGGCAATAGTGACCGCCGGATTGGCAAAGCAAGTTGACGAAGTAAAATAAATGGCGCCGGCGACATAAGCAGCCACCGCATATGGTATCGCCCGGGCATTGCCGCGAGAGCAACCAATAATCACACCGATTAAACCAAAAGTAGCAACAGCTTCACCCAGCCATTGACCGGCGCCTGTGCGTGCGGTGGTAGAGATCACCAGGGCAGGCAAATCAAACATCAAATTGGCCACCATCACTCCGAGAATGGCCCCGCATATCTGCGCCACAATATATGGAAGCACATATTTCCACGAAAATTCTTTGCGTAGTGCCAACACCACTGTCACGATAGGATTAAAATGAGCCGAAACTGAAGAAAAAGCCGAAATTAGAGCGGCCAGTACGCCGCCTGTGGCAAAAGCAATACAAAGCACTGTTAGAGCCAGATTGCCGAGGTCTAAGTGGTGAGCGAGAATGCCTGAACCGACAACGGTTGCCAGGAGGAAGGCCGTGCCTAAAATTTCGGCCACAAGGGCTCTTGCTAATTTCATATAGTCCTCAAATCGACTAACAAAGTTTAACCTATAGCTAGAATGAAGTCATTAACCATAAGGCAACCAAAGTAGAAACTATGACCAAACCAAAACACTACGACATTGTTGCCAGGGCCGAGGCCGAGATGGTTGAAGCAGGTTTCACCCCCACCTTTGCAGCAGCGGTCAATGACGAAATAGCTCGCATGGACCAGACTCAGACTAAAACTGCAGCTGCCAAAGATTTGCGAAATTATCTCTGGTCGTCTATCGACAATCTCGAGTCTCGCGACTTAGACCAGATTGAATATGCTGAACAATTGCCTGATGGAATGATCCGCTTAATTATCGGTATCGCTGATGTGGCTACATTTGTGCCCAAAGGTTCGGCTGTCGACACACATGCCGCCAACAATTCCACATCGGTCTACACCGGGGTGGTGACGTTTCCCATGTTGCCTGAGGCGCTTTCGTATCACCTTACATCGCTCTTGCCTGGCCAAGACCGGCTAGCCATGTGCATCGAGCTCACCATCGACACTGAAGGCAAAGTCACAGGCAGCAAGGCTTACAGAGCACTGGTATGCAATCACGCCAAGCTCGATTATGGCGCAGTCGGCAAATGGCTCGCCCAGGGCGGCGAACCACCCGAAACAATTGACACTGTGCCAGACCTAACCGCTCAGGTGCTTTTGCAAAATCAGGCACGTAAACGTATCAGGGCCATGCGTGAAAAGATGGGTTCGCTTTCGCTGCATACCCCAGAAGCTACCACAGTTGCCAAAGACGGTGAGGTACTAGATTTAAAACTGGTGGAGACAAATCTGGCACGCGAGCTGATTGAAAACTGCATGATCGCCGCCAATATTGCTACTTCTAAATTTCTTCAGACTAAAGGAGTGCCGTCCCTTCGTCGCATCGTCAAAACGCCTGAGCGCTGGTCAAAAATTGTTGACGTCGCTCATACCTTCGGTCACACGCTGCCGACTGAGCCTAATGCTGCGGCCTTATCTAAATTTCTCATTCAGCAGAGAGAAGCCGACTTCGATAACTTCGACGAACTTTCTCTAACCATCATCAAATTGCTGGGTCGCGGACAGTATGCAGTAAAAGTACCAGGTGGCGACGACAGTGGCCACTTTGCTCTGGCAGTCAATGATTACACTCATTCCACCGCCCCCAATAGACGCTATCCAGACCTGGTTACACAGCGCCAGTTGCAAGCCGTTCTGGCAGGCGAGGCGATACCATATACGGTGGAAGAATTAAATGCCATTGCCGAAATTTGCAATCGGATGGAAAGTCAGGCAAAAAAAGTCGAACGAAAAATGCGCAAAATTGCCGCAGCCGTCTTAATGGTCAATCGAGTGGGTGATATTTTTGATGGTATCGTCACTGGTGTCAAAGCCGGTTCTGTATATGTGCGCACAATCAGGCCACCGGTGGAAGGAAGAGTGGTGAGCGGCCATAATTTAGACGATCTGGACATCGGCGATAAAATCAAAGTGCGCTTGCAGTCTACAGATCCTGAAAAAGCACATATCGATTTTGTTCGAGCAAATTAGTAGCCGCAATCTTCGGCTGCATCGATGCGACCAGTTCTCACGGCATCTGAAAAGATCTCATAGTCTTTTTCTGCTTGATCAGCATAGAGCACAGAAAAGCGCCCGATTGCTTCGTCAAAAGTAGTCTCTTCGCCCATATAACCACTGAGCACCGCGGCATCTCCAGACCGTGCGTGAGCCCGCGCCAACACCGCACCCATGACCTCGGCGCTTTCCACCAGTCTCGGACCATCCCAGAGATCGGGCTCGAGTTTTACTTTGGTATCACGCAGCTGACGAATATAATAATGCTTGCCGTCATCAAACTTAGTCCATCCAAGAAAAATATCGCTGGCTGACTGAATAATGCGCTGGCCCGCCACCACCCGCTGACCATGATTTTCAAATTCGCTATGGCCGGCATAAGGTTCTAAAACAGAATGTCTCGCTTCTTTCAGTTGCAACATCAGTGGCTCTGCATCTGGTGCCAGCATTAATGCCACGGCACAGGTGGTGCCAACCGAACCGATACCCACAACTTTAATAGCAACGTCGGCCAGTTTATATCGGTCAAAGAGTCTCTGGCGATCGTCTTGCAGAGACTGTTTATACAGTTCAAAAGCCTTGAGAGTTTGCTCACGGAAAGTATCGGCTTCCGCACCTTTGAGGTGATAAACCGCTGGTGGGCTGTCTTTAATGTGATAGCCGCCATCGCGCTCTTCCACCATTTTGGGGAAATAATATGACTTAATGGTGCGTTTGATTGCTTTCTCAGTTTTATCTCTAATGCGCTTTTGCAAATGCGGGTCAGACGTATTCTGGGTGACCGCGCTCCAGTCGAAACGGTCGTACCAGATGTCGAGAATACTCATTTTGGAATATTCGAGCATTTTCAGACGATAGCCGCGAGCCACCGCCTCGGCGGCCTGCTCAGCGTGCCGTGGCTTAACACCATTGTTGCGACCAGCCAGCACAAAGCTGGCAGCTAGCCTCTTAACATCCCACTCCCATGGCCCAGGAATAGTTTCGTCAAAATCATTAAGATCAAAAACAATATTGCGCTCAGGGGTGGCGAAAGCACCAAAGTTCAGCAAGTGGGCATCACCACAGGTTTGCACTCTGACTTTGGTAACGAAAGATTCACCGACATCGCGAGCAAAAAGCGCCGCAGTGCCTCTATAAAAGGTAAACGGAGAAACTAGCATGCGGCCATAGCGAATGGGAATCAGCTCAGGACGCCTGCCGACGTTAGATTCTTGAATCAGGCCAACGGGGTCTGGCCTATCTTTGGCCGGTTTAAATTGAGCTAAAAGCTCGTGCGGCACGGCCTCATGCAAAATCTTGCCGCGGTCACGCCTGTCGTCGCGCGGAGACACAGTATTGTCATGTAGTCGCGCCGTGTCAATTTGTTTTGACCCTTTGCCGCTTTCAGTATCCACTTTTTACCGCCATTCTTATGCATTTACTGGTTTTGATATCAAACTCAACAGAGAGATTATTCCCCCTTAACAACATTAAACTCTAGCTTAAGGTCCTGCATAAATGAGCATTAGGGAGATTTCTAAAAGGCTATAATCGATTGGCTGAGATTTTATCATTCGGGCCGCAAGCATGACTCGCGTACTTGAATGAGCGAAAGCATAAGGGAAACATGGCGCAGACAGAATCAACACAGAAAAAAATCTGCGTGGCATGCGGAAAAGAATATACAGGCCATGTAACCGCTTGCCCTGAAGACGGCACGACCTTAACGCCCCTGCGCCCTACCGATCTCGTAGGCACTGTGCTGAGCGACCGCTATGAGATTCAAGAACTGATTGGCGACGGAGCCATGGGTCAGGTTTATAAGGCCAAGCACCGTTTGCTTAAGCGCACTGTGGCCGTAAAAATGATGCATCCAAATTTAGTATCAGGGGCCGCGGCTCTAAAGCGATTTCAGAAAGAAGCGGAACTGGCCAGCGCTCTCAATCACCCAAACATTCTTACGGTCTATGACTTTGGCGTCACCGATGTTGGTGTGCCCTACCTGGTAATGGCCTATCTTCAGGGTACTAGCCTCGCTACTGCCATCGGTGGTGGTCAGAGCCTTGACCTCAAACGCGGCCTGCACATATTTAAGCAAGTCAGTCTCGGCCTCGCTCATGCACACGAACACGGCGTGGTGCATCGCGATATAAAACCAAGCAATGTCATGCTCGTTCAATTAGACAGCGATCCTGATTTTGTCAAAATTCTAGACTTTGGTATCGCCAAACTTTTGACACCATCTGAAGGCGAAACCAGCAACCTGACAAGAACAGGCGAGGTCTTTGGCAGCCCACCATATATGAGCCCCGAACAGTGCCGTGCCCAGCCAGTAGACGCACGCTCTGACGTTTATTCGCTGGGTTGCGTCATGTACCGCACACTTTCAGGCAAACAACCGATAACAGGGCACGATTTAATCGAATATCTCTACAAACACGTCAATGAAATTCCACCTGGCTTTGATGTTGTTTGCCCTGAGCACCACATACCTATGGAGCTTGAAAGAACAATTTTCAAGGCCATGGCCAAACAACCAGACGACCGCTTTCAATCGATGACAGAGCTGAGAGCCGCTCTTGATGAAATTTACCAGACCGTGCCCGGTGAGTCGTTAACGCGCACCGATATTCCTCGTCTAGAAATTGAGCCTGATACTGCCGCTGGTGACCAAGATAGAACCACTGTCGAAAAGCCAGAACAGCATGGCATTTCTGTTTCGTTCGGCAGTCAAACTCAGCCACCTGTGCCAGATGGCGAAGATTCTACGACTATTGAACCTGTTAAAGCGTCGACTCAGCACCCTGGCTCCGATACTCAAAGATCAGTCGCCCCCGGCAGCACCAAATCTACTTCCGTAAATATCTCGGTGGCACCACCTGCTGTCACTGCTGTAACTGGCGACACGCCGGCAAAACCCAGGGCATCTGCGCCAAGTAATATCGCCCAATCTTTTAAATCTCCCCGCGGCCTGGCAGTGGGTGCCTTAGCGCTCTTAGCTGTAGTGATAGCATGCTTTGGCTTTAGTGGAATGTCTGGAAGTAGCGCAGCTGAGAAAAAAATCGATGAAGCTTTAATAGCGGCCCGTAGTGATTACAACAAAGGGCTTTATCCCCAGGCAAAACAGAAATTGCGGGGCGCTATAAAATTAGCCGAACAGATTAACTCGCCGAAAAACGGAGACAGTCGCTATCTACTGGGTCTGATTCAATATGCTCAAGGCGACTATGATGATGCACAGAATAATTTAGAGACAGCGAAGACTATATTTGAGAAGCATGGCAACGATGAAAGCAAAATAGCAGATTGCGAATCATACATAGGCCGAGCCGAAACGGCCATGGGTCAATATGGCCCAGCAGAAAAAGACTTGCAACATTCGCTTTCACTGCGCGCCAAAAACACCGAGAACAAAGCCGCTGAGGCAGATTCGTTGACTGGCCTCGCTTATTTGCATATGAAACAAAATAAAAATGCCGAAGCCGTTAAGGAATTGAAGCAAGCATTGATACTGACTGAAAAAGCGCGCGGACCTGACAGTCAAGACACGGCCAGCGCCCTCAATGATTTAGGCCAGGCTTTTCAGTTGAACCGCAACTTTAAAGAAGCTGAGCCAATGTATAAAAGAGCGCTCGCAATACGTCAAAATAAACTTGATGGCAACAGCCCCTTCATTGCTGATAGTTATAACTGTCTGGGTGCGCTCTGCGCCTCAACAGGTCGTCTGGATGAAGCCAAACGATATTATGCGCAAGCACTGGCCATTCAGCAAAAATCGCTCTCTGCTTCAGACCCACGCCTGGCCCAAACAAGGCAACAGTACGCTGATCTGGTTTTGAAAACCGGACGACGCTAACTAGTGAGTAAGCTAAGTCGGGTTTGGTTTAGTTTCTTTGAGTGGGTCGATGCGCGGCTTGCGGAATGATGTTGTGAATTTCTGTGATTTATTCAATTGAAGAATATCATTGACAGTGGATTCGATAGTACCGCAGATGGTATCAAGCGGCAGGTCGTCACCATCTTTGCCGAACGGCTCTTCAATGTCTTCAGCAATCAACTCAAGGCCAATGAGAAAATAAGAGCCGATTAAAATTAGCGGCAAGCTCACCCAATAGTTGAACTCAGATTCGATGTACCAGGGCAGAGCAAGTAAGTTAAGCGCAATACCTTGACGCATAAAAGCGCGGTAAGAAAGAGCCAGCGGACTATTCTTAATACGTTCGCAAGCACCACAAATATCCATAAACGATCTCAAATGAGCGTCTAACTGAATCATGATGAAGCCGTCGAAAAGATCATCATTCTTCCAATCTAAAACTTTTTCGTAAATCTTTCCGGCGATATAAACCGGCGCATTGATTTTCACGCCCTCTGGAACATCACCCAATCCGGGCAGACTGCGACTTGCTTGCGAGTCACGCAAATGGTGCTTCAGTGCATAAGCAAATGACACCACCAGCTCACCTAATTCAGCTTTATCACCAGGTGAGGTAGGCACATATGTGCGCACTTTCAAACATAGGTTGCGCGAGTCGTTGACCAGTTGTCCCCATAGTTTCCGCCCTTCCCACCAACGCTCGTATGCTGTATTGGTACGAAAAACCAGAAGAAGACCGAGAATAACACTGGTGTAACCAGCAGCCCCAGCTTCTTTAAACAAGTGATTGGGAAAATTGCGAGTGACAACAACGTCTACTGCAAAAGAGTAAACCGCCATGAAGGCTAAATAAAGCCAAACACGTTTAAACACCGGAATGCGATGGAATCTGGTGAATGGATAAATCCAGAAGGCGAAGGCCTTATAAATCGGGCCTTTGGTCGCGGCAGCCGGCTGCATGTTCACTTGTGAGCTTTTCGCCCGGTATGAACCCGCATAATTCTGAGCATGGTCTTGTTCTGATGGGTCTATCGGCATTGGCACATCATCTATGTAATCAACCTGACAATATTAAAGCACCGGCTGGCTTAAGTACAGGCCGGTGCGCTAGCATAACGGTTTAAGATGTCGCGAGCCTTGCAAGGAAAACTAGCATGGAAGTCAGCGCCGGTGGTAAAAAAACAGCTGAAAGCACGCTCAATCAGGCTTGTGCAGAGCTTAGCGCCGTAGCTTGCGGTCAACGTAACTTGCAAAGTAATGACCAGAAATGGCTCAATGAGCTTGGCAAAACTTTAGGTACAAATTCTTTACCAGTAGTAATCGAAAGCTGCGAAATTGATTTGCTAAGCGCTGAAAGCATGAGGGAGCACCCCCATGGCGCTCAAATAAATGTAATGCTTGCCAAATTAGTGGCGAGTGTCAGAGCCATGGCCGAAGCGGAACAAATACAATATTCAAATTTTGACAATGACGGTACTGTTATACCAGTGCATAACCAGGCCGTAGCAGAGCTGATGCGTGCGCAATATAGCTCGCAAAGTTTTGCCGCGCTTTTTGATTTTTGTCAGGCAAAGAATGTTTTTGCTTTAAAAATAAACCAGGAAAACGGTCTGGTAAAAACTGCAGAAGTTGAAGAAAACTGGGAGATGAGCGGCCGCCAGTGGGTAACTGATACGGTGCGCTGTGGTGATATCGAACGCAGGCTTGATGGTCGCTCATGGCGCAAAGCCATGCTTACTCTCTGCCGCTTTTACAACCAGCCCGACGAACTTTTGGCTATAGAAAATTCGATGGCTGACCCGGAGTTTTATCGCAGTGGCGGCTTGCTTGATGGTGTCGCTCACATATTTATTCCCCAAAGTTTAGAACGCGATCGCAGCTGGTTTAACAACAAAAGACTAGAATCACACGGATTAGCTCTCAAAGCCATTTGTGACACTATCTATGCGCAAGAAGAGAGTTTTGGATTTAGTGCTGATCAATTGCAAAACAATCTTCCACTGATTGGCACCACTATTGCCAATCTCGCTTCTTATCTCAAAGCCATTAACACTGATAAATCAGGAAACTTCGATTTTTGCGCTCCGTCTGCCGGCCCCTGGGAAGAGATACCTTTTGTAGAAGGGCTTACATGGGATACCGAAGCCATGCGCAGCGGGTTTGCCAGCCTCCGCACCTTACTTTCAGACGAACGTAATCAGGCGCTCAACAATTTTATTGTTGCAGCGGGCAAACCTCAGTGGCAGTGGATTCACGATCAAAAAACATTGACAAATTTAATTGACGCTGCCCACACTAAAATTATGCAAAGGCTCTTTTCAGGTGCACTGCCAGTAGAGAATCCTCAGCGTCCAATTGATTGTTCGCTCGCTTTCATTGCTACATCAACCATCGAGTTTGACGACGATGCGCTAACCAATTGTCGTTTGCATTTTCGCCTGCTGGCAGCAGTAGAAGAAAATCTGGTGCGCGATCACGGCATCATTCGCTACGCACCTTTTGATTTAGCAATTCCCGACGGCCGTCTGGAGAAAGTCTTCGACAGCTATCTGGCAGACAATTATTGGTTGCTGCCAGAGATTAGGGCTATGCTTGCAGGTAATGGTACAGAAGCTCCGACATTCAAAGACTATGGCTCAAGTGATTGCAGCACCAGCGAGGAATATCTGGCCCGGGTGCGCCAGGCCAGACCTGACCTGGAGGCTCAATGGTGCTTTGTTTCTGTTATTGCTGAAGGCTACGCCCGCCAGGTCAATCGATTGCTTAAATTGAAAGCCAGAGGTGAAGTGAGTGGAGACGGCCAGAATCAAGATGAGATGGACGAGCTAATCAGCCACGGATTGGCAAAAGCCACACTCTTCATCAACCGCTCGTTCGCACGCATAACAACTGCAGGCTATAAAGCCAATGGCATGCCTTGCCCAGATTTTGCCATTCCGGAGGCGTACGAAATGGTGCAGCCAGGCAGGCTTAAAAGCCCAGGCGCATTGGCTGGAGTGAACACTCCCCTTGCCTGGGGTCAGGCTTCTCTAGCCAGTGCAGCGCAACACTTTAAAGAAACTCTGGATCTAGTGACCTGATAGGATTAATACATTCGCTCAAGAGCAATGCATGAAATATACGGCCCAACCTATTTTGCCAGCACGTGCCAATCTTGGTGAAGGTGCTATCTGGGACAGTGAAAGATCTGTTCTTTACTGGATTGATATTAACAACAATCTTTTGCATTGCTATGACCCAGCTCAAGGCACTGAAGGCGCTGTTGATTTAGGAGATAAGCCCGGTTGCGTAGTTCGGCGAGCAGAGCAATATGGGGGCGGCTTTGTTCTAGGGCTGCCTGGTAAATTTGTTTCGATTGAAAAGCAAAAGTTTTTACCAGACAAAATTAGTGACGTTAACCCTACTGTAATTGCCAGCATGGAAGAAGGTATCAAAACCAATCGTATGAACGATGGTAAATGCGACCCCGCAGGACGCTTCTGGTGCGGCTCTATGGTTAATGATTCTAGTCACGCCGGCGGCAATTTATGGATGATGGACAGAAATCACAAGCTGTATTTGAAACTAGCCAATGTCACCATATCTAATGGCATCGTTTGGAATAGCACACATGACACCATGTATTACATTGATACGAAAACCAATAAAGTTGATGCCTTTGACTATGACAACAATAGTGGTGACATAGCCAATCGACGCACTGCGGTTGCTAACACCTGGGGTGGACACTTTGATGGCATGACCATTGACAGTGACGACAATATTTATGTAGCCATCTGGGAAGGATCGGCAGTGCGCAAGTTTAATCCGAAAACAGGTAAACTTTTGGCGACGATTGAAGTGCCTGGCGTCAAGAACGTTACTTCATGCGCATTTGGTGGCAATCAATTACAAGACTTGTATATTACGTCGTCAGCTGAAAATGCTGATCTGGTATCAGAGCCCAATTCTGGGGCGCTGTTCAGAATACATTTGTCGGATTGTCGGGGAGTGGTGGCAAATCAGTATTTGGGGTGAATTTAATGACATTCAAGTTAACCAGCAAATGAAGAATTGGAAGACGAATTAACGGCCGTATTGAGCAGATGCATGGAGCTATTCAATAAAGACAATAACAATAAAGGATCTACAGCGGTGACTTTCTTACTCAAAACGATAGAACGGAAAGCCAAAGCTTGTCATTCCAACTCATTTCTAATTTTGCACAAAGGAAAGGAAATTTCCGAATGGCATTCTGGCACCCAGCCTCAATTGGTTGAGACAATGTCAGTGACAAAATCGATAACTGGTCTTGTTACTGGTACTTTGCTTCAACAAGACAAAATAAAATCTTTAGAGCATAACGTAAGTGACTTTTTTCCTGAGTGGAAAAACACTCCAAAGCAACATATTACAATTCGACAGCTGATGGAGCAATCATCCGGACTTGCTGATAAACCTACAACTGAAGAGATTTATGCTAGCAAGGACGTAGTAAGGCTAGCTTTAGATGCGGATCTTATGTATTCACCTGGACTATATCGATTTTACAGTAACAAAGCCGTAAATCTTTTGCCGGCAATAGTTGAAAAGGCTTCAGGAGAGAGCTTCAAGGTGTACCTAGAGAGAGAGGTTTTTGTTCCGCTAGGAATCACTGAGTATTTTTGGGAACAGGACGAAGTTGGGAATTACTTTGGTTTTGCTGGTTTGCGCCTAACTGCGCGTGATCTAGCTAGGTTGGGCCAACTTATGCTTCAAAAAGGCAATTGGAATGGAAGGCAACTTATTTCCGAAGATTTTGTGGACCTGTCAACTTCGCATTACACTGAATATGGATTACTTTGGTGGATATACGATGGTCCACCGCCTCTATTTGCCGCGCAGGGCTACAAAGGACAAGCAATTATCGTTTGTCCTTCTGCTCAGCTTGTGCGCGTTCGCCAAATCGATTGGAAAAGATTCAAATCAGAAGATGACAATTTCGGAGAACTGGTTGGCTTGATCTCTCAACTTGCCATTGAAATCCTAAAGCAGCCTCTTTCAAGGACTAAAGACACTCAGTCTTCTAGCCGCCTTAGAAGGGACGGCATGATGTAGCTGCACAAAAAAACCTGTCGCTGTTTAAGCAACGATGACTACAAAAATAAAAAGGGAAAGACGTAAAGGCTGTTTCGCAATTGCTTCCCCCAAGGATAGATATCACGTGACGGACATAAAGCAAAGCAAGTTACCAGTCAGTCTAATGTGAGTATTCATAGTGTCATTTAACAAATCCGCAATTTACCACTATTTACTGGGAGCCTTTGTCGTACTTGTCAGTCTGCTGATTTATCTATCTGGCCCTAATTGTAAAACCCCTTTCGACGATGGCATTCCATCAACCGGCAACTGGGAATTTGATATGCAAATGCGCGATCGACATTTCGCGAGACGACACAGTCACGAGCATGCGCTGAACTTTGTTGAACTGATTTCTCTGATGTCCAAAGAGAAATGGCGGCCCGCACTTTCAATGAATATCAAATTGCTCAAAAGACAGCCAATTGATCCGTGGATGTGGGCCTGTCGTTCTGCAATTGAATTAAGACTTGGACTCTACAAAGAGGCTCTTGCGCATGCTGAAACGGCGATAAAACAGGATGCAACTTACGACGTTGGCTACGGTGCGCGAGCAGACTGCAATTACGCAATCGGCGTAAAACAACGTTCGCGGTCGTTAATCAAATCAGCTAGTAAAGACTATTCGAAAGCTTTATCACTAAGTCAATCTGATGATTCAGCCGTCGAATTTCTGCTTGGATTGGCAAAGTGCCAAGTATTTCAAGAAGATTATGAGATAGCTCTTGCTACACTATCCAAAATTTCGCATTCGAACTCAACCAAGCCAGTCTTGCTGTTGCGATCTACCATTTATGAAAAGCTTGGAAGAACTCAAGATTCCACTATTGAAGAAGGTAAGGCCTTGAAACTTCCCGATCCAAAATTTTTTGGCCCAGACTGGCGTGAGCTCGATTAACTGCGACTTCCAGTAAGTATCTAAGGACAGCTATATTTGCTAGCGCTGATCAACTACCAACTTTTCAGATGTCGATATCAACCTAACTCGGAACTGAACTATGTTTAAATCATCACAAGTGAATAGCAGCACTCCTTGCAAACTTGCAATCATTACACTGGCCGTCAGCATTCAGCAAATTTTTCCCAGTTTTGCTCAATCTGAGAGAACAAACGCAGGATACTATCCAGTTGTGTACGCCACAAGGGAGCTAAAGGCCGGATCCTTCATTGCAAATGTTGCTGATATCGGTAGGGTAGAAAAACGTTTAGATGACTGGAACCAGAAAGTCGCTTTTTCCCCTTCAGAAGTTTTCGGCTACAAAACAAAACGGAACATCCGAAAGAATCAAATTATTGGGCAATGTGATCTCGATTTTAAAGTCCGCTTGAAAGTTCCAACCCCTTCTCAGCAAAAGTCTGCAGATGCTGAATACATAACGAATACCTTTGCCACAAGAAATATAGCGGCAGGTTCATTTATTACGTCATTGGCAGACCTGGGTGTGATCAAAACACGAAAAAACAAATTTCCGACCTCAGTATTTTCGCCTCGCGAAATTCTTGGCTACAGAGTGAAAACCGGTCTGCGAAAAGACGAAGCAATTGGCTACGCAGACATTGACTTTAACACTCGACTCGATGCCCGCCCCAAGATCGCGCAGGTGCTGAACTTCAATGAACAACTAAAAGCCGCGCGTATGAAGTGGCCATCCGCCAGCGATGACTATTGGGAGTCGTTTGGACCTAAGCGGTCTGATACTCAAGATCAAGGTGGCGCGATAGTCGTTGCAACTAAAAGAATAAAAAAAGGATCGGTCATATCAAATGCTTCCGATATAGAATTGATAATAGTGCCGCAGAGTTACATACCAGCAGGCGCGATAAGTTCACCCTTTCGCGCAATAAGTGGCAAAGCCAAATATGACTTCGCTAAGAACAGCATAATTTCGATGCAGGACCTCGATTTCAGTTCACAAGTTTCAGCCGCAGAAAAGCAATTGATAAGACAGAAGGTCCGGCTTGCCGGTCACAGATGGACAGGAATTTCAGCTGATGATTTTTCAAAACAAGACCACTTGCTTAAATGAACGTATCTGGCCGGCCATTGCTATCGAAATTGCCTTGACTTTTGGGATCAAATTATGAAGTCTCCAAAACGATTGATGTTTCCTCAAAAGGCCATTCTGACAGTTGTGGCTCTGGTAAGCCTCGCCATCTTTTTTAAAATTGGATTGACAATGTTTTGTTCCCTTAGCATTGTTGTTCGCAACGTAGGTGTGACGCCGATTCACAATATTGTTCTGGATGTTTCGGGTACTAAATTTCTCGCTCCATCGCTGGCATCAGGGTCAGAAGTTGTCTTTCACCCTGAGTTGTCGCAAGAATCGGGTTTTACACTATCTTACGAAGGTAAAAAAGGAACTGTACGGGAGGCACCAAATATCTATTTGACAAGACTAGATGTTGGCGTGATCGAAATTCTTATCGACGATTTAGGAGTTAGAAATCTGCGAAATAATTCTCACGACATGTTTCACTAGAGAAGTCACAGGGTGATTTTATCGGGTCTTTGACAGACACGCAAAATCAAAAACTGTCATAGGGATGGTTATGGTGTTCGCCGAGATGCGTCAAAATTAGGGTTTTTAGGCGGTAAGGAATTTCTACTTTTAAATTCATATATGACCGACACATCAGTGAGATTGCCGGCACTGTCGCTTGCTAAATCAACTGATTGATATTTACCAACTAATACCGCGTAAATTCCTGATATCCCTTTCGGCCATAGCGACCATCCCTGTGTAACTCTACCATCCCTGTCTTTAAACCATGGAGCTGGCTCTCTAAAAACAATGGCCAACCGATTCACGGGTATCGAATAATCAGCATAGTCTTTACACATGTACAAACGATCGTTTTCGTGGCCTAAAGTTAGATAGCCGACTACGGCGACGTCCTGTCCATCATATTTTTTAGCGTCATTTTTCAAATCAGATATCAAATGCCACCTGCTTTGAGTTAATTTCGACTGTACTTCATCTGGCAAGCTGAGATTATGGTCAGCAGCGTTGCTAGGAAGCAAAGCCAGCCATCCGAGAGAGATTACTAGGGTAAAGTGTCGAAGACTTTTTTTGGTCATGCTGGCGACCCTATTTTTACCATTCATAGCACCTACCATTATTCATGCGTACCTCTGGATTTCAGGCAACGTAGAGGCAAATCTAATTCGCCAACTTTGAAAATAATTCTTCTCACCTGCGTGTCCGCGTGTAGTTCATTATTGAAAGTACTCCATGCAAAATGTTCTGGCAAGACTCCGCAACGATTGGACGCGACATACGTTATCGTGCCCAAAAGCCTAACTGGTACACATTTGCACCGTGATACAATCGAGATCTGTTATTCGACTCCGAGTTGTTAGGCAGTGGTATAGCATCATGACGAGGACGAAGATTGGTGGCATCGTTGTGGCAGTCGTGCTGTTGTCGTCGGCTGTTCTGCTTTTACTCGCACATCGTTCGGATACTCCACTACAGTTTGATACCAAGGTTTGGAAGCACCAAGAAAACAGTAACGAGCGCCTTAGAATGGTTAGTGATCTCAAACCCAAATTGATGGGCATCAGGAGAGAGCAAGTCCAGCAGTTGCTTGGCACACCGAGAAAGGACTTCCTTAGGTCAGAGCCTGCACATTTTTATTACCTATTGGGAACAAAGGAAAGGCTTGGCGATACTGATGGTGTCTGGTTGCGCATCAAATTTGAAAAAGACCGCGTAAATGACATTCAGGTATGGCAAGATTAGCATCGGCTGGTTCAGTCTATGATTGACACGTTTTTTTGAATAACGACCAAGCCGCGACAAGGAAAAATTGATTGTCTATTTTTCAAACTCATGGAACGAAGATAATGTTATCTGCTGTAGTTTTGTTAGTTATAGTCATCCTGGTAATTCCACTTTTTCAACTAACTGTGAGGGTCAAAAATAGCGGTGCCAACGCCATTACATCGGTAATTATCAAGGTTAACAATTCTGAAACCAAGTGCATTTTAGGAAGTTTAAAGCCGAACCAGAGCATAAGTTGTTACCCCAATAATCCAGGGGGCGAAGGACTGGGAATTGCATTTACAGATAGCAAGGGTATTGTTCATCAAGCAAAAGAACTTGGGCCCTATTTGGAAGGAAATCCAGATCATATTGATGTTGAAATCACAGATAAAAACAGAGTCTTGTGGACATCTGGAAGTACTAACCAACTTTTTGAAGCGCCGAAGGTCTATGAGTCGATAGTTATTCCATGACTTACGATTGAACCTGCACCAGCAATACTTAAATGAGGAAAGACACAAATGGATGGTGCCGTATTTCTAATTTCTATCGCGTTGCTAGTCTTTCTCAATATTCGATACTCCAAAATTCGGCGAAAATTTCAATCCCTAAATAGACAGGGAGAAGGGAGGTAACTTCCTTCTCCCTGTCTATCTTACGTCGAACAAATCTGAGAGATTAAGTTCGCTACTTTTTACACTTATGCGTTTGCATTTCTCGTTTTCAAAAGTTACATCAAGCGAAACAGGTTCATGCGAGTTAGGTGCTTCAAGCTTATAGCTTCTGGAGCTCCTTGATTGATCATTGTTTGGCCAAGTTGTACTCCAAAGTTCATCTGCTGTAGATGACGATCTAAAAGCGCTGGTATTTGCCGCTTAAGTGAATCTGCATGCCGATATATCCACCAGCTATGTGATCGGGCGGATTGCCCTTGAGCTGGTGTTTTGAGAAAGTTATTGAAGTTTTAAACGGTGGGAACTCGTCACAACCGAGTTCCCAGAACTAAGACATCGTGCTGAAACACGGTGTCAAAGCCACTAGAGTGTCCTAGATTTGGTTGTTCTTGTCCAGCCGTTTTGCGTAATGGTTGGAGAAAAGCGGCAGTTATCGGTTGTTAATTTGTCTTGCCTGCAGCCTCCAGGTGAAGCTGTGCTTGCATTGTGACCGCGGCAATATCTATTGCTCCACGGAGTGCTCAGCCCAGCGCAGGCGCGAGTCTATTTCTCGTGCAAAGAGAAAGTATCAAAAGAGTTTTAAAGGGGCATTGCAGCATTCAAAGCGCCAACTGGCGTATGTTGTGCGCCGAAAGCAGAAAGTGACGGATCAGGGTTCCCTTGAAGAGGTACCGGATGTCATTGTTTTGGAGATGGCTGAAGAGACAAGTTCTCTACAACCGCAATTGGCTGAGTTGAACATTGATGAAACAGGACGCGCACCGTGCCACACATGTGGCCGCTGGTGCGGTCCCTTTGTGCGCCTTGGTCCGTTGCGGCGGAGCCGCCACAGAAACCCAACTGGATGGAGAGAAACAAGTGACAGTAAATCGAGAAACAGAAGCCGAGGTTCTCCGGTTGTTCCACGCTGAAAAGTGGGGACCGACAGCAATAGCGACGCAACTTCAACTGCACCATTCAACGGTGCAGCGTGTGCTTGTGGCTGGTGGAGTACCGGCGAAGCGATTTCAAATTAGAAAAACGAAAGCAGATTTGTACATTCCATTTATTTTAGCGACGTTAGAGAAGTATCCAAAGCTCACAGCGGCTCGGCTTTTCGGCATGGTGAAAGAGCGCGGATACGATGGTGCGCCAAGTAGGTTTAGAGCTTTGGTCGCCAATCTACGACCAAGGCCAGCTGCTGAAGCGTATCTTAGAACTTCTACGTTACCTGGAGAGCAAGCTCAATGTGACTGGGCGCATTTTGGCAAAGTCAAATTTGGCAATGCTGAGAGGCGGCTGTTGGCCTTCGTCATGGTGTTGTCGTGGTCGAGGCACATATTTGTACGGTTCTACACAGGCGATGCTATGCCGAATTTTTTGCGTGGCCATGTCGATGCGTTCAACTTTTTTGGTTCAGTGCCCCGAGAAATTTTGTACGACAATTTGCGCAGTGCTGTGCTTGAGCGCTATGGGTCGGCGATTCGGTTCAATCCCCAATTGCTCGATTTGGCGGCACATTATCATTTTCAACCGAAGCCAACGGGCGTCCGCAAACCTCAACAGAAAGGGCGCGTGGAGCGGGCAATTCAATATATTCGCCATTCGCTCTTTGCGGCACGACAGTGGACCGATTTAGAAGATTTGAATGCTCAGGCGTTGAAGTGGTGTGTAGAAGTGGCTGGTGAGCGCGATTGCCCTGGTCAAAAAGAACTGAAGGTGTTGAAAGCATTTGAAAAAGAGAAGCCATCACTAGTGGTGCTGCCGGACAACCCGTATCCGTGTTTTGAGCGTAAAGAAGTTCAGGTGGGCAAAACTCCGTATGCGAGATTTGACCTCAATGATTACAGCGTGCCTCACAAGTATGTCAGGAGAAGCGTAACGGTGAGAGCAACACCTGATGTTGTGCGTGTTTTCGATGGAAGCGAAGAAGTGGCGCATCACATTCGGTGTTACGACAAAGGGCAACAAATCGAAGACAAGGCGCATTTGGAGTCGTTGCAGAGCTACAAAGAGGCGGCTTTGAAGCATCGGTCGATTGATATTTTGCGTCATGCTGCTCCATCGGCGCCGGAGTTAATGAAGCAGGCGGCAGAGCGTGGGCACAATCTTGGTCGCCTGACTCAAAAGCTCACTGGGTTGTTGGAGCTCTATGGTCCTGGTGAATTGGAGGCTGCAATAGTGGAGGCGCTGGCCTCTGATTCGCCACATGCAGCAGCAGTTTTGCAGTCGTTAGAGAGTCGCCGCAGTAGGCGCGGGTTATTGCCGCCGGTCGCCTTGAACTTTGGCACTAGCTCGCCGGCCAAAGACTGGATCGTGGTGCCAAAAACACTGGATGTCTACGACAGTTTTTCGCAACCGCAGCCGCAGTCAGAATCAGAAACGGAGGAATAAATGATGAAAGATTTAAAAGAAAGAGCAAGAAGACTTGGGTTACGGGCCATCGTTGCGAACTGGGAAAAGTACGTTGGAGAGAAATGGTTAGAGCCGCTTATCGCGGCGGAGGAGAGCGAAAAAGACAAGCGTAGTCTTGAAAGAAGGCTGAGGGAAGCTTCGATTGGTGAATTTAAGCCTATGGCTGATTTTGACTGGAGCTGGCCGACTAAAATTGATCGAGAACAGGTCGAAGACTTGTTAACTCTAGATTTTCTGAAAGACCGCTGCAATATTGTGCTGCTGAGCACAAACGGGTTGGCCAAGACAATGATTGCGCAAAACCTGGCAAGCATTGCACTTGCGCAGGGTTATACAACTAAATTTGTCAAAGCCAGTCACATGCTTAACCAGCTACTCGAATGCGATGGAGCCAGTGCTAGAAGTCGATGTCTGAAGAGATACTGTTCGCTGGATCTTCTTGTTGTTGACGAAGTTGGCTACATGAATTACGACAACAGATACGCAGACATGCTGTACGAGGTAATTTCCGGCCGCTATCAAAAGGCGTCAACCGTGATCACCACCAACAAAGGCTTCAAGCAATGGGGTGAGATCTTCCCCAATGCTGGATGTGTAGTCACTATGGTAGATCGATTGCTGCACAAATCAGAGACAGTTGTAATTGAAGGCGAGTCATATCGGCACCACGAAGCAATGGAAAGAGCTGCACTGAAGGAGGCAGAGCGCAAAGCTCGCAGAAAGAAAACAAAGGATGAACCAGCCAAAAAGGAGACCCACTAAAATGACTCTTCGTGTCCTGATGTTTTTAGAGTGTAATCGCTGTCACGCGCCGTTTGAACAAAGGTTTGTCGCTGCCAAAGTATTTCACGAAGACCTGCGTGACGAAGTACATGAAATGGTTGTAGCAGCTGAAGCTGATGAGTGGGAGTGCCGGCGGAATGCGACTGAGCATTACTGCGCTAAATGTCTTGAACCGTACTAAATCTACTCCTACAGGAAAAGAAAGGCTCGGCTACACGCCGGGCCTTTCTTTTCCTGACACATGTCCGCCAAGCAGGCAAAAATGTCGGCGGAACTTCAAATTCAAAAAGCTTCAGCGGCACATATGCGCGCTTTTAAGCAGGCGTTAACATCTGCTTGAGCCGGGGTAAGATCTTTCATCGCGGGAATAGGACCATAGATATAACCCGGTGGATTGAAATATATTTTGCCGTTTTCGTCGATATTTAAAACTGCAACAATGTTTGACGAACCTGGTCTCCGCAAAGACGCCCTAGGCCGGAGGCCGGGTAAAAAGCCACCTTTGGGCGGCGGTTGATATAGAACACCAATATAAGGTGCTGGATCGGGCGAGTTCAGCTGCTTTCGGATAGACCAGTCTCTGATACTCGGTGTTGCTAATTCATCAGAATTTGCAGGAGACGTAACTAAGAACTGGTTTAGTACGACTATCACAGTCAGCATGACTCTCTTCACCTGATATTCTCCACCAGACATCAGCATTAGACTAATTTCGCTAACTCGGTAGCAAGTTCAGGCTCACAAACGAAATTTAGCCCGCTCCCATCAGATAAATACCGATGTGCGTGAAGGTCCGAAAATGTCTTTACAAAATTGTCAGGAATACTCTCTTCGAAATAGTATCTCGGAGTGTAAAACTCTTCGTCGACTTTCAACGATGCTGGAACATCAAATGCTTTAACCAGATACAACTCATCAAAGCCCGAAAAGAACGGCATTGTTAGGAAAGTGGGAACAGACCATTCCTTTATCACAACCATGGTCGAGCGAGTCTCAAAATCAATATTGTGTTCTTGGAGATTTTGGAGCGACACTCTTTCAATAGCAGGGCTATTATCCTTGTAAGTAATAACCATATGGAGGTCTTTGAAAAACACTGGTAGTTTTTCTACTACCTGAATCAGGTCCAAATCAAGGCTTCCTATTACTAATCCGTTGATAAAGGTATGCACCAAATAAACACCTTTCGTAAGCACAAACACTTTAGTGAGTGAAAAGCACTCGCACATCAACATCGAAATAGCAGGTTCACAGACCCTAGACCTAAATGTTAGCACTATCTATGCCTGCAGAAAATTACACACAATCGGTGACACAGACCGCATTGTGAAACTGTGGGGCCCGTATTGTCTTGCAAAAAAAACAGTTGTATAGTTGATATAGATTTATCTGGAATTGGGCTGACAGCGATGCAATGTCGAAAACTACTTGTATGCCTTTTATTTAGCTGTATGCTCATTGCCCCGAGTGGAATATGCATGCCTCCGCATACTTGGGTGCCTGAAAAAATAAATGAAAGAAATGCACTTAAACGATGGTGCATTAGCTTGAAGGCTGCCATTGAGAAACAAAAGGAATTTCTATCGTTAAAAGAGGCACTAGTAAACAAAACAGTTTGTTGCACTTTTATTCTATCCAAGGGCAAACAATCCAATTTCAAAATAACAACTTCTTCTGGGTCATCGGCACTTGATTCGGCAGTCTTATCCATGCTTAAAAAAGTGGAATGGCTTCCAAACACCCCTCTTAATAGCGTGAATCGCTTAATCACTGTTCGCCTGTCAAATGCTGGCCCCGATGTATTTGTGGTGCCTGCCCACAGTCAAACAGGCTCATCAGCTCGAGATGGTGGCCCTGATGTATTTGCGGTGCCTGCCAACCCCAGTAGAACAGGCTTGTCACCTCGATTTCCGTAAGTAGAGAATCGAGAGATTTAGCTTTTTGCCCTTTTTCTATAAGGTTACTTTGTCACAACTGGCGCGCTTTTCTAGTTTTTCTTGCATTAAGTGTGAAAATTCGCCGACCCCTATGTCTTCGGTTGATTCAGCTTGATCAAGTTCCACTGCTCGGTGCGAGACTTACTGAAGTGCACCAATATCGGGCTTTGCGCATGTAGCAAGTTCGATAGGCCGGTATCGTAGACGGTTGTCTTAGCACCTTCAACTTCCCAGGCTACCCGCATATTTTTCTTGTCCACTGCTCCTGAGAGCGGCTTAGTTTCTTGGGTGAGCATGTTGTAGTAGTTGCCGCGCACTATGCCTTTTTTATTTACAGCTAACTGAAACATAATCGATGAGTCAGTCTGATCGCCTTGCGTTAACGAAAATACGCCAAGCGATTTCCAGTCTTTAGCATCTTTTGATTCAGCAGCTGCTAGAGCGGCAGGCACGGCAGCACCTGGTTTAGATGCAGTACCTTTTACAGGCACCTCAGGTGGTGCCGATTGAGCAAGATCTTGAGCTTGCGTATAGTAGTTAGCCGCAGTGTCAGTCGGTTGCGTGCCGTAATAGACCGTATCACCCTGATAGGTAATATTATTGCCGTAGTCATAATCTACCGGCTGATTGTCTACAGGATAATCCCAGAAGCCAGCCAGGTCGCCCCAACCGCAAGCGTCCCAGGCCCAGGCGTCGCCCCAGCCGCGGTTCCACCACAAGCCAGGGTGGCGGCCCCACCAGTCACCGCGGAAAGCATCGTTCGCGCGAAAAGCACCGCGTACCGCTTCACCACGATTAGCTAATGTAGCAGGCGACACAGCACGAGAGACAGAATTGTCTACGCGGTTACCACCAAATCCGGTGCTGGCGAGTGAGCGATTTAGACCGCCGCCGAGCCCGCGATCTCCACCACTATTCCACACCTGGTTTGCACCATCGCGTAAAGCCGACTCTGAGGTGTGACTGAGTACATTGCCATCACCGAACATATCACCAGAATCACGGCCATCCATGTAGCCGGCACCAGCACCGCGATAACCGCGATCGCCGCCATAATCGCCATAACCGCGATCACCGTAGCCGCGGTCACCATAGCCACCAAAGCCGCGGCCGCCACCGAATCCACCACCACCGCCGCCTCGCATGCCGCCACCACCACCGCCACCACGGCTCCAGCTTGGGTCAGAAGCACCAGCAAGCAACAACAGAGAGGCCAAGATTACGGCGTTCTTTGCAATTTTATTTTCGACAAGAATCAAATTCATAGCTACTCCACAATTACTTGGTTATTTGGTGCGACTCATGGTTAAAGTTTCTTGGGTCTCTGGCATTGCTTTACCTGCAACAGAGCGCTTGGTTGATTTCCACGTATAACTATTGTCATCAATTTTATGCAGATTATATTGTGCAGCAGCTGAGGCTCCAGAGTGTTCAGTACCTCTTGCATTCACTGTCCAGCTGTCGCCATTTTTTATCCAGCGGCCATAACCGATGCCACCATCACTTTTGAAATGCCACGAAGAAATCGTGCGAGTGAGCGGGTTAAAACCGATAATCTCAGTTTCTGAAGGAGTATTGCTGTCTGATTTAGTCGAGAAAAAATCCATGCGCAAGAACTTCTTCGATGCAGTCCAATCGCACTGCAATCTTAAATCGGCATTGGCCGTCCATGAGCCCACGAGCCAAGATAGCTCAGAAATTGATGCTGGTGAGTGATCTGGTGCAATCTCATGCTCGAACACCGCCACCATTTGCCAGTGACCACTTTCTTTACTGTGAATGGCAGTATAGCTAGCATCGCTGCCGGTCATATGACTCTTGCCCACTTCAATGGCGATGTTGGCGGCAGGAAATTTGATTGATTCCACTTCTATTAAAAGTGGTCGGCGTCCTCTAGTTTTGAAAAAATCGGCAAATGTTTTTTCGATTTCAGCGCGGCCACGAAACTGCTGGCCGGTAGAATCGGTAAAGGTTCCATCAGGTGCCCACTGAGCTGCCAGGGCCGAAGCATTGCCCAGTGCATATTGAGCTGAGTATTCTTTCGCCTGTGCTCGAAGAATGGCCTCATCTTCAGCCTTCATCGCTTCAAGAGTGCCTACCGAACTCGTGGTGCGCGTGGTAGTTGATCTGTACTTGTGAACTGTCTTTGACTCTGCTGCAAGCGGTGCAATCAGCACGGCTGCGAGAGCTATAGGCAAAACGAATTTATACAAGAACCCAACTCCTTTTATTAAGTAATTACCACGGTGGCATTGGCGCACTCAAACGATACATCGCTGCCCATAAAAAGCATCTTTAGTAAATCACGATAAAAACCATATAGCGGAACGCGCTCTGCCACTTGATCTCGCAGGCGATCCCGTTTGAGTTTAAACGAGCTGTGCGATGGTCCAGACATGTGATCTAATTCCAAATAGTAATTGTTGAGCGGCTGTACCTGAATTTCAAATAAACGATCGTGCCACTGCACAACACTTTTAATTGCTTTCCAACCAGTCTTTTTCATTTCGTCTGCTGAACAGTTTAAATAGTCTTTGGTTTCAACAAAATCAAATAAGCGGTCACCATTGGCGGAGCCATTGCTTAGAATGCCTACGCCTTGCAGTGCTCCTAATTTTTCCCAGTCAGCTCCAATTACAGTCATCTGTTTGAGCTGCTCATGCACAGCTAAACATTTGGCCTCGTCTTCGCAAACAATTTTGATACCAAAAATGTCTTTGACATATTTGCTGTAGTGGCGCAATTGTTTGTCGCGACTCACCAGTTCGTCTAGAACAAAGATTTCGTCGGTGACTTTATTCCAGAGTTCTTCTTCTGCCTTCACTCGACTGGTTAAGCGATTAACTCCATTTGGTGCGCGCACCACTGGTAGATATTCAATAAAGTTAGCAGATAGATGCAGCGGCACCCATTCAACAGTTTTGCGATAACGAAAGTTATCGAGCATGTGATTGCCGAGATCGATATCGGTGACTGAAAACAACATATCTTGAGTAATGCGCTCACGAATGAGAAAAGGCCGATCTTCGTCGCCTGGCAAAACTCCGATGACATTGCTGTGCAATTCAAAGTCTTCTTCTAAAAGCAAAATCGATAGCAAGTGAGAAAGCAGGTGAAGGTTACGTTCTCCGTCAAGAATATTTTGTCTGAAAGAGTCGCGCACTTGCGCCATGTGCTCTCGCGACAATTCGATAGTGACGTGGCTATCAGGTTTAGCTTCTTGCTCAGTCTTTTTTTCCGCCAAATAAGAGATGAACTGGTGTAAAACCGGCTCATGCATAACCATTAATAGCGGTGATTGCAACATAGATACGTACGTCCGTCCGGCGGTTTCCTTTAAGTAGGTGAATATTACACTGTCTTGGCACCGCGAACATTTACGCTACTGACTACCCAGTCAGCGTTTGCGCTTTTTTACCATTATTAAGACGGGCTTAAGAGTCTCATCGTTGTCAAGCGGTTTTGGCATAATTGTTCTACCGGCCTTGAAGCAAGTCGCCGGACGATTACTTAAACCAGAACAGATACAAGGAGTGGCGAAGGCCATGATCAATTTTGATTGGCAACAAACGGGCAATAACAACGCAGATGGTTCAGAAAAGAAGCTGAAACGCAGCACCATGCTTTCAATTATTGCCCTCACCACTCTTACTTCCATGACTGTTACAGGTTGTGCTCAAACTGTCAGTCAAACAAATGACAAAGAGAAAGAGAAAGAAGAAACTACTTCAAACGGCCACGGCTATCACGGTGGTCATGGCGCTCATGGCACTTATGCAGGTTCAAGCAGTGCTGCCAGTCGTGCCCGCTCAAAGGAATATGGCCGCACTAAAGCTGGTCGCACGGTAACCGTTAAGGCCAGTAGCTATCAAGCTCCGCCTGCCAATGCCTGGGGTGGTGTTACACGCGGCTGGTTCGGGCGCTTCTGTGGCTCCGTATTTGGTGGCTGATTGGCTTTGCTCCAAATCCAGGCCAAGGCATATCTAGACTTCGCTCGCAGCACGCCCTAAAAAAGCGTAGCTGCGAGCTATATTTTGCCGTGTTGTCAGGTGCTCAGTTGGTAAAAATGCCGGTTATTACATGTGCTCGGAAAAATTAAGGTCTGCTAAAGCCTCGATACAATCACGTTCCTGGCCTTTTTTGCTGCACACTTACTTGTATAATCGCTGGCAGACACGTGGCTAGCGTGTTTTTTTGTTTAGGGAAAGCTCACAAATGATCATCGTCAACGAAGTTTCTAAAGGCTACGGCTCACGTACGCTCTTTGATAATGTCTCAGTTAAATTTAGCCCGGGCAACAGATATGGCCTCACTGGCCCTAACGGCGCCGGCAAATCTACTTTCATGAAAATTCTCACCGGCGAACTCGAAGCATCTAATGCCGGCACCATTACCCGCCCCCGCAAAGTCGGCGTGCTCAAACAAGACCAGTTCGCTTATGACAACGAACGCATCATTGACACAGTAGTAATGGGCAATGAAATTCTCTGGAACGCCTTCAAAGAAAGAGACGCTCTCTGCGAAGTGGAAAACCTTACTGAAGAACAAATGAATCGCCTTGGCGAGCTCGAAGTCATTATTGCCGACGAAAACGGCTATGTGGCTGAGTTTGAAGCTGCTGAAATTCTCCGCGGAATTGGCATTGAAGACGCTGATCACGAAAATTTGATGAGCACTTTAGCTACCGATTACAAATTCCGTGTGTTGCTTGCTCAAGCGCTTTTCGGTGAACCACAAGCGGTGCTCTTAGACGAACCTACAAACCACCTTGATTTAGAATCGATTCACTGGCTAGAAGAATTTCTCTGGCAGTACGAAGGCATTCTGGTTGTGATTTCGCACGACAGACACTTCCTCAATTCAGTTTGCACCCACATTGCCGACATCGATTACGACACCATTATTGTTTATCCGGGCAATTACGATGATATGGTCGAGCACAAAATGCAAGCTCGCCAGTCAATTGAATCAGCCAACAAAGACAAAGCGAAAAAGATTGCTCAATTGCAAGAATTCGTGCAAAGATTCGCTGCCGGTCAGCGCTCAAGCCAGGTGCAATCGCGACGCAAAGAAATGGTGCGCCTTGCCCCAGAGCAAATGAAACGCTCAAATATTCAAAGACCTTTCATTCGCTTCGAACAAGAGAAACCTTCTGGCAGAGAAGTATTGCAGGTCAAAAATCTCACCAAAGCTTTTGATGGCAAGGTGCTTTTCAAAGACTTCAATATTGATCTTTTGCGTGGAGAAAAAGTGGCCATCATCGGCTCAAACGGCGTGGGTAAAACCACACTGCTACGCTGCTTAATGGGAGAGCTCGAGGCCGACGCCGGATCTGTAAAATGGACTGAAGCAGCCACCTGGAGCTACTATCCGCAAGATTATCACGATGCCATCACCCCTGGTAGCACTGCGCTCGATTGGCTGATGCAATATATGGTTGATGAAGGTCACCAGCACGTGCGCGGTTTGCTCGGCAAAATGCTCTTCTCTGGTGAAGACAGCGCCAAAGCCACTGAAAATCTCTCTGGGGGCGAAGCCGCTCGCCTGCTACTAGCGCGCATGATGATGCAAAAAAATCCGGTGCTGGTTCTAGATGAACCAACCAATCACCTTGACCTCGAAGCGGTCTCGGCACTGGCTGAAGGCCTGACCATGTTCCCCGGCACCGTATTTGTAGTATCCCATGACCGTGATCTGATTTCAGATGTGGCCACCCGCATTCTCGCTTTCACACCCACCGGTCTGCGCGATTTCCAGGGCACCTACGAAGAATATTTGCAAGATAACCCACTCAAAGAACTGGCCGGCAAAGGCAAGCGCTAAATAGCAGCTTAAAATTGGGTTTAAAAGCTGTGGCAATGGCATAATATGGCTATGTCTAGTGCTGAAGAATACAGTAGCCAGTCGAGCTTATTTCGCGCCTTTGCCAGAGATGGCAAAGTGCCGCGGCAGCTGATTTTAGACAGCTTTTCTGCCAGCGGCATTTTAGACGACGACCCCCGCGCTAAAACTCTTTTCAAAGCCATTCGAGCCGCCGAGCCGCTGCTTTCGCAAGAGCAATTTCTCTCCCTGCACAGTGTTAGCCCGGCTCTGTTTGAGCAAGTGCTGGCCGGTCAAATGGCCATTCCGCAATTTACTGAATTCAGCCAGCAGATAGAAGAAATTTTCGATCGAGTGTCTGGTAATAAAGGCGGTCAACTAGCAAATTATATTCCTCAACTTGAGCGCGTTGATCCCGAGAAGTTTGCCGCTTCTGTTTGCTCGGTTGACGGCCAGCGCTTCTCTCTTGGTGACAGCGACGATTTCTTTTGCGTGCAGTCTTGCTCTAAGCCAATCACCTATTGCCTGGCACTAGAAGAACAAGGCGAAGAAGTTTTACACCGATATGTGGGCACTGAACCCAGTGGCAAAACCTTTAACGAACTAACACTTAATGCCAAGGGTCTGCCGCACAATCCGATGATCAATGCTGGTGCCATCATGTGTGGTGCCTTGATTAAAAATCATGCTGATGCCTCCGATCGCTTCGATTATGTGATGAGTAAATGGAAAGAATGCGCCGGTAACATGAAAATTGGCTTTGACAATGCCGTTTATTTATCAGAGCGGCAGACGGCTGATCGCAATTTCGCCCTGGCTTATTTTATGCGCGAGAAAAAGGCATACCCTGCCGATGTTAATTTGCTCGATGTGCTCGAGTTTTATTTTCAGTGCTGCTCAATTGAAATCACCACCAGGGCAATGGCGGTAATTGCCTCGACCCTTGCCAATGGCGGCAACTGCCCCCTCACCGGCGCGCAGGTTTTTCGCCCTGACCATGTAAAAAATTGCCTTTCTCTGATGTCATCGTGCGGCATGTATGATTTTTCTGGTGAGTTTGCTTTTCGCATCGGCATTCCTGCTAAAAGCGGTGTCTCTGGCGCAATCATGCTGGTGGTACCAAATGTAGTGGGCATGGCTGTCTGGAGCCCCAGATTAGATGAATTAGGCAACTCAGTGCGAGGCGTAGATTTCTGTCGCCAGCTGGCGGCACGCTTTAAATTCCATACTTTTGACAGCACCACCGGCCTTATGGATGATCGCATTGATCCACGGCGCAATTTATATGAATCGCGCTTAGGAGGCGCCAATGCTTTTTGTTGGGCCGCTTCAGAAGGCGACGTGGCTGAAATGCGGCGGCTGGTGGCCCGTGGCGTCAATGCCAACGTTGGCGACTACGACGGCCGCACAGCACTGCATCTGGCCGCCAGTGAAGCGCGCTTGAGCGCCCTGCGCTACCTGGTTGAACTCGGAGTGGACCTCAATTGCCAGGACCGATGGGGCAACACGCCGCTAGATGATGCCATGCGGCAGTCTGAAGCCGACATCAACACTTACGAGCCAATTATCTCGATGTTGCGAGAACACGGTGGCACCAGCAAAAAGACAGTACCCAGTCGGCAAAATAAATAGAATAGTGCAAGTAGAATCGTAATGGAAATATTCGACCCGCTCAGTGTAATTTATAAATCGGTTGGCAGCGAAGAGCCTTACTTCCGGCTGGTCGACGAATTTTACTCTGGTGTTGAAGCCGACCCGATTTTGCGGCCCATTTACCCTGAAGATTTGGGCCCCGGCAAAAAACACCTGGCACAATTTCTCATTCAACGCACCGGCGGTGCCACAACTTATAGCGACGAGCGCGGGCATCCACGTATGCGTGGCAGGCATATGCCGTTTAAAATCGGTGTCAAAGAACGTGATGCATGGGTCAAGCATATGACCAGCGCTGTTCACGCGGTGCCCGAATTTGAGAAGCACAGCGAGGCCCTTTTGCAATTTTTTGACGGTTTTGCCACATTCATGATTAATCAACCGGAATAATTTCTCAAACGGTGGAATAACTAGGTATATTCGGATCGTAGGACCCAGCATGACTGAGTACGGCGGACAATCAACTTCTCTTTTGCAGATTGCTCTGTCGGCTTTGAGCAACGCTTCGCAAGAAGAAGCAGAGCAAAAATTGACGTCGATTATCACCATGCTCGAAAAGCAGTATGGTGAAAATCAAAAAGAAGTAGCCGCCGAATTACAGCGACTGGCGCGCGAAATTGAAACTTCGGGCAAAATCGATCAAGCCATCGAATTTAAACAACGCACCACCGAAATTATGCTGCGAGTTTCTATGGAGAGACGCCGAGGCATGAGAGAAGCCGCATCGCTTGCAGCTCATACGCCGGCTTTGTCGCATTCTCCGGTATCAGCACATGCTCCTGTGCCAGCGCACCAGGAGAGCCCCACCAGTTATCAGCCGCCAGTAACACCAGCTTACGTTGCACCAGCCATGTCGGCCCGTTCAACTCGAGCCAATTTAGGCGCCATGTCTGCCAGTTCGGCTGAGGCACTGTTAGGTAAAAATGGCGGAGAGACTCTTTTTGATGGTGTGCATTATGTGGTGCAAAGCAGTACCCGTTTTGAAACAGAACTGCATTTTTATACAGACATTTTGCGCGGTAAAATCACATGGCAATCAGATGATGTGCACAGGCGTGCAGCGGCTATTAAACTGACTAATGGGCCTGAGTTGATCTTAGTAGAAAGTCAAATACCATCGCCCAGTTTGAACGTTTATCATGTCACCACAGTTGGTGCCGCCCGAGAAAAACTTGAGAGTTATGGTTTTCTCAAACGTGGTGAACTCAAAACCCCTCAAGGCCAGGCATTAATATTTTGCGGCCCTGACGGTAACACCCTGGCAATTCTGCCTATTGGTGGCAAATAGAAATAAGAATGTATGAGTAACCTGTTAAAATTTTCGCGGCAATAAAGATCAAAGGGTAGAAACGTGAATCAACAAATAGAAACTGAAAAAGACGATTTTGAGAATGCCTGGGTGAGCAACTATGTGCCCACGGGTACAGCCGCTGATGCTATCAATCAAATTAAGGAATGGGCTTACAAAGCCTTTGACAGCCTTGATTTAGACCACAATGGCTATATCGAAAAACACGAGCTCGAAGAAATTTTAAAAGCCGAGGCGACACCAGCCCGCGAAAAATCATTCATTACATTTTTATTGAACAATCAGGTTGCCATTGCTGATTCTGTGCATGAAGGCACAACATCGGTTGAAGGCGGCATTACTCGTATGGACCTCGAGGCTTACTTCAAACTAGTACTGCATATGATGAGCTAAAAGAAGATGGCAACGGTTGTCATCTCCGTCTGTCAAAGATTTTAAGTTTCCAAGACGCAGATGAATAGCGGCTCTTGCTTAATCTTGACAATGCAATACTGCATGGTGTGCTTTGCTGCTGCTATTCTTGAAAAAGACTGACTCAATATTGCCATCACTATAAACAATGCCTGCCCATTCAAATTGCGACCACGAGCACGATCATCCGCCTGCTTCAACCGGCACGCCTCAATCTGAAAGCAAAAGCGATCACGGGCACAGTCATTTTGATGTGCGCTTGCAAAGCCGCAAAAAACTAGCCGCAGTGCTGGCTCTAACCTCTACTTTTATGATAGTCGAGGCAGTAGCCGGTTTTTATACCGGCAGCCTGGCGCTGATTGCTGACGCAGGTCATATGCTCGGTGACGTGGCCGCCCTGGCCCTGGCATTGTTTGCCGTCTGGCTTTCAAGCAAACCAGCTGGCCCGTCGCGCACTTACGGCTTCCATCGCAGCGAAATATTGGCGGCCCTGGCCAATTCGGTTTTGCTGGTTGTAATTTCAGTGGCGATTTTGTTTGAAGCCATACACCGCTTCAGCGAACCACCGGTAGTTCACAGCAACGGCATGTTGATAGTGGCCGTACTTGGCCTTCTGGTCAATTTATTTTCAATGAAACTTCTGGGTGGCCACGGCGATTCGCTTAATGCCAGGGCTGCATATCTCGAAGTGTTCTCGGACATGCTCGCATCTTGCGCTGTGATTGTGGCCGGTTTGATAATCTTCTTTACCGGCTGGTATCTGGCTGATCCAATTTTGAGCGCTATTCTCTCAGTCTTTATTGTGGCGCGCACCTGGGGCCTGCTCAAAGAATCAGTTGATATTTTGATGGAAAGCGCACCGCGCAGCATCAATATAGATGCTCTTACTCAGTCGCTTCTGGCCGTTGAAGGAGTAAGCGAAGTGCATGATTTGCACGTCTGGACAATCACCTCAGGCATGCTGGCCATGAGTTGCCATCTAACTGTTGCAGCCGTAAGCAATTCAGAAAGCGTGCTCAACCAAGTTAACACCGTCATTCGCCGGGATTTCAAAATTACACACACGACCATTCAACTCGAGTCAGCTGACGCTGAACGCAAATGCAATGATGTTTGCGCTGTCTTGTGATTGAAATCGCTCAAGCAGCTAGATTCCGGCTTTCTTCTCTTGAGCCTGCCAGCGGCGATTCATGTTGCTATCGCTGGTGTTGGCACGGTTAAGATCTTCAACTGGAGCACTACTGTTGACTGCGTCTTTGGCCCATTTAACGCCGGCATCGAGCTTATCGCTGGCTTTATCGAGGGCGTTCGAAACCGACTTCATGAAACTAGGGCTGTCGTCTTTGACAGTTATCCTGCCGCCATTGGCGTGGTCAAAACCCACAGTCATCTGATTCTTGCCGCCGGTGACCTTGACGGCATCAACGTGACCATCTTTCTGAATAATTTCTAGACCAGGCAGCGAAGCGCTTTGACCTCTCGATGCCAGAAGATCCATGAACAACCTCTGATCTTGGGCAGTATTGACTGTTTCACGAACGCATTTCACGTCGCCCTTCTGCATACAATCAACTGTTTTGTCCAGTTTCTGCCAGCCGTTTAGTTGTGCATTATCGCTCATGGTAATTGCCTCTGTAGCAAAAGAAAAATCCGCCAGACCCAACGTGTCTATGCAAATGAGAATATCTTTCTTTGTTGGCATTTTCGGGGCAAAAAACAAAAAATTGGAGTGTTTTTGACACTCCAATTTAAGTTTTTCAATTCGGTACTCGAACTACCAGCCGCGTCTTTGGCCGCCGAGCTGATTGAGAATTATGCCGATACCGACGTTGGCTGCTCCACCCTTGACGAAATCACCGCCGCCGACCCTACTTGAGACGCCGCCGCGAAGGAAATCTTCAATCACCTCGCCGCCGTTAATACCGCCTCGACGGTTATCGTAGCGAGGGTCATAGCCACCACGATTGTCGTAGCGAGGGTCGTAACGAGGGTCGTAACCACCACGGTTATCATAACGAGGGTCGTAGCCACGACGGTCTTGATACACCGGCCGGTCTTCATAATAGCCGCCATGCTGACCTTCCCGCACCACTGGTCTGCGTCCTATGTCATCGCGATAATCATCGCGTCTGTTGTTCTGATTCCAGGAAAGTTCTTGCTGACGCAAATTGCCGATTCTCAAATTTTGTCCGCTGTCGCCAAGGTTGAGAATAATATCGCCGGTGCGATTATCAACCCGGAGGTTGTCGCCGAATCGTGAATCTTCTTTGGCTGCAGTCTGAGTTACAAGCCGTCTGAAATCTTGGGGACACATGGTGTAAGCGTCGCGCTGAAGAGCGTCAACCACTTCTCTGGTTCTACCAGTGTCTAGACCGTGTGCCAATGAATCAGATTGTCGCTCGATTTGTCGACTCATTTTAAATACCTCTAAACAGCAGTCAGAAAATTTGGTCCGGGGGAGAGATTGCCTCTATTAATACAATAAAGGTGATTTGTGGCATTTTCGTGGCAAAAAATTGCGGTGCCATGTATCTATTAAACGCTCTGGCTCCTCAATGCGGAATGGTGAATTTACGCAAATTGCTTAAATTTCAAGCAATGTGCTAATCCTAATTGCCGAGCTTGCCGGGTAAACTTGCCATATCACGGCCACACCACGGAACTTATCTATGCCCATGCCTATGCCCATGCCTGCCAAATTTCTTTTATCTGTCGCCCTGCTCGCTTCAATTTTTTGCACCCCTACCCTGGCGCTCAGCCCCAGAGAATCCAGCGTAATTTCTAATAAGGTGCGCAACTTAAGCGGCAAATGGATGGCAGCAGAGGAAAAAGCCCGCAAACACGTCGCCGGCAAAAGATATGGCATGGCGGCAGTAATTTATCAGGAAGTGCTTAACGAGAGAAAGGCGCTGGGCTTAGATTTACAGACAGAGCAGCTGGCACTGGCCGACATTTTAGAAAAGCAGCACCAGATAGACGCCGCCAATGACATGTTCAAACAAGCAATCGCCGGTCGCGAACTCAGCGAAGGCGATGAAAACTTCACCCTGGTCTACACCCTGCAGGCTTATGGCGATTTTTTGAGCAGGAATAAGAAGCCGGCCGAAGCAGCCAAAATCAAAAAACGCATTGCCTACATACATAATCAGGCCAACAAAGCACCAAAAGAACTTGTGGCACTTTTAAAGTCTGCACCGGCCAGAACCGCTGCCCAGTACCCTGCCTGGGCGAAAGAGGCAGCCGTAAAAGCTACGCAAATCGGCCAACTTTACCTTAAGCGCGATCAAGAGCCAAGAGCCTTGATTGCTTTTCAAAAAGCGATTGCACTCGACCCCCGAAACTCAGACGCCTATGAAGGCCGCGGCGAGGTATACAAACGCTCAGAGCAGATGACCAGAGCCGCACTCGACTTTGACAAAGCCATCAAGCTAAACCCAGCCAATGCCCAGGCTCGCCTCAATCGCGCCCTCTCAATGCGATCCAACAAAAATGAAAAAGCCGCTCTTACCGACTTGAATGCCGCTGTGGCCGCCGCTCCCGAAGACGTCGAAATTCTCGGTTATCGCGCCAAACTTTATCAAGATACTAAACGCTACGATCTTGCTATAAAAGATTACTCGCACGCCCTTGAACTTAACCCAGCTGCCGAATGGGCGCGGTGCCAACGTGACCTTTGCTCCAAAGCCCTGGGCCAGGTCAAACCACTAAAACCAAGTCAAGCCACCAAAGCCGGCGATTGATGTGTAAATGCCAGCCAATCGGTGAGTTCGGCAATGACCGCCTCAAATTCAGAAGGTTCAAACTCATAAGCGTATAAAACCGCAATCGAAGTGGGCGCATTAGGTGGCCCGGGCCAGTCTTCACTGTCTTGATGATCAGCTAATTCCTGACTTAAATTGAGGGCGTGGCGCAAATCAATCACCTCGAGCACGGCGCTGTTGCCTTTCAGAATGGCGTAAAGCCCTTCGGTCGATTCTATTGACTCACAATTGTTAAATGGCCCGTCAAAGCGATATGTGAGTAACGTTACGCCCATGCGCTCCTCGATTTGGCAAAAATCCTGCTGTCAGAAAAACATCGAGTTTTTCTGTAACCAGGCACAAAGGCTTCTCCGACCCCGTCTCCAGGTAGCCAGATTTTGCACTATTTAGCACTAAGAAGAAGTTAAATGCAGCCTAAAATTTTCGCGCTTACGATGTCAATTCCTTTCATGTGATTAAATGCCCACCATGGAAACAGATACTAAAATGCCAAGCACTCAAGACTTGTCACGACTTCGCAAGTTTTTCGTTGACCACGCCGCCTCATGCGTTCATGAACCTGAGGGGATGCTCAAGTATCGTTACACCACTCCAACCTATGCAGTTAAAGCCGGAGACGACGACAATGCAAAAGTAGCGGAGCGATCGCTTACCGGTCACTACTTACAAATGTATGACTGGGATGCTTGTTTTTTTTCGCAAGCAGCGCACCTGACAGGTCACTCCGAATTTAAAGGGCTTGGCATTGAGGTGGTGGCAAATTTTCTCAGCTTGAAAGAAGCTAACGGTCATATACCGCGCACCATTTCACCAGGTAAGGTGTGGGATGCAGGAGATCAATGCAAGCCATTTTTGGCTCAGACACTCTTAGCTGAATACAATCGCGGAAGTAAAAATGCTAAGGCTGCCGACTCAGAATCTATCGGCCATTATTTAGACGACGTAGATTGTTATTTGAAATTCTTTCAGAGAGAACGCAAGTCTAAGTGGAATCTCTATCACTGGCGCAACGTGCTCGAAAGCGGCGTGGACGATAACTTAGCGTTGATTGCACCACGAGAAGCGGCGCAAAGCGAAGACGAATCTGTGGGCAAGTTTCCAGATGGCGCAATTCTTGCTGTAGATTTGAGCAGCTATATTGCTCGCGAATTTCTTTGCTTTGCTGATCTGTGTGCCGCATTTGGCAGAAGCCAACTTGAAAGCGAATATCGTGAGCAAGCAAAAATTCTCACTGCGTCAATCGAAGAACATCTCTGGAACGACAAACTTTCGATGTATTGCGGCTACAATCCGCAAGATGGCACCATCGTTGAACTGCGCAGTTGGACAGGCTTAGCACCCATGCTCATGGGATTGTCAAAACCTGATCGCGTCGAACGTATGCTTAGAGACAATATTTTAAACAGCGAACATTTTTTGCGGCCCTGGGGGCTGACATCGCATGCGGTATCAGAGCCATTAGCCAATCAGCAAAGGCGTGGTTTGTATGGACGGGCAATTGTCTCGAACTGGCAGGGGCCTGTTTGGATTTTACCCAATGCACTGGTAGTACGTGCACTGAATGCCAGTGGTTTTAAAAAGGAAGCAAAAGAAATTTCAGCCAGAGTTGTGAAAACTCTTTTGAATAGCCTGGATAAATATAATACGCTCTACGAAAATTATGATGCCGAAACTGGCGCCGGGCTCTGGGCCACGCAATTTATGAGCTGGAATATTCTTGCCTTAGAATTAATAGAAACTCTGGAGTCGTAGTGGCACTAAATTATTTGCGAAAACCTCTTGCATTGATATTAGCTTTGCAGTGCCTGCTTGCTTCATCTGTTTTTCTTGCAGCTCCGGGATTTGCTGCTGACCCAGTTACTAAAGAAGCAATCGAGAATACGCAAAAGACTCCGGAAGCTTCATATTTAGATCTGCCGCGAGTAGTTTTGAAGAACGGCAGTACGTTTATGGTGCTTACGCCCGACGGCATGATGACTAAGGATCCGTCCACACCTTATGGTGTCTACAACAACGACACGCGCATGATGTGCGGCTATACGCTGAAGATTGATGGCGAGCCGGTAACACTTGTAACCAGTTCAACTCAAGATGGATATAAGGCAAATTTTGTCTACGACAATCGTGTCAGTAACACACCAGCAAAATCAGTTGCGATTAAAAGAGAAATTGTTTTAGACGCACAAGTAAGCAGAGTTGCCGAAAGGTTGACCATTCAGAACCATGGCGACAAAGTAGCAGAATTTGACCTGGAGGTCAGCTTTAATTTCGACTATAAAGATATGTTTGAAGTGCGCGGCCAAACTAGAAAGCAACACGGCATAACTTACAGGCATATGAGCGTTCCAGCTAAGGAAAAACGTGGTTTAAAAGTAGCAACCATTTACGCTGGTCTCAACAAAACGTTTTTAAAAAGCGAAATTGCTTTTCTGCTTCCCGAACCTAATGCCATAACCAACAATCACTGCCACTACTCTATTGTTTTAGAACCAAAGCAGTGTATACCCATAGAAATAGCTTACAGCAGCGCGACTAATTGGACATTCAGCCCTGAGCCGGAGAATTTTGAAACTATACTCAAACGCATCGATCAACAAGCAGAACTCTGGAGAAGAGAAAATGTCTCGCTCCAAACCGACAACCCCACCTTTAACAAGATCTTCAAACAAGCCGTCGACGATCTCTATATTCTCAAAATCGACACTCCTAGAGGTCCTGGCTACGCCGCCGGCCTTCCCTGGTATGCCGTGGCATTCGGGCGCGATCAAATAATCACTGCGCTGCAAACTTTGGACTTTGCACCAAATATGGCCAAAGAAGTAATTACACTTCTAGCAAAATATCAGGGCACCAAAGACGACAAATTCACAGAAGAAACACCAGGCAAAATTATGCACGAGTTGCGTACAGGCGAAATGGCGCGGTGCAAGGAGATTCCGTTCATCCCTTACTATGGCACCATCGATGCTACACCACTATGGCTGGTTTTGGTCTCTCGCTACGCAGACGTCACCGGTGATACCAAATTAGCACAAGAACACTGGCCGAATATTGAAGCAGCCTTGAATTATCTTAAGCGCTCCACGCCTGATGATTTTCTTCATTACGGCAGTCGCAGCGAAGCCGGTAAGCAAGCCGCTTTGACGAATCAAGCCTGGAAAGATTCGGGCGATTCGGTGATGCACAAAGATGGCACGTTAGCATCAGCGCCAATTGCAATTTGCGAAGTGCAAGGTTATCTCTATGACGCTTATACAGGCACTGCCAAGCTAGCTAAGAAACTTGGTAAAAATGAACTGGCAGCAGAATTGAATAAGCGAGCCGATAAATTGAAAGCTCACTTTGACAAATCATTTTGGCTACCTAAAGAAAAGTTTGTTGCACTGGCTTTAGACGCGACCACAGAGCCGTGTGATGTGGTGGCATCTAATCCTGGTCACCTACTTAACTCTGGAATTATTGACAGCAAACAGGCAGATGCAATCTCAAATCGACTGATGCAGAGCGACATGTTTAGCGGCTGGGGCATCCGAACTTTGTCGAGCAAAGAGAAAAGATACGACGCTAAAAGTTATCACGACGGATCAGTCTGGCCTCACGACAATGCCATGATTGTTGAAGGTATGGCTAAGAGGGGTCACCAGGAAGAGGCCGCGAAAGTGATCGCAGCTTTGTTCGACGTAGCTGCGGCGAGCACAGATAAACGCCTGCCAGAATTATTCTGCGGCTTTGAACGTAAGGACGAACCAACTCCTGTTCCTTACAACGTTTCATGTGTGCCGCAACTGTGGTGCGTTGGCAGTGTTTTTCAAATGATCAAGAGTATGACCGGACTGTCAGTGGACGGCGGCCAAATCACCTTGGACCATCCTCGTTTGCCAAATGGAGTCAACGATCTGACGATGACTTTCCCAGCTCGCCCAGGCCAGAAATCTCAGGAAATCAAAATTAAACGCGACCGGCGAACGGGAGTTATAACCTCCACAGTGGGTAATCTCCAGCCATCTGCCAGAACCAAATAATAAGCAAGATTACCCATTTAAGGGGGAGCTGAGCGAAGTAAAAGCTTTTGATCTATCATTCTATGTCTAATTTAGTGTTGCACGAGACCGCAAGAAATGACAGAAACAGCCTTTGACCCGAATGCAGTGGGCGTAAAAGTAGAGAACATTTACGGTCTACCATTCACCACAGATGACGCCACGATTGTGATCATTCCTGTGCCATGGGAAGTGACAGTGTCGTACGGCGCCGGCACTGCGGCAGCTCCTGAAGCTGTTCTTGGAGCGTCATATCAGGTTGATCTCTACGACCCTGACTATCCAAATGCCTGGGATCTAGGTCTGGCAATGCATGCTATTCCTGAATGGCTAGAAGAATTAAATTATGATCTCCGGCCCATGGCAGAAGAATATATTGCCATGTTGCAAGAAGGCTTGACACCAGAAGAGCATCCCGAAATGAAAGAGATGCTCGACGAGATTAATACTGCCTGCGAAAAAATGAACACCTACGTGCAAGAACTTGCCGCCCGTGAGTTGGATGCAGGCAAACTTTGCGCGGTGCTCGGCGGTGATCACAGCTCACCATTAGGGCTAATTCGCGAACTAGCAAAGCGAAACGAAGATTTCGGTATATTGCATATTGATGCTCACTGCGATTTGCGTGATGCCTATGAAGGTTTCACTTATTCGCACGCCTCAATTATGTTCAACGCTATTAAAGAAAAAAGTTTGAGTAAACTGGTGCAAGTGGGCATTAGAGATTACTGCCAGATGGAAGCCGATATGGTTAGTTCGTCAGAAGGACGAATCGTCGCCTTTTACGACCGCGACATCAAAAGCCGCATGTTTGAAGGCATGAGCTGGATGCACATCTGCCAGGACATCGTCAATCAATTACCTGAGAAGGTCTATGTCAGCTTTGATGTAGATGGCCTGGATCCAAAACTTTGTCCTAATACCGGCACACCAGTACCTGGTGGATTGGAATACGAGCAGGCACTATATCTGGTGCGCATGCTTGCAGAGAGCGGCCGTGTGATTATTGGATTCGATGTCAACGAAGTGGCCCCTGGTGATGAAGATGAATGGGACGCCAACGTTGGCGCTCGTCTTTTATATCGCCTGGCAAATTTGACTTCCAAATCGAATGACGAATATTGTGGTATGGATGGGACAGAACACTAAGACAAGTAAAGAGTGTTTTCAGCTACCTGAACCGGCCCGCCAACACAAAGAAGCGGTGCATATAACGTCAATCCCCCTGTTGTTCCGTGAACGCTAGTAATTGCTATTGATTCCTAGCGAGTATAATGGTTGTGCGAGTGACGAAAGTGACTCGCACAACTTCATGGTAAAGAACTAGTGCCTAAACCTCTTTTTCTCGCTCTCGCTTTTTCTATTATTCTGCATTCTCCTGGAGTTTGCCGTGACAATTATGCGGGCGAATCGCAGTGCCATTGCTCCTACCGTCAAGAAGAAATTGCTTCCTCTCTTCAGCCTGTGTTTTTGGAAATTAACAGTTACTTCCAGAAAGATGGTCAATATGCCCATATTGAGAAGCGACTTAAGAAAGCCACAAAAGGCACTACAGTAAAATTTGCTTTCTGGATTAAGAAGACTCGTGGAGGCGTCATATCGAGTATTTCTGAGGATAGCTCGAAACTTCAAATTAAGCCCTATATCAGAACTCTAGTTACAAATTTGCCACCATTGACCATTCCGCCAGAAATATTGTCTTTAAAAACTGGCGTATGTGTGCAAGTTGAACTCAAAGTAATTGACGGCAAAATTAGTTCAATAATTGGGCTCGAAAGAGTTGTGCTGACTAAGGTTTAAAATTATCTATTAGTTTTATGCCAACAAAGCATTCTCTAGTAATTTTTTCCCAAACCGGATTTGCTAATAGTGCTTGACCCTGCGCAAGTTCACGCCGCGACCAAGGCCTTCGCATGCATATTCGCATCGCTTTGGCCGATCGCGTCTTGCCATTTTGAAATGCGACCCGCCGGCCAGATTCATGCCACGAGAACATCCAGCACACTGTTTCTATGCACCCAGCTAAGTCCTTACTTAACATCTTCAACAAACTTCAATAGGCAACGAAGTTTTGATTCCAAAATTTCGCGTGAATAATTACCTTTATATCCAGGTAAGGTCAGAAGAATTGAACAGCCACGATCGTTGTTTTCTGACTTAAGCACAGCATCTAGTTGAATGGATTCTTCGGTGCCCTTTGTCAAAACTTTTCCAATTACATATTCAGTCGTTACTGGTGCCTTTTCAATTGTCTGATAGCTTTTATCCGTAAAGGTAAGCCCCTGATTTTGTTTGAGCTTACTGTAAAGACCTCGCGAAATATTAAAGATGGGTTTTCTTACCAATGGTTCATGGTCATCAGGACAACAGTTTAGTTCGAAGCCACTTAGGCTTGAATTACCAGGAATCGTAAATGATCCAGCTATTTTTTCTGAGATATCAACGTTAAATATCAGTGCTTTGTTGAGCCTGTTAAGACAAGACTTTTTGGACGAAATTATGTACAGAAAATATCTCCATCCCAGAAAAGCAAATCCCAGAAGCAATATAAAGATAGCTATGTTGACGGCGGTTAAATAGCGCATAAATCTGGCGGCGAGATTTGTACTTGGAAG
>JAVHQC010000020.1:0-178129 GCA_036170915.1 Cyanobacteria bacterium auto_48_18
AGCGGAGACGACAAGGCGTCTTAACTTAAGGCTATTCAGTTATCAGGGCTCAACCTGAGTTAATTACCTGAATTTATTAAAGGAAGCAGAAATGCTTCCTTTTTTCTTGGCGATTTTTGCCACCTCAGGTGGTGCCAGCGGTTTGATTGATTTCAAGATTACACTTCCCAAGGAGAGACGGCTATATGTATTAGGCTGTACTCTTTACCTCTCTAATCGTAGAGCTAAGCCAGGTTGTAAGGAGTGAGCTATGAGTGGTGCTAAATTCAGTTTCGGTCAAACAGGAATCTCTCTTGCTTTAAGTCTTGTCTCGTTGAGCATGGGCTGCTCCGCTAGTTTTGCTCAGAACGCCGGCGTCTATACTCCAATCAATATTGAAGAAATCCGCAACGCCGCAAAATTTGAATTGAAGAATGCTAAGGCTGCTGGTCGACTCACCGCCGAAGAAAGTTCGACTATGGAAACCAGTCTCAATAACGCCAACAACTTGGAATCGATCGAAAGCACCTGGGCTCAGATGGAAGCCAGAGCGCAGGTGGTCAAATCTAATCACCTGAGCATCGATCATTTGCTCAAGCAGTTCTCAAATCGCATCGATAATTTATTGAAAAGCAAAGTGATCACTCAGGCCGACGCCAAGTTCTATCGCGATCGCATTGACGGCATCAAGCGTGTGCAAAAACAATTTACTGCCAACGGCCGCAAATTAGATTTTTGGCAATTCAATGTACTGGCTCTCGATCTTTCCAGTGTACAAGAGCGTCTTACCCGCTCCCTGGCTCGACTTGGTCATGACGACGAAACCATGGATGACCTGATTTTGCGCAGTGATTTGTACATGGCCAGAAATGCTGTGTGTGCTCGTCAACTCAATACATTTAAGAGCTATATCGTTGAACCAGAACTATTGCTTAAAGCAAAAAACGAACTCTACTCGGTGCTAAAAGATCGTGCTCATAGCAGGTTGGCCACCCCTGAAGTAAAAGCTCAGCTCGCCAAAAGGCTCAGGCAGACACAGTATGAAGCCGGAAAAATTCAGCCCAGTCAGGAAGAACTCAATTACGCCATCTCTGAAGTGCAGCGTTTAATTGATGGTGGCATTAAGAACGGCAATCTCGGTCACGCTGATGCTACTCGCATACAGCAAGAGCTAGAGCTAGTTAAAGCAATCAACACAAGTTATCCTGGACCAAATCCTGGTGTTGATCCCTTCGAGCGCGAATTGCGCAATGAAGAAGTGCGCTTTATGGCAAGCGACATCAGATTCCTCCAAGATTGGCTTGCCAGGCTATTGCGTAAAGACGGTGATACAGATCAAAGCCGCGAGCAAATTCTAACTATTGTTCGTCGCGCTGATCTTGCTTATTTCACACATCGCATCACTGCAGCTGATGTGGTTTCAATTCTCGATCTTGTCTCCACAGCGCTGCGCACTGAAGATTCTGTAGCACGCATGAATATCTTGCGTGAAGGCCAGGGCAAGCTCGACATGATGATCGCCGATTATTCTTGGAAGCCGGTAGACGTAGCTGTTCGCGTGCAAGAATTGAATAAGATGATCGGAAAGCTCAAGCGGTCACAGAGCGAAGTTACTGCTGAAAAGGATCGCATCGAAGCAATTTTGCGCACGCTGCCTACTAATACAAGCACTGAAAAAGTAGGCGCAAATATCGTTGCTGGTTCAGAGCTTGAGCTGCTGAGAAATAAAGTTGCCGGTCTGCTCAAGGAAGAGCAGAAGAGCACCTACGAAGTTAACCAATAGAAATTAGCTAGCCGTCACCAAGATTGAAATGCCTCCGGAAAGGGGGGCATTTCTTTTTTTTGTGCTTAACGACTGATTAACAACTAAAGACTAAAGTCGATCCACTTAGAAGCAGCGAACCAGGACGACATAGCCCAAGGAGTATTACCATGACCCAATCTTTCGGTCCACAAACTGCAGCTGTAGCTACTTTTGTTACCGGCAGCGGCGTGATGCCAGGGGATGCACTGCTGGACGCCGTATTGTCTTGTGAGCTGGTGCAAATGGAAAAGGTAATTCAGCAGTATCAGGAAAATCTTCCGGGCTTGATGGCGCAAATGGAAGTATTGGGCCCTAAGATCAATAGAGCCGAACTATTGGTCTCTGCCCGAAAATTCAGCTTCAAACGAGGCAGTACTCTTAAGTGGGCTGCATGGTGCGAATTCAGATTGGTGCGCGCTCATCGCCTGCTTTTAATTCCCAGCGCACCAGAATTTTCGAGCCTGGTGATAAAAATCGACCCGGGCACTTCCGGCGCCGTGTGTTGTGATTCGCCAGAGTTATTGATGCGCCAGATTGGCAAAATAGCCGCTTTGCCAGTGGTTCTTGCAGCGCCACCCATGGCCGGCTAAAAAAAATCTTTCGACTGATCAGCGTGATGGTGCCACTCGGTCATAAACATTGTTTTGCACTTTGATTGCATTGCCCGCGACATCGAATGTGGTGACTTCCACCGAACACTGATGATCGAGACGTCCGCAAGTTTTTACTTCTTTGCGCACCATTACCTGCGAAAGCGGATCGTAAATGTGCGTTTCTTCTAAATGCCTGTCGGTCGAAGGGTGGAAGAGCCGCTTGAAATATTTTAGTAGTGCGCCGTCGTCGGAGAAATGGAAGTGTTCAGTCACGCCACGTTCGCCGTCGGCTAACCACTGAATTTGTTCGCGATGGTTCATCTTGCCGTTTTTAGGATTGAACCAGTGATTAACTGAAAACTTAGCGCGTCCTTCAGGAGTAAATTCAGTCTGACCTTGAAAAAGATTGTTCAGACCTTGAGTTTCGCGAATTACTGTGCGTACTAAAATGCCGCGAGGATCCATGACCAGCACAGATTCAATGCCTTTTTCATCGTTTAAATAGCGTTTTTCTTTGGTAAGAATATTGCCGTCGGGCAACGAGTACGACTCAAAAATTCTATCGATATCGCCGGTATCTGGATCGAAGCGCGTCTCAGAGCGACCATCGGCAGAACGCTTCACCATTTTCACGAGTTTGTCCTCGTTGGTATAAACTTTCTCCAGGTAGTATCCGATTTGCCTTTCGTTTTTATACACGTGAAAAGTAGTGCGTAGCTCGCCTTCTACTTTCGAACCCAGATCGACTTCCTGGAAACTCAATTCGAGCCCAGGGTCATCACAATATTGGTTATATGGTAAGTCGTTCTGATTCATAGGGGGATTCCATAAAGAAAGGCATGCTGGGCATGGGGGCCTTGAACTCTAAATAGAGCGAACTAGTCAATTGTGCTGATAAATTTGGCAAAATGAGCATAATTCTGGGCTATGCCAGACTATTCCTAATTCTTGGGAATGTCAAGGGGATTTTAATCTTCAAAGTAGAGTTAATCTTGGGCGTGAATTTAGTAGCTGATTTCGCACATTGGTGCCCAGCCCACTAACCCAGAGCCAACCCGCCGGTGGCCGTTTCTTTGTATTTTTGATTCATGTCGAGGCCGGTTTGTTTCATAACTTCCAGCGCGCGGTCCAGGCTAATCAAATGCTGCCCGTCACAGGCAAGAGCTAATTCGGCAGCATTGAGAGCTTTTACCGCGCCCATGGCATTGCGTTCAATGCACGGCACCTGGACCAGGCCTTTGATTGGATCGCAGGTCATACCAAGGTGATGCTCGATGCCAATTTCGGCGGCTTGCTCACTCTGGTCGGCGCTTCCTCCGAGCATGGTTACGGCTCCGGCCGCGGCCATGGCACACGACGTGCCTACTTCGCCCTGGCAGCCTACCTCGGCACCAGATATGGAGGCATGTACTTTTACCAGCGCACCAATTACTGAGGCAACAATTAAACCATTCTGCAAAGTTTCATCGCTCAAATTATGCAACTCTTTAAGAGTGCGAAAAACAGCTGGAATCAAGCCTGACGAGCCATTTGTGGGAGCTGTTACCACCCGCCCACCAGCGGCGTTTTCTTCATTGACGGCAATGGCATAAACTGAAGGCTTCAGACCTTCTGGCGATGCATAAACGCTAATCTTTGTGCCGGCCAGCATTTGTTCATGCAGCGATTTAGCTCTGCGTTTTACGTTTAGACCGCCGGGCAATATGCCTTCGGTTTTTAGTCCGCGTTCAATGCAAGCGTCGAAAACTTTTAAAATTTCGCCCAGGCGTGCTCTTAAATCAACTTCGTTTAGACCTCGCACCGCTTCGTTGGCAATGACTATTTGCCAGGGTTTAAGCTTGTTTCGATTGCACTGTTCCACAAATTCAGCAGCTGAATTATATGGGTACGGCAAGTCAAAAATGGTAGTGCTTGAGCCTGCCGGTTGCCTTTCCCAGGTGGTTGAATCAACGGGTTCAACGAAGCCGCCGCCTACCGAGAGAATAATCTGTTCGCTAATTACATTGTCGCCGTCCTTGAGTAAAAAGCGCATGGTGTTTGGATGAGGCAAAGGTTTGCCATCCATCGTCCAGGAAAGCCAGGCGAGATCTTTATCCGGATGAAAGTGCACTTTTACCTTGGCGCCCAATTTCTCGAATGACAAAAATGGGTTGGCGCGCAGTTTGTCTGTGGCCGACCAGATTTCATCAGGCAAAGTTTCTTTCGGGCTGTAGCCGTACAGACCACCACATACGGCGCCGTCAGTCTGGTGACCGGATCCTGTGGCCGAGAGGCTGCCGTAGAGTTCAACTTTGACTGTGTACTGGCGATTTTTGTCAGCTTGTTTCTCTAAAAGCTCACCAATTATTTGGCGAAATTGCAGTGCTGCCACCATAGGCCCCACAGTGTGAGAGCTGGATGGACCAACACCTATTTTAAACATATCAAGAGGGCTAATGTGATCGGCGCGTACTGGGTTCATCGCTGTTTTACACTTGATTTTTCTTAGTATTAAACGCCGATTTTACTACTTTAGCGGCATGAACAGCCACGAAGTCGTCGAATCTGATATATATCAAAGGCTGATAGCAAAAAGAGAGAACCGCTAATGTTGACTTTGACTAAACCGGGTATCGACGATTACGCCGAATCTAAAACTGAGCCCACCAGTGCACTTTTAACCAGCCTGGTGCGCGAGACCCACGAAAAGATGTCAATGCCGCAAATGCTCACGGGCAGATTAGAGGGGCGTTTTCTCAAAATGATGGTGCAGATTTCAGGAGCGAAATCGGTGCTTGAAATCGGCATGTTCACTGGTTATTCAGCCCTTTCCATGGCTGAAGGCCTCCCGGAAGGCGGCAAGGTGACCACGCTGGATATTGATGATGAGTGTGTGCAGTTTGCCAAGAGATATTTTGAGCGCAGCGAGCATGGTCATAAAATTACAGTGATTCAAGGGACAGCCTTGAAGAGCTTGCAGTCGCTGACAGGACCGTTCGACTTTGTTTTCATTGATGCTGACAAACCAAATTACGCTAACTATTACGAGGCAGTTTTGCCAAAATTGAAACAAGGTGGCGTAATTCTTGTCGACAACGTTCTCTGGAGCGGCACTGTGTTAGATCCGCACCAGGCCGACGAAAGCGGCCAAGCAATTATCAAATTTAACGACATGATCGCTAGCGATGACAGAGTAGATCGGGTGTTACTCACAATTCGCGATGGCATTTTCATGCTGCGCAAACGCTAATCAAGAAATCCGAACAGAAAAGAGAACTTTAAGGAGAAGACAATGACGGCTCAAGTGGATACTTTCACACGCACCACGGTGCTCGATACACTGAAGAAAGAAAACATCGGCAAGCGCGTCAGGCTCTGCGGCTGGGTTCGCACCAGGCGAGACTCAAAAGGTGGATTTTCTTTTCTGGCCATTAACGACGGCTCTACGTTCGACAATGTGCAGGTGATTGCCGAAAGCAAACTGGCCAATTATGAGAGCGATGTACTCAAGCTAGGCATAGGCAGTTCAGTAGAAATTATCGGTGAGATCGTCGAGTCGCTGGGCAAAGAGCAGAGCACCGAAATTAAAGCCGAGTCTGTGAAAGTATTTGGTTTTGCTGATCCGGCTACTTATCCTTTACAGAAGAAAGGCACATCGTACGAATACCTGCGCACCATTGCTCACTTGCGTCCGCGCACTAATACTTTTGGTGCTGTGGCTCGCGTGCGTAATCAAATTTGCTCATCTATTCACGGATTCTTTCAAAAACGTGGGTTTATCTATGTGCACACCCCAATCATCACCGGCAGCGACTGCGAAGGTGCTGGGCAAATGTTTAAGGTCACCACTCTAGACTTCGATAACATTCCGCGCAAAGATGACGGCACCGTAGATTTTGAGCAAGACTTTTTCGGTAAGCAAACCAATCTTACTGTCAGTGGGCAATTAGAAGGCGAAATTTACGCCACAGCCCTGAGCAATGTTTATACTTTTGGGCCTACTTTTAGAGCTGAAAATTCCAATACTTCCAGGCACCTCTCTGAGTTCTGGATGATTGAGCCTGAGATGGCTTTCTGTGATCTTGAAGGCAACATGCAATGTGCAGAAGAATTCCTCAAAACTATTTTTGAAGATGTACTTACTCATTGCGGCACTGATATGAAATTCTTCAATGAGCGCATCGACAAAACCGCCATCGAAACTTTGACCAATATCGTCAATAGTGATTTTGTGCGCATTTCCTACACAGAAGCAGTGGATATTTTGCTCAAATGCGGCGAAAGTTTCGAATTTCCAGTGAGCTGGGGTATCGACTTGCAGTCAGAGCACGAGCGCTATTTGACTGAGAAGAAATTCAAGAAACCGGTGATTGTCTCTGATTATCCTAAAGGCATCAAAGCGTTTTATATGCGCATGAATGAAGATGATAAAACGGTACGGGCTATGGATGTGCTCGTACCAAAGGTGGGCGAAATTATTGGTGGCAGCCAGCGTGAAGAGCGGCTTGAAGTTCTTGAGCAGAGAATGCTCGACAGTGGATTGCACCCGGCCGATTATTGGTGGTATCTCGATTTGCGTAAGTATGGCACTGTGCCCCACGCCGGATTCGGCCTTGGTCTTGAGCGCACAGTACAATTCGTCACTGGCATGGCAAACATAAGAGACGTGATTCCATTTCCACGCGCACCGAAGACTGCTGAGTTTTAAGATGCGGATTTCTCGAACCTCTAGAATTGCTCGCAACTGTGCAGCCGCCATTGCTGCCGTTATTCTGGCTGTGCAGCCTGCCACCGCTCAAAGTCAGTCTGCTGGCGGTAAACCGATAATCGGCATTAACCTTGATGTCTCCGGTGAGAAAAATAAGCGTTACATGATTGGTGCGCGTTATGTCGATGCGATCACTAAATCTGGTGGCATTCCAGTTTTGCTGCCGCCGGTCAATCCTGCTGAATTTGCTCAGCTGCTGCCAACCCTAGATGGAATGCTGATGATTGGTGGAGATGACTACCCGCCGCAGTCTTATGGTCGTGAGGTTGAGCCTAAAACTTCAGTGATGCAGGCGGAGCGTTCTGATTTTGACTTGTTGGTTGTGCGATCGGTATTGGCGCAAAAGCAAATGCCTTATCTCGGAATTTGCGCCGGTGAGCAGGCATTGAATATTGCTTCTGGTGGTGAGTTGATTCAAGATATTCCCAGCCATGACCCTAGTGCCAAAGTCATTCATGCTGCCAGAAAAGGCAGTGGAGACGCCCCTAAAAGTCATATTGTCACTTTCAAAAAAGGCAGCAAGTTAGCTGGGCTTCTAGGTGATGCACCACTGGCAGTGCCGACCTCTCACCACCAGTGTGTTTCGAAGCTGGGAAAAGACTTAGCTGTGGCCGCCACCACTGACGATGGCCTGACTGAAGCGATCGAAGGACTCGGCGAGCGTTTTGTCGTCGGTGTGCAATGGCATCCTGAGCGCGATTATGAGCACAACGCGCCGCTTTTTGCCGAGTTTGTCAAACAAGCGTCAAGTTATCGAGCGACCAAACTTAAATAGTTCACTCAGGCACCGCTGTGAGCGCCCACATTCCATTTTGGTTGTAAAACCAACTGTCTTCTTCGTAGCCCGACTGATAGCAGGTGGCATCGTAGGTTTCTTTTCTTGATGGCGAGTGGTACTTGAAAGCTTGATCGCTTGGGGGCAGCTCATTGAGCAAACTGTATTCTAAAAATTCAGCTAATAGAGTGGCACCTTCGTCGTCGCTTAGATCAAGTTCGATGGAGACATCGGGCAATCCGAGGCCGTGCATGCCGCAAGAAAAAATTTGTCCTTCGCCACCTATGCGTTGCACATAAGCTTCAATAAAAGCTAAGAGACCCTGCTCTTCACTTAGCTCTGCCCAGGCTGCTTTTGTGTGCGTAAGGCCGGCTGTAGCAACGTAGACGCAAGTGCCCTCCAGTTCGTCCAGCAAATGGCTTACTGTTTTTAGCATGTCTGCGGCCAGCTCAATTTGATCTTCAACCTGACTAGCAGCTTCTGCATTCGGCCCGGACAAGTAGAGCAAGTGTGTGTGGTTCTTAATTACACCCATGTCGCTAGCAGAAAGACGCCCCACGCCGCATGAGAGCAATGTTTCCACCAGGTCGCCATCACGCTCTTTAATTTCAATGTCATAAATTACTGCTCCACTGTCTTTATTAATAAGAGTGGTGCCATCAGTAGAAGTAAGTGAATCTGTCTCAACAAATTTTGCCTCAATCAATTTTGCAATAATTTCTGCTTTGCTCTCTGCATGCAGAGGAATGATCACCAGTAACTCTTGCGAAATTTCTAATTCGCCCTCGCTATCAGTGGCCTCAAGAGTAATTTTAAATTGCTCCAGGCGCTGTGCCACTTGTTCCCCACCATCCAAATTGGGCAGCTCAGATTCAATTACTTCTATTTGCGCCAGAGCCAGATCAAACTGGCCCAGAGCCACGAGCACTTCCACTTTGGCAAAATATGCATCGGCAGTGGCATGTTCGGCTATGGAGCGATCAAAGTCAGTGATGGCATCTTTCAACTCGCCTTTATGAGCAGCAAGCAAACCTTGCTCAAGTAGGGCTTGCGCTTTTTCTTTCTGGCTAGTGGCCGATTGTGCTGACTTAGACATGTTAGTTTCTCCGTGGTGATAAATATGAACGGTCCTGGTTTAAGCAAAACGTTTCATATCTTTGTCCGGGTGCTGGAAGAAGAGTACCGCCATTGATCCTGTGAGAGAGAAAAAGATCAAGATGAAAAAGGCGGCGTTGAAATTGTGAGTGCGATCAGAAATCATGCCAGTAAGAATCGGCGCTAAAATTCCTGCCAGACCTAAGTAGCAATCCATTAAACCAAGACTGGTAGCTGCTTTGTCTTTAGCCAGGTCGGTGTTGATGGCGTAAAACGCTGCATTGGGCATGAGGCCCAAACCAAGGCCCAGAGAAAATAAAATTAGAGCAGCGTTCAAGCTCGGATTGAACATTAATGGAATGAAGCAGAGCCCAGAGAGCAGCTGGCAAATCCACATCATATGACTGCGGGCCACGCGCATGCTCCCGGTTTTTTTCCATAGATAATCTGACAGAAAGCCGGCCAAAAAGAGCAGAACTGCGGCAGTCAACCAGGGGGCAACCAATAATCGCCCTGAAAGTTCCAGAGGCAAATCATAAGTCTGCTTTAAATAGCCAGGCAGCCAGGTGACAGAAAAGAAGAGTAAATAGCCGAAGCCGAAGAAGGCAAAATTGTTGGCCACAAGCGATTTATTGGTGAACAGAAATTTCCAGGTAGTTTTTCCCAGCGAGATTTCATGCGCTTTCATATCAGCCATTTTGCGCTCGCGGTTGAGAGTCTGGCCTTCGCGAATCAGCGAAAGTTCAGCGTCATTAACAAATTTGGAATGCTCCGGATAATCGCGATAAATGAACCACCAGATAACCGCCCAGATGATGCCTACTGAGCCGAGAATGACAAACATTGCTTTCCAACCGTAAGCGACAATCAAATTTGTAATCAGCGGAGCTCCGATCACCCCTGCCATTGGCACTGCACAGAGTCCCATGGCCGTAGATTTAGCTCGTTCGGTAGAAGGCAGCCAGTCAGCAACCACCCTGGTTAAAGCTGGGAAGTGAGGCCCCTCAGTAATACCGAGCATTACTCGCACGGTAAAAAATATGGGATAGCTGCTGCAGATTCCCATTAGAGCCGTACACAAAGACCAGCAGAGCGCCGCTCCTGACCAGATGCTGCGAGCTCCCCATTTGTCTACGAGCAAGCCGCCGCCCAGCGTCATTAAGGTGTAGCCCACGGCAAAGGCAGCGGCAATCTGACCAAACTGAGTATCAGTAAAGCCAAATTCGAGCTTAATTGGGTCTCGGGCGTAAGCCATGGCCGAGCGATCTAAGTAATTAATCAGTGTAATTATGAAAGCAAAACCAATCACCACCCACCGATAGTTCGAGGCTCCCGCTGGTGTCTGCACCGAAGCCGGGGGAGGGGTATTGGTTTCAGAAGCTAATGACATGGAAATTCCGTATAGTGGAAACTGGGTATTACTCTCTAAGACGGCCTAGCTTAATCTAAAATTCGAAAAAAATTCATGTATATCTTTGAACTTTTTCGCTTCTGCCGACGTTTATATAGATAGAGCGCTTTTTAAATAGTTTGTGGAGTTTGATCATGACCTTAAATAAACAGACCCCTGGTAATTCTTCCAATGTGAGAAAGCTTTTCAGTGTGGCCATTGCATTTGTGGCGCCTCTGGCACTGAGCATTCCCGTGCAGGCCCAAGAAGCTGCTGACAAGCCGCCGGCCGGCTTTAACCGCCCTATGCCTCCGGCGGGCAGTGTAGAAACTGCAGATTCTGATGAGATGTTTTCTGCGCGGGGCCCCAATTTTGCAATGGCCTTACCACCAGGGGGCCCGAAGATGGATGGCATGATGGATGCTGCCGGAATTGATATGGGCGCGCGGTTTCTAAAAGGTGATGTGGCAGTCAGCGACGCTCAATACGAAAAATTGCACAGCTTGCGCAGCGAGTTTATGGATAAATTTGGTCCAAAACTGGTGGAGTTGATGGGCCTCAGGCGCCGTCTTAAAGATGCTCTGGTGAGCGAAACAATCGACAGCTCTCAAGTTAGTGATTTGAGGAGCAAAATGATGCAAGCCGGCAAAGAAATGGCCGATTTGAAAATCGACAACGAAATTGCGGTGATGAATGTCTATACCCCAGAACAACGTAAGCATCTGCATATGGCTATGCTCAAATGCCCAGCATTAAATGGCGAAATGGGCGGCATGGGCGGTTTTGGTAAAATGCGAGGCATGTATGGCCCTGGTGGACCAGGCATGCGAGGCCATCATCGTCATGGTGGGCAAGGCATGCATCGCGGCATGGGTGGAAAGACTGGGCAAAGTATGGCCCAATGCCCCATGGGCAAAGAATGTGGGGACGGGCCCAAGCATGGTGGTTGGCAGCCGAAAGACGGTGACCGTCAGGCTGGCACAGATAGACCTAAGCGTGGCGGCTGGCAACCCAAAGCAGAGAAGTAACCTTGAAAATCGATGAAGTCGAGCACCATTAAAGCTTTGTCTCTGGCCGTGGCCGCTATTGTTTTTTCTGCCGACGCAGCATTTGCTGACGCCGAGTCAGAAAAAGTTGAAGCTGCTGTGCGCAAGGCCCGCGTGGTAAGTTCGCACTATCCGCTGCATGCTGTAATTTCTGGCCAGGAGGCGACGATTTTAACTCGTCGCCATCCTAAGGCCACCGATGATGATCTTCGCATCGATTCTGTTTTGATCACCAAGGCCGTTGTCGATTCGTTCACCCCAGCCATCAGCAGGGTGAAAGTGCTTTTTCGTGACGAAGATGCGAGCAGTGGTAAGGCGGTGGAACTCACTGCCGATGACATTAAAGAGTATGGCAGCGGTTCCATGGATGCCAAAAAGTTTCTCGCCACTATAGCCGTCACCGAGGTTGGTGGCGACGAAGAACTGAAGCAAAGTAAATTGGCCGCTGCCGAGCGCAAATTGATGGTGTCAGCCGGGCCTTATGATGAAGAACGTTTGCTTCTGATGGATCGCATCAATACTTTACGCCGCAAAGGCACAGGAGTAACACCTTTTGAAGTGATGTTCGCACAGATTGAAACGCTGGCCAAAGCGGGCGCACCAGCGCCGGTAAAAGAAGCCATGCGGGTTCTGGCCGACAAATTGGCACAGCAAGAAGATCTGGTGCGCCAAGCAAGTCGCACAGGCTCGGGCCGTGGTATCAGTGTTGTGAAATCTTCCAGAGTGGCCGACAGCCAGGGCCAAAACGTTGACTTCAACGGTGCACGTGGTAATAGCGATAATGAGCTTCGGAGCCTGCTTTTGCAGTACGAAAAGAGTCACTTTCGCTTTCGCAACGACCAAAGTAGTTGCGCATATTACCAGAGAAAAATGAACGATATTCTCAGCGAGAAAAATAGTGGTGCTTCCACTGAAAGGTTAAAGACTTTACTCACCGGTTTAATTGATGAAATGAACCACGCTGGTAGTGGGCAAATGGCTGGTCGCTGGGGCAATAAAAAAGGGTCACAGTAATGAGCCAAGACCAGGCTTCTAGCAGTATTGAACCTGAGTGTGAGCCTGGATCGCCAACTATAAAAGATGTTGGTGTCGACTATAGTCATTCGTCAAATTTAGACCAAGATTTTGAAGCTGCCTTAGATGCAGCTGAACTAAAATTTCGAGAAAATCTGCATCAAGATCCGCTTATAGGCACCATACTTGATGGCAAATATCATGTGTTGGAAGTGCTTGGCTTTGGCGGCATGTCGGTAGTCTATAAAGCACGACAAGAGCCTGTAGATAGGCTTGTGGCCATTAAGACCGTCAAGTTCCGTGCTGATGAAAGACCAGATATATGGCGTCGGTTTGAACGCGAAGTACGCACCTTAAGTAAACTGTCGCATCCTAATGTGGTGACGGTATACGATTGTGTTATTGGCGACAATGGCCAGCCTTATGTGGTAATGGATTACCTCAAGGGAATGGGACTGGATCAGGCGCTTTTGAATGGCGGCCGCATGTCTTTAGCTCGTGTCTATAGCGTTGCTTCGCAAGTCTGCCTTGGTGTAGCTCATGCCCACAGGCATCAGGTTATTCATCGCGATATTAAACCAGCCAATATTATGCTTCTAGACTCAAGTATTAGTGGCTCTTGTTCAGTTGAAGGAGAGGTTTATGAACAGGTCAAAGTAGTTGATTTTGGCCTGGCTAAACTGGGCGAAGATTCTCGCCGGCTGACTCACTCGGGTGAGCTCTGGGGCTCGCCGCCTTATATGAGTCCTGAGCAAATTTGCGGACGCGAGTGTGATGGCCGCGCTGATATTTACTCACTGGCCTGCGTCATTTATGAAATGCTCACCGGCCAAGACCCTTTCTGGGGCGCTAATGTTTATGAGCTTCTGCACTGTCATATGCACGACCGGCCAAAGCCTTTGAGTCAGGCCTGCCCTGAAGGCGATTTTCCATTGCAGCTGGAAAACGTTATTGCCAGAGCCATGGCTAAAGATCCAGCGGACCGCTACGAGACCATGATTGATTTTAAAGATGCTCTGGAAGAAGCATGTTTGCGGCCTTCGGGTGCTCGGGCCATCACGGCTTTTGAACTCCCCCCAGAGCCAGCTGCAGTAAGCAGAAATCAGCCACCAGGAAAAGTAGCCAATAGTGCTTCGCACGTGCTTGCTATCGGTCTTAGCCTGCTACTGGTGGCTGCTTGCATATTATTTACTGTTAATATGGCGCATAAGATGGATGGTACAAAAGTCACCCGAGTTGTTCCGCCGAAGTACCTTGAGCCGCTGCCCACCGTTAGTTCAGCGCGGCCGTCTAAGTCGGCAGTTAGTTTGAGCAACAGCGCAAAAAGTCCGCTAAAGTTAAATCAGACAATAGTAAAGCGCCGAGTAACTGGCGCTGGACGGGATTCACGGAAATTCCAGGTTCGTAGTTTAAGTTCAGGCAAAACAATGAAAAATTCTGCTCCTAATTCAAGCACTCTGACCGTAGATCAGTCAAAATTCGACATGTTAAGGCGGCTGAAAAGTCCGCTTCTCAGAAATGAGGCCGAAGTCGACTAAAAAATAGCTGAAGCAAGTAGTTGAATTATGAAAAGACAAAAACACATCGCTTTATCTCTCCTCTTGTCGCTGACGCCTTTGATTCTGCCTGCAATTGCACCGGCAAATTACGGCTATTGCCAGTCAGTCAGTGCTGCTTGGTATGACACTGACAATACTTTCCTCGACAGGGGCAAGCAATCCTACAACCAGGGCCAGTTTGACCAGGCCATTACTGAGCTGACTCAGTCGATCAACATTAACAAAGACCGGGCCGATTCTTATTACTGGCGTGCTCTGGCGTTGCTCGCCATCAAGCAGAACGACCGTGCTCTGGCCGACTTAAACGACGCCATACGAAGGGACCCAAACAGCACCAGTTGTTTCCTCAGTCGCGGTTTGTTGTATTCCAACCTTGGCCAGCTTGATAAAGCGATCAAAGATTTTGACCAGGCTCTGGCCATTGACCCCAATTTAATTGATGCTAAAACCAACCGCGATTTTGCCACTAAAGAATTAGCGAAGCAACAAATTGCTAAGGTCAATATGGTGCCGCCCACCAGCGAAACTCTCGAAATTGCCAGCTCTACCGTACCCGGCATCGGTCCAAACGTGTTTAGTTCGTCTGGTGTGCCGGCTCATGTGGCCCGCACCACCAGTGGTTACGTTAATGGTAAGCCAACTTATGGTGTCTCGACCTCGGGCAGTGGCTCGTCGAAGCCGACTAAAGTTGCCACTGCTGCTACCAAAACTAACACCGTCACTGTAAGTTCTAATTCTGCTCCTGCTGTCACTTATGTCAGCCCTGTTGCTACCAATAGACCAACTGTTACCACACAAGACGTGGTTGCCACTGCTGCTGGTATCAATGATCCTAAATGGCTTGCTTTGCAAAAAGAGCTCGATGCTAAGGTGGCTCGTGAGAAAAAAGAAGCTGAGTTGGCTGCTGTAGAGCGTTCGCGCAATGAGCTCAAAGCACGAGAACTGGCTTTGAAAGAAAAGCAAATGGAAGAGCGTATTGCGCGTCAGCGCAGCAAGCATGAAGTGGAAGACGCCAGACGCATGGCCATGGCCAATGTTGCTAAGAACAAACCGGTTACCCAAACAGCCGATGGGCCTGAGGTTAAGGTTGCCGCCGCCGCTGAAGAAGAATCTGCTCTTGAAGTGACTAATCGCCCAGTGCGCGACAAATGGGCTCTTATTGTTGGTATCAGTAATTTCCAAGATTCCAAACTCAATTTAAAATATCCGGCTAAAGATGCCAAAGATTTCCACGATTATCTTCTTAAAGAAGGTAACTTTGCTCCAGATCACGTGAAGCTGCTAACCAATGAGCAAGCTACTCGCGCCAACATTCTTTCTGAGTTGGGGGATAAGTGGCTACCTCGTGTAGCTAACCCGGATGACCTGGTTGTGATTTATATTTCCAGCCACGGTAGTGCTTCTGATATGGATATCGGCGGCGTAAATTATCTGCTTGCTTATGACAGCCAGGTTGATAGCCTCTACGCTTCTGGTCTGCCTATGCAAGATTTGACTAGAATTATCAAAGGCCGCGTTCACTCTGACAGGGTTGTGCTGGTTCTGGATGCATGTCATAGCGGCGCTGCTGAAGCTGGTGCAAAGGGATTGTTCCGTCAGGGAAATGTGGATATCACTGAGATGGCGCAAGGGACTGGACAGTTGGTGATCTCGTCGAGCCAGCCTTCGCAAGTATCATGGGAATCGAAACACTACCAGAACTCGGTATTTACAAGATGCTTGATCGAGTCATTGAAGAGCAAGGGTAATGCCACCACTCTTGGTGAAGCATTCACTAATATGAAAGATAAAGTTCAACAAGAAGTCTTGACCGAACGTGGCGTTTTACAAACACCCGTCTTGAAATCTCGCTGGAAAGGCAATGAGCTGCGCCTGGCCGCACCCCCTATCAGTCCCCGCCCAGGCTTGAGCGAAACTCCATAGCTAGCTTATGTGAGCTTCGCTTGTCAATAATTGGCCGAAACGGCAATGCTAGTACAATAGGATAGTTAGCCATCTTATTGAAAAAGTAGTTGTGTTGCCGTGAGCATGCTCCTTAGCGTTCCTTCAAAACAAGAGATTCTTGCTGCTTGCAAACAAGCGGAAGCAGATCAAAGTCGCACTGATTTAGGTGAAGGAAAGCTCAGCGAATTGTTGCAGGCGCTTTTAACCGCGCTTGAAACCAGTGCCACAGAAAAGCAGGCGGTGAAAGTTCTGCATGAGCTTGCTGCCGAGCTGGCCAAAAATGAGTCGCATGAAAATCAGGCGCTTGTCATTAAAAGTGTTGGCTTACCCTCGCTGCCTGACCCAATCAGGTTATTTTTGACCCCTGCTGTTTTTTCACCTGAGTTATGGGGACGCACTTTCGCTGAAGGATTACTAAAAAGCAAAGAACAGTTTCACGGCAAGAAAATTGTTGAAGTGGGCACAGGCTCAGGCTGGATAAGCTTGTTGCTGCTTTTCGTCACCAATGTCAAAGAAGTGTTGGGTCTGGATTTAAATCCTGTAGCTATAGTGATGGCCAAACTCAACACATGGCTCAATGGCACCACCATGGACGGTGCTTATGTTTTGAGCATGGCCGGCGACCCGATCATCAAAGCTTTTCAGATGGAAGTGTCAGATTTGCTTGCAGCACCCCTTGCTGCCGGCCAAACTTTTGACCATGTGATTGGTTGCATACCGCAGGTGTTGCATCCCAATCCGGTGAAGCACGATGGCGATTCTGATTCAGAAAGTGCGGAAGGGCTATCTGAAAAAGATCTGTACGACCTGAGTAATTATTGTTTTGAGCAGGGCATTCTCGAAGACAGATTTGGCTTGCCTCTTATCGCTCGTGCCCTTGAGCAAGCACAGTTGTGCCTTAATGCCGGTGGCCGAGTAACTTTGGTTTTAGGTGGAAGGCCAGGGCGCCAAGCCATTGAAAGTATGTTCGACCGTCGCGGTTATGAAAGTAAACTTGTCTGGATGCGCCGCATTCAACAAGCAGACGACACCGATCTCGCTTCTCTGGTGGAGCTTGAAGGTGAACACGGCATTCGTTTTCACTTCTTCATGTCTCGAGATTCAGAACTATCTATTTCTGCCGCAACAGCAGTCAAGCTTCTTGCTGCAGGTAGACAGGTATTTCATGACCTGCTGGTTTACCAGGCAGACACCCGCTTCGAGCCTGAAATATTTGCATTTGTGCGTAACTTAAATCAGATGAAGCTGGAAAGCTTGCGCAAGGAGCTCGACTTTTCACGCTTGGGCCACGAGAAAATAAGCTTTTTAAGTCGCCTTTCACGCTCGCTTCTTGATGTTAAAACTATTCCATACCCTCATGAGCGCGGCGACATCAGTTTGCGGGTTGTCCTGGCTCGGTATCTTAAGGGCTTTTGCTACTATCCCGTTAGCGCCGATCAACTTTTTGTGGCACCGTCGCGCGCTGAACTGATTGATATCATTTTGCGCATGGCCACCACCAAAGGCGATCGAATTTTACTCTCGTCGTCTGTGCAAGATGTATATGCTCAAGTGGCAGCTGATAACGGTCTTGATCTGACTGTCGGTAACGATGACCTGACTGAGTTAAATGATCTCGACGATTTGACAGCACCAAGGGTGGTGCTAATTTCACCCAGGCAATTGCTCAGCGCCTCACCGATTAACTTTAAAGCGATTTGTCAGCAGGCGCGCCTGCATCCTGATCGCTGGTATATCATCGATGATTCTGAAAGCTTCAGTATCAGCTCAGAGCTAGGTTCTAATATGACCTTGCGTTTCGCAGGGCAAGAGCCGCTGCCCGAAAATCTAGTGCTTTTGTATGGACTGATCAAAAACACAATCAGCCGCGATCTAGAATTGACTTTCCTGATAAACGCGCCGTCAGCCTGGCTCGAAGGGCTCGATATTGGTTGCGAACTTTCTTACTCGCGTATTGCCTATCCCACCCAGTTGCTTTATCAGTGGCTGTTTGAAGATCTTATGACATTCCCTTTTCCTGATCAGGTTATAGAGAACGAATTTAGTCACTCGCAGGTTAATTCCGCTCTCAGCCCCCTTTTGCAGAAGCTAGCCGCTGACCCAGTTTTTGCACCAAAACCTGTTGATCTAGAAGAGCCAGGTTTGATTCGACTTGACTATGGCGAATTTGAAGCGGCAGTGCCGGATATTCTGGTAAAAGGTTTATTCAAGGGCTTTCTTGATGAAGAAACCGCTATACTGCCTCAGATTGTTAGCGAGCGTGTAGCCGCGTACATGAAGTGGACGAGGAAAATTTCGCTGCCAGGCAAACGCATTGTGCTTGCCCAAGGAGTATTTCCACTATTCGGTGCCTTGATAAAAAGTCTCTCGAAGCGCCTCGGGCGGCCTTGCCTGGTAGCCGTTCCTGATGGCAGTTACGGTCCGCTTTACCCTATGCTTGAGTATTACGGCGCTAGAGTTGTTGAAATTAAAACCAGCAGCGAACGAGCATATTTGATTTCACCCAAAGACCTGGCGGCGCTGAGCGAAAAACCAGATTTGCTCTGGTTGACTCAGCCAAATAATCCCAGCGGCATTTTCCTTGACCCTGAGCGATTACGCACAATCATTGAAAGTTGTCACAAACAAGACATCTATGTTTTCTCTGACGAGATATTTTTCTTGTTATCTGACCATCGCCTGGGTAAATGGACACCATCGTCGCTGTCGGCCGGATCGTATGCCACAGGACCTTGCGCCAGTCATATCTTTATGGCTGACGGCATCGCTAAGAGTTTTGCCGCTGGTGGCATGCGCTGTGGCTTTATGGTGGCGCCGGACGAAGAATGGGCTCAAGAAATTGCTGCATATGTACAGCCGCCACCTGCAGCAATTTTGCGTGCCTGGGACGCCCTTTATTCAGCCTTTTTAGAAAAATCGCCGCACCAGATGATGGATGTCGCTCAAGCGTTTTCTGAAGTGGAGACCTATCTGAATGCTCAGCGCAAAATATTGTCGAATCGCCGTGAAGAGCTTTTACAGTTATTGAAAGCCAAAGGGCTTGATGATGGCTACGATACGCCTTATCGTGGTGGGCTCTTCTTGCTCGCCAAACTAGATAGCCAACATGAGGCCCTGGCCAAGCAAGCTAAACTTTTGACTAACCCCGCGGTCTGGGCACGTACACCAGATATGGTGCGCATGTGCTTCTGCATTGATGAGGCCGCTTTCCGCGAAACAATGATCAGATTGCAGAAATTTTTAGAGCCGTCAGGTTCTTTAGGTGAGGAAGGAAACAATGGAAGACATTAACGCTTTACCTGATTTATCAATGCGTGGCAAAAATTGCCTCATTACCGGGGCAACCTCAGGCATTGGTAAGGTTACGGCAATGGAGCTGGCAGCTAAAGGCGCCAACATCATTATTGTCGGACGCAGCGTAGAAAAATGTGAGTCGACATTAGCGGAGATTGAAGCGAAGACAAGCAACGTCAATCTAGATTATTTAATTGCCGATCTTTCAGACTTTAATTCTGTAAAAAACCTGGCTAAAACTTTCACAAATAAATATTCAAAATTGAGTGTGTTGGTCAATAATGCTGGTGGCATTTTTATGCGCCGCGCTGATACGGCGGACGGCATCGAAATGACCTGGGCTCTCAATCACTTCGGCTATTTCTGGCTTACCGGTTACCTGATTGATGTTCTGAAGAATACGACTCCATCTCGAATCATCAACGTGTCGTCAGATGCTCATAAACGCGCCACATTGAACGGGCCACCCAATATGCACGATAAAATGCCGATTGGTTATTTGACTTACGCCAACACTAAACTGGCTAATTTGCTTTTTTCTTATCACCTGGCTTACAACATCAAGTCAACCGGTGTTACAGTCAATGCCATGCATCCTGGTATTGTTGCCACCGATTTTGGCTCTAGCAATGGCATCATAGGTAAGGCCATTCAGCTGAATGCGAAGGTGTTTGGTGTGAAGCCTGAGGTAGGTGCTCGCACTATTATTCAATTAGCTAGTGCTCCCGAACTCTACCAAGTTACCGGAAAATATTTCGTCAACGGTCGCGAAGTGCTGTCTTCTAAAGCTTCTTATGACACGAAGCTGGGAACGAAGTTCTGGCAGTGGAGTGTTGACGTTTCGCGCAGACATGGCATGGATACAAAGCGAATTGAGTTTTTGCGGTAATGCAATTACGAGAGTAAATCTAAAAGGATTTTTTTCGCAATTCGAAGTTTTTAACCGATTCGAGTACAAAGTTTTCGAACGTGGGTGCAATTACTTCTTTAACCCAAATTTTTTCTTTAAGATAAATTGACACTTTTCTGTCGACATAGTGTGCCGGCGGTAGCGCTGTTACATAGCCTGGAGTGTTGTAGTCTCCAGATTCTATTCCATCGTCAAATTCAAAGGTGCTGACGAACTTTTGGAGAATTTGGTTTTTTTCACTAGTCATAAGTAATTCGCGGTGAGTGATTTTTACGCCTATGTTATTCAACTAGAGAATAGCTTGTGCTTCTTCCCCCAGCAGCATCCTTTTTTAGAATGCCGCGTTCTACAAGCTCGGATATATCACGATGAGCAGTATCTTGAGAGCATTTAGCTAGCTTTGCCCATTTTGATGACGTTAGCTTGCCTTCAAATTTATCAAGCAGAATGTTTAGCACTTTGCTCTGGCGTTCGTTTAGTGCTACCTGTGCAAAAGAGCTCCAGAAGTGCGCTCTTTTTAGTACCGCTGTTTGAATGGAGTGTGCACCTTCTATGGCTCGTCCCAAGCAGGCGATATACCATTCCAACCATCTTGTAATATCGCTTGACCCTTTTTGGGTTTGTTCGAGAATTTCGTAATATGCTTTTCGCTCGGTTCTAATTTGCGCTGACATACTATAGAACCGCTGGTTTGTTTTTTCAGAGCGAGCAAGGGCAAGATCTGCTATGGCTCTTGCAATTCTGCCATTTCCGTCGTCAAATGGATGTATGGTGACAAACCAGAGGTGTGCAATTCCTGATTTAAGGACCGGATCTATTTCGCGGCTATTCTCAAACCATTCCAGAAATGAAATCATTTCTTTTTCTAGTGACTCCGCCGGCGGTGCCTGAAAATGAACTCGCTCCTTGCCGATTGCACCTGATACAACCTGAATTGGCTGATTGCCTTTGCGCCACCGTCCAACATCGATTTGAAACATCCCGCTCCAGCCTGTGGGGAAAAGCGATGCGTGCCAGCCAAAGAGCCTGGGGGCAGTCAGGGGTTTATCAAAATTTTGCGTAGCATCAAGTAGCATTTCCACGACTCCATCAATCTGACGATCAGCTGGTTTGAGTGCAGCAATTTCTACACCTAAGCGCCTGGCTAAAGAAGACCGAACCAATTCGGCATTTAGAATTTCGCCTTCTATTTCGCTAGTTGTTAAAACGTCTTGGGTAAGTGTGTCGAGGTTGACCTCCTGCCTTAAAGGAAAGCCAAGTGATTCCATGCGACCTATGAGGCGTCCTTGTTCGTGTCGAACTGCTGCCAGCGGCTCTGTAACTGAGTCGGCCCAGGTAAAGTTGGTCCAATTTTTTCGTTGGTAGATGTACAAAATAGCTAAATCTCCGCAGATCATGCGGAGATTAGACCTTTTATTCTCCGCAAACTGATAACCTAGTTGTTAGCTAGGTATGACCTGATCGCCGACGGTCAGTTCGCCAAAAGTTTGTGGAATAGCATTCTGGCCAAACATAATTTTTCCGCCTTCTTTGCGGAAGAAAGACAATGTGCGCAGAGGTTCAAGAGAAGACTCGGCGGTGTCTTGATCAATTGTAGTAATCAGACAACGTGCGCAAGGCTTAACAACGCTCAATTTAACGTCGCCGATAGCAATTTCGGTCCATGAATCTTCAGCAAAAGCTTCGGCACCGCCTATGGTGATATTGGGGCGAAAGCGATTCATGGGTACTGGATATTCAAGTTTTCGATTTAACTCATTCAAAGACTCGTCGGCAATAATCAGTACAGGGAAGTCGTCAGCAAATCGGACAATGTTGTCAGGTTTTGCGTAACGCTGGTCTACCAAGCGTTTGAAGCCATTGGCCATGCGCACCAGGCGCACCTTTTTCTCTAAAAACTGCGAAAGCAGTTTGGCCGCTTCTTCGCCTTGATCGATAGCCTGACAATAATCTTTCCAGACTTTCACTGTCACTTCTTCTCTGTCTGAGCCTGAGTCTAGAGGTACTTGAACACTATCACCCAGCGGCATGGTTAAGCGCAAATGATCGTCTTCCAGGGCTGTTTGAATTAATGCCAGAGGTGCCAGTTCTCTTTGTGTGAGGAAGTTACCATTGCTGTCTACTACCATCCATTCACGATCAAACTTAAAACCTCTTGGTTCAAGCTTGGCACTGTGTAACGAGATACCAGCAAGGCTTTTGACCGGATAGATATGAATTGAAGTAATGGAAAAATTCATTATTCTGCTTCTCTTGTCTGCTGCTTGTTATCGCTAGATTCAGGCTCTTGAAATTCTTGTTCCAGTGCATCTTTGTCAGTGCTGTAAATAATTGATTGAGCAATAACTGAATGTTCAGTCAATTTATTTGCTTCTGCCAACTGTTTTCGATCAGCCAATTTTATTTGAAGAGCCGCATCTGGTGCTGCAATTGCCTGTGACAGCATTAGTCTTGTCTGATTGCGATCGCTAATAGCTGCATTGACGCGCAATAAATATGCCCAGCGCAGCATGGGAATGATAACAAATAAAAGACCATACGATAACAGTATGTCTACTTGAAATTGATAAATACGCACCAGTCGATGCACAGTAAAGGCCAGCCAGAGCGTGCCAAGAAAATTAAAGCAAGCGAGGCCAATCACGGGGTTCATTTCATCTTTAGTCAGTGTCGAAAATGGCTGCGCGGCCTCTTGCAGATATTCGGGGAAAGCAGTTTCCGATTCGGTTTGATTTTCAGCGCTAACTTGAAGTGCAGGAAAAACGTAGACAATAGATCCGCGCTCGCTGACTTCCGGTTTGCCATCAAAGCGAATTAATACAGGGAAGACCGAGTCTTCATCAACAGAAAAAATACCTTTAAAGGTATTTTTTTTACAAGCGAACAGGTAAGGTGCTAACTGTTCGCTTGTCACCACACCGTCGTTGTTGCGAATCAAGCGGGCAATCAGCTGCCATTGCTTTTCTTCGATGCCAGCATTGGCATCACCGTCACCGAATAAAACTGAGAAGCAATTGAGAAAGAAATTTTTTCTTGTGGATGATTTACCGGTGCCCCAGAAGAGCAGATCATGAAACACTTTCAGGTCGATAGCTAGGTCTCTTCTGTTGCTCGATTTGTTTGACGTAATTGACGTCATAAACATAAACGACATGATTACGCAGACCACAACGGTGAGCGAAATCAGCAAGAGCAAACCGAATGATATTTTGAAGACAAAAAATAGAACAGTGGCCAGGCGGTTTAGAATGTATTGAAGCCAGGCTTTGACACCAGTAGCAAGATAGACATTTTGAAAACCGCTGCTGAATCTATAGGCAATGTCGCCCAGGTTAGAGACTTCTAGATGACCACCTACTTCTGAAGCAATCAAATTTAGATACTTGTTGCTGTCAGAAAGAGACAATCCGGTTTTAGCCGCAACGTCGGCCGCCGTCACCCTGCAGCCAAGGTCGTTAATGGCACGAATGGTCTTCTGTTTTTCTTCTTTTCCCTTCACTGCACTGCTCTAATGTCTGCTCAGTGCTTGGGCCGCTTGAATGATGGCGAGAATGGCGCAAATAAGCGACTCGCCTGCTACGGCGCCGGAGGCCATTGGCACCACATATAGTTCGGCGCTTTTCTTTTCAATCAGTCTCCAAACACTTCCTAGCAGTGCACCGCAGAAGAAGCCAAACGCATTGCTAAAAGGCATTACCCACGATAAACCCAGACCCATAGCCGAGGGCACATAGGGCTTATATTTTTTGCTGGCGAATTTATCAAGTAATGCCAGAGCAATTCCTAAGAACCCCGCGATCAGCATACCCCAGCGCGCTGATTCGGGAATGGTATCAATTCCCTGGCTAAGTGCAATGGCTACCGATTTCCAGACGTTCACCGTGGGCGGTTCAAACTTTTCCAGGGCTGCTTTATTTGGAACCATGAGATACCAGGCTGGTACTACCGCCGCCAGGCCAAAGAACACTCCAGAAAGCTGCGCTAAAAATTGTTTGCGAGCGTTGGCTCCGAGCAAATAGCCGCTTTTCAGATCTGTAAGTAAATCGGCAGAGCTGGACGCAATGTTAGCTGTCACTGAAGCCGCCATCAAATTGGTGACAATATTTTTTGGTGCCATCACTGCTACTGTTATTTGCGTAATTTTGCACATGGCACTCATCGGTGTCACATCTGTTTCACCGGTGGCGCGACATGCAATTAAACCGAGAATGAAACTCAGGCAGACTGTGGTAAAGCCTACGAGAGGCGAAATCGAGAAGGCAAGATATTGCAAAGTTACGCTGGCAATTGCTAATGGCACAACGCCTATCACCAGCCATTTAAGCGGTACTTCAATTTCAGCCAGCGGGTCGACTTCCACTATGTCGCTACCTGGTTTTTTTACTTTGACGATGTTCAGAGATCGCAAAATGGTTTTCCATTCAAGCGCAAAAGCGGTCAGGCCGCTTGTCACCATAATGGCTGAGCCACTCCAGAGGGCCCATCCCTTTATCACGGCGCTAGGTTGATCAATGATGTGGGCGTTCAAAACTTGCGGACCGAAATAGAAATAGAGAGCTAGTGAACCTATCAGCATTGATAAACAAACACGCATGCCAATTAACATACCGGCGCCAATGTAAAGTAAACTTGGCGCCCAGCCGAAGCCTGGCAGTTCCTTTAGGCTGACACCGAAACTCGTTGTATCAAACTTAAATAGATCAGGAACCTTCAAATTGTTGCGAATTAGCCAGGGAAATTCTCCGTTGACGAAAAAACCAACTACAGCTCCTGCCACCAGGGCTGCCACCAGTGAATAGGCCTGCTTTATGGCTTCTTTTGAGTGTGCGTGCAGACTTCGTAAAGTTTCAGCCGCAGCTATGCCACTAGGAAAAGGCAGTTGTTCCACATTGATCATTTGTCTTTTCATTGGCACTGCTAGAAACACACCTAGTAATGCTGAGACTGCCGTCCAGGGTAAAACCGTGGTCCAGGGCGTATGTTCGCCGGTAATGAGTAACAGCGCGCCAAATGCCAGGCCCACAGTGGCTCCGGTAGAGTAGCCCGCTGCTGATGCTGTGGACTGCATGCAATTATTTTCTAAAATGGACATGTCTGAAACTTTTGGTGCCACCACTCGCACCAGTCGCCAGATCACAAAAGAAAGCACGCAAGCTGTAATTGCTACACCAAATGCCCAACCTACTTTTAGCATTGTGTAGAGGTTGGAGATGGAAAGCAGCATGCCCAGAATGCCGCCCATCAAGACTGCTCGCCAGGTTAGCTGGGGCACGTGGTCACCTTGATAGACCGTACGCAGCCAAACTTGATCGGTGGTCTCGCCGGGCAGCTCTTCTACAACAGTGCTGCCTGAGGCAAGTGGGCCAATATTGTCATCTGCTTCTTCTGGCATATTCTCCCAGCAATTTTGGCTTTTGGTCTAACTGTGCGGGCCTTCCAGCATGCAAAAGCCTTCATTTTCCAGGCCGCGCAGTGAGGTTGCTCTGGCCACCCGACTGATTGCCAGCTGAAATGCGGCAGTGCGTAAATCGCATTCATTTTGCTTCGCCAGGTGTTTGATCTCTTTGTAAGAGTCAAGCATGAGCAATTTCAGCTCTAGGTTTACGCGTTCAAGGCGCCAGCGAAATTGCTGTATGTTTTGTACCCATTCAAAATAGCTGACCATAACCCCGCCGGCATTGGCGAAAATATCAGGCACAATTACTTTACCGCTTTTGATCAAGTACTCATCGGCATTGGGGGTGGTTGGGCCATTAGCGCCTTCGATGATAAATTTCGCCTTGATGTCTTTCATGTTTTCTTCGGTAATTACATTACCGAGAGCGGCTGGAATAAGTACATCGCAATCGCAAGTGAAAATTGCCTCAGGGGCAATTTCAACAGTGTCAGGAAAACCTTTAACACCACTGTTTTCGCGCACGTAACGCATCAAATGGGCGACGTCGAGACCATCAGCATTGTAGATACCACCAGTTAGATCGGCTACGGCCACAACAATTCCACCCATCTGGTGAATAAATTGGGCAGCCCATGAGCCCACATTGCCGAAGCCTTGAATGGCAAATTTAGTCTTTTTGAAATCCATTGCATAGTCTTCTAAAATCGCTTCGCAGACAAAAGCAATACCTTGACCTGTAGCCTGTTCTCGTCCTTCGCTGCCGCCCAGTTCAATTGGTTTACCTGTCACCACTGCTGGTGTCCAACCATGATATTTTGAATATTGATCGACTATCCAGGCCATGGTTTGCGAATTGGTGCCCATATCAGGTGCTGGTATATCTAAACCTGGGCCGATGATGTCGTGAATTTCGTCTACAAAAGATCTTGTGATACGCTGCAGCTCTGCGTGTGAAAGCTTGGAGGGGTCGCAGCTGATACCACCTTTGGCGCCACCATATGGAATGTTGGCTACTGCGGTTTTCCAGGTCATCAGCGATGCCAGTGAATTGACTTCGTCAGGATCGACTTCAGGGTGATAGCGCAATCCGCCTTTCATTGGCCCGCGGCTATTATCGTGCTGTACTCTAAAACCAGAAAAACAGCCCAATTCGCCGTTATCGAGAGTGATTACACACTCAACTTTAACTTCGCGCCGCGGGGCCATCAAAACGGTTTCGAGCCTTGAGCCCACATGCAAATGTTTGGCAGCTCGGCGGAAGTAATAATTGGTAGCTTCTGAAGCGCGCATTTATGCCCCCTATTGGATCTTAATTCGATCCTACATAGGTTAGCACCTTTAATAGGTGAAGCTGCCCACGGCCATAGGCTGGTGTGCTTGTCCGCGGAACAGGTAAGAAGCCTGGTGAGCGGCTTGCTCGATGGTTGTGGCTTTGCCCTGTTTCATTGTTTCTACTTGCAAGCGTACAAACTCAATTCGAGCTGCCGCTGGCATGGCCGGTACTCTAATTACCCGTACTTTGCGCGATGAATAGCAATGTTCGAGAATGACGCTAATTTCTTTGGTGAATTTGAGACTTTCGTTCTGTCTGATTTCATTAGATTCAAAGAAATCTAGAGGCTCAATCAAAAAGGCCACGTCATACTGAGAAGCGTCTAGATTGCCGAAGGCTGAGGGCACTGGCAATTTGTCGTGCAGATAATAGGCTTCGCCATCGAATAGTCCGCGATCGAGAATCACGGTCTGATCAAAATCTAGAATGGACGCTTCGGCTGATAGCTGTCTTTTTAAAACTTCGGCTTGAAACTTTTGGCGGTCTACCCAGGGCAAAAATTTGCCTTCTTTGATAATTTGGGTAGCCTTCTCTTCGACTATTCGATACCCTAACTGACCCAGGCCATTGACGATTGTGGTTTTACCAACTGACGGTCCACCTGTGATCACTACTTTCATGATGAGCGCTCGCTGTTAGGGATTTCCAGGTTATTGAACCTCTATAGATTGGACTGTATGTTTTTTTTCAGCACTATACAAGGTGGGAAATCTCATTTTGGTGGGAGGATTCCCCCTGATTGCCTTTAAGCATTTCTCAATCAGTGCTTGTGCCTAGCAGCGCCTGAATTTCAGGCATCGCGGCTTTTGCGCTTTTAGCGCCGGCTTCTACCGCTTTGCGGGCGTCGGCAAAGTTGGTAGATAGAATGGATATCTCTTTGGTCTGAGGCTGAATAACGAGATTTGCTTTGGCAATTGCGCCTTTGTCCACTTCTGTGAGAAAAATGTTGAGTGCCCTTTTGCTCACACTGCCGATGCGCCTGAAAGTTTTGGCATTGGTGCGTTCAAAGACCGGGTTTACGTTGACGGCAATCACTACAGTGTCTTCGCCTAGTTCTCGCGCCACTATCCGGGCTTCTTCCACTGGTAAATTGGCTTGCAATCCGCCATCGACCAGTAGCGCCATTGAGTCGCTGCCATCTTTTATTTTGGTATTGCCAGGGCAGTCTTTGTCAAAAGGCACCGGTCGCCGCAATGCTGGTATGGCTGAGCTGGCCTGAATCGCGCGGCCGATGTCGCCTGTGCGTACAGTATATGGTTGAGCATTGAGCAAATCGCAGCAGACTGCGCCAAATTTTATGGGCAAATTTTCTATATCTTTGTTTTCTAGTGGCACGTGCGCATCTATATACTTTCTGAAGCGATTGCCGCGATAGAGGCCATCATAAGGATGGTAGCCCACAAGATGCGGTAAGAAGAATATTGGAACGGCAATGATGCGCACGGCAATGGGCACAGTCAGGTAAGAGCGCAGAAACGATTTATTGAGGAGAATAGACTCAAGCTGATCAGCTGCTACCCCAGAACAGTAAAGGCCACCGACGATGGCACCGACGCTGGTGCCGACGATGGCATCAATTTTGATGTTATTTTCGGCCAGCACCTTTAGTACGCCAATATGTGCAGCACCGCGGGTGCCACCACCTCCTAGTGCAAGCACCAGTTTCTTGCGTTTGGGCTGTTGAGCTTGCTGCACATTTGTGGTGGGTTCAGATGCATTCTGCGCTAGAGCGGCGAGATTCGCAGGTGCCCACAAGGCAGCGGCCACAGCCACTGCTGCAGAAATGCCGATTTTGATTTTTTTGCCCTTGCCTAGAAGGGTAATTGGAGCCTGTGTCATAGCTTCTATAATTGACAGAATTTGCGAAGGCAAAGCCAAAAAATTGACTTTTGTAACCGGTATTAAGGTCATATATTCGGCTGATCGAATATTAACGAAGTCAAACAATCACCGCTGTGGCGGCAAGGGCCTGCATTTCCAGCAACAATCAGCCTTTAGTATGAGAGGTTGCCAACGTGCGATCATGCTATAAATAAAGGACTTTGCAAGGTGCACAGGGGTGCATTCAGCTCGACTGAAAAAATTCTCCTGGCTGGCGGGCATTTATTATGGGGGCTCTCAACTTGGATTTTTCTGCCTGGAACACTCCAACAACTTGGTTGACTTTCGCTGCGTGGTTTACAGTCAGTTATTGCTATCTGTCAATGGGCATCACCGGCGGCTATCACCGTTTGTTGACGCACAAATCGTACAGAGTACCTAACTGGCTCAAGTATTTCATCGTCTCCGGTGGCTATCTAGCACTGATGGGCGCTCCGGTTTCGTGGGTAGCGGTTCACCGTCTTCACCACCAGAAATCTGATCAACCTGGAGATCCTCACTCGCCTCGCGACGGTTTCGAACATGCTCTTTATAAGTGGATGTTCGACATGGAGGAGCGTCAACCGATTGAAGAAATTAGAAAGCAAGTACCAGACCTTCTGGAAGACAAATGGCTCTGTATGCTGGGTGTCGACCATTCCGCCAAACAAGCGCAACTATGTCTGTGGGTCAACATTGCTGTTCGAGTTCTGATTTTGATAGCTTTTGGACCTGTGGCATTCACAGCTAACTTGATCGCTTCGATCATGGTTTTCTGGAGTCCGCAATTCGTCAATACTTTCTGCCATCTTGAAAATTGGGGTTACCGCACTTACGAAGTGCGTGATGGTAGCCGCAATGTGCCTTGGGTTGGCATCATGGCTATGGGCGAAGGCTGGCACAATAATCACCATGCTTTCCCTAAATCAGCCAGACACGGAATCAAATGGTATGAGCTTGACTGTACCTGGATGATGATTTCTTTCCTTGAAAAAGTCGGCCTGGCCACAGAAGTAATTCGACCGACAGTTGTTTCAGCTGAAGTGATCGCTAAAGCAAAAGAAGCTCAGGCAGCTAAGGCTGCGGCTGCTTCTAATGCTGGGGTTCAGACCACTTCTGACAGTGCAGAGCTGGTGAATTCGGCGGTGGAAGCTCCGGAACCTGAGCTAGTAAAAAGCTAAGCTAATGCTTTAAGCAGCAGTAGTCTAAGTTCTTAATCGTAATTTGCAAGCGCGTCTCTATTACTTGAGGCGCGCTTCGAATTTTAATAATATACTAGCGGTTGAGTTACCAATTTGAACAGGTGTCAAACCCATGAGACTTTTATCGGCTTTATCTATTTTGGCTGCTGCTGTGATCTGCTTGGGCGCGTCTGCCAACCTCACTGTGCTGGCGAAAACCTGGACAATTATGGAACGTCAGGAAGCGCTGATGCAAGAGGTTAACGAGGGTCAAAAAGGCAAAGAGCTGACAGTTAAAGAAGCGAAGAAGTTGCGCAAAGATCTGGCCAACTTGGCCAAGAAGAAAGCGAAAATGAAAGCCAAGTCAGAAGAAACTTTGACTAAAGAAAATAAGTTAGAGTTAGAAGGCGACCTCAATAGCATAAGTGTTGAAATTAAAAAGCTGAAACTGGAAAAACGTGCTGAGGCTCCTGCCAAATAGGCACTATATATAGTGCCTGCCTACCATAAGCCCGGCAGCAATCGATATCGCACTTTTTCAGCATACTCAGGGTAACCCGGCAGTTTAAGCCTCAAGGTGCGCTCTTCTAGAACGATGCGTACTGCCAGAAGTGCAATCAGTGCTGGCAAAAAGCAAAGACCAACTTGTGAGCCTAATATCAGCGGCGCCGCAACGAAAAAGCAAAGTGTACCAACATACATTGGATGGCGTACATAGCTATAAGGACCTGAGCTGATCACTTTGTGTTCGCGCTCTAACTGCAGCCGCACGATGGGAGCGGCAAAAGTGTTTTCGCGGAAGACGCGATAGACAATATAACCGCACGTGGCCAGCAGCAGCACACCCACAACCTGTAACCACAATGGCAATTGATGATGCCGCCAGCGCCCGGCGTCAAGCGCCATCATGGTGAACCAGGCTGTGGTTAAAGCCGTGCCCAGAGCCATAAGAATTTTGTCCCAGCCCTCCTGTTGAGCTTGCACCACTGGCAGTAGTCTTTCTACTAATAGATTGCGATCGTATCTGTCGAGCCAGATACCTAAAAGCATGCAGATGACATAAAATTCGCCCAGGAAGACCCAAGCTGCCGGCCAGAAAACCCGCCCGGCAAGGCCCAACATAAAGGCCGTAAGAATGGCGAAGAAAACGGTGGTGACCAGCACCAGGCGTAAAATCAGAGAATTAGTTTTCTTAATTGTATTGATGGCTTTTCGGACTGGTGATCACGCCGATAAAGAGCATTATCAAACCGCCCCAGAGAGCAGGCACCCAGCCGTGAATGGTGAGGTAGCTCGGCATGAAATCAGCCAAAAGCTTCAGTGTCACCGCCGGTATCACCCAAAATCCTAGAATCCAGGCTGGTATCAGTACCAGTAGAGCTAGACCGAAAGTCGTAATGGTCAGTACTGTTGTAAGCAAAATTGCCAGTGCTTCTACTACCCATCCGATTAAGGCGAAGACCACGCCGGCCATAATTGCAGTAACGAAACTGCCGTGAGTGTCTATTCCCTTAATCATAGGGAAGATCCACTCGAAAGAGGCGGCAATCAAAAGTACTCGAATTAGATAGGCTTTCATGAACCTATCATAACCCTATTTTTGATATTTGGTTTTAGTTTTTGGGTTTCCAAATTGGATCTTGGAAATTGCTGGATTTGCTTGGTTCGAACCAGCGGGTCATGGTCATTTTTTGCTGGGTGTAAAACTGAATGCCTTCGGATCCTTGAATATGCAGATCGCCATAGAAGGAAGCATTCCAACCGGTGAATGGGAACCAGGCCATGGGAGCGGGCACACCCACGTTGATGCCGATCATGCCGGCGTTAAAGTGGTGTTTGAATTCTCTAGCAGATCGGCCTGAATTTGTGTAAATTACTGCACCGTTGCCGTAAGGACAATCGCGTCCAATGGCGAGTGCGTCTTCTAAGCTATCGACGCGCACCACTGACAATACTGGCCCAAAAATTTCTTCTTTGACCACAGACATCTCAGGCTTGGCGTGGTCGAGGATGGTTGGTCCGAGATAGAATCCATTAGATTTGCTGGATATATCTAGTTTTCTGCCGTCTAGAGCGACCTTGGCGCCTTCTTTCTCACCCTTATCGATCATGCCTCTAACTTTGTCGAGATGTTCTCTTGATACTAGTGGTCCCATGTCTGGATGAGTCTGACCATCAGTTGGGCCGACTTTCATTTGGGCCGCTGCTTCCACCAGATGTGGTACCAGTGCTTCGGCGGCATCACCAACAGGCAGAGCTAAGCTACCGGCCATACACCTTTCACCGGCGCAGCCAAAAGCTGATGCTTGCAAGGCCTGCACAGTCTGTTGCATGTCTGCGTCAGGCATAATGATGATGTGGTTCTTGGCACCACCAGCCGCTTGAACGCGCTTACCGTTAGCTGTGCCGGTTGTATAAATATACTTGGCGATGTGTGTGGAGCCGACAAACGAAATCGCTTTAATTAGCGGATGAGTGAGCAGTGCATCGACGCAATCTTTGCCACCATGAACAATGTTGAAAACTCCGTTAGGCAGACCGGCTTCAGAGAGCAAATCTGCAATCATCATGCTGGTTAGAGGCACTTTTTCAGATGGTTTGAGCAAGAATGTATTGCCGCAAGTGATTGCGATGGGATACATCCACAATGGCACCATGGCAGGGAAATTAAAGGGGGCAATACCAGCGCAAACACCAATGGGGTGGCGAATGGTTTCGCAGTCGACATTGCGAGCGATGTTTTCCATGCTCTCGCCCATCATCAAGCTTGGTATGCCGCAAGCAAATTCAACTACTTCCATGGCGCGTTGCACTGATGCACGAGATTCAGGAAGAGTTTTGCCGTGTTCGCGTGTGACGCACTGAGCAATTTCTTCGTAGTGTTGCTCCATCAAATTTTTAAAGCGGAACATGACGCGAGCGCGTTCTACAATCGGCACTTCTTTCCATTCAAGAAAAGCCTTCTGTGCTACTTGTGCAGCTCTATCAACATCAGCCATGCCACCAAGTGGGGTGCGGCCGATGATTTCACCAGTGGAAGGATTGTAGATGTCTTGAAACTCTGTCGCGGTTGAATCTACCCACTCGCCATCGACGAGCAATTTGCAGACCGTAGCTTTGCTAGTTTTAGTCGCGACCATCTAACCCTCCAGTTTTACACACACATACACACATGTCCCAAACGGTATATAAGGATATCGCCTTGATATTTGTTGCGCAATATTAAAACGCTAAATAAGCCGAAAGCAGCCCTTTTTGAGAACTTTCTAATGCTCTGGAGGGAATTGTTGTCGGCCAGCACGGTTCGCCTAAATTTTCTTGGGAATTTCCTTAACTTAAGCGATACCTTCACCGCCGGTAACACCATAAATTTCACCGGTTATGTAGCTCGCTTCCTGCGAGGCAAGCAAAACATATACGGCAGCAAGTTCTACGGGTTGACCAGGTCTTCCCATGGGCACATCTTTACCGAAGTCTTTTAGCTTATCATCGGTTTGTCCACCACTTGGTTGCAGCGGTGTCCAAAACGGCCCTGGTGCAACGGCGTTTACGCGCACACCTTTTTTGATCATTTGCTTTGATATTGATTTTGTGAAATCAACAATTCCAGCTTTAGTCACGGCGTAATCCACCAGGCCCAGTGACGGTTTGTAAGCTTGACGCGATGCCGTGTTGATAATTGCTGAGCCGGGAGCTAAATGTGGTATCGCCGCTTTCGTTATCCAAAATAACGCGTACAAGTTTGTTTTCATGGTGATATCAAACTGCTCGGTTGTGAGCTCAAGAATATCTGGAGTGTTTGTCTGCGCAGCGGCATTGTTGACCAAAATGTCGAGGCCGCCCATTTCAGCAACGGCTTTTTCCACCATAGCGAAGCAGAATGATTCGTCTTTTATATCACCAGGAAGTGCGACACCTTTGCGTCCGGCTTTTTTAATCAGGGCGATAACGTCCTCAGCATCTCGTTCTTCTTCAGGCAAGTAACCAATGGCTACGTCAGCGCCTTCGCGAGCAAAGGCTATTGCCACCGCCCGTCCAATGCCCGAGTCACCACCTGTTATGAGCGCCTTGCGCCCTTTGAGACGACCGTGACCTTGATAAGAATCCTCACCGTGATCTGGCCTCGGTGACATCTCTTCAGCCAGGCCTGGAGCAGGTTGTGGCTGCTTCTCAAATGGTGGTTGCGGATATTGAGTGCGCGGATCTTGTTTTTTTAGCCGGTCCGAAGACATCAGTTACCTTCAGCTCTTGCTGTGGCTTGATCAGCAAATTGTTGGGCCTGCAATGCTTGTTGTTGCGCCTGCATGGCCAGATTTTTTGCTGCGGTGGAAGTGGTAGTACTTGCCAGACTGCTTGCACTGTCGGCCGAAGCCCTGGCACTGTTTGCAAACGAACGCGCTTCACTGGCGGCCGCTGCACGGGCACTAGGGTCGGTTGCGCTGAGCGCGCTGTTCAGCGAATTGCGCGCAGAGGCTGAATAATTTTGTACCTGGGTCAATTGTGTTTGCACTTGTGTGTTGATGCCTGAGAAATTAGCCTGCGCCGCAGCTGGCGACGAGACGGGATTTTGTGAACCCATCTGATTGCTCTGATTGCTCTGATTGTCGGCATCACCATTGTTACCGCTGTTATTGGCGCCAGCACTGCCACTGCTGTTCGTGCTGTTCATGTTCATGCTGTTGGCGCGACCAGCGGTGTTCAATATGGAAGACTGATTGCCACTACCAAATTGATTTTGACCTGAGCCGTTGCCGCCGGCGTTCATGTCAGATGCGCCGCCTGGATTCGTGAATCCGGTGGTAGCCCCATTTCTACTGGTTGCATAATAACGACCGCCACCTTGAGCGCCGCTTGCTGAAACTGGGCGCACATTGCCCCACTCTTGCTGCCGAACCTGACCGCCGCTCTGCACGCCGCCGCCTTCCCGAACTCCGCCCCCTTCTCGACTGGCGCCGCCTTGAGACCCTTGTGAGCCACCTGGTGTAGTGCGATTCTGATTTTGCGAATTAATCAAGCTTTGTCTATTACTTTGATCATTGCCGGCTTGCTGTTGATTGCCTTGCCTTGTGCCACCGTCCTGATTTTGTCCTGACGCTCCCATATTTAATGGTTGGTTTTTGGGGAAGATGACGAACTCACCTGGGCTTTTATTATGGCGAAAGAGTCTGTCAAAAATGGAGCCGCCACCCTGATTTTGCCCACCACCGCCTGTATTGCCATAACCGCCGCCTGTGTTGCCATAGCCGCCGGTGTTATAGCCGCCAGTATTGCCGCCAAAATCTTGTACGCCGCCCTGGCCATAAGTGCCGAAGTCACCGTTAGGATTGACGTCCATTCCCTGACCGGTACCGTAATTGTAATTGCCCTGATAGCCGCCCTGGTTTCCAGTCTGATAGCCTTGATAGCCACCCTGATTACTTGTGCCGGGCTGGAAAATGGCATTGAAATTTTGCGCGCCTGCGGCACTGTACAATGCCGGTGCCGCATTGACGACCACTAGAGCCAGCAGCGCTCTTGCCGAACTGCGAACAAATTTGTGCTGACTTTTCTGACTCATTTTAGGACCTGTTACTGGTGAGTCACAACTGGGTCAAGCCTTTGATTGCCTGAGCTTCCGCAATTGATCGTCATGGGTGAGAGCTGGTACTTCTCCACCTTTCAGTGTAACACCGACTTTGTCAGCAACAAATCCCAGTTTTCGTAGGAACCACATATCTACGCGCTTTTTTTGCAAAGTATCACGTAAATGTTTGATATTTGAGAGGAAAGTGCCGTCCTCAAAGGTGCGCATACGCTCAAAACCACCGGTCAGGCGTTTTGACCCATGATTGCAATGCAGCACTTCAACAATATTATTGACCTGCACAGGTCCCAGGACTGCTGCTGAAAAACCTTGTGGCTGTCCCTCGCGCAAATCCCCTTCGTTTTGAAGGAAATCAACTTGCAGCCAGGTTCTGGCTGTGAACCTGACGCGCAATACAACCGGTTCGCAAATCAGCGAATTAAGCGTGTCTGGCTTAATGTCACGCAGGCAGGCGGCGCGAGCATAGGCGTAAGCATCTTGAGCGCGAGTGGTAAAAAAGCTGTAGCTATTGCGGCCAGGCTCTAAGAAGCCGGTTTTGTTGATTTCCCATCGCCGGTAGCAGTTAGTGCCATGATAGAGAAAAATTTCGTTCTCGGGCTGATTGTAGTCCAGATTGCCATGACTCGCGGCAAAATCCGCAAGGGGTGGTGGAACTTGATGGTAAGGTAGGCTATCCAAGCGTCCTCTCAAATCAAACAACAAATCAGCCCTGGATTTCCCCGCAGGGAAACCACCTTTCATACGTTATGCCCTCGCAGTGGGGGTGTCTAACCAAAGCATGAATTTTCGTATGCAAAGCAGCAGCACTGGCGCTTGAGCCAAATGCAGTTCTCGGTTGAAAGTTTCCAGGCTATTCCATATGCTTTTCGCGAGCAGATTGAATAGCGGCAGTGGCCGCAGCCAGTGCCTGACGCACTCTGTCTAGATTCCACTCAGCGCTATCTCTGACTGTGGAAGTAAACTCAGCGCGTTTATTGGTCAATTCAGCAAACAATTTTTCGCTTTCAGTTTCCATTGTCTCAATGCTGCTTTCGATTGCCTTAGCAAGATCTTTGTTTGCTTGCTGCTTAAGGCTACCCAGCTTAGAAAGGGCATGATTACGTTCTTCAGTCAACTCTGGTTCACTGTCGACGGTTGATGCCTCAGCAAGATTTTTAAGCGTTAGATCGCTCTCGAGCATGCGTCTTTCAGTTTCTTTGATATGGCCGGCCACTTCCTGCGTGCGTTGCACCAGATCTTGGCTGGCGCGCTTGAAGGTCTCTTCAAGCCCACTCTTGAGGCCGCGGCCTGAACTCTCAAGATCAGTCAGACACTCGTCTACAGAGCGTTTAAGACCGTCTGAGGCGCGATTGATGCTGCCGTCAAGGCGCGCCAGTTCGCTAATCAGGCCAGCATTTGATTCACTAGCCACCTGACGGCTCATGTCGTGGATCATCGTGCGCAGAATTTCTTTTTGCTCATTCAATCGGGGCAATAAAGTTTCAGCCAGAAGTTGTTTGGTTTTTTGAGCCACTGCCATTTCGGAGACGGCCATGGTGTGCGAAATCGTTTGCTCAAGATCAAGCTTTGTAGAGCGCAATTTTTCGCAAGCGCGATCGAGTGAGCTGTCAATTTCTTCAACCATTGAGCGCATGTTGCGTTCAAGCGATTGGGTGATGGAAGAATTTTCTTCAAGCATGCGTTCGCGGAAACGATCAAAGCGTTGTGTGACTTTCTCGCCATAGGCATCATGGCTTTCTTTGAGCTGCTCAAGAATTGACTCGCTCAAGCGTGCCAGTTCATCGTTGCGGCTGGCAATGAGATTATTTAGTCTGGTTTGCACACTGAGTGTGAGTTTTTCTAATTCGCTTTTGAACTCGGCACAATCACGGATGATTTTGCCCGACAGTTGTCTTTGCTCTGCTTCAAGGGTCTCAAGGCCCGAGGCATCAAGGTCGCTCAGCAAGCTGCGGCCACTTTCAGATTCTTTTGAGAGCCCGGTTTGTACATCTACAGCCAGATTATCTAAACGACCTCTGAGTTCACTAGACAGATTGGTGAGATTAACCTCAGCATGTTTTTCTAGATCTTGAGCTTCACGCAAGAGTGACTCAACCTGGCGGTTTAGGCGCACTTTGAGCTCTTCTGCGCGGCTGCTCAATTTGTTGGCAGCTTTAGCGACCTGTTGCTCGAGCTTGCTCATTAATGTAGCCATCTCGTTCATCATCAAACGAGTGTCTTGAGCTGGTGGAGCCTTTCTTACTCCAGAGTCAAACTCGCCCATAGCTGGTGCGCTGGCTGCAGTAGACCAGTTGCTTGCTGGCGCTGGAGCCGGTGCAGGCTCAGGTGCTGGTGTCGCCGTGAATGCTGGCGCTGGGTCAGCAGCAGGTGCAGGAGCCGGAGCTGGTGTAGGAGTAGGTGCAGGTTCTGGTTCTGGTGCTGCTTGCGGCGGCAGAGACAATTCTAAATCAGGGGCAAGCGAAATTGACTGACCAAGAGCCTCTCCAAATTCTGAAGGCAGCGGATCCGAAGCTAAAGCTGACAAACTGGACGAGCTTGTAGTAGCAAAATCAACTGAGGCCGATGCGATTGATTCAGGTGTGGCAATTGGCTCAGCATCTGAAATTGATGCTTTAGTTTCACTGGGTGATACGGCTGATACCGTTTTTGGTACCGCCACATCAAGCAATGGCTCTTGCTGAGATGCTGGTGTCAAACCGGCATCGGGGGTAGCTATCATAGGCTCTTGAATGTTGTTTGCTTGATGTGGAGCGACAACAGAAAGATCAGAATAGCTTGAAGTAGAAGGTTCATAAGCCGGAGTCACAGCCGGATTAGCAGCTGGAATAATTTCAGACACTTGTGCTTCAGGGGCTACGGTCAGCGGTATTTCTTCAGGCCATAGTGCTGATGTGTCGGTCTGTGGTATGCGATTGGCGTCTTCTGGCCAGAGGGCAGCTATATCTGCTGGTGTGCCTGCCTCTACTGGCAGCTCAGCAGCAGGTGCTTCAGCTTGTGGGCCAGGTGTTGAAGGCTCCGAAATTGAGCTAGGGGTCGGGCTGGAGCCACCAAGTTCTGAACTTCTGCGCAACGGGCTGGAGTAATCGCGGGGGCGCACTCGAGTTTGCATTACTTGCGAATCGCTCATTTCAGGAGCCGCGGGCGTGCTTTCAGGAGCCACTTGCGAGGTTCTTGATGTCGGTGGCGTATCGATTGGTGTAGCGTCGATAACCGGTTCCACCGCTGGTGGTGCCACATCCAAAACCGGTAATTTTGCCAATTCAGGCTCTACAACCGGTTCTACGATTTGCTCAACTGGCACTTCGGCAGCTGCAGCCGGAGCTTGTGCTTCTACTACTTCTACTACTTCTACTTTCTCTTTCTCTTCTTCCGGTGCATTGAAGAGAGATGTGTTGGGGTCCATATTTGACCAGAAGCCGCCACCACTACTAGTCATTGGTGCGTTGTTTAAATTGTCGGCTACAGGTGTGCCTTGTTGCCAGACTTCTTCAGCCGCAGCTTCTTCTTCATGGCTTGTGACCGGCGGTGCGGCATCAAGACCGCTATCTTTAGAGAGCTGTTGTGTCAGTCTCTCAAAGAGAGAGCCGTCTAGAGGTTCAGTGGAGTTAAATGACGATTCAACGGCGGTAGACCATTCAGCTTCACTGCTTGGATGACCAGGGGCGGAGAGCACTTCTTCTGTTGGCGAAGCAGCATCAGTAGCAGAAGTATCAGTGTCACCAGGAGGCTGATAGTCCATCCAGGCATCAGGATCAGCTGGGGCTGGCTCTTCCGGAACCGGCTCAGGCAGCTTAGCTTCAGGATTGGTTTCGATGGTGCCACGAGCGGCATTCTCGAAAATTGGCGAATCAAAACTAGCGTTTTTCACTTCTTCCACAGGAGTGGAGTATGTAGATGGATTGAGATCCCAACTGTCAATTTTTGCCTTGGCTGGAGGAGCAGTGGTGTCCCCTTTGACATATTGATCATAATGGTTGTCGCCGAAGTAATCTTTCAGGCGGCTCTGCTTGCCACGCTCAGATTCTTCCTTAATGCGCCTTTCTTTTTCAAATTCACTTTCGGCATGTTTAATTGCGGCTTCACCAGCAAAGCCTTGCTGGTAATCATTGAAGAATTGTGCCGAGAAATCTTCTTTAGGAAGGCTGCTTTCAATAACAGCAGTGGCCGTCTTCGGTTGCGCGTCATAGACATCGTGCGACATGGCATACCATGGTGGTGCCATTTTGACGGTAGTTAACTGTTGATCAATGCGATTGTCGCCGGCTATCAGAACCGCGGTTAAAGCGTCGGCAGAAGCTGTCGCCCATGGTGGTGTATCGTCATAACGACTGGTAGTTTGAGTCGGTTCAGCAGGCAATTCTGGTGCCGGTGCCGGAGCAGACGGAACAAAGTCTGAGTTGGCCGGGCCAGGATTGAAAGAATAATCTTGCGGTTCTGGTGCCAGACTTGATTGCGCGAACATGGGCGCGTTGATCTCAGACTGTGGCGGCAACTGTAAGTTAGTGTACGAAACCTGTTGCAAAGCCGGAGAAATTTCAAACACCGGTTGCGCTGCTGGTGTCACCTGTGGTGGCGGGAAGGCTGGTCCGGCAGTGGAAGCCGGTGGGGCCACGGGCTCGTAAACAGGCTCATAAATAATAGGCTCGGCTTGCTGCGATTGGCTGGCAAGCGGTGTGGTGAAGCCTTGCTCAAAAGCACTGGCTGTAGGAGTAATCGCTTGCTCGGCGCGAATGGCCTGCTCGGTCATCAGACCGTGCTGGACTGCTAACTCGCCCAGGGCTAGTTCTTCTTCCTTAATAGGTACGAAGCAGGCCTTCAGTAGGCTTTTGTTTTTGTCGTCCTGACGGCCTTCAGGCGTGAAGATCATATGGCAGACCGCGCCTATATCAAGCAATGGTTTGCCAACTTGGGCGGTGACTTTAGCGCCAAGCTCACCAAGTAATGCCAATAAAGGTTCTTCCATAGCAGAACCTTCTACGGTCAAACTGCGTCTGGAACCCCCTTGAGCATAGTTTGAGCCTACTTTGTAGAGTGACTTAATTTGAGTAGCTACCAAACGATTAACTGGGCGGCAAGCCAAATAATTAAAGTCCTTACCATCAAGAATCGCACGGGTAGCCTTTTCTTGCAAAAGTGTATCGAGCACTCTAAATTCGTAGGCAGAAGCGCTGATATTGACGACAACGCATTGGCCCTCGTCTTTGCTCACTACCACGCAAAGATCTTTAACTCGGAAAGTCTCACCTTGATCTTCAGCTTTTTTGGAAAAAGTAGAAAGACCTGATGGTGCCGCCACTTGTTCAAGACAGAAAATCAAATAGCCGGGCTCATAGAGCTGGCTTTCTTGAGCAGCCCAGTCGTTAGGCGACGTCGGTTTGGCCTTGTCAAAAACCCGCAAATAGGCTTTAACGTCAGGTATTCTCAGGTGGTGTTGGCGAAGCATTGAGTTCATGGCTTTGTCTTACGAAGAATCCTAATAAGGAGAGGGCTAATTTATGTTTCTCCCGCAGCGCGGGCGATCTCTTTAAGTGCGGCGTTTTTTTGCTCGTTGATCAGGGCTACCAGTTTTGTGGTCGAATCTTCAATTTCGTATTTAGCGCTTTGAGTATCAGCGCTAATTTTAGAAAGAGAGCGCTCATATGCGCTTTTCATTTCAGTGTCTACTTCAGAACCAACGTTTGTTAAAGCTGCAGCGGCGTCTTTCATCAAATCGCCCAGATTGGCTTCAAAACCGTTCCGAATGGCTATGAGCTCAGAGCGTATTTCGTTAATGACACGCGATTTTGCATCTTCTAGTTGTGCTCTGACCAATTCAGTTTCACTGACTTTGCCGTTCATGCGAGCGACAAAGGCCTGCATGTCCATTTGTACTCGCTCTTTAACGTCTTCGCATTTTTTCTTTAAGGCACGGTTGCTAGCCACTGAAGCTTGAGACAACCTGGCAGTGGCGGCATTTGTTTCTTCACGAAGCTGAGTGGAAGTATCGCGAGCAAGTTCTTCAACCTGCTCACAAACACCACTAAATTTGTCTTTCAAAGCTGATTTATTGGCATCACTGGAGGTGCTGAAAATTTCATTGATGTCTTTTTCAATTTCTCTGAGAATGTCATCAATTTTCTGACTGAACAAGTCAGAGTCACTTTCTAGATCACTTTCAGATGTTTTTGAATGCGATTCTAGGCGGTCGAATTCGGCTTGGAAGTCAGCGTTGAACCTTTGCATCAAAGTCGAAAAGTGACTTTCGATGCTGTTTGCCTTTTGCATATAGTTTCGAAATAGCGCGCTGTTAGATTGCTTTTCACTACCGCGCGATTCCCACAAACTGTGGTCTAACTTTTGCTGCAGCGAATTAGCAAAGAAGCTGGCCTGCGAACGCAGTCTTTGGCCGCTGACATAATGCTGAGTTTCCAGATCTACGGCTGCGCCTTCAACAACGCTTGAGTAATGATCGGCCGCCCGCATGAAGCTGTCATCTAAAGTGCTTTCGTGTCCGATCTTTAGATCTTCGATTGCTCGTTTAAGATCATCATTGAACAAAGCCAGGCGCTCGGTCAATTGCTTAAGATGATTTTCTGTCGCCACTCGCTCTTTTTCAGCGCTGGCTCGCAATCTCTCCGCTGCTTCCTTTGACTGTCTTTTGATTTCTTCTTCACCGGCGGCTGCTTTAGCAGCCACTTCCATTTTTGATTGTTGCTCAGATTCCTGACGTTCGTTAACGTGTGCTGCAGCTTTATTGGCCAGCTTCGAAGTTGATGATTCTTCCAGCTCATTTAGACGAGCGGAGCCCGAGTCATAAATGTCTTGAAGCTTTTTACCTGCGAAAGTCATTAACCTTATCTTCCTCTGTTATTGATCTTTTTTATTCATTATCGAGAGACAACATGGCACTCTTGTATGCCATCACCGCCAGTGCTGCTGCCCTGCCCGATTCTTCTATTATAGGCAATTTCAAGTTTAGCTCAGACAACTCATTGTGGAAGTTTCTGGTGATGCGCTCAAGGTCTGAGCGCATGATACGCACCTGCTTTTCCAGCGACTCAACAGATGAGAGTCTGATGCTTTCAATTCTCTCGTTACTGCCCGCTGATGAGCGAGAAAATTCACTTTCAGTTTGTTCCACTTGCCTGCGGAAAGTTTTGATCACTTCAGCACCATGAGCCCGCAAGCGGCTGTTGAGCTTATCGATAACCTCGGGATTGGCTGGTAGACGATTGCCCGAAACCATCAAATTAATTTTCGACTCTTGAGCCATTCCGGCTTCAAATTTGATGAAGAGGCGATCAATCTCATCGGATAATTTGCTTTCAACTCGCCGCAAGGAGTTGTGCACAAGTTTCTGATTTACCAGCATACGTGCCTTCGCTGAAGCGGCGATGCGATTGATCTCGTCTTGCGAACTGAGCAATTTTTTCTCTACTTCATCACTATATTCTTTGAGAAAGCGTGATTGACTTTCGCGGCTGCCCTGCTGAAAACGAGTTTTCATTGCTGTGAGCTGTTCGCGCCAGTGAGCAATATGTTCGTCTAAAACTTGATTGTTGGTCTGGCGTGCCTCGTCAATATTCTTAGCTCCACGCTCAATCAAGGTGGTGATATCGCGGCTGGCGGTTTCGACGATGTCGCCCAATTGCTTTTGCACATCTTCAATTTTTTCATCAAACTGGCTGCTGTAGCGTGCCAGATGACCATCAACCTCAGCTTTGGAATTTTCAATTACCGATTGAGCTGAATCATCGATAGTTTTTGCTTTATCAGACATTCCATCTTCATAACTCTGCGAGATGGTTTCAATTCTTTCTTTGCCGGAACCTGCCAGCTCAGTAATGCGGGCAATTCGTTCGCGGCTACTTTCATAAAGATTGGCGTGGGGCAAATCGATCATGCCGGCCAGCTCTTCCAGCTGAGTTTCCATAATTTCGTTGAGGGCGTCTGTGGCCTCAAGTAATTTATCGGCAAATCGCCGCCTGATAATGGCAGCACCTTGCATCAAACGATCTGACTCAGCAGTTTCGAGAGCGCTTATTGTGTCGAGAGTCTCGTCTCGTTTGGCTTCCAGGTCATTTCCGTGAGAGTCGACCAGGTGACCACTCTGCTGAATGACCTTCTCCAACTGCAGAGCCAGCCCTCGATCGATGCCTTCGCTGAAATCGTGAAGCTGGTCAAGGCATTGAGTGACGGTACGTTCGAGCTCGGCACTGGCTTTTTCCAGGGCTTCGATCATAAGGTTTGCTGCTGATCCGAAACTTTCAGACCGATTCGCTTGAGAACTCTCCTCAGCCATCTATTCCTCAACCTTCCATTACTTTGTATCTGCACTTTTTGATCAAGACTAGCTTACAGCCGTAAAGGCCTGGAAGAAACCCTTGAATAGGTAAATGACTAACTAAAGCTATGCCATTGCCAAGGCAGTTATGCCCCCTTTTTTCCGCCCTTAATCTACACTGGCAAGAAACCGGCTTTATGTTGAGCTGATTTGTTTTTCGGCTTCTTTCGAACGTTGGCGATCGAGCCTGGCCAGGCCCGAAAGTGCGGCTTCATTGATTGTTTCAGAAAGTGTCGGATGAGGGTGAATGGCGGTAACCAGGTCTTCCAGAACAGCCCCCATTTCAATTGCAACCACAGCTTCTGAGATCAGATCGCCGGCGCGAGGCCCGACCATACCGACGCCTAAAACCAGTGAGGTGGCAGGGTCGAAAATTACCTTGGTGCTGCCGCCGGTGTCAGCAATGGTCATAGCTCTGCCGGAAGCAGACCAGGGGAATTTGGCGGCTGAAACGGTGATACCTTGAGCTTTCGCCTCGGTTTCTGTGAGACCACACCAGGCAATTTCGGGTTCAGTAAAGACCACTGCTGGAACGCAGCGATTGTCATAAGCGGATGGTTTACCCGCCAGCACTTCGGCGGCTACGTAGCCCTGACGAATGGCTCGGTGAGCAAGCATTGGTTGACCTGAGATATCACCGATAGAGAGAATGCGTTTATCTCTGGTGCGACAGAATTGGTCTGATAATACGAAGCCATGGGCATCCACCTCGACTTGTGTGTTCTCCAGGCCAATGCCATCTGAATTAGGGCGCCGGCCTACTGAAATTAAAACTTTGTCTGCGCTTAATTTCGCTGCACCATCTTTACTTTCTACGCTAATTTCGACACCACTTTTGGTGACTTCAATACTGTTTACTTTAGTGCTGAGATGAATGGCTTTAAACATCTCAGTCAATTTGGTGGCAAGTGGTTTAACCAGGTCACGATCAGCGCCTGGTAGCAGTCCGTCGGTCATTTCCACAACTGTAACTTCACTACCAAGGGCAGCGTAGACAGTGCCCAACTCAAGGCCAATGTAGCCGCCACCAATAACAATAAGGCTCTTCGGCACGTCGGCTAAATTTAAGGCCGTAGTGCTGTCTAATATGCGTTCGCTGCCTAAGTCTTCTTCTTTCTTGAAGAGCTTTGGCAGAGCCACAGGTCTTGATCCGGTGGCCAAAATGCAATGTTTAAATTTGATGCGCATGGCTGATTCGCCTGGGCAATCAACACGCACGCTGCGTGAATCTTGAAAAGTAGCCTTGCCGTGCAAAATTTCTACTCCGGCGCTTTTGCACATGCCGACGATGCCCTGAGCGAGCTTATCTATGACACCAGTTTTCCAGGTTTTGAGAGCGGGCAAGTCAATTTCAGGGGCACCAAATTTGATGCCGATTTTTTCTGCGTGTTTGGAAGAGTAGATTACTTCAGCGGCATGCAATAAGGCTTTTGAGGGAATGCAGCCCATATGCAAGCAGACACCACCAGGTTTTGGTGCGGCATCTACAAGAAGAGTTTTGATGCCCAGCTCAGCTGCGCGCAACGCAGCGGTGTAGCCGCCCGGACCGCCGCCAATCACTACCAGGTCAACTTCCTGCACCATCTCTCCAACGACCATATTTGCCTCCTAGGCTTCTAAAACAAATTTGAAAGGATCTTCCAGCAATTTGACCACGTGTTGGACAAAATAGGCTGCTTCCGCACCATCAGCTAGGCGGTGGTCAAAAGACATGGCCAGAGGCAAAATGGTGCCGATGACAATTTGACCATCTTTGACAATCGGTTTCTGACTGGCTCTTGCCATACCCAGGATAGCCGCTTCTGGGAAGTTGACCATGGGCGACATGGACGTACCACCTATGGCGCCAATATTAGTCAAAGTAAAGGTACCGCCCTGCAGGCGATCCAGTTCTACTTTACCGGCTCTAGTTTTGGCGGCAATGTCAGAAAGCTCCACGGCAATTTCATAGAAACTTTTTTGATCAACGTCACGAATCACAGGCACAATTAAACCGCGTTCTGTAGCCACGGCCACGCCGACGTTATAGTAGTGCTTGACCACAATTTCGCCGGTATTTTCATCAAGGCTTGAGTTAAATTGGGGATACAACTTAAGTGCGCTAGCCAGTGCCTTGATGGTGAAGACGGTGAGAGTCGGTTTGACTTTAGTGTCACCTGAGCGGGCGGCAAATTCTTTTTCGTATTTGCCGATTAGAGCCGTGAGTTCACTGACGTTAGCTTCATCAAAGTGAGTTACATGGGGAATATGAGTCCAGGCCTGGGTCATATTGATAGCAATTTTGCGGCGAATAGATTTAAGCGGCAGGCGCTCTACTTTGCCGAATTTAGCAAAGTCTGGATATTCCACCGGCTGACCGGCATTATTGTTGAGCGGAGCTAATGGGGCTGCAGCACCACCAGCGGTGCCATACTTTTCCTGCATTGATGCAGAGGAGGCTGGTGAATTAGAGTTAGAACTAGAACTAGATTTAGAAGTAGTGGTAGAACTTACCGTTGTGGAGGGGCTGGATTTTGACGCCCCATTGCTTTGAATTCTTGACTCAAGCGAGCCGGCGGCAAAAGCCATAACATCTTCTTTCAATACCCGACCGGCAGGGCCGGTGGCATTGACCTGATGCAGGTCAACTCCCAATTCACGCGCCAGGCGACGTGTAGCAGGTGTGGCTGGTACCGGCCTGCTATTGTCTGGTGCACCATTAGCGGTGCGGCCGGCAGTTACCGCTTCTTTAGCCACAGCAACTTTAGCTTCTGCCGCTTTATCAGTTGTCTCAATACTGCCTACAGCTTTTTCATTTTCAGCGGCAGCATTTTTAACGGCTCCTTTGGCGGCAATATCATAAGCAATCATCACACTGCCCACGGTTACCGTCTGGCCGGTACTGACGTGAATCTTTGCCACGGCCCCAGCATAGGGGGAAGGAATTTCTACTACTGCCTTGTCGGTTTCAACTTCAAAGATAATCTGGTCTTCTTTGACCATCTCGCCTTCTTTAACCTTGACACCAATAATCTCAGCTTCATGAATGCCTTCACCCAGGTCAGGCAATTTAAATTCAACCGTCATTGTCCACCTTTATGAATTGATACTAGCTCGATAGATATTAGAAAGAAAGGGTTTCGCGACTGGCAGCCAGAACCCGCTCTGGATCAGGCAAGAAGAAGCGTTCTTTGGAGAAGTATGGAATCGGCACATCGAATCCGGTCACGCGTTTAATTGGTGCTTCAAGATATAGAAGTGCTGCTTCATTTATGCGTGCCACCACTTCGGCACCAAGACCACAAGTTCGAGGTCCTTCGTGCACCACAACAGCGCGGCCGGTTTTCTTCACCGATTCGATAATCAGTGTGGCGTCCATGGGGGCGATGGTGAGCAGGTCAATAACTTCAGCTTGCACACCGTCTTCTTCTTCGAGCATTTCGGCGGCTTCTAGAGTAGCGCGCAGACTGGCGCCGTAAGAAATTAAAGTGATGTCTTTGCCTTTCCGTACAACTTGAGCCGCTCCAATGGGCAATGTTTCCATAGCTTCAGGCACTTCTTCTTTAAAGAGGCGATAAATTGCTTTGGGCTCGTAATAAATGACCGGATCAGGATCTTGAATGGCGCTGTGCAAGAGCGCTCTGGCATTGCGAGGTCCTGATGGAATAACGACTTTCAAACCAGGAGTGTGAGCATAAATCGCTTCACGGCTTTCAGAGTGATGCTCAAGTGCGCGGATGCCGCCGCCGTATGGAGCTCGCATTACTACGGGTACGGTGACCCTGCCTCTGGTGCGGTTGCGAAAGCGCGAAGCATGGCATTCCAATTGGTGGAAAGCGTAATAATCAAAACCAGAAAATTGCATTTCGCAAACCGGACGCAGACCATAGATGGCCATGCCGATTGCAGTGCCCATGATGCCTGATTCGGCTAGAGGAGTATCAAGCACACGCTTATCGCCAAATTTATGAAAAAGACCTTCGGTAATGCGGAATACACCTTCATCAGGCCCTACGTCTTCGCCCATGACCACAACTTTGTCGTCTCTTTCCATTGCTTCGAAAAGGGCAAGGTTAATGGCCTTTGCCATATTCATTTGTGCCATTGAAATTCTCCTGAAAATTTAAAAGTCGCAAATTCGTTCAAGCTAATTTGACTCAGTGAGCGTTAGCTTTTTGCGGGCTGACACCAGAATTATTTTTTGCTTTTTCCACTTGAGCCAGATGGTTTTTCAACTCTTCTCTTTGCTCATTGAGATAAGGCGGAATATCGTTGTAGAGATAGTCGAACATGGAGAGTGGATTGGCCAGCTCTTCGCTTTGAGCCATTTCTTCAACGCGCACAATTGACGCTTTGATTACAGCGTCTAGTTCGGCTTCTAATTCTTGCAACTGTTTTTCGTTGTAGACGCCTTTGGCAATCAGATATTTGCTGAAGCGTGCCAGAGGTTCTCGTTTGGTCCAGAGCGCACATTCATCGTCGCTGCGATAACGCTTTGGATCATCAGCGGTGGTGTGCGGAGTGAAGCGATAAGTCAAACCTTCAATCAAAGTTGGCCCCTCGCCTCGTTTAGCACGGGCCACGGCTTCTTGAGTGGCCACATAGACGGCCAGCACATCATTGCCATCAACTCTAATGCCAGGCATGCCATAAGCAATGGCGCGCTGGGCAATTGTTTCGTTGCGCATCTGTTTAGCGATTGGCACTGAAATGGCATATTGGTTGTTGAGACAAACAAAAACAACTGGTGCTTGATAGACAGAGGCAAAATTCATGGCTTCGTGAGTGTCGCCTTCAGATGAGGCACCATCTCCAAAATATGTCATTACCACACTGTTGTCGTTGCGCAGTTTCATGGCCATACCGAGGCCGGCGGCGTGAAGCAACTGGCTGGCAATAGGCACGCAAACCGGCAAATCATTGACACCTTCTGGTGGCATGGCGCCTTCTTCAAAACCATTCCAGTAAAGCAAAGTGGTCTCAATAGACCAGCCACGAAACAGCAAACCAGCCAATTCGCGATAAGCAGGAACATGCCAGTCGGTTTTACCCAGGTGGATAGCCGAGCCCATAGAGATGGCTTCGTGCCCTGAAGATTGTGGGAAAGTACCCATTCTGCCCTGTCTTTGCATCAAGAGCATGCGCTCATCGGTGCGCCGTGCAAGCAGCATGTACTTGTACATGGTCTTCAAAGTTTCAGGAGCGATTTTAGGCTCGAGAGTTTTGTCGAGTTTGGCATCCTCATCCAGAATGGAGAGATACTCGATATGAGGAAGCTCAATCTTTGTTCTTGGCATAGAGTCGACACCGTTTTTATGGGTTTGTATCTGCTTTACTTGGGCTCAGTCTGATTTTTCACTCTCTCGAAATTTTTCTCTTGAGCTAATGGCGTGGCCATTGGCTTTCGTGTTAACTTCTTCTACTTGACGATGAGTCTCAGACCAGGCAAAGTATGTCATATATAGGCCGCGGGGGACTATAAAGGTTTGTGGAAAATTCTCAGTGGATAATTCTCAATGGATGAGAAGCCAAAAGCGGCTGGCGATGCTGCAAAGCTTAATATTGCATGAATGCCAAAGTGACAATTGAAAAGGCCGATAAGCTGCCGAAGCCACCCTGGCTGAAAGTCAAGCTCCCTACCGGAGAGCCTTACTGGCGCGTCAAAGAGCTTCTTGACGAGAACGATTTGCATACCGTTTGTGAATCGGCTGCTTGCCCCAACAGAGGTGAATGCTGGGCCCGAGGCACTGCCACTTTCATGATTCTCGGCAATATATGCACGCGAAGCTGTGGATTTTGTAATGTGATTACGGGCAAACCCACCGAGCTTGACCTTGATGAGCCGCGGCGCGTCGCTGAAGCGGTGCGCAAGCTATCGCTTAAGTATGCGGTGATTACGTCTGTCAATCGCGACGAGTTAAAAGACGGTGGCGCGCAAGTGTGGGCTGACACCATCGCCGCCATTCGCGCTTTAAATCCTGATACCGGCATCGAAGTTTTAATTCCTGATTTTTGTTCCAACTGGGACGCCTTGCAAACCGTGCTCGATGCTCGGCCTGATGTGCTCAATCACAACATTGAAACGGTTCCAAGACTTTATCTGGAAGTGCGACCTCAGGGGCGCTATGACCGTTCACTGGAAGTACTGGCAAGAAGCAAAGCTCAAGGTCTGACCACAAAGTCTGGTTTGATGATGGGCCTTGGTGAAAGCGATGATGAAGTTCTTGAAGTGATGAAAGACTGGCGCAAAGCTGGCGTAGACCTGGTTACGCTTGGTCAGTACATGCAACCCACTGATAATCATCTGCCGGTTCGACGCTACGTTGAGCCTGCCACTTTTGCATTTTTACAGCAACAAGGCATACTCATGGGTTTCACCAATGTCTTTGCCGGGCCGCTGGTGCGCAGCTCGTATCACGCTGACGAACAGGCCAGTCAGAATTTGCTTTAAGAGTCTATTTTGAGCAGATTTTTGATGCCGTAAATAGCCATGTTCGGATTTTCTTTCAAACGTCTGCGGCAGTAAGCTCCGGCAACTTTGCCTTCGCCGAAAGGCAGATACATGCGCACCAGTACACCCTCGGCGGCGAGCTTTTTGAAAACTGTTTCTGCCTTTTCCGCTGACTTCATTGCGGATTTATTGGTGGTGGCAATGGCCTCGAAAATTTCGCCTGAGATCAGGCTTTTCTGGAAGCGTTTACGGGGTACTCCGTGCAAATATTGAGTTTCGAATGCGCTTGTAGGCACTGCATCTGGTATCACAACATCGTTGAAGAAAGTTTCAATGCACTTGGTGTCGTGAGTAGCCACTTCCACATAAGTGCCGCGAGCGATAAGCTCACGGGCGTACTTGACCAGGCATTCTTTCATTGCCGGTTTGTTTGTGTGGGCAATAGCAGCCGGCTCATTATAGATACCAATGACCAGGCGAGTGCGCATGCGATCGTCAAAGCGCTTAATGTCGGTTGCGGTGCGGAACAAGCGGCTTTGCAACACTGTACCGACATTGCGGTAACCAGATTCTATTAGAGCGAAGTAGCTCTCTAACTGAAAATCGGTCCAGCGGTGATCTTCTGCTTCTAAAGTGACGGCCACATTTTTGGTGCTTGCATATTCAACCACTGATTCGATGCGGTTATAGGCACGATCTAAAACCGGCGAGCGGAACTCGCCAACGCTCGGGGTAACTGGACAAAACATAGAAGGTTTGAACGAAACTCTTGGTTGCCTGCGCCATTCTTCTACCGGCAGAGGATCTTGAGCTATCAAATCAATCAAGTGTTTGTAGTGGGCTACAGATGCGTCACAGTCAGCGTCAATTGCGGCGTCTTCACCAAGAATATCGAGGGTGACGCTAAATTGATTTTCGTCATAAAGTTTTCGAGCTAGTGTGAGGGCCTCTTCGGCAGTCTCTCCGGCAAGATAAGGCTTGGCCAGAAACAACACCAGCCACACCGGAATCATGTCAAAAAGCGACCTGGTCACCGGCGGCTTGCCGCTCAAGCTATTGCTATTATTGCTGCCCTGTTCGCTTTGCGCCTGCATCGTATTTTTGACCGCAGCTTCCTGTGTTATCGGCATATTTATCCTATCCACATAGTTTTCAAGGCGAATTATAGATCCGCCGTCCACCTTCTTCCATCTATAGTGCCGGTGAGAATGGTAAATCAGAAAATGTTTATTTTAGCTGTTTAGCTTTTGCTTATTATTCCTCGGCTTTTTCGCCTTCACCGAGACCTTTTAAGGTAAAGCGCAGCAAGTCAGACTTGTGTCCTTCTTCTTTTAATAGCTCGCTTACTGAGCCGGGCAGGCGACTGATGGCAATTACCGCCTGATTTTGTCCGCTGGCATCGGTGGTTTTGAAATAAACGGCGCGACAGCTCTGGGTGGTCAAATTGATCAGTTCAATTCGACCATCATCGGTATAGCGCACTGAATGCTCTGCTGCGGATGACTTCTCGTTTTTAAATTTTCCTGCCAGTGCTTTTGCCAGGCTGACAAATTGCACATCGTTCAACGTTGCACTGTTGTCCTGGTTAATAGCGCAGACCACCACATCAGCTTTGCCTGTGCGGCCTTTTGAGCCGGCTACGATTTTGACGGCCGGATGTTTTTTATAGCTGGCCCAGATCCAGTTTTTGTCTTTAACATCGGTTTGTAGTGGCATACCCATGATTTTTTCAAATTGATAAAAGTCGTCTCCCAGACCGGGGAGATTGCTTTTGAGCACATACTGATTGCCTGAGCCGCTTGAATTACTTGGGATGCCTGAAGTAGTTGAAGTAGTTACAGTGCGCGAATTACTGCCAGGACCGTTGCTGCTAGTAGCACTATTATTGGCACCGAATCTGGTGCTGGGATTTTGCGACAGCGAATTTGCCACAGCAATAAGAGGCTTTTCTGCTACCGGTGGAGGTGTAGGTGGAGCAACAGGAGGGTTGTTAGCGTGATTGACATAGCGTGAGCTGGAATTGTAATTGCCAGATTTAGGCAGGCTGCCACGCTCAGTACGATCATTACGCTCAGTGCGCTCCGTAAGGGGGCGTGGGCGAGGGTGTTCGGCCTCAAACTTCTTTTTGCCCTGTTCCATTTTTGCTTTGGCCAGACGATTATTGCCCAGTTGACTATTGAGCTGAGTGCGCGCGTCTTCATCGGTCATGGCCACAGGCTGTATGCGGGCGACAATCAAATTTTGACTTTCTTCACTGGAGACATCGCCAATTTTGCAAATTACTTTGCACTCAATCATCGGCCATTCACCCGGATCGATTGGCAATTCAAAAGGCCTTTTGCCGTGAGCCTCAGTATTCACCTGTTGTTTACTGCCGATGGAATCAAGCCTGGTATGCCAGCGATAAACAGTCAATATTCCCTCTGAGAGCAGCCTGAAATGCGCCTGCAACTGTATGGGCTCGCCAAGCAAACTGACGTCGCTGACATTCTCGATAGTCAACATAATAGATGGATGATAACCGAGGGCATCGTGTGTCCAATAGGTTACGTAGGCAGGCACTGTAAGTTTTGGTGGAGTCTTGCGTTCTCGGCGCACAGGAGGCTCATCTTCTTCTTCGTCTATGGCGCGGCCGGGCGCCTGCGTCGGCTGCCTTGCTGATGCGGCATTGGCTGTTACTTCAGGCAGGCCACAGCAAGTGACACAACACGCCAGTAGAAGATTTAAAAGTAAAAACCTGCTTTTCATCAAATCGATTTTAAACCATTTTCTAAAGTTCAGTTTAAAGCTCAAGGGCTCGCCACATGTACCAGCTTGCTGCGGTGCGAAATGGACGCCAGCATTCAGCGTGTGCAGCTATTTCAGAAGGTTTGGGCAAATCATCTGACTGTGCCCGGGTCTTACCATAATAGGTGAGGGCAAAACCTTTGCGCACGCCATAGTCGGTGCTAGGCAGCACATCTTGCCTGCCAAGGCGAAACATCAAAAGCATTTGTACTGTCCATGGGCCTATACCCCTCACTGAAACCAGGCGAGCGAGTAAATCTTCGTCAGACAAGTTTTGCATTTCGTCTACTTTAGGCACTACACCTTCAAGACTTTTTAGGGGCAGGTCTTGCAGTGCCATTGCTTTCGCCCGAGACAAACCGCAGGCCCTCAGGTCATCTTCGCTTGCCTTTAAGATCAATTTTTCGCCAGGAAATTTCTTTGTTTTGAAATTTGCCATTACTTTATTGCAAATCGACTGAGCTGCTTTGCCGGTAATTTGTTGATAAACAATTGACTCGGCCAGGGCTTCATAACTCGATTGCATGCCATCAACGCGCAAAGTATAAGGGCCGACTTGCTTAATAACTTTGGCCAGTTTTTTATCGGCTTTGCATAAATGCGTGCAAATTGCGTCAGCTTGCGCTTCTTCTGTGGCCTGGCCTGCAAGGCGCGAACTGCGTTTTGTGGTCTCAGGCATAAAGAGACGGCCAGCCCTTTTTATTGATGCATGAGGACAGTGCATATTTAGGGGAATAGTTGAAATGGTTGCCGGTTTTTTTTCGGTAGGCGCGCCCTGCCATACTGGTTAAAGCTGCAAAACCAAGATCTTTCGGCATGTTTTTTGCATCGGCAATGATGTCGTTGAAAAATAATTGACCGTTTGCAACAGCACAGCAGCGCGCCGCTAAAAACCATTCTTTTGAAAATTGTTTTTCATTGCCGTTATAGGCATCGCGACCTATTTCTCGAGCAAACTTTTCGCCGTCAAGCTGCCAGAGCTTTTCGCTCAAAATTTCTTGAAAAGCAAAGATTTCTTCAGCTTGCAGTTCACTCAGTTGCTGCACCGCCGGTGCTATCACGGCATCATCATGGCCTTCTTCGTCCCAATTAAGCAAATCAATTAAGTCCCAGAAGTCATCCTGGCTCATGTATTTACTGGGGTCATCAAGGGTTGGCTGTGCCACAGCAGGCACTGGCATGGGCACTGCACTTGTGACTTTAGCTGTGCTGGGCGAATTTTTCCCCGGCTCAGGACCAGCCTTGATAGACAGGTCCACCAGATCGGCCAGGGTATATTCAGGCCTGGTGGGCGCAGCTCTTTTCCATTTGACTCTTAAGTGCGGCAGCTCGGCCCGAAGCTTAGCTATGCCGGCTTCAGTCACTTCAGTATTGAACAGATAAAGTCTGACCAGGTCTTTCAAACAACTCAACGCGGCTAAACCGCTGTCGGTAAATTTCGTGCCTGATAGACCAAGCAGTTTCAACTCAGTAAGTTGGGCCAAATGTTCCACAGCACTATCATCAACGCTGGTGCCGTTAAGCCATAACTCTTTTAAATGCGGCAGCGCAGATAGATGTATCAAGCCATCGGTGGTGATGCTGGTGGCGGTAAGGCCAAGCGATTCTAAATTGTATAAACGAGCAATAAAGGCTAGTCCGGCGTCACCAACAGGGGTGTATGCCAGCTCAAGCACTCGCAAAGTTTCAAGGTGTGAAATATGGGTGAGGCTGAGATCGTTTATCTGTGTGCGGCTCATATCGAGCACATGCAAAGACTGCGATGGCAGGTTTTCTAGCGGTGAAAGCAAATTGGCGGCGCTGGCTGAAACTTTCAGCTGAATTTTGCACGATTCGGGGTTAGGAACAATTACATCGCCGCGAGCTTCATCTAACCACTGCCAATTTATGGGCTGATTTTCAGGATTGACAATCAGTCCTAGGGGCCGCTCAAACAGATCCCAGGTCTCAGGTTGAGAAGTAGGAGCCGTGTAGAGCCCACCCATGGAGTAGCGCGGGGGGAATCGCAATAATCTTTCAGTCATGCCGTTCATAACCTTCAAACATTATCCGATCAGGGCCAATCTGTCTTCCTTCAGATGTTATTCTTTTCCTCTGTATTGAATGGAGAGTCAAATAAATGGAAGAGATCGACGCCCAGGGGCGCCAACTCCTAATTGATCGGCCGCTACTGAGTAAGGGCAGGCTGTCTGTTTATAGGGAGTCGACCTGTAGCGATGACTGGTTCCCTCGCTTGAATGTGAGCTTGAAGAAATCGGGCACTGACCATGTGCTCTGGCAATGGACCACCCATTCACTGCCTGTAGATTTTGATGAGCCGCCACCCTATGGCGAAGATGACGTGCTTTTGGAGAAATATTTTGAACTCAATGAAGCGGTGAGAACGCCGCGTGGTTTGGAAGTGGTTTTTGAGCTGGCACCAGGTGCAACCGTGCGCGGTTATGTAGAGCAGTTCTCGGTTTCGCTGTATCTCTATCCTGATACATTTGAAGACCGAGGGGTTCAAATTGGAGTGCTCGACTTCAGGCAAGGTCTTACTGCCGGAAGCGTTCCCATGTTTGCTCGCTTTAATTTCCCCTGGTAAATCGGCGTTAACCGCGCCTGTGGCCTTGTTTGTCTCTCGAGGCAGAGGTTTGCTCACCGCCAGGCAGCTATTGGACATAACCAGGCACACTGCAAAAGAAAAAGCCCCGATATGAACCGGGGCTTTCTATTTTTTTGCTCTCGACAAATATTGAGATATTTTTTATCGGGATTATAATTTGCGTCCGGTGCGACTCGAACGCACGACCAATCAGTTAAAAGCCGAGTGCTCTACCAGCTGAGCTACGGACGCATAAGCGACAAAGACGGCTTATTTACAAAGCCACGTCTCAACCACAAGAGCCCATCCTATCAGCGCTCTTATCACTCCGTCAAGAACAAGTGACAATATTCTTGCGTTTATAAATTGAATGATGCTTATAAACCAGTTTTCATCGCGTCGGCCACGGCGGCTTCTATGGTATCAGCCACATATACCTGCCCTTCATTATTGAGGTGCGCGGTGTAAAAGAGCCTTTCTATCTGCTCGCTGCTGTAATTTATGGCCGGTGCTTGAGCGTCTATATATGGAATTTGATTTTGGCGGCATTGTTTTTCAACTAAAGCCAGTTCGCCCTCGTAGTTCATTCCCAGTGTGCTCGCATCCATGCCGGCAATTGGCAGCAGAGTGGCTCTGGAAGGTAAACCGACTACCATCAGCTTGCAATTGTGCTTGGCGCTGTCCTTTTTAAATTCTTGCAACAGCGCGTTCATAGTATTGGCAATAACATCATGGAAAAGCTTGTCACTATCGCTGAGTGGAATGTTCTCAGGTGGCGCTTTGACGGGAGCCTTTACACTCGCTGGAACAGAGCTGACAACTGGTGTGGCAGCTGCAGTTGCAGGTTTAGTTACAGGTGCTGTGGTGGCAGCCAGAACCTTGGCGAAATCCCACTGGGCAATTTGTGCTTGCCAGGCTTGATCCAGTTCCTTTTTCAAGCCGCCCTCAAGCTTCTTGAAATAGTCTGGCTGTGCTATTTCTGCCTTAAATTGTTTGATGGTGTTAACTGGTGCAGTAAAGAAATTGACCACGGTTTTATAGATCGGATTATGCGTACTGGCATCAGTTTCAAATGCGGCGATTAGCCCCCAGATGCGAGAATGCGATCGCAAAAATTCGATGCTGTTCAAGAACTTGCCACGGGGTGATTTCATCCAACCACTAACTGCGCTACCATCAATCACTATTTCTTGTTTGGGCAGCTTCAAGGCAATGGGGCGCACGTTGGCAATTGCCGAATCAGGAATGGCCCAATTTTCAAACATATCTCGGGCGTTGTATCCCACCAGTATCAAATCTGGTGCGTAGGCAAAAACCTGCCTTCGCATTAGCAGCAATTCTTGCACTGTGGAATAGCCGGAGACGCCAAAATTTAAAACTTCCACAGGGCGACCCAGTTTACGGCTGAGTTTAGCTTGCAAAATTTTGCCGAAAGACTTGTCGAGGGTCACTTGCATTGCTTCAGTTTGTGAATCGCCTAAAAGCACAATGCGATAGACGCCGGGAGCTTTAGCAAGGGCTACCGGTTCGCGCAAGCCTGAGGCATACAGGTATGATCGCGCATAACCTTCTTTGCGCCAGGTGACCGTCTTATCAACCATGTGTACTGTGCCGATTTGTTTATCCAGTTTGAAGATTTCTTCTTCGCCCAGGCCCGCCATTGACAGTATTACTTCCACCATCAGTAGTGCCACTATCTGCCAGACTAGATATGGTGCCAAATTTCTTGCTCTTCTCAATAGGCCCAACCAGTTATAGTCGTGCGCGGGCAATAGATCAGCGCGGCCTTTGGCCCCGCTTTTCACCTCCATTGTTGATTGTGATTCTAAACTGATGACCATGTTGTTCCTGAGTTAAGCGATCAAAATTGGAAGTAGAGAAATGGCACTGCTTCAAGCGGCTTCGAAGCCACCATCAGAATCGCTGCCATAGTGTATGTAGCCAGGCGTACTTGCGGCAAAAAAGCCTGATTTTTGTCTTTGAGCAAACCGTCAAGCAAAGTTCTGTGCTGGCGTAGATATTCGGTCAGCATCCAGAAGATCAAATAGCCACCGGCAATCACAAGCCAGCCTGATTTGAGCAATGGTTCCACAAGGGTGGCTTCGCCACCAAAGTTGAGCAGGCTTGCCCAGATGTTGAAAGCGTGCGGAATATCTGGTGCGCGGAATAGAGCAAAGGCCAGTGCCACAAATAGCTGTGTAAGAATGATGGCGGCCAAATTTCCTACCGCTCCCGTGGCTGCTTTTTTCATAAAAGGCACAGCCTCAAGAAAGCGGCACCACTGGTGGTGAATTATCATGGCTACGCCGTGCATAGCGCCCCAGAGCACAAAGTGCCAGCTGGCGCCGTGCCATAGCCCCGAGATCGCCATGGTGATAAATAAATTGCGAGCTTGCAACCATTCGCCATTTCTCGACCCACCCAGTGAAATGTAGACGTAATCTTTTAACCAGGTGGAGAGTGAAATATGCCAGCGGCGCCAGAACACGGCGATATCTCCGCAAAGCAAAGGCAGATTGAAATTGACTGGCAGTCTGATGCCCAGCAGCAGTGCCGATCCGCGACCCATGTCGGTGTAACCAGAAAAATCGCAATAAATTTGAATGGTAAAGCCAATTACAGCAATCCAGGCATCAGGGCCAGAGACCATCTGGCTCATGCTATATGGTTTGAGAATTAAAGCGCCAATGGGATCAGCTATGGCTGCTTTTTTAAATAATCCCTGCATGAAAAGACTGGCACCTTCAGCCATCAGTGCTTTGTCTAAAGGCAAAGGCTTACGTAGTTGAGCAAGGAAGTCTTGATAACGTTTAATTGGTCCGGCAATTTGTGAGGGAAAGAAAACTGCGAAGGCGGCAAATTCGAACCATGACTTGACGGCTTTGTCACCTTTGTAGACATCAGTGAGATAGTGCACGAATTCAAAAACAAAAAAGCTTATACCGAGAGGCAAGAAGACAGCCATTAAGGGCGGCTGGTAGCTTTGCAGTTGGGCGGTGAAAATAGGCACCACCGGCGCAACCGCATGAATCAGTAGACTGAGGTTTTCGAAAAAGAAGTTGGCGTATTTGTAATAGCAAAGTGCGCCCACATTGAGAAAGAGACCAGCCAGCAGTAGCAATCTGGCTGGCAAATTGCCCTGGCCATTCTTGCCATTCATGTGTTCCATCCACCGTGCCAGACCCCAGTTGATGGTGGAAAGCAGAGCAAGTAACACGCCGTATACAGGCATCCAGCTCATATAGAAGAAATAGCTGGCCGCCACAGTGAAAACCAGGCGCGACGTGCCTTTAAGTCGCCAGTAGATAAAGACCACTACAGGCAAGAAAATCAGATATTGAACACTGCTGAAAATCATATTGGGGTTGGCAGCTCACGTGTTTTGCCATGTCAGTATATAAGAGGATGCGCCAGGCTTATAGAAGAGAGCTCTAATGATTCTTTTTCAACTCAGCATTAACAAGCATTAATTACGAGATATTGACTATACAAAAGATACATTAGTACCATTTGATATATTCGGCGTTTACAGATGGCATCCCAGATTTTATGCGAGCTTCCGGCCAGGAAAGGCGTTAGCTTGAACTCTTTGCTGCGCCGAAAAATCTGTTTGAACAACTAACGGTCGCTTAGGCGTCTGAGGAGGAATAAGTGTCAGTTCCGTTGAACCGCGAAGAACTCAAAAAGAAGCGTGAGAAATTCATCATCCCAGGCGTCAAACAAATGTATGCCGATCCACCCCACTTTGTAAAAGGGAAAGGTCAATATCTCTTTGACGAGACCGGCAGACAGTATCTCGATATGTTCGCCGGTATTGTCACAGTCTCTGTGGGTCATTGCCATCCAAAAGTGGTTCAGGCCACTGTGGAGCAGGTCAATACTCTGCAACACACGTCCACCATTTTCATGACTCAGCCCATGGTTGACTTGGGTGAAAAATTGGCTGATATCGCCCCTGGTGACATGGGCAAGTCTTTCATCACTAATTCGGGCACCGAGGCTAACGAAGCGGCAATTCGCTTCGCCCGTCTGGCCACTGGTCGCCACGAAGTGATTGCCCTCGAGCATTCATATCACGGTGAGTCACATCTGGCATCAACACTTACTGCCAATCACAACTGGCGTCCAGACACTATGCCTGCTGCTGGTGTGGCTTATGCCGCCAATGCTTATTGTTATCGCTGTCCTTTTAAAAAGTCTCCCGACAGTTGCGGTCTTGAATGTGCGCAAGACGTGGAACGCGTAATTCAATCGCAAACTAGCGGAAAACCTGCGGTGATGATTGCCGAGCCCATCCAAGGTGTAGGCGGAGCAATCACTCCACCTGATGATTACTTTATTGAAGTGAAAAAGATTCTGGAAAAATACGGGGCACTCTTTATTGCTGATGAAGTGCAAACCGGCGTTGGCCGTACCGGCAAACACTGGTTTGGTATCAGCAGCTACGGAGTTCAACCAGATATCATCACTATGGCCAAAGGCCTGGCCAATGGTTTACCCATTGGTGCAGTGATCACTACTGAGGCTGTGGCAAAGGCTCTGCAAAAACAGACAATCAATACATTTGGCGGCAATCCGGTTTCGGCTGCTACGGCTCTGGCAGTGCTTGAGACAATTGAAGAAGAAAGGCTGATGGAAAATGCCCGTGTGGTTGGCGAATATTTGATGGCTGGTTTAAAGGATTTGCAGAAACAGTTTCCGCAACTGGTGGGTGATGTGCGCGGTAAAGGCCTGATGGTGGGCATGGAGCTGGCAGACAAGAATAAGATGCCTCTGCCGAAAGAGACTATGCAAATTGTAGAAATGGCTAAAGACGAAGGTGTAGTTATTGGTAAGGGTGGAATGTTCGGCAATGTCATTCGCATCAAACCACCGCTCAGTATCACTAAAGAGAATGTAGACACTATGCTCAAAGTAGTTAAAAAAAGCATGGAGAGCCTGGTCAAAGTAGGCGTCAGCGCGTAGCTATTTTTTAGAATACTTTTTCGATTTAATCAGGAGTTGTAAGATGGCCAAAAATGGCTCAGAGAACGGAAAAAATGTGGTTCGTTGCGGTTTGATTCAAACTAAAAATGACGTGGTCTCACCTTCCGGCGGCACCAATCAGAAATTGCTTGCTGAAATCAAAGACAGCATGTTGAAGAAACACATTGAGTACACCAAAGAAGCTCACGATAAAGGTGTGCAAATTCTTTGTTATCAAGAAATTTTCAATGGTCCTTATTTCTGCGCAGAACAAGAAACCTGCTGGTATGACTCTGCCGAAGAAATTCCTGATGGCCCTACCATTAAGAAGATGCAAGAACTGGCCAAGAAATACAAAATGGTTTTGGTCGTACCTATTTATGAGAAAGAAAATACCGGTGTCTATTACAACACTGCTGCTGTAATTGACGCTGATGGCCAGTATCTCGGCAAGTACCGCAAAAATCATATTCCTCATGTGGCTCCCGGATTCTGGGAGAAGTTCTATTTCAAACCAGGCAATCTGGGCTACCCAGTGTTCCAAACCGCTTATGCCACCATTGGCGTTTATATCTGCTACGACCGTCACTTCCCAGAGGGAGCTCGCGCTCTTGGGCTCAATGGTGCTGAAATTGTTTTCAACCCTTCTGCCACAGTGGCTGGTTTATCTGAGTATTTGTGGAAGCTGGAGCAACCAGCTCATGCCGCCGCCAACGGTTACTTTGTCGGTGCCATTAACCGCGTGGGCACTGAAGCTCCGTGGAATATTGGAGAATTTTACGGTTCAAGTTATTTCTGCGACCCTCGTGGCCAGATCATTGCTTGTGCCAGTAGAGACAAAGAAGAGCTTTTGGTGAGCGATCTTAACCTTGATCAAATTAGAGAAGTGCGAAATACCTGGCAGTTCTATCGCGACAGAAGACCTGAGACTTACGAAACTCTGGTTAAACTCTAAATTTTAAAGCTGAGGACGCAATGGCAGAGCACTACAAGCCGACTAAATACAAGGCCTGGGAACTTACGCTGGAAGAACGCTTTCAGGAGGTTTATCCGCCTTTTTCCCAGCGAGACGCGGTGCTTGAAGCAAACCGCTGTCTCTATTGCCACGATGCACCATGTATGGTGGCATGCCCCACTGGCATCGATATCCCTACCTTTATCAGAAAGATTGCCACAGGAAATGTTAAAGGCTCTGCCAAAACTATTCTTGAGTCTAATTTGATGGGTGCAACTTGCGCGCGGGTTTGCCCTGTGCAAGTGTTGTGCGAGGGCGATTGTGTACTGCACGCCGACGAGAAACCAATTGCCATTGGTCGCCTGCAGCGTTATGCCACTGACTACGCCAACGAGAAAGGCATTCGCTTTTTTAAAGCTGGTCAGCCTAATGGAAAAAAAGTTGCAGTGGTCGGCGGTGGTCCGGCCGGATTATCTTGCGCCGGTGAGTTGGCGAAGCTTGGTTTTGCTGTCACTGTTTATGAAAAGAAAGTCTGGGCCGGCGGTTTATCAACTTATGGCATTGTAGTTTTTCGCGAACCAGTAGAAGTCAGCTTGGCTGAAGTGAAGATGATTGAAGAACTTGGTGTCACCATCCGCAATGGCATCGAAATTGGCAAAGACCTTACTTTTGAAGAGTTGCTCGCTGAAAATGACGCCATTTTTGTCTCTATTGGTCTTGGTAATGTTCCTGAAATGGAGATACCAGGGGAGAATCTAGAGGGTGTGCATGATGGTCTCGATTTTGTGGAAGAGACTAAAACTGAAGCTCTGAACACCATAAAATTTGGCCACCGTGTTTGCGTAGTTGGTGCTGGTAACACTGCCATCGACTGTGCCACCATTGCCAGACGTCTTGGTGCCGAGCGCGTCACCATGATTTATCGCCGCTCTGAAGCAGAAATGCCGGCTTATCATTTTGAGTATGAGTTTGCCTTGAAAGAAGGCGTAAGCTTTATGTTTTTGACTCAACCAGTTGAGATATTGGGCAAAGACGGCAAGGTACACGGCGTTAAATGCGTGCGCATGGATCTCGGTCAACCTGACGCATCTGGTCGCAGACGCCCCGTGCACGTGCCCGATTCTGAATTTGTGGTGCCTTGCGACATGCTGATCAAGGCTATCGGCCAGGTCAAACCAGAGGGCATTATCGCCATGCTGGCACCATTTGGTATTGAGACAGAAAAGGGCTACATCAAAGTAGATCAGCACAATCGCACCGCCCATGCGAAAATTTTTGCTGGTGGTGATTGCATTCGCAGCCATGGCGAAGCTTCTACAGTAATGGCGGTTCAAGACGGCAAAATCGCCGCTGCTTCCATCAGTGAGCAGCTTGTCGGCGCGGCTCGGCCCCTTGCAGCAGCTGTTTCAAAAAGGTAAGGAAAAACAAAATGCCCGATCTATCAATCGACTTTTGCGGTATCAAATCTCCCAATCCTTTCTGGTTAGCCTCGGCTCCTCCAGCCAATTCGGGCTATCAGGTGCAAAAAGCATTTGAACAGGGTTGGGGTGGAGCCGTGTGGAAAACCATCGGCGCCCCGGTTCTAAATGTGTGCAACCGTTATGGCACCATGGACTATAAAGGCAGTAAAATCATCGGCCTGAATAACGTTGAATTGATTTCCGATCGGCCCATAGAGCTGAACCTCAAAGAGATGGCCGAAGCTAAACGTAATTTTCCGCAGCATGCCATTATCGCTTCCATCATGGTGGAATCAAAAAAAGAAGCCTGGCAAGAAATAGTTAAACGCACCGAACAAACAGGCATTGATGGTTTCGAGCTAAATTTTGGTTGCCCTCACGGAATGTCGGAACGCGGCATGGGCTCTGCCATGGGGCAGGTGCCTGAGTACACACGAATGGTGACCGAATGGGTAATGGAAGTTGCCACTAAACCGGTTATAGTCAAGCTCACTCCCAATGTCACAGATATTGTTCTGCCAGCACGAGCAGCTTTGCTTGGTGGTGCCTCGGCACTCTCATTGATTAACACCATCAACAGTGTCATGGGTGTCGACCTTGACACTTTCGAGTTACAGCCCAATGTGGGCGGCAAGGGTGGTCACGGCGGGTATGCCGGGCCGGCCGTAAAACCAATCGCACTTCACTTGCTCAGCGCCGTTGCCGCAGATCCTGATATTCTTAAATCGCGTTTACCAATTTCTGGTATGGGTGGCGTTGAAACCTGGCGCGATGCTGTTGAATTTATGCTGCTCGGCGCTACATCGGTTCAGGTTTGCACTGCGGTTATGCACTGGGGTTTCCGCATTGTGGAAGACATGATCGAAGGCATGAGCAACTGGATGGAAGAAAAAGGTTTTGAAACTTGCGATGATTTTATCGGCAAGTCACTGCCTCGCGTTTCCAATTTTGGCGATTTCGACCTGGGCTTCCAGTCCGTGGCCCGCATTAATCATGATAAATGTATACAGTGCAATCTTTGTTATATCGCCTGTAATGACGCTGCACACCAGTGTATCGATCTTAAGGAACTGAAGATTACTGATGAGGCAAAAGAAAGACTCTGGCCGGTTGTGCGTGAAGAAGATTGCGTTGGTTGTGACCTTTGTTCACGTGTTTGTCCGGTGGACGATTGCATCACAATGGTGGAGATCGACACTGGTAGGCCTCATATCACCTGGAATGAGCTGGTTAAGTCAAAACCTGAAGTTCTTGAGTGGGAAGAAATGGAAACCTACCGTGAGACAGCGAACATCCACATACACTAATATGTAAGGATGATTTCTCAACCGATCAGTTACTTAACTGTTGCCGCTAGAGCAATGACCTGGGCCAATATTGCCATACTGAGTTTTGTGAAAAGGACTCAACCATGCAATATATTCCTCTTATGCTCGGCATTATTGACTATTTCGGTTCTCGATATATCTGCTGCGGCTGGCTCCGGTGCCTGCGCGGCCGCTGAAACTGAGAAATATGGTGGTCAAAAATATAACGGTCAGAAGTATGTTGAAAAAGCAGCCCGTGGTTGCGCACCGTTGAGGCTCGGTGTTGGCTCCTCGTCACAGATGAGGAGCGAGCGCTTAGCTGGACCGGACACCATAGTGAGTGATACTGCCACAGTGGGCGGCGGAGACAGCGTGGTGGGTGCAGACGGCGTGCGCATAGAAATAAGTTCAATAAAACCAACCCAACCAAATAAAGAAGCTAAACCAATCAAAGAAACTCAAGAGAGCAAAGAGAGTGTTGTGGCTAAAGAGCTGCCCGGTCTGTATTTTGCCTGTGAACGTAAGTTAGCACTGAAGGGCAAACGTATTAGTGCCTCAGACTGGTTGGGCAGAACCAGCAAAGATTTATCCTACGGTGACCGTGGTGCTGCCAACGACACTTTGTACAGCGAAGAAGAGCTCTTCAAGAGATTGAGTGCAGAGATGGAAAGTTCGGGGCGGCCGCTCACTATTTTTGTACACGGATGCTGTGTCAGTTTCAACGAAAACCTGATTCAGGCCAATGATATTCATCAAGCTCTGCAAGCGCAGGGGCTTAACGGCCCGCTTTTGGCTTATGACTGGGCCACCCCGAATTATAACTACGCCGGTTCGCTCGCGCGTCTGCCTGGGTGCCGCACCAATTTCACAGCCTTTCTTCAACGTCTGGTGAGCAAAATCGGTCGGGATAAGATTGTGATCGTGGCTCACAGCTTAGGCATTCACGCCCTACAAGAATATTGCCAGCATACGCTTAAACAAGAAACAGCGTCGCCCCAGCAGATGTTTTCGGCTGTGGTGCTCTGCCGACCTGACGTTGACGTCAGTTCTTTCAAGCATTCACAAGAAGCAATTAAAATGTATTCGGGCAAATTGATGTTGCTTTGTGCCACCAACGATATCAATCTCAAGCTCTCTTCTTTTATTCGCAGAGCAGGCTACAATTTTGGTGACGATCCCAAACCGCGTCAGGGTAACCATTTGCGCCTGGGTCAGGCCAGTGTAGCTGGTCCGCTGGCAGCCAATCTGGCGGTTTACGATATCAGCAAATTGAAGCTCAAGCATTTGATTCCTTATAAGCTCATTGCCAGCTTGCTCACAGGCGAATGCTCTGACTTTACTATTGAGAAGGCCGAAAGCGGTGTCCTCAATGTCAAGAGTCGATAACTGACAACTTCAGCTATAATTTCTATAAGCTCCGCAGTTGTTAGTACGGCAATTTTTGCACCGTGGCACTGGCGAGCGCGGAGTCTTGATGGATGCAAAATTAGAAAAACAAATTTCATCGTCTCCTCCTCCTCCAGAACTGGCTAATTTGCCCCAGCGCAAGAGCCGCAAACAGCTCTGGGTGGGAATTGTTTTGGTTTTGGCCCTGGGCGGCTATGTTCTGAAAGACAAACTGGTGTTGCCGCAACAGCAACCGCAAGGTCTATCACAGTCTCTAGCGCAAGCAGATAGTGCAAAACTGGCTAAGCGTGCAAACACGCAAGCAGTGCTTACCGTGCAGTTAACACCTGTGAAAAGGCGATCGTTTGAAAGGCAACTTCTGGTCAGCGGCACTGTCTGGGCCTGGGACCCGGTGCAGGTCGGCTCTGAAGTCAACGGTTTAAAAGTGCAATCGGTGCTGGTAGATGATGGTGCTCATGTGGTGCGCGGGCAGACGCTGGCTAAGTTAAACAGCAGCATTATCGAAGCGCAGTTAGCCAAAAAGAGGGCAAATTTAGCCGGAGCTCAGGCAGCTTTAAGAAAAGCGATTCAACCAAATCGTCCCGAAGATTTGACTTCACTCAAATATGCATATCATCAAGCCCAGGCCAATGTGGCACAGGAAGAAGCCTATTTAGCGAGAGCGCAGGCTAACCATGCTGAAGCCGATGCTAATGCTAAACGTTATAGCTGGCTTGTCAGTCAGGGTGCAGTCAGTGCGCAAGACGCCGACAACCGCAACACTCAGGCAAAAGTATTTCAAGCTGAAGTGAACAATGGTGAGCAAAAAGTGAAAGCGGCTAAACTTGCTGCCGAGCAGGCTCACGACCGTTTGACCATGGGTAATTCTGGTGGTCGAGTAGAAGATGTTGCCATTTCAAAAGCGCAGTTGGCCGAAATTAATGCCGGCATCGCTGAGCTGCAATCACAATTGGCACAGACCTCGATTCAGTCTCCCTGTGATGGTGTCGTTCTCAAACGCAGTGTACACATCGGCGATATTTCCAGTATCAATAAAGTCATGTTTGACCTGGTACGTGATGGTCGCCTTGAGATGCGAGCCAATTTGCCTGAAGCTGATATTGCTCTGGTTAAAGCCGGGCAGCTGGTGCGAATTGGTGACGTTGAAGCGAAAGTGAGAGAAATCAGCCCCATGATCGACCAAGAAAGCAGGCTTGGCATGGTGCGCATCGACTTGCCTAAAACTACGCACTTGCGTCCAGGCAATTTTGTCAAGGGAGAAATTGGTCTTGGTCAGCAAACGGCACTGGCTGTGCCTTCCAGCGCGGTTGTTTTTAAGGATAATCGAGCGGTAGTTTACACTGTGGGCAACGACCAGAAAGCGCATATGCATTTTGTGGAAGTGGGTGCGCGTGATGGTGACTTCATCGAACTGCGTTCAGGATTAAAACCTGGTGACCAAATTGTCGCTAAGGGAGCCGGTTTTATCAAAGACGGTGACGTGGTCAATATTTCGGATTAGAGCAATTTATGAGTTGGAATCTTTCCACATGGTCGATTAAAAACCCGGTTCCTGTAATCGTGCTTTTTTTAGTTTTGACTTTGATGGGGGCGATTTCTTTTGTCAAGCTAGGTATCGACGAAAGCCCCAATATCGACGTTCCTGTGGTCACTGTGTCAGTGTCTCAGTTGGGTGCCGCTCCCGCCGAGCTGGAAACACAAGTGACCCGAAAAATAGAAGACGCCATCGCTGGTATCGGCAATATTAAACACATTGCCTCCAGTATTACCGACGGTGCCTCGTCTACTTCAATTGAATTCAATCTCGGCACCAATACAGATAGAGCCGTCAACGACGTGCGCGACGCCATCTCCAAAATTCGCCAGGATATGCCGCAGGGTATTGAAGAGCCGATTATTCAAAGGCTCGATTTTGTCGGTGGGCCATTCGTTACTTACACAATCGACTCTAAAGTCTTGCCCCCGGCTGAACTTTCCTGGGTGGTAGACAATGATGTGGCCCGCGCTTTACTTTCCGTACCAGGTGTAGGCCAGGTGCAGCGAGCTGGTGGTGTGGATAGAGAAATCAGAATCAATCTAGACCCCACCAGACTGGAAGCGCTTGGTATTACAGCTGATACCGTGAGCAATCAAATTCGCCAGCTCAATATTAACTTACCAGGTGGGCGTGGTCAGGTGGGAGAAGGTGAGCAGTCTATCCGTTTGCTGGGCAGCGCGTTGACCGTAGAGCAACTGGCAAAGACCGACATTACTTTGCCCAGCGGCAGAAGAGCGCGCCTTGACACCCTGGGAAAAGTGCAGGACAGCACATCTGAAGTCAGACAAATGGCACTGCTCAATAACGAGCCCGTAGTGGCATTTTCTGTGGTGCGCAGCACCGGATCTAATCTGGTAGATGTAGAGCGGGGTGTGGATGCCAAAATTAAAGAGCTGAGCGAAACACTTCCTGGCTCTTTGAAGGTGGTTAAGTTGCGCAGCAACGGCCGCTATATCAAAGATTCTTACGACGCCTCACTGGAGTCTCTTATTTTCGGTGCCCTTCTGGCAGTGTTTGTAGTCTGGATATTTTTAAAAGATTGGCGGGCCACGGCTATCACCGCCATTGCTATTCCACTATCAGTGATACCAACATTTGCCGTCATGCAATGGGCCGGCTTCACGCTAAATGGCATGTCTTTGCTTGGTCTTGCTCTGGTCATTGGTATTCTGGTTGATGATGCCATTGTGGAAATCGAAAACATAGTCAGGCACATTCGCATGGGTAAGCCTGCTTATCAGGCCTCTATTGAAGCGGCTGAAGAAATCGGCCTGGCTGTGATTGCCACCACTTTAACAATTGTGGTGGTATTTGTACCGGTAGCTTCCATGGGCGGCATTCCCGGCCAGTTTTTCAAACAGTTTGGCCTCACCGTCACAGTGGCTGTGCTGTTTTCGTTACTGGTGGCACGCATGATTACACCCATGATTGCAGCCTATGGAATGCGCGCAACCGAAGAACAAGTAGACAAGCGCTCGTTTATGAAGTACTACGGCCCGATTCTAAATTTGGCCATGAAACACCGGTTAACAGCTGTAATCTGCGCTTTTGTACTTTTTGGTGCTTCCATTGCCTTATTCAAATCAATGCCCACGTCGCTTATGGCCAATGTCGACCGGGGCGAAGTGTTGCTTACTATTGAAATGCCCCCTGGCTCTGATATCGACGATACAAGGTCTGTAGCAGAGAAATGCAGCGCCATTATCAAGAAGCATCCTGAAGCGGTCAATGTGGTGAGCTTTGTGGGCACGCCAACTTCAGCCAAGCGCACATCCGGCGGCAATCAGGGTGATGTGACTAAAGCCACGATTTATATTTCACTCAAACCGCGCAATGAAAGACATTTGAGCCAACAAGAGTTTGAAGAGAATGTGAGAGCCGAACTTGATGTTATAGCCGGCGCGCGTCTGAGCTTCTCGCGCTCGGGGGGCATGGGCGGCAAGCCACTGCGCATGGTGCTCACGTCATCTGACTCTAATCAACTTGAGCGCGTTGCCGAAGAAATTAAAGACCAGATGCGTTCCATCAAGGGTCTTTATGATGTCAGTTCATCAGCGGGCATTTTGCGACCAGAAATTTTAGTCACCCCTGATTTTGATAAAGCTGCCAGGCAGGGCGTTTCGGTGCAGTCTATTGCACGCACCGCATTGATTGGCACTTTAGGTGATAGCGAAGCTAATCTGGCTAAATTCAATCTCGATGATCGTCAGGTCAATATCAGAGTGCAATTAGATCCGCAGTATCGCAATGATTTGCGTATCATTGAAGACATGAAAGTGGCGGCTAACGGCGGCCGGTTGGTGCCGCTCAGTAGCGTCGCTTCAGTCAAGTTTGGCAGCGGACCATTTCAGATTGATAGATTCGACCGCCAAAGACAAGTAACGCTTGAATCTGGCCTAGAAAGCAGTATCCCACTGGGCGATGCTATTAAAAAAGTGCATGAATTGCCGGCTTTTAAATCCATGCCTCCTACCATATCTGAGTTGCCACTGGGCGACGCTGAAATTCAAAGAGATATCTTTAGCGGCTTTGCCACCGCCATTGGTTCGGCTGTTTTACTGATTTACGCTGTGCTTGTGGTGCTGTTTGGTGGCTTCCTCCACCCATTGACGATTATGATGTCGTTGCCCCTTTCGCTTTGCGGAGCCTTGATTGGACTTGTGCTCTTTCATCAGTCAGTGGGACTTTACGCTCTCATCGGTATCACCATGCTTATGGGTCTGGTGACCAAAAATGCCATCTTACTTGTGGAATATGGATTGATGTCGATGAAGCAAGGTGTGCCGCAAAGAGAAGCAATTATCTTGGCAGGTGAAACTCGTATGCAGCCTATTTTGATGACCACAATTGCCATGATTGCCGGCATGATGCCTGTGGCTCTTGGAATTGGTGCAGGCTCTGAGGCACGTGCCCCCATGGCTATATCAGTGATTGGTGGACTTGTCACCTCGACTATGTTTACATTGATTGTGATTCCTGTAGTCTTCACCTATGTCGATGATTTTCAACAGTGGCTCAAACGCACCGCTTTTCGTTTCGTTTCCAGTGGTGCCAATGAAAAAGATAGTATGCGCGCCCAAATTGATAGTGCGCTCAAAGAGCCGTAGCAAAGAATAATGCACAACTAATTAATCTAATTCTACTGGTGGGGTGATGCTGGCAACCTGGTTTTATCGCAATTTCATCGCTCATTTACTTTTTTTGCTTGACCCGGAAGAAGCGCACGACTTTGTCTTGCATCTGGTGCCGGCTTCCGCCGGTATGCTAAAAGTCGGCCGGGAAGCTATTTTTAGCGATGAAGTTTTGAAGGCATGGCCGCGTCTGCAAACAATTATTGCCGGCTCTAAATTGGCTAATCCGGTGGGAGTGGCAGCTGGTGTTGATAAGAATGCCAAGTATGTTTCATCGTTTCACGAATTTGACTTTGGCTTTATGGAAATAGGTTCAGTCACAGCAGACCTGTCAGCGGGTAATGCCAGGCCGAGATTGTTTCGCCTGCCTCAAGATCAGGCAGTGATTAACCGTATGGGCTTAAACGGAGATGGAGCGAAGAAAATTGCCGCGCGCCTGAATCAGACCCACCAGTCGGGAATGATTCAATTTCCGGTGGCTCTCAATATTGCTAAAAGTAATCTTCCAGGCTTGCATGGTCAGGCTGCAGTGGCCGACCTGCTTGCATCTTTTGAGCAATTTCAAAATAGCAATTTGCTTTACGTCACTATCAATACCAGTTGTCCCAATACCCATGATGGTGCACTAAATGAAGCGTCTGAACTGAAGCTAATTTTACAAGCGATCACAGCGGTTAATAGCAGCCGGTTTCCGCTCTTTCTCAAGCTTTCACCTGATAGCACTGACGAATTTATGCAGCTGGTGGTGAACTTAAGTAGAGAGTTCGCTGTGGCCGGTTTTGTTTGCGGCAATACTTCTGTGAGCCGCGCAGGTCTAAGCACTGATGCTACTATTGTGGCCAGATGTGGCATGGGTGGTTTAAGTGGGCCACCGATTAGAGAGCGCATGCTCATTCAGGTGAGTAAAGTTTATGCCCTTAAAAGCGCAGATCAGCAAATCATCGCCTGTGGTGGCATATCTAGTGCTGTCGATGTGGTGGCCGCCATTGCGGGTGGTGCCTCTGCTGTGCAGCTTTATACTGCTCTTGTATATCATGGCCCATTTTTAATTATGGAAATGCTTGCCCAACTGGCCCTGGCGTTAGAAAAAGAACAAACATCTGTAGCAGAACTGGTGGGCAATAGCGCCCTTGGGCAGAGATTAATTGCTCAGCTGACGAAATAGCTTTTGAAGAAAACAATGGTTTTCAGTATTTTTAAATCAGGAGAAACAAATGAGTGAGACCGGCATAAAGACCAAGGCATACGCCGCTGCATCGGCAGGGAGCGAGTTGGTACCATTTGAAATTAACCGCCGCCAACCCGGACCACAAGACGTTCTCATAAAAATCAAGTTCTGCGGCATTTGTCACTCTGATGTTCATCAAGCAAAAGATGAGTGGGGCGGCTCGATTTTCCCCATGGTGCCCGGACACGAAATAGCAGGCATTGTTGAAAGAGTCGGCGAGCAAGTGACCAAGTTCAAGCCTGGTGACCGTGTAGGTGTAGGCTGTATGGTCGACTCGTGTAAAACATGCGAATCATGCAACGAAGGGCTAGAGCAATATTGTGAAAAAGGCAATATTCAAACATATAACGCCCTGGCCCTTGACGGTAAAACACCCAACCTTGGTGGCTATTCAGAGCAAATAACAGTATTGGAGCGCTTTGTAGTTAAGATTCCCGATAGCATTCCGCTCGACAAAGCGGCACCTCTCTTGTGCGCAGGAATTACGACATACTCACCGCTGAAGCACTGGAAGGCAGGTCCAGGTAAGAACGTGGCTGTTGTCGGCCTGGGCGGATTAGGGCACGTTGCCGTCAAAATCGCTCATGCCATGGGTGCAAAAGTGACCGTTATAAGCCGCAGCCTCGGTAAGAAAGCAGACGCTGAATTAATGGGGGCAACTGGCTATATAGCTACAAGCGATCAAGCTTCAGTTGAGCAAGCAAGTAATAGTTTTGACTTAATCATTAACACCGTCTCGTCGGCAGCAGACATGAATACTTATCTAAACATGTTAAAGCGCGACGGAGTGATGGTGCTGGTTGGCGCACCGGCTGATCTTCTTCCTGTGCATCCCTTTAGCATAATTCCGAAACGTAAATCGCTTGCCGGATCCACCATCGGCGGCATCCCTGAAACTCAGGAAATGCTTGATTTTTGTGGACAACATAACCTTGTTGCTGATATAGAAGTGATACCAATCCAACAGGTGAACGAAGCGTATGAGCGGCTGCTGAAGAGCGATGTACGTTATCGCTTTGTCATCGACATCGCTTCATTGAGCCTTGCTTAGTCGTTGAGTCTTGCTTAGTGGTTGAGTGGCGCATCCAAATTCTTTTTATAGAATTCTTCAGCCAATAATATGGTTAAAGTGGCCACCGGCACGGCAATCAGGGCGCCGCTTAAACCAAGTAAGCTACCGCCGGTTATCACTGCCAGCATTACCACAAGCGGGTGCAAGTCAACTTGTTTGCCGAGCAGGGTCGGTACAATAAAATTGCTTTCCAGAGTCTGCTCCACTGCAAACAAACCAACAGTGGCCCAGCCCATCCATGGTGCTTGTATGAAGCTAATGACGATAGCGAAAACAGCAGTGATCATGGTGCCCACAAATGGCACCAAATTTAGCAGACCTGCCAGTACTCCCAAAATCAATGCTTTATCGTTGCCAATCAGAGCGAGGCCAACCCCGATGAAAGTGCCCACCGCCAGGCTGACCATCATCTGCCCGCGTACATAGCCCCCCAAACGAATTTCAATGGGCTTAATTAAGCCGGCCCAGCGTTCTCTGTGTGGGGAGGGAATCCAACTAAGCAATGCCGAATTGATTTCTTTGGCGGCTACTACAAAATAACCGGTAAGAAATAAGATAAATAAGGCATTGATTAATGAACCAAAAACCGAACCCGTGACTTTCAGGAGTTTACTCAGGGTGCTCATGCTCAACTGCTTAACGTCAGCTGCGGCAATATTGGTGTGAGTAAGATCAGGGCCGCCCATGTCGCTGATTTGGTGGGCCTTGTCGAGGGCCCAGTCTACATAGCGTGGTGTACTGTCATACAAGCCCCGGGCTTGCTCTTTCAAGACCGGCATAATACCTGCGCCTACGCCTATGTAGAGCGCCGCCACGAAAACATATATCGCCAGTACTGTGGCAATCCTTGGTATTTTCTTTTTCTCCCAAAGTTCTGCCACTGGTGAAAGCGCTGCTGCCAGAGTTAATGCCGCTATCAGGCAAATAATCAAAGCTTGCAGCTGAACAGCAACATAAATGGCGAGACCTGCCAGCACTAAATATAGTACCAACCGCGCGCTATCGTCTTTCATTTGTTTGCTCCAAACTTTGTTTTTTAGTTTCGCTAGTATTAATATCGGGCGACGAATAAGGGCCTGCCAATTCAATCCGGCGCATGGATACCTTTTGATTAGCAGCGAGTTTAAGGCCGATTTGCTGTGGTTCGGTGCTCAACATATAATTTGGAAGGCCAGTCAAATCATAGGCCGATTCAGCACCTGATTGAGATTCTTTGTCGGCACCGACGCTATCAAATTTGCTATTAGGATCCGCTTCAGTGGTGGTGTAGTTGCGTGCTACAACCTTTATTTGAGCAGCATCTTCCCGATTTATAAGTAGTCTTAAAAACCACAAGTCGGTGTCGCTGGCAGGGCTTTGTACTTTGAAAGGTAGCCATAATATGGCTGGTTGATCAAAAGTGCGCAGGCTTGCCAGGCTGTTATAGATTGAAATAAATGGTTTTGCTCTGCTGACATTTTGCCACTGATTTCCTGCTCCAACTTGCCATCCTGAGCCCTTTAACCAGCTGGCATCGCTGAAGTTAACGAGCAGAGGAGCTCTGTCTCTAGTGTTTATTACCGGCAGCTCAACCATTTTCTGATCGCCATTAAGCCAGAGATAAATTTGCTTATTTGCTTGCAGCAAAGATGGATTGTAGTGGCCATCGCCTGATAAAAGAAAAAGATCTTGGCTTAAATCTGCCTGACAAAACGGAGGTGCCAGCAGTCGTTTTAAATTTTCCAACGAGCCTATAGGCATAACGGGGCCGCGAGCTGCTGGCAAATTGGCAAGCAACAATTTCTTGTGCATGGTTTTTAAAACCATTGCTTGTTTGCGATACGAAGCGACAACTTTACTCGCTTCGATATAAGGTTTGAGATTGAGAGTGAGCAAATAGCTCCACGAGAGATACAAACTAACCACTGCGGTAAGCCCGCCGACAAAAACAATTTTGGCCCGCTTCCTTGTGGCGTTGCCGGCCTCCAGAGCACAAATGGCAATCAATATTGATAGAGGAGCTGCGCTTAGAAATGAGTGATTGTTGACACTAAACAATATTGTCGATACTAGCCAGGTCAATAAAATTGCACAAAGTACCACAGAATCTGTTGGGCTCGAATTTATTGCTCTTTTTGTGTTTCTGGCTGCGGGTGGCTCACCGGCGACTGGACTCGAGAGTTTAAGCAGAAGCACGATTAAACTCGCACCCAGTGGCACTAGAGCGATCAAAATATTTTTTGATGTATCTATCTGGTTGACCGGAATCAATACTTGCAAGAAAGTATTTTTGTCGATTTGAGCAAATGCACTGAGCAGGTTATGTGGCCACAAAAAATATGCGGCAAAACTGAAGAGCCAAAATGGTGCACTGCATTTGATAGCATCTAACAGCGTGTTCTTAGCAAAGGGCGGCACCGCCGGATGCATGGCTAGCATTGTTATAACCGCAGCCAGGGTGCAGCAGTGAGCCTGACAAAGCAGGGCTACTGCTGCAAAGGCAAGCGAGAGTACGTAGAATTTGTTTTCTCCAATTAATCGGTAGCGTAAAAATAGAAAGAGCGAGACTAGATAAAACATAGAGGCCAAGATTTCCTGGCGGCCCATAATTGGTGCCAGTACTTGAGCGTGCAGTGGGTAAACTGAGAACAACAGACCAGCCCAAACGGCTGTGATGGCGCCATGGCGATTGCCCATGCGGCCGGTTAATTCAAGTGTAATTAAGCTGACAAAAATGGAGCAAACAATAGTCAGCAAAATATTGACGCAGTGATAACCGATGCAATTGCTGTGAAAAACAAAATAGTCAATCAGGCACAGGCTCTGAAGATTATTCTGCAAAAGAGTAAAAGAGCCGCTTAATGCGCTTGCTATGCTGGTGAGGGCTAAAGTCTCAGATCCGAGTAAGCCTATGATCAGGGTGCTTTCGAAAGCAATTGCACTTGAGCAAGCAATAAACAGAGCGCCAATGAGCATTTGTGTTTTAGTCGAAGCAAAATCAACTGATGATTTCTCCAGTTGCCTTTTTGGTGTTTCACTAGTTACTGTTTGCTGAGACGTCATTGGTACTCTTAAATGTGAAAATTCAATGGATCGCTAAAATAGCCGATGAGCTTGCCTTCTTCATCTAGTGCTGCTAGGCGCAGTTGAAAGAAACCGTGACCTTTCAGTCCAGTGAAGGTAATGGGGATGGCACTGCCTTTGAGCTTAGTCAGGGTGCCTGAAAACTGCGCTTCTTTACTCGGACGATTGTCTCTCAAGCTTCCAGTGTAATGTTCAAACCAACTATTTGGTTTCGACACTTCATAATAGACTGTTGCCGCTCCGGCCACACTACTGGCATCATAAGAGAAGGCCGCGCGCTCAGCTTGCCCTTTAGGATTGCAAATGCCGTCTACGTCTTCAACCAGGGTAATACCATCACATTTCAATATGGGGCGATGGCCAGATAGGCTGCCAAAAGCCATGCCGCTTATAGTCAGGCTTTCACCCGGGTCTAAAGCTTGTAAAGATAGAGTGATTTGAGAGACATCACCTAGTGCCAGCCACTTTTTGTGCTCCGATACATGAAAACGCAGCAGACCATCTTTAATTTTTGTTAGAGGCAGGCTCAGGGCCGCTTTATTGCCAAAGTGAGTGCTGGCTTCTAAAACCAGTTGCGCTGTGCTGTTATTTTTTTTGTCGACAGATTTTAGCTCATCAGAGTTTATGCCAGCAGATTTTATGCCACTACATTTGATATCTATATAATCCCAATCAATTGCCGTGATTTTAAGAATTGGCGAAAGCAGCACTCTGGTGCTATCAACTAGACCCATGGTTGGAGGGACAGCCAAAAGCTTTGTTGCTTGCAGATTTCCTGGTGTCTCACCGCTGTGCAGTGCTACTGGCGAGAGCTGCATATTTTGCCTGTCCCAGCGAACAAACATATTATTGGCGTCGGCGCTTAAAAGCCTCACTCTTGAAATATTTATCAAATCGCTGTCGCCGAATGTTGCCGGCTCGAAGCTCTTTACCCTCTTATAGATAGCTTCTTTTGTCAGCGGTGGGCTTAGAAGTACCGACATGGTTGCGGCGTTGTAGAGCATATGCGCACCACGATAAGTCTGCGGTACGTTCAATAAGCAAAGTGACTGATCTGGCGGCATTTGCAAAACTCTTTCTGCTACCGCCTGGCGAAAGCGGCTCACTTCTTGCATTGCGTATGTCCAGGGTTGATTGTTGCCTTGGGTTATTAGCAACAAAATTGTGCAGAACCAGGCAGCTAAAATCATACGTAAACCATTGATTGGTCGCGCCAAAGCAGCTCCCTCTCCCGGAAAAATCAGCCAGGCGAAAATTAGAGCGATTGGAGCGGTGCCGTAATAAATCAAACGACCACCCTGCAATGAATCGGTTAAGTTCCATACTTGGTATGTGGGCAAAAGTGAAAGAGCAAGCCAGCCGAGACCAAAGGCCAGTCCGCGAAGCGCTGCCGATCTTGCTTTAAGAGTGAAAAGCAATACACTGAAATTGACCAGCATAGCCATATAAATAATTTTCAGTTGACCATTAAAGCTATGGCGGGCACCAAATACTTCAATGTTGAACGGATAGAGGATGCGCCAGAGCGAGCCATCTAGCCAGCGCCGACCGAGGCTCTGTGAGAGGCTTTGACCAACGGATCCTTCGTAGCCTCCAGATATGGTGCCAAGGACGATTAAGCGAAAAACAAAATAACAGAATAAAATTATCCAGAATGGCAGCGTTTGCTTTATGGCAAGCTTCAGCCGCTCGAGAGGTTTCAGTGGTTCTTGAGTCAACAAATGAAAAAGCAAAAGTGTGGGTGGAAGAGTGACAGCCATTTCTTTTGACATCAGACCAAAGATGAAAGCAACCAGGCTGAGCTTGGCTTGCCATGATGACCATTTATCACTCTTCAGATAGAGCCAGAATGATGCCAGGCAAAAAGTTAGAGCAACACTGTCAACCCTGGCGATAATCCAGTTGACCACTTCACTATGAAGCGGATAGAGGCTAAAAATCAGACCAGCAGCCAGGGCTAGATTTTGATTTAGCTGTACTTGCCCCGGCCTGAAAGCCGCGCCGATGCGCCTTACTAAAAGAAAGGTCAGGCAGCTTGCGGCCGTCTGATAAAGCCAGTTGGTGAGGTGGAAAACAAAAGGATTCGCACCGCCGGCCAGATAATCTATGGCTAGAGTAACTGAAATGAGGGGGCGATAGAAAGTTGTGCCCTGGGCTTGCATCCAGTTGCCCCAGAAATTGGCCAGAAGAGGTTGAAACTGCTTTGATATAGCGTGATAGAGATAATCTACATGAACAAAGTCGTCAGCCAAAAAGTAACCATTGAAACAATTGCTGTAGGCAAGCCAGTTGGCCAGAACAATGGTAACAATGGCTAAGACACTGCAAAGGCGGCTTTGTTTGTCGATGGTAAGGGCGGAAGAATTCATATGCGCTTCTATTATATTGTTGCCAAGTGGCTCTATTGGCTTGAGAGAGCAGATTTGGTTGGAGATAATGCTTAGAATGCTTAATACACGAGTAGGCCAATTATTTCTTTCGGCCTGAATTGGAGAGTTTATTTTGCTGGGTGACGGTTCGCTCAAATTTCCAGACGGTTTTTTATGGGGCGCTGCCACCTCACATTTTCAGGTGGAGGGCCATCCTAAAGAAATCGAGTCTCGTCTTTCTGACTGGGCTCTATGGACTAACGAATCTGGTCGTATTTCAGACAGCACATCTGCAGACAAGGCTTGCGAATTTTATCAGCGATATGAAGATGACATCGCCTTAATTCGCGACATGAATCTCAATGCTTTTCGACTTTCTTTTAACTGGCCTGCCCTTTTGCAAGAACCACCTGGCACTCGAGTGGCCCCCAGCCACCTTGATCCTGAACAGGTTGAGTATTACCGCCGCATTCTTACCAGCTTAAAGGAAAGTGGAGTTACTACTTTCGCCACTTTGTTTCACTTCACTTTGCCCGACTGGCTGGCAGCAGCCGGCGGATGGACTTCCGCCTATGCCGTCAGTGAGTTCAAGCGTTTCACCGAGCTCTTAGTCGCGGAGTTCAGCGATCTGGTCGACTACTGGATTACCATCAACGAACCTCTGGCATACGCATACCAGAGTTATGTCGCAGGTGCCTGGCCACCAGGCACTAAGTACGATTATCTTTCAGCTTTCAAATGCGTGCGTCGCATGTTGGAAGGACACACTGCGGCTTACGACGCCATTAAGGCCGTCAACCCTAACGCCCAGGTGAGCTATACGCTTCACTGGCGGCCCTTCATGCCCAAAAATCCACTTAACCCACTTGATCACATGGTGCGCTTCTATCGTGATTTTACTTTCAATCAGCTCTTCTCCAGCTCGGTGGAAAGCGGCGAAGTGAAATTTCCTTTTCCTTTAAACACCAATAAAGAGATTATTTCCATTTCGGGTGCCATAGAGGGCTTGAAGGGTAAATGCGATTATCTGGCGGTCAACTATTACACGCGCGAGCTCTCACGCTTCAGACCGTCCTGGCCCATCGATATCTTTGGTGAAAGCTCACCTGAGACAGAGCTGGCAGTTAATGAAATTGGCTGGGAGGTTTATCCGCAAGGGCTTTTCGATTTACTTACTAAAGATACTCTGTGCTATCAGTTTAATACTGACGGCTCGCGCCGGCCGGTAATTATTACCGAGAATGGCTATGCCAGCTTGTTTGCTGCTGATCTGGACCAGGGCGATTGGTCTCTAGCCGATCAGAAACGGGTTGATTATCTAGAGGCACATCTAAAAGAAATGCACCGTGCCATTGCCAGTGGTGTTGACGTAAAGGGCTATCTTCACTGGTCTTTGCTGGATAATTTTGAATGGGCGGAAGGTTTAAAAGCGCGCTTTGGTTTGATTCGAGTGAGCTATCCCAGTCAACAGAGAATTTTAAGAGCCAGTGCTAAAGTTTATGCTTCAATCGCAAAAAACAACGCTCTCTAAGGAATAAAACTGCTCTGGGCGCGTTTTACTTATGGAGCAACTAAATATAAGAAGCGCTAAAATGACCATATACAAGCGAGGCCGCAGACATTGAAATTTCCAGTTAAGCTCATGCTTTTATTAGCGTTTTGTTTTGCGGCAGTCGCTGCCGGAAATGGCGTGATCTTCGATACTCTTATAACTTCTGTATCGGCTCAAGCGCCTGCGAAAGACGCTGCCGAGCCCATTTATGTTACACCACATCTGGTGGCAAATACCACTGGTATCGTTGCCGGTGAAAAGTTTAAGATCGGCGTTCACCTTGATATGGCGCCAAACTGGCACACGTATTATAAAGAGCCTGGTGATGCCGGAATGAAGACAAGCATTGATTGGCAACTGCCTCCTGGTTTTAAGGCCTCTGAGCTGATCTGGCAGAAACCTGAAAAGTTTGTAGACGCTGGAATTGTCACTTACGGTTATCACGACAAAGCGCTTTTAGCGGCTGAAGTGACTGCGCCATCTGATTTAAAAGCAGGCACCATGCTTACTTTTAAAGCGAGTGTGAAATGGTTGTCGTGCAAAGACATTTGTTTGCCCGGCAAAGGCGAAGTTACATTGCAACTGCCGGTGGTCAATAAAGGTGAGGCAATCGCCTCGCCCCAGGCAGCAGAATTCGACGCGCTCGGTAATGGTTTTACTGGCTCCGTTAAAGACTTAGAAGCTATGCCCACCAGCTCCAAAACCGGCCCTTTACCGACAGACAAAGTCTCTGTTTTAGACGCAAATTATAAAGTGGATGGCACTGCCGATGGTGGCTTGCTGGGTTTTCTCGGTGGGGCACTGGTTGGTGGATTGATTCTTAATATCATGCCTTGTGTTTTACCAGTGATTGCTATTAAGGTGATGAGCTTTCTTGAGCAGGCGCAAGATTCACCAGCCCGAGTGCGTTTGCTGGGTATAGTTTTTTCGGCCGGCATTATTTCGTCTTTTATGGCTCTGGCAGCCCTTGTTATTGCTCTTAAGGCTGCTGGTCAAACTATTGGCTGGGGTTTCCAATTTCAGTATCCCGGATTTTTGATCATCATGTGCGCTGTAGTTTTACTCATGTCTTTGTCGTTTTTTGGCTTGTTTTACGTCAATATTGCCGTCAACCAGGACGTCGATAAACTCTCGCAGAAAGAAGGCATCATCGGCACTTTTTTTAAGGGTGTGCTGGCTACAGTTTTATCTACTCCATGTACGGCACCGCTGCTGGCGCCAGCTCTGGGCTTCGCTTTTGCGCAACCGGCTCATATTATCGCCGCCATATTTTTCAGCGCCGGCCTGGGCATGTCGCTGCCCTATTTGCTTTTGACTTTCAATCCGGCCTGGTTGCAAAAATTACCAAAGCCCGGAGCCTGGATGGAAAAATTCAAACAATCCATGGGCTTTATTTTGCTTGCCACCATGGTTTGGCTAGATTTCGTTTTAACTAAACAAATTGGTGCTGAGCCTGCATCTTTTGTTAATTACTGGCTTGTTGCTCTAGCCTTTGCTGCCTGGATTGTTGCTTCATTTACTGATTTGACCAGCAGTGTTGAGCGCAAAACTAAAGTTTGGACGATTGCAGTGCTGATGGTAGTAGCAATGACCTGGCTCTGCCTCATCGCTCAGCCTCAGGTGTGGGCGGCATTGCTTAATACTCAAACGGACGATGCTCCGGCACCACAGTCGACCAGCGGTGACTATGTCAACTTCACTGTAGAAAAATTGAATCAATTGCTTTCAGAAAATAAAACAGTGTTACTCGACTTCACAGCCGACTGGTGTCAGACCTGCCAGGTGAATGAAAAGACAGTGCTCTCGAACAGCGCCGTGCAGGCCAAAATAAAGGCTCTTGGTGTTGTCTCCATGCGCGCAGACTGGACAAAACAAGATCCTGATATAACAAAACTCCTGAGCAAGTTTGGTCGCGCAGGAGTTCCGTTATATGTGATTTTCCCTGCCGGTAAAGCGCAGTCACCAATTGTCTTGCCTGAAATAATTACAGTACAACTAGTGCTCGATAGTTTGGATAAGGCCGGCAAGAGTCAATAAGAGTCAGTATTTAAGTCTAAGGTTACTTTAACTCTTTGACGATCGCCAACAGTTCGGTATTAGTCGGCATGCCTTCAACTACGTGGCGAATGACACCGCTCTTGTCGATGACAAAAAGCACTCGGCTGGCTGTGGCTTTGCCTTCGGTAACTGTGCCATAGAGTTTGCCTACTTGACCGCCTTGATCAGCCAGGAGAGGCTGCTTCAAGGTGAATTTAGCGACAAATTTTTCGTGAGAGGCCACGCTGTCGGTGGATATACCAAGCAACTGAGTGTGGTGCTCGGCGAATGTGCCCAGGTCTTCCGAGAAAGCACACATTTCTTTTGTGCATCCTGGTGTATCGTCTTTGGGATAGAACGCCAAAATTACATTTTTAGAACCGGCATAGTCAGCCAGTTTGATGTTGCCGGCTGCTTGACCGTGAACGAAAGCAGGCAGATCAAAAGCGGGAGCTTTGTCGCCGACTTTCAAAATGCTGCTTGTGGTTTGTGGTGATGTCATGATTCTCTCCTAAATAGAGCTTTGCTTGAAGCATTCTTACAGAAGCCAGAGCAGATCTATCCATCTCCAAGCATCTATTTAGGATTGTGTACGGAGAATTTAAGTGCCGTGAATGGTTTTTTGAATCGTTTCAAGCAGTCCGTCGATTTTGCTTAGATCGGTCTGTTCAATGAATACCGCCAAAATGCCCACTTCAACATCGGTAAGCAAAGTGCTTTTGAAGATTTCTTTGCCGTCATCTGTAGTCAGTTTAGTGAGCAATACCATTTGTTTGAGCTTGCCGATTTCAAGCTTTTTCGTAGCCAGGTTGGAAGTAGAAAGCAACGCTGTGGAAAGCGCTCCCAACATGTCTTTATCCGAACCGGTAACTGTAGAAGCTATAACAAGGCCGTCATGACCGACGATTAAACTGCCGGCGACACCTTCGTACGAATCTATGGTCACCAGAATTTGTTTGATGCCCTCACCACGAGCAGCACTGATTACCTTAGCTGTCGAAAGACCGCTGCCGATTTTTCTATTTTCGCCACTCTTGATGATGTTCTCGACAGCTTTAACATCAAGTAAAAGCTTGCCGATGGTCTTCATGGTGCCGACAGTTTCAGGCGCTGATTTGAGTGATCCGGAGCGGGTCGAAAGGCGGCCAAACTCTTTTACTTCTTTGTAGTTAGGACCTTTAGCATCAGAGTCTTTCTTATCTTCAGTTTTGGCAGCAGCTTTTTCTTCTGTGGCTGGTTTTTCTTCTGCTGCTGATTCGACTTTGGCTTTAACTTGCTCAGCTTGTTCGGCCGTCATCGCCGGCATATCACCTGTAGAACGAGGAGAAGGCGGTTTGGCCTCAGCTTTTGCAGCAGTTTCTGCTTTTGCTGCCGATTCTGCTTCTACTATGGTGCCTTTAACTTTGGCCAAAGTTTCGGGGCTTACTTCCAGCTGTTTGTCATCAGTCAATTCAGAGAATAAATTGTCGAGGTCTTCGCCTAGCGTCTCTCCGAAGAGGCCTTCTTCTTGCTCGGATTCTGCTTCTGCTTCAACTTGAACCTCAGGTGGGCTGAAGTCTTCAACTTTTGCAGCGGCGGTAGCTCTAGGTTTAAGAACGTCCTTAACTTCTTTCAGAGCTTCAGGAGGTGCAAGTTCTGAGAAAATATTATCGATGTCAGAGTCGACGCCGGCACCAAATAAGGTGCCTCCCGATTCTTCGTCATCGCTAGCTTCGATATCTTCAGCGGCTTGAGTTAACGGTTCCGATTTCGATTCTAAGGCTGCTGCCAGCGCGTCACGGTCCGGTGCCGCTGCTGATAGGCCAGAAATCATGCTGGCGACGTCAGGGTCTACGTCTTCACTTTTCGTGAAAGCTTGACCCACTTCTTTTTGAGCTTCAGGAGGAGCAAGTTCTGAGAAAATATCGTCAATATCAGAGTCTACGCCGCCCTCAAATAAACCAGTGGGCTCTTCTTCTTCTTGTTCTTCAGGGGCCGTCTCGTTTGTCAGTTCACCTTCGCCATCTTGAGCGGTTTCTAGAGGTGCACTTAAAAGCGGGCTTAGTTCAACTTCTACAGTTTTAGCAAATGGGTCTTCTGCCTGGTCAGAGGCAAAACTAACAGACTCGGCGCTTGCAACTTCTTTTTGGGCTTCAGGAGGAGCAAGATCTGAGAAGAGATTATCAATGTCTTTGTCTACGCCACCAGCAAATAGTGCTTCGCCTTCTTCCTCTTGATCTTCGTCGGCAGCATTAGACTCAGCCGTGTCAAGCAAATTTGCCAGTGAAGGGGCTTCAGCCGCGGCAGACGCCGTTAAGCGATCGCTCAGACTTGAATGATTACCGCTGGCGGTTGCTTCTGTAATTTTTGTAGCTTCTTTTGTAGCTTCCTGCGCAGCAGCTGCTGCTTCTAATGCCGCCATTTCTTTAGCTTTTGCTAGAGCTGCCTGAACCGCAGCCGATGGAATTGCACCGGTTGAGTCAGGTGTGGCAACAGCAATGCTGTCCATAGCAGATGAACTCGAACTCGAGGCAACAGTGACTTCAAGATGTCCATCTTCTTTGAAGACCGTATCTAAAACCAGTTCAACAGGAGGTGTCAATGCTTGTGCCGGCTCTTGAACGTGGTCATCGTCCAGGCGGTCGAGCAAACTTTTCAGACTGTCAGGTTCTGCCTGAGGAGTAGTGTCGCGAACTTGTGGCGTGAGCGAGCCGGTGCCACTGGCAGAAAGTGACTGCAACTTGGTGAAAGTGCTGGTATTTCGGCGCTTCATCGCTTGCAAGCGGGTGTTCGATGCTGTAGGCGAATCTAAACTACTGGGCGCGTTGACGGCGGCCTGTGCACTCACTTGTGGCTGCACGCTGGGTTGAGATGCGGCTTCGGCAGTGGCTTGAGGACTGGCTTGCGAAGTGGCAGTAGCGAATGGTTCGCTTGGAGTGACTGTTTTGCTGGACTGGCTTGTTGGTCTGAAACTGCCCATCATGCCGGTGGAGACACTTTCCTTAGTATCAACCTTTTCGTCGAGCGCGGCAATTTCAAGTGGATCAAATTGTGGTTCAAAGGTTGGCTCTGGCTTCGGCGCTTCTACTGGTTGCTTGGCTGGAGGAATATACTCGCCAGCATCTTCACCCTCGATAGCGGCCGGTTCATCGCCAATGCGGTCTAGTAGACTGGCCAAGCTTCCCGCGTCGCCTGAATTTTCAGGAGTGCGTTTGGGCATTTCTCTGGGCACTGACACAGCAGGCCCCGTGAGGGTCTGAGACGGATCTTGCAAACTGATAGCTTTGAGATTGGTCATGGTGGAGCGCAAGCTGCGTCCGTCTGCCTGAGCTTCTGCGTGCGATGCGGCTTTTTCCCATTTATTTTGCGTTTCAGGGTCGACTTTTACGGCTTTCAGGCGTCCCAGTTGGGCTTCAGCAACTTTGGCGTCGGCGAAGCTGCTCATTTGCTCAGCCTGCATCAAGTTGACTGCTGAAATCATGGCGAGAATATTCATAAAGCCGAGAGTGAAGGCGTTAAAGTGAACGAGCCAGCCATCTTGAATCAAGGCAAAGCGGTAGACTCGATCGATTTCCGTCATCACGCACAGATCGGCGATCATGCCGAATCCGGCAATCATGGCAAGAGTCCAGAAATACGCGCCAATCTGTTGAATGGTGGGGCAGGTGCGGTATTGATAACAAGCAAATAGCAGTGGCAGGATTATCTGAGCGGGCAAAATCCATAGAATCGGCAGGTCGAAGTTCGATCCTGCACCGAACGGATTCAGACGCATCACGGTCATTATGGCTGCGCCGCCTAACAAAGCCAGCAAGCCAATTAAACTCTTCCGGAATCTGAGCCTGTACATGAATTCTTGCTAGTCTACCTTTCCTTGTCCCAAGCCATTTAAGGGTTGCTTCCTTTATACCCGGCCCTAAACAAGATTACTAACAGTCCAAAATTTCCACTACCAACTAATTTGTCATTAGCCGTTTGTCAGTAGAACTTATTTAGAAGCATTATTCTGAGCTAGTTTATAGTCTAAACGACGCGGCCAAATCGCGGCTCAAAGTTTCTCGAATGCCGGTAAGAACTTTGTCGATTTCTTCGTTGGCAATAGGCTCGGTGGCGTGTTGAAAAGTCAATCGGCAGGTTATAGCAGACTGCTTGGATTCTGGTGAGGCTTTGTAGATGCTTACCAGTTCCACTGTTTGCAAGTTAACACCACCCGCCTTCCAGATTAGTTTGGAGAGCTGCTCATAGAGCACTTCTTTATCAGTCACATCAAAGTCAGCAGTAATGTCTCTTACTATTTCTGGGCCCGTGGCAATACCAGCAAATTTCTTTGGTTTGCGTTCTTTTTTCAAGCGGTCGAGATCAAGTTCGAAAATAAATGCTTGTTCGCGCACGTCTTTGCTGTCGGCAAAGCGTGGATGCAATTGCCCCACGTAGCCAAGTGTAATATTGCTTTCAAAAATGCTGCTTGATTTCTCTGAGTCTTTCTTGGGTTTGGCAGGCCGATTTAGGGTTAAAACCGCCGATCTGTATGGGTGAAGCCAGGGATACAAATCACTTTCATTTGACAACGTATGCCAGGCAAGCTTGCGTGCGTCAATATTGAGCACACTAAGTAGATTCTCCACTATGCCTTTGACTGAATAGAAATCTACCTCTAAGCCTTTTTTGTTGAAGGCTTTAAAACTCTGTCCGCAAACCAGACCAGCCAGATGATTATTTTCCTTGACGCCGGTTTTAATTTCTTTGCCGCTCTTGCCCTGATTATCGGCAATGTTTTCTAAGTCTTTAAAATAAACTCGACCATGTTCAAACAACCACACGTCTTTGCGACCGTGATCTTGATTGTAACTGCAGGCATTGACCAGACCCGGTATAAGACTCTGACGCATCAGCTGGTGATCTTTTGAAAGTGGATTGAGAACTTGGACGGCAAGATCCATGCAGGCGCCTTCTTGATCAATGGGCACCAGACTCGATAACCATGCTTCTGATAATCCCTGGCCGGTAAGGCAATTTCTGGCTAACTGCAAAGTATCGTCTGGCAAGGAAACAGCCATGGTGGCAGCGGGCATGCAAGCGACAATTTGATCGTAGCCGTTGAGGCGGCAAACCTCTTCGATGAGATCAATTTCGCGCTTCACGTCATTGATGCGAAAACTGGGCACCATTACTTCAATTTGTTCGCCGGTACCACTGACTGAAAACCCGAGCGGGGTAAGCAGCTCACTGACTCGTTCGGCGCTCACTTCAAGACCGAGCAACCGTTTAATTTGTGAAGACCGCAATGGTACTTTGGCGGTGCTGACGTGGTCTGAACCGGCTTGCAGTAAAGGGCCAATCTTAATATTGGCGTCAACGCCAGGCTCTGATTTTTCACCGCAATATTTGGCAATCAAGTATGCCGCCCGCTCGGCTGCATGACGCACGCTGGCTGGGTCTATACCGCGTTCGAAGCGTAAGCTGGCGTCGCTGGAAAGTCCAAGTGAACGGGAAGCGCGGCGCACCACCGCTGGGGCAAAGCAGGCCGCTTCGATAATGAGAGCGGTTGAGTGATCATCAATTTCACTATCTTTTCCACCCATAACTCCGGCCACGCCAACTACGGTGTCACCGTCGGCGATGACGAGCATTTCTTCAGTCAACTTGCGTTCTTTAGCATCAATGGTGGTGATGCTCTCACCGGCTCGGGCGCGTCTCACGGTCAAAGCGTCGTTGCTTATTCTTTTAACGTCATAAGCGTGCAAAGGCTGCCCGAGTTCATGCATAACATAATTGGTGATATCAACAACATTGTTGACGGTGCGCATACCAATTGCAGTGAGGCGCGAGGCTATGAGTGGATGGGAAGGTCCAATTTTAATACCCTCAATTACTCGTAAGGTAATAAACGGGCAGTCACCATTATCAGGAGTTTCGATGACGGCCCGATTGAATTTTGATGTGGTAGCAGCGTATTTGAGCTCATTCATTGACCAGGTTGATGGCTTAAGCGGACGGCCGAAAAGTGCTGCCACTTCGCGAGCCAAGCCCATGACAGACAGAGCGTCGCCACGGTTGGAGCGCGGTTCTACGTGCAGAATGAAATCTCGCTGAATTGGCAACAGCTGAAGAATATCGGTGCCCAACTGAGGGGCTGGTTCGTTTTTATTTTCGTTTAAAATTAAAATGCCGTCTTTAGTGGCACTATCAGTGATGCCGAGTTCAGGAGGCGAGCAGAGCATGCCGTTCGATTGCACACCGCGTATGGCCGAGGCTTTGATTAGCAGAGGTGAGCCATCGTGGCGATTAATTACTTTTGCACCTGGCAAAGCTACTGGTATCAGTTGCCCAACTTCAATATTTCCGGCACCACATACGATATCGAGGGGTTCAGCGCCTGCCTTGATGCGGGTTTTGGTCAACCTGATTTTGTCAGCATTGGGATGCTGAGTAATTTCAAGAATTTCACCGACCACAATCGGACCTGTAAGATCAGGCCCAACCAGAGTTACTTCTTCTACTTCAAAAGCTCCCATAGTGAGCTTTTCAGCAACCTGGTGAGCTGTGAGGCCACTGAGGTCAACAAACTCAGATAGCCAGTCGAATGAAAGTTTCATTTAGAACTGCTCCAGAAAACGCAAGTCATTGGTGTAAAAATTGCGAATATCATTGATGTCATATTTGAGCATGGCCAGCCGCTCTAGCCCCATACCAAAAGCGAATCCACTAAATTCTTCGGGATCGATGCCAACCCCTTTGAGGACGTTGGGATCAACCATGCCGCAACCTAATAGTTCGAGCCAGCCGCGGCCACCGCAGGTCTTGCAACCCTTGCCGCTGCAAAAAGGACATTCGCTGTCGAGCTCTGCGCTTGGCTCTGTAAAGGGAAAGAAGTCAGGTCGAAAACGAATTTTCAATTGCTTTTTAAACAGGGCCTGGATGAAAGCAGAGAGCGTGCCCTTTAGCTGACCAAAAGTGACGTCTCGATCAATAAGTAAGCCTTCCACCTGGTGAAAGAGCGGATATTTGCGCGCGTTCACTTCTTCATTGCGATAGACGCGGCCAGGCGCAATGATGCGCAAAGGCGGCTTGTTGTTTTCCATCACGCGAATTTGCACCGTCGATGTTTGACTGCGCAAAAGCACTGACTGACCCATGTTGGTGTAAAAAGTATCTTGCTCATCGCGAGCCGGGTGAGAGGCGGGCGTATTGAGGGCGTCGAAGTTATAATAGTCGGTTTCTACTTCAGGACCATCTGCTACAGAAAAGCCCATGCTGTAGAAAATGCTGATGATCTCGCTGCTGATTTGCGAAAGTGGATGAATATGTCCGATGGGAGAGCGAGCACCAGGGGCGGTAACATCGATTGCTTCGCGCGCCAGACGTTCTGTCAAACTGGCATCATAAAGTTGTTTGTGCCTTTCTTCGTGACTCTGCTCAATTTTTTGTTTGGCCTTGTTGCCCAGTTGGCCGGCAGTAGGGCGAAAAGCTTTATCAAGGCTGGCTAAGCCGCGCAAAATTATTGTCAATTCGCCTTCGCGACCCAGATATTGCAATCGCAAATTTTCCAAACCGTCTAAACTGGCGGTGGTTTCAATCGCTGAAAGAGCCGCGCTGACCAGACCGTCTATTTTGTTCTCGAATTCTTTGGCATCCATTACTTAGATATCCATTACTGTACTGAACTGAACTAATTTTTTGCTAGATTAGCAGATGAGTCTGCACCATAACTTGAAAAGCTGACAGTCGTTGCGATTTGCAATTTTTATCGAGAGAAATTGTCATAAAATAAAACAGTACATTTTCTGACACTGCTGAAATCGCAGGAGCCAATTTGCCAAGACCTAAATTCAGGAAATTCAGCAGAAGTGCACAAAATATTCCAACCACGCGGGTTTCGGTCATAGTGGTGGCGGACGAACAAATATTGCTGGTCAAACATCGCAAAGGCAATCGTCAGTATTGGGTTTTGCCAGGGGGCCGGCTCGAGTATGGCGAAAGCTTTGAAGAGTGCGCGGTGCGCGAGATGAAGGAAGAGACCGGCCTGGAAGTGGCGGTTGACGATTTTGTTTTTCTTTCGGAGGCGATTGCGCCTGACCGTTCGCGACATATTGTCAATGTTTATCTCACGGCTCATGTTACCGGCGGTATTTTGAAGTTAGGTGACGAGCCTGTTTTAGCTGCTGTTGACTACTTGCCCATTAAGGATCTGGAGAGCTTAACGCTCTTTCCACCAGTGGGAAAAACAGTGATTGATTCTTTACCAAGCTCAACGAAAGGCTGCATTCGCTATCTTGGCAATCTCTGGATGTAGTATCATTGCCCACTTGCAAATAACATAATTTCAGGAGATCCAGAAATGGCTCAGCAAAAAGGCATGAAAAGAGCGGTCAAAGTGGCCGAAAGAGCTCGCAAAAAAGTTGTGGCCAAGAAAGCCGCTGTAGTTCGCCAGGTGAAAAAATTGGTGAAAGAAGTCAGCCAGGCTGCCGGCAAACCAGAAAAAGCCGCTAAATAATTGCAGTTTTTATTGAAGCCCCTCACCGAAGGTGAAGATCACCCCGCCAATGGTGACGTCTGTTCCTGGTTCGGCACCGGCTTCAATTAAAGCGTCGATAATTCCCATGGCTCTAAGCCTCTGCCAGAGGCTGAAGAGCGCTTCCGGCTCTTTCAAGTTGGTGACTTGAATGATGCGGGTGGCTCTGTCGCTTTCTACCAACAGACCACCTTTGATCTGCACAATTTCAAAGCCGGTGCTGCCGTGGTCTACCGCTGCTTCGTCCACTTCCACTTCGGTTGGGGCCACTTTAGCAGCCAGTTGTTTCAAGCGAATTACTAGTTTGCCGGTGATGTCGAGTAGCTCAGGCACACCCATGCGTGAATAGGCAGAGAGTAAAAATACTCGCTCTTTCAATTTTAAATCGTCTGCATACAGGCTTGTTTGCGAACGCCCGGCAATGGCCGCAGCTACTTTAGCTTGAATCGCTCGAGCATCTTCTTCGGGCATCAATTCGGCTTTGTTGAGCACTACTAGCTGTGGCAAGTCGCTCAGGCGCTTGTCGTAAAGTGCAAGCTCTTTGTTGATGATTTCCATGTCAGCCAGGACGTCTTCGGCATTGATATCGAGCATATGGATAAGCAATCTTGTGCGTTCTGCATGGCGCAAGAAGTTATGACCAAGGCCAATTCCTTGCGAAGCCCCTTCTATAAGTCCCGGAATGTCGGCCATGACGTAACCCTCGTAGTTGGCGCCATGCTCAGGCTTGACTACACCGAGATTGGGTTCGAGGGTGGTGAAAGGATAATCGGCGATTTTTGGTTTGGCACGTGTGGCTGCCGCTAGAAGAGTCGATTTGCCCGCGTTGGGTAGTCCGATAATACCGACGTCGGCAAGCAGCTTCAGAGTCATTTGCAGGCGCCTGGCGATGCCTGGTTGACCTGGTTCACAATAGTGCGGAGCACGTTTGGTGGGAGTGGCTAATTCGCAATTGCCCTTACCACCATAGCCCCCTTCGGCCACCATCACCCGCTGGCCGGCGCTGATTAGATCGGCGATTACTTTATCTTTATCGAGATCTTTGATTACAGTGCCCACAGGCACGCGAATGACAATATCTTTGCCGGCCTTACCATGGCAATTTTTGTTTCCACCCTTGATGCCTGGTTCTGCTTCAAATTTTTGCTTGAAGCGAAAGTCTACAAGGGTGCTGAGGTCGAGGGTGGCTTCGATGAAGACGCTGCCGCCGCGGCCGCCATTACCACCATATGGCCCGCCCATGGGCTCATACTTCTCTTTGCGCCACATGACGGCACCATTGCCGCCATCTCCGCTCACTACTTCTATTTCTACCTGATCGATTAACTGACTCATTTTCTCTACTTAGCTTTTTTGCTTGATCTCGATCTGTCTGATAACTAGATAGATCTTATACAGATCCTTTAAGTAGAAAATAATTTATATATACTTAGTTCTAGATCTGTTGGGTTTTACTCTTCTACGTGGCATCAGAATAGCTGGGACCTTTGAGTTTTTCATAGCACTAAAGAACAGGCGCAAGAATACTTATCCAAGAAGACTTGCAGCAAACCGGGAGGATAGGCCTTGGAAGAGAGAATCACAATCCACGAAAAAGCTCGTGGCGAGACCATTAACGTATATATCGGCGAATATCGAGGTACCAAGTATCTCCACATTCGCGAATGGTACGTTGATAAAGACCAGGAAGAGAAGCCCACTAAAAAGGGTATTGCTCTGCCAATAGAGAAAATCGCGGCTCTCAAAGAAGCGATCGATCGCCTGGTGCCGGCCTCGGCTGAAGAGTAGAATTAGCTGTTCAAGCGACTTCTAAGTATTGATATCGATTAAATAGTTGCAAAAAAACTCGGTTGCTGAGAAAGTAGCTTGTCCTAGCTACGGAGCATTGCTAAGTATTTTGCCACAACAAAAAAAATCTAGTCTTCTTGCCTCAAGTTGCCTTTCTTTTGTTCTTTCAGCGCTAACAGTAACCTCTGCTTGCCAGGCTAAAACCCCGGGCGGAGGTTTTTCTGCTTCTACAGAAAGAGCCGAAACATCTCAGGTCGGTCAAGGCGACGTAGCCGCTGTGTCTAGGCCGACGCCGACTGCAATCAAAATTTCTAATTTTCGCCCAAAGCAGGGTGAAGTGATGGAGGTCGTGGTGCTTGCCAAAGACCTGGCCCAAGATCTGGCTCAAAACGCCGGAGCTGAGGCTCCTGAAGTGGAATTTCTCAAGAATAAGTACAAGCTTTTTGCTTTTGACAGTGAGGATGGCCCCGCCTACCGCGCACTAGTGACGGTGCCAGTGGTAGAAAAAGCTGGTTCACGCTCTCTTACCATCGGCAATCTAGCTACTCAGGTGCAGGTCATTGATGCTCATTATCCGGTGCAGAGACTGTCACTACCGCCGTCCAAGAATAACTTCAACGTGGCTAAGGGCGAAGAAGAAGCTGTGGACAAGGCCAAAGCTACAGTCAGCGCCGAGCGCCACTGGACCAAGAATTTCAATGTTCCTTCAAAGGCTCGCGTCTCAGCCGGCTTCGGGTTACGACGCATCGTCAACGGCAAACTTTTGCCCGATTATTTTCATAGCGGGCTCGATTATGCCGGATTTTTAGGCAGTCCAATTTACGCCTGCGCACCAGGGACGGTGATACTGGCCAGCACTGGTGTATTTAAATTGCACGGTAATTGTGTCGCTATCGATCATGGCCAGGGTGTTGTTTCTTTCTACATTCACATGCAAAAGCTCAATGTCAAATTAGGGCAAAAGGTGGCCGCCGGTCAGACTATCGGAGCCGTGGGACAGACGGGCCGAGCTAATGGCCCCCATTTGCACTTCAGTATTTATTGCAACAAGGTGGCGTCCAACCCTAAGCAGTGGTATAGCAAAGCCCTTTAGGTGATTTGGGCCTTGCTCTCGCAATGGGTGCGGAATTGCAGTCGCCAATTCGCAGAGAAAAATTCGCAATATTTCTCTGCGAATTTGACAGCACCTTTTTACTTGCTGCCGACAGACGAAAAAAAAGAGCAAGTATAACCTTGCCCTTTTTCTTTGATTCCTGAAAGTTTCCTGAGGGATTCCTGATTAGTTTCCTGAGGGTTTCCTGAACTTAGATAGGTTGCGCTTTATTCCAGAATGCTTCTTTGATTACCTTGGAAGAAGTTGACTCTGAGCTGATGGTCACGCTTGCTGGAGCAAAGAGGAAGACACCGTCGCCGATGCGTTGCTGATGGCCATCGATAGCCCAGCAAGCGCCTGAGAGGAAATCTACTACTCTTTGCGACCCTTCATTGTCGAGCATATGCAGATTAAGAAGCACAGACTTGCGACCGCGAAGATGTTCAACAATATCCAAAGACTCTTCGAATTGTCTAGGTTCGATCACCAGAACTTCACTCACGGCCTGGGCGTTTGGATGATCCAAAATTTTGGCGCCGGTGCCGGGAATCATTTGGTGTACTCTTGCGGTTTTCACAGGCTCTTGAGCGTGTGCAACCGGATCAAGAGCTAATTGTCCATTGGTAGCGTAAACGTCGTCGGAAGTCTCAAAAAGATCTTCGAAATCCTCGCGCTCGTAGTTATCTGCAGGCCCAAACCAGAAGCTTTTGAACTTTTGAACGATGCTCACTACTTTCCTCCTTACCCTGTTGGTCTATTTTAAAAGTCTCTACCGAATTCTCTACGTCTTGTAAGTTACTAATCTTGAGTGTGAAAATTTTTTGTGGCTAAGTGCCGGGGCTAATTGCCAAAAATTGCTCGACCGAGCCTGATCATAGTTGAACCACATATGATGGCTTCTCGCCAGTCGTCCGACATTCCCATCGACAACTCTTTAAGAGGTATGGCGAACTCGCCGCGCAGTTGATCGCGCAGAGCGCTAAGGCCTGAGAAGCTCTCGTGCCATATGTTTACGTCATCGGTTAGGGGGCTTATGGTCATCAAACCTTCTACCTTTATAGAAGGTAATGCCAAAATTTCGGCTAGAGAATTTCTCAATTGCTCTGGAGTAAATCCAGATTTTGAATTATCAGGCACCATTTTGATTTGCAGCAAAATTGATTGAGTGCTGCCATTGAGATTAGCGGCGTGAGAAATTTCTTTTGCGAGCTTCAATGAGTCGACAGAGTGAATCAGAGCGAAGTTACCAACGGCCTGCTTGACTTTATTTGACTGCAAGTGTCCGATAAAATGCCAGTTAGAATTTAGTGCTACGTGTGGTGGCAAGGTCTGACGTTTTTTCAATGCGTCTTGAATGCGGCTTTCACCAAATTCGCTCACGCCCAATGAAAACGCTTCTTCGATTTGCTCGTTGCTGGCGTGTTTAGTCACGGCGATCAACCTCACGGTTTGTTCGTCGATAGCTTCTCTCACTTGTGCGAGATTGGCGGCCACAGCTGAGTTTCCTCGAGAATTGGATTTGGAAGCGGCGGATGAGCTTTGTGATTGGTCGGGCATCAGGTAGTAAATTACGACTTCAATTTGTCCGAGCAAACGTAAAAAGTTTGGGGGGCTTCGAGAGGTTTGAAAAGCGTCACCGCTGATGCCACCACCGACGCCTACTATTAACGCTCGGATAAGATCCCTTTGTCAAGTCTCCAGAGAAAATTTATCTTGGCACCACCCGACTGGCGCGGCTTTGTCAGTGGGCGGAATGTATATCTTTTCTGCCTATCGAGTGGCCTCTGCTTCGATTAAGTCGGTATCGAAGATATGCCTTTTGCAAAGACTGAAGTGATATCTCCAATGGTGCAATAAATTTTTTTAGTCTAAGGTTGGAGCTATTGCCATTGCCATTCCGGCAGACAAAATGGCAGCTGTCTCACTTCGTAAAATGGTGTCACCCATGGAGACGGGAAGAAAGTTATTTTGCATAATCAAATTGCGTTCATCTTCTGTGAAACCGCCCTCCGGTCCGACAATCAGCACCACCTGGGCCCCGTGTGCATGGGCCGTTGCGCTAAAAGTGTGGTTGTCAGCAGGTTTGTGCTGATGGCTCAGCAGGTGAACCATATCTGGTGCCTCGCTCCTTTCGCTGAGTAACAAGCGATAGTTGTAAGCGTAAGTATTGATGTTGGTTGCATCGATATTTTGCAATGCTTGCTCGAGCGACGACGGCGCAGTTAGTGTTGGCAGCGTCAACCGTTCTGATTGTTCTGCCGCTTCTTTGACAATCAGCTGCCAGCGTTTGAGGCGGCTTTGATTGTCGTCTTTTATTTTGACGATAGTACGGGTGGTGGCAAAGGGCATTATTTGGTCAACGCCAATTTCGGTCAATTTTTCCAGTGCCAACTCAAATCGATGGCTTTTGATCATGGGTAACAAACTGACAACGCGGCAGCGCTTTTTAGTCTTATGATCACCTGAGGCATTTAAAGCTTCAACCAGTTTGAATACCGTGCGCTCTCGCTCAATCTCCACTATGGTGGCGGCCCAGGCGTTGCCGAGGCCATCAAGCAGCCTGACGCCGTCTCCATTTTTTAAGCGCAGGACTTTGCGCAGCTGATGGCTTACTGCCGAATCGTTAGAGATGGCCTGCCCGCTCTGCGCATGAAATGCTTGCGCCGGCAGGAAAAAACTGGAATATGAAGACGGCCGGTTCAATTTAAGATCTTCTTCTTCGCTGGAGCCGTGTGGGCGCATCTTGCCTCTTATGTAAATTGCATCATTGTGACTATTCGCATCAGTACTGTTGCTGGTCTCTGGGTATCTATCAGCCAGTGCTATAATGACCTCTTTGTGACCAATTCTCCATCATTTGAGTCATCTAGGCAGCACCTTTGCGCATCAACTGAGTTTCAGGCCACCGGAGTAGAGAGTAGCGATGGATTTAAAAGACTGGTTCGCCAGCCGCCAGAAGCGCCGCGAGATTCAAGAAGTTATTACTCAGCCCCTGACAACGGAAGAGTACTGTGCTCTTTGGAAACAATGTTTCCAGTGTCGAGAGCTTCTTTACACCCGCGACTTGCGTACTAATTTAGATGTTTGTCCCAAGTGCGATTATCACTTCAGAATCGGCGCCCTAGATCGCATCGAGCAGCTGGCTGACGAAAATTCATTCGAAGAGCTCGACGCCGATATGCGCTCATCTGATCCCCTTAACTTTTTTGACACCGAAGCTTACACAAAAAGACAAGACGAAGCCAGTCGCAAATCAGGTTTGCGTGAAGCCGTGCTCACTGGTATTTGTAAAATCGAAGGGCAAACAGCCGCTCTTGGCTGTATGGACTTTGGCCACTTCGGTGGCTCCATGGGCTCCGTGGTAGGAGAGAAAGTTACTCGCTTAACCGAAGCCGCGATTGAGCGGAAATCACCCCTAATTGTAGTGTGCAGCTCTGGTGGTGCCCGCATGCAGGAAGGGATTCTGAGTCTGATGCAAATGGCGAAGACCAGTTCGGTGCTTAAGTCTTTTAGTGATGCCGGTGGTCTCTATATTTCTATTTTAACTGAGCCTACATTTGGCGGCGTCACCGCCAGCTTTGCTATGCTCGGTGATTTTATTATTGCCGAGCCTGGTGCCAGAATCGGTTTTGCCGGCCGTCGGGTAATTGAGCAAACCATCCGTCAGAAGCTGCCTGCCGATTTCCAGACAGCAGAATATTTGCTGAAGCATGGTCAAGTCGATATGGTCGTCAGCCGCAACAAGTTGAAAGAGACACTGGGTCGCTTAATTGCTTTCCACCAGAGTGCCGCTTTGGAACTCGATAATCAAGATAACTCCAGCGAAAATTCTAACGGACAAGGCTCTTCTGAGCCAAAACCGTTGGGTGCGCGCAATTAATTAGGGTCGCAAGCGAGAGATATGGCAACTGACAAAAAACCAATACCTCTAGAATTTGAGCAACCTCTGGCAATCCTGGCTCAGAACATGGACGCGCTAGAAAAACAGTTGTCGGATAATCCGGAATTGGAAGCAGATCTTGATCGTATGCAAGAGCAGTACAGCTCGCTCAAGCGCTCTCTCTATCTCAATTTGCGCCCCATTGACCATTTGGCCATTGCCCGCCACCCGCAAAGACCTTATACAAGAGATTACTTTGCCGCCTGGGATCCGAACTGGATTGAATTACATGGCGACCGCAAAGGTGTGGATGATGCAGCCATGGTTGGTGGTCTGCTGGATATTGACGGCATTAAAGTAGTGGCAGTTGGCACTCAAAAAGGTCGCACCTTGCGTGATAAACAACAATGCAATTTCGGCATGCCTCAACCTGAAGGCTACCGCAAAGCATTGCGACTGTTCCGCCACGCTAATAAATTTAGACTGCCGATTCTTTGCTTGATAGATACTCAGGGAGCCTATCCTGGTATTGCCGCCGAAGAGCACAATCAATCGCAAGCCATTGCCGAGAATCTTATGGAGCTGGCCGGTGTGACGGTTCCTGTGGTGGCAGCGATTACCGGTGAAGGTGGTTCAGGTGGTGCCCTGGCAATTGGCGTCGCCAATCGCATACTGATGCTTGAGCATTCTGTTTATTCGGTGATTACACCAGAAGGTTGCGCGTCAATTTTATGGCGCTCAAATGATAAAGTGTCGGAAGCCTGTCAGGCTATGAAAATGACAGCTAAAGAGATTTTGCAATTGGGTGTGATCGATCAGGTGATTAAGGAGCCTCTTGGTGGTGCTCATCACGATCATCAAAACGTGGCAGCCAATTTGAAAACAGCGATTGTCGAGCAACTGCAAGAGCTGCTCAAGCTCTCGCCGCAAGAAGTTCGCCAGCATCGGCAAGACAAATTTAGAGCTTTCGGCAGCTTCAGGTAAATATCAGACTTACTTGGCTTGCCTTTTTGCCTTGCGCAAAAGATCTTTAGCTGATTGACTTTGGTTTACTTTGCCTGGTACTTGCTGCAAAACCGCAACAGCTTCGTTGAATTTTTTGTCTTTGATATAAAGCTTACCGAGGCTAACGCAAGTAGTGTAATACTTGTCGGTCAGATCAGCCGGCAGCTTGCCTTGAGCTTTCATAGACTTCATAAGAGCTACAGCCTGAGCTAGTTTTCCAGCTTTGATCAAAGCTTCCGGATCATCTTCATCGACTGGTTTTGAATCGGCGGATTTAGCCCAGGGCATCATTCCTTGAAACTGTGCTGAATTCATAGCGAACATTACTGCTGCACCAATTAGTGCCAGTGTAGCTAGAACAGGCAAGAAACGCAGGGCGGTGGAAAAGACTCGCCCGATACCACCTGGGCCACCACGTCCGGCAGAAAAATTAGTCGAAGATTTGTTCTGGCTGTGCGAAATATCGGCGTGTTTCTGAGCATCGCGGTAAGCTGCCACCTGGTCGGCATAATTATTGCTCATGCCCCGTTGACCGTTGTCTTCGGCAGGTTGCGATCCTGCTACGCCTATGGAGGCAGGATTGGTGGCATTTTGCTGGTTAAGCATTTCGCGGGTCAGGGGTCTTTGCTGCAACATTTCTCTTGACTCTTTACGATGTTGCAAGGACTCATCTTGAGCTAGAGGGCCTGGTGCCATATCTCTCTGGAGAGTCTGCGTGATGCCAACGGAAGTTTTTGTTTCAGGCTCTTTCATGGCTTCTTCAAGCGCTTGCGAAAGTTCGTCCATGGTCTGATAGCGATCGTTTGGATTTTTCAGCAGGGTTTTATGCACCACTTGCATTAAAGCTTCTGGGAAATTTAAATCAGGGCGCATTTCGTTCAATGGCACAGGCGTATCTGATAAGTGCATGGCCATAACTCTGACCAACTCTTCATGTTGGAAAGGCACTTCGCCGGTGAGAGATTCATAGAAGACAATGCCGAGCGAGTAAATATCGCTTCTATGATCAACTTTGCTTGATGTGCACTGCTCAGGACTCATGTAAGTGGGGCTACCACATACGGTGCCTGTGCGAGTGATTTTAGCTTGATCAGATTCTTCTTGCACCAGTCTGGCAATGCCGAAATCTACCACTATGGGGAAATTCTTTTGCCCTCCCCGCTCCACTAACACGATGTTTTCAGGCTTGATGTCGCGGTGTACAACACCTTGGCGGTGCGCTTCAGCTAGGGCTGCGCAAACTTGAGTGAAAATCGGGACTGCTTCCACCGGCGCAATGTGATTTACTTCAGCGATAAAATCAGACAGCGGCGTGCCGTTAAGTAAATCCATGGCAATGTAAGGTCGGCCACCACCTTGAGGAATGACGCCGAAATCGTAAATGGTAATAATATTTGGATGATTGAGGCGACTGGATGCCTTCGCCTCTTGCTTAAAGCGTTTGATGAACTCATCATCTGATACCAGATAGTCGTGCAGCACTTTAACTGCCACTTCGCGGCCAATCAATTCTTGTACTGCCCGGTAGACTGTGCCTGCCGAACCCTGACCAATGACTGACTGGATTTTGTAACGACCCTCAACCACCATGCCGAGTAGAGGGTCATCACCGACGGTGACCATAGACGATCCGTCACGAGGACAGATATCTTGCTCGCCAGCAGTCTGAAAATTACATATCAGACAAAGTTTCATACAAATTCGCTAGCAAAGCGCCAGTTCTTTCTAGTAAGTAGTAAATGACCCGCCAAAAGGCAATTTCCCCCTGCCATCTTTCTTTTAATTACCCAGAGACGTGATCCGCAAACATCTTAACTGTTCGCTTCTTAATATCTCAGTAAAAAAGCAAGCAAATATTAACTGTAGGGCTTAAAGATAACCATAGCAACAGTTTACTCTTTCACATCGGCCTTTAAATTGCTTCAGATAGCTCACTTGCTGTAGAAAGCCGCCCGCAAAGCAGACAGAATTAACTAGCTGGCCGGAAAATTTGTCACTTCACCCAAGTGCGAAAACTGACAGCTAAGTTTTCAGGAGACCGTAATTTTGTCATCTGCCAAAAGCAAAGCGCCCCTTCTTCTAATCTTCATGACCGTCTTCATCGATCTGATGGGCTTCGGTCTGGTAATTCCGATACTGCCGACCTACGCACAGCAATTGCATGCCTCAGACTTTGTTATCGGCCTCTTGATAGCCAGTTACTCCGTTATGCAATTCATTTTTACACCGTTCTGGGGCAGGCTCTCAGACCGAATTGGTAGACGTCCGGTACTTCTGATTAGCCTATTGGCTTCGTTTATCGGTTATATGATCTGGGGCTTTTCTGGGTCTCTAATAGGGCTCTTTGCTTCGCGCATTGTGGCTGGTTTTGGCAACGCCAACATTGCTGTAGCTCAGGCATATATTACTGACATCACCACAAAAGAAAACCGCGCTCGCGGGATGGGGATGGTAGGCGCTGCCTTTGGTCTTGGTTTCGTGCTTGGACCGGCCCTCGGGAGTGCGCTGGTGCAATATGGTCTGCAAACCGTGGGTTTCTTTGCCGCCGCTTTCAGCTTGCTTGATTTGATTTTGACATTCTTCTTACTGCCGGAACCGAAAGAGCGTGGCAATTTCGGCAAAGAGCGCTTTGGCTTGGGTCTGGATTTTTATCTAAAAAATATTGTCAGCGAAAAATTGCGCGTGTCATTTCTGATTTTCTTTATTTCCACTTTTGCTTTTGCCAACATGGAAGCTACTCTGGTTTTACTAACCGCTAAGCTTTACAACTGGGGCCCAAAAGAAAACACTTACCTTTTTGTCTACATTGGTATTTTGATTGTCATAGTTCAAGGCGGAATGATTCGCCAGCTGACAAAAAAATATAGCGAACGCAAATTGATCACAGCAGGATCATTGATGATTGCCGCAGGACTGTTCGTTACTCCCATTACCCAAAACTGGCTTGTACTGGGGCTGGGCATGACACTTCTCTCTGTGGGATCTGGCATAAACAACCCCTGCAATCAGAGCGTCATCTCCAAACTGGCTCCAGAAGAGACTGCCGGTGGTGTTCTAGGTCTTGGCCAATCGGTTTCTACTTTAGGAAGAATTTTTGGACCAATTGTTGGTTGCGCACTCTTTGGCCAATTTGGCCACATGAGCCCTTATATCGCTGGTGGTCTGTGTATGTTGGTTGTGGTGGTGCTCAGTCTCAAACTGCCTGAAACCGAGCCCGGCTCTGCCGCTGCTCACTAAAATTTTTGCCGGATCAATGCAGAAACGCATTAAATGTGGCCTTTGCTCTTGGCAAATGGTGGCCCTCAGCGTATGTTCGTGATATATTATTTTTGGCTCAAGTTTGTGATTTGTTCTTAGTGACTGCTTAACTTCGCCTGGGATATAAATAAAAAGTTCTGTATCCAAGCTGCGTTCACCGAATCAAAAGTCGTCACTAAACCGTCCTTTCATATGAAGCGCTGAGTTCAGCGATTGAGCAATTTTTAGGTATCACAAATAAATTTAGAACCCTTCGTTTTAAAAGACGTATAGAAGAGAAGTTGAAGAGAAGTATTGAAATGGCAATAGAGAAGAAGAAAGAAAAGAATTTGCATTCGTCCAGAAACAAAGTAGCCGGCACACAAACCGAAACCAAAAATGATGTTCAGACGCGCTATCAGCAAGATTTCAACCGCTATCAAGCGCAAATAGAAAAAACACGTCAGGTTTTCGAGAGCGCCGAAGTAGCCTGACCTTATCTGCTGCGCCTGCGCTCAGGCTCAACAGTAGGTAGCTATTTGAGACATTACGCAATCTTCACCTCGAGCAAATGCCCGTGGGAAGCCTTAAGCAGAGTGCATTAGATATATGCGCTAGGTTATTAGTCGTTTGTATGGTCTGATCTGGCTAGAATTGGCTAGCTCTGGCTTGGCCAGGTCTGACTGTAGCTAGATGTGACTGTAGCTAGATGTGACTTTAGCTAGATATGCTTTAGCTAGATTGACTAATTAGTACGTAATGCAGCGGCGGAGGCCCCAAAAATGAAGGCAATGGTTTTAGCGGCGGGTGTTGGTTCACGATTGGACCCACTGACTGCGTCCACCCCTAAACCACTTGTTCCAGTCGCCAACTTTCCGGTAATGGAGCACTTGCTCAATCTACTAAAAGGGCATGGTTTCACCGATGTGATCGCTAATCTGCATTATTTGCCAGAAGGCTTGATCGATTATTTCGGCGATGGGAAAAAATTTGGCACCAATGTTCAATTTCGCGTAGAAGAAAAATTGAGCGGCGATGCTGGTGGCGTTCGCTATTGTCGTGACTTTTTGCAAGACGGCACTTTTGTTGTGCTTATGGGAGATCTGCTCACAGACGCTGATCTTTCCTATATCGTGGCCGAACACAAGCGCAAAAAAGCAGTGGCCAGCATTGCTCTTAAACAAGTCGCTGATGTTACTCGTTTTGGCGTGGCGGTTTTAAACGATGACAAATTTATTGTCGGTTTTCAAGAAAAACCGGCCAAAGAAGAAGCGCTCTCCAACCTGGCTTCTACGGGTATTTATATTCTCGAGCCGGAAGTATTTGAGCACATACCTGCCTCTGGCGATTTTGGTTTCGGTCGCCAGCTTTTCCCAAATTTAGTCAAGGCCGGCTTGCCGGTGCTCGGTGTTGAAATCGAGTCGTACTGGTCTGATGTGGGCACACTCGAGCAATACCAGATTTCTAATTTTGATGTTCTTTCAGGTCGTTTTAAGACTGACTTGCCCGGATACAAAAAAGAAAAGCGGGGGCAATACAATCTCTATCTGGCAGAGCATGCGGTTGTCGATTCATCGGTGACAGTTGAAGGCAACGTCATTGTCGGCAAAGGATCGCAAATCAAAGCCAATGTGGTGCTTAAGGGCAACGTGGTAATTGGTGATCACTGTGTGATTGAAGCCGATTGCCAGCTGAGCGACAGCATTTTGTGGCCAGATAGCAAGATTGAGCTTGCAACCACACTTGATGGCATTATTTATTCACCAGCAGGCATTACAAAAGTAACGCACCAGGTAAATGCCGACCCAAAGCCGCAGGGACCTGCAAGTAAAATGCAGGTCCAAGACCGGGATTGCGCAGAAACCTGCGTCTAATTTTCGATGCAGTCAGTTATGAGGGACACTTAGCTGTGCTTGGCCCGGCCATTGCTTTTTTTGCAGCGAGGGCAAGATCATGATCACGTTCATGATCACTATCTGCATTTGTATCAGCAGACTCTTTTTCAGCTAACTGTGCCGCTTTCCAGATTTCCATCCAGAGCCAATAGTGAAATGGATTGAGCTTTTCAATATCCAATGTTTCTACTGGTTCAAGCAATGACAGCCAGGTGTGTGGATTGGGAAATCTTTTGGCAAGGCTGTAACAGTCCGCCATCCAGAGAACTTGATCGGTTGTTTCTTTGGTGACCATGGCCTTTTTCCCCATTTCCCGCTTACAGTCTTTTACTGTTTAGTTCGCAAACTGTTAAACAATTTTTCAAACTACTCTGCCCTTCCTCAGTAGTAATACCCAAATTGATAGTGCGCGAAACCGGCATTTTTAGTTACTGCGATACAAAAGTTTCAAGAGCAGCTCAAAACGGCCTGGGGTCGAGACCTTGTAATAGGTTGCCGTTAGCCTGGCGGCCAGAGCATTTGTCTCTCGCCGAGCACGTGTATATGCAGGTGGCCTACTGATTGACCGCCATCAGCACCTGTATTCACGACTAAGCGGAAACCGGATGTCAGATTTGCGCGCTGAGCCACCCGGGCGGCGGTGTAAAAGAGTTCTCCCATCAATATTTTGTCGTCTACCGCAGAGATGTCGGTATAGTGCTTCTTTGGAATGACAAGAATGTGTGTGGGGGCCTGAGGCGTTATGTCATTTATGGCATAACATTGGTCGTCCTCATGGACAAATTTTGAACTGATGGTACCGTTGCCGATTTTGCAAAACAGGCAATTCTCTATATTTGTGGGCGGCTCGTTCATGGTTGTCTCCTTGTCTCGCTCATGATCGTCTCCTTAGATAAGTAACAAACAGACCACTTTTGCGCCGATAAGTTTATCCTTATAGGTGATCTTAGAAGATATTGGATTTTGGCTAATTAATTGGCCAGCGTGGAAAAAAGCCTATGAGCGGTTTGGAGTATGCAAGATGACAAGTGAAGGGAATATTCTGCCTCGTTTTTTGCAATTGCAGAAAACGCTGACTTCATCTCTTCGATTGAAAGATGTACTTGATTCAGTAGTCATTATGTTTACTGAAATGGGTGGTGGTGCCAAAGTCGCAATATTTTTAGCCGACAATGAAAGTATGTCTTTCAAGTTGATGGCCGCCAAGGGTTACACAGAAGGTTCGCTGGATCAGCTCAAAATTGTTCCTTTTAATCTAGAAAGTTTGCTCAAGTATGTCTATCAAAAACGTATAGCACTGACAGCTGCAGATGCCGCCTCGGCTCCTGACTTTAGCGCCACAATCATGAAGCGAGAAACTTCCAAAGGGCAAATCGCCATTCCCATGACCACGTCGAACATGCTTGTAGGTGCGGTTTTGCTCGAAGTAAACAACGCGCAGATTCTTTCTATGACGGATTTCTTGCAAGATATCGCCGACCTTTGCGCTACTTCAGTGGCGAATGCGGTTATGTTCGGCCGCAGCGAGTATGAGCGCGAGCGGTTGGCCACTCTTTACAGCACCACCTGCGCTTTGAACGATAGTGCTCTGGAGATCACTCAGGTTTTGCAAGTGGCGGCGGATACAGCGCTAGTGCTGGCCAATACTCCCAGTTGCGCCATTGTTTTAGTTGACAGCGATTCTGATACATTGCAATTGGCCGCCTTCAAGGGCCTGGACGGGCCCAGTCTGGGCGAGTTTGATATGTCTGTGCGCAAATCTATTGCCGGAAGTTGCCTGCGCTCTGGCGCCACTGAAATATTTGGTGACGGATCTCGCGAACCTTTTGGTTTGCCTCGAGCCATGGGCGGCAGGCCATTCGCCAGTGCCCTGGCTATTCCCCTGATTTACTCGCAGCGCAAAATTGGCGTATTGGAAGTTTTTTCCACCGAGTCTCGAGCCTTTCAGCGTGAACAAATTGAGTTGCTAGAATCGCTCTCCAAGCAAGTTTCAACTTCATTGAACATTGCTCTTTCTCATGAATCAAACAGTGCAATGGCATTTTTAGACGCCCATACCGGTCTTTCCAACCGCGTGCATTTTGACCAGGCGTTGAGCAAAGAAATTGACCGCTCTCAGCGCCACAATCGTGAAATGGCTCTGCTTCTCATAGATATTGATCACCTCAGCCAAATAAATGACATGCTCGGCCAAAATCGAGGCGACGAGGCCATTAAACACGTGGCTAACACCGTTAAGCTTGCTTTGCGAGACATCGACTTACCGGCCCGTTACGGCGGTGAAGAATTTGCCGTGATGCTGCCTGAGACCAATCACGCCAGCGCCATGGAAGTGGCAGAAAGGTTGCGGCAGAAAATCCGGAAATCACCAGCTCCAGGAATTGGTCTGATTACAGTTTCAATCGGCGTCGCCAGCTACCCTGCTAATGCTGAAGACGCGGCCTCAGTGCTGCGCGACGCTGAGCAAGCACTTAATGTAGCTAAGTTCGAAGGCCGCGATCGTATTAAGGGTGCCCTTACCGGAAGCTTCAGCGATTCGGGCTCAGGTGGTATTGCCTGGAACGATCTGGCCACTCAGGCCAAAATGTCTGTAATTTCTGAGCGGCAGGGTCGCCTGCAAAGCCGGCTCACGGCAACCCCAGAATACGCTACCTGGTTGGCGAAACCGGGTAGTTTGGTGGGTAAGAAAAAGAATGGGTGATGGCCAGGGGGGCCTGGTTGTGGGGGAAATTTTGAAACTGGATGGATATCCATCTATGGTTTTGAATATGCCTTCAGCCACGTTGCCATTATGTGTTCTTTAGTAATGGCTAAATCTTAAGAAATATAGCTAGAGCACGGTTTCTACCACTATTGGTCTATACACTTCTGTTGTGAGCAATCTTCCTGTTTGCGCAGAAGATTGGCTCCACTACACATTTTAATTGCGAGTGAATCTTCGTAATAGGAGGATAGAACCTTGGCTACTGCATCTGCAAACAAGCTTCAACTGAAACCCTTGGCTGACCGCGTTGTTTTGAAGAAACTTGACGCTGAAGAAAAAACATCAGGTGGCATTGTCCTTCCTGATACTGCCAAAGAGAAGCCGCAGCAAGGCGAAATCTTGGCCGTAGGTCCAGGCCGCGTCGATGACAAAGGCACCCGTACACCAATGGAAGTAAAAGTTGGCGACAAAGTTTTGTTCGCTAAATACTCCGGTACTGAAGTGAAAATCGAAGGCGTTGAATATTTGATCATGACCGAGCGCGACATTCTCGCTGTTGTCGGTTAATTCGATTTTTGACCTGTTTTAAGTACACAACTCATTAAAGAAAACCCTATTCCAATAGGAGAGGAAAAACGAAAGTATGGCTAAGCAAATTGTTTATGGCGAACACGCACGTCGCGCTCTTGAGCGTGGTCTAGATCACGTTGCAAATACAGTTAAACTGACATTGGGACCAGCCGGTCGCAACGTAGTTTTGGAAAAGAAATTCGGCGCTCCACAAATCATCAATGATGGCGTTTCGATTGCTAAAGAAATCGAACTCGAAGATCGTTTGGAAAATGCCGGCGCTCAATTGATCCGTGAAGTTTGCTCAAGAACTAACGACAATGCTGGAGACGGCACTACAACAGCCGCTGTTCTCGCTCAAGCAATGGTAAAAGAAGGCCTGCGCAACGTTGCGGCTGGTGCTAATCCGATGGTTCTCCGTCGTGGTATTCACAAAGCTGCTGAGATGGCCGTAGCTGAAATCAAAAGAATTGCCAAGCCTGTTGAAGGCAAAATCGAGATCACTCAAGTAGCCACAATCTCCGCCGGTAACGACGAAGAAACAGGCAAAATCATTGCTGATGCAATGGAGAAAGTTGGCAAAGATGGCGTAATCACCGTTGAAGAATCCAAATCTCTCACAACTGAACTTGAAGTTGTAGAAGGTATGCAATTCGACAAAGGCTACGTTTCCGCTTATTTCGTCACTGATGGCGAGAAAATGGAATCCGTATTAGACGAGCCATACATCCTCTGCATCGACAAGAAAGTAAACTTGCTTGCCGACCTAGTGCCAGTGCTTGAAAAAGTAGCTCGCGCTGGTCGTCCATTCATGCTTATTGCTGAAGATGTTGAAGGCGAAGCTCTTGCCACTCTGGTTGTAAACCACCTGCGCAAAGTTCTTCCTTGCTGTGCTGTTAAGGCTCCAGGATTCGGCGATCGTAGAAAAGAAATGTTGAAAGACATCGCTATTCTGACTGGCGGTCAAGTTGTATCTGAAGAAGCCGGCACCAAGCTCGAAAACGTAACTGTTGAAATGCTCGGTAAAGCTCGTCAAGTTCGCGTCAACAAAGACAAGACCACAATCGTTGCTGGCAACGAAACCAAAGCTGAAGTTGAGAAGCGTATTTCCGTAATCAAACGTCAGATTGAAGATTCCGATAGCGAGTTCGACAAAGAAAAACTGCAAGAGCGTTTGGCTAAATTGGCCGGCGGAGTTGCTGTAATCAAAGTCGGCGCTGCTACCGAAACCGAACTCAAAGATCGCAAACTGCGTTTCGAAGATGCTTTGAACGCAACTCGCGCTGCTGTTGAAGAAGGTTATGTTCCTGGTGGTGGTACTGCACTTCTCAATGTTTCCAAAAAATTGGAAAAAGAAAAAGAGAAATTGCATGGTGACGAGCGCACCGGATTTGAAATCGTTGTCAAATCTTTCGAAGCTCCTGTACGTCAAATTGCCGACAACGCTGGCCTTCCTGGCGAAGTTGTAGTTGAGCGTGTTAAAGAGCAGAAAGAAGGCTTCGGCTTCAATGCTATGACCTTCGAGTACGTTGACATGGCTAAAGCAGGCATCATCGACCCAGCTAAAGTTGAGCGTTGTGCCATCCAGAATGCTTCTTCCATCGCTGCAATGTTCCTCACCACAGAAGCTCTTGTGGTAGACGTTGTAGACGAAAAGAAACACATGGGCATGCCACAAGGCGCCGGAATGGGTGACTTCTAAGAATAGGCCCTGCGCCTGTAATTAGAATTCATTTGCTTAAGCAATAAAGAAAAGGGCGGGGATTAAATCCTCGCCCTTACTCTTAACGATGCCTGCGGCATCATGAGCGTGACCAATTCTGAAAGGGCCAGTTGTGTTTAAAACACTTGTGTTGCCACATTCGCATTGCTCTTCAGTCGGCCACGGTGTTGGTGAATTCAGTTCTTTGTACTTTTCGGTGGGACATTTCTTACTTGCTCTCCAATCATATGTCATGAAGATCGAGTAAAAAGTTCAGCTAGCCCCCATCTTTTGTATAGCCAGCCCATAGTATTTATAGAAACATGGTCAGGGAGCGATTTGTCCTGAAAATTGCGCTGAGAAATTTGCTCTAGTTGCTCTTTGTGTTTTAAAGAATCACTGGTTCGGTCTGGCAATCACGCTTATTTTTCCGTTGGTCTCGACCATAGCAACGTGCACTCGAGCAATAGAAAGGCATCCAGATTCCCGAATGGCTCGCATTACATCTTCGTGACTCAGCTGTTCTTCAGCCAGCGTCTTATGATTGACTTTGCCGTTGTGAATCAAAACCTTAGGATCGCCCTCTAGTAAGTGGTCCACAAATCTGATCTTGTAAGAGAGGAAATTGATCGCGGCACTCGTAGCCACAAATGTGGTCATGGAAATTATGGCGGCGGTAAGCGAATCATCAGATTTCATGGCCGAGCTGGCTGCCAAATTGCCAAGGGTGAACAGAACCACAAGGTCAGTGCCTGAAATTTCTCCACCGCCTCTATTGCTTAATCTAATCAGAATTAAGATAAAAACGGAGAGTATAAATGATCGCAGAACGATCTCCCACCAGGGCACAGTCAGTTCCCACATATGCTTAATTTTCCTCCCGCGAAGGCACTGCCTGTGGTGCCAATTCTTTTATCTAACTGGATTGTCTTTTTTTGCTCACTTGGGCAATTAATTCATCTGCGCCTAAAATTTTTGCCTTGAGTAGTGTCCTCATCTTATGCAGAGCCATGGCCGTATCTTGCCTAGTTTTGGCCAGGACCCCGTCGCTGATGATTGTCAAATCGAATCCACGCATGTATGCATCATTGGCTGTGTACATGACGCAAATGTCAGCAGCAAGCCCGGCAAGAATTAATTTCTTTGCCTTCATTTTGCTCAGCAATATTTGCAAAGATGTGCCGTAGAAACCTGAATGCATCGGTTTCAGAACAAAAAAGTCAGCTTTGGTAGGCGTAAGTTTTTGCGCCAATATTTTGCCCTTTGATTTTCCGCACAAGCATTGCTCTAGTTGTTCATTGAAATTCGAATGCCAGTTATTGTAGTTATCATTTAGATAGATAGTGGGCACGCCGGCCCTACTGCAGGCAGTTTTTACAGTTTTAAGAGTTCGAGCTAACTCCGGTACACCGGCAATAATTTCTTCATTGCCTGGAAAATCCAGATCGTTAATTACGTCAATTAAAAGCAAAACTGTTTTCGCTTCAATGTTCCTTTTTAAGCTATCCATTTTAAGCTATCCATTTGTTCGACCATAATTGCCTTACTCAACTATTTGCATCTGTGACGCGATTGTGCACGCTCGGTTCCAATTAGCCTATATGGGGCCGTAGCCGGACCATATTTGTGGCACATTTGTGGCACAATAGTTGGGCAGTGAGGAGAAATTATGGCTTTTGATCGGTCATGTGAGCCAGACGGCCGGCAGCGCCGCAACCTGTATCCTGAGATTGAACCGTATAAAAGCGGAATGATGGACACAGGCGATGGACACAGGGTCTACTATGAATTTTGCGGTAATCCTGATGGATTACCTGTGGTTTTTCTCCATGGCGGCCCCGGCGCTGGCTGCTCGACGTCGCATCGGCGACTTTTCGATCCAGAAAAGTACAATATTTTATTGTTTGATCAACGGGGTTGCGGCCGTTCGCTTCCCCACGCTTCTCTTGAACAAAACACTACCTGGCACCTGGTAAACGACATTGAAAAATTGCGCAGCTTAATGGGTGTGGAAAAATGGCTGGTGTTTGGCGGCTCATGGGGCTCTACTCTGGCCCTGGCTTACAGTCAGAAATATCCTCAATGTGTCAGCGGCCTAATTTTGCGCGGAATATTCACACTGCGGAGCTTTGAATTGCAGTGGTACTACCAGTGGGGTGCCTCCATGTTCTTCCCAGAGAAATGGGAGAGATTTTTGCACCCGGTGAAAGCTGCCAACGGCAATGCGGAGGCCATGATCGCTGCATACAATCAACTTTTGACCAATGGTGATGAGAATATTCGTTTGGCAGCAGCGAAAGTATGGAGTGTTTGGGAAGGCGAGACAACAACGCTCTTACCTGACCCTACCAATAGTGCCAACTTTGCTGATGACAATTTCGCCCTGGCTTTTGCTCGCATTGAAAATCACTACTTCAGCCATGGCGGCTGGTTAGAAGAAGGGCAATTAATTGCCGATGCTGCTCTGCTGAAAGACATTCCTGGCGTAATCGTACAGGGGCGCTACGATATGGCTTGCCCGCCGATCACCGCTTATGAATTGCACCAGGCATGGCCGACCAGCACATTGCATATGGTCGAAGACGCCGGGCATTCCGCCTATGAGCCTGGGATCTTGCACCAGCTGATTGAAGCTACCGACAGGTTTGCAGAGCTGTGACTAACTGCGCGATTAACATGATTGTACTCGGAGCGCTGTTGAGTGTCGGATTTTTCATTGCCACTGCAGGCAGTGCGGCCGCCGATGATCTGTTTTCAAAAAAGAGCATATTTGGCGAGAACGATACATTGTTTGATGATCCGGTGCCCGTCAAAAAACTTGATGGTGACGGGCATGTTGACAATATGAAGAAACAGGCCGCCGAGTTGAACAAAATTGAACAGCAACATGCCGTTGCCAGTGCGATGGCGGTGAATGACGGCGAACTTTTCAGCCAGATGCGCGCTGTCGCTAGTTGGGTAGACAATTATGTTGTTTGGAATCACCGTTTCCCTGAGCTGGGCGATGAGAGCACCGCTGCCTTTCAACAGTTAAATGACCTCGTGCCAAATAATCCATATCTCCCCGGCGCATCATATGTGGTGCCTGGTGTACCCAGTGACAACACTTATTTGAAGAATGAAGGTGAAGCAATTATTCCGCCCATGCCTGGCTCTAAGGTCGATGGTGACCGCATTCGCTTTGTGCGCGATTACGGTCTAACTGTGCTGGCTGTGGATGAGTACAGTAAAGATCCGCCTTTAGACTGGAGAGCGGCACCAGGCACAATTACGATTATAACCAACGATCAATATCTGTTTGTCGTCTGGGGCGCAGGGGCAGACGGTAAACCTCTGCGCGATTATTCCACTAATAGGGTGCGTTTTGCCGTGGGTAATTACCAGCACTGGGATGCGCCCGTGATGGATATGCAGGTTGATTAATGAGGAGAGTTTCTAATGGTTGATGTGTCGACTCAAGTGGCGCCCATAATGGTTGTTGCCTTTTCACTGGAGGAGGCCAAACAAGCCGAATTCGATCGCTTTTATCAGCATCAATATTTACCAAAATTACTGTCGGTAGCGCCAGAAATCAAAAACATTGTGCGTTACCAGTCTGACCGAAGAGTGCCGGCCACTGCTTCTGAAGCGCCTTCTGGAGAATTTTTGACCATATACGAATTGGCCTCCACCGAATCGCTCAAGAATACAGATGAGATTTTTACTCGCACGGGATTGGCTGAGGAGATGGCTGAGTTCAAGCGATGGAAAGAGCAGGTGAGCGGATTTTCTCGCATCAATTATCAGCTTACCTATGAGCATGCCCGCCGGCCTGCTGCCGGACGATTTGGCAATCAGCATTTGCTTTATTTCACTTCAGAAGTTTTGCCTGAGAAAGTAGAAGAATTTCGCCAGTGGTATCAGGTTTCTTATTTGCCTAGATTGATGGCCGACATTCCTAGTATCAGTGCATTAAGGCGCTATTCTTCATGGAGTGGCAACGCTATAACCGCAGAAAAATCTGATGACAAACTTATCGATAAACCGGCTAAACCGGTAGGTCAATTTCTCACTGTGATGGAAAGCGCTAATGAGTTGACCCTCGCCTCTTCTATTGAACGCATGGCGGCTCCCCATCGTCTTCAGGAAAATGAGGCAATGCAAAAATGGCTCGACACAGCAGTGAAATTCACCGCCAGCAACACCTATAAACCCATATTTTCCATGCCAGCTTGAATAGACTAGGCTTAGCTTTATTGGGCTAGCGTTTTGTTAGCCTTGATAAAGTAAAGCTATGGCCTGACAGGCGAGGGCATTGCCTTTGCCAATTTCATCGAGTCCTTCGTGAGTTTTGGCTTTAACACTGATGCGATTGAGGCTGATATTTAAGACTTCAGCTAAAAGCTTGCGCATAGACTCCAGATGTGGTGCCATTTTAGGCTGTTCTACAATAATAGTTGAATCGATATTGCCGATCACATAACCTTCACTGGTGACAAAACCCTTGACCTGAGCCAGCATGTCTAGCGAGTTGGCGCCCTTGTAACGCTCATCAGATGGTGGAAAATGTTGGCCAATATCGCCCATTGATAGTGCACCAAGGAGAGCATCAATAATTGCGTGTATTAAAACGTCGCCGTCCGAGTGACCTAGTGGACCTTTGTTAAAGGGTATTGTCAGCCCACCGAGGATAAGAGGGCGGCCCTCCACTAGCTGATGAATGTCATAACCCTGTCCTATTCGCATATTGGCTGACAAATGGATACCTCAAATGTTTTGTAGTCGCAGTAAACTAGCTTAATCACTGACTTAGCTAGTCGCCAATCACGAGCAAAAGTGAGTGAGCGTCTACTGTTTGACCTGATTTGACTTTTATTTCTTTGACCACGCCATCGCGATCGGCAAGGATGTCAGATTCCATTTTCATCGCTTCAAAAATCATAATTTTTTCACCGCTTTTTACTGCAGCTCCTTCTTTCACCATGATTTCTTTGACGAGGCCGTGCATTGTCGACTGTACTTTGCCTGTGCCCGTTGCTGAAGCGGTTTTAGCAGCACGCTCTTTCGTCGGGGCAGCGGCTTTGGGTGCAGACCTGCTGGGCTGCGATTGTTGAGCCCGTGGTTTAGAAGGGTCAATCATTTCCGTGACAGCAACTTTGAAAATTTTCTGGTTGACGTCAACTTCAAAACTGCGAGTATCAGCTCTTTCAATAATGGCTGCCTCGCCACTTTCTGCTTTTGTGCCGTGCGAGCCATTTCCATTTGTACCAGTAGTGCCAGAGGCGTTAGCTGTACCACCAGCGGTGCCGCCGGCGGCTTTCATAGCCTGGCTCTTTTCAGCAGCACTGGCAGAAAAGCGCTTCATGAAATCTTGCTCGACGTAGGTTGTGAATACATCACCGGCCTGAAAAGCAGCATCGTCCAGCATTGCCACATGGAAAGGAATAGTGGTGGCTACTCCTTCGATAATGAAATGTTTCAGGGCCACCCTTGTGCGTTGGATTGCTTCTTCTCTGTTTTTTCCCCAGACTACAAGTTTTGCCAGGAGCGAGTCATAGAAAGGCAAAATTGTATAACCGGGATAGCATGCGGTGTCTACGCGCACCCAGGGATGGTGGGGCAATTCAAAACGAGTGAGCATTCCAGGGCTGGGCATGAAATTCTTCAGTGGATCTTCGGCGTTAATGCGGCATTCGATGGCATGGCCGCGAGGTTCAATATCGGCTTGAGTGAATGAAAGCTTTTTGCCGGCGGCCACTAACAACTGTTCTTTAACAATATCGATGCCGGTAATCATTTCACTGATTGGATGTTCAACTTGAATGCGAGTGTTCACTTCCAGGAAATAAAACTCATTGCCTGACACCATGCATTCAACTGTTCCTGCAGAAGAATAACCGAGAGCTTGAGCGCCTTTTACTGCGGCCGCAGTCAAGCGAGCTCGCAAATCTTTGTCGAGTTTGGCAGCAGGTGCTTCTTCCAAAAGTTTTTGGTGACGTCTTTGACTGGAACAATCACGTTCGTATAGATGCACGATATTGCCATGTTCGTCGGCGATAATTTGCACTTCAATATGTCTTGGGTGGTCCAAATATTTTTCAACATAGACTTCATCACTACCGAAATAGCTTGCCCCTTCTCTCTGGGCTCCCGATAATGCTAGTTCTACATCTTCTTCTTTGCGCACCACGCGCAAGCCTCTGCCACCACCACCGGCACTAGCCTTGATGGCAATCGGATAGCCATACTTTTTGCCCAGTGTGCGCACTTCTTCAACGGTGGTTACAGGATCGGTTGTTCCCGGCACTACAGGAACGCCTGCCTTTTCCATTACTCGTCGTGATTCAATTTTCGAACCCATTTTGTGAATCACTTCAGGGCTCGGGCCTATGAATTTGACGCCAGCCTCACCGCACTGTCTAGCGAAGTCGGCATTTTCGGCAAGAAACCCATAACCGGGGTGAATTGCATCAGCGCCGGCGCGCTTAGCAATATCAAGAATTTGCGTGCCATCCAAATAAACTTTGGCCGGTTGGCCTTCCAAACGCCACTGTTCTGTAGCCATCTTGACGTGTTTACCATCTTTGTCGGGCTCAGAAAAAATTGCCACAGTTTCCAAACCTAATTCACGGCAGGCTTGAATCACCCTGACTGCAATTTCGCCACGGTTAGCAATTAGAACCTTTTTGAACATGGAAAAAAATCCTCGATGGTGTGTGGGTGAGGGTTCAGGCCTTCTCTTGACACCTTGGATCGATATCGATCCAAGGTTGGCAGCTTTGATTGTGGTTCAGCCGCTTTGACTCCATTTAATCTTGAGCGGCAATTGATACTGCTACTGCATATTCTTCCATTGACTTTAACCTGGAGTTAAACTCATTTATATAATTTGAGCAGATCTTATGATTTCCTCCTGATTACCTCGTTTGAAACCGTAATCGCGTTAACCTAGACAGTTGTCACAGTGTTGGGTAAACCGGGTTGTGCACTATCTTGATGGTAGGATCTGAGAAGTTCGCCAGGATAACTGGTGAGATTGCGGGAAACTTCGAGGTTTGAGATGGCAGGAGCCACTACTTTTCCGACTGTCTTTGTAGCCGGCAGCGGATTCATGGGATCAGCTATCGCTTTTTTGGTTGCTTCAAAAACATCCGCTAGTGTGCAAATTTACGACATTTCAGAGGCCCAGCTGGCTAAGGCTGAAGCTACTATTGATAAGTTCGGTAAATCATCCGTAGAGAAGGGTTTTCTTGATGCAGCTCAGTTCGCTGATCTGAAGAAACGCATCCACACCACTCAGTCAGACAAACTTGCTGCTCATTGCGATATCGTCATAGAGGCTATTGCCGAGAATCTGGCAGTCAAAAAAGATTTTTTCAAGCGCCTTGACAACATCTGCAAGAAAGAAACCATTTTTGCCTCAAATACATCTTCTTTGCCCATAACTACTCTGGCGGCTTCCACCAAACGCTCTAGGCAGTTTATCGGCATGCACTTCTTTTCGCCGGCGCACGTGATGAAGCTGGTGGAGTTGATTCCTGGTTATGACACCAGTGATGAAACTCTGGAAAAAGTGAAAAAATTTGGTGAAGAGTTGGGTAAGACGCTCATCTGTTCAAAAGACTTTCCTGGTTTTATTACTACCAGGCTTGGTTTGGTGCTTATTAACGAGGCAGCTTTTGCATTGATGGAAGGGCTTTCCACAGCCGAAGAAATCGATACGGGAATGAAGCTTGGTTACAATCACCCAATGGGTCCGTTGGCATTGGCTGATTTCATTGGCCTTGATGTGTGTTTGCATATTCTGGAAACATTGCAGGAAGGTTTTGGGGATCCGAAATACAGACCCTGTCCTGTGATCAGGCAACTGGTGGCAGCCGGCCATTTGGGTAAAAAAAGTGGCAAGGGATTCTATGAGTACGGTGGTTAACTAGAAATGCTACTGAGTATTTTCCTGGTCACAACTTTGTCCATTATGGTGCTCTATGGAGCCACCCTGATTTATTATGTGCTGCTCAAACCGATTGAAACGAGCAAGCGTAGCGATCGAGATTTGCCCTTTATTTCAGTGCTCGTGCCGGCTCGCAACGAAGAGGGAAAAATTCGGCGCTGTCTTGAATCTTTGCTCAAGCAGAATTATCCCAATTTTGAACTTATCGTCATTGATGATCGCTCGACTGATTCAACCGGCCAAATTATTCAGAGCATTGCCGAAAGTGATGACCGGGTCAAGTACGTTAAGGGCAAAGACGCCCCTTCCGGCTGGATCGGCAAATGCAATGCCCTGGCTCATGCCGTTGGTCATGCCTCTGGAGAGTTTTTCATCTTTACCGATGCTGATACTTATCACCACTCTAATTCTTTGAGAGATTCGGTCACTCACGCCATAGACAACAAAATTGATTTGATGTCCTTTGTACCGATGCAAGAATTAGGTAGCTTTTCTGAGCGGCTAATCATGCCGGTTTTACTCAGCTCGTTTTTAATTGGTGACCCTTTTCACGCCGTCAACAATCCAAAAAATACCCGCGCCTATGCTTATGGTCAATATATACTCTGTCGTCGCAGCAGCTATCTGGCAGCCGGTGGGCACCAGAGCGTGCGCGATGAAATTGTGGAAGACCACGCCATTGCCAGAGTGTTCAAAGAGAAAGGCTTTAAAATTGAGGTGGCCGACGGCAAGAGTCTTTACTCTGTGCGCATGTATACAGATCTTGAATCGTTGTGGATGGGCTGGACCAAAAATCTCTATTCATTTATAGAGAGCAAGTGGTTGAACCTAGTGATGATGATTATTTTGACGAACTGCATCGTCGTTTTGCCATGGATCTATCTTGGTTACGTCATTTCGCGCTATGTCTCGGGAGATATCGATCAAGTATTGTTCGGGCTTACAGCACTAGTCGCCGTTCAAATCGCTGTGTTGGCTCTGTGGCAGAAAAGAACGTCGTGCCACCATGCGGGACTGAAGTGGTATCACTTTTTCCTCACGCCATTTGGCTGCATGACTATGAGTGCCCTCTACCTGCATTCTGCATATCTAGTGCATACAGGCGGCCAGGTCAACTGGAAAGGTCGCCGTTACGTGGTCAACATGCACAAAACCATCGAGAATGAAGATGGTCAGGACAGTCGCTCCGCTCAATTGCTCAGTCGTGACCTGACAGAATAAAGAAAATGTCGATTACCCAGGACAATAAAACTCCCACCACCGCTGAGTTGCAGAAGTTTATTCGCGCCGAAACCGTGCTTGAGTTTCTTTCCCTTGACGGCAAGGGCAGCAAGTACACTGGCTCATTGCGCTGGTTTGATGAAGAGGCTTTTCACATCAAGCAAGAAGACGGATCTGAAATCACTCTTCTACGCTCGGCCATTCTTGGATATCGCGCCAGAAAGACCAAATAGTGCTAAACTAGGGCCCTGTGCGATTATATCGGCGTTTATATTGGCAGTATTGTAAAACGATATCTACTAAGTGATCTTTAGTAAGTAATATTTGGAGTAACAGTGGTCTGGTTCAAGAGTTTCTTCTGGCACGGCATAGGCATTGACCTGGGCACGGCAAACACACTCATTTATGTGCCCGATAAAGGTGTTGTTCTGCGCGAACCATCAGTTGTCGCCATTGACGAAAATACCAATATGGTGCGCTGGGTAGGCGAAGAAGCCCGAGCAATGATTGGTCGCACGCCGCAGGGTATTCGCGCTGTCAGACCCTTGCAGAACGGGGTGATTGCCGATCTCGAATTCGCCAAGATTATGCTCAAAAAATTTGTGGAGCGTGTTGCTGGTGCTGGTGGTATTAAAAACCCTGATATGGCTATCGGTGTGCCATCTGGCGTGACGTCTGTAGAACGTATTGCCATCAAATCTGCCGCTGAAAATGCCAGGGCCAATCTTATTTACCTTCCAGAAGAACCAATGGCCGCTGCAATTGGTGCTTCACTGCCGGTGGTGGAACCGACAGGATCTATGATCGTCGATATTGGTGGTGGCACAACTGAAGTGGCGGTCATAAGCCTTTCTGGAATTGTTGTCAATGAATCAATTCGCATCGCCGGTGATGAACTGAGCGAGTCAATTGTTTTTTATCTGAAGAAAGTGCATAGCCTGGCTATTGGCGAGCGCACCGCTGAAGAAATCAAATTCCGTGTCGGCTCTGCTTTTAAGACAGCGGATAACGATAAAATTGACGTGCGTGGTCTCAGTCTTTTGAACGGTATGCCTCGTACTATCACTATTAGCCGCGGTGAAGTGCGTGAGGCCATGCGAGAGCCTCTCTGGGCCATAGTTGAGGCAGTTAAGCGCACTTTGGAGCGCACCCCTCCGGAGTTAGCGGCAGACATTTTCAATCGTGGCATTGTCCTCACCGGTGGTGGCGCACTTTTGCAAGGATTGGACGAATTAATTTCTAGCGAAACCGAAGTACCTGTTTTTGTTGCTGATGACCCGCTTTCATCGGTGGCCATAGGCACCGGCAAAATGCTTACAGATCCAAGTTATAGACGCGTTCTTGAACAGTGCATGTTTCATAAGTAGATTTCACAAATAAAAAGGTTTGAGGAGAGTAAATTTGGCTGGTAGAAACGAGTCTGACCTCGAGGCTCAATCTCAGTCGATTGCTGAGTATCTCTTCTTGATCATGCTGATTTTAATGGTAGCGGTGCCGGTAAGCGGTATGGCACTTTCGTCTTCCAGTTGGTTTTCATCGATTTATGCCAAAGGCGAGTATTCTTTCGTTTCCACCCGAAATCTGGCGGAACAATTACTCAATGCGTCGTCGCGCATTCGCACTTTAGAGAGCAAGCTGGCTAAGAACGAATTAGAGCTGGCTAGACTCAAGCAGCAATCGCGCGACACCGACAGACTGCGCACTTTGCTCGGCCTCAGAACCCGCTCTGGGCGCGTCACTGTGGCGGCAGAAGTAGATGGTCGCAACCCGGACAACTGGTTCCAGCAGATTGTCATAGACAAAGGCAAGTCTGACAAAATTACAGTTGGCTCTGCCGTAATTTCTATTGCCGGAGTTGTGGGTCAAGTTGTTAAAGTCGATGATCATGCCAGCGTTGTGCGCCTGGTTACCGATCCGGAACAGAAACTTGGCGTGCTGGTGCCAAGACTGGGACTGACAGGCATTCTGGTTGGCAATTATCAAAATTTGGCACGCATCGATTATGTACCCAGCGGCACCAATGTAGATGTGGGCGACAAAGTTGTGACCCTCGGTAAAGCTGGCACTTTCCCCGATAATCATCCTGTGGGCACTGTGGCTGCGGTGCGGCGTGATGCTAATAACAGCGGCTCGATGCAGATCGACGTTAAACTTTCTGAAAACTGCTATGACATCAGTCAGGTGCTGGTGTTGCCTCCCCTGGAGCATTGATCATGATTCTTGGATCGATGCGCAGCCGCAAGCGCCTGAGCGAAATTGGTCTGGCGGCTTTTCTTGTCATATTGGTCTGGTTGATTCAGCTGGCACTTTTAAGTAAATTTCGATTTGGCGATGTGCTCTGCAATTTGCCCCTCACCATGACCATTATTTGGGGAGTGACCTTCGGCTCACCCATGCCGAAACCGACAAACGACGAATTGCGCATGTCAAATCTGAGTACAGTTCTGGTGCGCCAACTTTTATCTGGTTCACCATCAGGAGCATTAATCGGAGCCTTTTTCGCCGCACTAAGCGCTTCAGTTATTCCGGTTTATCCGATTGCCTATCCCGTCATTGGCTGGATTGCCGGTTACTTTTCATTGAAAAACTTCAATCAGGCTGCCTTTCTTTGCATTCCTCTAGTGTTGCTTTTAACCTTTTTAGGCGAAACAATCATGGCTGTGCAATTATGTTTGATGCACGGTCGCGAATTTGTCTCTGCAGCAGGACGCCTGGTGGTGCCTGAGGAATTCAGTCATCTAGCTATGTTTATTGTGCCGGAGGCCCTGCTTAACGCTTTGATCGCGCCAGTGCTTTTTATTCCCATGAGAGGCTGGTACGAATTTTTTCGCTGGCGGCAAATGTCTTCCGACTAATATTTTTCCGATTCATATTTTTCGATTATTGAGGACAGATTTTAGTGGTAATGAGCGGCGACCGAACTACATTTAATACCACTTCAACGCCGCAACGCGACCTGCGGCCGAAAGTTGTGATTTTGGCATTGATAGTGGTGCTGGCTATGGGAGCTCTTGTAGCGAGGCTCGTCTGGCTGCAAATTTTGCAGAACAATTATTACAAGAATCAAGCAGTGGAAAATTCCACTCGCGTAACTTTTCTACGTGCACCACGTGGCAATATTTATGACCGCCACGGTAGTTTGCTGGCCACCAATAAGCAGTCATTGTCAATGATAGCAATTCCGGCCCAGCTCGATAACGTTAAAGATCTGGCCACCAGACTGAGTCGCGTTCTCAATGAACCATATCCTAAAGTTTTGCAGGAATTGCTTAAGGCTAAAGCTTCAGGTTCGGTTTTGCCGGTGGTAATTGATCACGACGTTGATATGAATATTGTCTCGCGATTTTTTGAGAACAAGCTTTTTTTGCCGGGTATCGACATCATGCCCGACATCAGCCGAAGCTATCCTAATGCTGAAGTAACCGCTCACGTGCTGGGTTACTGCGGATCAATCTCGCAGGCACAACTTTTGCACAAACCATCAAGAAAGATGGGAGATGTGGTTGGCCAGGATGGAGTTGAGAGACTTTATGACGATCAGCTACGCGGTATTGATGGTGAGCAAAGAGTACGAGTGAACGCCATGGGCAATTCGCTTTCTGCCGCTACTTCTCATCCGCAAATTACTAAAGAGCCTGTGGCAGGAAAACCTTTGGTTCTCTCCATTGACCTTGATTTGCAGAAGGCTGCATACGAGGCTCTGGGGCCGCGTTCAGGAGCAATTGTAGCCATTGATCCACAGAATGGCGAAGTGCTCGCTATGGTTTCTCGGCCGAGTTATGACCCTAATGTCTTTACTAAAAGAATTACACCGGCCGTCTGGAAGCGCATTAATGCTCCGGACCATCCGCTTTTTAATCGCGCCCTTTCTGGCTATCCGCCAGGTTCAATCTGGAAAGCGATTACTTTATTAGCAGCGCTGCAATGTGGTGCTGTTAAACCTGATACCAAGCTTCATGTTTCTGGCGGCATTTCTCTAGGTGGTTTCTTCTTTGGCGACTGGACCAGCACCACCGGTCTGTTTGACCTGGTCAAATGTCTGGCCTGGTCACGAGATTCGGCATTTTATCAAATGGCTCTCAAGATGAAGCCTGAGCAAATTAAAGAGTGGGCAGTAAAATTCGGTGCCGGTCGTCCCACAGGTCTCGAGTTGCGTCATGAAGGGAAAGGTCTGGTACCGGACTCGGCCTGGAAAGAGCGTGTCTATCACGAAAAGTGGTATCCGGGAAATACTCTGCACATGTCGATTGGACAAACTTACGTGCAAGTTACTCCGGCTCAAGCTGCCAGAATTTTTGGCGGCCTTGGTATGAAAGGAAAAATACCAAACTTGCATTTAGTGATGAAAATTGCTGACAGGCAGATTCCTGCACCTAAATGCGAAATGGTTAAGACCAATCCAGTTTATTTGAAAGTGGTCCTCGATGGACTTAAAGCTGTGGTCGCCAGTGGCACCGGCGGCGCCACCAGGTTGGGTGACGTTGCTGTCGCTGGAAAGACCGGATCTGCTGAGGCACCACCCGCCGGAAGTAAGACGCACGCATGGTTTGCTTGCTATGCGCCGGCGGATAAGCCGCGTATTGCTGTTGCCTGTTTTGTCGAGCATGGTGGCCACGGCGGGAGTACCTGTGCTCCGTTGGCTAAAGTTGTTCTCGAAAAGTTCTTTGCTGTATCTAAACCAGTAGCGGACGATAAAGAAAAACCGCCAGAGCCTCCTGCTAAGACCAAAACCACAAAAAATAAGAATGGCAAAAAGAGATCAGCTGTTCGCTAGGTGTTTTTTTAGAGGCAGCTTCAATATGCACCGTATATAGAGTCGTTCGTTGTCTAAAAAAAGTGGACAACGGCGCCAATTCTGGCCATAATAGGCCACGCACATAGCCATTTTATTTGTCCGCCAAGCGAGGGATTTCGATATGACCAGTCAACCACTGCTTTCAGAAACCATCGCCAATACTATCGATCCTTCGGTTGTCGAGTCACAAATTACTTCAAGCACTACGCGTGAAACTGAGTCGCTTGAAACATCTACCGCTGAGCGGGTTTCCACTGAAGATGTTGATCTCGACTCCTTCAACGCCGAACCGGAAGACGAAAGTGTCAGCAAGAATGAGATAACCGCAGTAAAAAATCTTGTTACTGGAGATGATCGAGTCTCTAAAAAAGATCTGGTGCAGTTGCTAGAAGGCTTTGTCAGCATTCTTAAAACTGACGCGCAAAGCGAACTGGTACCGTATTCGCAGAATCAGCAACGTACGGAAGTTCATGTCAACGACCGCACAGTCGAAGTCGATTCACTGCGTAATCTGGTCATTGAAGCCCAAGATACTATTATTAAGCTGTTGACTGACCGTGTCGAAGATCGCGCTCGCATAGCTGGTTTGGAGACACAGTTAAGCATTCTCCCTGACCTGCAGGCGCAAGCTGATAGAGCGATGATGGTTGCTGTTAGAACCGAAGATTACCGCGCTGAGCTAACTAAAGTAAAGTTTGAATTAGACCGTTTTCGCTTATTTAGAGTGCGCAGTGAAGTCGAGAAGAGAAAAGGCACTGTTTGGACGAAAATTCAGCGCTGGCTTTTACGTCGTCCGCATGTCACAGAAGACGATGCGGTAAAGCCGGTAAAGCCATAGTTTAGGCCAGGGGTTGGTTCTTGCTTGGTGGCGCTTCGCGGGCATGTGTATAAATTGAAACTTGGATCGATATCGATCCAAGTTTTGCCTTTATACCCCAAAATCAAATCTGACAGCCTACCCCAAATTAGGGGCCGAAAATCGCACAGTCTTTCATTTTGCCACGGAGTCGCGCAATGCCAATTTCCGTTACTTTCGTATCTCGTAGCTCGAGATGTTCCAGTTGTGTGGCTTCGGACAGTGAATCCAGGCATTTGTCGGTGATTTGAGTACCATTGAGGAACAGCACTTTCAGGGCTGGCATATCTTTGACCTGAACCACGCTATCGTCACCCAGCGTTGTGTCATTTACGTACAGTGTACTTAGAGTCTTTAGTCCAATCAGTGATTTCATGGCAGCGGCTGAAAGCGCTGTATAGGAGAGATCTAGATCTTCAATGCTGGCAGATTGGGAAAGGGCCTCGACTCCGGCATCGGTAATGGTTGCTGGCAGGTGCAAGTTCTTTAGCTTCGGCAAAGCGGCTAGTGCTTTCATGCTGCTGTTGGTGATTTTCGTGCTTTTTAGAATCAGGCTAGTGAGCGAGGTCACTCCCTGCAAAACAGGAAGCATCTGGTCATCCACTGAGCTACCTGTTAGCCAAAGAGTCTCAAGGCATGAACTTTCGTTTAAGTTGATGAAATCTTGAGTGGTCAAGTTCAGAAAATCAAGGCGCAGCTCATTCAATGCTGACAGCTTCATTATTGCTGCCAAAAATGAAGCAGAATATTTGGAAGTGGAAAGATCCATGGAATGAATTTGGCCCAGGGCCGACGAGCTGCCTTCTGCCATTTTTGCGTCGACATCGTGCGCCAGAGCCAGTCCGATCATTGATTCGGGCGGCAGGTTTAGTTTGACTTCACCGGCCGCCTGGCCTACCCAGGTGCGGTTGTGAGGAAAAACTTGCTTTGATAAGTAAAGGTTGCCCAGGGTGTGTTGGGCCGGAAAAGTCAAAATCTGCTCTTTTGTCGTCGCTACCAAGATAAATTCTCCAGTGGATTTATGGGAGAAACCGGGGGAGCCATATTGTAAGGCTTAACCGCTCTGACCTATAGTGGTTGTGTGGTCAAGTGTTACGGCTGCGCATAGAATCAGTCAAAGCAAAAAAGAGAAAGATACAAGAATGTCGCAGTGGAATCGATATGAAGAAGACTACTCCAGCGGCGGCTATCGCCAGGATGTGGCCTATCAGAACGGCATATTTGACGATTATGCGATGCCTAATCGCCAGGTTAATCGAGATTATGATCGTGGCTATGACCGGTATGACCGTGGCTATGACCGTAATTATGATCGTGGCTATGACCGCGGCAATCTGGCAATGTCCGTCTCTTTGGGCCCAGTAGATTTTCTTCTCGGTAGTATTGCGAATGGCGGGAATGGCGCTTTTGGCATTCACAGCGGAAGATACGGACACCACCAGGGTCAACAATGGGGACGCCAGACCTATTTGACTCCAGACTATAACTATCGGCGTGGCTATGAAGACTTTGGCGAATCATCTTATAACGTCGCTCAGGGATATCGTCCGCAAACCAGATTCGGCGATTCTTTCCGCCAGGATATTTACGATTCGCGCTTCCATAGGCACCATGACAGAAACCAGATGAACTTTGATCTGCGTTTCGATGGAGGCCGCCAGTATCAGTCTGAGCGCTATTCGAGACCTTATATTCAAGAAGATTACAGAAGCTATGAACGTGAACGCTATGTGGAGCCTCGCCCGCGTATGCCTGAGCGCGAGTATGTCCAGGAAAATTATGACAGTAACTATTTAGAAGAGACCGTCCAGACTGAGCGCACCCGTGAAGTGCAAACAGACGACCGTCCAACTCGTACATTGCCGACCAACGCAATGAGCGAGTACGACTGGGCTGTCTACACTAAACTTTGCAATACCGCCGAAGGGCTGATTGGCAAACGCACAACCGATTATGACAAGCGCGTGCCGACAGACAGGCTGGGTTGCGTCAAGGCCGTGAGCCTGCTCGTTGATCAAGCATTCGGCTATGATACCAATGACGTCAACACTCGCACCTTTGAGAAAAATCTGCGCAACAAAGGCTTTGCCGAAGTGGCTGTAAGTGATATTAAGCCGGGCGATGTAATTCTTGGCTATCGCGCTGACGGTGACTATTCGCATGCCGCTTTGTATATGGGAAATGGCAAAATTTTCAATAACGATAGCGATGCCGGTACGATGCAAATTCAATCGATTGATAAATTCAACTCGACTGAATACAAACGCTTTGTGATTTTGCGCCACCCGCCAAAAGTTCCTGGAGTAACAGGAGTAGCTGAAAAGAGCAACACAGCAACCGGTTCTTACGAAGCCGATGCTCAAATGCAACGCGGCGAGCAGCAGCAGCTGAACGTAGATCCGGAAGAAGATTTTCGGCCGGCTCCAACTCAGTCGCGCGCCAAGCGTTGAGACCGCCTGTAGTATCAAGTATTAGCTTGCGCCTGTAATGCTATTACGCTGGCTTCAGTAACATAGAGCGATGCGTTTACTTAGCACTCGTGGGCTTAAGGGTCTCTTCAATGCGCTTGAATATAGGCCCGGCATTGCGCACTTTTTGCCCTGCAGGAATCATGTCAAAAAATCCATCAGGCCGATCGCTGTCACCAAAGACTTCAAGGTCGTCGTCGTGGCCTAACTGCCACCATAAGTCTGATGCCAGTTTGGGCGCAAAAGGATATATTTGAAAAGCCATGCGCCTGAGCATTTCAACTGAAGTATAAAGCACTTCTTGGCCTTCCTTGCTTTTGCCTTCTTTAAAGAGCGACCATGGTTTTTCATCGGCAAAATATTTGTTAGTCAAATCTACCAGTGCAAGAATAGAGTCAATCGCTTTGGCATACTCAAGTTTGACCATGTGGGCGTTGTAAACAACATGAAGTTCATTGGCATTTTCGCGAAGTAAATTTTCTGGTTTGGCGTCTGGAAGTTGGCTATCGCAATTGGTCTCTATCAGCTTCAGTGTGCGGCTGAGCAAATTACCCATGCCGTTAGCCAGTGCGGAGTTGCAGGTGCTAATAAACTCGGCCTTCGAGAAATCACCATCTTGATCCATTGGTGTGCGACTGAACAAATAAAAGCGCACCGCGTCGGCGCCGTACTCTTCCACCAGTTTGTTTGGATCAATCACATTGCCTAGCGACTTGCTTATTTTCTGCCCTTCTACGGTAATAAATCCATGAGCGAAGATCTGCTTGGGCAGCGGAATACCGGCAGCGAGTAGGAATGCCGTCCAATAGATGCTGTGAAACTTAGTGATGTCTTTGCCAATTAAATGCAAGTCGGCTGGCCAGTATTTTTGAAACTGCTCGTCGTCAGTAAGATATCCACAGCCCGTGATGTAATTACTCAGCGCGTCCATCCACACGTAAATGACCTGGTCATCATCGTCAGGCACAGGGATGCCCCAGGTCAGTGATTTTTTCGAACGGGAAACGCTGAAGTCACCGAGCTCAGGATCATTCAACTGATTGAGAACTTCTTTTCGTCGACCGTCCGGCTGCACAGCAGTCGGATTGGCTTCCAGCCAAGCTTGTATTTGTGGTTTGTATTTTGTCAGCTTGAAAAAATAATTTTCTTCTGCCACTTGCTTTGGTGGCTTAAGGTGATTGACGCAATTGCCGTTAGCATCTAGATCTCGCTCTCTGACAAAGTCTTCACAACCTTCACAGTAGAGCGCTGAGTAAGTTGATTTGTAAATGTCTCCTTGATCGCGCAATTTGCGAAACAAACTTTGCACCACTTTCTCATGATCGGCCTCAGTGGTGCGAATAAATCGATCGTAAGAGAGATTGAGATTGTTCCAACTCTCTTTGAACATCTCTGAAATTTCGTCGCAAAACGCTTGCGGTGTTTTGCCCGCTTGTTCTGCCGATCTTTGAATCTTGATGCCGTGTTCATCAACCCCAGTGAGGAAACGGACGTCATAAGCTCTCATGCGGTAATAGCGCGCAATAACGTCGGCTGCAATTTTCTCGTAGGCGTGGCCGATATGCGGAGCGGCATTAACGTAATCGATGGCTGTTGTGACGTAGAACTTATTCATCGAGTTGAACGTATCCTTATTTGGAATGATTTAGATGGTTATTTCATTTACAATATCAGTAGACCATAATAGTACAGAGTGACAGAATGTTGATTCTTGAGCCAATTCGTTTTGAGCGTCAGCTCTTCAAAGAATTTGTTTGTGGCCGTCGTAACAGAGGTAAGGTGCAATGACCATGAAGAAGTCTTCCAAGAAAAGAGATACCAAATTCGGCTTCGACTCCTTCAATCCACTTGAGAACAAGACGGTGTTGCTCGGCATTAGCGGTGGCATTGCTGCTTACAAAGCCTGTGATATCGCTTCCCAGTTGAGGCATGCTGGAGCTGATGTTCATGCTGTGCTCACTCCCAATGCAAAAGAGTTTATTACTCCACTTTCGCTAACGACTATAACCCGCAACCAGGCTCATTGTGAGCAATATGGACCGGCCGCAGATTGGCGTCCAGAGCATATCGATTTGGCCAAGAAAGCAGATTTGATTTTAATCGCTCCTGCCACTGCCGACATAATCGCTAAGCTTGCCAACGGCATTTGCGATGACTTGCTAACTTCGATGGTGTTGGCATCACCGGCCAAAGTAATGATCGCTCCAGCGATGAATCCTCTAATGCTGCAGCATCCAGCCACTCAACATAATCTGGCGATATTAGAGAATCGCTATCGCTACGACGTTATTCCACCAGAGTACGGCGAAGTCGCTTGCGGTGACTGGGGCACCGGGAAGATGGCTGCTGTTGAGACCATCATTGCTGCTGTAGCGGCCAGATTGCTAGCCCACTTGACCCTTTCAACCAAGCGATTATTGATCACCGCTGGTGGCACTCGAGAACCGATTGATCCAGTGCGCTTTATCGGCAACCGCTCTTCCGGCAAAATGGGCATAGCTATGGCCGACGCTGCTCACGGTCGTGGGGCCGATGTAACTCTGGTTTCGACTGTCGATGTAGAACGAGCCTATCCGGTGATTGTGGTTGAGACTGCTCAAGAAATGCAAGATTCTGTAGAGTCAGAATTTGACGGCTGCGATGCACTGGTGATGACCGCTGCTGTGGCTGATTTCCGACCACTGACTACCTCCACTCATAAAATTAAAAAGACTGATTCTGAGGACTTAGTTTTAGAGCTAACTAAAAATCCAGACATTATCGATTTGCTGGGACGTGTCAAACGCAAAGACCAGGTGATCATTGGCTTTGCTGCTGAGTCTGAGGCCTTGCTTTCGAACGCCACTCAAAAGCTCAAGCGTAAGAATCTCGATGTCATTGTCGGTAACGATATCTCGGTGCCTGATATCGGTTTTGGCTCAGACGATAATGCCGTTATTATTCTCAATTCTGATGGCACTAAAGAGAGTTTGCCGCGTATGCCAAAAAGGGCAATTGCAGAGCACCTCTGTGACCTGCTTGCTGAGCGTTTTCAAGTCATAGAAAAGACGCCTGTCCACTGATTGCGGTCTCGTCTGAAAACTTAGATCGATATCAATGCAGGGTTTAATTTGGGGTAGTTATCCAACTATCCCGCGACTATCTTTCAAGCAAAATTGGGCCGGCTTTAAAAGAATGGCGTTAAACAAGCATTCACACATAGATCATTCGAGGCTATATATAAGCACTGAGTGATATACTCCGTGTCTGAATATCGGGGTCGGAGGCCAGTAGAAACTTTATGGGTAGAGCCAATCAATCGCAAGATCAATCCATGCAAAAAGCCGGTGGCGGCTTGGGATCCCTTCTCACAGGACTGGTTTTGGGCATGCTCGGCGGCGTTACTTTAGCTCTGCTGACAGCACCAAAATCTGGTAGTGAGACAATCAACGTCATTCAAAGAAGCGCTAAAGATGTGCCAGAGCGCCTTGGTGAAGTTGTAGACGACTCTCTTGACCTTTACGCTTCCCTTCTCAACTATTGCCAACTGAGCGTAGAAGAGCAAGGCTTGCGCTTTAAAAGAGCTCTGGCTGCGGGCAAATTAGCCGCTGCTAAAAAGCGTGAAGAAATCGAAATCGGCGGTTAATGAGCTTTCGGTTCAATGTCCAAAGTTCAATCTCCAAAATTCAAAGTTCAGCGTTCAATGTTCGACGTCTTGTTCAATGATCAGCATTTCCAGCAGGTTTCAACCTAGATAAAAGGGGTTTTTTGTGGAGCACGTTACGTCTTGGATGGACATCTTAGTGGCCGTGGCCCTTATTTTCCTGGCCGTGTCACTAATGGCAGTCAGTCTGCCTTTGATGTCGATGGTGAAACAGTCTGAGCGCACTCTTTCCGCTTTAGAACGCCTTTTCGGCACCATCGATCGCGAATTGGGACCAACGCTGAAGCAGGTCGACACACTTCTCGGTACTGTGCTTGAGCTCAAGACTAGCGCTGAAAAACGTATTACTGAAGTGGGCTCTAAAGTTGGCGATGTCAAAGGTGGTCTGACTAAAATTACCGGTGAAGCCAAGAAGCAGTCTTCTGTCTTTGGCGCCGGGTTATTCGCGGGCATACGTTCTTATATCGAGCGACCCGATAAAGCCCGCCAGGAATCAGCAAAAGAAAATGAAGCAATGAGACTGTCCGAAGTGGGCAAATAAAATTCAGTAAGGATTGAGGTGAAATAAATGAGCAGATTTCTAGAAGGGTTGGTGGTTGGTGGAGTGTTGGGCTACATTGTTGGCATTCTATCTGCTCCTAAGTCTGGCGCAGAGTTGAGACAGCAAATCGCCGACAATTCGGAAGACTTATATAAGCAAGCATCTGACTCTCTCGTTGATATTCGCGAGAAAACTGGCACTGTGATCAATGAAGCTCAAACCAAAGGCACCGAAGTCTTCAAGAAAGCTTCAGACTCAGTGGTGGGCACTAAAGATCAAATTGCGCAGAAGCTCCAGGAGTTGGCTGGCCAAAGCACCAAAGTAATGGTTGACGATGTGGAAAGTGCCACCTCGGGCTAACAGTTAGAGATAGATTGATTGAATAAGAAAAATTCCAGTCCCAAGCGGCTGCTGAGGCTTAATCGTGCTTTAGCGGCCACTGGCCTTTGTTCTCGTCGCAAGGCTGATGTGTTGATCGCCGAAGGTCAGGTTCGCCTTAACGGCGAAGTGGTGACCGATTTTAATCGGTTGGTAGACTTGGGCCGAGACAAACTGGCTGTGGACGGTGTTCCCCTTCATGGCAAGCGGCTCGAGTATGTTGTCATGAATAAGCCCAAAGGTGTGGTGGTAACTTGCGACGATGATCGTGGCAGGCGCACTGTAATCGATCTGTTACCAGAAGAGTTGATGCATCTCAAGCCGGTGGGCCGGCTAGATTCAGATTCCGAGGGGCTCTTGCTGCTCACCAATGACGGAGACTTGGCCCGTTTCCTTACCCACCCCTCTCACGAAGTGCCCAAGCTTTATAGAGTCAACGTGGAAGGCGACATATCCAAGAATGCGATAACGGCACTGCGACAGGGAGTGCGGTTGTCAGAAGGAATGACTGAGCCTGCCTTCGTGCGTAAAATTTCTGCAAATACTCGTTATTCTCAAATCGAAATTGAGCTAACGGAAGGCAAGAATCGGCAGATCAGGCGGATGTTAGCTCAGGTTGGTTACAGAGTAACGCGTTTGGTCAGGGTTGCCATTGGTGGGTTACAATTAAGTCAACTGGAGTCTGGATCGTGGCGGCATCTGAACAATCAGGAATTGGCCTTCCTGCGAGCTGCTGAGGCGGAGCAAAACGTAGAATAGCGATGGTGTTGCCGTAATTCAGTGGTAAGCAGTCGCCAGCAGCAAATGAATACACTTTGAAAATACCTGGATACGCGAAATGTCTCTTGAGCAGATTGGGCAGAAACTAAAAAACACACGCGAGGCGCAAAACCTGACTCTTGGGCAGGTTTATGATCGCACCAAAATTCCCACAAATCATATTGATGCTCTTGAGAGTGGAAGGTTTGATGACCTGCCAGAGCCGGTTTATGTAGCTGGTTTTATCAAACGCTACGGTGAGATGCTGGGTTTAAACGGACAGTCTCTGGCAGACGAATACAAACGCGCTGGTCAGCCGGCACCAGATACGGGGCGCGGACTGTTCAACCGCGGTGGTGGTGTGCAACAAGCAGTGGCACCCGTGGTCTATGTCTCTAAAGCACGCGTTGAAACTGAGGCGCCAAGCTTTACTAAAACATTTTTCTATCCAAGTTTGTTGCTGGTGGCCGTTCTTGGTGTTGTCTGCGGCCTGGGTGCGTGGTATCAAGCGCAAATGGCTAATCAGCAAGATCCTGGTGTACTCGCACTTGGACGCTCTGCCGACCGCTACAATGCCGCTCAAATTCCTGCCACTGTTAGTGGTACCGCTGTTAACGGTCAACCGGTTAATGGCACAACTGCTGCTCCTAACACAGATAACAAAATCGCTTTGCTGGCCAGTCAGCACGTCTGGCTAGAAGTCAAATCGCTGGCTTCCGGACAATCCTTGTATACCGGTTATTTAGAGATGGGAGAGCGCCGCGACTTTCAAGATCCGCAAGGGCTGCGAGTGCGCGCTGGCAACGGCGGAAGTCTAACTGTTGATTATCAAGGCAAGTCGGAATCGTTCGGTCTGGCTGGCAAAACCACTGAACGTGTCTTTGCTCCAGTTGCTAGCGCCACAACAGGCGACGCTGCTACTGCTGCTGCCACAGCCGCCAGCATAGCCAAACCTGTAACAACTGTAAAGTGGAAACCAGCCGTGAGAAAAGCCACAGTTGATGGCTCCGGCAGCCAGGGGCGCCGCTCTCGCCGTTCTGACGAGGGTACACGCGACATTCCAGGTGTCTCATCTGGAGGCGGTGCTAGATCCATAGATGTGCCATACCGCTACAATGAGGGTCGTCTTGATAACGATTAGAGCATTCAACGTATATTTCAGTTGAGAGCCAAGCGTTAGCGACTCTGGAGAAAGTGAGAAATGCGTAACCCTAAAATAGGGGTGGTTTCTTTGGGTTGTCCCAAAAATGCCACTGACACGGAAGTGATGCTCGGTCTTTTGAACGAGGCCGGATTCGAAGTCACTTTCGACAATGACGATGCCGACATGTGCCTGGTCAATACCTGCTCATTTATCGGAGACGCTCGCAAGGAGTCGGTGCGCACCCTTGTTGAATTAGCTGATCAGGGCAAAGAGCTTATTATTGCAGGCTGTCTGGCCCAGCATTTCAAAGAAGAATTATTGACAGAAATACCAGAGGCGCGAGCAGTAGTAGGCACTGGTGATATCACTAAGATCGTCGATGTAATCAAAGCCGTGGCTCGCGACTCATCTTTAAGAGTGGTGGAAGTCAGCGATGTGCCGAACAATTATGATGACGAAGTATTGCCGCGGATGGCCATAGGCGTTGGCGCTTCTGCATATTTGAAAATCGCTGAAGGCTGCGATCATGCCTGCACTTTCTGTATCATTCCGATTCTGCGAGGCAAGTTCCGCTCGCGCACCATTGAGTCGCTTGTTAAAGAAGCACGTATTTTGGTGAAGGGCGGAGTCAAAGAAATCATTCTGGTATCACAAGATTCCAGCTATTACGGACTTGATATTTACAATAAAATGGCTCTGCCAGAGCTTCTTGAAGCACTGCATGAGATTGAAGATCTGGACTGGATTCGCATTATGTATTGCTATCCAACCGAGACTAATCGCGCTTTACTTGAAACCATTGGCCGTTTGCCCAAAGTCGTAAAGTATGTAGACATTCCACTGCAACACTCACATCCTGCCGTTCTCTCAGCCATGGCAAGACCAAGAAATCCTGAAAAAGTTATGGACTTAATTCGCGAAGTCTTGCCGGAAGTAAAAATTCGTTCCACATTTATCGTCGGATTCCCTGGCGAAACAGACGAGCAGTTTGAGCATCTTGTGCAGTTTATCGAGAAATATCGCTTCGACAGACTAGGCGTATTTACCTATTCCAAACAGACTGAAGTGCCTTCCGGTCACATGGACAATCAGATTACTGAAAAAGTGAAAAAGGCCAGACGCAACCGTATTATGCGTTTGCAGCACGATATTGCTTTTTCTTCCAACAAAGCCATGATCGGTCAAGTGATACCAGTGTTAATCGAAAGCTATGACGAGAGCAAAAATCTCTACATCGGCCGCAGCCCCTGGGATGCTCCAGGTATCGACAATCAAGTCTATGTGCGTTCCTCGGATGATGCGCCCGTCTACATGGCAGAGGTAAATATGGTACTTATCGAAGAAGCCAAACCCTACGATTTAATTGGTGTTGCTTGCAGTGGCACAGAAAACGGCCCGATTACTGAGGCATCAGGTGCCTCGGAATCGGACAAAGAATTGGTAACGGCAGTTTCCATTTCTAAATAGAATTTGGTTGCGCTAAACATGCATTGATTAGGTCGTTTTTTGGATTGTTGGTTTTGTCCTGGGGCCGGCGGGCGTGCTGGTCTGAAACTCTATCCTAAACTTGGATCGATATCCATCCGGGTTCACCGATTAAAGACTTCCACCTCTCAAATTTAGTCAAATTTAGTACTAAATATGGTGCTAGATTTGCTTTGCACTATTAATAGTCAAAAAACAGCCATTTCAAATAATAGTTTTCATTTTGTTTGAACTTTCCCGTTCGATTTTACGTTGAACATAATAGGACCGGGAGGGAAAGTCATGGCCAAGTCAGAAGCTGAAATCGCGCTGGGCATTGCGATTAAGAAGACATACAGAGCGTTTAACCGCAAGATAAGAACTGATGGCGACGCTGCCGATCTTATTTTCAATAAACTAAAAAAACAAAAGCGGATTAGATGTCATTGCGGCTGCACTAAAGTGCATCGCAGCACAGGCAGTCGAATATTTGTATGTCAGGCGTGTAAAGCTAAAACACATTTTACGGCTGGTACTGCCTATGAAGGAGCAGGACGCTTGCGCGCTAGGCTCGGAGTAATTTATTTCGCGGAGCGTAATCTCATTTTGACGGCTTCGAAAGTAGCGCAACTATTTAAAATTGGTAGCGGCACCGCACGCAACATAGTTTTAAATCAGGCGATAATCTTAAATGAAACTATGCCGGATTCTGCTCTCGAGTTAACGGGTCACGAAGTAGCATCTTTGATTTATCGCAGAAGTTGTGAAACACCAGCACGGCGACCGCCGTTTGCAGAACAAGAAGAAATTGACAATGAAGTTTCGCAGTCAGATGGTAGCAATAATGCTGGAAATTGCGAAAGTGATATTACAGAAAACGTTGACGTCGATGGTTTCGCACCCGATCTTAGTGACGCTCAAAAACAAGTTTTCGCTGCACTATCGAACGTGCCCCGATCGGCAGATGATCTTTGTATTCTAACTGGCTTACCGGCCGGTATCGTAGGCAGTTCACTAGTGATTTTGCATCTCGACAATTTGATTGAAGAGTTGCCTGGTGCACGTTACACCCGCATCACCTTGCGCAAGAAATCAGGGCCGTTACCTTCATCGCCGAATGATTTTGCCATGCTCGAGATCTTGCTCAAGGCTTTTCATACTTTTATAAAATTGTCTTCGAAGGGTGTGTCAAGAAAGTCTATGCAGCTTTACTTGGCTCAGTTCTGGTATTACGTTGATAAAGGGCGCTGGCGTAAAAATGATCTCTTCAATTTATACCTTGATCACGCTCCGCTGGGCCCGCTAGACGTGCGGAACTTCGTTTCTTCAAATCGATTGAAACTGCCATTAGTTTCAATATAAAAGTAGCTTCGCATTAACTCGAGTGACCGCATTGGAATTTAAACAACTGATTTGGATGATTCCAGAGCGCTGCGAAGGTGTTCCCGTGCGATTTTAAACAGGTTGTCTGCCATGGCCAGATGGTCATAGTCGTAGTTTTGGCAAAAATATTGCAGCTCTTCCAAGCCATCAGCCGCCTGGGCAATTGAATGACGCATCCATTGCAATGAAGGTTTCAAGGTAAGCGGTGGTGGATTAGCCGTGAACTCATCACTTGCTTTGCGCAGGGTTTGCTCAATTTCCTCTACATATAGGGAAAATTCTTCTAATAGCTGGTCATCATAAATGTCTTGTGATAGTGCGCTAAGTCGTTGTTTGTACTTGGACAAAATAGATTCGATGGACCGGCGCAATGGCAGAAAAACCTGCTTCAAGTAGCGTTCCCTAGCCTTTTCTTCGTCAAGCGAATCTTGGAAGTGAGTGGGCATGCGCATTTGCGTACGCGGGCGGCTGCGAATTACAACTGAGTCGTAGTGGGCGCGTTTATCGGTATCCATTAAGGTCTCGTAGGCCTCATTAATGGACATCATGTGTTCCGTCTCAGTCACTACCTGAGTGTCGGGCTTTTTGCTTAAGGAGAGGTCAGGGTGGACATTCTTAACCAGGTTGCGATAAGCGCGCTTGATTTCGGCCGCGCTCACATCGGGCGCTAGTCCAAGAATTTCGTAGTGGTTGATTTTCCTCAGGGCCATAAAGTAATTATGCCCGAACTGCTTATATAAGCAAATTTACGGCAGATGCCCGTTTATAATTGATAGATGTTCTGTCCGTTTTGTAACCACCGCGAAAGCAGAGTGCTTGAATCCCGCTTAACCACGGAGAATTCGGTCAGACGTCGGCGCGAGTGTGAAGGTTGCGGCAAGCGCTTTACTACTTATGAAAAGCTTGAGACCGTGCAATTTCTGGTGATTAAGCGCTCCGGAATACGTGAGCCTTACACAAGAGATAAGCTCAGAGCGGGCATCAGCCGTGCTTGCTCTAAAACTACTGTGACTGCCGAACAAATTGATGATCTGGTCGACTCAGTTGAAAGCGAACTTCTGGCATCCGGCCGCAGAGAAGTGCCGGCATCGCTGCTGGGAGAGTTAGGATTGCGCTTGCTTAGCGGGCTTGACCAGGTGGCCTATGTCAGATTTGCCTCGGTCTATCGCCAGTTTCGTTCTATTGAAGATTTTATTGCTGAGCTTAATTTGCTTCGTAGTAGCCAGATTAAGGGCAATCAGTTACTTGAGTCTGAAGAATTACCGATCGCTGCTCCTGCCACCGCAGGTAGTGCGAAAAATCAGCAGGATTAGGCCTCGGCTTGGCAACTGGCCGTTTTATTTGAAGATGAAAGATCTCCAATCTCGCTTAACGCTTGTTAGCCGAAGCCCCACGGTTGCAGATGGTGGTGTTACAATCGCAGACCGCTTGTCTAGAATATCTTGAAGAACCAATTAGTGAGCCATGAATAGCATTATTAAAGAGATCGAAGCCCCTCTCCTCAAGTCCAACTTGCCAAAGTTTGATGTCGGGGACACTGTCAAAGTTTTCGTAAAAATCAAAGAGGGCGGCAAAGAGCGCACTCAAGGTTACGAAGGCGTTGTGATTAAACACACTGGCCACGGAGTCGGCGAAACCTTCACCGTCCGTCGTGTCTTCCAGGGTATTGGCATCGAGAGAGTATTCCTCGTTCACAGCCCTCGTGTAGAAAAAATCACGGTTCTGCGTCGAGGTGACGTTCGTCGCGCCAAGCTTTATTACTTGAGACAACGTACTGGTAAGGCTACTCGTATTAAAGAGAAGCTTGGTGGTAAGAAAATTACGGCCAACATCAGTGCCAACGCTCCAGCTGTAGCTCCAGCTTCGGCACCTGCTGAAAAATCTGCTGCCACTGCCAGTGCAACATCTGCTCCTTCTGCTGAAGCCGCTGCTCCAGCCGAAAGCTAATTGCTCTTAGAAGTTGCGTGAGCATTAAAAAGACCTCGTCCAAATTCAGCAAAGCGCCAACAGGCAAGTTTGCTGCCGGACAGTCTGCTGCGAAAAAAAACAGCAATAAAGGCTCTGATGCCATTGCTAAAGCCGCTCAATCTGCCCGCACAGCGGGTGCTGGGCGGCTTCCGGCTAAGTATGCCAGCAGCGCAGGCAGTGCTCCAGGTGCTGCAAAAGCTGTACGCAACAAGCCGAAACCAGCTAACACTCCCTTTCAAAGGCTAACCGAGATCGTAAAGTGGGTGGATCTCGTCATTGAAGTGCTTGATGGCCGCTTGCCTGAAACCACCAGACATCCTGCATCGGAAGAAATTTTCGGTAATAAGCCCAGAGTACTGATTTTTTCTAAAGCCGATTTGGCCGACTCAACTAAGCTGCGAGTCTACGTTAAGGCTGCGGGCGAGAAGCCTCACAATGGTCCGCCGGAGAAGTTGTTGATCTTAGACTTAAAATCAATGGCCCACAAAAATACCTTTATCGAGGCCGCCCTGGCAGTCACCGCAGAAAAAAGAGCGGCACTTGCCAAGAAAGGATTGCTTGAGCGGCCTATGCGCGCTTGTGTGGTTGGCATTCCGAACGTGGGCAAATCATCTTTGATCAACTGGTTTGTCGGACGCAAGAAGGCTAAGACCGGTGATTCTCCTGGAGTCACAAGGGGCACACAGTGGATTCGTGTTCATCCACAACTAGAATTGCTCGATACCCCGGGCATTTTGCCTGCCAATTTGTTTTCGACTGAAGAAAGACAAAGGCTGGCTCTCCTCAATTTGCTACCTGCCGACGGATATGACAATGTCGAAATAGCTAAATTCGGTTTGATGTTAATGAAAAAGTACTACTCTGGTATGCTCGAAGCATATCTACCAGGCCTGTCAGGCATTGAAGACGGGCTTGACTACATTGCTGAGAAGAAGCACTATTTAGGTAATGGTGGCAGGCTAGACCACTATCGAGCGGCAACTATCTTTCTGCGCGATTTACGAGCAGGAAAATTAGGCGACGTTACTTTCGATAATCTCACTGTGTAGCAAAGTGCGGGGCAGGAATGGCAAAAGTAGAAGCTCCAGCAAAGCCGCCCTTACACAAACTTCTTGCCTTCGATACCAAACTTTTAAATAAAGCGCAAAAATCAAATCAGGCTCTTGTGGGAAAAACTGGTCAGCCTGTTAATAAAAACTTGAGCAGTCGTCTACTGGCCATGCAGGAACACCAGACTCAAATTTTTAAAGGGTCGTCGTCAGGTATCATCGGCGTAGACGAAGTTGGCCGCGGCTGTCTTTCTGGGCCGGTGGTAGCTGCAGCTGTAATGCTGCCGCAAATTGAGAAAAAATCTAAATTGGCTCAAGAACTGGCGAATCTGGACGACTCGAAAGCTCTAAAAGCTGAAGTCCGCGAAGAACTTGCAGCAGTGCTTCGCGCAACGTGCCATTACGCAGTTGGTGAAGCTTCGCCGGAAGAAATCGATCAGATCAATATCTTGCAAGCAAGCTTGCTGGCCATGCGGCGAGCTTTAGACAATCTCTTTCTTCAATTATCGTTTGGACGTGAGCAACTGCTTTTGTTAGTTGATGGCAATCAACGTATCAAAGAAATAGAACTGGAGCAAATTACCGTAATCCAGGGTGACAGCCATTCAGCCTCCATTGCCGCAGCCTCAGTACTTGCGAAGGTCTATCGCGATTCTTTCATGCGCGATTTGTCAGAAAGCTATCCGCACTACAACTGGCATAGCAATAAAGGCTATGGTTCAAAAGTCCATCGTCAAGCCATTGCGGAACACGGACTAACTCAGTGGCATCGCCTGAGTTTCGGCCCCTGTAAAGACCCGCAGAGTGGCTTAAATGATGACCTTGAATTGGACGATGATAGTTCAGGAACCGAATTGGAATTAAGCGCGAGATAGCTTAGATTTTCGCCTGCTAAATTGAATGGATTTGTGAGCAAAAACTGTTCTAGATTTGCACGGTTTTTAGAGTGAGTTTTGCCACTTTACACTCAGTTCGGAAGATTAGAAGTGTAGCTCTGTCTTGATCTTAACGCGGCTAAGATTGTAGGTGTGCCGTTAATTTAAAACCTGGATGGATATCCATCCAGGTTTTAAAAGTCACACAACAGACCCGCGTTTTTAAAGCCCGCTAAAGCTCAAAATTGAACTTTCTTACGGTCAAATTTAACGAGTTACAGCCGGCAAATTCGGAGTGCCACCACCCTGGCCGCCGTCGCCATCGTACTTTTTCATTTTTTGCTCAGTCTTGCCGCCGCCATCAAGAATCTGGGTCTTCGAAAGCTGATCGACAATGTAGTCTACGCCGCGCCATGAAATCATAAACATACGATCGCCCATCTCAATTAAATTGGTCTCGCGCAAATACCAGAGGGCAAATTCAATCTCTACAACGTTATCGATAGAAAGAATATCCATCATCATTTTGGCTGTAGCGCCGCCAGTTTGAGGTCGTTTTTTCTTGGCCACAAGCAGAATTTGCAGGATAGCTAGACGCAGCTCAATCTCGTTCCACGAAATACCAGTCTTCGGTATTTTCGGCATGGAGTCTTTGCCGAACTGAGATGGCGCACCACTAGGTCCACCTCCACCACCGGCGGCTCCGCCGCTGGGTTTCGACTCTTTAGCACCAAGTGACATGTCGTAAGCAGCGCGTTTACCTTCGTCTGAAAGTGTACGCCAGGCTTCTGTAATGATGCGGAATTTCTCTGCGTCGCCTGATTCACCGTTGTCTGGGTGATACATGGCAGCTAGAAAGCGGTATGCGTAGCGGATGATTGTGGGATGAGCGTCTCTATCGACTTGAAGCAGTTCGTAATAGCTGATTTCTTTGAAGTTTTTGCCGATTGGTCCGCCGGACCCAGCTCCAGGCTGACCACCGCCGCCCTGTTGGCCGCCGCCTTGTTGACCCTGATTACCTTGATTATTCCCGCCGCCCTGTCCGGGAGCGCCTGGTCTGGGAGGAGGAGGTGGTTGCCACGACATTTTTTATAGTCCCTTCAATACGTTGCTTGCAATTACCAAACGCTGCACTTCGGAAGTGCCTTCATAGATTTCCGTGATTTTAGCGTCACGCATATAACGTTCCACCGGATAGTCGGTGACGAAACCGTAACCGCCAAAAATTTGTACACATTTTACAGTATTGCGCATTGCCATTTCTGAAGCGTAGAGCTTGGCCTGCGCGGCTAGCTTAGTGAATTTTTCACCGCGATCTTGAGCGACGCACGCATTGTATGTCAGTAGTCTGGCAGCATCGATTTCAGTCTGCATTTCAGCGAACATAAATTGAATGGCTTGAAATTGATTGATGGTTTTGTTGAAAGCGACTCGCTCTTTGCTGTATTTAAAAGCGTGATCCCAGGCGCCTTGTGCAATGCCCACAGCTTGAGATGCGATGCCGATTCTTCCCCCATCAAGTGTGACCATTGAGACTTTAAAGCCATCACCTACCTGACCGAGCATGTTCTCCACAGGTACTGGAGTATCTTCGAAGTTAATTTGGCAAGTTGATGAGCCTTTGATACCAAGCTTGTCTTCCAGTTTTCCGAAAGTGAAACCAGGAGCGCCTTTCTCTACAATTAATGCCACCAGGCCTTTGTGCTTTAAACTCTGGTCTGTTTGGGCAATGACCAGATAGTAGTCAGCTTCCACCCCGTTGGTGATCCAGTTTTTGGAACCATTCAAAATAAACTGATCGCCTTTGCGAATGGCCATGCATTTTGCCGCAGCCGAATCGGATCCGGAGTCTGGCTCAGAAAGAGCAAAAGCACCTAGTTTTTTGCCCTGACACATGGAAGGTAAAAGGCGTTTTTTCTGTTCTTCAGAGCCAAAAATATAAATTGGTGTGGCGCACAGAGAGACGTGGGCCGAATACAAAACTGAAGTTGTAGCGCAAGCACTACCGAGCTCTTCCACTACAACGCTGTAAGAAACGTGGTCCATTCCGGCCCCACCGTACTCTTCCGGAAAAGGCAAGCCGCAAAGATCTGACTGCGCCAAAAGGTCCCAGTTTTCTCTCGGAAAACGATGATTCTTATCGACTTCAGCCGCTCTTGGTGCAAATTCCGCCTGGGCTAATTCTCTTACAGTTTCTTTGATCAGCAATTGATCTTCGGTCAGACGAAATCCAAGAGGCAAGTCCTTATGTGTTGTGGCTGTCAACATTTTTCACCTGAGATATGGATACTTGAATTATCGGATCATTGCTCTAAGCTCAATGGGGCCCGCTTCGGTCAGCGCCTATCCTTTTTTCAGGCTCTGATCATAGCACCTGAAAGAGCCTCTTGACCGGCTTTAGCAGTTGATGATGTTGTACAGTATTGAGGAATAAACGGAAGGAAATAAATTGTGGCGGATATCAAGGTACTCTATGTCGAAGACTCCAAAAGCTCGAGCTCGAGCCTGCGGCAAGCCTTAAAAAACGAAGGTCTGACTGTTGTTTTTTGTGGCGGCGGCTTTGACGCCCTTGATGAGCTCGCCAGCGACGGCGCCGACATTGTCGTGGCCGCAACCAAGGTCAACGATTTAAGCGGTTATCAATTGGCCAGTTTAATTAAATCGAGTGAAGTGGTCAGTCAGCTGCCGGTTGTATTGTTCGTCTCCGACGACGCCGCCCCCGATGATTTCTGGATCAAAGCAGCGCGCCCTGATGTAATTGTCAGTGCCGAAGATCTCAAGGAGCCGGCCAAGGTCGCCACTATGATTCGCGATCTGGCTGAAAACGCCAGGCTGGCAGGCTGGGAAAAATCGATTGGAAAAGCAGTTCTGGTGCCATCTCAAGGTTTCTCTTCGGCGAGTTTAATTGAAAGTTACTCCAGCTTATTGAACGATCTTTTGCTCGAGCGCGCCGTCAATCGCACTGCCCGCACACTTACCGCTCTGGTTGAGCCACGCAGTCAATTTCTAGAAGCGTTCTTTACTTTCATCACTGAAATTTTTGAACCAGATATGTTAGGAATTGTCATTGCCGACGTCAATTCGCCCTGGGCCGCCATGCAGGTTAAAGACACGGTTTCGCAATACGCTTACGACTCAGTAATCAAACAAATTTCTAAGCAGCTTGATCTGGCCGAGAATATTAAGGTGGAATTGCGTGGCAGTTTGAGTGATCAAAACAGTGGCAGCACACTGGGATCAATTGAGATTCTCAACGTAGCGACGGAAAAACAAGGCATGGGTGCACTTGTATTTGCCAGTAGCGGAAAAAATGCTTTCAGCCCCGCTGCTAAATCTTTTATGGCAGTGCTCAAACAGGAGCTAAAGCCTGTTGTTCAGCTGCTTCTGGCTAAGCAAGAAATCGAAGAGTTGCATTCGCGTGAAGCTTATCGCGCTGCCATCGATTCGCTCACTGGTCTATACAATTTAGAATTTCTTGTGGGCTTTTTACAACAACAATTGCTGTTCTCTTTCCGCCAGAGATTGCCTGTCGGTATGGCCATTATAGACGTTGATAATTTTGCCAAGATCAACGAAGAGCATGGTTATGAAATCGGCGACTCAGTGCTCAACACCATTGCCAACAGGCTATTACAAATCACCCGTTCAAGCGATCTTCTGGCTCGATATGGTGGTGACCAATTTGCTGTGGTCTTGCCCAACACCGATCTGGCCGGCACCAAAATTCTTGGTGAAAAGGTGAGATCTGAAATGGAATTTGTCAGCTTCAGTCAAGACAATGGGCGCAAGGGGCCAAGGGTGACGGTTTCGGTAGGCTGCGCAAACTTCAATATGGAAGATTTAAATCCGGAGACAATTTTGCGCGACGCTAAATTGGCTTTGAGACAAGCAAAAGATGCAGGACGCAATCAGGTTGCAGCTAGCAGCTAAAAAGTACATTTACACTTCGGCCGTCAGTACGCTGTAAAAACTGTCTATTGTTGTAAGCAATGTTTTTTCGTCAATCAGAGCCATGACACTTGCTAAAAGTATGGCTGCGCCCGCTCCCACTCCTTCTTTGACGTGACCTAATTCGTAGGCTCGCAGTCCGGGGTGGCCCGATTCTGCCAGGCTTAAGTTTGATGCAACAAATGGAGCACCTACTAGTGCAGCCAGAGTAGCGGTATCAGCAGTAGTGTCACAGGCAACCCATTTTGTGGTGGCAACCAAAGTGTTAGCCAAGACGCGATTTTGTTTGGCGGCCATTTGCGAAGCCAGGGCATAAACCGCTAGCATTTGTGATCCACCGGCCAACACGGTGATCAATCCTTGTGATGACCGGGCAGTGACTAAGGCTACGGCAAATGCTTGCATAGGGTCGCCCACTGCGGCAATGGCGTCCAGCGGATCAGCCTTAAAATATTCACTGCTGTTGCCATTTAAATGTCTCCGGTTAGAAGCATTAGCAACTGCTCTTTTGGCCAGGGCGACTTTTTGCCCGTGATTACTTTTCACCAGGCTGCTGGAGAGCAAATTCTCGGCTTCAAAGCCAAGGGCGTGAAAAACGGCTTGAGCTGTGGTGGTGCCTCCAGGAACACACTCAGCTAAGACTACGATTTCTTCACTTGAGAGTTTTTCAGCCAAACTCAGACCAGAGTGAAAAAGCAATTTGATTTCGTCGTTAGTGAGGGCGTCGACATTGGCCTCAGCGTCTAGAGTGCGCCCGGGCTGTGCACCGGCTTTAATATGACTGACTGTGGGGCTGACAAAAGCACCACAATCGACAATGGTTGTTTTGTGCGGAATTAAACTCAGTGCCGCCCGCGCTAGCACCACTGGTGATGCTATTCCGCCAGGTGATTTGGGGATTTCTCCATTGTCCGAAGCCGATACAAGAGCGTCCGCGTCCAGAGCCGGAGTAAACCTGCGGGCTTGGGCCGTGACACCAGCGGCTGAAATGTTTTCAATATCGCTGACTGCTGTTCCTGCAAGCGCCAGCACAAAATGCATATGGCGGCACCGGCTAATGCGCTCGAGAAGCTTAGTTGCCGCGCCTCCTGCATCGAAGACTATGTTTGCACCATTTCTATAATGCGGATGGCCGTTATGATTCAAGCGGCACCACACTGTCACGCAGCACCTCGCAGAGCATGGCTACGCTCATCGGTATAACGATTAAACTAGACAGTCCCTGCCAGATTTGCCAGGCATAACTCGTAAAATCGATTGTCAGAGTCGTTGGCGCTGGCTGAAATAGCAGAGGCACCGCATATGGTGTGGTAATGACGTAAACTGCTATCGACACCAAAAGCGATACTATAGTTAATGCTGGTGAGGCAACGATGGAAAGCCATAGGCTCTCGATAGTTACCTCTTTCACGCTCTTGCTCAGCATAGTCGACATGGCCAAAACAGCCATTGAGTAATTGGACAATATCAATCCTACAATCAGCAGAGCTACTCCAGCACCAGTTTTTAAATTGTTTACCGGCTCAGGTGGTATCTGCAGTTGAGCGATCACTTCCGGTGTTAGACCTGTAACTACAGCAGAACAAGCACACCAGACGAACAGCAAGGGAATCATGATTACAGTGCTGGTAAGCCAGGCCTTTACTAAAGTGCCTTTATGAGCTCGTACCATTTCCAGCGCCTGAGAAAGATCTTGTTCAATTTTCGTCTGATAACCTGGTGCGCCAATTTGACTGAGAGGAAATCTCAGGTAGGCTCTGGTGAAACCGGCCAGGCGCATGACCAGAATAAAGAGGGCGATGAGCATTAAGATGCCGGCAATCATTGAGGTAGCGCTAAAACCAATCAAAGCTGGAAAAAGCTTATTGGCGTCCATGACGTTGTCCGCTCCCGGCTTAACACCGCTAAGTACCTGTAAGCCAGCGGTCAACAGTAATGAGCCGAGGGTGCTCAAAATCACTGGTGCTTTGAAGTAGCGCACAAAGGCCAGGGCAAAAGCGAAAGTGTGACGCCACCATGAGGCTCGAAAGAAGCGTTTCATCGCTGCAAAACTTTGCCATTTAGATGGTTTTTCGTTGCTATCCGTCATGTTGCTTCAAAAATGGAAATCATTAAATGCTATTTACCGCTGTCGTGTTTATGCCGAAAAAAACGGAAACTATGCCAGGGTGCTGCATCTCAGCTTGCTTGAGTTTTCAGTGCGGCAACCGGGCGCAATAATAGGAGCTTACAGTAAGGGAGTCTAAGATGAATTCTTGACAAATTGTGCCATGATTCCAACAGGAAGTCGAAGCAAGCGCCGAACGTACAAGGCCATACAGGGAAACAGACAAAAATGATTTTGTCGCTGGGAAATGCCAACCAAGAGATTGTAGACAGGGTTTGTCAGAACCTGACTGATCGCGGCCTGGAAAACAAAGTGGTGCGCTGCGCTAAGACAACGCTGGTGGTTGTGCTTTCTGACGCTGACACACTGCCTGGTCACATTTTTAGTCAAATGGAAGGCGTACAGAAAGTTGTGCGCATGAGCAACAGCCCCCTAGTTAAAGATGTAACTCCAGGGTCGATAAGTATTTCCGCAGGAGAGCAGCTCGTCGAACTGGGTGGCGGATTGCCACCGGTGATGATCGCCGGGCCTTGCGCCATTGAAAGTCGCGAACAGATTCTTGAACTGGCTAAGGCGGTTAAGAGCGCAGGTGCTGTGGCCCTTCGCGGTGGTGCTTACAAGCCACGCACTTCACCTTACGATTTTCAGGGCCTGGGTCTTGATGGCCTCAAGTATATGAAAGAAGCCGGTTTGCAAAACGGGCTGCCTGTTATTAGCGAAGTGGTCTCTATCGAACAAATTGAACCGTCGGCGCCCTATATCGATGTTTTTCAGGTCGGCGCTCGCAATATGTTCAACTATGAGCTTTTAAAAGAGCTTGGCCGCCAGCGCAAACCAGTTCTGCTTAAGCGCGGCATGTCGGCCACTATCGACGAACTTTTGCAAGCAGCCGAATATATTTTACTGCAAGGCAATTTGCAGGTGATTTTATGCGAACGTGGCATTCGCACTTTTGAAAATCGCACTCGCAATACGCTCGATCTTTCTGCTGTGCCTGTTCTTAAGTCTTTGACTAGCCTGCCGGTGGTGGTAGATCCCTCTCACGCTGTAGGCAAACGCGACTTCATTGCACCACTTTCTCGAGCCGCCATCGCCTGTGGTGCTGATGGTTTAATCGTAGAGAGCCATTGCACCCCTGATCAGTCAATCTCTGATGCTGCTCAGGCTATTACTCCTGAAGTGCTCGCAGGCATAGTTAATGACGCCGCCACTATTTTCCATGCTCTTAATCCAGGCTACGTAGCCAGTGCTTCCGGCTTGAATGCGAACTCCGGTCTTGGTGCTTCGCGCTTTGCCGTAGCGAAATAAGTTTCAGCCGAATCAGTGTCAGACTTGAACTTAGAATTTAAACTCAGAACCTAAACTCAGAACTTAAACTGTCTTAGCGCTGAGTATTTCTTTCTGGCCCAAATTTATCGAGAATCTTGACGAAATTATCGTTAACGGCGATTTCGTCAGGCACTGCGCCATAGGTGTCTGCCACCATCTTTTTGTAGACCGGTCTGCCGCCTGCATTATTGCCTTTATTGAGCTGCACTTTAACGCCGTTTTCATAAATCGGTTTGAGCACCACCATTCCGGCAATGTCGTCCACATTGTTGGTGAAGCGGTTGAAACCGGCTCCATCAGCGCCAACACCATGTTCGGCCAGGCGAGAGACCTCAATGAAATGCGGTGAGCGTGTGCCAGGTTGATTAATGAAGCGGCCGTTTTTGCCGAAGAGCACAATTGTGCCGTCTTCCGGCAAGGTGCCATTGTTCTGGCGGTTGAGAATTTCTTTGAGCACTGGTTGGTTCTCGGCAAAATCATGCAACTGGCGATTTCTGGTTTCGTCCAGCAATCTGGTTTTTGATTCGAGGTGTTGTTGAATTTCGGCCAGGCGTTTTTCAGGAGAGCCATTACTTACGCCGCGGCCTGGTTCGCGCAAATCGGCGAGTTTTTCGCGGAAGCCTTTGTATGAGTTTGGCAGGCCGTTCATCATGCCTTCCAGTTCAGCCACAGATTGAGTGGCTATCTGTCCGCGTTTGCCAGAATCGGCTGTCTGAGCCAATTCTTTTGAAACAGCTTTAGCGTACTGTGAAACTACTTTTAGAGCACGGGTGTAGGATGGTCCACGATCGCCGCCCAGTTCTGTTTGTGCATTTTGAATATTCTTTTCGGCTTTCAATCTGGTCTCAGCCAGTGATTCGCCGGGTCTGGCTTTGTATACATTGCTGTCAATTTCGAGAATGGTTTTTCTGTTGACTTCAATTTCACGCACCAGTTTATTTGCTTCCACAATGGCGTGAGCGTTACTTCTGGCTGTTTCTAAAGCTGGGCTGACCTTCACGGTCTCTACGGGTTTAATAGCATCTGGAGCTTTTTCGCTCACCACTTCTGCGGGCTTGGAGGTGGTTTCGCGAGCTACAGGCTCCTTAACAACAACAGGCTGTTCTTTAGCAACAACAGGCTGCTCTTTAGCAACTACAGGCTGCTCTTTAACGACTACAGGCTCAGTTTTGGCTTTTACTTCGGCCAGGGCCTCGGCGATGGCCGTGCGACCGCTATCTTTTACAACTACTTCAGGGGCTACTTCAGCAGCTGGTTTAGTCGCAACAACTTTTTCTACTGGCTGTACTTGTTCTGCTTGCTTTGCTGGCTGTGCTTTCTCGACTTTGACTAATTTAGTGGGGTCGGCTTCCAGCTCAGACATGCGCTTCTGGTGGCTGGTGACAAGCTCTTGAGCGCTGGCATTCAAGGTCTCGCGCTGAGTGCGTACAGTGCCCAGTTCAGCTTCGGTGGCTTTGATTTGCTCGTCGAGCAAAGCAATTTTGCCTGGCTTCGCTTGTTCGGCGGCAGTGAGAGCTAACTCGGCTTCACTGACTCGCTGTTTGGCGCGAGTCATGGCTTCCGGTCCGCCCATGGCTTTAGCTTCTTCAAAAGCGGTTTTTGCGTTGCGGAAATCTTGATTCTTGCTGTCGAATGCTTGTTTTTCGGCAGTTGGTTTGCCATCAGGGGTGGTGGCTTCAGTAATTTTGCCGCGCAGTTCTTCTCTTTCGCGGAACAATCTGTCGTGCTCACGGCGTTTGGGCTCAATGGTGCGAGCGACTTCTTCCGTTGCCCTAAGATTTTCTTGAGCGCGGCTCAGTTGACCTTTTTCGGCAGGCGCACCGGTCAGTGCGTCTTTCTCTTGCAACTGTTTGGCTATTTTGCTGGTGAGCTGAGTCTCTCTGGTGGCCAGAGTGAGGTTTTGATGATGGGCATCGGTGAGCTTGCCTTTGAGATCGACAATGACACCATCTTCGCTCAGCGCTGCTTTTTTCAGCTGCACTTGCAAATCTGTAAATGAGGCGGCCGCTTTGGGTTTGGTATTTACCAGTTCTTTGACTTGCTCAAAGACACCAGTGGCGCCACCTTTTTCTTTGCCGGCAAAGCTGCGCGATGATAGGCCGCTGACATTCTCAGTGCCCAAGAATTCTGTCACTTTGCCGATGTGAGTCTTACCGGCAGAAATTGCGTCTACATGCCAGTTGCTTTTAATTGTGGACATTCCGGCTTTCATACCGAGACCACCAGCAGTGCCAGCCAGAGCTACGTCAAATAAAATCGCTCCGCCGCTATTGGCCACCGCTTTGCGATTGGCTTCCAGGTTGGATCCCGAGTGATATGCGTCGCTGACAGCATTGAAAGTTGCTTGCGGTCTGCCGGCATTGAATTCGCTATATACCCAGGCAGCGCCCATGCCGAGCCCTGCTGTTATTGCTCCAGCCTTACCGTATTTGCCCATTTTTGACACGGCCGACAGGCCGTAACCGACTGCAAAACTCTCAGCCACAGTAGTGGCAGTCTGCAATTTATTTTCTGCTGAGTGTGTAATACCATTGCTCATTCCGTCCAATAGGCCGCCAGCCAGGACCGATGTTGCTCTGACGGTGCCCGACAGGCCTCCGTCAGTTTTTGTACTTGGATTTAGCATTTCCAGAGACAGACGCGAACGCGATTCGTTGTTGACTAAATCACCATCACTTTTGATTTTATCGGGGTCAACCGTAATTTCTTTGGCGTGATTCGCGGTTTGTGGCATGGGCTAGGTTCTCCAAGAAAATTGTGGCTTGTCAGCTAGTGACTTTGCCTTCCACTGGTTTCGGGGTTTGTGATAGGCATCTTAAGTGCCTGCCAAGAGCAAGTCGATTGGGGAAAATCCCCATCACTCCGTAGTCCTCCCATGCCTGAAGATGAAATTGGCACCTGTGCCTGTCCCCTCAGAACTGCAGGCCAAATTCATTTTTTCTACCGACCTATATATAGAAGTGGCAGCATTGCTAAACAGCGCCATAAATTGCTAGATTGACTCCCTGAAACAATTTTTGTCTTATATAGAGGGAATTAGCCGCTTGCTCACTGGAATACTATGCCTGGCAGTTTTTCTGGTCATGGCTATGTTCATGTATGCCAGGCGAATTTCAGCACTGCTGGCCTTGCCCATTATGGCTTTTGCCATAGCTTTGATTGGCGGCGTCGAGCCCAAAAATATTGTCAAAGATGTGCTCAGTGCAGGCTCACTTAAATTGCATGCCGCCTATACCACAACTATGTTCGGAGCAATGCTGGCCGAGCTCATGAATAAACACGGCATGGCCCGCGCCCTGGTGCGCTGGGTGGCAGAGTTTGCCGGTGATAATCCGTATTTACTGGGCATTTTGCTCACTGCTGTGACCGCCCTTCTGTTCTCCACCCTGGGGGGCTTAGGGGCTGTAATCATGGTAGGCACCATCATTTTGCCGGTGATGCTTTCTTTAGGCATTCCCGCTCTAGGAGCTGCCGGACTTTTTCTTTTTGGCATATCGCTGGGGGGAATGTTCAATCTGACTAACTGGCAGCTCTATACCGATGTTTTGAAAGTAGAGCAAGCAGCCATCGTCTCATTTGTCGCCCCTTTTGCTTTGATAATTTGTTTTGTGGTGTTGCTCTTTCTGGCTGTGGAATTAAAAGATCGGCGCAATTTGAAATTCCTCGGTATAGGGGCGCTTCTCTTAGCCGGGCTTTATCCACTATTGGCTCAATTTACTCCAGCAGGCCCGGCAGCAAAAGAGCCGCCCCCGGTGTCGTATGTGGTGGCGGGCGTAAGTCTTCTTGCTCTCAGTCTATTTGCGCTCTTGCGTCATCTACGCAGAAGCACCAATCTGCCTGGTATCGCCTTGCTCACTCCTGTTATTCCGCTCTTTTTTGTACTGGTTTTTCGCTGGGAAATCATTCCTGCCTTTATCATTGGTCTGGTTTTTGGTGTGCTCACCACCTGGTGTAATCAGTCAATTAATTTGCTCACGCGATCAATTATCGACGGCGTCAGCAATGTTATTCCAGCTGTGCTTTTGATGATGGGCATTGGCATGCTGATTACGGCGGTGATGGATCCCAAAGTTTCCGACGCCATTGCACCGATTATCAAAGCTGTAGTGCCGGTGACACCTCTGGCATACATACTGGTATTTGCTCTGGCTTCACCACTGGCTCTCTATCGCGGTCCACTAAGCTTGTGGGGCATGGGCAGCGGCCTTGTGGCGCTGACTGTAAAAGTAACCACGCTCACTCCGCAGGCGATTATGGGAATGCTCATGTCTGTTGGTCAGGTGCAGGGTGTGTGTGACCCGACCAATACTCAAAATATCTGGATTGCAACTTATCTTGGTGTGGACACTCAAGCGATTTTGCGCAAGACCATGCCTTACGCCCTGATCGCCGTGGTACTGGGCCTCACTCTTTCAGTGGTGAAAGGTTTTGTGCCATGGTAATTAACTCACAAGAGCATAATCAACATACTCGTGTTCACGTCGAGCGTGAAAATCTTAGCGCTGATACTCTCTATCGCATTGGTATCGACGTTGGTGGCACATTCACCCATGCTGTGGCCATCGACTCATCTTCGGCCAGTCTGGTGGCGAAGGCCATGGTGCCCACCAGTCACCGCGCCGCTGCTGGTGTGGCCGCCGGCATTGTCGAAGCTTTGCATCTGCTTTTGCAGTCTGCCAAAATTGCCCCGGCTTCTGTCAGCTTTATTGCTCATAGTACTACTCAGGCCACCAATGCATTGCTCGAGGGTGATCTTGCTCATGTGGGCATTATTGGTATGGGTACCGGTGCTAATGCCATTTTAGCCAGAGCCTCAACCAAGTTAGGGCGAGTGCCGGTAGCGGCTGGGTGCTATCTGGAGACAAGCCATAGATTTATCGACACAGCGGTGATAACACCAGATCTGGTGCGCAAGACAATTCTGGAATTAAAATCATTCGGCTGCACCGCCATTGCTGCCAGCGAGGCATTCGCACCAGATCAACCGCAAAGCGAGCAAATGGTTTTGTCCATCGCCGCAGAACTGGGCATGCTGGCCACAGCCGGAGCTGAGGTGAGTCAGCTTTATGGTTTGAAAGTGCGCACGCGCACTGCCGCCATAAACGCCGGAATTTTACCCAAGATGATCGAGAGCGCCGACCTGACCGAAAAAAGTGTGCGTGAGGCCGGCATTAGTGCTCCGATTATGATCATGCGCTCTGATGGTGGTGTGATGGACATCGCCGCCATGCGCAAACGTCCCATTCTTTCAATTTTGTCAGGACCAGCTGCTGGTGTGGCTGCAGCCATGATGTTTTTGCGTATCTCTGATGGAGTGTTTTTAGAAGTTGGAGGCACCAGCACAGATATTTCAGCAATTGCCAACGGCCGCGCCTTAATCAGATCTGCTGAAATAGGTGGCCATCGCATCTATATGCGCACCCTTGATGTGCGCACCGTGGGAGTGGCTGGTGGATCACTCAGTCGTATCGATAAAGAAATAACTCATGTGGGCCCTCGCAGTGCTCACATAGCCAATCTCGCTTACGCTTCTTTTAGCCCTCCGGCAGCTGAAGGCGAAAACTTTAAAGTTGAAACTTTAAGTCCCCTGGCAAAAGATCCCGCCGATTATCTGGCCCTGAGCCGCTCCGGCGCCGGCAATACTGATAGCAAGTTCAGCCTCACCCCCACTTGCGCAGCCAATTTGCTTGGCCTGGTGCCCGAAGGCGACTGCGCTCGCGGCAATATTGAGACCATTAAGCAGAGCTTTAGCGCTCTGGGCAAACATCTCAAAAGCGGGTCAGAAGAGCAATTGGCCGAACGTATACAAAAATTGGCAGCGGCTCAGTGTATTCCTGTTGTGAAAAAATTGATTGCCGAACACAAGCTTGATGCTGAACTGGTTACTTTAGTTGGTGGCGGCGGCGGTGCCGCGGCAATTGTTCCTTATGTTGCGAAAGAAATGGGTTTGCGTTTTCAGCTGGCTCAACACGCCGATGTCATTTCGGCTATCGGTGTGGCTATGGCCCTGATTCGCGAGACTGTTGAGCGCCAGGTGGCCAATGTTGCTTCTGCCAATGAAACCATTTTAGCTATGCGACAAGAAGTATTTGACGCCGTGCAAAAAATGGGAGCTGACCCTGCCACCATTGAAGTGCATGTGGAAATCGACAGCAAGACCTCAATTGTTAGGGCCACCGCCAGCGGTGCGACAAAATTAGCGGTGGGTGAGGCGCGTGTCACCCTCAACGCAGAAGAACGCACCGCTCTGGTGGCTGATTCAATGCGAGTTGAGCGTAGCGAAGTGGAAAACCTTTGCAGCAACGAATATTTTACGGTCTACGCTGCCAGACGCAAAGTGCATTCAGGTTTACTCAGTCTTTTTTCCGCCACCAGGCAAGCTTTGCGTGTGCTAGACAAAGAAGGCAGCATTCGCTTGCAAGCTGCCAGCGGCGACGCCCGGGCTGCAACTCGCGAAGAAGCGGAAGCGGCAGTGCTCAGTTTAATTGAGGCCCATGCCACCTGGGGTGATGCCGGCAAAACTATTCCCACAATGATTTTATTTGTCGGTGCCAAAATTATCGATTTGTCGGGTCTGCTTGATCAAGAGCAAGTAATCGCTCTGGCCCGCGCTGAATTAGCCAATGTGCCAGTGGGCTCGACTGTCGTAATCGTTGCCAAGCTTACTTGATGGACAATTCTTTCGACTGTAAAGCGCCGCTATTTGTCCGCGGTATTGAAGAGTTTAATCGCCAGGATTTCTATGAATGTCATGAGACTTTAGAAGAATACTGGAATACTTTGCCGGCAAGTTTACCTGAGCGGCAATTGGTGCAGGGCATCATTCAGATTGCGGTGGGTTTTTATCATCTCAAGCGCGACAATGTCAAGGGAACGCTCAAGCTTTTTACTCGCGGTAACGACCGGCTGATTAGTTCTAGCAATTTTGTTGCTGGTCTCGATGTGGGGCCGTGCTCAGCCGCTGTGGCCGCCAATATTGCCTTGCTCGAAGGGGGCTGCGCCTTTGACGACGCCCGTTTGACGGTGCCCGTGATTGGCCAAAATTCACTTCTGTAATGGCAAATTCAAATCTTCCTCTCTATACGTTGTTGAATTGAAGTCAACCAGCTATTATCAGAGTTTGGGCGCGATATAAATCAGGCGCTCGGTAACTAGGCTCGAATTACTAAAACTGAACGTGAAAAGCAACACTATCCTCGTAGTCGATGACGAACAAGCGGTCACCACTTTATTGAGTGAGGTGCTGAAGAAAGCCGGCTATGCAGCCAGTGTCGCCAACGACGGCTTCAAAGCCATTGCCGCCTGTAAAGTGCGCACCCCAGATGCCATCATTCTTGATTTGCATATGCCTCTTATGGGCGGAATGGAAGTCTATAACCGCCTCAAGGCCGACGAAAAAACGGCAGTGATACCCATAATTTTCCTGGCAGCCCGAGACAAACCACTGCCAACATTTACCGGCGACGCCAGTAATGAAGATATTATTTTCAAACCCGCCGAAGGCAATGAACTGCTTTCGCGAGTCAAAGCGGTCTTAAAAGAAAAAGCCTTGCGCGATGAATTGCGCCGCAAGGAAAGTCAGTTGAAAGAATTATCGCTCACTGATAGTTTGACCGAGCTCAAAAGCAGTCGCTATCTCGATGAGTTTATGCAAATAGGCATTCGTCAGGCCAAGCGTTACAGCGTGCCATTTTCGCTGGTAATCATGGAAATCGATCATCATCAGCAGTTGCTCAAAAGCGGCCAGGCCAATTTTGATGCTGTAGTCAGTCAGGTCGCTCAGCTTGTTGCCAAGCAGATGCGCGAATCAGATATTGTGGTGCGCACCAATACGGCAGAATTTACTGTGGTGCTCACTTGCACAACTAAAGAAGGTGCCATCGAAGTGGCTGAACGTCTGCGCACTTCTGTGGCAGCCTCAGTTTTTGCAGTTGGAGCTCAATCACAAGCGGTAACAGTTTCAGTGGGAATTTGCCAGTTCGCCAAACATATGGATGACGAAGGCAAGCTGCTCATGAGCCATGGTAGAGCGGCAGTGGATCATGCCCACAGCAGTGGTGGCAACATGACTCTAATGGCTGAGTAAAATACGCTGATGCTGGCATATTTAAAAGGCCAAATAGTCGTCAAAGAAATGTCCGGCGGTCCAGTGGACAGGCTGGTGCTTGATGTAAACGGTGTGGGCTACGAGCTCGCTGTGGCGCATTCAACTTTATTGTTGCTCGGTCAGCCGGGAGATACCATTATGGTTCACACCTCCGTAGCAATTCGTGAGAACGAGTGGACAATATTCGGCTTTCGCGACAATAGTGAGCGTCAGCTTTTCAATTTATTGCAATCAGTCACCGGCATTGGGCCAAAGCTGGCTCTGGGTCTGGTTGGTACCCTGGGCATCGAAACTCTGGTGGAAGCGGTGCTCACTGAGAATCAGAAAATGATCTCGCAGGCGCCTGGGGTCGGCACCAAAGTTGCTCAGCGAATTATTCTAGAGTTGAAAACTAAAATTGAAGATTTCTCGCATACCCTTGCCACTAAGACCTTTGAGCCAAGCACGTTGTCTGCTGGAAAATCAGCGGTATTTGAAGAAGTGACCGAAATTCTTGGTAATCTCGGCTATACCCCCACTGAAATTCACAGCGCCTTGAAAAAAGCCAAAGAGACCACGCTGGCTATAGATAGTGCTGAAGAATTGGTGCGTTTCGCCCTCAAACATTTGAGTGCTCCTCAGGTTGTCTGAAGAAGTCGAGCTTGAAGCCGGCACCACCGGTAGTGTTAGCAAGAATAATGTGGCCGTGCGTCTTCAGGCGGCTTTAATTTGCACTCTTGTGGCCGCGGTTTTTGTTTTGACCCCTCCACTGGGAGTGGCTAAACCGCTGCCCCGCGAATTTTTGCATCAGGCGCAGTATATCTTTTATGCTATCTGTCTGATTGCCGCTTTCCTTACCGGTTTTGCCGTAGAGCCAGCGAAAATGTCAGCCTGGCTCAGACCGCGCACCCTCAGCGCCTGGAACGAGCGTCTTGGTTACCTCACATATTTTAGCCTCTACCTCACCAGCGCCCTTCTATGTATGCGTATGAAGTTGGCTCTTTTTGGTCCTTATGAGTTGTTCTATCCCTTAGCTTATTTTGGACTGGTACTTACGGTACTCGGCTCCTGGCTCTTCATCAAAGGTCTAAACGGTCTTAAATTGGCCAAAGTAGCCTATCCACATTACCTCGGTGTCATAATTGGGGCGATTGGATTGGCACTTTCTCACCTTACATACTTTCCACTGGCCGCAATTCCAGGAATTTTGGTTTTCATGAAGTGGCGTATAGAAAAGTTGGAGGCACTCCGAGACCCCCTACCTGAGGGCGTTACCGAGCCTCGCTACAAAGTTATTCCTCTGGTTTTTTGATTCAAAATGCTGATGGTTAGCGTTTCTTTATCTCTACATTAAATGTCAAGCATTGCTTCCTCTTGATATGGCCTTACAATCGAACTAAGGACAAGCGGATTCAACTCCTGATGCATGGCTCAAAAGGACGCTGGATAACTGTTTAGACGCTTGAAAGAAATGATGCGTTATGTATTGCGCAATTCATTCATTTCCCCTGGTTGGCCTGTAAATGGAGAGCATATAAATGAACGAGACTACCCTCTCAAATGATGAAAGACGATGCCTGCAAATGTGGTTCAGGCAGGCAATTGCCAAACTTGAACTAGAAGAAGTGACTGATGTGATGCTAAAAGAATATCCAGTGGAAGCTGATTCACAAGGCGCCCACCGCACAACAACCTCGCGCAGACGAGTGTCCCGCTCCAGACTTACTTCTCATTTGAAGGAGTTGATAGTCTAGAAGCTTTTTTCAGGCCAATAAGCTATTAAACAGGAAGGCGTAAGCCTTCCTGTTTCGCTATGTGCCTATCTGGCTAAAATATTTGCCCAATTTTGAAAAAATTGGCAAATATATTGAACTTTTGGGGCTGGTTGGACGTAGTAATAAGAGGGAATTACTTAGAATTAGAGTGGCTGAGGTGCAATTCTCAGTTAAGCGCTAATTGGCATTGCCAGGAGAGTCATGAGTCCTCGTCCATACGTACCACTGCATTTGCACACCGAATATAGTCTGCTCGATGGCGCCACCATGATAAAAGATCTGGTGAAGAAAGCCAAAGCAGAGAATATGCCGGCGGTTGCCATTACCGATCATGGTGTCATGTACGGTGCCGTTGAGCTGACAAAAAAATGTCAGGAAGTAGGTGGTCTCAAGCCTATCATCGGCTGCGAGGCTTATATCATCGATGGTGATATTAAAGACAAATCGGCCAAGCAACCGCTCTATCACCTGACTATGCTCTCGCGCAATAAAGAAGGCTATCGCAATCTGGTGCGCTTAAATTCCCGCGCTCATTTGCAAGGCTTTTATTACAAGCCGCGCATCAATAAAGAAATGCTCGAGGCGCAAAAAGAGGGCCTGATCATTCTTTCGGGTTGTCTTGGTGCAGAGCTTTGTCAGCATTTGCTCAAAGACGATTATAAAAAAGCTCTAGAAGTGGCCGACTGGTATAAACAAACTTTCGGCGAAAATTACTACATTGAAATTCAAGATCACGGCATGCCCGAAGATCGCAAAGTCAACCGCTCGCTTGTGCAAATCGCTCGCGAGCTAAAAATCAAGTTGACTTGCACAAATGACAGTCACTTCACTAACAAACAAGATGCAAAGGCGCATGACTGCTTGCTTTGCATTCAGATGGGCAAGAACGTTACCGACTCCAATCGCATGAAATTTACCGGTTGGGAATACATCAAAAATGGCGATGAGATGGCTTATCTTTTTCGCGATCACCTTGATACTGAAATCATTGAAGAGTCGATTTTAAGCACTTTAGAAATTGCCGACAAAGTTGAAATGGTCAAATTGGCCAGCGAACCACGCTTGCCTAATTTTGAAGTACCGCAAGGGCACACAGCCGAAAGTTATCTCAATCGACTGGTCTTTGATGGGCTGAGAGAGCGCTTTCCTGAGTGGAATCAAGAAATAGAAGATCGCGCTTTTCGCGAACTAAAAGTAATCGAAGATATGAATTTTGCTTCTTACTTTTTAATTGTGGCCGACTTCATCGATTACGCTCGCAAAAAAGATATTCCGGTAGGGCCTGGTCGAGGGTCAGCCGCCGGATCAATTGTGGCTTATGCTCTTGGTATTACCAATATTGATCCTTTGCGCTACAACCTGCTCTTTGAGCGGTTTTTGAACCCTGAGCGTAAGAGCATGCCTGATATTGATACTGACTTTTGTATCGAACGGCGTGGTGAGGTAATTAAGTATTGCGCTGAAAAATACGGCGAAGACAGAGTTGCTCAAATCATTACCTTCAACCGCATGACCTCCAAAGCCGTCATTAAAGACGTGGCAAGAGTGCTCGAATTTCCTTTCGGTGAATCAAACAAGCTCGCCAAAATGGTACCGGTTGTGCGCGGTAAGCCAACACCTCTAGATGAAATGGTGGAGGAGCATCCTGAATTCAAAAAGGTCTACCAGACTGATGATTACGCCAAACAAGTAATTGACCTGGCGCGCAAACTCGAAGGCTGCAACAAAACCTTTGGTATGCATGCTGCTGGTGTAGTGATCTCTGACGTGCCTATGGAAGAAATGATTCCGCTGCAGAGGAACAACGACGGCACCATCATTGCGCAATACTACATGGAAGACGCAGCCTATGTGGGCCTCGTTAAAATGGACTTCCTTGGCCTGCGCAACTTGACCATGATCGACAAAGCTTGCAAGCGCATTAAAGAAGTGCGCGGCATTGAAATCATTCCTGACAAAATTCCACTTGATGATGAGAAGACTTTCCAGACAATTTCAAATGGTGATCTGGCCGGAGTATTTCAGTTAGAAACATCCGCTGGTATGAAACAGGTAGCTCGAGACATGCGCCCTTCCAACATGGAAGACATCTCAGCGCTGATTGCACTCTATCGCCCAGGCCCACTCGATTCTGGAATGATCGATAAATTTATTGATTGCAAACACGGCAAAACCAAAATTACTTATCAAACGCCTTTGCTTGAGACTATTCTCAAGCCTACTTATGGTCAGATTGTTTATCAAGAACAGATCATGCAAATTGCTCAGGTGCTTGGTGGTTACAGTCTCGGCCAAGCAGACCTGTTGCGCCGGGCCATGGGTAAAAAGCTGCCCGCTGAAATGGAAAAGCAGCGCGCTTTGTTTGTGGAAGGCTGTGCGAAAAATTCGGTCAGTCCTGAAATCGCCAACAATCTCTTCGATATTATGGTGCAGTTTGCCGAGTATTGCTTCAACAAGTCACACAGTGCGGCCTACGGAGTAGTCACTTATCAAACTGCTTATCTAAAGACACACTATCCTGTGGAATATATGGCTGCTGTACTTTCTTCGGTTTCGTCAGATACCGACAAAGTGCAGGGTTACATCGCTGAATGTCAGGCTATGAATATTGATATTTTGCCGCCTGATATGAATGTATCAGGATCTGACTTTACCTCAGATGGTGGTGCCATTCGTTTTGGACTGTCAGCCACCAAGGGTCTGGGTGACGCCGCTGTGCAAGCCATTGTTGCCGAGCGCGAGCGCGGTGGTACTTTTGCCACCATGCAAGATTTTCTCGACCGCATCGACTTGCGTCTGGTGAACAAAAAATCGCTAGAATCGCTTATTAAGTCTGGTGCTTGCGTGGGTCTCGGCATGAGCCGCAAGCAAGCCTTGACCAATCTTGATTCGCTGGTTGATGCTGCCAACCGCCGGCAAACTTCGAAAAATACTGGACAGATCAGTTTGTTCAGCTTAGGCGAATCGCAAGGCATCAATTTAGAGACGCCGCTGATTGGCGATCCTTCTGAATTTGGCGAAGGCGAGCTGCAAACCATGGAGCACGAGCTGCTTGGCTTTTACGTCACCAGCCATCCTCTTAAGCGCATTGCTAATCGATTGCGATATTTGACCACGCACTCGGTCAAAGAAATGAAAGAGTCGCCTGACGGCACCACTGTCATTCTTGGTGGCCTGGCTAATTCTATTGAGAAGAAACTGACCAAACAAAATAAGCTGCTTTGCATAATCCACCTTGAAGACCTAACCGGCAAAGCCGAGATAGTCCTTTATAGCGAGGCTCTGGAGAAAGTTTCTTCTGATGTGCTCTTGCCCCAATCACTTCTACTTGTTAAGGGAAAAGTTAAGAAGAACGAAGAGAGCACTTCTGTGATGGGCTCAAGCATTCGTCGCATCGGCGACGCTTCCATGGTCGACGTGATCTTCAGCACTAATCAGTCTTTCTCTGACCTGCACAGACTGAAAGACTTGCTCATTTTGCACAAAGGCGAAGATCCGGTTTTGTTGCACTTCCCTCAGGGCAAGCGCTCTTCAGCCATTCTCGTCGGTGCTCAGTTCTGGGTTGATGCCGCTTCCAGTCTGCCGGCTGCCATCGAAACCAATTTCGCCGAGACCGTCAAGGTCAGAGTGAATAAGATTCATATTTAGAATGGGTTAGTGCCAAAGTCTAAAGCTAGGTAAAGGGCAAATTCGCCCCTTAGAGCAATTTTGTTTACACGCGGAACATTTCCTGTAGAATACGTCTTTCGATCTATCTTCATTATGGAGGTTGATGCACCACACAACGCCCAACTCCCAGGCCCTGTCTAATCTTAATCTGGTGTAGATAAGCGTTTCGTGTACCCCGCAGGAAAGCGAATATAAAGCAAAAGCCAAGGCTCGCGCTTTTTACAAATTCCTGAACTCTCGGATACCAATTTCATTGCTGCTCACTTGGAGCAGCCCAAGGGGGAAGAAACATGTTTGGACCACATTTGATCCTTGAAGCTTATGGTTGCCCAAAAGAACTTTTGGCAGACATGACACTAATGAGTCAAGCGCTTGATGCTTATCCTGCAAAGCTTGATATGACTAAGATTATGCCGCCTTACGTCTTTACCTATCATGGTGCCGTTGAAGACGATTGGGGAGTAAGCGGAGTAGTGTTGATCGCCGAATCGCACATCTCCATTCACTCTTTTCCAGAAAAAGGCTTCGCTACTCTCGACATTTTCTCCTGTCGTGATTTCAATGTAGACGATGCCATTGAATACTTCTCTCAGATTTTCAAGCCCGAAAGTTATGAAAAGCAAGTATTGATGAGAGGCCGTGAATTCCCACGCAGCATGCCTAAAGCCGCAACTATTGTGCAGGCTGAAAGAGAAAGACTGACCGCAGTCTAAGATCTGCAAGAATAGCTAGTGGTTAGAAAGCCGGTTGATCATATGATCCACCGGCTTTTTTTGCTCCTGCTCATCCGGCATGTCTGAAGCTGCTTGCTAAATCGCAGAGAAATTTTCAAATTTTTCTCTGCGATTTGGAAGTGATGATTCGACCATAGAGGGAAGGGTCGACGTTACCGCCGCTAACCACCAGAAGTGGCCGCCGCTTTCTCAGCGCCGTGCCATTGGTGCCAATCAAGGCCGCCAGAGCTAGAGCTCCGGTAGGCTCGGCTTTCAACTGGCTGTAAAACAAGAGTCGCACGGCTTCTTCAATTTCGCTTTCAGTGGCTACGATTACGCCAGATAGTCCGCTTTGCAAAATTTTCCAGTTGTGTTGGCCCAGGCTGAGTGTGCGAGCGCCATCAGCGATGGTGGCAGGCTCCGATTGGTTGGCAATGATTTTTCCAGCTAACAAAGAGCGGTAGGCGTCATCGCCCAGCGCAGGCTCTGCGGCAAAAACTTCTAAGCTTGAGCCTTTTGCCCTCAGACCTTGAATGATTCCTGCAGTTAGACCGCCACCGCCGATAGGGGCAACAACGCAGTCAAAATCATATCTACCGCTTTGCTCTAACTCTGCGATTTCTTCACCAAGAGTGGCATTGCCGGCAATCACACGCAAGTCGTCGTAAGCGCTCAGTACATCCACCTGTTGATTGAACTGAGCTGCTAGCTGACTGACTCTTTGCGCGCGACTTACTTGATTGACGTCTACGATCTCGACTGTGGCACCCCAACTTTTTACCGCCGCAATTTTCACAGCTGATGACTGATGTGGCATCACTACAGTGCATTTTTTCTTGAGCAGGCTGGCTGCGTAAGCGAGAGCTGCACCAAAATTTCCAGAAGAGGCGGTGAGCAAATGATCGCTTGTGCTCGAAAGCGCAGCGCTAAAAGCGGCGCGAAATTTAAAAGAGCCTGTGTGTTGAAATGTTTCGCTGGCAATGAGAATCGGCTGCTTGAGCTGCTGTGCTAGCGCCAGCGGGGCAATAAGCGTAGTGGCGCGCACGGTTTGCCGTACACGCCACATATTGCTTTCAATTTCTGTGCTTTGAGCCAAGTCTAAATTGTGGGCTTGTCTTTGCCGGCTACTTTCTTAGCGAAAGGGTTGAGATTGAACTTCGGTAAAGCCAATCCACCTTTTTTGCCTCTTTTAGAATCAGGCACCAGCTCGTCGTTCACACCCAACGGTGCATTAGCGGCGGCAGTTTTAGGCAACGGATTTGTTTCTTGAATCAGGTCGTCTGGTTGAGCAATGGCTGCTTTGTTTTCAGTGGCCAGGGCATCAGGTTGCTTAGCTGCAGAAGGAGCTGGAGCCTTAGCGGCTAACTTAGCTTTAGCGGCGTTCTCCTGGTTTTGCTTAGAGAATGCGTGAGGCAGACCGTTATTGTTAGCGACTTTGCTGTCACCTTTTTTGAACAAGTTTGGCATGCGAGCCATTTTGCCCATGCTGCCACTGCCGTCTTTGATTTTTTCGCCCGTGGCTTTGAAACCATTACCAACCATCGATGCACCTTTGGCAAAGAAGTTGCCGGAAGCTTTAGCACCGCTGGCGATGCCGCTGCCTACTTTCTTACTGCCATTGACCATGCCGCTGGTTGCGCCTTTGATGGTTTTGGTTGTTTTGGTGTAGATGCCGTCGTCGCTCGATGCAGTTGCTGTCTTGACAGTTTCTACTGCAGGGGCTGCTTTTGCCACTGGAGTTTCAGAAGCAAGGTCAGCTTCTGGAGCTTCTTTTTGGGCAATTTCTTGCGGTGCGATTTCTTTCGCTGCTGGTTTTACGCTTTTAACTTTTGGAGCTTTCGGTGCTTTAGGAGCTTTAGCAACTTTTACTTCAGGCTCACTTTTTTCAGACTTTTTGCCGAATCCAGGAATTGGAATACTTGGTATACCTAGGCCGAACAACTTGCCGCTTTTTGGAGCTGTTTCGCCTTTAGACTCGGCAATACTTGTGCCTTTGACCACTTTACCGTTGCCGCCGCCAGGAGCGGTGACATAAGTAGTTGGGCTTAAAGTTGCGTCTTCCACCACTGTGGAGCTGCTTGACTGTTTTGCATGAATCGGTGGCAGACCTTTTTTAGCTCTGGCCTTATTGGTTTTTTCTTCGATTTCCTTAGCGGTGGGTGCTTGAATCTGGGCATAAGGATCCAGCATTGAAGAGGGGCCGGCCATGGCTGCACTCGTGCTCGCTATCAATAGACAGACCAGGCTTACGGGTACGTACCGTTTTGAAGCTGTCATCAGTGCCATTCTCCCTATTTGCAGAATTCCAATCTAATCGATGGTAACTGAGAAGTTATAGCACATAAGTCTCGGTAGTAAGGAGCTCCTTAAGGGCCGCTAATTGGCCCCCTTGGGTAAATTACAAGGGGATCGGCTTAAATTAAAATACCTACGGTTTGAAGTTCAAATGTTTATAATTTCAGTTCAAAGGTATTATTGGATATAGGGTGACGAGCTTTTTTAGGATTGAGATGCAAACTTTTGAGACACAGCCGGTAATTTTCATATTTATAGTACTGGGCTTCAGCACTTTTACTTTTCTTGCCCTGGGCGCTCGCAAGGCCTTTTTTGAGCCTTATACCGGCCCTGACGAGACATAAAGTCCGCAAGGCCATACTAGGGTTGTAGGCACTAGAGTTTTCAGTGCTTAGTTTGACTTGGCGTTTGCTTTGACGATTTCCACAGAACAGGGTGCTTCAGTCAGTACAGCCTGCGAAACGCTGCCCAGCAAGAGCTTTTCGATGCCTTGCCTGCCGTGGGAGCCCATCACTATCATATCTGCGTGCCACTCCCGGGCGCATTCGACGATTCTTTCTTTGACGTTTCCTTCTAAAACCTCGCTGGTGACAGCGTCTGGTGCAGAGTCGCCAATTTTGCCAAGCAAACCCGCAGTCTCTTCCACCAGTGCCCTGGCTTCATTCATACGCTCTTGCTGGGCTTCCAGCGCCAGTGGAACATAACCTGAGTGCCAGCCAGCTAGCTCAGGGTGAAATGGTTCTAATACGGTTAACACTTTGAAAAATGTGTCGGCGGGCCAGACGCGATTGGCAATCGAATCGATTGCTAATTTGGAGCAAGGAGAGCCGTCCACCGCCAGCAATACTTTCATCGTTCGCCCCTGAGCCTCAAGCGGAGATCGCAAATAAGTCCACCTAAACCAATCATAGCAACCAAAATGATTACGCGATTACCTATTCGTGGAAAGCGCCAGAACTCAGGTACGGTGGAAATAAGAGTCAGCAGTGCGACGATTAAAAGCAGGCAGAAAGCGTAGGCCAAACTATAGCGTATACGTTTTAGTTTTGGCACCGACGCAGCCACGTCTGGCCAGTCAGCGCCAACACCGAAATTGAAACGCTGATGCAAGATGGAAGCAAAGAGATTCGCGCCCAGGGCTAGACCAACGACAAAGCCACCCTGCACTAGCCCAATGCAGAGAAGGGCAAAAGGCTCAAAACCATCTGTGCGAAAGCCTACACGAGCAGCGCCAAGCAATACAGTCGAATATAGAAGGGCGAAAGCAACACTGACAAAAAACTTTTGGCGCATACGCAACAGGCAACTTGCCACCACTTCTGGAGTCATTAATTTGGCCAGTGAGGCAGTGAGCAAAAGCAATACAAAAAACTTGCCTGCAGGCCATTTGCGATTAGTGATTTCGCGCACAAAAAGAAATGGTCGCCGCAAAGCAGGATCAAGCACCACCGGGCCTAAATTAGGCTCGGGCTGTGTCCAGCGCATCTGAGGCTGACTCGTATCAAAGGGCAGCTGCGCCACCACTGGAAGCGTTGAAAAGATACTCAATATTATCAGTGCGGCTAGCGAACTGAATAGATGCCTCATGCTGATACCACTTCTTCTTTGTCGGCGTTCTCAATAATTGGTTTCAGGGCTAACAAAAGTAAAAGCGAAATCAGCCACGAGGTAATGTTGCAAAAAGAGTCGTCTAGACTGCTGCCATAGGCAGACATGGCACCAAAGGCAATGAAAGAGCCTACTAAAAGCCAGATGTCATATTTAGCCTCTGAGCCATAAGTTTTTGCAGACGCGGCCACTGCCTGTGGTGCGCTTTCACCGGCGATAATAGATTGCATAATGCTATTCGTCAGAGCGTCAGACCGCGGCACTTCCAGCACTGGCAGTGTAGATGCCGCTTCAAAGAACATCAAATTTGTCGAGTGATAATCGCGGCAATTTTGACAGTGGGAAAGGTGAGCCTGGCAGTCGGCAGGCAATGAGAGGTTAGCTGCATCCTGACCAGAGAGTGAAGTGTCCACAATTTGATCAAAAAGCGCGTCGAGATCTTCTTTGATTTTATTACAGACCATTGACATTGTCGGCTTTCCCCGTATTTAGAATTAGTTTGCGCAGGCGTTCTTTGGCTCTGAATAATAAGGTGCGCACAGTGTTCTCGTTTTCTTGCATAGCTTTGCTGATTTCATCGTAACTAAATTCATATTGATAGCGCAATATAAATGCTTGCCTGTATCTCAAGGGCAAAAGTGCAAGGGCCTGGCTCAGTTTTTCTACGAACAAAATTCTCTCGACATCGCTAGTGGTATCATTGGGTGAAAGTGGTTCCAGATGCGGTTCTTCACTCATGATTTGCTCGAAAGAAACTGTGCTTTTCGCGCGGCGTAAATGATCGAGAGCGCTGTTGGTGGCAATTTTTACCAGCCAGGGCCGCACCGTTTTATATTGCTTTTGATCAAATTGCTTCAGGCCGCGAAATGCTTTGAGAAAAGCATCTTGTGTGAGATCCCGGGCCACTTCCGGCTCCGCCACCATGCGCACCAAAATATTGTAAATCAGACTTTGGTGGCGCACCACCAGTCGTTCAAATGCATGACGATTTCCTGCCAGTGTTTCTTTCACTGCCGCGAAATCGTCAATGTCATCGGCGCCGGTGCGGCCCTGCCAGTGCATGATTAGCTAGCTATTCCTGATTTGATTAGCTTTGTCAGTCTTGGGCGATGCTGAGCCAGTTTTTTCATTTTTTCCTTTTGTTCCGCTGTGAGCATCGAGCGAATTTTCAAGAAAGTTTCCAACCGATCGTCCATTAACGCTTCGTGTGCGACCCTGAGGCTCTGCGCTTTTTCACGCAAAGTTTTGTCAGACTCGGGCGAGTTGCTGAGGCTGGCGGCCGATTGCATGAAATCTTTGAGACTGGCTTTCAGTGCAGCTCTCTTGTCGCTGTTGGCTGCTCGTTTTTTTGTTATTAGCTCTGTGATTTCTTTTTTCTGCTCAGACGTGGCATCAATGCGCGCACAAAAACGTTTGATTATATGTTTGACAATTGCTTCTTGAAATTCCGGATCCGCTTGTTCCAGTGCCTCGGTAGCATCGGCGCCGTCTTCGGCTAAGGCACCAAGTGACGCACAGGCAGTCACCGACAATGCCGCCGCTAAAGCAATTTTGTGCCACAGTGTAATTTTCATTTTCACTTCCATCTCCCTCAATAGTGTTACGTTGGTCTCCACTATTCATTACGGAAGCGGCGTGAAAAAGTTTCAGCGGGGCTCAAACAAGTTTTGCCAGCTCCGAAATAGGTACGGCTGCCTCATATTCCACCTGCCCCAGCTTGGTGGTGGGCAGAACTAGCTTAATGTTATCGCCATAGCGTTTCTTGTCGGTGGTCATTAGTTGAACCAATTTGTCTTTGGTCAGACCCTTGGGAATTTCGTGAGGCAGCTCAGCTCTAATCAAAATTTCTTTAACGCGCTCTAGAGAATCTTTGCCGATCTTCTTCTGTGCCACGGCATATTTAGTAGTCTGCGCCATGCCGATTGCTATTGCTTCACCATGATTGAGAGCTTGAATGGTGTCACTTGTGGCGGTCTCGAGTGCATGGCCTAATGTATGGCCCAAATTAAGAATACGCCTGATGGCATTTTCTTGCGGGTCGCGAGCGACAATGAAAAGCTTCATTTTGATGCAGCTCGTAATCAGCCCTGACAGCACCGGATCGTCATACTCCACCACATTGCGCAGCATGTCTTCCACAATATCTATTAAAGCCCGTGGACCTTTTTCATAGTCAGAAGCTTTAGCAGCAGTGTCTTCGATTAAAGCGTATTTTAAAATCTCAGCCAGGCCGGCGGTGAGCTGACGGCGCGGCAAACTTTCAAGCACTTCTTGATCGGCCAGCACTGCTTTGGGAAAGAAGAAAGTACCAGCTAGATTTTTGCCAGAAGGCAAATTGATGGCGTTTTTACCACCAATGGCAGCGTCAACTTGTGCCAGCAGTGAAGTCGGAACCAGCACCAGATTCAAACCGCGCATATATGTAGAACAAGCAAAGCCTGCCAGATCTGAAAGTGCACCACCACCCAAAGCGACGATGGTGTCTTGACGGTCGAAACCGCGTGCTTCTAAGTGCTCCCAGATGCGCAAAAGCCATTCGCTGGTTTTGCAATTTTCTCCATCAGGTACTTCTAAAGTTGTAACTTGAAAATCTTCTGACGGCAACGTGTCGAGCACGTCTCTCAGCCAGTGCACTGCGGTGGACGGCTGACAGAGCAAAAGCACTCGGCGACCAGCACCAATTTGAGCCAGTATGGCCGACAACTTGTGCCTTGCACCTGCACCGACCGCCACTCTCGTCTTGACCTCGAGAGTAGTGTTCCAGTTCATTGTGATTACTGGTCCACGATGCTTAGACTTATGGCGCATCTGCTCTTTCCTTATGATTGAGATTTTGACAATAGGATCGGTAGTCTTTAATTGAGGCTGAAAGCTCGCGCATGCTGTCGGAGGCAAACTTGTCAACAATAGAATTAGCCAGGGTCAAGCATACCATTGCCTTAGCCACAACTGAAGCGGCAGGCACAGCGCAGACATCAGAGCGTTCGTAGTGTGCCTGACAGGCCGCGAATTCTGGGAAGGTGACCGAGGGCAAACCGGCTTTTAGGGTGGGAATAGGTTTCATATATGCTCTGACTATCAGACGCTCACCGTTGGTCATGCCCCCTTCCACTCCGCCGGCATGATTGGTTCGCCTTGATACCGGTAGCAAAGAATCTGTGGAATTTTCCATGGCAAACATGGCGTCGTGCACCTGACTGCCAGGCCTTTGAGAGCCGGCAAAACCATCACCAATTTCCATGGCTTTCATGGCCTGAATGCTCATCAGAGCTTGGGCCAGCTGGCCGTCCAGGCGGCGGTCCCACTGGCTGTAACTGCCTAAACCCACGGGCAGATTGTCCGCCAGAACCTCAACGCTTCCGCCCAGGCTGTCACCTGCGGTGAGCGCTTGTTTAATGGCCGCTTTCATGCGGTCAGAGCTCTCTGCGTCGATGCAGAATACTTCGGAACTTCTAGACCGCTCGGTAACTTGCTCAATGCTCAGGCCGTCGGCTGCGGCCGGTGAGACCACGTCGGCAATAGCAATAACATGACTGGCCACTTCAATGCCAAGTGCCCGCAAAAGCAGCATGGCAAAACCGCCTGCAGCCACCCTGGCAGCCGTTTCTCTGGCGCTTGAACGCTCTAGTACGTCGCGCACATCACTCTGGGCATACTTTAATGTGCCGGCATAATCGGCATGGCCAGGGCGAAATCGCTCGATTTTTTTAGCCGCCATTTGTGCCAGCGCTTCGTCGCTTAATTCGGGTTCTACCGTAGACATAACGTGTGTCCAGTTTGCCGCATCTTTATTATGAATAAGCAAACTGATAGGCGCACCGGTAGTGATACCATGGCGCACGCCGCCTACAATTTCAATCTGATCTGATTCAATTCTTTGCCTGCCGCTTCTGCCATAGCCACTCTGCCTGGCAGCAAGCTCAGAGTTTATGGCTGCCTGATCAATGTTTAAACCCGCCGGAAAACCCTCAAGAATCGACATTATTGCTTTGCCGTGGGATTCGCCGCCGGTTATTAAGCGCAGAGCTGGCATGAAAGTAACACCTGTTATTGCAATTGGTGCGATACTAACATTTTGACAGACCACTTTTAATAGGCTTCCCACGTGTCGGCAAAACTGTATTTAAGCGGTAACTTAGAGCTTCCGGGCGACAAATCAATAACCCATCGGGCTCTGATACTCTCGTGCTTTATCAAGGGCGAAATGCTCGTCGAGGGCGCTTTGCTCTCGCAAGATATTCTTTCAACCATCAGGGCAGTGCGTGCTCTGGGCCTGAAGATTAAGATATCAGGAGCTGGCCCCTCCAAGCATACAAATCTTTTGATACGCGGCGGCGGCATCGAAACCATAGCTCTTGGCAAAAAGCCTTTTGCCATTGACGCCGGCAATTCGGGCACGACCATGCGAATCTTGTCAGGCATGCTTGCTGGAAGGCCAGGAGTATTTAGTTTTGACGGCGATGCATCTTTGAGACAGCGCGACATGGCACGCGTGCTTGAACCAGTCGTTTCTATGGGGGCACAGGTCAGCTATCAAGGAACAGCCGGGAAGGCACCTTTTACGGTCACCGGTGGCCCTTTGACCGGCGGGGAATTTGACCTTGATGTCAATTCGGCTCAGGTCTCGACCGCTTTGATTCTGGCTGGGCTCTCTGCCCAGGGCAAAACCTCGGTGAGCACTAAAGCTAAAATTCGCGACCATACAACGCGCATGATGTCGCATTTGCGCTTGCCCTTTGAAAGTGAAAATGATGGCCTCAAAATCACTGTGGAGCCTCTGCAAGGAGACTTGCGCGCACGCGATTTGCAGGTACCTGCTGATCTTTCCGCTGCTGCATTCTTTATGGTCGCCACCCTTCTTATGGAAGGTTCAGAAATTGAACTGAGCGATGTTGGTGTCAATCCTGGACGCAACCTAATTATTGAAGTGCTCAAGGCAATGGGCGCGAATATAGAAATTACCAAAGAACGCAACTATGGTTTAGAGCCGGTTGTGGATATGAAAGTTACGTATTCGCCATCACTTGTTGCCACCACAATTGAAGCTGATCAAATTCCGCGCGGAATCGATGAGCTGCCCATATTGGCTCTGGCAATGGCTTTTGCTAAGGGCGACTCTACCGTTCATGGTGCTTCTGAGTTGGCTGAGAAAGAATCAGACCGTTTGAGTTTGATCATTCAGAATTTAAAATTGCTTGGTGTGGAAGTCACAAGAAACGGCAGCTCATATACAGTGCACGGAATTGGTGGTATCAAATCTGGTACCGCACCGAAGACTGGTGTCTGGGCAACTGACGGAGATCATCGTCTAGCGATGATGGGTCAGGTGGCTAAACTGGTTACCCAAAGCGAGTTTGAAGTTGAGAATCCGGACTGCGTGGATGCTTCTTATCCTGGTTTTATGATCGATCTGCGTGAGTTGACCTGCGAAGATTAGTTGCAGAGCCTTAAAGGGTACGCCACGTATTTAAAACATGCCGTAAACGATTACCAACAAAAAGATATCGATATTCAAAAAAAGCAGAGCCCATATGAATGTCGGCCGCGTAAAAATGGACCATTTGAGCCCCAAGTTCTTGGCCATAATTAGAAAACAGTTGATTGATAAAAGCAGTATGTTAATCGTCGGTACTTCCCAGAGTGCTATGTCGTAGGTGCTGCACTGCCAGGTACAAACGGCGAAGGCAAGGGTCAAAAGGAAATACATGCTCGCATTGAAATCATTGCGCATTAGAGACGCTCAAACTTGGCAAGTTATTTTTGCTCACTGGATTTCTCTGCGGTGCCTTCATTTGCCAGCTTAAGTAGTTCGTTTAATTTCTCTTGGTAGTTTGGACCGAGGGTTTCCTTTGATACCTTTATAACTGCCAAAATATCGCGTAACGAGCCTATTTCTCTCACAGCAAGACGAATGCAATAGTCTGCCGGGTGCTTCATTTTTAAGCGAGGCTCGCGAAGACGCTTGAGAAAATTGCTTCCTATCCACTCCCTTAATCGTGAAAATTGTGGTTGAGATTTTTGAATTGTTATTGTGTCCTGATGATTACGTCCATCACAAGGGTAGATCTCTATATAATTTGCCCTGTAAATTATGCCTGGTTCAAAACAAATGTCGTCGTACTCATCGGCATAAGCGCGAGGTACAGACATCATTACGGCAATTAGTATAGGCAAATATTTAACCGATTTATTCACTTACTTCTTTCTCCAATTTCCTGAGACAAACCGCTCTGCTAAAACGCAAAATCAAGATTCTCTGGCATATGTAATCCATCAGTAGTTGGTGTCTTTGTAGTAACTATACTTACCTATTGCCCAGAAAGAACGCACAGGAAACCGACTGGGCATCCGTTAGCAAGTATCCGTCTCTTGCAGTAATCAATGTACTGAAGAGATAAAATGTCTTTAGGCAAATTCCGCCCTTGAGGATTTTTGTGCAGAACGACGAGCTGATATTGCTATTGAGCACCGATTGTTTTTTTCGGTACTGGTCCACACTTGGTTTCAATCTCGCAGAAGCGTCCAAAAGGAAGTTGCAGAAGAAATGCAGAACAATAGTGAAGCAAATTATGTCAGGGGTATGCGAGCCGAATTATTATCTCACTGCATTTTCGAAAGAACGACTGGAGGAAACGGATCGTTTGTTTGAGAAGGCTGTATCAGAATGTTCAGCGAGCGAGTCAAGCCTTATATTTGCTCGAATGGCCAAAAGACGAGGCCGTAAAAATGAGGATTTCGCTTTTTTATGGACCTTAACAGTGGGAACAGCTTTAGGGCAGTTTGAAGAGGGCGGACTCCTTTTGTCCGAACAAATAAATTCTGTATTGATTCGCAGTTACGAAGACTTTGGTGATTTTGAAAATAACTTTGCAAGCGAGCTTTCAAATTCGACTACAGACTGGGATCTCTATATTAAAGCTCTGACTCCTAATTCGCCATTAAACTTGGCAGCATATGTTGCCCAAGCGTGGCAACCGCAGACGCAATTTGATCAATTTTGGTTGCGCGTGTGCTCGGAATTAACAGCAGATCAAGTTTTGGAACTTGAAATTTACTTTACCGACCTAGCATTTAGTCTGACGGGTCAACGCCTCGATCTATCTTCTTTAGGCCAATCTTCCTAGCGACTTGATTTACAACCCAATTCAAATCTTCCGGCCTGACAAACGTAACCAGCGTAAAAATAAAAGCCCATTCAAAAACCGGCAAATTGATCATATAGTCAATGCCTAGATGCAGGCAGAGCAAGCCAATCAGCACGAAATAGCAGCTTTCCTTGAACCAGATTGCAGTCCAGCCGGCAAACTCAATTATTAGAGTAAACCAGTTCAATGCTTTTAACAGGTAGATGTTATTGGTAATCAGTGGTGCTGGAAATCTGAACATATCATCCAGTCTGGTGGCATAGTAAATGGCCGAGCCATCAAGCCATTGGGTGCCGACAATTTTGCAGCAAAAAGTTTGCCAGTAGACAATGGCCAGCTGTACTTGAATCATTCTCTGTGCCCATGGCGCACTGGGTCCTGGCTCTGGCTGCCCTCTTTTTCGTCTAATTACAGCGTCCAGCGAAAATTTATCGCCGCAGTGAGAAAGTGCGAGCCATGGTCCTACGGCGCGTAAAAAAGCGTCACCTCCATTTATATTGAACGGGTCATGATGATGCATTGAGAGCAGAGCTAGCCAGACAAAGAGTGCGCTGAAGCGCGAGCAGAAGCCCACAGTGAGTGCCACACTAGCCACAATGAAAAGTATGTGGAATATGGCAAAAGCGTTTTCAGTCTGGGGCAGCAAAAGCAACATATCAAATCTGGGTTCATTTAACCAGAAATGTTTAATCACCGTTGGTAGTGTCACTACACTATTTGGTCCGTACCACTGACCGAAATTTTCGCCTAGATGCACTAAGCCAATTTGCAGAATGAGTATGCCATATAGAATGCGGTAGATGGCAACAGGCGACGGGTCTTGCGGGTCAAACCAGAATCTTCGCCAGACCTGAATTAGTGCGGCAAAAGTCATGGTGCACCACTTTTAAAATCTTCAGGTTTATAACGATAGAAAAACACTGTATTCATTTTTGTATGCGCAGGCATTTCAGTCAGAGGTACCAGCGGTTGAGATTTGTTCAGATCTAAAACCGGAATTTCTATGTAGTAAAGATTGAGCGAGAGCGACCGGGGTTTATTGTCGCTACAGTTATATTTGCGACCCAAGTAGCGAGCAAAATCAGGCCAGAACTCTTTGTAGTCTGGCCAGGGTAGCGAGTCGACAGACCATTTGCGAAATTTTTCCAGCCTGAAGCGATCAGCGTGGTTCATTCTATTCATGCGCGGCAACTCTACGATCAACCGGTTGCCGTCATCAAAGGTCAAAATTGCTTCAGTATGAAAATTGATCTTTCTTATTTCAGGCGAAAATAATTTCCAATTTTGATCAAGCCCCCAAAAAAGATAGAATTGCTTGACTGGCTCGATTGTGGCGCTTCGCAAGGGAGATTCGGGAGCAAGCCAACTGATTGTATAGAATAAGAAGACAACGAAAATAAGCGAAAGGCCGCTCTCTTTAGCTTCCGGCTTTTTGAAAAATTCAAGCAGTGAGGCCATTCTTACCCTTCGGTTTCAGGCTTGGGCTGAGCCTTTGGCGCATGAGCCGCTTTGGTTTTTTCACTACTTAGAGATTGATAGAGACTTTCTAGTTGCTGGCGTTCGGTTTGAGATGCTTGCTGCATTGCGCTGGCACAAACAGTCATAGCTTTTTCGTCTTGACCAGAGGCCGAGAGCAATTTGGCCAGCTCATACGAATATTGTTTAGGATTGGCGGCATTGAGCTCTTCGACAACCTTAATGGCTGTTTCATATTGGCCAACCGCGCCCATTTCTCTAGCATAGGTTATTTTATCGTTGGCCTTGAGAGCGTTAGCTTGAGCCAGTAAGGCGAAAGTGGCGATGGCATCACTGTGGCTGCCGCTGGCCGCCAGGCTATGAGCCAGCAATCGCCGCAGTTCTAAATCGTTTGGTTTGCGTTGCACTGCTTCAGTGAAATAGTAGGCAGCTTTAATCATTTCGCCATCGCTAAAGTATTTATATCCGTCTTTTGCAATTTGTTCATCAGACAACTTTTTCAAGTCTACTGCAAAAATTTTGGGCAGGTCGAGCGACATTTTTGCCCGTTTGCCTAACATCGAAGTTGCCTGGGCAAGGCCTTTAGTCACATCACCGTTGCTGCTGCTGATGGCCAACACTCTTTTAAAGTCGGCTTCTGCGCTACCCCATTGCTGTTGAGCAAGATAAAATTTTCCGCGAGCAGTCAAGGCTTTGACATTGCGAGGTTCTAGTCGCAATACCTGCGAATAGTTGTGGACAGCAGAAATATTTTGCCCCAGGCTAGCTGCTATCTGTGCCTGATATAGGTATGCTTTGCTGGTGGGAGCGCTCAGTTTGGTGGCCGCTTCCATGGCAGTTAGGGCTGCTTTTCGCTGGCCCAGGTGACCAAAGCAAAGCGCCTGCAGATACAAAGTTTCGGGATCTTTTTTTACTTTCAGCGCGTTAGTAAAATCGACCAGAGCGCTTTGATAGTTGCCGTTGGCAAGATTGAGATTTGCCCGCTCAAACTGTTTATTAAAGGCATGACGAAAATTAGGAAATTGTGCGATGCGGTCGTAGTATTTTAATGCTAGTTTTGGTTGATGTAAGGTGCCACAGAGCTTGGCTACAGTGTATTGAGCGCTTTCATTATCAACTTCCAAATCGGCAGCTTTAATGTAATCAGGCAGCGCGTTCTCAGGCTGCTGCATTTCCATGAACAAGCCGGCTCTGTAGGCAAACCAGCGAGCGGTGGTATTGTCTCTCTTAATGGCTAAGTTATAGTCGGCCAGGGCGCCTTTTTTGTCATTCAATCTTTGTTTGCAATAACCGCGTTGGGTCAACACTTCATTATTGTCAGGATCCATTTTTGCCAGCGCATCGAGAGCGCTTAATGCTTGCGCATATTTTTGATCTTGCGCCAGGCAGAATGCTCTGCTTAATTGCAAACTGTAGCTCGTCGGATCCATAGCAAGTGCGCGGTCATAATCTGCTTGTGCTTTGCGATATTCACCAACGCTAAAGTATGCGATGGCTCTGTTGCCAACTTGATAGGCCTTTAGCTCAGGAGGGGCCATGCTTTCGAGTTGATCAATGTCGCTAATCGTTACCTTGGGTAACTTCAATTTTAGTGCTACGCTGGCGCGCTCATCTAGAGCTACTTCATCGTTCTTATTTAGTGCGAGAGAACTGTTGAAACATTCAAGTGCCTCTTTCAATCGCAGTTGCTTCGCTAAAGCGCGACCACGCTCGAGGTATGCTTTGGCAGAAAACGGATTGCTACGTACAGCGAGAGTGGCGCTGGCAAGTGCTTCTTGATATTTTTCTTGCGTGATTAGGTTAGCTGCTTCTTCTGTTTTTTGTATAGAAAAAGCACGCACGAGATCAAAAGTGGAAGCGATAGTAATAATACAAACGCCCATCCAGACAAAAGGAACTGCGTTTTTTGCGATGAAGGCGGAGACAATTTCGTACTTAGTAAAATGATGGGGAATTGCTTCGAGGTTTTTTTGTTCAATTGGTAGGCCTGCGATCTCAGTGTTTGCAGACCTATTTGATATAGATGAATGGGCTGTGGTGAAGGCCGTTTCATTACGTTCACGTTCACGTTCAATCAGTGGGCTGGCCGACGCCAGCGGACTGAAAAAGTCACAGGCTTCTTGATCTACTTTGTCGGCGACGATGATTGGGCGGTGTTCAGTCATAGCTTGCTACTCGCGCAGTACCCCCTTATAGTCGCTGAAATGCGTGAACTGTAGGTGAAGTACAGTCAACTAGCTTTACGCCGGGCAAGATTCTGCTGTGTGCGTGAAGTGGCCGTGAAATGGAGATTGACTTTTAATCAGCGCTTGGCTAAGTTGATGAGGAGGCAAACTATATGATTACCTGTTTACCAGCACAGCAAAAGAAATTTTTCCGACGTCAGCGCGGCTACTCAGTAGCGGAACTACCGGCGGTGCTATGGATAATTTTAGTTGGTTTACTTTTTCCGCTGATAATCATGACCAGTATGGGCTACCGCGCTACTATTTTGTATTTTGGCAGCGACTCAGCTGTGCGTAAGGCATCTAAAGCTCCTACATTTACCGATGCTCAATCACGCGCTAATGCTACTTTGACAGCCAATCTTGCTTCTTTTTCTGGAATATCTTCTATAACTCCCACGCTATTTGTGCTGGTGAAACCGTTGAGCGGTGGTAGCCCTGTTACTTTTCCCGGCAAACTAGCTGCCGGTTCTGTAGATACTTCCAAAAATATCTACTTCCTTCTTATGCGAGTTGATGCCGATATTGATCCACTGGTTCGTTTTGATACTAAGTGGATGGGTATGGTTATTCCTGGTCTTACAGGCCCTTACAGCTTGCGTTTGAAAGTCGAGTCTTATGTTGAAAATCCTAATGGTCTGACAGAATAAGGAAAGAGAAACCTATGCCTGGCAAGTTAAAAAGAAAGCGCCGCTCAGTGGCAGGCATGACTACAGTGGCACTGGTGATGGTGCTTGCTTTCTTTGTCATTTTGCCACTGGCTTTAGTTGGGTTTGAAATCGCCCGTTATACACTAATGAGCTCGCAGCTTCAATCAGTCACTGATGCTTCTACACTTGCCGGCACTGCCGCACTTGCCAGCTCTCCGCCAGGCTACACTTACGCGCAGTTGCACGACCTGGCTATGGACGTAGCGGTACAGACTTTCCAGCAAAATAGTGTATTGTCCAACCCTTTCAATGCATCAAATGTGGTGGCAAACAAAAACACCGCCGCTAATTTAGGAACTCCTCCACTAAACGTTGCTCACTTGAATATCAAACTAGTAGATCAAAACGGTGTGCAAGTGGCTACCGGCAGTAAGAATGCCGTCACTATGCGAGTGCAATCAATTTACACGGATAAACCAGTTTTTTCTTCGCGGTTTTTAGATATCGGTACCCTGATAACGGCTTCAGCGGTTTCTGATGGTGGCTTGCCTCAGCTTGACCTATTCTTGTGTTTTGATGTTTCCGGTTCAATGGACGATCAAACTCCCATTGTGCTCGTAAATCGTTTTTGGAATCCTGCCATTAACACCGTTGACTACAAAATTGTAAGCTCCGGCAAAACAATCTATGACACTTTTGGTGCCCCCATGACAGGCACTGGCCTTAATGCTATTCCACCTCAAAATCTGTCTTACGGCTCTTATCCTGCGCCATCAAACACTAGTCCATTTACTTTTTCAGAAGGCCCTTACCCTGTAGTCAATGCTGCACGGGGGCTGCGTGGCAATCAAAGCACTTACGCTGCTGGTAGTATTCCAACATTGCCTGCTGCAACAAAATATCCACCTGGTGCTATCGTCGCAGAACAGGGATGGCCACCGGGCAATTTCGATCCCAATAATCCACTCAATCTGAGCGGCAATGGAGTTAACCCTAATGCCAATGCTACCGGCTTTACTGATCTTGTAGTCTTGGTGCCCAGCGTAGGAGCTTATGATTTTAGCCTGCCCGAGACATGTGTTGAAGCTTCGCGCGGCAACATGGAAAACAATGCCATTTGCCTGCAAAGTCAGGGAGGCACCAAGATTAATCCTAAGTTGCCGCCGCGCCTTGCTGGTTATTACAAGGCTTACTGGAGCCAGGTGGAAAAGACAGTCGACCCCATTGCCGCAGCCAGGCTGGCGGCAGACAATTTCTATTACACCATGAACATTGTCAGCAATGCCCATTTTGGCCTCAGTGGTTTTTCAGATGTGGCTGGTACCAGCCCATCATCGTCATGGAGTGTCACCAGCAATAACTGTGACTCGGCCTGGCCTCATGCCGGCACTGCTAATTTTCCAGTGCCGCTGATTGCGCTTGATAAAACCGTTTCGAACTATACTGCTGTAACTGAAGGCATTGATGGCACACCCACAAGACTTCCGCTGAGGCCCACTGGTAAAACATCAATTGCCACCTCTCTTGATTCGGCTATTAAAGAATTGACTGACCCTGCCAAGCACAGACCTGCGGCCAAGCGAGCCATTATTTTGTTTACAGATGGTGTGCCAAATGAGCCCGGTGGCAGCCCTTCTGCTGCAGAAACGGCTGCATACGCTCAGGCGGACATCGCCAAAAGTAAGAGCATTCCTATCTATACAATCGGACTTTCGCAAAATGCCGCCATTAAAGCGCAGGAAGATTTGGTTTTAGGTGACAACAAAAACGGCTCAGGGCCTGGCATTGCTTATAAGTCAGGCAATAACGCCATCTATGTTTCGGTGACAAAAACTGCCGATTTGAATAGTGCTTTTCAAACAATCGCTCGCAGTCTCGTTGTGCTGCAACAGTAGGATAATAAAATGCAATTTCGCAAGCGCCGGTCTGCCGGCAGCACCACAATTGAGCTGGCCATAACCAGTTTGCTTTTTGTAATTTTTGCCGTGCTTGGTTTTGACCTTCTAATTGTGACCTGGGGTTATACGGTGCTTGATTCGGCAGCGCGTGATGCTGCGCGGGCCGCAGCTTCAACCGGCACCAAGGCCGCTGGTCTGGCTGCTGCACAGCAATCGGCGTTGTCTCACCGCACTGATGGATTTTTTGTCAGTCAACCAACTGTTTCCTCCACTACTCCTAGCGATTTTATTTATGTCACGCCCGCGATTGGCTCGCCTTATGTAGCGGTAACAACACGTTGCAATGTGCGGTTGCCCGTGCCGATAAACTTTTTTGGCGCGCAATTGAGCAATGGATTGTTTCCCTTTGCTCGCACTTATACCTATCCTATTTTAGGTGTGCCCTTTGTGCCAGATCCAGGCACGGGAGCCGCTCCTCCTCCGGTAGTAGCACCGCCGCCCCCGCCTCCGCCTCCTGTAGTGGCACCACCCGTAGTAGCTCCACCAGTTGTAGCTCCGCCTGTGGTTGCTCCGCCTGTGGTTGCTCCACCAGTAGTTGCGCCGCCTGTGGCTCCACCAGTAGTTGCTCCACCTGTTGTCGCGCCGCCTGTTGT
>JAVHQC010000021.1:0-64114 GCA_036170915.1 Cyanobacteria bacterium auto_48_18
TTTCTGCCTTGGAACAACGCCAAAAACCGCTAGACGTGCACGAGTGACTACTTACTTTTAATGCCACTGCTTACTACGCCAATTAGTATAACAGGGCAGTTTAGTCAGCGACGCACATGCCGGGGTGTCCGGCGCCAACTAGAGCGTTTTGCGAAAACACACTCAAAACGTATACGTTCTAGTTTCTAAACAACACAGGCACCCGCCAGACCCTTTGCAGTATTCTAGAGCTCCATTGAGATAAGCAGGTAGCAATCATGTCCAGCGACACGCAAATTAGTTCGGCCCCGTTAAGCGGAATGCGCGACTTTGGCCCGGCCGAAGTCAGACTGCGAGATTGGGCCACGCACATTATCACCGCTACCTATGAACGCTTTGGTTTTACAAAGATAGAAACTCCCTGTCTGGAAAATATTCAGCTCTTAAAACGCGGCGAAGGCGGCGAAAATTTGCAGTTAATTTTCGAAGTGCTCAAACGCGGTGACAAACTCGACAAGGTTTTGCAGAACACGACGGCAAACCAAGATCAAATGCGCAACCAGCTAAGTGATATGGGTTTACGTTTTGACCTGACAGTGCCTCTGGTGCGTTTCTACTCGCATAATCAAAACACCTTGCCCAATCCATTCAAGTCGATTCAAATCGGCTCAGTATGGCGCGCAGAGAGCGCTCAGCAAGGAAGATTTAGACAGTTCACCCAGTGCGACATTGATATGTTTGGAGTGAAAAACGAAATTGCCGAAATTGAGCTTTTGCAAGCCACGTCTGAAGCCCTGGTCAAGTTAGGCTTTGCTGGATTCACCATTGCCATCAACGATCGCCGCATGCTTTCTTCCATTGCCAAATATTGTGGCTTCGAAGAAAACCGTTTTGACAGCGTTTTCATTGCTCTCGACAAACTAGACAAAATCGGCCTTGATGGAGTGGCAAAAGATTTGGCAGGTGACGGACATCCCGAAGCGGCCGTTAGCGCGCTAAAAGACCTGATCACCAATCTAGCCAACAGCAAAGGCAATCAGCTTGAATTTCTGGCTGAGAAAATTTCTGCTGATGAAGAAGTTGTGAAACTGCTGAACAACATTGTTTCAGTGGTATCGAAAAGCGCCGGTGATAATTTCAAAGTCGAGTTTGAACCTTCTTTGGTGCGCGGCATGGGCTATTACACCGGTCCGATTTTCGAAATCAGGTATCCCGGATACAACTATTCGATTGCTGGAGGGGGTCGCTACGACAAAATGGTGGGCAAGATGTGTGGCCGTGATGTTCCGGCCTGCGGATTTTCAATCGGATTCGAGCGCATCATCGGCATTCTTTCAGACAAAAAATTTGTGCCACCACCAGCAGTGGAAAGAATGGCTCTCATTTTTGACGATAAACGAGATGATCTGGCTCTAGTAGCCATTGCAGCCGCCAAGCTGAGAGAGCAGTATGCGGTTGTAACTCAGGCGAAGAAAAAAGACGTCAAAAAACAAATCGACGCTTTGCCGGCGCAAGAAATAAACAAAATGTGCTTATTCAAGGGCGACATTAACGACCTGGTGATCAAAGACCTGGCCGAATAAGCTCTAGGCGTTGCTTGGGTCGAAGACAAAGAACTTGTCTTTGCTCGGCACATAACGGCCATTGTTTTTGTTGAATTGAGCGACGTGGTCGCTGGCTTCCATGATTCTGCCATTCTTCATGGCTAGAGTAGCTACGTGCCCACCCTGGTTAATGTTGCCAACGGAAGGATCCCACTGTCTTGTCACTGCAACGGCCTTGCCGTTTCTCATAGCTTCTTGAGCAGTCTGCCAGTCTACTTGTTTGAACTTGTCGCTATTCTGGAAGGCACGAGTCATTTGTACACCATCACCAGAACCAACTAGTTCAGGAGCGATATTTGCCCAAGATTTCTGGAATTCACGGGCGCACCAGCCAAACGTGCCTACATCGGCGGCGCGGCTGAAAGCACGGTTGACGATTTTGGCGTCAAGCGAAGTGCCGTCCATACTGACTTTGTAGTCTAAGCGGTCATTCTCGCCCATACCGTGGCGCAAATTAGACAATTGAGCCAGACGATCGCCGCCCTTGATATATTCCTGATTGCCTTTGTCGGCCAGTTCAGTAGCGGTGAATTGGTCAGGCGACTTGCCCAAATGGAAACCGAGAGCAGTTTTGCCTGCGCTGTCGCCACCGGCCTTGTTGTACTTATCCACCATGGTCATCGCAATCTGCTCTTGCATTTCTTTAGGCAGATTGTCTTTGACATCGGCAGCGGTCATGCCTTTGCCTTCTTTCATCTGGTTGGTAAACTTGAGGAATTTACCGACAGCTTCTTTATTGAAAGAACCGTCTTTGTTTTTGAATTTGGCGAAGCCCTTGGGCAATTTGCCTTTTTTGTCGAGAGTCATAAGCATGGCCATGAAGCCTTCTTCGTCCATCTCGCCGATATCGAAGCCGCCCAGATCTTGGAAGTACTCTCGCATCACAGGGTAGTTAATACCGTACCGGCCAACTTCGTGACCAACACTTGGTCTTGTGCGCACGGTCTCGTAAGGCGCTGCTTTGTCTGGGTTGAACATGGCGGCAACAGCATTCTTGCTGTCTTGCACGCGATCGGTTTCGCCAGGCAATGTCGGTACATCACGCTGAGGGAAATTACTGTCGACTTGCGAGCGGGCCATGCTGCCCTGTGATCCTGGAGTGAAGCGGTTCATGTTGGACATGGCGCGCTGACTTTCAGGTGAAAAATCGCGTCGTGAATCTGCAGTGCTGGGTTCTATGCCAGGGTCGCCATTGGTGGCAAGCTTTTTCACCAGGTTTTCTGAGATCAAGCCGAATTCATCATTGAGCCTGAGGCCAGTGCTGGCCAGGGTTGGATCGTTGCTCATGCGGTTGTAGACATAATCTACGACCTTATCTATAGAAGTCTTTTGCAGAGCGTTAGGATCGCTGGTGTCACCAGGAGTGCGTTCTACTTGAACAACAACGTTTTTCTTTTGCATCGCTTCAAAGTCACCGGTGGCTTCGATGCGGCCATCTTTTCTGATGATGAAATCAGGTGCCTTAGCTGGATCGTTGGCAGCAACGTCAGCATAAGTAACAGTAACTTGACCCTGGGCGCCCGGCTTGGCTAATTCTGGAGTGCGAGGCACCTCGACACTAGACTGGCGAATGGCGCCGTCTGAAATTAATTGCGAAACAGATTTTGACTTGTCGAAAGGTGCAGCCTCATAAACTGGTGCAGTGGCAGCGGCTGTGGGCGTATTGACTATCTGAACGTCGCCGGGGCTAGACAATGGTACTGTGAACGCCGTGCGTACAGAGTTGCCTTCAAGCGACATCTTGGTGCCGGCATCTTGCGCCACTTGAGCGGTGCTGCTGTCGGTTACCCTGCCTACACTAGTGTCTGCTACTTTCGCGTCTCCAGCTGCCATTTTTGCTCTCCACTTCGCGTCCGACTGATGTTCAGGTCACACTTTTCGACTTATTTCATGGATTCTAAGCGAGATTGTGGCGACTGTTAATACGTACTTTTACGTGTTCTTACGCCCCATTCCCCAAAAAAGCATTAATTTCCCACCAATCTGCCACAATTTGACCATGCCGATACAAACCATTAAATCAAAACTCGAGGCCGGTGGGCGAATTACTCGCAATGAGGCGGAATGGTTGTGGCAAAACGCTGCCGACAATGATTTGATTACTCTGGCAAACATTGTTCGTGGCCGCTTTCACAAAGAAAATCAAGCCACTTATTTGCTCATGCGCATCATTAACTACACCAATATTTGTGTAGCAAAATGCGACTATTGCTCGTTTTATCGCTTGCCGCGCGACAAAGACGGGTACGTGCGCGACAATCAGTGGATATTTTCAAAGATCGACGAACTTTCGGCAGTGGGCGGCGATTTGTTTGCCTTCAACGGCGGCTTCAATCCGCAGTTAAAAATCGAATATTACGAAGAGCTATTTACCGCCATTCGCAAAAAATATGGCGATACCATTGAGTTTTACGCCATGACTGTGGTCGAGCTTCTGTACGTAGCGCGGCTTAGCAAGCTATCTACTCCTGAGGCACTGGCGCGGCTCAAGGCCGCCGGTGTGCGCTGGATAACAGGGGGAGGAGCGGAAATATTAGCTGACCCGTTCCGCCTGAGACACAGCCCGCAGAAATACACGGTGGCGGAATATATGGAAACTCAAGGCGACATTCTTGACGCCGGCCTGCACACCACCGCTACCATGGTCATTGGTTTCGACGAAAGCTTAGCGGAAAGGCTTGATCACCTCGATACAGTGCGAGATTTCCAAGACGGACGGCTCAAGAGCGGCAAAGAAGGTCTATTCAGTTTTCTCTGCTGGACTTACAAACCATACAATAATGAACTGGGCGGTAAAGAAATTCAATCGAGCGAATATCTGCGCCACCTGGCTCTCTGCCGCATTTATCTCGACAATATAAAACATCTTCGTACCTCGGTTTTGACCCAAAACGAGGCCGCACTGCAAGGCTTGCGCTATGGTGCCGACGACTTTGATATTCCCTGGGAAGACGAAGTTACACAAATGGCTGGTGCCGTTGTAGAACAAGATGTAGAGCGCGTTTTAGGCTACGCACATGCGGCCGGATTCAGCACCGCGTATCGTCACGTAGCAAGCAATTCACTCGCTAGGGTCTAGGAAAGCCTGACCCACTCTGACTGTGCGCTGCGTCAAAATTATTTAGCCCCAAGGCATTCTCTTTTACGACTTCATTAGCGTTTATGTATTGCGCGAGAACCGTGCGCAGCTCTTCTTTTTCGTACGGCTTGACAAAATAAGCGTCCATCCCCACTTCACGGGCCTGATCGCGAGCACTCTGCTCGGTGCGTCCTGTAAGCGCAATAATGGGTGTGTGCACATTGGTGCCTGCTTCCATTTGTCTAATTTGCTTGGCACAAACAAAACCACTAAATCCGGGCAATGTCAGATCCATCAGTACCGCAGCAAAAGTTTCTTCACCACTTTCAAAAAATGCAAGTGCTTCTTCGGCTGAATTGGCTATCACTGCCCGATACCCGAATTTTTGCAGAAGATGTCTGAGCACAAATTGTTCGGTAAGACTGTCTTCTACTACAAGTATGGTTGTAACCATGATATTCACTCTTATTAGGGCTTCCAGGTTCACACAGACTGTGTTTAACCGCATTAAGTTCCTTGTAAAACAGCAACGTAAAGAGGGTGTTAGGCCCTGTGCGACTTCGTCTACGTGCAAATGACTATGCCGAATCTTCCAATAAATTTGCTAAGCCGCGCTAGCGGCGCCGATGCGAACCCATCGATTTAATGTCGGCAACCAGTTTTATCGATTCAAACCTGCCAGCGCGAGTTCACTCTAAAAAATGCCAACTTGCTGATACGTAAGAGCGCTAAGTAGCGCCAGATCAAGATTTTCTATTGCCCAAGCGTGAGATATCAATTTCGATCTTATTTGTTCTCTTGGCATCAAATGATACGGTTAGAGCATCTCAATTTCACCCAAATCTTCTTCTGGTTTAAAAACACCTCTAAAACGGCAATTACGCCTATTTCAGCTAAACCACAGAGCGACATTCGCTTTGGGCTTCGCGCTGGAGAAAACTATGAACAGAAAAGGCTATATCACTGTCTCTCAAAGGCGCAGGCGTTTGATCGAAAATGGCGAAATAGCAGCGGTTCTCGAGGGTGGCGTAGCTCTGGTAAACAAAGGCGGACTGGCCGAAGTTTACGAAGGTGCCATCGCGCACATCTACAAGGGCGGCAGCGCTCATCTCTACGCCGGCGGTGTAGCCTATGTACACAAAGGCGGACGGGCACTAGTCTTCGCTGGCGGAATGGCCTTCGTCAATGGTGGTGGCATAGCGCTGGTCTACGACGGTGGCACAACTCTGGTGCGCGCCGGCGGCTTAGCTTACTCACTGGCCGGCAGTTCGGTGGTAGTGGAAAAGGGCGGCCAGACCGACGTGTACGCAGGCGGCACAGCCATTGTTCAGAGCGGTGGCACGGCCATCAGGCACAAGGGCGGCAAAGTACTAAGTTAGGACTCTATGATCAAATATGTTTTCACTCGCACCACATTTCTAACGCTCAGCCTGGCCGTAACAGCAGTTCTCGCTCTGACTGGAGCAGCGCCGGCTTATGCCCAAACAGGCACCCTCGTAGTCACCATATACGATGGCACGCGCAAGCCGCTGCCGGCAGCTTCTGTGCTGATTCGAATCTTCGACGGCAACCAGAAGGAGCTTGTATCTGGCTTTTACAAAGGCCAGGCAGTACGATTCGAAGGTCTTCCAGTGCGCGATAACTTCAGCGACTGGCTGCGAGTAGTTGCATCGGCCAAAGGCTACAATACGGCAGGCGTTGTAGCCATCAAGCTCTCGGCCGGCAAGACCGCAAAAGCGTCAATCATGCTCTTGCCGAAAGACGGTCAATTTGTTTTCGAGCCCTGGTCGCACTTGCGTCAAAATTACAGTCAGCTGGCCGACCTTCTCGCTCATGGTGCCGACGGCAACGACGAGGCGCAGAGCCGTTATGACCAGCTAATTGCCGATGACCCGGCGGCGATGGCAGCGGTGCTGAACATCACCACAGCCGGCAATCAGATTGAGTTAGGTGGGCGCAAATTTACCTCTTACTTCAAAGAACTGATCTGGCAAGAGCAGCGACTTGAGTGGCGCATGCACCGGATGGTCGATTTCAATCCGGCCAACGATTCGGAGCACGCCATGCGCCACGACCGCTTCTGGGCCTGGGCCGATCGCAGCCTGGTCTCGCAGGTAAGGCAGAGTGTCAAGCAAGGCCGACTATTCAACGAACTGGGCTATCAGTATTTCCACCCTCTCGCCACCAGCAGCTTCAAAGAAAGGGCAATGAGCGAAGGTCACATCCACGTCAGCTTTTACGAGAAAAGCACGCGAAAAATCGATGGCGTCGAATGCGTGCTTCTTGAAATACACCTGGATCTCTACCAGGATCTTCTGGCTCACGGACTCCTGGAAGTGTTACCAAATACCACCACAGGCAGTGTCACAGAACCGGAAGACGCCTATCAGCTGCGCTGGATTGCCAGCCGTCATGCTGGGGCTGCTGATTTTGCACCGCCTTTTGTGATTGCACAATTAATCAGGAGCAACAAGAGCAACAGGAAAGGTGAGCAGCATTTTCAGCACAAAGCGAGAATGCTCAAATCACCAAACCACGAGTGATCGTGGTTCAACCTCAACAATTTAACAGCGCTCTTCTTTAGCGCTTTGCGAGATAAGTTATGACATTCGAAGAAGTTGGTGCAGGCCACTCTGCACTGGCGCAAAAACATTGCACGGTAAATGTAAACCGCGGCGGCAAGGTTCTGGTTGAAGCTGGCGGTCACGCTATGGTCAATGCCGGCGGATTCGCCGAAGTACTCCAAGGTGGCATTGCCGAGGTCTTAGCTGGCGGCAATGCCCGCGTCAATGGCGGCATCGCAATCGTTTACGAAAACGGTGTAGCCTCTACCGCCGATGGCCTTATCATTGTGCGTAAAGGTGGCATAGCCACAGTGACGTACAAGGGCAGAGCTACCGTAGACGATGGCGCCTTTGCATACGTTTCACGCGGTGGCACGGTAGAAGTGCGAGCCGGTGGAGAGGCGGTTCTCTACTCCGGCGGTCAGGCACACGTGGCTGCTCAGGGCAAAGTCACTGTGTATAAAGGCGGCAGGGCCCTCGGGAGGATGGGCATCATCGCCGACGTTAAAGAAGGTGGTTGGCTGAGAATGGGATATTACTAGGCTCGTGATTTTCTTAATTTCTAAAATCTGAATCTGCATCGCAGTTAGTGAGGACAATCATGAAAATCGCTGAACTCAACATCAACGGCACCGTCTACCTCTGCGTCGTCACTGCATACGAGAAGACACGCATTGAAGCGGGGCATTTCGTCAACATTCCAGTCAGTCGCCGCGTGGCCAAGCGCCCCGGCATTCCGCTGGCAATTCAGCTCAGCAATGCCGGTCTGGCAGCGCCACCAGTAGTTTTCTAAAAGAAAGCGAACGCAGCCAACACAAATTCCAAAACACAAACGAAAACACAGATTCGAAAGTCAAAATCATGACCGCAAATCAACAGGGTCAGGCTGGGCAGACGGTACGTTTCATCTATTTTGAGGGAGCGGTGATCGGTGAGGGAGAAGTCGCACAGGTTTACTCCGGCGTAACGGTGCGGGTAGTCAGCGGGGGCGTAGCACACATTTATCACGGCAAGGCGGAAGTATACCCGGGCGGCCTGGCGATGGTGTACGAACGAGGCGAAGCGAACGTCTACGTCAGGGGCGAAGCACATATTTTCAAGGAAGGTCGCTGCGAAGTGTTCGGCGGCACAGCCAAAGTTTTCGCTGGTGGTGCCGCCATTGTTTATCACGGCGGCACAGCGCACGTCGGCGATTCAAATCAGGTGCAAGAGAGCGGTGAGACCAAAGTCAACCTCAAGCTCACCCGCCACCATGGTGGCATCGTAGTGGTGAAACAGGGCGGTACCGCTCATGTGTACAAAGACGGTTCTGCTTTTGTCAAAGAGGGTGGCTGCGCCAACGCCCTTCACTGTGGCACAGTTCATGTCTTCAGAGGGGGTCTTGCCAATGTACGCGCAGGCGGCAAGGCATTCGTAGAAGACGGCGGGATGGCCGTTGTAGATGACTGCGGCCGGGCATTTGTACGGCCCGGAGGCGTTGCCTTCGCCTACGAGGGCGGCATAGTAAGGTTCCGTTGAAAGCACGCTTGTATGGTTTCGATTAACACTCTGGCAAACGTGTTTGCCGTAGCAGTTCTCACGGCGCTCTCGTTCGTGCTTTACAGTTTCGCCGGTTTCGATGCGGCTCTTTGCACCAACCTGGGAGCAGTATTCGTGTGCATCGCCATGAAATCGCGTCGCAATGGCGAAAGTACTGCAGCCCTCGGCTTCTTCTTCTTGGCCGGGCTGGAGGCGGTAATGCTGCTGGCCATGGCCCTGCAGTGACACGTTAACGAACATCAATCAAGTACATCGTCGATATCAGCACTGGAGGAGGGAGGTCTATTCGACTCCCTTCTCAAACAGGTATTACATATGGTGCGATTTTTAAACCACCAGTCTAACTATATGACAGCATAGAAAAGACCAAAAAATTTGGAGCGTGGATGACTGTCATAAAGACAATCATCCACGTCCAAAAATTTAGTCGTTAGACTATTGGGTTCTTAGAGTCGGTTCTTAGAGTCGGTTCTTCGAGCCGGCTCTTAGAGTTCGAAGACCTGCTTGTTGGTCGGGATGACGACACCCTTCCAGTCAAGCCGAGATTCGATGTGACCCTTCAAGCCAGCCAGAGCCTCTTCATCGCCGTGGACGACAAAGACACCCTTTGGACGGCGCTTGAATTTGCCGAGCCAGTTGACCGTGTCACCATAGTCTGCGTGCGCCGAATAATCGGGCAAGAAGTCCACAGTGGCATTGAGTTTCACCACCTTGCCGGCAACGCGAACGGTCTTCGGCGTAGCGATGTTCTGCGGAGCGGCAACGCTATCAGGACGCTCACCAGCAGAGGTGCGCACGATAGCCTGACCGAGAGTGCCGGTGCCCTGGTAGCCGACGAACATCACCGTGCTCTTGCTGTCTGCCAGCCAGTAGTTGAGGTGATTGACGATGCGACCGCCGGCAGCCATACCACTGGAGCTGACGATGATGATCGGCTGAGCATGCTCGCGATGAAGCGCTTCCGAAGCCTTCCAATCTTCAACCACAGTGTGGTTGGGAGTGGTGTAAGGGTCGACGCCCGCCATGATCAGCGCTCGGGTTTCGGCGTTCATGATGGCAGCGTGTTTGCGGTGCACCTCAGTGGCCGCCTGGGTCATACGACCGTCGACGTACACGGGCATGGTAGGAACGCGACCGGCTTCCATCAAGACACGAATGTCGTTGAGCACTGCCTGAGCGCGACCGACGGCGAAAGCCGGAATGAGAATCACACCGCTGCCGCCCTTGCCCTGCTTTTTGGCTCGAGCGTGAGCAGCGTTGAGCTTGGCTTCGAGCACGTCGAAACGATCACGCTTCTGGTGCAGGCGGTTGCCGTAGGTGGCTTCGACCATGACGTAGTCGGCCGATGCCACAGGCTGCAAGTCGCGCAGCAGGGGCATGTCGGGACGACCAATGTTGCCGGAGAAGCAGAATGTGCGCTTCTGGCTGCCACTGCCGATCTCGAGGTTGACTACGGCGGCGCCGAGGATGTGACCAGCTTCGGTGAAGGTGAAAGCGACAGCGTCACTGGCCTCGAAACGCGTGTCGTAATCGACGGTCTTGAGGAACTTGAGGCTGGCCTGTGCTTCGAGCTGCGTGTAGAGCGGCTGGAACTTGGGATTGAGCGAAGCGGTCAAACCACTTTTCGCGGACGCAGACGACTTGCCGGTTTTGACAGCGGTCTTCTTGGTGCCCTGGCGAGGGTTGCCGGAGCGGGGAGAAGCAGACTGCGAGGTGGAGCTGGCGAGCGCAAGAGCCGGGATGTTGGCCTTTTCGAAACGCGCCTGGCGACGTTTGGCGTCTTCTTCCTGGAGATAGCCTGAGTCGGGCAGAATTACACCCATCAGGTCGCGGGTAGCTGGAGTAACGTAGACGGGGCCCTTGAAGCCGTCTTTGATCAGCTTCGGCAGGTAAGCCGAGTGGTCAACGTGGGCGTGGCTGATGATGGCGAAGTCGATGTCAGAGGCGTTGATGCCGGAAGGCAAACGCTTCTGCATGTCGGCTTGCGGATTTTCGACGGTGAGGCCGAGATCCGTGACAAACCTGGTGACTTTGTCCTTTTCGAAATATTCGAAGAGGTAGAGCGAGCCGGTAACAGCCTGGGCAGCACCGAGTACGTGCAGTCGGAGAACCGAGCGACCGGTACGAGACAGGTCTTTCTGCTGGCGTTTATTCATGTTAGTTGTTTCTCCAATGAATTATTTCGCTCTGACGGCAGAGGCGCATCAGAACGGTCTTCCCGTGGGTAGTCTCAATTTTCCGAGGCACGGGAGCCGCGAAAAATGTGTAAAGATGCAAGTGCAGTAGGTTTGAGGGTTAGTAGTTGAAAGGCAGGAAACTGTGGTTTGGATGGAAGAAGAAAGAATACTCAGAGAACCTAGCAGCACAAGGGCTCGACATTCTATAAGGCCCGTGGAAATTCAGATTAGAGTGGCGCCACTAAAGCCTTTAGCCGCCAAAACCAGTCTGATTCGAAAATAGCAGAGCCCACGCGACCGCCTGACATCGACATCTCCGGCCTGCAGCTTGTCATGATGAACCAGGCTCGCTAATGGTCAATTCCGCGCCCGCGCGTGTAGCTATTGTGATTCATATGGCTAAAGGGCTAACTAAAAGAGTCATTCATTTTCTTCCAACCCGCCCGAGAGTTTTTTTAGCCCTAATCACATCAACTCACACCTTCCATAAGAAGCATGTGTACTTTGCGTTCAGGGTCTCTTGCCGTCCAGCTACCATCATCGTTTGCAAAGGCATAGGTGTTAGCGAGTTAGCGGGTTTTTTCTGCACAAACAACAACAAATCTCGAGCGAAGCGCCTCTGCCTTTGCCCGACTAAGGAGCATCTTATGTTTCCTCTCAAGGACAACCTACGTTGCAATTCTTTTGCAACGGTTACTACCTGGCTGATTGTGGCAAACATCCTCGCTTTCTTCGTGGAAGTGGGTGCAATTGTCTCTGGCAACCAGGCCGAATTCTTCGGCACTTTCCTCATGGTGCCGCACACTTTCTTCACTTCGATGGCCAGCGGCGACCCCATGCTGATTCTTTCGGCTACCGGTACCGTGTTCGCTTCCATGTTTCTGCATGGTTCGTTCGGTCACATCTTCGGCAACATGTTCTTCCTCTACGTTTTCGGCAAGGCAGTCGAAAACCGCCTCGGCAAGTGGAATTACCTGGCCTTCTACCTCGTCACCGGCATCCTGGCCGCGCTTTGCCACGCCTACAGCGAACCCACCTCAATGATTCCGACCCTTGGCGCCTCTGGTGCTATCGCCGGCGTTCTTGGTGGATACCTGCTGCTCTGGCCGACCGCAACCATTTCCGGCTTCTACGTCGCTCCTGCTCCTGCCTACGTGCAAACCAAGGCCTATTGGTTCCTGGTTGGTTGGGTTGTGATGCAGGTTTCTGGTGTGCTTGAAGCTATCGGTTCGGTCAGCGGCGGCGGTGTGGCTCTCTGGGCTCACATCGGCGGCTTCGTGGCAGGCTTCATCATCGCCGGTCTCGTCAAGATTGCGGTCCCGGTTTCGGACGTCTGCATCATTCCGACTCCCGACTGCAAGACTCCCGAAGTCGAGCCGAAGAAGGGCAAGAAGAACTAAGTAAAACTCGACCTAATTTGAGGTAATGAGTTTTGGAATTCTCAGAGAGGAATTGAATCTTGCGATTCAGCCCTCTCTGAGATTCCTTTTTTAATCGTAGCTACGATAACATATAATATTAAAGGTCATCAAGGTTGTCAACCAGGCTTGATACTTGGATGCTGTGATGATCATGTACCGTTAACGGTTCGTGGATCGGCCGAGATGATCATGTACCGTTAACGGTTCGTGGCTCAAGAAAAAAATCTGGGTACAGACTGTATTGAGGGCATTCATAAATGCTTTCCCTCAGTTGCGTTTTAAATTTGCAGGAGACGGCTGGAATGATTGAGGTCAGTGACAAAAACCAATTGGGCAATCTAGTGCTGGAGCTGGGTTTGCTTGACAGCAAAGATTTGAGCCAGGCCGTGTCGATCGCGCAAGAAACCAGCTTGCCACTCGGGAGAGTTTTGGTTCTTTCGAGCATGTTGACCGAAGCGGTCCTGCAAGCCACGCTGCGTTGCCAGAGCCTGCTCAAGCAAAGCCTCGTAGACGTTAAACTGGCCCAAAAGGCAATGGCGCTGGTCAAGCAAGACCAGCTAACTATCGATGAAGCGCTGTTCAAGCTCGGTTGGGATCCTGAGTCAACCAAAGACACAACACCACTTGGCGAGCTGCTAATCGATGCCGGCTACGTGTCGCGCGATCAGCTTGAACAGGCGTTGGAGAAAAATCGCACTTCCGGATTACCGTTTGGCCGTTTACTTGTCTTTAGTGGTGCTGTGACTGAAGGTCTGCTCACCGGCGCGCTCAACGCCCAGATACTCATTCGCGACGGTAAGTTAAGCAAACCACAAGCAGTGGAAGCATTGAAAGAAGCGCGCCTGCGGCAGGTTTCAGTAGAAGTGCCGCTCAAAGAAAAAGGATTTTACGATCTGCCCAGCCGGCATTGCCCGCGCATAGGTGAGCTGTTGCTTTTCTGCGGAGTAATTTCGCAATCAGATCTGGTTGGTGCTCTGGAACTGGGCTTGATTAACAAAGAGCCTGTGGGCCAAGTATTGATGCAGGAAAAGCTGGTCAATCGAAAGCTCCTGCAAGCGGCGCTGCTGGTGCAGGGCATGATGGCAGATCAAGAAATAAACATTACCGATGCGCGCACAGTAATTTCTGCGGTCAAAGACGGCGTGCCTGTAGAACAGGCTCTGGAAGAGGCGTTACAACAAACTGAAGCCGAAAAAGAAGAAGCAGCAGACTCTAGATCAGAATATGTATCGCTCTTTGATTTTCTCAAAACCCTTGGCACCATTAGTGACAATCAAGTGCACGATGCATTTCAAATTGCCAAGCATAATTCAGCCGTGCTGACACAAATATTGCTCATTGCCGGCAGTCTAGACGGCAAGACCCTGGAGCGCGCCGAGCATTGCCGCAAGCTAGTTCAGGAGAAAAAGCTCAGCGTTGAGCGCGCCAATGTTGCTTATGATTACGCCGACCGAGCCGATATCGATGTGACGCAGGCGCTAAAAGAATTGCACTGGTACAAACCAGGTGACGATGCGAAAGAGGCCAAGGTAGAAACTCCCGAGGAAGAGGAGAGCAAAGAAAGCGAGTCAGAGTGGGATTCTCAAGTGCGCAAAGCACATCAGTACATGCTCACAAATAAAACAGACAACGCCTTAGAAGTCTGGCTGGCGCTACTGCAAACAGCCGAAAAAACTCATCCAGATAAAGTGATTGAATGCATAGACGAAATAGCCGGAATCTGCAGCATCACCCGCAATTTTGGCCTCGCCGAACAATACTACTTACGCTCACTTAAACTCAAAGAGCGCGCCAAAGATCCAAAGAAAATTCTCTACGCTCAGGGCCTCAGCAACCTCGGCAAAATTTGTTACTTCCAGCGCAAATTTGCCGAATGCGAAGACTACGCGCGACTTTTCATTGAAGTAATTGCCGACAATTTCGGACCAACTCACCCTGACGTTGCTTGCGGTTGGCAGAATTTAGCCAGCATTTATTACGCCCAGAAAAAATATCAACTAGCCAAAGGCGCATATATCGCAGGCATTAAAATCTGCGAACAAGGTCTCGGTGACAGGCATCCAACCAGCGTGCAGTTAACGCGCAATTATGCTTCTTTGTTGAAAAAAATGGACGAAATGGAACAAGCCGGACTTATAGATGCCAGCGCCACAGGTGAAATTACAGGCAGCTGGCGTACATTACCGAAAGAGCACTACGAAATGCTTGGTAGTTTGTATCACGAAAAAGACTAGGTTACGGCACACAAAGCGGCGCCTTACTTGTCTTTTTTCTCAAATTGAAGCGACGCTGAGTTAATGCAATAGCGGTTTCCGCCTGGCTTTGGTCCATCGTTGAAGAGATGCCCAAGATGAGCGCCACAGTGCTTGCAAATCACTTCGGTGCGTTTCATGCCGTAAGAGTTGTCTTCTTTTGAAGCCACGCTCTCACCCGCAGTATGAGTAAAACTTGGCCAGCCGGTGCCTGAATCAAATTTGTCTTTAGAATCAAAAAGCAATTCGTTGCAGTTGCTGCAGCGGTATTCACCTTTGTCGTGATTGTTCCAATATTTACCGCTGAATGCAGGCTCTGTAGCGCTGCAACGAGTAACGTTATAAGTTTCGGGGTCGAGTTTTTCTTTCCAGTATTTGTCGTCTTTTTTTACTGTTTTGTCGCCCGTTGCTCTTTTGTCGCCCGCTTCTGGTTTTGACGAATCCATTTTTATTTCTGTACCTTTTTTAGTCTCTGACTTAGTCATTTCCTGGCTTGAAATTATCTCAATAGAAGGCTTAGCGCAGGCCATCAGCTGGGTGCTTGAAGTGATAAACAATACAGCCAAAGCCGAAACTCTCGCAATCTTTTTTACTTTCAACATGTTCATACTCATTATTCGCAGACCTGCCCGTGTTTGACAAAATAGTTTTGGTGATACTCTTCAGCCTTATAAAATTTGGTGCTCGGCACTACCAATGTGACTATGGGTTTGGGAAAACGCTTTGCTCTGGTCAATTCGGCGATGTAAGCAAGGGCTTCTTTTTTCTGATCTTCACTGGCGTAAAAAATTGCTGAGCGATATTGATCACCAATATCTGGCCCTTGCTGATTCTTAGTGGTCGGATCATGATGGGCGAACAAAACTTCCAACAATTTGCGGTAGTTAGTCTTAGTCGGATCAAAATCGATTTCTACTGCTTCTGCGTGGCCAGTGGCGTGCGAACAAACTTGTTCATATGTCGGGTTAGTCAGGGTTCCGCCCGTGTAACCAACTGCAGTTTTCACTACTCCTGGAACTTTTCCGAAAACATATTGGGTCTTCCAGAAACAACCGGAAGCGAAATAGGCTTTGTCGAGCTTATGCGGCGCAGCTGGAGCGGCCATGGAATCACGCGCGTTGAAGAAATAAATTAGGACCAGAAGCGCCGAGAAGGCGACCATGGCGATTAAACTAAACCTTTTCAATTAGAACCTCTGTGCAAGCCGACCACTATACTCTATTGCTTTATACAGAGATTGGCCCGATTTTATTCCATCGGTGGGAGAGCTAAGTAAATCCGCAAAAACCAACCTAATCCGATAGCATTTAATCTTCCCAAACTGAAACGTGCACGCTTCAGTTTGCAGCCAACTTCACCGGTAGCTGCTCGACAGATCCAGTCTAGTTAATCGTTCACCGAAAGGACCAGTTGCGGTGCTGGAATGTGGTGATCGGCGCGCATGGCAATGATAGCCGTACCCACTGAGAAGAACTCGATGATGTGGTCACTCCAGGCGTAACTGCCTTCGTGAATATCAACTCCAACAATACCGTCGGCCTTCAAATTGACGCCTTCATTTTGCATACGTTCCATGGCTAATTCCCGGGCGTCATAGAGGGCTTGAGTGAAGTTGACCATCTCAATATTTTGGCCCACGGTCTTGAAAAATTGACCAAATGTCTGGTGCGCTACGTGATAAACACAATTGCCCATCACCATTCCCACCGGCCTGTAGCCTGCTTGCAGCAGTGTCCAAAAATCTTGGCCAGAGAGGTCAGAAGTAAATGGCATATTGGTATTTGTACGCCAGTTAATTGAGCGATCGTTGGCAACAACAGCTGTTCCGATGGCAACAAATTCTGCCAGACTTTCGCCCCAACCCAGGTGTTTTACTTTTAAGCGCACGGCCACGACACCGTCAGCTCCCAGTTCATCAGCCTCTTCTTCCATGCGTGTCATGGCCAGTTCACGAGCGTGATACATCGCTTGGGTCAAAACTTGCATTTCTTCGTTCTTAGTCCAGCGAGCTTGCTGAAAACCGATGTGATAAATAGATGAGCCCACCACCATGCCAACCGGCTCGAAGCCTGCTTCTTTGACAAGGAGAAATTCATTGACTGAAAGATCAGAAGTAAAAAGTGTACGCTTGCCGTCTTTGCCGCGCATCTGCGCTAAACGCTCGTGAGCATGCTCGGGCAAGTCAGCGTGACCCTCAGCCGGGTTGTGTTGTGGATTATTAGGATCCGGCATTACATTCTCCTTTGTACTGTCATATTTAAGAATGGTGTCTTATTCAAGCGCATCATCGTCGTCAAAACCGCCCTGTGCCATCTCTGCAATAGGGTCATCAAAATCTAAACTGCGCAAACTGTTGCGCGCTAAATCTATGACCATCATCGGCTTAGGATTAATGCGAGCCTTGCCGTCCGGGCGATTGGTGACAGCAGTACCCATGGCCATAAAACTAATGAGCATGTCCATATAACTGACGCGGTTCCGCTCAACATGAATCGGATGCATACTGTATTCGACGTTCATGTCGACGGCACCATGAGATTCCAACTCGCTTATTTCAACGGTCAAGCGATTGACAGCCAGTTCACGCGCCGTGCTGAAGCCCTGGCTAAACTGCATAACTTCTTGATTTTGAATGCCGCCAAACCAGCTGCTCGTGGTGTTACGCGTCTGCCAGTCGGCCCGTATGTAGTAAGTGCAATTGCCCATAACTACGCCGGTGGGCCAGAATCCAGATTCATAAAGCTGCCAGAATTCTTGACCGCTGAGCGTACTGGTAAAAGGAATTCTTTTCCCTTTAGATAACGCTTCGTTGCCGGAAATGCGGATAGCAGTGCCTACAGCAGTAAATTCGGTGACGTCTGAACTCCAGGTGAAATCTTTGATTTTGATATGCACACCAATAATGCCATCAGCGCCAAGCAGCTCAGCTTCTTTGCGCATGCGCATGATTGCTAGCTCTCGTGCATTTCGGTGTGCATTAGAAAGGCTATCGAGTTCGCCTGTATTGGGCCAGCCAAAACCATAAGCGTTATTCATGCTGTTCCAGCCCACACGCATAAACGAACTGCCCATCACCTGACTGATTGGCTCATAACCTGCTTCCCTCGCCAGCAAGTATTCTTTGGCACTGAAAGTACTGGAGAAAAATTTGTGTTCAGCATTGACTTGTTGCTCAATGCGGTGACGAGCTGCTGGTGGTATATCGCCCTGTTCGAGCGCTTTTACGCTGGCTTCTTGACTGAGTCGCTTGACGCGGTCGTCATCTTTTTCTTTGAAAATATCCCAGAAAGGCATAATTTACCCGATTACAAATTTTTGCAGAGCTTGTTTGGTGCGACTATTTTTCTCAGCCATCTGCGCTAATGCCACAGCCAGATTTTCAACCCATTTCTCAACGGGTACCTCTTCAGTTTTTAGGACAACCCCTCTGACAATTTTCATTTGCCTGGCGGTTATGGAACCCCGTTTTTCGCGCACCATCTGAAAGCCCTGCTCTCCGAGGCTGACTTTAAGGTCTACCACCGGCTTTTTGGCTGAAAGCAACCAACCCCCGCGAGTGATCTCCACTTCTTCCGGCAGGGCCGAGACCAGCTTGGCCGCCAGAAACTCCAGCAAATCGCCAGAATCGTTTTTATCCATTTGCAATGAGCAGGCCAGAACATCGACCTGCAGCGCTTGTTCGTAGTCGTCAACCACTTGACAGAAACCTCGACTAACTTTGGCCCAACATTATATAGCTCTCAAGCGTGATAAACATACTCTTGACTGGCGTGATGATAAGATGCACTGATGCCCAAAGTGCTTGTTTTGCCGGACCATATAGCCAGTCAGATTGCCGCCGGTGAGGTGGTAGAGAGACCTGCGTCAGTGGTTAAAGAATTGGTCGAAAATTCTATCGACGCCGGCGCCACCGAAATCGAAATTGCCATTTCGCACGATTGCCGCGACATTCGCATTGCCGACAACGGCCATGGAATGGAGCCAGAGGACGCTGTTTTAGCTTTTCAGCGCCACGCTACATCAAAACTACGCACGGCCGAAGATCTGTGGAGTTTGAACACACTCGGTTTTCGCGGCGAAGCTATTCCATCTATAGCTTCGATTTCAAAATTCGTTTGCTATACACGCACTCACGATGCAGCTGTGGGCACACGGGTAGAAACTGCAGACGGCCAACTGAAAGCAGTGGAAGTCGGTTGCGCCCCCGGCACAGTGATGGAAATTCAAGACCTGTTTTACAACACGCCCGCTCGCTTGAAGTTCATGAAAAAAGCGGCCACAGAGTTTGGCCACATTGAAGAAACAGTACAGAGCCTGGCAATCAGCTATCCGCAAGTTGCTTTCACTCTACTGAACAACGGCGACGTGGCACTACGCACCTCTGGTCAAAACGATCTGGCGCGTACCATTGTCGAAGCCAAATTTTTCACCGGCAAAGAACGGCTGGTAGAAGTCATACACGGCTCAGATGCAAGCACCGCTGGTGGTGCGGAAAAGATTTTGCAGATCAAGGGATACATGGCAAAACCAACGCACTTTAGAGGCGATCGCAAGGGTATTCTCACAATCGTCAACGGTCGCGCGGTGCGTTGCCCGCTCACTTTAAAGGCACTCGACTATGCCTTTAGCGATTTGATACCGCGAGGTCGATATCCGCTGGCCGTAGTGGTTCTCGAGCTAGATCCAGGCCAGGTAGACGTCAATATTCATCCGACCAAAAAAGAGTTGAAATACTCTCACGGCAACGAAATTTATCTGACAATACAAAGAGCACTCGGCCGCGCGCTGCGCGAAGAGTCAATGGCCGCCGCTCAAGCAGCCCGAGCTGAACACGCGAGAATAATTGCTCAAGAGTCGCAAGATTCGCAAGAACCACAAGAGTCTTCTTTCAGTAGTGTGCCTTTCGATAGCGTTACTTTTGTGCAAGAGACTCCCGCTCGGTCCACAGAGCAAATTAGTTTTCGCGATAGCTTGAGTTATCAAACCAGTGCTAAAGAAGCGATACCGCAGGCTTACACTGCGGCTAGCGGCGCTGAGGCCGAATCTTCCTATGCCACTCCCATGCATGCGCCCGCTTTCGGCTCCCCATATAACCAGGCATCTAACAGTGAGGCACAGTCAACGGCGCAAAGACAATATGCTCTAGAAAAAGAAATCGAAAAAGAACTTTTTGATTATTCCGCCGATCCTAAAACGCTGCCTGAAGCTGGCCAGATTTTTCTGCAAATTGCCGAAAGCAGCCCAGAGACTGACTTTTACACCCTGCCCGCCGACTGGAAAATCGTCGGCTATCTGCACAACACCTATATTTTTGTGGAAACAGCAAAAGGTCTGGAAATTATCGAGCAACACATTGCTCACGAAAGAACGCTGTATGAGCGGCTTTTAGCCAAGCAGACAACAGCGGGCCGCATCAGCGAAATTTCGCAAAAACTAATTGTCTCGGCTCCGCTGTCTCTCAGCCCCGAACAAATTGAAACCCTGCGTCTATCACAAAATGCCCTGGCCACTTTAGGCTTTGTCTTTGAGTTTGATGCCGCCGGAAGTGCCTCTGTGACAGAGATTCCACTAGAATTAGCTTCAGTCAACTATGCGCCTGTGATTCAAAAATTGATTGATGATCTTGCCACCATAGATGCCGCCAACTTAGAGCTGGAAGCTACTAAATCAATTGCTTGCCAGAGTGCCATTAAAAACGGCATGCCACTAGGACAAAGAGATATTCTCAAACTACTCAGTGATTGGCTTAAAACCGAACGCAACGACACTTGCCCTCACGGCCGCCCCGTGCGCCTGAAATTCTCTATGGACGACCTATTCCAGATGTTCCACCCGGCCTGACGTGGTTACTAACCAGGTTTATAACTACCACGGCTTATTAACTGATCCAGACGCCGCTTCATCAGTTCATTCATAGTTGGCTCGCGCCTTAATTCCCGAGCGTAAAATTTCACCACATTAGGTGTGAAACTACCAAGGGCAGTCAAAGCCTCAACCTGCGTCTCCGGATTACCACTGATAGCCTGTTCAAGAAGCGGTTTGATTGCCCGAGAATCCTTGGCAGCGGCCAATTCATGAATGCTCTGCACCTTGTTTCTACCAGGGCGCTTGAGAGCCGTTATATTGTCATCGAGGTTCTGCTCTTTTTCCATCTGCGTCAATAATTTGTCTACTTGTTTTTCCAACAGAGGCGGCATATCTTTGCGAGGTATCTTGCCGAAAAATTGCAACGCTTGCAGTCTATCGCTGCCGCTGAGCTGGCCGGTTCTAATCATGTGATCGAAACGACCGATCACTTCCAGACGCAGACCAGGCACATGCTCATAGTTGCGCAATAAAAATCCGGTTTGGGCACGAGTATCACCATTAGTCAAGCGCATGATTTCGTCAAACACCATCTTGCGACCATCAGGGTCAGCCTGCAAGCGCAATTCTACGAGCTTCTGCATACGGTTGACGTGCGACGGTTTGTCATACATTTGAATAAAGTGCTGATACTCAATGAAGCCATTTGAGTAACGAGGCCAATTCTCTGCAATCAGCGGTCTTAACGTCGGGTTGTCGAATGCCTCGCGCAGGGCAAATCGCATGCGCGCAGCATTATTGTCGGCGCTCAGTTTTACCATGGCATCAAGGGCAGTAGAAGCCACTGTTTGAACAGTTTCAACCTTGGCTTTAGGGTTTTGATCAAAGGGATTGAAGGCTTCGTTGAAATCATGCCAATCAGGCCGGGATCGATTAGCAGGATCCATGGCCGCTTTTCGCAACGCACCAATAGCGGTGGCATCACCATAAAGGCCAAGCAACTTGGCTGCTGCAGATTTTTGCTCTACAGAACCACCCAGAAGGTGCTTAGTAAGCGCATCTATAGCGAGAGGTCTTGACACTTTATCAACATACTGAATGCGCTCAAAGAGCGCTCGATCTTGCTCGGTCTGATTGGTTCTTTGACGCAGAGTCATAGTTTTCTCAAGAGCAGTGCTCAGCACCAGAGCCCGCACCGGAGCTTCTTGAGCAAAGATATAGAGGCCATCAGGATCTGAACTCATAAAGTGTTCGCCTTTTGCCACAGCCCAATTTTCATCGGCATTGCGCGAGGCATGTTCGGAGGCAAAATAAATACTTTCCTCTATGACGTCTGGGTGATTGGGATCGACCTTACGAGCCAGTCTCGTGGCTTTGTGGTCGAAATTGGGCGCAACTTTGTCCACCACAGAGGCCAGATCAAAAAGTTTGCCCAGTTCTGGCGAAGACCACTTGGTCAAGTGCGCCCACTCATGATTTGTAATTTCGTGCAAATTGGCGCCACGATTGGGTTGATAATGAGTGATGATGCCATCTTGTGTAACATCGGCTGCTGCTCTAAATTTTGGATCGTTGTATTTAACTTGATAATACGCATCTTCCACGTCGCGCTTATCTGTCATCAAGACTTCTTTGACCAGACGCGGATTGGGTAATCCTTGCAAGATTGGCACCAGATCTTCGGGGAGCGCCCTGTTGTAGAGAGGATGTTCAATCGCTGCCTGACCTGATTGAATTATGGGGATAGTTTCTTTGATTTCGGTTGCAGTCAGATATGGTTCAAGCACAGTAGCATCGCCAGCTTTTAGCTTGGCAGCGATGGCCACCTTGACTGCCATTGGCACTTTGTCATAGGGGCTGGGTTGTTCGTTAATACGCCGCAAATTACGCATCACATCGAGCTGCTGAGCATATTCATGCGGAACGACAATCTTCATGGACAAACCTTGAACTGAGTAGATGTTGACCTTACGCACTTCTTTGACGGTCATTTGCTCGAAATAGGCATCGCGATCATAGTCGCCACCTTTCTTTTTCATGTCAGCAAGCTTAGCCACAAACTGTTCATGAGTAACCGGTGCGTCATCTCTCAAGCGAGTAAAAGTTCGATCTTCGGTTTTGACAAAAGTGAGCTGGTTTTCAAACTCGCGCAAAGTAATGTGCACCGGTGGCTTAAAAGCCATGGCCTCAAAATTGAAAGGCGGTGTTTCAGCATGATCCTGAAAAGCTGCACTATCGTCGCCTTTATCGCTTTTGTCGGACGTTCTATTTGGTTTCGACCGAGAATCTGAGTTACTTTGGTTAAGTCTTTCGCCGACACCATCGTTAAAACCATCGTCAGCATCGATGTGGCGTCTAGTGTCACTTTTCTGAGTTAACGGAGCAGTGACACGATTGATCCGGGGCTCGAAGGCACCAGTGGCGCCACCAGTGAGAAATCCAATCATTCCACCTTTGAGCGTGGCAGCGAGCACATCCGAGGCCGAACTGGAGTGCCGTATCGATTCCACTCCACCAAAAACCGCCCCCCCGGCAAAGCCTGAAGAACCGGCAGTAAGGGTATTGCGAACAGTATGAGCGATCAGGCTAGATTCGGCACTGCTGCTCAAACTAGACGAAACCACTTTGCCCACCCTGGAGCCGATAGCCCCGGCCGGCATGCCGATCAATCCGCCGGTGGCAGTACCGACGCCCAGGTTTTCTAAATATTTACTGGTTGAAAAGTGACCATTTTTATCTAAGGCGGTGTCGAATTGAAAGCCCGACTTAACGGCGCCAAACGCAGCACCAGAAACTCCATGAACCGCTAATTCAGAGACTAAACCACCACCCAGCGCTTTGCCGGCATTTCGAGCGACCACTCCTTCAGCGCTGCCCAATTTGCCGGCCTTATTGAGTAGAGCTCCTTCGGCTACGTTCAAGGCAAAATCTTTAGACCACTCACCGGCGCTCTTATTGCCACTTACGTCTGCCAATAAGACGCCGCGGGCAAGGCCGCCGACGACGGTTTTAAACTTGGGAATGGTGGCAAAGGTATCTGCCGCAATCTCGGCATATTCGTCAGACTTATGGGCCCGGTCGGCTTTTTCTTCGCGAGTCTTAGCCGAGCCGGCGACGAGATCCCAGACCGTGTTGATGGTTGAACCAGCCAGGGTTTCGCCATGTGCTTGTTCATTCGCCTGGTCTTGCGACAAGTTAGCGTTAAGTTGACCTATATCTTTGCTGCTGCTCTCAGGTCTTTGCAGAGGCAAGACTATCACCCGTAGATACCAGGGCCTCACCTGAGCCCCCACGTCTATGTACCCATGATATATACGGGCGAAACTATTATTAGACGCACTGCCTACAAACCGTTCAACCGCCCCTTGCAGGGCGGTTTCAGAGTTTTCATTCATCTACTCGATAAGGAGGCTAGGCCGAGCTGAACGGTATCTAGAATTAACTAGAAATGCTGCGGGTTCTTAGTGATAGGTTCCATTATTACCGGCAACGTTGCTTGAAAGCGACATTGGTTGGTCTAAAGCAAACTGAATTCTAGTGTTGCTAGGAATTTTCACGTCCTTGCCTTTTCTCCAGAGGTTACTGCCGAGACCGACAGCGCCACCAGTGGCGACACCAGCAATAGCACCCACACCAACTGCGCCACCAACGATCGGAGCGAAACAAATGCCAAGCAAAGTGCCACCGGCTGTCCAGGCAGCGGTTCTCAGCACGCCAGATTTAACACTAGAACTAGTGGTGCGACCTTTGAGATTGCCTTGTTTATCTTGAGCAACTTTTGCGTTGGGTTGCTCAGCGGTGACCATAGCTGACAACGGATAACGAATACCATCTGGGGTAACAGCACTGGTCAAACGCAGACTCATAGCGCCGTTCTTGCCACCCAAGCCGCTTTTATCAGCCGAAACCAACTGACCTTCAAGAGTGGTGTTGCCTGGCAATACCAGATCTGAGCCCAAGTAAAGTGGAGAATAAAGTTTGGCAGTAAAGAGGTCACCAGGTTTAGCAACACTGCTATCAATAGAACTGGTCAATGTGGCATCAAGATTGGTGCCAACAGGAACGTAAGTGACGCGACCCTGAAGGGCCTGCCCGTTGAAGCTCTGAGCCATGGCAGGCATGCCGCCTGAGAGACCCATAACGCAAGGCAGTAACGCACCAGCGACGATACTATTTAAAAGAGATTTTTTCATAAGTCGCTCCTTCAGCGAAGCCTCCAAAATATTGTTAGGGAAGAATAACACGATTAGACAAAATTCAATGTGGTTGAAGTTTTTTCGACACCAAAGCTGATGGCATAATTTTTGAATTGTAATATCAAGGGCGGTGCTTGTCTACATTTTATTTGATCAAAATGTGCACCACAGCTGGTGATAATTATTAATGATGCCCGTGCCAAGCGCATTGGCGTCACTCATAATCGGCCCGTAATATTTAACATGCAGCGTCTTGACTACCTCCCCTTTGACGCCGCGCATCGCACAGCTGCGCCAGTTGCTATGAAGAGCGAGGTTCAAGAAAAGCGCATGGCGAAAGCGGTTGTCAGTAGAGGCGAGCCGCATCAGTACCTGCTTTGCTCGACTGGGTGGATAGTATGGGACTTGAGCATCGAGAGAAACTAGACAGCCTTAACTTAGAACTTGAATTCTCGCGCGCGCACCTGTTGTTACAGAAGAGAAAGATCACTAGGGTTGAAATGCACTTTATCTCCCTCTTCTTCACCTAACGCAGAAAACTTTTTTCTAACTCTAAACTCGCCCTAATCACAGCTTCATCCTGTCCTTCGCAATAAAAGCGCGAAGCTCGTTGAAACTGGATTTTGAGCGAACCGACTCAAGCCAAAACCAAAGGGGCTACGTCATGAACAATTTCGGAAAAAATACGATGGGAGGCTTGCTAATAGCTTTCTATCTGATGTGCTTTGCCTTCCCGGCCTCACTCGTTTACAACATGATCAAAGAGCACCTGCCCATTGAACAATTCTTGTTCAATCAGGTGATCACTTTTTTCGTCGTCTGGGTGATTGGTTATTTCGTTTCCGAGCTTTATCGCGACCTGCTGGCTAACGCCAACAAACCGCGCGAACGAGACGAGGATGACTACGATAACCGCAAGCAGAACCTCGACAAGCCTGAAGACACAGACGAGAGCAAGAAGTAATCACTTCTCAAGCTCACGCTTAAACAACTGTGCTGCGGTGGAAGATTGAATCTGTTTTGAAAAAAATAGAACAGTCTTTCACCGCCGCCTTTTGCATCTCAAAACTGAAACGTGCACGGTTAAGTTTACGAATCATATTTGCCAGGTCAAAAATCAAATTTAAAGAAGTCTGAAAGCCAATATTGCCAAGTCAAAAAGCCAATTATTCAAATTTTTTGCCTGCACATACTATACAAAGTCGCAGTAACAAGAATGCGAAAACTTACATTGCCGGCTGCGCGCCTGTTATGATCAATCCGTCGATTACTCACGGCATCAGCAGCCGTTCAGGCAACCATTGAAATGACTAGCACCACCCTTCCGAATGTCGCAGACCTCGCCAATAAGTTTGAAGAGAAAATTCGCTCTTTGCGCCGCCACCTTCATCAGCATCCGGAACTGAGTTTTCATGAATCGGGCACTGCCAAGCTCGTTGCCGAAACCATGCGTAAACTAGGATACGCGGTGCAAATCAAAGCAGGCGGCCTTGGTGTGATTGCAGAGATTGGTGACCCTAGCAAAGGAAAACGCATCGGTCTAAGGGCTGATATGGATGCCCTGCCTATCGAAGAAGACAGTTCAGCGTCTTATTGCTCGAAAGAAGATGGTGTGATGCACGCCTGCGGTCATGATGTTCACACTGCTTGTGCCATGGGCGCCGCCATGATTTTGGCAGATTTGCACAAGGCCGGAAATCTACCCGGAGTCGTACGTTTTATTTTTCAGCCGGCAGAAGAAAGCACCAACGAAGACGGAAAAAGCGGCGCCACTTTAATGATTGAAGGCGGCGCAATCCAAAATCTGGCTGGCGTTTTCGGCTTTCATGTCTTTCCTGATTTGCCCGTGGGCACCATTGGTTTGCGTTCAGGATCTTTTTTAGCCGCATGCGACAAATTTGATATCACAATTAAGGGGAAAGGCTGTCATGGCGCTTTTCCGCAAGACGGCATTGACGCCATTGTTCTGGCATCGCAGGCGGTGCAAATGATTCAGACCATTATTTCGCGTCGCAAGTCGGCTCTAAGCCCTTGTGTATTAACCCTTGGCGGCATTAAGAGCAGCACTTACAAATCAAATATCATTGCCGACGAAGTGCAATTAACGGGTACGGCCCGCTATTTTGAACCTGAAGTTTCTGCCCAAATAAAAACTGAGCTTATCCGCGCGCTCTCTGTAGTTGAGACCATGGGCGGCAGCTTTGAACTGGATTACATTACTGAAAATCCACCGCTTGTAAACGACGAAGACTTAATCGCTATTGCCAGAGAAGCTGCTCTCAAATTAGTTGACCGCAGCGCTATCATCGACCTGAACCAACAAATGGGTGCCGAAGATTTCAGCTTTTACTGTGAAGCAGTACCCAGTTGCTTTATTATTCTTGGCTGCGAAATCGCTGGTGATAAAAGGGCGCTGCATACTCCGCGCTTCGACGTCGACGAAAAGTGCCTGGCACTGGGAGCTTCGCTGCTGGCCCAATCAGCTCTGGAGTTTCTTACTCAGTAAACAGTTTTCAATATGAACGAGCTGCGCCATTCTTGATTTGAATGACGCCACATTTGTGAGCCAAATAAAACCGGATTGAGCCTGAAAAGACTGTCATACCCTGGCCCCAGACGGTTAGGGTCTGGCAGTCACCTATCTCTCTTCTAAAAACAAAAGCAGCCATTCTCTAATTTCTCAAACCAACAAGCACTAGAAACCTCATCGCTTTGCAAAAAACGAGCGAGAGTTACGGGAGCACGTCTATGGACATGTCTATAAACACTAGAAAACATCTGGTCTACTCGCCGCTGTATCAGTCAGACCTGACTGTGCTCGGCTCTAATATCGAATTTGCTGCCGACCGTGGTGCCCGAGTTTTGAGCGAGCTGGCCAGAGAAATGTCGCCCGGCGCTGAACTCAAATATCGCAAACCGCAGATGCTCACTTTTAAGCAAATGCGACGCACTCACGACGAAACATATCTCGACAGCCTGAAACTTCCATCCACCTGGGCTGCGGTTTTCGGCGTGAGCACTGTTCTGCCCAGCAACGGTCACACCAGCAAAGTCTTGCGCAAATTGCTCAACGACTATCGCCTCAAATCTGGTGGGACATTGCTGGCGGCGCGCATGGCTCTGCAAAACGGTCTGGCAGCCAATCTTGGCGGCGGTTATCATCATGCCCATCGTGACCGCGGTGATGGATATTGCGTGCTGAACGACATTGCTATGACCGTGCACAATCTGCGCGCCGAAAAGCTTGCTGACAAAGTCATGGTTATAGATCTTGACTTTCACCAGGGCAACGGCGTCAGCACAATTTTCGAAGGCGACAGCAAAGTCTTTACTCTCGATTTTCATGCTTTTGAGGCCTGGCCCATGCACAAGCAGAAATGCTCACTGGCTGTGGCAATACGCAAGCACGAAGCAGGAATGTACAACGAGAAATTGAAGGAGGCCCTGGCGCAAGCACTGAAATCATTTCAGCCTGACCTGGTGATTTTCGTGCATGGTGCCGACGCCTACGAACATGGTCTGCGCAATCGCGGCGAAGGATTCGCTCTTACTCTGGAACAGATGAAAGAGCGCGATCGCCTGGTTATCGATTGTTTTGCCGACCGACATATTCCACTGGCTCTTTGCTTTGCCGGCGGATACGGTAATCGCGCCTGGGAAGCTCACTATCTGGGTGTGCGCCATTTGCTGGCACGAGCGGCAGATTACTTCGTCTAATATTTTCTTGTATGCAAGGAGCTTCAGCACTGTGGTGTTTGAGGCTCCTTGCTGCAAGATTTTTTTGCTGGCAATTGTGACATGGTATAGTAAAGAAATGACTAGCCGTTGTCTTCTGAAAACTAAAACGTGCACGTTTCAGTTTGGAGAAGATTAAAAGCACCCGGTGTAGTTTTTAAAACTGTAGCGTAAACGGTTGAGGCAAAAGAGTTGGTATGAATCTTAAACCGGAGACTCGCTAGCTTTCTCTTCTTTACCTGCGTCAAAATCTTTTTTGAAATGCCAGCGCAAATTAGATATGTCGGGCGACTTGCTCAAAACTTCATGCAACTGCAGTAATGCTGCGGGCGGAATATTTTTGTCACGGGCCCCTACGAGACCAGCAAAAAATCCGGTGTTGCGCTCGATCCAGAGCACCCAGACGGCCGGGTCGTCACCATCAGCCTCACGTAAAAGACAAACGCAGCAATATTCAGCCTTGTCTAAAACAAAGTTGAAATACCAACCGAAGTCTTCCTGACCAGGAGCCGGATCGCAGTCAATTCCTTCCATCTGCAGTTTGCCGATAATCCACTGGCAGAGATCGTCGCCAAAACAACCTGGGTTAATGAAATGTTCTTGTGTCTGGTCGACATTGAACTTTTCAGATTGGAAGGTGGCAACAGTGCGCGGACTAGGCATTTGATCCATTTGCCTATTATAGCCTTTGTACCGCGCGAAATTTACTTACAATCAGTACCGCTGATTTCAATGTAAGCGCCGGTTCTATCTTGGTTCACTGTCATTTTGCACAAACCTGCTGGGTTCTGGCTCTCAGCAGCTTTAGACATACTATTCCATAAAGTTTTTTCTTCTGCGACGACCTTGTCAAACAATGTCATGGCTGCGGCCATAGCTGGCCCGTCGCCGCTATTAACTTTGTCAGAATTTTGATCCATAAACTTGGCATAGTCACTGTCCATGACCAGATTGGTGGTACAGACATTAATCAAGCCTACCGCTTCTGAGCGGTTTCCGGCATTTAGTTCTGTGGCGATGTTATCAATCTGTTCTTTTGAGCAAATTTTGTCGTTCATGCAAAATGTCACCGCATTGGGGATTTACAGAATAAAACAACACTCGTGACAAAGTCGTGACTATCTAAAAAACTGTTGTACTATATGTCAGCATAAATCAGATTAAAAAAGAACGACAAGGGAACCGAAACAAGCCGTGAGGCTTGAATCGGTTCTCCAGGCCGTTCTAAAAGATCAGCGCCTAGTGGCCTCTGACCTGACGAGCAATTTCTTCGATGTCGTACTTGGGAGTGCGGTCCATGTACAGAAGGCCATTGGCTTCCTGATAGGTGTCGGTCAGCTGCGTGTAGCAGAAACCGGCCATGCCCCACATTTCACGTGCAGCTCGCAGAATGTCGCCCACCTGTTGGGTGAACTCCGCGATGGTTGCAGCACGCTTGTAACCCCAGGCCTTCTCGTCCTTGGAGAAGCAGATGCCACCAAACTCGGTGAGCATGACAGGACGATCAGCGTGAGTGTAGCCTTCCAGCAACAGCTCACGACCACCAGGACGCTGCTTGGCGAACATGGTGCTGCGCTCGTTGGCATTGAGACCGTGGTTGTAACGATCACGCAGCCGATTGGCGTCGCCATCGTAATCGTGCACGGCCAGGATGTCACCAGCATTCATCTCCCAGCCATCGTTGCCGATGACAGGGCGCGAGGTGTCGAGGCTCTTGGTCAGGTGGTAAATCGCCTTCTGGCTGTCGCGCTGTGCGGCAACCACAGTCAGGTCAGGCAGACCCCAAGACTCGTTGTACGGCACCCAGGCAACGATGCACGGATGCGAGATGTCGCGTTCGATGGCTTCGGTCCAGGTGGAAAGCAGCCGCTGAGTGGCCTTAGCCGTGAAGGCGTAAGGGCTCGGCATCTCTTCCCAAACCATCAGACCAAGCTTGTCGGCCCAGTACAAGAAACGGGGGTCTTCGATCTTCTGGTGCTTACGCACACCGTTGAAGCCGAGCTTTTTGGTGAGCTCGACGTCGGCGCGCAAAGCGTCGTCGCCAGAAGAAGTCAGGCCGGTCTCCTGCCAGTAGCCCTGATCGAGCACCAGCCGCAGGTGATAAGGCCGACCATTGAGCAAGAAACGCTCACGGTCAACTGATACCGTCCGCAGTGCAGTGTAGCTGGTCACCTTGTCGAGCACCTTGTAGGAGGCACTGTACAAAGTGACGTCGACGTCGAACAGCTGCGGGTTATCGGGAGTCCACAGCATGGCGTCGCGCGCGTCGCCGATACCAGGATCGGGCAGCTGAATGCGGCGAGCAACCTGCCCGTCAACGACTCCGTAGACGTCATCGATAAGCACCCTGCCGTTGTGCGTGATGCGCACATGCAACTTGGTACCAGCAGTGGCGCCGTCGAACGAAGCCACCAGCCCGAGCGACCAGTCAGCCACATCGGAGCTCCAGCGCAGGTTCTTGATGGAAGTGGCCGAGACCTTTTCCATCCAGACAGTCTGCCAGATACCCGTGGTACGCGGATACCAGATGGAGTGAGCGGCGGGCAGCCAGTCTTGCTTGCCGCGGGGCTTGCTCATGTCATGCGGGTCATCGAGCGCCTGCACGACGATGGTCTGCAGCCCACAGTCGTCGGTGAGGCTGTCGGTGATGTCGATGGAGAAAGGCGTGTAACCACCTTCGTGAGAGCCGGCCAGATGACCATTGACGAAGACGTTGCACTGCCAGTCGACCGCACCGAAGTGCAGCACCAGGCGCTTGCCGTCTTTCAAGGACGGAGCGGTGAACTGCCGGCGATACCAGACCGCCTTGTAGAAACCCTGGTCGGCGACCAAGCTGGCCGGCGTCTCGGGCGCATAGGGAACGACGATCTTGCGATCAAACTTGACAGTCTTGATCGTGAGCACGGCCTCGTGATCGATGACGAAATCCCATTCGCCATTGAGGTTGGTCCAGCCAGCGCGCTGCATGAGCGGCCGCGGGTATCCGTGAGCGTTATTGATAATATTCCGTTTCATGATGTGTCTCCTAGAAACTGATGTTAAAAAGTAGTGCTCCGGTTACTTGGCCGGGGCGTAGACCTGTCCTGCGTTCAGCACCGAAACCGAGGCTCCGACTACTGAATAAAGAAAATCTGGGCGCATGCGTGCCGCCTTCTTGGCAGAAGGTTTCACCGCTGTGCCGCCGCTAACGAACGTAACATGACCAACACCAAACACGGTCATGCGATCGGCCTCGATGAGAAGAGCGGTGTCTTCGTCAAGGCCGATGCCGAGCGCACCGGGGAAGAGTTGGCCGGCAGCAAGCAGGCGATTGAACCTCGCTCGCGCCAAGAAATGGGTGTCAACAATGGTGTTGGCCAGCAGACCCAAACCTTTGCCGACTGTCAGAGAACCTTGTCGCAACAGCCCGTCTTTCATGCCACCAGCGATGATGTCAAAGCCGACGGCTGCAGCCCCTGCGGAAGTACCAGCAATCAAGCCGCCATTGCGAAAATAACGGCGCAACTTGGTGGCACCGATGTTACCGAGACGATCGAGAAGATCGTTCTGGTCGCCGCCGGTCATGTAGATGCCGGTGACGTCATCGTCAATCACCAGGCGCTTGCCGGCGACAGCAAAGGTGATCTTGGTCACGCCCTTTTGTCGCAACTCCTTGTCGAGGTCTGCGCAGACTTCGAGAGGTATGGAACTGGCGAAAGGAATGACCAGGATGTGTGCGTTCTCGCCGCCGGCCAACTTGGCGAACTTGGTCAGGCAGCGCTTGGCTTTTCCGCCAATGATAAACAACCTGCCCGTCGCGTGGAGGGGAAGGCCGGTAACCGTGCTCTTTTTCATATAGGCTCCTTAGGAGGTTTAAAAAAGGCCTCGCACTGCCGCTGGTATCACGACCTTACTGAGGCTTGGAGTCAACAGCCGGCGTTGCCGGAGTCGACACGACAGTTGCTTCGGCTTCTTTCGAGGCCGCAAGCGCTTTCTGAGCTGCTTCAGCGTTGCTCGCCTCAAGGGCGATGGCGCGCTTGGACAGCGGTTTGTACATCCACATGTTGACGGCGCCAATGTTGTCCTGAGGCCATTTCGGGCCTTTGAGGTCGAGGCCGGCAGGAATGTATTGCGAAGGCAGAGACTGCACCACAACCACCCAAGACTCTTGCTGACGGGTGAGCTTGATGCCACTGGCCTTGATTTTCTTCAAGCCGGCGGCAAACTCGTCCATCAACTGAGCCAGCGCGGGGGTGGCGTACTTGTAGCCCTGAGACTCGGTCCATTTGGCCACATGGTAATGGCTGCTGGCGTTCTCAACGTAGTCGTAACCGGCCCTTAGACACAGAGTGTCCATCACCGGGATGATGGCGCGGGACACGTCGGGAATGGGGTTGCCATTCTGACCGGGGGCGCGCGACGACTTCCAGGCCATGTTGAAGTGCTTGAGAAACACTTCAGGCTGGTTGATGAAGCGAAACGGATTCTCGACGAATCGATCGTATTCACTGTCGCCGGTGGCATCCACAAGACGCGACCCGGGCATGAATCCGTAGACCGAAGCTTCTGCGAACTTGCTGTCTTCGGGCATGTTCGCGATTGTCAGTGGCGAGTTGACGGGGTCGTCGTAGCAGCCGGCAAAGTCGATCAGCGAGTTGTCGTTTGCACGGCGAGTGCCGTCGTAACGTCGATCGCGAAGAGCGGCCTTGAAAATCAGCTGCGGACCTGACGGCAGATGCCCGACCCATCCGTATGCTTTCCACTTCAGGCCTTCGTATTTGACGACGTAGGCACCATATGTGGTTTTGAAGAAGCAATTGAGATAAGGCAGTCGGACACGATCGATGTCGGTGCCGTAGATCAGGTGTTGGTTGAGGTTGGTAACTTCGTCGCCAGGGAAGTCACCATCGGTGTTCTCGCGGACCGTATAGCGGGAGTACTCGATTTCGCCGAGCAGGGCTTTGACCTGCGGGGTGAGAAGTTTCGCCCATATGACTCCGGGAGTGATGTTCGTAAGTGACGTCATCCCGAGCATGTCGGCGACGTCAATTGGTTTGAATTTGTGCATGTGATTGGATTCCCACATTAGTGTTGTGATAGGGAAGCCAGCAGAGAGTTTCACGGTCGAACCGCTTTCTCTCTTGGTTTTCCTTGCTTTGTAGCTAAGAAGAAGAAGCAAGACCTCCGAGGAGGTCTGCTTGCGGCGGTTTACTTGCCGTTTTTGGTAAATCTCACTGTCGGCACGAAACCTTGAGCCCGAGCCGAGAGCGGCTTGTACTGCCAGAGGCATTCGTCGTCGACATTGTTCTGCGGCCAGCGCAAGAGTGCCGACTCGTCAGCGCCGTCTCCCATGAGGAACAACTTGGGAATTAGCGACACAGGACGCAGACTTTGCAGAACGCAAATCCACGACTGTTGTGAACGAGTGAGCGGAGTGCCGGCAGCGCGAATGGCTTCCAGACCAGCTTGAAGCTTTGCCACCATGTCGGCCTGGGCTTTGTCGGAGTAGCTGTAGCCACCCGCTTGAGCCCATTTAGCCACGTGGTAATGGCTGGATGCCATTTCGATCAGATCGTAGCCGTACTTCGTTGCCAACTTCTCGAAACCAACCAGAGCATATTTCGCCACATCAGTGATGGAAGCGGAATACTGGCCCGGACCGCGCTTGCTCGCAAGAGCACGCTGGAAAAGGGCGATGAAGGTGTCGGGCTGGTTGAGGAAGTGAAACGGGTTGGAGACGAACTGTTCGTAGACCTTGTCGCCGGTGGCATCCATGATGCGTGAACCCGGCATGTAACCGTAGATGGAGAGCTCCACCGACGAGAGCGTTGTGCTGATACGCTGATGGTAGTCGGCATCGTCGTAGCAGTACTCGAGCAGAGCGCAATCGTTGGCGCGCTTGGTGCCGTCATAGAGTCGGTCGCGCAAGGCGGCCTTGAAAATGAGTTCACCTTTGCGCGCAAAGACATCGCCATACCAGCAGAAAACTTCGAACTTGACACCGTCACGCTTGATCACCATGTAGCCGTTGGCTGTGCGGTAAATCGTGTGCATGTACGGAAATCGAACGTAGTCTGTGGAAAGCTTGCCGCTTGCGTCTGCCAGCATGTGACCGTTGAGGTTTGAAACTTCGTCTCCAGGAAAAAGCCCGGCAACAGTGTCGAGGACACGTGGGGCTTCAACGCTGAGGAGGCGACCGAGTAAACCTTTGACAGTAGGAGTAACCAGATAACGCCAGATCTCTTCATCAGTGACCTGCGAGATCCGAGTTACTCCAAGATGATTTGGAACGTTTTTAAATTTGAACATAGAGATGTTTGCCTCTCGGTTTTTTGTTTTTGAAAGACACACAAAAGCCGGCCCTCAGCGATATGCATGAGCACCAAGCTTGAGCAATTGAGAAGTAACTTCGGCCTCGAACTAATTCAAGATTCTGGCGTTAGCTGCGGTTGACTAAAAAGCGAACTTCAGGCCTCCTCTATTTCCACCGGTGTGGAAGGGAAAGAGGGTGTTATGGCAGTGCCGTTTTGAATCGATAAATTTAATAGCTCTTGTGCTTGAAGGTAGAAGTAATGGATCCCTAGGTTATGTAAAACGCTTAGGATCTATCAATAGTCTTGAGACCAGATCTTCATGTGATCTTCATAATTCTTTTAAGCCGAAAAACACTTGCAAGAACGTTGCCAAGAGGACGGCGCCGCGCTAACCGTTACCACCATGTGTAAAGCTCAGCAACAAACACCCTCACACGCGGGCAATTGCCAAGAGGGATAACCACAACTCTGCCGCTGACTCGCGCTGGAACGCTCACGCTAGCTATTAACCAGCTCGAGTAATTCGCTTTGTGAACAGTGGTTAAGGCGTAGACGGCTCAAGCTGCGCGCATTGTTACGTAAATCGAAACCGACGATTGCAGACGAAATACTGATCACACCATCAAGAACAGGCGTCGGTACTTGAGCTAAGTGTGCAAGATCCGACATAAGCACCAGATGATCTGAGACATAGCAACTGAGTAATTCTTGAGCCATTCGGTGAGACCAATTAAGGCCTTTGAACCATTCACCAGAAATGCCAATCAGGGCTTCAGCCAGCGTTGCTTCATGGCAAGATTCAAGGTCATCACAATGGTCATGAGCCATGTCACCAGGTTCAAAATTGACCTGGCAATAAGATTCTTCGCGTAAAGCTCGACCAAAATCTGCCAGCGCACACTTGTAAGAAAAAGAGAGGCGGGATATTTCTTGCTCGAGTTCGGCCAGCATGGCTAAATTTGAGCGGTTGAGTAAATTTGAAAGGTCACCCAGGGCCTCAATCTTTCCACCTAAAAGTGCGCTTAAAGCAAAGACAGGGCGCACCACCGACTCAGCATCGAGAAAACCACGTTCAAGCATGTTGGAAGCCGGCAACAAACCTGGAGAAACCACGCATGCGAGAGGCAGAGCCCGTCTAATTTCATTACGTGTACGGCCGGAAAGATTGACGCGTCGCCTCAGGCCAAGAATTGCCACTCCATCTGGTGACGACTGGGCATGGTTAAATAACCAATCGAGCTCAACAATATTGGTGGTTAAATCAGGTGCCGCTGCCTTTAAGGCCATGCCAAATTGCAATGCGCCAAGCATGGGAGCGCCCACCAGGGCAATGGTTGTGCCAAATTCGAGAGATGGGGCCAGGGCCCTGGCGATGGCACTATAGGCAGTGGCTGGTCCGGAAATTACTACTGCATTTGCGCCTGACAAACACTCTTCGACGTCACGACTTTTGAGACTATATTTGATATCACTATCAGGATAATAGCGGGCAATATTAACTGGTGAAATACTGCGCTGGTAGGCCACCGGTGCTGGCACTGACGTAGGCTCAGCCATGCTTGAATCAAAAGCAGCACTGCCAAGTTCAATATGGGGTGGAGTAATTCCGCCGAGTAAACGAATAGACAGACTGGCATCTTGGGTGGTGCCATTAGCAGACACAAGACCAGCTAGAGCAATTGCTTCTGCGCCATCACCGACAATGCAAACATTTACATGAGTGGTCTCACCGGCCCGCTCGGTAACTCGATCTTGTAACTGGCTCGGGAAGCCACTAACAGTCTGCCCTATACTCAGAGTAACTGTCCTCCGCGCGATGCATTATGCAAAGAAATGCAATTGATTTTTTTAGTAAACCGAATGTTGTTCTTCGGCCTGCACCAGTCTAGTACAAAAGACATAGAAGACAAGACCTGCCTGCAAGGTTTAACCTGAATTGTAATCAGAGGCTGTAAACTGGCCGTTTAAGGTTGGAAAAAACCTAAGTCAAGTATTCCACTACGGTTTAATGTTAAAGACAAAAAGCGAGCAAAATTAGCTAATGGCAACAATTTACTATGACCAAGACGCCGACCTGGGCCTGCTCAAGAACAAAGTGGTGGCAATCATCGGCTATGGCAATCAAGGCCGCGCTCATGCACTTAATCTAAAAGATAGTGGTATCGACGTCGTCATTGGTGCTCGTAACAATGGCAATTCATTTCGTAACGCTGAGGCAGAAGGCTTCGCCACAATGCCTGTAAAAGAGGCCTGCGTCAAGGCTTCTGTTCTGGCCATTATGTTGCCAGACGAAGTGGTAACGGCCGTTTTTAAGAATGAAATCGATGTGGCCCTTCAAGAAAACACCGAGGCCAAAACATTTGTCTTTGCTCACGGATTTACAGTGACTAACCAAACGGCGCAGTTTCCGGCCTCTGCCGACATTGTCTTGGTTGCTCCTACTGGCCCCGGGCGTCAAGTGCGCTCACTTTACGCAGAAGGCAAAGGCTTGCCTGCGCTAGTGGCCGTCGAGCAAGACGCCTCTGGCCACGCACTGGGTGTGGCTCTGGCGTATGCGAAGGCAATCGGCTGCACTCGGGCGGGCGCCATCAAGACTACATTTAGAGAAGAAACAGTGACAGATCTCTTTTGCGAACAAGCGGTCCTTTGTGGTGGAATGCCAGAGTTGATCAAAGCTTCCTTTAACACCCTCGTAGCCCGCGGCTATCAGCCTGAGCTGGCCTATATATCTTGCCTGAAAGAAGTAAAACTCATTGCTGATCTGCTGTTTACCCAGGGCATGGACGGCATGCGTGACGCCATCTCCAACACGGCCAAATATGGCTCTGTGATTGCGGGGCCAAGCATTATTGACGCTGCCGCCGTACAGAAGCTAGAGCAACTTTTGAACAATATAGAAGAAGGCCGCTTTGCTCGCGATTTTATCGCCGAGGCTACAGCCGGCTCGCCTGTAACACGCGAATATGCTTCTCAGGAAGTAAACAGTCGACTGGCCAGAACCGGCAGAGAGCTCAAAAGCAGCCTGCATTTCTAGGCTTTTTGAAAATCTTTGGCTTGGTTTGTCCAATAAATTCAGCCCGCGTATAGATACCGGCGTGAGGAAGTATTGTTGGAGAACCGAAATGTCCATTCTTGCTGACCGATTCGATATAGCCGAAGTCAAAAGAGCATCTGTGCGCTTCAAAGGCGCCCTGCAAGCTGAATGGCAAGAAATAACAAAAGTAGGATTCACCCCAGCGGATACCGCTGATTTCGTTGACTTCAGTGAGCCTATCAATCCAGCAGTAGACCTGGCTGTAGCAGCTCTTCCTCGCGTTAATTTTTCGCTCAGCTACAAAGATGAGAGCCTGCGTGGCAATAGCTCCACCGGCTTCTTTAGTCCTTTGAAAGTGAGCAACTGGGAGCACTAAGTTCGGGCCATGCGTCGCAGCATTACTGCACTATAATGCAAGAAGGGCTGAGACGATGAGCGCCTGGACGGTGACAATTGAGTTGGCTCAAGAAAAAAATAAATTCACTTCGTAGCCCTATGTCTGGCGAACAGACTCTTCGCTGGTTTATCTTCTTTACAGTACTTTTTTACGTCTTGCTGCCGAAAGTTGATCAGTATAGGTTAGCTTCGAACGAGCTAAATTACGCCTATCATGCGCTCGTCTACTTGCTGGGTTTGGCGCCAATTTTTGTTCTTTTGCGTGCCCCGAATGGGCGGCTCACAGACAATGTGTTGTTGGGCACCCTTTGCTCAATATATGCGGCCATAGCAATTTCAATTGGCTTGTCTATCCTAAATTGGCATGCCTGGCAACCGGATGTTGCTACTTTAGTTTTGAAAGATTGTAAGGCTGTGATACGCAGCCAGGGCTTAGGTCTATTTACTCCTGTTGGAGAGCAGTTAATTCTAGAACGCCCGGTGTTCGACGGACTGCTAATAGAAAGCAAGATTTTGCTCGATATTAGTCCCGCTCATGATGGAACACTTAAACTTGTTGATAACGGGAAATCAATCCGATTCTACTGCTGCAAGACTACTAAGCAAAAATATAACGAAGAGACGTATGGCCATGTTGAAACTGAAACCACAGATGTTTTTCACGATTTCGACAGTACTTGGGATGGACCTCGAAATCAAAAAAAAATCAAATTGAATGCTGTGGAACTTGTTTCTGCATCATGTACGTCTTGGACGCTGGCTTCTTGTCCTAACGATCTTAGATTGAACTGCGCGTTTTGACCGCAGCAAGGAAGGCAGGTGTCGATTTTAAAAGCCTAAGAAATTTTACAACTCTTAGGTTGTAAAATTAAACAACTTACAGGTTGTAAAAAATCATAGGCGGCAATTAAGACATACGCTGACTAAAAAAACCGTAGCAGCGCATCAGCGCACAACGATATTATCAATCAAGCGCACTTCACCGAGTTTCGCGGCCAGCAAAACCACAAATGGTTTAGCAAATTCTGTTAATGGTTCAAGTGTTTCACCATGACACAGAGCCAAATATTGCAAGTCAAATTTGGCCTCGGCCGCGATCATCTCTTTAGCCCTGTCTATGGCTGCTGCTGCCGACTCTTTCGCCTCATAGGCAGAAACCACTGAACTCAAGGCTTGATGCAAAACAGGTGCAATGCTACGACTGGTTGAATCGAGATAAGCATTGCGTGAGCTCATTGCCAGACCATCTGCTTCACGCACGGTAGGCACACCAATAATTTCAACAGGCACATTAAGATCACCGGTCAGAGCCTTAATCACCAGCAATTGCTGAAAGTCTTTCTCTCCAAAGAAAGCCATGTGCGGCTGAACCAGGTTAAAGAGCTTGGTCACCACCGTGGCAACGCCCCTGAAAAATGTGGGCCGGAATGAACCCTCTAAAGTGTCACTGAGCGGGCTGGCCGGCACAACGCTGACTATTGACTGGCGGCCATGAGGATATATTTCTTTTTCGCCGGGACAAAATACGCAATCGACGCCAACACTGTTGAGCAGCTCTAGATCGCGATCAAAAGTACGTGGATATTTGTCGAAATCTTCGTGAGGAGCAAACTGGAATGGGTTTACGAAAATGGAGACCACCACGAAGTCTGCTTGGGCGCGGGCCCGCCTCACTAGCTCAATGTGACCATCATGCAAAGCACCCATGGTAGGCACAAAAGCAACCGTTTTGCTGCCGGGCTCAGATTTTCCGGCTAACCATGCAGCACCATTGGCAAGGCGCCAGATTTTCATTTGATCAAGAGTGTCAGCAATAAACGGCTTGCCAGTAGGCCGGTTGTTAAGCGCGCTGTTAAGGCTATCAAGCTCCGTCGCTTGCCCTCTGAGATTGTCTACCACTGCATTTCTCACTTAATTAAACTGAACTGTTTTCCACTGACGCAAGAGTATTTTACAGTCTCGCCTCAAGGCTGCCATAATTACTGCCTTATAGAATATCAAGCGAATCATCGAATAAAGCAGGAATCAAAATGTTCTCAGGCCCAGCGGCACTTTTTATAGTTTCAGCCAGAAAGGCGCTCACCGTCAGTTTACTGGTCAGTCAAGTCGCGAGCTTACCTGCATTCGCTTATTCAAGCCAGTCGCGTTCCGAGTTAGTTCCACAACAAAGGCTAGCAGCCCGCGCCGGTGAGCCGGTTCAATCAAAAGAAGCTCGCCAGCTGGCCGATCAAATGATGAAAGCGTTCGGCGGATTCGAGGCTTTCAAGCACTTTAACGACGTACCTTGCCGTGCGCACGGAAAAATTATTCAAACTTCTTCGCTTTCAGGCGTGGCCAATACCTTTGACTGCGACATGCTAATTAAGCGCGAAAAGCAAAAAATCACGATTACATTTTTAGGCCAGCCACTTACCACTGTATATGATGGCAATGTTTGCTGGACTCAGCAGGGCGACATTGTGCTGCCCTCAGACACGATTACAGCCAAGCGCATAGCAGAAGACATTCTTCATGGTTTTTTGCTGCTCGAAAAAATAAACGATACCGACACGCGTATGGAAATCGGCCCTCCAACAACTGTTGATGGTAAGGCCTGCGACACGCTATTGGTCTGGGCCGCAGATGGCGAGCCTACCACTTTTGCCGTTGATAAAGCGACTCACCTGGTAGCTTCATCAAAATATGCAGGCGTCGATCTGGAGCAAGGAGTCAAGGTAGACAAACGCTACCACTACTCTGATTATCAACTGGTGGAGAATACCCAACAGCCCTTTAAAGTTGTGGAATATTCTGGCGATAAAAAAGTATCTGAAACTGTTGTCGATAAAGTTGCTATCGATCAGTCAATTACAGATAGCATTTTTACTATGCCCGTGGAAAAGCCTTCAGCTAGACTGGCTGCAGGACCGATCACCGTGCCTTTCGAATATACATCAAACGAAATTATGGTGAAAGTCAAAGCCAATGGCACTCATACTTTGCGATTCATTGTTGACACCGGTGCCACTCAATGCATCTTAGATAAGTCAGCGGCGAACAAAATTGGTGCCACCTCCCTTGGTGACAACAGCGGCCTCTCTATGACCACTGGATCTGGTTCTATAAAAACCGGTGCAGTGCTGATGAAATCTATGTCTATAGGCGATTTAGAAATCGAAAATGTGCCGTTTGCCGTAGCTGATTTAAATTCATTCGGCAGTATTTCTGGGGACAAACCAGCAGGTTTGATTGGCGCGAATATTTTAAAGCGCTATTTAGTTACGGTTGATTATGAAAACCAAAAATTACATTTCGCTGACCCCACACAAGTGACAGTGCCAGAAGGCGCCACAGTGATAAACACCAGGCCCAGCCTGGGTATGTCGGGGCTGGCCGTGGAAGGCAATATTGACGGCAAACAGAAAGTCACCTTCTTAATTGACACCGGTGCGGCCTTCAATAATATTTCAGAGACTAAGGTAAAACATCTACTCTGGGGCCCTGTCTACAAAGTAGGCATGCTCAAAGGCCTTGATGGTAAGTTAGTCGAGACCGGATCTGCCAGATTTAACTACCTAGATCTGGACAAATTCCGCATTGAAAAACCAGTGTTTTCTATTGCTCCGCCACCAAGCGACGGTGTAGTGGAAGGTGGCATCATTAGCTCAAAAGACCTGGCAATTATTGGAAATCCGTTATTGAGCCGCTACAAAGTAACTTTTGATTATCGCAATCAGCGCCTGTTTCTCGAGCAAAGTCAAAGTCAAAAAAATCAAAATACTTTGACCGACAAAATTGACGCCATAAAAGTTGAGTGGTTGAGAACTCGTAACGCCAGTCAGGCCATTCGCGATCTGACAGCTGTGGCTGATACGGCACACCATGATGACCTGCCGGGCATTGAAGCACTGGCGCGCACCGAGTTAGCGATTATGTACTGCCAGAAAAGTGGTGGCAACTTTACACCTGAGCATATCTTTGCGCCCATAAGCGGGGCCAGTCTGACTCTGGAAGGCAGCTCAAAAAATCTCGATGGCAAAAAAGTATTGCCACAAACTCTCTTTGCCGATTCAGATACTCAATTGCTGCAAGCTTATTATTTATCCGAAAAGCTCACCGATAAGACCATTCAGGGTCGTGTGCTGGCCATCTGGGGATATATTTATACCAGTCAATGTCAGGACATCAGCTATTTATCGAGCGCCAAGCAAAAAATTGGCAAAGCCGTTGTACTGGCTCCTACTGACGCAGATGTGCTAGCGGCATCTGGATATTTTCTTGCGCGTCTGGATGCTATGAAGCCATCAAAACCAGAAGCGGTAGAAAAAGTTGCTAAGCCCATAGCATCAAAAGTGGCTACTGCTAAAACGGGCAAAGACAAGCTTCCTGCGCACAATGAAGGCAAGTTGACTGCGGCCATGAAGAACGCCAATCAGTTAGGGAAATGGTTGGCCGGCCAGATTATTGATCAAGCGATTATGATTGATCCGGCTAACTGGCTGGCTCTATGGACCAAGCTGGATCGCGCTCGCAGTCAAGGTCACAGCGAAGAAGTGAAAGTTATAACCGGGCAGTTGAAGCATTATTATCCGAATATGAACGTGAAAGAATAGCTAAAGACTAGTAATTAGTATTTAGTCTGCCAATACTTTTTCCCATGTAATGGACCGCCTGAGCGATTCTCGTTGATGGTCAAGCAGAATCATTGGTAATTCCGTTAACCACGGAGTCATCTTCTCGCACTTTAACAACTTGTTCTTCTTCTGCTCATAGTCAAAGTATGGAGTACCGCAGAATCCGCCTTTGGGTGGCTCTTTCATCATTGGTACAAACTTTCGCAGAATTGCTCTAGCTTCACCAAATTTGCGCTGGCAGATCAAATAGTCAGCAACAGCATCGTCTACATTGGGCTTGTCTGCACTTTTGACTGAACTGCACTCAAGTATTTGCACAACTTTGTCATACTTTTTTTGCCTAGCCAGACTCAAGCAAAGCCCTTGCACAATGGTATTTTGTGATGTATCAACATACCGAGAAGAATAAGTTCGTGCATTCTGCAATCGAAGGATCAAAGCCTTTTTATATAATTTCTCAGCTTGAGAAAACTGATCTTTGAATACCGCCTCCTGAGCAGCTTCAACAATTGAGCTAATTTCAGTTTCAATCGGAGTATCTTTAGAGTAATTACCGAAATGCACGATTTTCTGCGCAAAAACAGCAGGCTGCTGAATACACATCATTGCCAACGAACAAAGAAATAGTGAGCCACATATGTTGGCAAAACGAGCGTCATCAAAGTAGTGAGGTTTATTAAATCCGATCATCACTGGACCTTTTCCGCGGTAGCGGCAAGGCTACCGCTCCAGAACCGGCAAAGGGCAAAGGTTTCCCTGGCACACCGGCAGGTTGACGAGGGTCGCTTCCTGGGCGCGGGGGGTCATTTTTTGAAGGCGGGGGCGGTTTGAGCCACCTAACAAGGGCGTCTTTCGCCACATTAAGATGAACAATTGATTCTTCGTCGGCAAAAAATTCAGTCAGTCGAGGTGTATTTGCCACCTTATCTTTCCAGGCCAAAACAACAGCGTCTCTCGTCAAGTCATCAGGTTCCAAACCGAGAACTAAACAAAATCTTTGGAGCTCAGGTGGTAGTTTTTCCAAAGGCGTGGTCGACCCTTTAGAGTCTGTAGATTCCGATTATGATTCATGGCATCAAGAAAAGCAAAATAAAATAGCCCAACTCCTGTAATAAGAGCTGGGCTATATGACTTGTTGCGGTAAGTTCTTACTTCTCAGGCTTTGCTGGTGCATCGCCAGGTTTTGCTACAGGTGCGCTGGACTCATTGGTCTTTGGTGCATCTGAAGAAGTTGCCGGTGGTGCAGATTTCTTTTCGTGTTGATCACAAAGTGGTGCGTCGTTATCTGGAATGGCAGCGCCGAAAGGCAAAACATTACCAACATATTGATGACGTTCGGCTTTGCCGCTGGTATAAAAACGCTCGTTGAGAATGCTTGGTTCGAGAGCGAATAGATTCATATCTCGTGGTCCTTCCATGCGGCCAAACTCTTGCGGCAAACGCAGAGAGCCTGCCTGGGCTGGAAGAGCTGCAGCAAAAGCTAAGGCGATCAAAGTCAAAGCGAATTTTTTCAAAACGGCCTCACAATACGGGATACTTTTTTCACTCTATGCACTTGGAATCAAACTTGCTCAAAATTGTACTTTTTTGCCGGCCTTTAAGCAATTGCTTCCGGATTAACCATAATCACCTGGAACGGCAGGGAGCCGACTGATTCGCCTTCGACTTCGAGCACAATCTGATACATTCCTTCTGACTCAAAAGTGAGACCAGAGAAGGCGCTAATAATTTTGTGCGTCATGTGCAAGTTGGGCAGCGGTTCTACAGTAGCTGTAGGTGACCCAGCGATTAGATTACCGAGAGAGTCTTCAATGCGAAATTGATAATCGAATTGACTGTTGGAGCCGGAAACCTGAGCAAAAGCGTAAACTAGTGGTATCACAGCAGGAAAAGATTGAGCCGTTATTCCGTTATAGATGTTGATGCAAGACACCGCATCACGACGCAGAACATCTTGCAATACACGCTCGCAAAGAATAATGCCAAGTAATTTCGGTGGGGAATCAAAACGCATCGGTCATGCTTTCTCCGTCACTGAATTTGATTTTGACCAAATGCCTCGGTGGCAGCTGAAATAGCGGCGCTGTGATTATACTAGACTTGAGGCATAGCCATGGCGTCGGAGAAGTTTGAGCAACTATGTGGGACCCCGAGAGACTGACACTAGCCCAGTGGTTTTGGGTTGTTTTCGCCCTTGTGGTGGCCATCGCGTTTGCATGTCGCTGGATTGACCTCAATTATCCCGTTGAGCCGCTGACACAGCTTGAAGCTCAACCCATGGTGACTGTCTAAACCGCAGAGAAATTTGCGCAAATTTTCTCTGCGATTTGGTTCTTTCATTCCTGACCTAACCCTGAGCTGCACCCTCTCGTTAGCCGCGCTAACCGCTACTAGCTCAGAGAACAGCACGCACAAAGCTTCTTGACATCACGTCTGTCTAATGAACAGTTGTACAAAGGCTCGCAAGTGCCATCACCACCTATTGTCAAGCAGCGCTTAAGCATTGACTGGTATGCCCAGGCGGCGAAATTGTCTATTAATCATTAGATAGAAATTCATGATTTGACATCCTATCTCTTATTTATTTAGTGTCCATAGGTCCAACTTTCTTTCTCTTTAACTACAAGGCCTGATCTCAATTTAGCTCGCGCCCATAAACCTTAGCTTCCACTTTTTCTTCTCTTTAGAAGAAACGGCGGCTATCGCATTGGCGTGTTTGAGCTCGATTGACCTGACCTTGCTTTCCCTGACTTCTAAAAATTCCGAAAAGGAAAGGTATCAACTATGACAAATTCCACGAAAGCCAAAAAGACTTACGTGCTGGGTATCACAGGTTCAATTGGTTGCGGAAAGTCGCTGGTCGGCAAGCAACTGCAAGAGATGGGAGTGGCCGTCATCGACGCCGACCATCTGTCGCATGAACTGGTGAACAATCCCGGCCCCGCGTATGACCAGATTCTCGCCCGTTTCGGTGCCGATCTTGTCAGCAGCCCTGGTGGTCCTATCGACCGCAAGAAGCTGGGCGCCATCGTTTTCAACGACGCTTCGGCTCGCGCTGAACTCGAAGCAATTCTGCATCCTGCCATCGCCGAGCTGCAGAGCACCCGCGTTGCGGCCCTCGCCAAGACGCATGAAATCGTCGCCGTGCTCGTTCCTCTGCTGTTCGAAACCGGCTCACAGAACAAGTACAGCGCTGTCTGGGCAGTAATCGTTCACAAAGAAATCCAGATCAGCCGGCTCAAGCTGCGCGACAACCTCAGTGATGAGGAAGTTGTTCGGCGCATCAAGGCACAGTGGCCTCAGGCAAAGAAGGCCGAACTGGCCGATCAGGTGGTGGACAATTCCGGCAACCCCGAGCAGACTCTTGTTCAGGTGGCCAAACTGGTGGGCGAGATCCGCGCCAAGATGGCCGCTTCCACCAGCACCGATGCTCCTGCTACCGAAACCGATGCTCCGATAGTCGTCCCGGTTCCTGTTCCTGCGCCAGAGCCTGATGCACCTGTGGTAGATGCTGACGCTCCTGCGCCTGCAGAAACCGACACCACAGCTCCGGCTGACACGTCTGCGCCTGCAGATACCGACGCTCCCGCTCCGGCAGACACAGACCCGACTCCCGTCGATGCGTCTGCTCCGGCCGACACCACGGCCGCTGACGCTGCCAGCGAACGCAATCACACTGCTCTCAAGCAGCTGGGTGCAATCGCTGCTGACGAAGCGCTGGAGAAGCTGGGCGACACCGGCACCACCAGCCATCGCGAAGCCACGGCATCTTTGACCATGGTGGTCAAAGCCGCTCCTGGCGCCACTGCCGATCAAGACAAGGGCGGCAGCACCGACGACAAGGCGACTGCCAAGGGTGAGCAAGAGCGCGAGCTGCAGGTCGACGTGCGCATGTCTGTGCGTAACAAGCCGGGCACGCCCGACCCTGTGCCTGTACCCGTTCCGGTGCCTGTCCCTGGCCCGACACCCACGCCTACTCCTACCCCAGGTTCTGGCGACAGCAACGACAAGAGCAAGAGCCACTTCACCCTGGCGGTTTGCTTCCTGGCTCTGTTGGCCTTCCTCGCCTTCCTGGCGATGTGGTTCCATCAGGGCAACGACAAGCCCGTAGTGGTCAATGTTGCTCCAACGCCTGTGGTGGTGAATGTTCCCACTCCGGCAGTGGTTAACACTCCTACGGCGCCGGCCAACAATGTCAACGTCACCGTCATAGTCAAACCGGGCAACGGCAATGGCTGCAACACATGCGGTATCGACTTGACCGCCCCGATCGTCAGCCCGATCATTCTCACCCCGCCGGTGGTAACTCCCCCAGTGGTGAGCGAGCCGCTTGTGAAACCGCCTGTTGACACTGTTGTGAGGGGCAATTGCGGCGACGGTTCGGTGCAGATCTTGAGCGACCCGCCGGCGTTCGCCCTGGGTTATCTGCACAATCAGGTGCGCTGGCAGGTGACAAAATGGGTTATCACCACCGATGGTGCGGCTCACTGCCGTAACACCATAGTGGAAGGTTTCAACGTCAACGGAAAACTGATGGTGAAGCAGTTCTACGGCCCGCAACTGGCCTATCGCGGTCAGCTTGTAGTGCAGTATCTGAACGATGGCACCACTCAGGTCGACCGTTTTAACGAGTTCAACCAGTCTGTCGGACGCAGCATTTACACCGCTGACTCGTCCGGCAGGCTGTTGGTTGCTCGCCAGTTCGACGGCAGCCAGAGGCCGCTTTTCACAGTCAATGTTCAGCGCGCGGCTGACGGCAGCATCGTCTCCGTCAGCTATCGCGCTTTCGACTCGACGAGCGGCCGCTCGGTTGAGAACAACTACTTCGAGACCCTCGGCCAGTTCCGTGACTTCCTCAGCACTCATTTCTATCTCGCCGACAAGCTCTCGAGCCGGTCGTAAGAGTCACTCAAAAGGTAATCCCATGAGCAAGAAAAATGCCAAGCAAAATGGCTACAGGGCGCAGAAAAACGGAGTGATCCGTGTTGCGCGCCCGTTCGACAACATCACCGCACCCTACATCAAGGGTGAGGAAATTCCCGACTACCTCGCGGCAGTCGACCACTCGCTGAAAATCGAGGACAAGAAAGAATATCAGCGGCAGCTCGATAAGCAGGAAGAAGAACTCAACCTGCTGGTGCGCCGCATGCACGCCGAGAAGAAATTCTTGGTGGTGCTTCTGCAAGGCCGCGACGGCGCCGGCAAAAGCGGTGCGACGATTTGCATCGGTGAATCGCTCGGCCACGACGCCAAGCTTTTCCTCAGCGTGCCCATCGGTCCGCCCACCGAAGACGAGCGTGCGCATCCGCCGCTCTGGCGCTTCTTCAAAGACGACCGCATGCCGGCTTATGGCCAGGTGCGCGTGTTTGACCGCAGCTGGGCCGAAGAGGTTCTGGTGGTGCGCGTCAACAAAATCAAGCCCAAGGCTGTCTGGCAAAATTCCTACGCCGGGCTGCGCACCATGGACTGGATGCTCGAACAGGAAGGCGGCATCGTCGTCAAAATCTGGTTCGACATCACCAAAGACGAGCAGAAGGCCCGCTTCAAGAAGCGCGCCGAAGAGAAGCCCTGGAAGGTTTCTCCGTCTGACGCGGAAGCGCGCAGCAAGTGGAAGCAGTACACCGCCGCCGCCAACGAAATGTTCTACCAGACCGGCACCGAGTACTCGCCCTGGTACATTATCGCCAGCGAAGACAAGCGCTACAGCCGTGTGAACGTGCTGAGCATCATCAACCAGCAACTGCGCGAAGCTCTCGGCGACGAGAAGAAGAAGTAAGCGCTTTACCAGGGGAGTAAACCTATGGCACAAGTAACATCAAAACTCGTCAGCGGCACCAACTATAAGGTGGAAGCGCAAATTGGCAGCTTTACGCTGACCAGCGACCAACCTCAATCGGTGGGCGGAAATGACAGCGGGCCAAGCCCCAAAGATTTCCTGCTCACCGCCATTGGTGCCTGCACTATCCAGACCGTGCGCAAGGTTGCCGCCAAGCGCAACTGGGACGTTCAAGAAATGTCAGTCACGGTCACCATTTCAGAAGTGGACGATCCCAATAAGGCCGGCGGCAAAATCACTTTGATCGACGAATTGATCGAAGTGAAAGGCAATCTCAGTCAGGCCGACCTCGACGCCATCGAAAAGACCGCCGGCCGCTGCCCGGTCTTGAAGATCATCACCGAGCCCAAGCTGGTGCAGAAGAAGGCCGTCAAGGTCTAATCTGCACTAAAGACTCTGGCGACCCCAGCAATCAACAACAACAAAAGGGGGCACCAGCAATGGTGCTCCTTTTTACTCCAACATTCTTTGCAATTTTTTTAACCATGCGCTTATCCCCGGCAACAGCCCTGCGGAATGCGTAATTTTTTAGAGAAAGAAAGACATTGTGAAAACTCCCAATAACCCTGGCGTAGGACCTAACGACTCTTACGTCAGACGTCTCATCTTCATGTTCGGCCTGGTGTATTTCGCTCAGGGACTGGCTCAGGCCTCAGGCCTCATCAGTCAGCCACTGAGCTTTTACATGAAAGCAGTTCTGCACTTCGACGAAGCGCAATCGACCAGCTATCTAGCGGTACTCACCCTGCCCTGGATCATCAAGCCTCTCTACGGGCTGGTCAGCGACTTTATTCCGCTCTTCGGCTATCGCCGCAAGTCTTGGTTGCTGCTTCTCAATCTTGTTTCGGCCGGCGCATTCTTCTGGCTGACCGGGCTGGATGAACCTTCCAAAATCGTGTTTGCGCTTTTGCTCACGGCCTTCGGCACAGCTGCTTCTGACGTGATCGTCGACGCGCTGATGGTGGAGAACGGTCAGAAGTTCAACATGGTCGGTAAATTTCAGTCGGTGCAGTGGTTCTGGTTTTACGCCGCTCAAATCGCCACATCGCTGGCTGGCGGCTGGTTGGCAAGTATGTCCGACCCAGGAACTGGTCTGCACATCGCCGCCATGATCACCATGTGCGCACCGGCTGTAGTGGCAGTGTCGACCTGGATGATCGTCAAGGAAGACAAGGCGAAAATGAATCTGGAGCAGCTCAAAGCCACGACGGCAGGGTTGAAGCAGGCATTTTCGTCAAGCACTCTCTGGGCAGCGGTGCTGTTCCTGGCGTTCTGGAACTTCAGCCCCAGCTTCGGCACTCCCATGTATTACCACATGACCGACACCCTCAAGTTCTCGCAGTCCTTCATTGGTCAGCTGGGAGCTATCGGTTCGGTGGGCGCCTTAATTGGAGCCTGGACTTACGGTAAATGGTTCGTCAAACGCACCATCAACTATCAGCTGGTCTTCAGCATCACCGCCGGCGCCGTAGGCACTTTCGCTTATCTGAGCGTTGTTGTCCTGACGCCGTACAGCACCTTCTTGATGGCGACGCTCAGCTTTGTCTTCGGCATCGCCGGAGCCATCGCGTCGCTCACCACTCTGTCGCTTGCCGGCCGCTCGTGTCCGCCCAATGCCGAAGGTTTCACCTTTGCCGCATTGATGTCGGTCAACAACGGCTTCGCACAGCTTTCTGCAATTGCCGGTGCCTGGATGTTTGTGCACTGGTTTGAACGCCAGCTTACGCCGCTGATTATCGTCTCTGGTGTCTGCACCTTGCTTTGCTTCGCTCTCTTGCCTACCCTGCGTGCTGTACGCAATCAGGGTGCGGAAGACGGTAGCGCACAAGGCAATGATAAGGGTGCGGGCAAAGATGGGAAAGATAATGGTGGCAACGATATTGCTGGTAAAGGCCCCGAGGATACCAAATAGTGAAAACAAAGACCGACGCCGAGCGCAAGCAAGAAGTTTCTGACCGCTTCGGCAAGCACGCCGATTCTTATGCCACCAACAAAGGTCACGCAGAAGGCGGCGACCTGGCCATAATTCTCGACATGCTCAAGCCTCAGGCGCACTGGAATGTGCTAGACATCGCCACTGGTGGTGGTCACACAGCCGCTCTGGTAGCACCACATGTGGCCCAGGTGGTGGCCAGTGACCTTTCGCAAGGAATGCTCACAGCTGCAGCCAAAGTCTTTGCCGCCAGGCAACTGACCAATGTGGTTACGGTGCTCACAGACGTCGAGTCGCTGGCCTTCGCTGACCAGTCGTTCGATGCTGTGACCTGCCGCATCGCACCCCACCACTTCCTCAACATTGAAGCGGCTATCGCAGAAATGGCGCGCGTGCTTAAGCCCGGCGGTGTACTTCTGATTGAAGACAACATCGCCCCGCAGGCCGCCCGCCTGGACCGCTTCATCAACACCCTGGAAGTGATGCGCGATAGCACTCATGTGCGCTCGTACACAAACCGCGAATGGCGCACCATGCTCCGTGCCGCTGGTTTCAACGTCACGCGTATGCGCGACTATCGCAAGACCCACGACATCGCCGACTGGACCGGACGCTCCGACCTGTCTATCGACCAGCAGAAAAAGCTGGCCATTTTCTTACTGGCCGCTCCGCAATGGGCGCGCCGGCATTTCTTGATCGAATACACCGACAATTGTGCGGTGAGTTTTACCGATGACAAGGTCATTCTTAAAGCGGTAAAGCGTTAGCGATCTTCATATAACAACTTAGAAAAGAGTAGAACTATGATCTGCAAAAAGTGTTCGCTGCAAAATTTCAGCAAGGGCGTCGGCAAATGCAAAGGCTGCGGAGGTTTGACCCTCAGCAGGGCTTTCAAATACTGCGGTTCTTGCAGCCAGACGAAAAACCTCTGTGCCGTTTGCGAACAGCCTGGCACCCCTGTGGTGACCAAGTTCGTTGACGAATCAGCCGGGAACAGTGCTCAGGAGTTTTCCGACTCCGGCCTTGTGCTTTCGAGCGGCTTCCCGGGTGAAAATTCGGATTCGAGTCAAACCTGATAACAGGACCTGATACTAAATTTGACTCCAGGCTTTCGGGCGTCAGTGTGATTGATTTTTCACATTGACGCCCCGAAGGTTTTTTGAAGGCTGAGAGAATCGCTGAGACTGACAGTCTCTATGCGGCTTCCTTCAGTCTTCTTTTTTACCCCTTATACTACCTCTTATCGTTGCACATGTTAACCATCAATACCGTGGCCGGTTTGAAAGGTGTGCAAGAGGGGATTTAGAAGTAAGATCTATTTTTGCCCTGCCTTACTAACGGAATTTCGGAAACCGATGACCCAGAAGCCTCTTCTGACAAGCTGTCTAGCTATTACCCTGAGTGCCATTGCGCTGATATCGACCCTAACCGGATGCGCCGTCAGTCCTGAAGCCAAGAAAAAAGCTCGTGAAGAAGCGCTGGAAAAATTTTCCAGAGTAGTGACACAGCACTTGCTCGACCGCAATCCGACAACTCTGACAGTTTCAGTCAATCAGTTGATGCGCGTGGAAGTGCACAACACATCACTGGCAAAATTGCAGGCCCGCAAGATTTTGCCTGACTCTAATATTGACGTGCTGCGTGCAATTGATGATGCAGAGGTGGCTAAGACCACCAATGAAGTGCAAATTCTAAGCGTGCGGCCACTTACCCCTGTGGAAAAAGATCCGGTCAAGTACAGGGTTACAGGTAAGGAAATCTTCAAAGTCGCTGGCAAACAGGTCGACATGAGACCTTTCTCCCTTGAGCTGACCATACGCCTGACTCCGCAAATGGATGGTGAGCCTGCATTGCTGGAAGTCGGTGGTATGAGCGCCAGTACAGTTTTCTCGAAGCCAGCCCAGAACAAGTCAGCGGAAAAGAACAAGAAAACCTCGCGCAAGCGCGGCTAGCCTAGCCTTACTGGCGTTTAAGCTTGCATTACTTAACGCTTCCCCGACTCTACTTGAATACCACCTGCGCCTAACACTAGGGTGCGGGAGTTATTTCTATCCACAATCTCTAAGCCGGTACCCACAAACTTTTCCAACCCCAACTATTACAGACAAATCGCCGGCTACGTTTCCTGTGGATATGGGTCATTCAGATGCACCCTTGAATTAACCAGCCCAAGCATCTGTACAAAAAACGCGAGAGAACAGTGCAAATATTGATGAACCCGAAAATAAGGCCCCAATTACTCGTTGTCACAGCAGCAGCACTCGCCTTGATTGTTGTCTGTCTGTTCAACTACTCTCCGCGCCAGGTTTCCGACCCGGCTCAAATCACTGTCAACACCGGTGAAGTCGCCCGATTGAATCTTCTGCTGAACAACAGCTTAGATCCTGTCGACCGTGGTCGCAGTGCACAGCGCCTCGGCGCCATTGCTGCTCGCCAACTGCAAAGTGGTGTCACTACCACCTCACCCGGCACCAGCCCCGCCGAAATTCAGGAGAATCTGAACCGGGCTCTGTTGGCCGAAACCGATGAGACTGCACGAGCGTCGATTGTTTCAGCACTAACGCACATTCGCAACAACGAAATGATTCACAGTTCCATGAACCCACTCAATCTGCGGTTCAAGTAACTAACGCTCTCAACTTAACCCTCGCTGAAATAACGGTTTAGACCGGGGAGAATGCGGATCGTGGCTTGAAGCCTCTGATTCGCATTCTCCATTTCAGTTTTTTTGCCAATACTATTAGCCTCTATAGTTATACAATGTTTCTTCTGGAAATGGGCATGGATAGCAATAGAAACGTCATAATGAATTGGTAGCGACGGTGGGATCTGTTTTTCAAACTAGAGCGTATACGTTTCAGGTTCGCAGACTGGAAAAAGCTGGTGGTTTTAGCATGCACAAAGCACTGGTTCTCCTTTTGTCTACAGCTACAATCACAAATACGGCCATGGCTCAGCCGAAAAAAGCCGACTATCCGAAGTTCGAAGCGCTTGTAACACCGATTTACACCGGTAAAACAAGGCCGCCGCAGACATATCCGCCTCTTTATTTCGAAGTTTATCTGAAACGTTTACAAGAAAAAGCATACGCCAAGTGGTTTCCCCCAGAGGATGCGCCTGGGCGCCAAACAGTAAAGTTTACGATTACTCCCGAAGGCGAATTTCAAAACCTGGAAATTCTAGGACCCCACGGCGAGATTAAGGCAGATAATGCATGCTTGGAAGCTGTACTCGGTACATCTAAATTTGCTAAAAGTCCATGGTTAGTTGATACAACCGTAGAATTGAATTTTTTCAAAGCCAGGGCCTTGAATCACCGCCGGAGGCTATCACCATCGCCCAGCGCGCTAGCTCCCAAATCTACGAGGTGATAGTTTGGCAGCACTGATACTATGGCTGGTGACAATACTTGCATTGCTTGGTCTGACATCGTGTGGCGCCCTGGTCAGTATTCTACTTAAGGGTAGAGCTCGAACGATTGCAGCAGATGTAACTTTGACTGCAGCCACCCTATTGTTTTTAATTGCCACCTTAGGCGGCCATTTCTCCAAAGACTTTGTTAAAGAAAGACAGACTAAAGTCATGGCTCAAGACTTTGTCAAAAAGAGCGATTTGGCCGCCAATGGGCTTATGGAAGCCACGTACATCGACGACCTGACACCACCACTGAAAGTCTTCAACGATGTACTGGGCGGCCATGGGCTAAAAACCGCGCTCAAAATTGCCGAAAAGAATGTGCAGACAATTTCCGACAGCTGTCCAGACAATGCCGCCGTGGCAGCTCGGCTTGCCATTATTTTGCACATGCAGGGTAAAGACGTTCAGCCAGTTTTTCTCGAATACGCCAAAGCCGGCGGCAAACCAGACGCTCTGGTACACAGCCTAAACGAACTCTATCAAAGGCCAGTGATTGAGCACTCAGACCAGTACATTCAAGCGGTGCAGACCAGCCTTAGTGATGAGTGGTACAAAGCTACGGTTTTGAACGACATCTATCAAATATCAGACAAGGCCAAACTAACTGAACGCCTGGCTGCCAGGGCCATTCAATCAAAAGCGTGGGCAGAAAAGCTTGCCATATACTACGCAATCACCGCAGTGATGTTGTTAGCGGCACCACTAACGGTGCTGTGGTTGAGACGCTGGCCCAATCTTGCCACCGAAACATTGCCCTTCGCTACTTCCTTTCGTCGCAGCTACGCCTGCCTCATAGGCGTTTTCATGGCCCAATTAATAGCTGGGGTGATCATTGGTTTCATCCTCGGCATCAACTCGGCCTTAAGTCACACCAAAATAGAAAATAACCTCTATCAATTCAGCACTCTGTCTTCGACTTCTCTTGCAGGGCTTGTATCACTGCTGCTGATGTTCTACTTCTTTGCCTGCCGACCAAAAAAACTATCAATAGGAAAAGCACTTACCTGGGGCTCAGTGCAACTGAATGCGGTGAGCCTGACCATCTTATGCCTGGGCGGTTTTGCCGCAACTCTGTCACTAAATTTAGCCACGCGCATGATTCTCAAAATGTTGCCGGGAAGAGCACCGGACGTACCCAGTGTTGTGCAAAAGACGATTATTGATTCAATATTCTCAGCAGATGGCGGCATGATCACTTTATTGGTGATATTCGCCTGCGTGATGGCGCCCGTGACAGAAGAATTGATGTTTCGCGGCCTTCTCTACGGCTGGCTGCGCTCGCGCACAGGAGTGGTCGGCAGCATAATACTTAGCTCTTTGGCTTTTGCCGCCTGGCATTTCGACCCCAGCGGATTCTGGCAATATTTTAGTATCGGCATGGTTCTGGCAGCAGTTTACGAGCGCACACGCAATCTCTACATAGTTATGGCAATACACTCACTCTGGAACTTCTGGGTGATGTACATGATATCGTGGTTGGTGGCACATTAGCAGAGCGAAATATTAGCTATGAAAAGAAGGTCAAAATATTGCCGGCATTTCTTTCCATCTGCAGCTTTTCTTCAAGAGCATCTTGGGTTTCGGCTTCGCGCTCACCGTCAGCAATAAACTTAGGTTTGACTAGTTCTTCCAGTTCGAAAACTAAAATCAAAGCCAGCACAATTTCGGAATAAGCAGTGAGAATATCAGCGGCCATGGCTTCTTCTTGTTTGCTGGCGCCTTCTCCCATAACCAGAGAACAAAGCACAATCAACCAAAGATAATGCTCACTTTGAGACTTGTCTAAATAGTCTCTGTAGCTGCTCTCAAAGCTTTCACATAGTTTTTGATCGAACATGTTCTCAACCGAAAAATCATCCTCGCGAAAACGTCCACAAAACATAATGCGAGCATAGGCCAGGTCAAAAAGCGGATCATCAAGGCGGGAATAATCCCAGTCAATCACGGCTTTGATGGTGGAGCCCCGATAAACTAAATTGCCTGGATGAAAATCGCCATGCAGTAGAGCCCGCCAGGCATACTTAGAACCATGGGCCCGCAGCCACTCTTCAATCATTGCCTGCACTTCAAAAACTTGTTCGACCCGACCCTGAAGGCGGCTTACTATGGCTTCAGCAGCGGCGATAGTCAAACTATAGCCAGGCATGACACCAAACTCGCTGGCGCGAGCAAAAGCATGTCGAATGCGCTCTAAGCACGCTTCATGCCAATCGACAGTAGGCTTTAACCGCTTAACGAGGCCTTTAGCGAGATCAGCGCTGTCACCCGAACAATGCAACTGTGCCAGTACACGCCCGGCTTCTCCGCAGTGCTGCTCGTTCCAGGTGACGCGCCTCCAGTTAAACGGTGCTGAGACCTTGATGTAAGGCCGCAGAGTAAAATAACGACCCTGCCAGAAATAGGCCGGCTTGCCGTCTTTAGCAAGCAATAAAGGTACAGCTAGACTAAATCCGCGACTGCGTAAAGTATCAATGGCGAGGTGTTCTTGCTCAATGTCATTAAAGGAGCGGTTAATGCTTTCAGCATTAAGCACAAATTGTTTGCCACTGGCGTCTGTGACTAAGGAGCGCTCAGAGTCTCCATTGAACGGCCATGCTTGAACTTGCACAGGCTCAACCAGTGAACCGGCAAAGCCACTGCATACGGTGGCATGAGCGCACTCGGGCTGCTGAGGTTGTGATGAATCACCTTCTGATACCATTTAAAGCGCACCATTAACTATGACGAGAGTTCCCATCCCAGCTCCTTCATGGCGTCAGTGAAGTCAACTCGGCTGCGCTGGCAGAAATTGAGAGCAATTATGGCCTGCTCTACTTTCAATCTTTTTTGGGTAAGCATGGTCATACATTGATAGCTGGCCAGCACTGTCTTCGTATCTAGTTTGCCCATAGTTATCAGATGCCGCTCGAGTTTGGCACCCTTATCTTGATCAAGGGTGCGCGCTTTTTCGATGTCTTCTTCAGTGACTATACCTGCCTGTTTAAGCAAATCAACAGCTGAAAGCGGTGGTGACATTGCTACGCGTTTTTCGCGCTCTACACTGGCAGCCTTGTTCTTAACCGCTTCACTGGGAGGGTGGCGTTTCTTAAATTCTTCGACGGCATCGTCTTTCGACATTTCCTGGTTTCGAATGGCGGCTTGCAATTGCAGCAACGATCGCCACACGGCATTGCTAATTAGACCAGCCTCTACCAGCACCGCCTCTAGTGGCGTATCGACGACAAAACTGTGAATGGTGCCCTGGGGAGAGACGCGATCCATCTCAATTTTCCCGTCATTTTTGTGCGCCTTTTGCAGCAAATCTGCAGCCTGAGTGAGCGTCACTTTTCCTTCTTTAATCAATTTTTGTACATTGACGGCAGCTTCAAGAGTGGCCCGGGGCAGCGCGCCGGCTTCCATCAAGATGTGCACCGAACCGGCGGTGGCAGATGATGTCACTTTGGTCAAAGTCGTTGTAGTAAGGCTGAGCGATTTAGTTTTCGGGCTGAGTTTTTCGAGTTCAACGCGCAGCTCGGCCACATTGGCGTACCGCCTGTCTGGCTCTTTCTCAAGAGTTTTAAAAATCACATCTTGCAATTCTTTTGGAATATTGAGATTAGGCACCACTTGGTCAAATGGTGGTGGCGGATCGCAAATATGTTTGCTCAGAGTTTGCAGAGCGTTCTCGCCAAGAAAGGGCAAAGCCCCAGAAATGGCCTGATACATGAGACATCCGAGTGAGTAAAGATCTGACCGACCGTCAAGGCTGAGACCCTTGCACTGCTCAGGGCTCATGTAAAGCGGGCTGCCGACGACGTCACCGGCGGAAGTCAGCTCCTGACCGGCAAAACGACCGTGGGGAAGAATTTTAGAAATGCCGAAATCTACAATTTTGACCAGACGCTCTTTTTTGCGGCCGGTTTCAACAATCATCAGATTGCTTGGCTTGAGGTCGCGGTGGATAATACCGCGGTCGTGAGCATGACCTAGAGCGTCACAGGCTTGTAAGAAAATATCAACAAATTCTTCCACGTCTAGATGCTTGATATTATCGAGCAATTTGTCGAGGCCGCGGCCGTCAACATACTCCATGACGATGAAGGGGTGGCCGCTGCTGGAAAATCCGTAGTGATAGACCGAGATTAAATTGGGATGTACAAGAGTAATAGTGGCGCGGCCCTCTTGCTCAAAGCGCTTTTTGCTCAGCGGATCGCTGAGCAGCTTGCCGTGCAACACTTTAAGCGCAACAGTACGATCAAACATCTGGTCGCGGCCTTTGTAGACCACACCCATGCCGCCTGAGCCAATCTCTTCACGCACCTCATAGTGATCGATAATGGTGCCATATTTGATGCCACTGCCGCTGCTCATCATGTCAGAGTCATCGGTCTGCTTGCCAGGCTCTAGCGACTCAATCGCTTCTTCCATGAGCTGATGTATGACTGAGGCTTCGCGGCTACGGAAACTCCAGAGCACGACATTGTCGCCCATTTCTTCAGCCTGCATGACCCAGGTGGCTTCGCCGGCGTTTGTACCCTTCTCGAATGTGACTGATAAGACAAAGTTAGAAGACTCGGTGCGCTTCCAAAGCATGGCGGCGGGAATTTCGGGGCTATCTTTGGCACGCTGATAACTAAACTCAAGATCTTCAAGAGTAGGCACGCGCGGCCATTTAGCAGGGCGGGGTATTCGAGGCGCTGCAGAATCTTGGTTGTCTGATTTTCGACTAAAAGAGTCTTGAAGAGGCATCTTCCCCTGACTGCCTTAACTGGCTTTGTGTAACTCTTATACTAGAATAATTAGAGTTCTACTCTCTTATGCCAAGTTAGCTCGCAAAGCCAACACATTGAGGCAAATATCTTGGTTTTGGCTGTTTATCAGACAAGGTTTGCTGTTTATCAGGCAGGGTTTGCCGTTTTGCAGAGAAATTTTCAAAAATTTCTCTGCGTTTTAGCAACGGCCAAAATGGCTCCCTCAATCTCCATCTGGGCCAAAATCTAGGCCATCGAAATACTATGAAGAATAGTATAAAAGGTCAACCTGGATTATTCATCGAGCCGCTTTGGTAGCTTGTTTTTTTCTCCTGAAACGGAGATGAATACTACATACTAGCGTGAGCAGTTAAAGACTGCACGTCACTCTTCTAACTGTTTGAAATTCAGCAAGAATGAGGCTATCTCCTGCATAGGCGCTAGAGATCTGATTGAAATATAGTATTGCATTTGGTATCAAATGCATTTTAAAAAGGATGAAAGGCCTGGCCAGTCCTGGATAATCGAGTTGCTTAAAAACAAAAACTCAGAACAGGAGGCCTTCCATGAGTTCGAATTTTAAAATATCTCGGCGCCCACAGCAAGCGAATTTGAAGATACAAGGGCAAAAGCTTTTTAACATTGATGATCAAGGCGGTCAGCTAAGTAGCCTTGGTGGCCTTCTTCCAGTTGCCAGGATTGCGCAAGACACCGGAATGATTAAAATGGCTGCCGATTTGATTCCAGAATGGAGAAATGAGGGCGCCGTTTCGTTTTCACTCGCACTGCAACTCGCTCAGCGCGTATTTTTAGCGGTTTGCGGTCACCCTGACGCCATTGACTGCACGTTTTTCAGGGACGATCCCGCACTAATTAATATTTTCGCCAAAGAGTTGGAGGGCCGCCCCATGCCAAGTCAGTCAACCGCAACTCGTACCGAGCAAAATATTTCAGAGACTACAATGAGTGCCCTTGAACAAGTTCCTCTGCGCTTCTTCGTGAAGCGACAGAAGAATGTTCCAAGGAAGTTGACCATCTACATCGATGGAACAGCAATACGTACTTTTGGCTCACAGCAACAATCAACTTGGCGTGGTGGCTACAAACAGACACAATATTTCCCACTGATTGCAACTACTGCCGAAGGTGATTTGCTTCTCGCGAAGCTTCGTGGTGGAGGATTTCACGATGCTAAATCAGCGGAGGATATTCTAAAATTAGTCAGCGATCTTAAAAAAGAATGGAAGGATGTTGCCATTACACTTGTGATGGATACCGGGTTTAACAGCCCTGGCCTATTAAAAGAATTGGAAAAACTAAATATTCACTACGTGATTGGCTACCCGGCTACTTCTTCCGCGAAATCGAAAATAAAACATGTAATAAGTGCCGTAGAACAAGACTTCCGTAAGCGTTTTGGAGAGCCAAAATACATTGGTCAGGCGCGTAAAAAAGATTGGCAGCGTGAGCATGATCGCATACGGCAATTGCCCACAGCTGAACGGATTCACGCTGAACAGCTAGCCTCTTCAAGGCACTCACGCATTGTCTACGGAGTTGAACACAACGGCACAAAATGGCCCAGGGACAGAAATCTGATCGCTAGAGTTGACTACACAGATAAAGGACTTGATGTTCGTTGCATCGTTACTAACATCAAGAACTCAACTGCCAAGCTCCTGTACGAAGAAAAGTATTGTCAGCGTTCCCGTGTCGAAATGTTCATCAAAGAGACTAAGTCACACTGCAAAGTCCCACTCAGCTGCCAGTCTTTCACCGCGAATCAATTTCGTTTCACTACGATTCAAGGGCTAGCCTACATGCTCTTGCATGCAACCCGTAACGAATTACCAGAATCCCAGAAAAATATTTCTCTGCGCACACTGCGGGACCGGTTTCTACTGATCCCAGCAAATATCATAGAAACGTCAAAACGAGTCTTGTGGCGTCTTTCAACGGCACACTCCAATTCGTCACTCATTGTACAGTTGTGCCGGAGGCTCCAGGCTCGAACGGCCTAGATGCAGGTCCCAGCTCATCTTTAACCACTAAATCAAATTACCCTGGTTCGCTCTCGCTGACCAGGGCAGACGAACAACCTTGCACGAGCTCACGGTTTAGCTGGTTTTTTTTAGCGGCTTTTCATCTAGACATCTCAAGACCCTGAACAGGTGGCGATCCTGGCGTATATACTATATGAAAGCATAATCCAGGTCAAAAAGAAAGAAGCGGCCGAGAACACCAGGTTTTCACCCAATATTCTCGACCGCCCTTTCAAAAACTGTTATCGGGTGATGGCGAAGCGGTCCAGCTCGTTGCCATCGGCATCGTACTGAACAACTTCCATTTTCTCAGGCGAGAAATCGGCCAGAGAGAATGAGTGACGGTCACCAACCAACTTGTCAGTAAACGGCTGCCACAGGTTCGGATTGCCGTGCAAGAGCTTGGAATCAAGCTTGGCACCACCACCTCCGGTGACGATGTAAATCACACCATCGGGCCGGGTGTTGGTGACGCCGTCGTACTTCCGGTCGAGGGTGACTTTACCGGGGATGTAACCGCCCTCGAGCTGAGCCGCAGGCTTAATGCCGCCAGACGGGACGAACTTGATGGGGAAGCTGCGCTCGTAAGCGTGAGCATGGCCGGCAAAAACCACACTGACACCATTGCGTTCGAAAATGTCGCTGAGGAAGCGCATTCCCTGCTCACGCTGGTGACCGATGTTGCTTGTGAACGGCGGCTGATGAAGCACCACGATTTTCCACATACCAGGAGCAACCGACTTGAGGTCGTCTTCAACCCAACGCCTCATGCCCTCATCGGTCCAATCCATGTACGAATTGGCGTCGAGGAAGAGGAAGTGAGCATTGCCGTACTCGTAGACGAAGTTGGCCATACGCGGATAGCGTTCACCGGCCGAACTGACCAGGTCGCGCAGAGCTGAATAGTTGGCTTCTGCCAGAAGCGGCGGATGGTTACGACCTGACCCACCTGAAATCTGGCTGTTGTTCGGCCCATTCAAAGGCAGCGACCACAGCGCGAAGAAGGCCATCAAGTCGGGATAATCGTCGAAGCTTACCTGCGTCTCAGGGTCAAGCTTGGCCATATCGTGGTTACCGACACAGCTGAGCGAAACCGTACTGGCGAGAATGTTGGAGCCTTTATCCGGGCTGGCATTCTCGGCCTGATAGACGGCAAAGAACTTGCTCAGATATTCGGCGTAGCGACCATGCTGGTAGACAACGTCGCCGGCGCTGATGATGATGTCGGCACCTTGCGGTTTGACGTAGGTCATGTCGACCACGTTGCCGCTAGTGACTTCTGCACCGGAATCAGCGGCTGGTGAAGTAGCGCGGGGCAGCCCAAGCTGATAGGCAAGCTTACGCTGACCTGGCGAACCATTGCCCATGTCACCAAATATGATGGCACGGAAAGGCGAGCCGATGGCTTTGCGAGCAGTGGCACAAGCACTGTAAATTTCTCGACCACCCATGAGCACGCGATACTTGAAAAGGGCGCCGGCAGGAAGGTTTTCGACTTTAGCGCTGAACTGCACTTGCTCGGGCACGCCATGCACAGTAATCAGACGAGCATCGGGAGTGATGCGCGTCTTTTCACCGGTAGAGGCCAGCTCGATTTCGACCATAAACTCTTTACGCGTGCTCTTGTCGCCAAGCACGTGGAAGAGAATCTGCATTGATTCGAGGCCACCGTTAGCGCCATAAGTGCCATTCAAGCCAGGCTGCAGCCAGGGCTTGATGAAAAAGGCACCACTGGTGGAAAACACCGGCGAGGTCCAGCTGCGATCTTTGCCGGACTGTATGACATGAGTGGGTTCAACGGGTAGATCTTTGCGACTGAGAGCGCGGTAGGCAAGAAAGCCCACGACAACCACCAGCACAATTATTCCAATAGTTAAGTACATAGTAATAGCCTCCTAGAGGTTAGGCTGTTGGCTAGGCTGTGAGCGCTCAGTCTCATCTGGACTGTCGGGAGCGTCAGGCACTGAGATTACTTCCAGGCGTGCAATGGCACCACCTGCGGTGAGTTCGACAACGGTGAATTGGTATGAAGAAAGAGTGATCGATTCGCCGATTTTCACCGGACGACCGAATGCACTTTGAACGACGCCAACCACAGTGGTCGAGTCAGACTCGCTCACAATGCGCTGGTCGAAGACCTTGCGAAACTCAAACAAAGTGAACTCACCATCGATTCGATAGCGTCCACCGAGAAGAATTTCAACACCCTCGATAGCCTTGTCCCACTCGTCGTGAATTTCACCAACGAGTTGTTCGAGCAAGTCTTCTTGAGTGATCAAACCCACAACCTGACCGGCGGCATCAGTGACGATGGCCAGCTGCAGTTTGTTGGTTTGCAATTGTTTCAGCAATTCGGAGGCCGCCAGATCTTCGTTGACGAAGAAAGGCTTACGCACAAAGGCGGCCAGTTTGCCGATGGCTTCAGTGCCGGTGAGAGCCGCAGAAGAGCCTGCAACAGGCTTGACACCCTTGAGTTCAGCACGAAGCTTTTTCTTGAGAATATCGAGCAACTCACGAGAGTTGAGAATTCCCACAACGCTCTTGCGGCCTTTGCTGAAAATGGGCAGGCGACTGTGTCTGGTTTGCGAAATGACATCGAGGGCATCAGCCAAAGACATTTCCTCAGCCAAACCATCAATCAAACTGAGCGGCACCATAACGTCGAAAACCGTGAGGCCACGCAGCTCGAGAGCACGCCTGAGCAAATCAGATTCGCCACTACCAAGGGTGCCTGCGCGTTCGCTCTCAGCGATGATAATCTGCAACTCCGCCGGAGACGTCGCTGAAGTGCCGTGCTCAGGCCCTTTGGGCATGCCTGGAATCTTCAAAATCACGGCGGTAGTGCCGTTGATGAGCCAGAGTAACGGTGCCGTGAAGCGACAGAACAGCGAAAAGGGCAGAGCCAGAGCCAGCGCCAGAGATTGCGGTGAGCGAATGGCGAGCAATTTGGGTAGCTGTTCGCCGATGATGACGTGGAAAATGGTGAGAATTACAAAAGAAACGATCATGCCGACGAAAGAAGGCACGTGTATTTGCGAGAGAAATGGCAGAGAGTTGCTGAGAGCATCAGCGCCAATCTGCAACAGTGCACGGATGGGTTCTTGTCCTACGCCGCCGACAGCAAGGCCGGTGATTGTGATACCAAGTTGGGCACCAGCAACCGAACGGTCCATGTCATCAAGCAAGCTTTTTACCGTGGATGCACCAATGACTCTGCGCTGAATCATCTCTTCAACCTGACTGCCACGCAGTCTGATCAGAGAATATTCAGCGGCAACAAAGAGGCCATTGATAAACACGAATACTAGTAACAAGCCCAGCCAGAGGAAGGCTGTGCCGAGAATCATAGATTTGTCCTTATCGGTGTTAAAAGACGCGCGCTGGAAAAAGCACGAGAGAGAGTTCAGGTATTAGAACTGGGTAGAGTTAGTGATTTAGGAATCGAGGTTTTGTATTGGTTCTACGGTTA
>JAVHQC010000022.1:0-191319 GCA_036170915.1 Cyanobacteria bacterium auto_48_18
TGCAGCAACGGCAAGAACGATGATGATGGTGATCGGTTCCATAATGTTTTCCTTTGAGTTTGATTGAACAGTTCGAGGAGTAACTAGCCAAAGCAAAGACCACGGCAGGTTTAACGCTCTCTCCTCAAGAGCGCATCCTGCCGTGGCCTGTTAGAAAAGTGGGGCTGCCAGTGAAGACGACTTAGAAGTCTCCGCCACCACGCGAGCCACCACCACCACTGAAACCGCTGCCGCTGGAACCGCCACCGCCACTGAAGGAATCGTTGTTCCTCCGGTCTGCGGCCTCGCGGTCGGCCTGGGCCTGACGGTCGCGTTCACGCTGGCGCTCACGCTCGCGTTCCCGCTCTTCTTCCTCACGCCGACGGCGCTGGCGCTCGAGCTCTTCCCAAGCAGCAACGGCGATACCGATAGCCACAGCCACCTGATGGGCAGCCGCTTCATCGGCAGTCTTGGCCGCAGACTTGGCAGCCTGAGCTGTGCTCTTGGCCGTTTCGTACTGCTGGTTGGACAGCTCGCGATTGGCTTGTGACAGCTTGCTGCGGGCCGACGAGACGTCAGCGCTGACGCCCGAACCGAACGACTTGTAAGAGCCGCCGATAGACTTGCTCTCGCTGTACGACTTGTTGTCGATGCCATTGATGTAGGCATCGGCATCGGCGATGGCCGAGCTGGCCTGCTGGAAGGCAGCAGCGTCACCCTGAGCCAGTTTGACAGCGTCGTCCACGATGGCCTTAGCGGCTTCCGCGGCGCGAACGATGGCATTCCAGTCAGACTTGGCTACACCAACGCTGGTCACAACCTTGCTCTGGGCGCTGATAGCGCTTTCGAGCTTGTCGCGGGACGGCTGGCGAGTGGTCTTGGCCGACACAGTGCCGCGCGCCGAAACCAGAGCCGAAGCCAGGGTCTCGATACGCGTCGTCGCAAGCGCGTGCGCCTGCTTCTCGGTATCGATGCTCTTGTCCACCGACTGCAGGTCTGCCAGCAGCTTGTCGGCTGCAGCAGCGGCTTCCGGCCAGTCAGTGATTTCCATGGCCACCGACGTCTGCTGGGCCAGGAGAACCGGCTTGAGGCGCGCGTAGGTGCTGTCGGTTGCTGCCGAAGTGGTGAACTTGTTGGTGTTGAGCTTAACCGACAGAGCGCCAGTCAGCTGGGTCGCCGTTTGCACGGTTTCCTTCGCATGCTTGCGGTTCTCGATCAGCTGGTTGAGACGCGTGTGGATTTCCACAAGGCCGTTGCGCGCATTCTGGATGTCGCCGCCGGTCTTTTCGAGAGCGGCACGGGCAGCCACATAGCGCTGTTCGAAGAAGGCCCTGCGGATCTTCTCGAGTTCAGCTTCGGTCTTGCTGTTGACGTTGTTGGCCGTCTCGAGCTTCTTCGGTTCGCCGGCGAAGTTCTTGGCCAGGAAACCTGCGTTGAGCGCCGCCACATCGTCAGTCGATGCCGGAATTTCGGCACCGAGGCTGTTCAGAAGACCGCGCACCACCGGTACCTGCTTCTGCACGAAGGCGCGAGCAGCGAGGATGGTGTCCACCAGAGAACTGGCTGCAGCAGCCGACTTCTCCGCTTCCGCCTTCTTGGCGTTGGCGTCGTCGATTCTGCCGGCCACCAGTGCATTCAAGCTGGCTGCCAGTTGTTCCTTGGCGTCGGTCAGCTCGTTGTCGGGGTTTGCGCCCTCCTCATTGAGCTTGGTCAAACCGCCAGCCACCATCTCTGGTGTCTTGGGCTTTTCCGGATAGTTGATGTCCATGGGCTGACTGCGCGCCAGGGCGATCTTCGCCTGAGCCGCTTCGATCAGCTTGGTGGTGCCGGCGAGGCTGTTCTTCAGGCTGATGGCCGAGTCGAGTATGGCCTTCAGCTTCTCGACGCCGCGCTCTACTGCTTCCGACTTCTCGAAAGCCTTGAGCGGGTTCGACAGCATCAGAGTGAGGAACTCGTCACGCGCTGCCGACAGCTGAGTGAAGCTGATTTCGTAGGGCGAGAAATTCAGGCCCTTCTCCTCCAGCGCACCACGGGTGGTGGTGACCGAAGCAATCAGAGCTTCGATGTCCTGCCTGTTCTGCTCGGCGCCGTCCATGGAGTCTTTGATCGACTTGCATTCCGTGGTAGCGGTCTTGAAGAGCGCTTCCATGTTTGCCAGCAGTTCGCCCGGCGCGTAAGTGGCTTCCGCCACGATCGAACCGAACATGCTGCGCTGCTCGATAGGCAGAGTCTCGCCGGTGATCGTGATCGGAGTCACGGTCAGACGAGCAGCCGCAGCCTTGAGCTTGCCGATGCTGAAGATGTTGGCCGACTTGATGTCAGCTTCCGACTGGTTCATCATGCCGAGCGCAGCGTTGACACGCACGGAAAGGTCGGCGTAGGCCTGAGCCGCCGACTTGAAGGTGACCAGTGTTTCGTCCTTGAAGCGGTTCGACCACTGCGCACCCATGTCTTTGAGGAAGCCCCAGTAGGCCTTCTCGAGAGACAGGTAGTTGATGTTGCCGGGCTCGAACTTCTTCTTCCATTCATCCAGAGCCTTGACCGCCACCTTCTTCGCATTCGAGAAGAGTACGAAGAGCACGAGCAGGGTGAGCAGAATCAGGGTGGGAATGCCATAGATGGCCAGGTTCATCGGCAGCCGTTCCATGAACTCAGCGTGTTCGCGAGCTTCCTGTTCGGCGCGGATCTTGTCCTGACGGGCTTGTTCAGCAGCGGCAATCTTGGCCAGACGGTCACGCTCGGCTTGGGCCGCACGATCGATCTCAGCCTGCTTGACTGCGGCCGCATGCTGCACCACCTTGTAGTTGGCTTCCTGCGCAATCTTCAGACCGAAGGCCTTGGGCATGCGCGGGAGCAGTGCAGAGGGGTTGCCGCCGTTGGGGTTCTTACCGTACTGGTCGAGCACCGGCGCCATGTTGTCGCTGGTGATTCCCAGAGCGGTGAGTGCCGGTGAGGTGTTGATGGCGTAAGAACTCTTGGTCCAATCCGACGCCAGACGAACCACGAGAATGACCACAGCCTTATCGGACGGGAAGCTCTTCTGGCCACCCCAGTTTCCGATCAGGTCGTCGAGACGCTCTGTGGCAAATGGCACGTTCGGATTTCTCGGTTCGTCGCCCGTGAGGGTCATAACGAAGAAATATTCGACACCATGTTTTGCGCCCTCAGCTTTGAGCTGAGCTTCCAGGCCATCGAGATTGACAGGGTTGCTGCCAGATTCGAGGGCGGGGTCGAGGTACACGTGTTGGCCGGGACGGAACTGACTGCCCTTGGGCAACCAGGTTGGTCCGGCGGCGTAAGAAGCTGAAGTGAATCCCACCAGTAGCACCAAGGCCAGGATGGGACCGATCAGCTTTAGGATGCGGTTGAGCATAGTTAAAGCCTCCATAAAGATTTGAGAGAGCTCAGGCAGTTCACGCAGGCAAGATGCCGACGGCGTTTGTGGCTGAGCGGTGGACGTTTAGGAACGCAGACGAAGAACGAGTTTTGCCTACAGGTCTAACCCGGGGGTGGAAAGAAGCGGAAAGTGCGTTGTTGCTGTTTTTTTGTTGACCGGGTTTTTTTGTTGAGAGGAGTGTAGGTAAATTGAACCTACAGACTTGGGCCCTATGGCTCCAAAAAGTTATTACTCATCTGTTACCTCTCAATCGTATATACGACTGCTTGCGTCGACCTCGTTGAGCGCTAACTTTTCCTGACCGGCGCAGCGATTCAAGCAACAAAAATGAATCCGGCCACTATAAGGAACAGCGCCTTGACAACTAAGCTGCAGCTAATATTGGTGAGGCTTAATCAGCACTTGGCTAGTTCGGCTCTGAGAGGTCTGCGTAACATTTGTAATGTTTTTCAGGGTAAATGGCCGAAACTGCCCCACATTCATAGTTTGAACATTCTGTGCAAACAACAAACGGGGCGCATATATAAACGCTATAAAAAATACGTGAAAAGAGCATTGTTAAGTAACTAAGCCTTTCACTTCACAGTCTTGATATACAGCCGTTTGTCTTAACAATTTCTTTCGAAGACCTAGCGCTACCCGTGGTGCCAAATTTTTTTAGCATCAAAGCATTTCAATGTTGCAAAAAATTGAGCAAAAACGCGAGTCGCGCTAGATATCAAGGCTTGTTAAGTGGTGCCCTGGTAGCTGTTAATGATCGTCTGAAAACGCTGATGGAGACTAGACTTTCAGAGCTAGTCGATTTAATGCGATGTTACTATTCGGCGAATCGTTTCTACGTCAGTGGCTAAAGCCGCACCCGGCGATGATCTTTAGGGCTCATTAATAGCTTCTTTCTTGAGTACTTACCGTTAACAGCACTAGATTCAGGTTCTCTTCTCTTCATCCCAAATATTCATCGCAGTAATTCTTCCGAACAAACCAGCCTCGTCATTGCCAAATCTTCTGCCTCCACTTCGTGGTGTGTAGGACGACGCATGTGGCTTGGTAACAAGTTTTGGAGAGTACATAGTGAAAGTGCCGATGATGATTCGAAGAAGTATTTACCGAAATTACTGCAACGTAACCGTGAGAGTGGATCCGCCCTCTTGTGGTTTGTTGTAGTTCGGTTTTCAACTGAGTTTTTGTTGCGAGCAGCGGATCTACCCGTAACACAAACATCGAGGATGTGCCATGAAGCTTAAGATTTCACTAGCGAATTCAATCAAGACGCACGACTCATTGGGGTTAGGAGACACTCCAATGTTGCTCGTGTGCAAACTGAACGGCCATGGGCTGGGCAGTCACATTCAGGCTTTCGACCAAACTGTGGGTGGTGTCATCGCCAGCCAGATCGAGCAGGAGAACTTCCAGGGCAACCGTGGTGAGCACTTCGTTCTCGAACTGGACCAAGATGGTGCCCCGGAACACGTCATGGTCGTTGGTCTCGGTTCTCCCGACAAAGTCGACTGTCATGCAATCGCGCAGCTCGTCGACCTGGCAGTCGAGAACGCCATCTCCAGGGGCTGTTCGAAGCTGTCGATTCCCATTCTGCCCAACCGGCAGTCACAAGCAATCAACCTCCGTGGACAAGCCCACTTGATCAAAGTGGCCGCGGAAAAGAAAGTTGCCACCTACGGCAACAAGCGCGGTGAACTGGAAATCGAACTGATTTGCGCTCCGCAGGCAAGGCAGCATCTGGCCAAAGGTCTCTCATGCAAACGCATGGCGCCCAATGGTACCTGCTGCGACGACAAGTAATCAGAAAGTAAGGCTGCACGGCTAAGCTTTCGTTCAACGCCATCAATAAATCGGCACAGGGTCTGGCCTTGGGAAGCTCTATGCAAGTTGCATAAAGCTTTTCCAGGGCCAGGCTTTTGTGTCTTTTCTCACTCTGCTGGTCGAGAGGCAGCCCTTCCTCTCATTTTGATAACGAGGGCGTTATGAAATTACAGTTCGACAAAATCGTCTTTGGTGGCCGCTTTCTGCTGCTGCCGATGTATCTCGCCTTGAGCGTCACTCTGGCGGTATACACTCTGCGTTTCTCTCTGCAGACATTCGAGTTGCTGTATCACGCAGTGAGCTACTCGGATACGCAGATACTGGTGGCTGTCTTGCATCTGCTGGACATCATCATGGTCAGCCATCTGATCGTCATGATCATGATTGGCGGCTATGTGCTTTTCATCAGGAGCGCATTTGAAGACGAATTGCCGCAGGCATCGCGTGTGCCCAGGCTCAAATGGCTTGGCCACATCGACCCCGGCACACTCAAGGTCAAGATGAGCATGTCGATTTTGGGTGTCTCAAGCATTCACTTGCTCGAGGCCTTCGTCAACGCTGCCAACCAAAGTACAGATACCCTGGTCAAGCTTGTGGTTGTGCACCTGGTTTTTGTGGTGTCAACCGTGGCAATTGCATGGGTGAACAAATTTGCCTTCCAGCACGAAGATGGCAAATAGCAGCTGATTTAGCTTGATTGTGAGGAGAGCCGCAAGCTCTTCTCACTTTTTTTCATCCTATTTTTAAGGCACCAATAATACTGTCTTCTATAGTTGTAACGGTTTTTTTTGGTAAAAAATGAACAGAAAAACAGCAGAAAAAACAGTCAGGCTGGGAGGCCTGACTGTTTTTGTGTAGCAAACTTAGCGCGCTGGCTAAATGTTGTTTGAGCGCTTAGTGGGCGCAGCCGCAGCCGGCCTTTTTCACAACAGCGCTGGTGGTGTCCGGCACGGTCGCAGTCACAGTTTGAACCGGAGCAGTGTTCTTGCTCTGGTCAACTGGATCTGCAGGTGCCGGATTGGTCGAAGCGGGGGTCGAAGCCGGAGCAATTTTCTTGGTACCGCAGGTGCAGTCTTTCTTGGCTTTGCCGCACTTGCCGCCGCATTTGCAGCCGCCGGTTTTTGGGGAGGTCATGGGAGTCTTTCAGGATGTTACTGAGTTGGTCTGGCAATTAGCAGTAATGGAATACTAGCGAGAGAATACTAGCGAGAGAATACTAGCGAGAGAATACTAGAAAGTAGACGAGCAGATGGCTCAGGGAGCGATTGCCGGCCACTTAGCAATACGGGCTTGAGCAAACTGGAGTTGTAAGCGCGAGGCACTGAAAGGCCATTTGGTGGCTTCCAGAGTGGCCCTGGAGCGTTCTTCGAAAAGATGACGCTTGATCTCGTCATGTGACGAGCCGGCGATGCGAATCTGTTCGAGAATGATGCGCTTTTCTTTCGCCAGTTCGCTGTAGTCGCCACCGCTGCCGGTATCAAGCGCGAGAGCTGTTGCCTTTGCTTTGGCAATGGTTTCGCCCAGGTGGAAATGCTCGATGGTTAGTGCAAGCCAATCAGCACCGATCTGTTCTCTTTCGCTGAGAGCAGGCACAGGAGCGGGCAGAGGAGCAGGCACAGGAGCAGGTAGAGCAACGGGTAGAGCAACGGGAAGAGCAACAGGCTTTGCAGCGGGCTGGACGCTCACAGGCTTGCGGCGTGGGCGGAAAAGCATAAACAAGATCGCTGCAAAAACCAGGATGGGAATTACATACATAAATTTTCCTTTTTTGATTGAGAGAATTGAGAGATGAAATCAGGCACTGACTGAAAAGGCGCTTGCCTAATCGTCGTCTTCGTCGTCGTTGGCCTGGTTCAAACTAGCGATGACTCGAGCCTTCTGCACCTGACGGCGCGCTTCAGCAATGCCAATGGCAAAACCGTCCACTTGAGCGTCGGTGGTGGCATTGTCGATGGCAGCTTCAATCTGAGTCTTGAGAGCAACAGCTTTGTCGAGTTCCACTTGTGCTTCTGAGCGAACGCTTTCGACATTTTGCACATCAGGCTTGAGGGCGACGATGTAGCGTTGCACTTGCTTGATGCCCAGGTCGAGGTCATGCAATTCGGTGCGCAGGGTGTTTTTCTTGGCCTCGACCAAACCTGACTGCTGGGCTGCATCAGCATTGCGATTGTGTCGACGAACAAGTATCAGTCCGAAGACCAGTACCAGCGTGGCAGCTGTGCCGCCGATGATGATGGGGGTAACCATAGTTTCTCCTGCAAAAGCGTTATGGCGCTCCTGCTTAAGGTGATTGATGGGAGTTATGTGTTTTAAGTGAGAAAAGTGCCGAAAAAAAGTAGTGGGAGGAGATCTCTAATGCGCTAGCAGAGACTGCAGGCTCAGTGCAAGGGCGAGAGTATCTGTAGACTAAGAGGGCGACAAATGCCTGACTTTTCAAAGCGCTGTGGACAGGCGCTTTCGAGATGTTCTGGCCAAATAGCGCATACTGGCAACCGATGACAAGGCCGTTTCGTTCTTGATAAGTGCTTAAAGAAGCAGGTTTACAAGATGGCGCGGCTGTGCGTAACTCCTTTCGTATATGTTGCCAACGCTGGTGGCCTTAGTGCCGATGCACCGCATTTGGTGCCACAGCAGCATTGCGTGGGTTGCTCAAACAGTCCAAACAAAACATCATTTTCAACAATTAAAATAGACCGGTCTACTCTAGATCTGGTGAAAAAAATCACTGATAAATGAAGGCGCCATTTGGCGTCTTCACTTGTTTTTGAAGAGCTTATTGCTCTGGGGCCAACGACTTACGAAGCGTTAGACAGAATGTGGCTAATCGCTGCTTGGCGACGGTGGCCGGGGTCGTAGTTCGGATTGGGCACTGAAATGTAACCCAGATAACCCAGGGGAGCCACAGCGCTGACGCCGTAGTAGCAGGCTTTCGGACGGTATCCACGCTCTTCAAGCAGGGCGTAGATAGAGGCGGTTTCGCCAAAAAGCTCGATGCCCTTCATTTCACCGAAGGGTATTTTCAGTAGTGTGAGATATTGCGCATCGGGCTCAGCGGAGGCGATCTGAGCAGTAAGGGCTTCGATGGTCTGGGCGGTATTAGCTTGCGCGGTCATGTTGCTTTCCTGTTTTTGCGTGGATCTTGGAAGAAACAAACCTGGGGCGGAAGATGTCTCAAAGAGAGCACCTTCCGCCCAGGCATTGTTACTTTATCGTTGTCGCTTTCGTTAGAAGAGACGAGCACCGGCGAACTGCCAGGCGTAACGCGTGGCACCATCCGGATAGAAAATAATCTGCCTCATTTCTTCCGACCGTGGCTGGACGGTGAGGCAGTTGGTGATGCAGACGTTCTGGCCGCCGATGTCGTAGACAGTGGCGCCATGAGCCAGCTCGAGAATTTCGGAGCCGTTTTCACTGAGATATGCGTTGCAGTCGACAACCAGCTGCTCGTCGACGGCATGCTCGGTGGTCCACTTGTAGATGCTCTCGTTCTCGCTCTTGTCTGGCTTGGTGACGGGGCGGAAGGTGAGCTGGTCGACACCATTGGTGGTGGCGAAGGCGATCATCTTCTTCACTTCGTCCACGCTATCGAGGTAACCTTTGACCATGACAGTTGCCAGACGTACAGTGAATTTCATCGCCTTGAGCTTGGCGATCAAAGCCGGCAAGTCCTGATACTCGCGGTGAGGCGTGTAAATAGACTTGTTCTTGGCGCGGTCGTAGTGCACCACAGAGATGGCAATGGTGGTCAGGCCGAGGTCATACCACTTCTGCAGAACAGCGTCGCTGACGCGGCCGTCGGCGATGAGCAAACCATTGGTCTGCAGCTCGATGATGGGAAAGTTGAAAGGCTGAAGCTCTTCGAGAAACTTGGTCACCTGGCCGGGAAAGATCGTGGGTTCACCTTTGGAGGTGATCATGGCTGTGGAGCAGCCGCCATCTCGAGCCAATTGAGAGGCCTTGCGGAAATTGCGCCAGTTCACTTCCGGCTCTTTGGTGCCGATGCCGTTGGCAGGTGTCATGGGCGCCACACAGAATGGGCACCGGGCGTTGCATGCCAGCGAGCCGGCGACGATGCTGAAGGTCAATACTTTCATAGATTTTTTCCGTTTGGTTGTTGTTGTCAGGAAATTTTCAGCAAACGCTTCACCCAGCCTTTGAAGGCCGAGTTAGCGGGCTGCTTTTGTGATTGCTCATCGATGTAGGGCTGGTGGCAAGCAGCGTCAACGAAGGCGTTGATACTGCTCTCAGCTGCTTCGATGGTGAGCACCGAGCCGCGAGGAAAAGCGTGCTGGATGTGATCGCCGTCGATGTAGATGCGTCCGTCTTGCATTTGCGAGACGATTTCGAGTTTTTCGCCGCGCTGCATCAGGCCGCTGCGAAATTGATGCTCCTCGCCGAAACGCAAGAATGGAGCGCGTTCCAGGTACGCAAACCTCGTGTCGTCGATGGGCAGCACAGGGCCACCTTCCGAGCGCAAGAAGCCTGTGGAGCCGGCGGGAGTAGAAACGAGCAAACCGGAACACTTGTGAATCTCAGTCTGACCGTGCGCCGTGATGTGGTATCGACTGGTGCCGGCAGGCTGCTCATGGGCGACCAGCACTTCGTTGAGAACGAGCTCACTGAGAGCTTTGCCGTCGATGGCGAGTTTCAAGCGCAGCAACTGCACGGGTTGGCGCCGATTCTCGATGATGCTTACGAAAACAGCCAGAAACGTGTTGCGGTCGCAAACACAGTAATGGCCGAAGCTGGTAATTGGCGCCGAATTGACACCGAGAACGGGCGTGCCGTCTTTGATGTCGTGCGACGCTGTGAGGAAAGTGCCGTCTCCACCGAGGGTGATGACGAGATTGGCCTGGGCCAGCTTTTCTTGCAAGGCGATGTCACGACGATTGACCACCGAAAAGCTGATGCCGAACTGCTGCAGCACCGAGGTGACATGGTTCAAGGTGGCGGTGTGCTGTGCATGCGACTCGGCAACAGACTCAAGACCTGGTGACTTTTTGGCGATTTCCAGCAGCTGGTGCTGATCGTTTGCCGCTTGTACGAGTTCCAGGTACGTCTCTTTGACGATTACCAGAACGCGAAGCGAGCTTTTTTGAAATGGTTTGTTTTGATTCATGGGACCTGCTCTCTTGAGGTTTGTTGAATGTTTAAGACCAATTCGTCAAAGCAAATGCCAAGCCAGCCGATAGTCATAAGCAGACAGAGCCGGCACCGGTTGCGGAACTCAAAAGATCCGGGACGCGGTGCAGACAGGGCTGATTACTTCTAAAGGGTTTTTTCTGGCTTGAATTTGAATTGAGATTGAGTAGAACTCAAACTTATAAGTTTTCAAGAGCGCCAGGCAAGGAGATTAGGCCAATTGCTTTTAATAAATTGCTTTTGATCAGTTCGTATAGCTTAATAACTCGGGCGCGCTGCCCGTATATAAGCGTTGACGCGCTTAGTCAGCTGGCGCAGCCAATTCGATTAGAGGGCTGTAAGCTGGCGCGGCTAGCGCTTGTACTAGCTGCAGCTGGTCTATTCAGGCAGGAAGTGCGTTCCGGAGGGGGCAAGTTGTTGTGCTTCTAAAAATTGGACAGCTTTGTCCCGCTTTGCCGACACCAAAAGTTCTATGGCCATACCGCAAATCGATTGCGACAGGCCGGGAGGTGTTGGTGTCGGACGACAGCGCAATTCATCGTCGCCGCTGTCACGCAATGCTCGTTCTGCAGCAAGCACCTGGTGCAAGGTAGAAAAAGTAAGAATCAATCGGCCGCTGGCGGAGTTCTGGGTCATATTGCGGCGATTTTACCTCGCTTTGGCTGGCTTGCTTCATGCTTTCGTTATGCCTTGTTACAAGGCACTTCCTAATTTCTCCAAGCGCCTTGTAGCTATTCGTATATGACTGCGACTTGAATTTGCGATTTATATGCCGGTTTAAGCACAGACATCAGGGGGAAAGTAAGGAGCAGGTAAAATATTGGGGAAAGTCTTCCCAGCCGCCCAAAACGGGCACCCGCGCTGCATTCCCTGTGTTATAGTGGAGAGAGTAAAGAGAGGGATCTATGCAATATTTCCTTTGTCCGCGTTGTCAATTTAAAGTGCAAGCGAACAAACATATCTGTCAAACTTGTGGCAATAAGTTTGCTCCTGCGGCCCCTGCCAGTGGTGGCACGGGTGGTGCGGCGCCGCGTGCAATCGTCAATCCATTCGCCAAACTGCTTAAGTTAGACAATCAGTCAAAGCAGAAAGAAGCTGCTCAAGAGAAGCCTGCGCTCGGATAACTGTGCAGCCGAAAAAAGTTTAGAAGGCGGTCTCAATGGCCGTCTTTTTTTTGTTTAAAAACGCTTGCCACAAGTTTTTAGATTTGGCGCACCGCCTGTGGTAGCAGTATTGCAATCTGCAAGTTTTGAGCGGTGAAGTGTCACAGATAGCCTTTACGAATAAATTCTAACGGTGGCCGGCAGCCTGGCGTTGCAAAGAGCATAATAGACTTACGGGTAAGAGTTCAGAATAATGAAAATGGAAGAAAAACCGCAGCCGCAACTTGACCCAAAGGGCAGTTCTTCACTGTGGTTTTACGGGCGTATGTTTCTCTTGCTTTTGATCATACCGATCGTGCCTTTTCTCATCCGCATTTTTCTGGAGGCGGCGATTTGGCGCTATGTTTTTTCTGGGGTAACAGGCATCGTTTTTGTGGGTGATTTGCGCGAAGCCCTGGCAATATCTCTTACTCTGCAAGTACTAATCATATTTATGAATCTAGTTCTGAAGGTAGCAGCTCAGGCTTTTGCCATGTTGAGTGGAAAAACAAAAGCTCCGGATGTACAGACTAAAACATTAGCCACAGAAGAGAGCCTGGCAGCGCTTGCTAAAGGTGATCCGCGTTCCACTGTGCGCATTTTGACCTGGCGCTTTTTGTGCACCGCGTCGGTGTTGGCCGCGCTTTGTCGCGTCTTGCCCACCCATCTTGCTTTTGCCTCGCCGCTTTACTTACTAGGCGCAGCGGGGCTTTTGACTGTAGTTTATTATTTGCAGCTTGCATTCTTGCGCGAAACAATGGTGCTTCTGTTTGGAAAAATCAAGGAGTATAAATTGACTAGATGAGCGGCTTTAGCTGGCGCATCAAAACGTAATTAGTACGGGCGAGCAAATAATCCACATTAGGGTCAGCAATCTGAATTTGTGATTGGAAGAGGCTTGGGTCTGAAGGCAAATAGCGCCAGATGATCTTTGTGCCCTCGCCAACTTTAGTGACGTCTGCTCTTACCGTCATCATCAATTTAGTTTCTTTGCCTTGATCGCCGGTGAAATTGCTCTTAATTGTCGATTTACGGCTTAATTCAATCTCGGTCACCCCTTCAACGCGAATGGATGGCTCAATGGGATCGGTGATGGTGATCACTTTAATGTTGTATTTAAAGTTGCGGTGGTGCAATGTCAGCGCTCGTTGCACTGAAGCGGAAGCAATATGCAGGGGTTGTTTGCTCTGGATGGCCGCGGGAGTATAGGCCACTTTTCCTAACCTGGCCTCGGTGACCGTGCGCAGCCAGTTAAGCTCAATCAGTGCCCAGATTCGCGGTACGACAAAAATCAAGACCACCAGCAGGCAGGCTATGTTGATCAGTGTCTCGAGGTGTAAAGGTCCTAACAAAGAACGTTCCTACAAACTAGCAGCCAATTTGATTTTATCTTCAGAGCTTATCTCTAGAGCTTACCGTACTTATACCCTTAGTAGAGATTTTCGTATACAAAATAGCTGCCGAAAACCTTGCGAACGTAGTCTCTGGTCTCGCGATAAGGAATTTCTTCCACGAAATAATCCCAGTCGCTGCCACCGGCTGCGTGGAAGCGATCTACCCAACTTTTGACTGCGTTTGGACCGCCGTTGTAACTGGCTACAGCCAGCATGGCGTTGCCATTGAAGCGTTTCAAAGTGTATTCGAGGTAGGCGGTGCCAAGTTTGATATTGTTGTCAGGAATAAAAATATCGTTTTTCTCGACGATTGGTACATTGATGCGTTTGGCGACACCAATGGCGGTGGCAGGGAGTAACTGCATTAAGCCCATTGCCTGAGAGCGACTTAGCGCTCTGGGGAAATAACGCGACTCTTCACGAATCAAAGCATGAATCAAATAAGGGTCAACTTTGCGCAGCTGGCCTTGTTCTTTTATGCGAGCGGCATACGCCCATGGATAATCTATTTGCCACAATGGCGAGCGGTTCGGCTTGCCGTCCAGATCTTTGCCAGCGGCGCGAATGCCTTCCATAATCAAACCCTGGTTGAGTAAAAGCCAGGCGCGGAAACCGGCCAGGTCTTCGCGCAAGCTGGGATTTTCTTTTCCGGAAGCGGCACCGAGAGCTTGCTGACATTCGTCCATCTGGCGAGCGGCGGCCAGCAGTGCCACCTCTGGTCCGGCAAAGCGAGCAATTTTCTCTATGTCAAACAGTGCCGGCGGCTCAGGCCAACTCCAGTTGACGGTGCTATCAGGACGATCGGCTCTGGTCGACCAGCCTCTGTCACGGCGCTTTTCTGGAGGAGCACTTAAATATGCTAAACGAGCTTGCGCGCGGTGGCCGTAATAGTTAGCTGGATAACGAGCGAAGGCTTGCTGATAAAGACCTTTTGCCCGGGCATGGTCGCCGAGATGTTCATGGATTTTTCCGGCCCAAAACAGAAAACGAGCAGCTGACCTGTGCGTGTGATAAATCTTGGCTGTGTTTTCTGCCGAGTTGGCAAGCTCAATTGCCATGGCCTTATTTTTCACTATGCCGCTCGGATAGATGTTTTTCAGGCTATGCCAGAACATCCACCACATTGCTTCTGGAGCGTGCTCAGAAGTGGGATACTGTTCGACTAGACGTCGAAACAGAGGCCTGGCCTCTTGATCTGTGGAGCGGATGGCGATGTTCCACAAAGCGTGATCGAGCTTAACGGGTTTTAGAGCGAGAATTTGTTTCCAGACTTGTGCGGTTTCGGCACGTGTGAGCGGGCCAGTAACAACGTCAGCAAAATCATCATAATAGGTAGATTCTGGTGATTGTTTAATGGCTAGCAGCAAGGCGGCGATTGCTTCTGCTTTGCGGTGCAATTTTGCCTGGCACTGGGCCTTGCGAAACTGATTATTGGTGGTGCCGGATTTTTCAAATGCAGCTAAGGCCTTGGCGTAATCGCCTTTGCGGTAATAGACAAGGCCAATGCGATCCAGATCTACTGGCGTGAGAATGGCGCCCTTAGAACTCATGGCCAGTAGTTTATCGGCAACCTCAGCTGAAAACCGCCCGCTCAAGCTATCTTTCAAATAGTCGCTAAAGTAAGCTTGCGCCTGGGTGGAATTAGCACCAGAATCAATACTAGAAGCAGCACTAGCACTGGTATCTGTTAAAGCCATCTGGCCAAGATAATAATTGGCGGCGGTGGCGTATTCGGTGCCTAAATGTTTTGTGCGCAATGTCAAAAACAGTTCTTTTGCATGTGCAGTGTCTTGCTCGCGCATAAATGACTGCGCCAGTTCGTAAAGAGCGCGTGCCTGGGCATCAGGCTTTGCCGCTGGATCGCGTAAAATGCGCTCCACGAATTCACGAATTTTCTTTTCATCGCCTTGCACGGTCAACACTTCGGCAGTGTGCCACATTGATGGAATATGCAGCAGCGGCAGATTTTGTGACTGGCTAAACATCACCATTGCTTCGTTTTGGTCGGCACCGAATTGACCGCGGGCAAGCAGCCGGCCAAGTGCGTAAGAGGCCGCCAATTTTTCAGTTCTATTGCCACCATCACCCTGTACAAAACTGCGCAGTTTGTTTATTGACGCGTCTTTTGCTTCCAGCCCCAACCTGCCTATGGCACCCGTGTAAGCGGGTGATGGATTTTGCCATAAGAGCATAATTTCTCTGGGAATTTGATGCGCAACGGGTGCAGATTCGCCTGTACTTGAGCTGTGTTTCATTGTCACCGGCCCTGCCAGCGATTTTGGCGGCGCAGCCAGACAGGGCGCCCAATTTGAAATGTTCAACGAAAATGCATAGAGGCCAGAAAGCAGGCCACATGTGCCGGCTGAAATGGCAATCGCCTCAGCTAATCTCTTTTTCTTGATCATTTCTATTTCTAAAACCAATGCTTGCCTTCAGCAAGGCAAACTCCCCGACAGGAAAATGCTAGCATCTCTTACGGTCTTGCGCCTTTATTCAGGTTTCCTCTTGAGTCCATACTTTGACAACGCTGCTACGTCTCATCCTAAGCCTGAGCAGGTTTATCAGGCCAGCAGCGAAGCGTTGCGTAAAGGCGGCAGCCCCGGGCGAGGTGCACATAGAGTGGCGCTTGACGCCGGACGGCTGCAGTTTGACGGCAGAAGTAACATCGCTAAATATCTCGGCATTAAGGACAGCAGTCGCTTGATATTTACCAGCGGCTGCACGGCGGCCATCAATCTGGTCTTGAACGGTCTGGTAGCGGCTGGGCGTCTGCAAGCGGGAACCACTGTTTTGGTCAGCTCTTTCGAGCACAATGCAGTGATGCGTCCGCTTACAGCTATTGCTCTGCAACTGAATCTCAATATAGTGACTGTGCCTCCGTTGCCGTCTGGACTTTTACCTGGGCAATCAGGCGCCATGGTTGACCTTAAATTACTGGCCGAGCTACTTGATTTACATAAGCCTGCTTTGTGTGTTTTTACCAGAGCAAGCAATGTCACCGGAGAAGTCCTCGATCTCGAATCAATTAGCTCGTTTCTAGCCGATCGGGGCATTCCGCTTTTAGTAGATGCAGCGCAAAGCGCCGGTTACGTTCTTGAATCGCTTTCGTCTAATTCTGCAGTTTCTTTTTGGGTGACATCGGGCCACAAAGGACTGCTCGGCCCATCAGGCATTGGACTTCTCTATTTGAAAGAGGGAGAAGAGCTGGGTCTGACGAACTATGGCGGCACTGGCTCTAATTCGAATTCTTTTGATATGCCAGATGCCTTACCCGATAGGTTTGAACCAGGAACGGCCGCACCGCATCTAGTGTCAGGTCTGACCGCCGGTGTCAATTTTGCTGCCGCGCAAGCCGGAGCATTGCATCAAAATCAAGAGAGTCTAACGCTAAAACTTTTGCAGCGATTGGCAGATTTGGATAAGAAAAAAGGCCTTGGCTCCATTGAGCTTCCTGGTCGCCCTACCTGGCTCTTCAAAGCTTCTGAAGGTGAGCGCTTAAAGAGTTGCAAGCACTTTTTGCCTGTGTTTTCGCTGTCTTTTGCCAAGCTTGGAATAACTCCCGACCGGGTGGCGCAAAAACTAGACCACGATTTTGACATTGCCACGCGTCCAGGTTTGCACTGTGCACTTCTGGCGCATCAAACGTTAGGAACTACTGAACAAGGGCTTCTGCGTGTTAGTTTTGGCGCGTTTACTACTGCCGGTGAAGTTGATTCGTTGATTGATGGCTTGACGAGGATTTTATAAAGGTGGGTTATTACGTTCGAGTTTTAAGTACTTCTGCCGAATGTGTTTCGCTAGAGAAACTGAAGATGGCCGTTCAATCTGTTGGCACTGGCGCGCGAATCGAGGGTGAAGTTAACGCTGCTGGCGTCTGGAGACAATTAATATTGTACGGTGCTGATAGTATTGAAATTTGCAATCTGGAGCGCTCGCTCATCGACGAGGAAGATTCTCTCGGTGCCGAAGAATTGGACGAGTACGGTGATCAAATTTCTGACTGTAAACCAGAGTCAGCGGTCGCTTACCTAACCGAATATTTTGATAAAGTTCGCTGCGTATATTCTTTTCAAGTTTTAAAAGGTGCCTGGATCGCTGATGGTTGGGATATTCTTGACAAAATTCGAGAGGTTGTTTTTGAACATGCTCCGTCAATAATGCAGGCCGACGATGAAGGTTTTACGAATGAGCAAGGTTTTCATATTCTTTGGCAATTTCATGATGACGTTGAAGGGCCTTTGGAAGCGGCAGTTTTGCTTGAAGGACATTGGCATACCTTCGAAATGGATTTAGGCAATGCAGAACATCGCGAAGCTTTTTGCCGTGGCGAAATTGTTGTCAAAAATTAGCGCATTTGGCACTCAAAGACACACTCTATCTATAGCGAGACCAAATTATGCAATCTCCAATAATCCTCGACAGACTTAAAAGTTTAAATATTGATGCATCAAACTTAAAAGCTAACGAGGTCAGTGGCGGCGCCATTTATTCCATTGCGATTGATGCGCAAAACCTAACGAGCACCTGGCAGTCACTGCGCGCAGTCGCAGATGAAGCAAAATATTGGCCGGTTTTTGTTAAAGACGAGGATATGCTAGAACAGCTCATTGCCTCATTGGAACAGTCCTTGGCAGAGGGTAAAAGTGTCGCGCAGTCAATTGAAAAAAGCCGTGAAATTGACTTTAGAAGCTGGGTTGAGTCCAGGAAATTAGAATGTGAACTCGACGAATATATGGGCGATGGGCCTGAAGACAGCGAGCCCTTGAACGATCTCACCCAGATACGCGAGTTTACGTTAGACAAAGATTCTATGCCTGTATTTACCGCGTTAGATAGAGTTCTTCTTTTGCTTGTACCCATCGAAAATTCATGGCATTTGCCAGCATTTTTTCAATATGGTGGTTGGAACTTCCATCCGGATGCAGCAACCCATACAGCTGCTTTCAAGCACTGGCATGAAAAGTATGGCGCTGAGCCCGTTTTTATTGCTGATGACACGCTCGAATTTTTTGTTTCCAATCCACCTAGAAGTCAGGGCGATGCTATGACGTTGGCAATTGAACATTTCATGTATTGTGAAGACCGCGTCACTCAAGGAGAGGCCACAGTTTCTAGGCTTGCAGGAGCGTTAATGGATGCCACAGTTTGGTATTTTTGGTTTGACTGAATAGATTTTTATCGAACTCTATTTTGCTGGTATTCCCACAACAGTAACACCTGTAGGCCCATCAACTGTGCGTTTCAGATCAATATCAAATACAACTTGTTTGACTTTAGAATCAGGAAAATCAGGAATTTCAAAGTAACCGGTGCGGTTCACTGTTTTAACGGAAGTCTCTCTGAATGTGGTTTCCTTCGGAATATTTCTCGCCATTCCCTCAGCGGCAACAAAATCAATCACGCGGCCAGATATTTCGTGATCGGCTTTAACTGTCACTTCCAGCTTCGCTGTTCCGGGGCAAACATCAGCCGTTTGCCAGCCGCTGTAGATTGACCTCGCCACTGCGCGATACCATTCAGGCCAACTGGCACAAGTGCGGTTTGCTTGCAACTGAGTGAGCAAACCAGCGTGAGCGATTTCACCTGCCGGTTCGATTCTCGTAAATATGCGCTGTGATTGTAGAGTGCCAGGCACTGCGCTCAGGCTCAAGGGAAGCCCGTTGGTAAGCCCCTTAGTCGACCAGCGACCACCCAATGTTTCTTTGCTCAATCCAGGTGGAGTAATGCTTACTTCATAGCCGGCCGCTGTAGTCACTCCGCGCCTGGTTATGTAACCCGCGTCACTTGCTGGCACAGTAGTTTTGATATTACCTGTGGTGTTAACGCCAGGGGCGATCATTTGAATCTGGACCATCTGTCCTACTGTCCCGGAGGCAAATTTACCTGGTCCAAGCAGGGCCGGCATCATGTTCGGCATGGCCGAGACCGCTAGTTCTGGGGCGAGCACTGTTACTCCACGACCAACAGTTTTGTAGTGTTCAGGAGCCGTTAAAAATGATCCAGGAACGTAATTGATTACACCACCAGCGGGAGTGCGGTTGTAAGAAGAGATCGGTAAAATAATTCCTTGCATGCCGCCCGAGGCGCCGCGAATACTTCCACCTAAAAGTTCTGTCGGGCTATTATTGGTCTGGGCAGCTGCTGCAAGCGGAGCTCCGATGCGTACGTTGCCTTTGTATTGCACGGGTCCGTCTGATGCATTTGGAGTGATTGGCCGCAAACCATAGTCTGCGGTGCCCCGAAAACCAGGAGTGAGCTGCAGCGAAGGATTTATGTGTGACTCGTTTTTAACGCCACCCTGCAAAACATCACCTGCTCCGGCAAGACAAGCATTGACGCTGAGTGATTGCCAGAGCGGCATTAAAAGCAGAGATACAATCAGACGGTTTTTGATAACCATGAAGCAACTCAGTAAGTAGCTAATAGAGATCTACCCATTTTGCTCAGGGTGAGTCTTAGCTTGTGATTTCTGGCTCGAGTTTTTTCTGTGAAAGCAAATACTTGACCACAGCAATAAGCGCCAGGACGTAAAAGACAGTCATAGCTGCCACCAGGATTAGTGGCTTAGCTAGAGCCGCATTGGTGACCATGCAAATACAATAGATTGTGATGCAGACCCAGTAAACTGCAAATATTTTTTTCAGCTGCACCGCTAAATTACCAAGCGCCTTCATGCTTTCGCTTCGTGATGCAAACAACAAATAAAATGAGGGAGCAATCACGCAAAGGTCATACAAAAATAAATGCGGCACAACCAGCGGTAGCGCCAGGCAAGCTAGAATCAGCGACAAATTGGCTTTTGCCAGCGGGTCCTTAATCGGCGAGCTTTTATGCGACAGCATCACCACAACCCCAAGGCCTACAGTCATGAAGAGCAGTGCTAAGCCGTAAACAATGGGTTTAAGCGTGGAGTGAGCTTCCACCGGCTGACTGAGTAAAACGGCTCGCGGCAGACTGGTGGCCAGGTGCACCGCTACTCCATTGGCGGGGTCAGAGAAGATTTTGTCAGAGAGCCTGAGGCAATTAAGCCAGGCCTGAAATATTTGTGGTCCTAAAATTGTGGCATTGGCCTGAGCTAAGGCCATTACTCCTAAAGTCATGCCAATCAGAGCTTGCGCTCTTTTTTGAGCCAGCTCGCAGACGATTAGAAATACCGCCAACACAAGCATTTGCGGCTTGAGGAAGAGCAGGGCGAAGACTAGACCAGCTGGCAAGGGCATTCTGCGCAATAGATAGTATCCGAACGCTAGAGGTAAAAGGCCGAAGACCAAGCCCACCTGGCCAATCCAAAGGGTGAGGGTGGCGGGTAAAAATGAAAGAGTCGCTGCTGTCGTCAGAAAAACTCGAGTTTTTCTGATAGCAGGATTTTCGTCGCAAAGAACACAATAGGCAGCTGCCCCGATGGCCAGTAGTGAGGTAATTTGCCAGCTAAATAGCGAAAATTCTGGTTTCAAGGTGCTATATGGCGCAAAAATAAAGGCGCTGAGAGGCATATACATATATTCAGATACTGACCAGGCTGGCATTCTAGTCAGCAACTGGTGCGAAATCTGGTCAAAAGGAGCGCCGTGAAAAGTCGTGGCATCAAGAGCAGGGTAGAGATATTGCCACTTGCCATGAGCGGCAATATATCCTGCCGTGTGGAATGTCATCAGATAGTCTGAAATGGCCATGGAATCAGGCAACTTGAAATCGATGGTGTACATAATAATCAGGGTAAGCAGCGCCCAGAAAATAATCGTTTGAGCCAATAACTTATTCAAGGTCACGAAAAAACTTTCCCCTTCAAATATTTGGATGTCAAACTACTTCACGCGCCGCCACGATCTATAAAGATTGCTCCAACTCAAGAGATAATAGACGTCTGTACGGCTCAGGGCAAACATAAGGGGAATACGATGACATCCAGCCAGATGGCGCAATCTAAAGGCACCGCGCCCGACAATGCGTTGGCCGATTCTATAGCAATTCTCGATTTTGGTTCTCAGTATTCACAATTGATTGCCCGCCGCATTCGCGAGCTCAACGTTTATTCAGAACTTTTGCCCCACTCAATTTCAGCAGAAGAACTCAAGAGGCTCAATCCAAAAGGAATAGTATTGTCCGGCGGCCCCTCCAGTTGCTACGACGAATTTGCCCCACAGTTAGATCAGAATATTTGGAAACTTGGCGTGCCCGTGCTTGGTGTTTGCTACGGCATGCAACTGATGTCACGAGACTTAGGCGGCCACGTGGAGCCATCCAGCGTGCGCGAGTACGGCCGAGCATTGCTGACAATTGTGCATCACGACAAACTTTTTGAAGGGCTCGACCCTGCCATCGAAAGCTGGATGAGCCATGGTGACAGCGTCACCACCTTGCCCGAAGGGTTCGCCACAGTGGCTCGCACCGCCGATACGCCAGTGGCTGCCATTGCTGATGAAACTCGAAAGCTTTACGGAGTGCAGTTCCACCCAGAAGTTGTGCACACAGTGGGTGGCAAACAGATTATTTCCAATTTTGTTTTAAATGTTTGCGAATGCACCAAGAGCTGGACTATGAGCCGCTATATAGAAGAAGCCATTCGCGAAGTCAAAGAACGTGTGGGCGATCGCCGCGTTTTGCTGGCTCTGTCAGGTGGCGTAGACAGCTCTACTCTGGCGTTTCTATTGCACAAAGCCATCGGTGACAAACTCACCTGTATGTTTATCGACCAGGGTTTCATGCGCAAAAACGAGCCAGAGTGGCTGGTTGAAACCTTCGAACGCGACTTCAATATACATGTGCATTTTGTCAAAGCACGCGACAGATTTATAGGGAAAATAGCAGGGGTGACCGACCCTGAAGATAAGCGTAAAGCCATCGGTGCAGAGTTTATTCGCGTATTTGAAGAAGAATCGAAGCGCCTGGGACCATTTGATTTTCTCGCTCAAGGCACACTGTATCCTGATGTGATTGAATCAGCCGGCACTAAAATTGATTCTAAAACCGGTAAAAAAGTAGCGGTTAAAATTAAGTCGCACCATAATGTTGGTGGTCTGCCTGAAGACTTACAGTTTGAATTAATCGAACCATTCTGCAAGTTGTTTAAAGACGAAGTGCGTGTCCTCGGTCGTGAAATCGGCGTGCCGCCTGGCATTATCGAACGACATCCTTTCCCGGGCCCTGGCCTCGCTATTCGCGTACTTGGCGAAGTGACAAAAGAAAGATTGAAAACATTGCGCGAAGCCGACTGGATCATTCGCGAAGAAATCAAAAGCCATGGCCTCTATCGCCAGGTCTGGCAAGTCTTTGGCGTATTGCTGCCAACACTGTCGGTAGGTGTTATGGGTGACCAGCGCACGTACCAAAATCAAATAGTAATTCGTGCCGTTACTTCTGAAGATGGCATGACTGCTGATTGGGCACGCTTGCCTTACGATTTGCTATCAGTAATTTCGTCGCGTATCGTCAATGAAGTGCCTGGTATCAACCGTGTTGTTTACGACGTCACTTCGAAGCCTCCAGCCACGATTGAATGGGAGTAAATTTTGGACGAGTTCGAGGATTTGTATCATGACGAACCTCAAGAGCCCAAGAAGCCTGCTCCCCCACGCGAAAAAATAATACTCACTCTGCAGGAAATTTGGGCCGGAGCGCTTTCGCGAATTGTTTTAGGGCTTTTGCTCTTTACTGCTTTTGTTGCTGGTGCCTGGGTGGCCGGCGCAGCATTGCACGACCCGGACACCTGCTGGTTGCTGGGCCTTGGTCGCTGGATGGTGGAGCATAAGGCGATACCTGATATCGATCCATTCTCGTGGACCTTTGCTACAGAAGAAGCAAAAGGTCGTCATTTCATTCTCTATCAGTGGCTCTCTGAGCTAATCTTCTATCTCTCGACCCTTTCGGGTGGATTGCTCACTCTGCTTATGCTCACCGCTGTCACGGTGGTAACCGCTTTTATTTCTTTGCCAATCGGATACGTGGTCAAACGCGAAGCCCCTTTCCTGGCTGGAATCGCCGTGGTCTTCATCGGTTTGATGGCCGGATCATTTCACTTTCTCTGCCGCCCTGAGATTTTTTCTTATCTCTTTACCGCAATCTTTTTGCAAGTGCTTCACTACGCAAGAGTGGCTGCTGCTATGGAAAATCAAAGGATTTTCCGTATTGCTTTCATTCTCACTCCTCTGATGATTTTGTGGGCAAATATGCACACCGGATTCGTCACGGGAATTTCAATCATAGGCGCATGCCTTCTGGGAGCCATTCTTGGCCATCTGTTTTTGCGCGAGAATGGCAAGCCTCTGGCTAACAAACCGCTAATTGTTGAACTTGCTCTGGCATTGCTTGGCACCATTTTAGCGACTTTAGTGACCCCATATGGGCTCAGGCTCTGGGCTTACATTCCCGATTTATTTGGTTCTCCAATCAATAAGTATATCGTCGAACTACGCCCACTTTCATGGGCGGCTATGAAAGAGGTCACCTATTGGCCTTACTTAGCATTGTGTATGGGTGTGATAGTTCTGGTGCTGCGGGAGCTTGTCGCAGTATCAAAATTGAATGGCAACGCTAAAGCCGCCAGCTTGGCTCTACAGGGTCAGCCATCGGCTGTAGAGATTTTGCCGTCGTCTTCGTCAGGTTCGCACTCGTTAGATACAGACCTGATCGTTTTGCCGCCTGTACCAGCCATTTCTACCCTGTTCATGAAAAGCGAGATACTTACCGCTGCTGTCACTGGCACCATCGCCATAATTTGCGGCTTCAGTGGTCGACGCTTGATTGTCTTTACCGCCTTAATAATTGTGGGCGAAATTGTCGCCATGCTTGGTTTGCGTAGATTAGGTTCTCTCGAGCGTGCGGCGGCAGAAGTGGCTGCTGCAGGCAGGGCCTCTGCTAAATCTATGTCTGAAGTAATTGCCGTTGCCGAAGCTATCGACGCAGGCAAGTTGCCTGCTGAAGCCACTCTCGACATAGACATTACAAAGAATACTCCGGAAAGTTTTACTACTAATGCTAACGCGGCTATATCTCCAGGCCCGGGCCAGCCTCAAACATCAGCATCCGACAGCGCGCCCGGAGCTCGCAAAGACGCCAGCAAGCGCACTTTCTGGCAAGACGTAGATATCCATTCCCTCGATGTCTGGCTTACTGGTGGCACCTTTGAACTCGCCATCGTTTCTTTTTGCGCAATCGCTGGAGTTTGTTTGATCGCGACCAGAGTTTCTCCACCAGAATTGCCGGCTTCCAGCATCGCCTTTAAAGCGCCATTTAAGGCCATTGCCTACATCGAAGAACACAGAGCCCAACTGCCTGCACGTTTGTTCAATGACCCACAGTATGGTGACATGATCATCTGGCAATTGCGCGGTGATCCCAAAGTATTTGTCGACACCCGCTTCGATATGTATGGTGCCAGAATCGTTGGCGACTACCGCACCATCAATGAATGTTTAGAAAACTGGCGTCCACTTTTCGATTCATATAATATCGGCTGGGTTTTTGTTAATGCAAAATCTAATATCGCCAAAGCCCTTAAGGCTGACTCAGCCTGGGAAACACGTTATGAAGACGACGCGGCGGTTATTCTTGTGCGCAAAGCAGCACCACCACCGGCAGTGTCGCAAGAATAAATTAGTATGACTATTTATCTTGCACCTACTTCAAATGGTCTTGGCTCTTTAATCTCCAATCTGCCGGCCATTGACGCCCTGGTAAAAAATGGCCAGGCGCCCATATTAGTTTTGCGTTCGCAAGCGCAAGAGGCAGTAGCTAAGCTGGTTAACGGCATCGGTGGCACAGTTTTGGAAAGCGCCTTTAGTGCAGTCAAAATGGCTCCAGGCGATCAATTTGTCAATCTGCGCGATCACCCTTTGCAAACAGATTATATCTGGGGAAGTGACGAATTTTTTGCCACTTTCCCCAACACTTATTTTGAAGATCTATTCAAAACTATTTGTCTTGATAAAGGTATTGAGATTAGCTACGATTGCCTAGAGCCGCTTCAACACAGGCTTTGCGATGCAGCTGTGGGCAAGATAATTCTTGTACCTGGGTCTAATGGTAGACAAAAATGCTGGCCGACTTCACATTTTATTGAATTGATTCAAAGATTGCAGGCCTTAGGACATAACTGCGCCGTTGTCGGTGAGCCGGAGCGCTCTGAATTTGTCAAAAGCTTGCTGGATGCTGATGTACAGTGGATTAAAACCACTGCCTTTGGTGATGCCGTTGATGCAATTTCATCGGCTCGTGCAGTAGTTAGTGTCGATACAGGCCTGATGCATGTGGCTATTCATCAAGGAGTATCGACAGTAGGTCTTTTTCGTTTCGCCAATATGATCTTGAAAGAACGACCGCATACTCGCTACCTGAAAGCTCCAAGGTGCGCGCAGGCCTGCTTGGACGCCCAGTTTGCCCACGTCACTAATAAGAAAGTAAAGTTTGATTCAAGTGCTGGTTTGAGCGCTGATCAATATTATTGGCTGCGTTGGGATTGCGCCGAGGCCGAAGAGAAACGTTGTATGGCCGCGATTTCAGTTGACGAAGTGCTGGCTGCGTTGTTGTCTCTTTTGAATAATGCCAACTCTGTATTGAAGCAGCAGGACGAGTAGATGACTAATGATGAAACCGTAAACGCAGTTTGTCATCGCTTGAGCCATGGTGCAACTGCCGCCGATGTAGCCTATGCGCGGGCATGGCTAGAGAACAATCGTGACAGTGAACATGTTCCGATAGTTATCTTGAAGCTTGATCGCTATAGTACAGCGGCAAGTGATGTAACCTGGTGTTCGAACTGGTTGCAAGCGCATCGGCCGTCTTTGCAAAACCATCCCATCCTCTGGCACACGCACACAGTTATTGCGTTAAAGCATCAAGCACTTTTGGCTTGCTATGGAGATGGTTCCGGTGAGTCAGTTTATGAGTTGCTAACATTGGTGCGGAATGAAGCAGCTATCGACCTGGGTCAGCGCTGGTTTGATCAGTATGCTCATGTTCCTCAATCTTTCGCTGTTCTACAAAACTTACTCAGGTCGGCACCAACACCAGAGAATTGTGTCAGAGCCCGCGACTTCATGAATCAAACAAGTGATAAATACGAAATCGCATGGCACCTGGCCAGGCTGATTCAGCATGACGGGGATGCGGAGCTAGTAAATTTAGCTTTAAAAATTTTGAGACGCTCAACTGATGAGAGTGGTTTCTTGGCGGATGCAGTCTACTCCTATTCAGGCGATGAAGAGGCAAAGGAAGAGGCTTTGCAGTGGTGGAAGAGTGCACTGCAATCGGCTGATTCGCGATCCGCGGTGCAAGATGCACATACAATGTTGGCAAATTGCGAGATTTCTGAGCTTGTGATTGATTGGTTGAACCGGAACCCTCAGGATGGTTTTAATTCTATTACCTGGGTGAAACTCATTATCAAAAATCCTAGCGATTCCACTGCTCTCGCGTGTTGGTCCTGGTTAATGGAGAATCGGCACTATGAGCGGTGGGATGATATTTACTATTATCTACTGTTTAAGTCGGCACCAGACTCATTCGCTGTACCTCGTGGTGCCCTTGAAAAAGCCTGGGAAATTTTTAAAAGTGGTTCTTTCGGTATTGGCGGAACGCTGGCAAGGCTTGACAGGAGCGATGGCACCGTCGCGCAGATGTTTTCTCTAGTCGAGAAGTTGGTCGAGACGGAGGTCGCAGAATCAGAAAAGGCCGGCCAGATTGAAGATCTCATTTCTGGTTTGATTGCTGTGGATAAATCAGAGCGAATTATTGAGTTGTCCAAGCGATGGCTACTAGGCAATCAGGATAACGTTATGAAGGTTCGGCAGACCCTGGAAGCGCTTCTGCCGGTGGCACCAAGCGAAGTTCCGCACCGAATGATCAGTCAATTATTGAATGAAATTGTTAATGACCTGGATTATTTGCATGTGCTTTCGTTGGTGGTGAAATGCACCCGCTATGAAAAATTCTTGGTAGAAGCCCAGAATTTTCTTGTCCTGGAGTTCCAGCTAGGTTTTCGCAATATACTTGCCAGTTACTGCGGACAGCTTTTGCTTGTGCTCTTTGAAATCGATGAAGTAACTGAAGCGGTCGCAGAATGCGCAAAAAAATGGGTGGAGTTTTTCGCTCATGACCATTCGGAAGTCGCCTCAAAACTTCGGACAGCTATTGGTTCTCGCTAGCTTGAGCCGCGCTGCCAACTGCACTGCGCTGATCTATCCAGCTGCACAGTGAATCGAGCACCATCGGATTTTGATTATCAGTTTCGAAAATCAAATGCTCGGCATTGCCGACAATGAGCATTGTTTTGTCTTCTGATTTAACGGCTTCGAAAAGATCGTAGGTGCCCTGCGCTTTGACCAGCTTGTCTTTTAGACCTTGCACCATAAGCACAGGGGTGGTTTTAATGTCGCGACAATGTCCTTCTGTGCGCCGCATAAACACTGCAAATTTCATCAAATCTTTTGGTGACAATTCGTTTTTTGCCTTGAGATTTACTTCCCAGGCCTTGCGCATTTCCGGCCGGGCTGTAGCTTGAGCTGCAATTTGTTCGCCTACGTTAAAAGGTTTGTTTGGCCCTTTTAAAAAATGCATGGCCACAGTCAGGCCCATTCTCCTGGCCTCTAAGCGCTCTGCTGAGGGCACCGAGGCAATCACACCATTAATTTGCTCGGGAAAGCGTGATGCTGTGTTGAGCGCGATGGCACCACCCATAGATTCACCAAGCAGAAAAACAGGGGCCGTGGGATCGCCGGCTTTAACCAGTTGTACAAGATTATTGATGTCGCCGAAACTATCTTTGTATTCGATTTTTTCGTTGCCGCTGACAGCCATCCATGACCCGAAGCCGCGCACGTCAATGGCAAAGACTGCATAGCCCCGTCGTTTCATCTCACGGGCAAAAGGCGTAAAGGCGCGGTTGTCGAGCCCCATGCCGTGCACTGCCACAATTATTGCTTTGCTTTTGACATTAAGATCAGGATTTCTCCAGGCGATAACTGGCAGAGTTTTCAGTTTATAGGTCGTGGCCAGCCAGAGATATTCTCCCAAAGATTGCGGCTGCGTCTCATTCATATAATCTTTGAGGAATTCACTTCGCACCGCTCGTAGTGGCACGTTGCCGGCGCTTGCTTCAACTTCGTTGCGCTGCATCATTAAATTTTTCAACAAACCCGCAGCGGTGGCCGCATATAGGCCGTGTTTCTGCTTATTGCCGAGCCCCTTGTATACTTCGGCCAGATATACATTGGCCCAGAAAAAAGGGCACAATCCAGAGAGTTCATTGGTATTGCCTTGCATTAATTGTGCCAATCGCAGGGCATGGGCTTCGGCTTCCTGATAACGCTTTTCTGCCAAATAACAGCCCACCAGACCTTCTTCTAACTCGCCGCGCAGCGCGGTACCAATATCGTTGCCGCCAGCGCACATGAGCGCAAGATTGAAATGTTTGAGTGCTTCTGAAGTATTTTGGTCGCGGTAATAACACTCGGCGATCAAGCGCTGCAAAATCACTTGATCTTTGAGCGGAAGATTCTTTTCACCTGGCAGTTCTTGAATCTCTTTCAAGATGCTCGCTGCGTGGCTGTAGCTCTCATCTTTGAATTGTGCAAAGGCAGCAAGAAATAAAATAGGAGCATCTAAATTTTTGCTGTGACGGGCCTGATTGTAGGCTTCTTCAATTTTTGCGTCTGCTTCGTCAATTTGGCCAGCTTGCAAAAGTGCGTAAATTTCCGTCTCCATATCGCTTAGCTTTTTCTGCGCTGCACTGTTAACTGGAGCGGTAGTTATGGGCTGCAATGACCCTGGCTGGCCTTGAGCCCTGGCCGAGAGAGAAAATTGCAGAGGCAATATTTGAAATGCTGTGAGAATAAGAGCTGATAACGCAAATGCCGGTTGCTGACGCAATGAAAACCTGCCCTTTTTGAATTGATGCTATTTTAGCTCATGTTTAAGCAAGTGGCCCCCGTGGATATATTTAGATAACCGTATTGGCTTACTGATTGACTGATTGGCGATTTAAGATGCTTTCTCGAAAGAATATTTTGGTGACAGGTTGTGCGGGTTTCCTCGGCCCGTGGGTTTGCGAGCTCTTGCTAGAACTCGGAGCCAACGTAGTTGGCCTCGACCGTGAGTATCCAAAGGCCTCTAGAATTCATGCCTTGAAAGATCGTGTCAAGCTTATAAACGTTGATATTGAGCATTGGGAGCCCACCCTGGCAGCACTTGCCGACAACAACATCAATATCGTTTTTCATCTGGCGGCTCAAGCGATTGTGGGAGTGGCAAATAGCAATCCGATGCCTACTTTCGCCTCGAACATTCAGGGCACATGGCATGTGATGGAGGCTGCAAGGCGCCTGCGAGACGGCGGACAGAATATTGAAGCCCTGGTTGTGGCTTCGTCTGATAAAGCATATGGCGATCAGGAGAATCTTCCCTATCTTGAGGATGCGCCAATGCAGGGTCGCTTTCCTTACGATGTCTCTAAAAGTTGTGCTGACCTGATTACCCGCTCTTATTTCCAGTCATTTGCAATGCCAGTTTGCGTCACACGTTGCGGCAATCTATATGGCGGAGGTGACCTCAACGCCAGCCGCATCGTGCCAGGCACCATATTGAGTGTGCTTTCAGGCGACAATCCAATTATTCGCTCTGACGGTTCACCGGTACGTGATTATATTTATGTGCAAGACGCAGCCAGAGCCAATATAGCCATCGCTACTCGCATGTTAAGTGATACCAGTATTCACGGTCAGGCTTTTAACATCAGCAACGATGCGCCGGTCTCAGTCTTAACCATGGTGGAAAAAATCTTGAATCTCATGGGTCGCGGTGACCTTGCTCCGGTAATTGAAGGCAGGGCTAGCTGCGAGATTCAGGCACAGTATCTGAGTTCAGATAAAATGCGCACAACCCTTGGTTGGGCACCAGAGTTCGAACTCGAAGACGGACTAGCCAGAGCGATCGCATGGTATAGAGCGCAAGCAGTTGTTAGTAGCGCACCTTGAACTGTACTGCGCAAACGGCCGAAATATCTTTCATTTTCGGCAGGCACATTATGTTAACGCCAAGGTTTCTGCCTTCAATTGAAGCCATTGGCAATGCCATGGGTACAGGGCGTCCGTTGTTCAAATGGTAGCCATCAACAAAGCCTGCCATTACACCGATATCAACAGGTCCTACGTGTAGCGGTTTCCATTGATAAACAGCATAGTTACTCGTCCGACGAATGCTATTGCGATACTGTCCTATGGCAATGGATGAGTCGTTGCCGATGGCAAAAGGATTGTCTTTGCTGAGTTTGTGTTCGATGCCAATGCCCCAGTTCTGCTCATTGAAATTACGGCTGCGATCAAGGTGATGCGAGATTCCACCTAGTTGAAGCCAGGTTGATGATGGCTCGTTGCTGACAGTTTGTTTGCGCTCGTTGCTGGCCCGGGCAGCTGTGTCCCAGGCTTGATTGGAGAGATTGGCGGCGTCAGTTAAGCTGCCGCTATCTAGGCGATTTTGTTCTGCAGATGCTTCGCGCAAATTGAACTGAGGTGAGGCGGAATCAGATGGCATGGATTTTGATTGCTACATTGGGGTGAATGTAGCTACCTTAGCGATTTTTTGTGGCATTTTATTGGCGTTTGCGAAACTTTTCGCGGTGCCGCAAAATTCGTTAGTCACTGACCGGGGAAGCCGTCATGTGGTTTCGGGGCGTAAACTTAAATCTCTTGCCGTAGACAGCCACAAATATATCGGAGAGCCACAGCGGCATCCATGCGCAAGAATCCATTATTAAACGGCAGTCTTCGCGCTTAAGCATGCTGGTGGCCTGAATAAAGATTTCTCGAGTAATCTCGACTTTTAAGCCTACATGCCAAAGGCCTCTCACTACGGTTCCTGCTTTTGTCTTAGCCAGGTGCATTTTCTTTTCACAAGCCGTGCGCAATTGGATTGGAATCCAACCTTTGACCAAATGGAATTTACTGGTGCAGCCATTTACAAGATAAGTTTTTTGTTTGTTCTTTTCTGCTTTCAGGCCTATGCGCTCGGCAGCATCAGCACAGTGCTCAAGGATTTTCTTGCCAAACGAACTTGCTTTCAATGCAGCAATTTCATCGATTGAATAAGAAGGTCTGGCCGTTTCCGCGTAGACGAACATACCCCTGACCACACGTATCAGCATGCCTTCATCCACAAGACGACTCAACGTTTTATCGACGTTATGCCTCAACCCAGTGCCAAGGCAATCACGAGTTGTGAAAAGGGTTCCCGGCGGCAAAGAGAGAAAATATCGAACTATTTCGGCGCGACAGTTATCCATGTGGAAGCTCCTTTGATTTGAGTAGCAAAGTAAGTGCTTCTAGGTAAAACGTTTTTTTGCGGTGGATAGTTCAATGGTTTTGAAAATCAAAAAAAAACACTTCGGGGGATTCTTCGATGTTTTTCGGACATTTTAAAATTGCTTTTTTTAAATTGTCCGAAAAACTCTCAATAATCAAAATACGTGGGAGATTCTCAATCCAAGCCACTCCCCACCACTCCACCAACCTGGCAAAACCTTTATACTACTTCAAGTAGCAATGCGGTCACAAAGAAAATAGCGAAAGAAACACCCTGACTTGGGTGTTTCTTCCACGTATTTTTAAATCGCGCAGGCCACTTTTTAAGTATATTAGTCCACGCTTTTCTGCAAAAAGATGCGCACTGTAGCGCCGTCCTTCACTGGCACTTTTGCTGATAAGTGTCCCAAGTGCAAACCAGGATTAGGCAGTTTGATTGTTCCTTGAATAAGCAGACCTTCCAGGTGAAGCGGCATAATTGTTTGCGACGGTGTGATGGTTACAGCTATTGGACATTCTGTCGTAATTGAGCCAGATATCAATTCAATGGCGCATCCTTTTTCAAGGCAAACTCCATCAACGATGGTCAGCTTTTCGCCAGAGCAGGTCTCAATTTTGCCGCTGTGAATCCAAACCGGATGATTTTTTGTCATATGACATTTTTTTTGAGTGAAAGAATGGTGTTGACGTGTTCGTCTGACCGCGAATGCCGACTAATAGAGCACAATTTTCTGCGGCGGCACCGGTATGTATTCCATGGTCAGGTTCGCACGCAGTGGGTCGATGAGATAAATGGCACCATCTCTCTGCAGGGTCCACATAGGCGCTCCGTCTGCACTTTTGGCCATACCATGCAGCCATTTTTGCATAGTCAGATAGGTTTGCACTTCGGTGCTGAAACTGAGATGCAAAATAGCGAACGGTTCAGCAGGCAGTTTTGCCAGAGTTTCTTTGATTGCGTCTTCGCGGTTGGCATAGCCTGTGAGAATCTTTCCTGCGGCATTGAGCAAGCCGTTTTTGAAAGAGCCTTCGCGATCGCAAAAAATCGATTTAGCGGTTGAGCCGATGGTCGGCACATAAATTACGGTTTTCATGATTTGCTTTTTTTGTTTGAGAATTGTTTTGACTTTCGAGCCGAGATTGAAGAGCGATCAGAATTCAGGGCTGCATGTACGGCCGGTAGAGGCGCCTTAGCACACAGAAGCCAGCCAGGTAGAAGACCACTCCCAGAAGGGGGCCCAACGTGCCCAGTGTGCAGAGCCAGATCGAGATGAAGACCACAATAACAACGCCAAGTATGGCGCCGAGCATCAATGCGATGTACTTGAGATAGAGCATGTCTATTTTTTTAGTGAATGAAACAGGCGTGCACCGGTTTCTCAAAAACTAAGAGAAAAAGCGAAGAGATTGGAGCTAATACTTACTTTGCTTGCTGAGAAAGAGGCTTAGACCTGGTATTTCTTTAATTGGAGAATATGCTTTCACCCTACGTACAATGGCGGCTGGCTACAAGGCAATATTGCCGCTAATGCAGCATTTAAGAGCAATTCCTTACTGCTCAACTGAGTTACTTAACAATAGCGCCTTGCAGTTAGTCGGGTTGCGCCTCGCGCGCCTTGGCTAAATCTGCTTCGGCATGTTTTTCATCTTTCATCAGACGATAGAGATGAGCGCGACCTTGATAGGCTTCTTTGGCGGCGTTAGGAGAGCGATTGATTGCTGCGGTGTAGTCGGCCATGGCTTTGTCATATTGCTTGAGGGCTTCGTATGACTGAGCGCGCCCGATGCGGCTTGGTTCAGAATCTGGATTGGCTTTTAGGGCGTGGGTAAATTCTGCGATTGCTTTAGGATACTGTTTGCCCATAGCCTGATAAATGGCGCCGCGTGTCTCGTAGGCGACGTTTAAATCTGGATTTTCGGCAATAACTAAATTGGCATCAGCCATGGCTTGTGCCAATTTTTTTGTTTTCCGGTAGCAATCCGCTCGCAACAGCAGGGCCACGGCGCGATCGTTTTTGGCGATGGTCTTCGTGGAGCTAACTGATTCTGCTTTCTTGCATTGCTCGATTACCGAGCCGGCATCTTTGATGGCGGCAACATAGTTTTTCTGTTTGTAGTAACTGATGGCTCGCTTTAACTCGGCTCTGCGTCCCAGTGTTTGATCCGAATCTGTTTTTCCTAACTTGATGGCTTGGTTGAAGTGCTCGATTGCTTTTTTCTGATCGGCTGATTTTTGTAAAAGGTTACCGATATGTAGATGCAGCGCTGCACTGGGTGTAGCAGCCACCTGTGCGGTGAGATAATCTATAGCACCTTTGATATTTCCTTCTCTTTCGAGATCATTGGCTTTGGTGTCGATCACATCAGTCAGCAGTTTTTGCTGACGGGCTGGGCGCAACTTGATGTATTGCTGCATGTCGGCATTGGCTTCTTTGAATTTGCCTTGTTTCCGATAAGCAATGGCTCTGTTGTGATAAGGCATGGGCGATTTAGGATTGAGCTTTATCGCCGTTGTGTAATCAGCTACAGCTTTGTCCATTTGATCGCTCATGGCATAACAAAATGCACGCCTGTCGTATGCGTCAGAAAGTTTGGCATCAAGGCGAATCGCTTCGTTAGCATCTTTCATTGCCAGGTCGTATTGATCAAGATCAACGTATTCAGCTGCCCGTTCAGCGAAAAATCCAGCATTGCCGGCCGCTTGTTTCTCAACAGACTTGAGAATCTGCATGGCACTTGCCACTTTTTTTTCTTTTCGCAGCTTGTAGGCTTCGATGACGGCTTTGTCAACAATACGGTCTGCAAAGGCAGCTTGATTTGAAAATAGCAACGCTGCACAAACTAGGGCTACTTTGTTTCTCAATTTTTCTCCAGGGCGATGCGGCTATTATTTTAGCGCATAAGCCAAAATTGCAACGGAGACCGGCTAGTCAAAGGCATCCATACTACTATGCGGATGCGTAGATGATGGCTTTTTAAAAGATAAAAGTAAAAAAGAGGTTGATTGGTTCAACCTCTTTTTTACTGAATACATCAATCTTTGTCGCGAATGTATTCAACCACCAGGACGATGATGAAAGGCAGTAAGAATCGCCATTGCATACCAAAGATGGCAAAGGCAATTAGTGCCAGGGCGTTGTAGACAAAAGATGTTATAGCCGCTCTTGCAACCTTTTTAGCATTGGCCTGCTTAATCCAATCGAGCGGGATGATTGGACGCACAAAGCGCAGGACGGGCTTACTGACAAAGTAAACGATAACCAGCGCAAGGATAGCCAGAACGAGTGATGCGATTGAGTTCATGTTTTTGATTTGTTTTTTTTGTGAATTAAAAGAGGAGTTGAACATCGGTTCAACTCCCGGTTCTCTAATAACGTAGTAGCGCTAATTCAAATTAACGGTTAGCCAGGGCAAGTTTTTCTGCACGAGCTCGCTGATGAGCCCGCTAACTACAGCTGCAGCTGTCATTCTGGCGGTTTTGTACTCATTGCTTTTCTGCAGTCCGTTGAGGTCTGGTGTATTCATCCCGGTCCTCAACATCTGGCCGGTTCGCCAGCTCAATGATACTAACTGACCGGCTGTAACCAGGTCACAGGCGCAGGAGCAGATTGAAGCGATTGTCAATGCCTCGTTGTCGTCGCGCCTGATGGCGTCTTTCTGAAAAGTAGCGGCGAAACGGTCTGCCAGGAGCCACGCTGCTCTCAAGCGTGCACGTTGGCTTCTGTCGGCTTCTTCGGCAATGACATGCAGATAGTCCTGTTTGCCTCTTGAGTGAACAGGCAGACAGAGTAATTTGTCGTCGGTCATTTCCAGCAATGCTGCGTTATGCAGTGCGGTTTGCCGTTGCGCCATGATTTTGCCCAAAAGTGCATTAACGGCGTTCAGTCCTTCAGCCACTCCTAGTGAGCGAGCAATGCGATACTCCCACTGTTCACTGTCGGGCAGCTCTTCCATTTTCTTCAGCTCGCGAAAGGCAACGTCAAGTTCAGTGTCGATGCATGTGGACAAGTCGTTTGCCATGTCGGTCAGGCAGAGGCCGATGAAGAAATAGATACGCGCCTTCTTGTCGGCGGGAATTTCTGCTTTAGCAAAGACGTTCTTGAATTCGCGAATATGCATCCGCTGGTGGTCGTTTTGAACCCGTACCAGGAAAAGCTGGCGGTGAGCGATTCTTTCGTTCATGTTTGTGCATTTTTAAAGTGTTAAACAATCAAGTAACTGCTGAATGCACGTTACGAAACAGGCTGAATCAGGTAATAATTCCCGTCGCTGTGGTCAGGTACTAGGTCATATTTCCAGCCTTGGCTTTCAATTTCAGCCAGTAGTTTTGCTTCCGTTTTTTTCGTTTTGAAAGCGCTTTGACTGAAGGTAAAAGCCTTTCCACCTTTTTGCAGAGCAATAGCAATAAGGATGCGCCTGATATAGGTGGTATTGGTCTCTTTTTTGTGCGCAGCCCGAGCCTCGGCTGGTGTTGGAAATGTGTTCATAATACAAATTACATTTGTGATGCTGGAAGCATAGTTTGCTCCCAGCATCATTTGAAAAATGTTGTTACTAAATCGGAGGCTAATCTCAATTGTTGCGAGGGCCAGCGGGGCCTGGTTGCGGACTATCTGACGACGGTGCACGATGACCTTGCTTCTCCACTTCGGTAATTGAGCCGTAAGCCATAAATGCATCGCGTACCATAGAGTTGCATGCACCAGCTACGGTGGCGGCGGTCATGGCATAGGCTAGCAGCCACTGCTTGCGAACGCCGGCGTCTTTGGGTGACAAATCGCCAATCATAGCTATGGTGTTGATAGAGACATCAGCAAGGCTCACGGCCTGAGCAATTACCTTTTTGCCAAAGTCGATAATTTCGCGCAAAGTTTGCACTTGCACTCGACCTTCAAATGATTGGTCTTCAGGCACGAAATAATTGGCGCTGACCTCGTTTGAGCAAATGGAAAGCTCTCCGACGATTGAATCGACCACGTTCCGCAGCATCTTCAGTTGTGCATTGACTGCACCATCGTGCGGTCCCATAGCTTCATTTGAAACCTTCTCCTCTCCGCGGCTGAGGTTACCTACAATAAAGGTGCTTGCATGCAGCATAAATCCATTTACCCGGCTCAAAAGTTCGTTACCGATGATTTGCGCGTGAGCCAACACCTTGATTTTAACCAGCGCTTCAATAATGAGCCGTTCTTTCTCAGTGTCGTCATTGGTGGCATAAACTTGCCCACTTAATGACGTTACTTGTTGGCTCAAATCGCCGCATTGTATTTGCAACCAATCGCGCTGGTCCAGTACTTTCAAGCCAGCGTTAATCAGCACAGCCGTGCGGTGGTCATGCTGTTCCGCTTGGAAGCCTTTGAGTATTTGCCTCAGCGCACTGCCCTGCGAATCAAGCTCTATGTGTGAAGAGCCGCGGTGCGAGAGCGAGAGCACCATCATTAAGTCTGTTATTTTTTCTTTGCTAAACATCTGCTTTAAGCTTTAAATGGTGAATAAATAAAAGAGATTGCCGGCGGTGTTCCGCGTTACGCTTCAGCATCACCGAACAGAAGCTGCAACTGAGAAAGCAGCATTTGTTCAGAAATGACCGATTCTTCAAACAGCGCATGCGAAGGGTTACCGAGCACCGGGGTGTCATAACCAATCATAATGCCCGAAAGAAGACCGGAACTGAGGAAGTTTTCGACCTGCTGGCCCTGCACCACTGGTACTTGTTCTGCCGTAATCATCGAGCGCAAGATGGCGGTTTGCACCAGATCTGACTGAGGGACCTCTGCTGTAAGACTGTCGTAGTCAGCTTCAGACAAGGCACTGAAAGTCAGCACCGCGGCCAATACCATTGAGCGGCTGCATTCGCGAGCAAGCCTCTGGCTCTGGTAATCAGTTAAGAAGCAATTAGCGGCTGCGACCAGTTGTTCGTTGTTGTACTTTGCGAGTTGAGCAATCATGATTGTAAGTTTTGTGCACAATGAGTCATCGTCATCGTGCTGGTTAAACAAATTTTTTAAAAGCTTTTCCCTTCTTAGGAATTAAAATTGGAGGCTAACCAATGAACCAGATTTGCGGCTAACTGCCCAAGTCTGATCCATTGGTTATTCCCCAAAGGCAATTTACTTCTTCAGATAATCTGCCATTTGCCTGCGACCCAGAGCAATACGTGAGCCATCAGCTTCCATGCTCAGAATCACCACTTCTGTCTGCTGGCCAGGCTGGAAAGTTTCTTTCTTGCCACCAGCAGTGTTACCCAGGTCGCTTACGTGCAACAGCCCTTCAACACCGTCTCCAATGTGAACAAAGTAACCGTAGACTTTCGCTCTAAGAATTTGCGCTGCAACAACCATGCCGGGTTCCAGCATTTTTAGTGTGCGTTTCTTGCCAAGCGATTTCATCGAGAACGAGATGCGCTGTAATTCCGGCTGTACTTTGGTTACTTCCATTTCGATGGTTTCACCGATTTTCAGCACTTCGTTGGCTTTGTTGCGTGGATAGCCTGCTACTTCGGTGCGGTAAATAAGACCGGTGATGCCGTTGCCGATAGTCACCAGAACACTCATGTCGATGTCGTTCTTCGCGGCTTTGATGAACTTAATTACGGTGCCGGTTACTGCATCTCCAGGGCTGTAGCTGGCGATTTCTTTGCTCAAATTTTCTTTGGCAGCATCTCTCTGGCTTAAAACCAGGTAGCCGAATTCACCGCCTTTATGCGGATCAACGCCCTGAATCTTGGCGGTTATCACCGTGTCCACCATGGCCTCGGCGTCAGTGCCAGGGTTCAGTTCACTGTTAGGAATAAATCCACGCACACCTTTCAGCCCGTCCGATTCAAAGACAACTCTTAAACCGGCCGCCCTCCTCGTGCGCCTGTCGGTTGCCAGAGCGAATACTCTTACGCTTACTTGCTCGCCGGCTTCGTTGATTTCTTTCAACTTTTCCCATGCTTTGGCCTGCACATGTGATGCGGTAACGATGCCTTCGTCATTCTTGTCTGAGGTGACAAAGAAGGTTTCGTTGTCTCCGATTTCCAGGTTGCCGGCTTCTGCAGCAGGAATGAACGCATCGTACTTAAGGCCGATGTTGATGAAGATACCCTTCTTGTTCTTGATGGTCACTTCACCTTGAATGAAATCTTTGCGGCCAGGATTGGCTGCAATGTTTCTGCCTTCAAGAAGTGCCGTCATCTGCTCATGCTGCAGGGCTGCGGTTTCCAGTTCACCAGGTTCAAGGAATGCAGGGTCGATTGTTTTCAGGCGATCGTAACCGAACAGTTTTCTGTTTGCATTTTTGGTTTTCTTTGCTGTTTTTGCATTTGCGTTTGCCATGTTGTTTAAAATTAGTGCTCGTCAGAGCGTTTAAAAATAAAGCCCCTGTGCATCGTTAATTGCTTAACGCCGCAGTTTTACGCCATTTGCACCTCGAGTTACGAGTTACAGAGTCGTCTTCAGGTGGGGATAACTGAATGTTTTCAATAAAAGAAAATTGTGTGTTTAGAGACCGAACCGACTAATTGCTGTGCTTATCGACAATCAGTTTTTGCAGTTGACGTTTTGCCCGTGCAGGTAAATGCTTGCCGAAGCTAAGACCACTATTCAGCAGTTTGCCGAATTTGGTGTCTTCATTTGTAAGCTGTGAAGCGTGAGCAAAAATCTCCTTAGCGCTAACCGGGTATTTGACGGCAAAGAGCACTTCTTCTTTTTGCTGTTTGCGTTTGCGATTTACGTAGGTAGCGTGACCAACAATTAAGGCGGTGGCGGCGAAGGCCAGAAGGGCGATGAAATTACTACTTTTCATGACTGAAATTTTTGAGGTGAATAAATGTTTGAAATCTGTTTGAAAATTGCTGACACTTTCCCATCTCCTCAGACGGAAGATTCGGATATGCGGTGGTGGCAGTGACTTGGGTTTTGAAGGTTTTTTTTGAATCTTGCGGAGAGGTGGTGATTGAGTTATGTCACTACCCTAATGCTGCAGCGCTGTAGATCAAAGGAATTTTGGGCCGTTACTCGCTCAGACCGAAGGCAAGCAAAAAAGGCACAGGCGCCTCAATGCCGCTGCGGGGCCAGTTTTACCTCTTTAATAGAAGAATATCTGTGGGCATCTTCCCATGGCCTTTTGCCTTTGTAAACTGACTTGGATGCTGCTAAACAGCAGGCTGGCGGAGACTTGACCCGCTGACTAAAGTGCGCGAAATTCCACCGTCTGGGCGTTTCCTTTGTGTGATATGGCGCTAATGTTAAGTAACTCAGTTGCGGGAGGCGCTCAACAGTTGTTGGCAGGGCCTTTTAAGATCTTTCGAGGGGCTCGGTGAGGGCCAGATCGTCGCGGGTTATAATGAAGGCTCCCGGGTTTATTCATGCGATTTCCACAGCTCAAACTTTCGCACAAAGGCATATTGATGGTGGCGCTTCCTCTGGCTATTCAGGGTGGGGTGTACCTTAAGCTGAAAAGCGATCTGGCTCATCTTGAGCGAGAAACACGTGAGCTTGACGTGCGGCGTGACATCGTCAATCGCGTAAACCAAACTCTGCTTTATACCTTTTATGGCTTTCAATCGTTGATGCAGTTCAAGCTTTACGGCAAGAAAAGCAGTCGTGTTTATTTTGAGACGTATACAAAAAATCTGATCAAAGAAAATGACGAACTGGCCGACATCATCGACAAAACTGAAGGTGATAAAACTAAAGGTGCCAGGCTGAGATTTCTTTCCCGTGACTACATTGTCGCCTTGAAAGAGTCTCAGTTTAATCCTGACGAGCAAAATCAGTTCGCTTCTATCACTGATGATTTGCTGCGTAATATTCACTTTCGTGACGTTTCGCGTGAGATGTTCACCGCCCTCAAAGACTTAGGTTTGGCAGAACAAGCCCGAGTTACTTATGCATCAGGCCGTGAAGAAGCTTATCGAAAGAAAGTACAGCAAGCCACTGATATGACAGTGCTTTTTAACGCTATCGTGGCACTTCTGCTGGCGATTGTTTTTGTGCGCGGCACGGTGGCAAAGCTTAACGTGCTAAAAGAGAATACAAGACGATTTGCCGGCAGCAAACCCTTGCTGGAGCGCCTTAACTCCACCGATGAGATTGGCGAGCTGGATAGCTTTTTCCATACCATGGCCGAAGCTCTCAATGAAGCGCGCTTGAAAGAAAAGTATATGAATGCGCTTCTGCAAGACAGCAAAGAACGCCTGGAAAATTTGATCAACAATATTCCAGCGGCCCTTGTGGTAACTGACGAACAAGGCCGCATTCAGTCTCTTAACCCCACCGCGGAAAAGCTTTTTGGTTATACCAATGACCAATTGATTCAGCAGCCTGTGGAAAAACTTTTTGCCAGACTGAGTAAAGGTGAGTCTCTATTCGAAAAGCTCAATAGTGGCTCTGGGGGGCATCCTGTTGCACTGGAAGGCCTGTCGTCTGATCAGGAAATCATCGCGGTGGAAGTAACGGCCACTCATTTTGCTGGACCAGATGGAAAAAGTATTCTTGCTACTATTATTGATGTCACCGAGCGTTATCGCCTCGAGGCGCTTAAACACGAGTTCTATGCTATGGTCAGTCATGATATTCGTACTCCTCTTACCACCATCAGCGGTATCTTGCAGTTGGCCCGCATGGGCCGCTATGGCGAAGTCAACCGCGAGCTGGCTGCGCGTTTTCAGGTGGCAGAAGATAACACGCATCGCTTGCTAGAGATGGTCAACAAACTGCTTGATCTGGACAAACTAGAAGAAGGCACAGTCGAGCTGCTACTCGAGCATGTGCCGGTAAAGTTTGTGGCCGGTGCAGCAATTGGCTCTACGCTGGCTCAGGCTGAGGCTAAGCAAGTGACTATTTCATGCATTGATCGCAATTTGTCAGTTATGTGTGATGCTCACTATTTGACTCAAGTGATGACCAATTTGCTCGCTAATGCCATCGGTTATTCTCCTGCCTGTGGCGCCATTTTAATTGAGGCCCAAGAGCAGGCTGGAGGCCGCTTTGTTTGTATCAGTGTTAGCGACCAGGGCCCGGGCGTGCCTGAGGCGGCCAGAGCAACGGTTTTCGAACGCTTCAAGCAAAGCGATGTGCGGCGCGATCGCAAAAGTGGTTTTGGCCTTGGCCTCTCAATATGCAAAACCATAATTGATTTGCACGGTGGGCAAATCGGCGTTGATACCGCATCTGGTGGCAGCGGTGCCAGATTCTGGTTCAGGCTGGCAAAAGGCTAAGTTCGAAGTTTGCGCAAGACCTCGACATTTTTTTGTGTTGTCATGAACAGGCTGGGGTCATGAGGGGCTTACCTTAGCCCCGGCTAATACATTCGCCATTGAAACTCATCAATATGCTTATATAATCCAGCAGCATCTTTAGTAAAATTAGGAGTTTTCATGTTTGCGCCGAAATTCAAATGCACATTGACCACTGCAATTTCTCTGGCCGCGTTGGTGGCACTACCAGCGGTGGCAGCGTCTGCCGATCCGGCGCAATTTGTCATGGAATACTACGCCGCCAAAGCTAAAGTCAAATTTCCGCTAGAGCTGCATGGCTTTTACTCTAAACGGCTAGAAGTGAAACAAGCTGAGTTTGAAAAAATGCGCAAGGAAAATTCGCCTGAATATCGCATGATGATGGAGATGTTTAAACTGATAGGCGGTCAGGAACCAACAGCAATCAAAATTGTCGGCACAAATACTGGTACTGCGGTGCGTCCGGTTTACAACATTGCTCCCGTAGTAATTCCTGAGCACTATAAGAAGCAGATGACACCTGGTGCGAAGACATCATTGAAAGGCACTGTCGGTCTCGTTAAAGAGGCAGGAGCCTGGAAAGTAGATAAAGATTTCTGGAAATTTGAAGTGGTCAGCAAAGACGGCAAGTTCTCAGAGACTACTGGTTTTAACGACGAGAAGAGCGATGCTGGTGCTCGTGACTCTGATGCGCTTGTTAGCAGTCGCGGCATCGATGGCGGCGATTCGCTCAGCAAGCTGATGGATGCTTTCAAAAATGAGTCTGCAACCATGACCGAGAAAACAGGTAAAAGCATTTATGCAGTGGTAAAAGTTGACGCCGACGGTTTAATCACCGATGTAAAAGTGGGTGGCGAGAAAACACCGCAACCCGCAGCTGAAGCTCAGGTTCGCGATATCTTGCTCAAGACCCAACCATTTAAACCATTGCCAAAAAAGTATGCTGGGCAGACTAATGCCTGGATGATGTTTGACTGGTCCGACAAAGGTACCGCCATCTCTGGACCGTATTTCAGCGAAGGCGAAGTCTCTGAAGATATTCGCAGCAAAGTACATACGGTGGAGCCGGCAGCAAAGTAAAATTGCGAAATAACTCGCTAAACTTCAATGGCGAGCAACTGCATCAAATTGATCAGAGCTGGTGTTGGGCTGTGTCGATTGGCGCAGCGCCACTTAAGATGAAAAGGCAATTTGTGCATGTAGTGACCAGAGAGCATCTCAACAATAGCTGCTTGTTCTGCGGTGGTGGCACGTTCAAAAGCTTCGATCAGCGGTTCAATTGCTTTTTCGTGTTTGAGCCAACCCAGCAAATAAATTGCTGCCATGCGGCGCGAGCTGCACTCTTGCTTTAACTCGCCTACCAGATTAACGAAGTTGGTGCGTTTAGCAATATCTTTTAAGACTTGCTTAGCCCGATTGACGCTTAAATGACCGCTGCCCGTGCTGACATTGTCGGCCATCATTTGCACGATAATTGCACGCCATTCGGCACTTTTTCCCGCAAATTCGAGTGCCAAATTGAGAATTGGTGTTTCGCAAGTTTTCAACTTTGAGGCAGTGGGCATTGTGCTAGAAATTGAGGCATTGAGCATGGAGCGCATTGTGCGTAAAGCAAGGGCAAAAGCAGTTTCCATCACCTGGGAATTATTTGACCTGGCGGCAATTGAGATGTACATGTCTAGTCTGGCTTGAACACTTAGTTCTTCCTCATCGATAATCAGCGGTAGGGCGTGGCCAGTGGCACGGGCCTCAATATAATTAGAGAGGGCCGACAAGCTGGCCACCGCTGCTTCTGGCGCATGGGCGTGGGGAAGAGGTGAAAGATTTTGGCTGTCGTTAGTCTGCATTTTACTTCCCTGAACTCGCGGAACTTGATGAGCCGGGACTAATTCCCTGCTTACCGAATGTAAGCGGGCAAAATGACATTGACGTTACAGTTTTCTATTTCTATGTGACTATAATCTTGGTGTTGTTGAAGAGGGGCGGGCTTGTCAAAGGTTTTAATAGTTGAAGACGACGTGTCTATCGCTCAGGTAGTCAAAGACGCTTTGACCGACGCGAAATACATGGTCGACATGGTGCACAACGGCGGCGACGCTCGTGAGTATCTGAAAAGCGTCACTTACGATTTGATTGTGATGGATTGGCAATTGCCTGACACCACCGGAATTGACCTGACTACAGAGTTTCGCGCAGCTGGGGGCACTTCGCCTGTTTTGTTTTTAACAGGTCGAAACACTGTACCTGACCGCATTACTGGTCTTGATTCAGGCGGCGATGATTATCTCACCAAACCTTTTGACATCCGCGAACTTCTGTCTCGCGCTCGCGCACTGCTGCGCCGGCCGGCCCCGGTTACATATAAGTCGTTGAAAATACGCGAACTCGAACTTGACCCAGTGCAGCACGTAGTCAGTTTAAATGGTGCGCAAATCAAGCTCTACCCAAAAGAGTTTTCTTTGCTGGAGCTATTCATGCGCAGTCCGCAAAGAGTATTTTCCGGCGATGATTTACTAAATAAAGTTTGGCCCACAGATTCAGATGCATCAATAGAAACTGTGCGCACCACAATTTTGCGATTGCGCCAGAAAATAGAGACAGACCCGGACAATCCTTTTATCAGGACCATCCGGGGTGTCGGTTATCGATTGGAGCCTTAGAGCTTAATAGTCGTTCTCTGGGGTGCTAGAGTCGCCGCGCATGGCATCCATTCTTGCTTTTAATGTAGGATTGATCGATTCCAGTTTTTCCAGGTTGTTGGAAACCGGCACGATGAAGCCTTTGTAGAGGCGGTGAGTGTTGTGACCAGTGGTGATGTTTTTCAGTTGAGTGGCCAGGGTGTCCATTTCTCTTTTTTGTTCGGCAGTGTAGTGGCCGTCAATTTTGATATCGAGCAAGCGGCAGGCAACATGGCTGTAACCTTCATTAGGTCTCAGTGTGGCCATGGCATCAATCTGGTTTTTCAGATCACTATCGCAATTATCTTTTGGTTTAGAGTTGGCCTTATCAGCTGCTTCACGCTCTTCCTTTTCTCTCAGAGCATCTTCAACAAGTTGGTCTTCGTATTTTTGTTCAGATTTTGAAATGCCGTCTTCAGGAACATCTACGTGGGGTGAGAAATCATCTACAGGAGCCAGGCCAGTTCTGCGATCGAGTTTATCGATGTTGATGCCGCGGCCGATGCCGAATGGTCCCATATGTTTGATTAAGGGCTGATCGCCGTTAAGCAGTGTTCTGACAAAGCTGGCGTTTCTTTCGTTGTAGACTTCGTCTTCTTCACCATTGGCGGCCTTTTCTTTGTAGTCTTTCAAGAAGGCTTTGTAGTCGCTCTTGCTGAGGCGTCCATTTTCTTTGTGAGAAGCGTCAAGGGCGTGCAGCAAAGCGCCGTTATTTTCGTACAGTGGAGATGCGGCATCAAACGCTTGATCAGCTCTTAGCTCGCGTTTCAGAACACGGTTATTTTGTCTGCCCCAGCGATTGAGATCCGCATCTTCAATAGCGTTTGGATCGAATTCAAATTGCTTGGTTGTGTGAGCCAGTTGGTCGTAGAAGGTTTTGTTCATTTTGGGCGAAGCTGAGGTGCTCTTCAGTTCGTCTGCGAAAATTGAAGCGAAGCCTCCTTGTTGAGAAATTGCGTTAACTTCAGGCTTGCTTATAACATTGTCGTTGTTCTGATCGAATTGGCCTTTATTTCTGCTCAGGTAAGCTACTGTCATGTTGGGCAGGTGTCCGGTCTCTGATAGCTCGGCAGCTACGTTCTTCCAATATTCCTTGTGTTGCGATTCAGACTTGAAGTCTCCGCGAGAATTTTCGTATTCTCTTTGCATATTTTGCACGGCAGAGTCGGCGCCGCCAGCAAGATAGCTATGGGAAAGTCTCTCAGCGTTTTTTACTGGATCGTCTGACATGTAAGATTCCTCCAAAAGGAACGAAGTCGGGGGGTGGAGGCAACTCGCCTCTCAGTGATGTCAATGTAGTGGCCGAATATAACAACCACATTGCATAGATTGAAAATTTGCGAAGAATCAAAAAAACTTGGCGACTCCTTATATAAGGAATGCGCGGGGCAAAATTTGTTTTTTGTGTTACGTCAATGTTATGTAGCGAAGGCATTATTACATCGTGAGTCGAAGCACCACCGGCAGAACCAGGGTGCGACGCATCGACAACTAAAGTTTCATCGGGGGATGGAAGTGGGGGAGGCAGGTTTTACCTGTCTCTCTCTCATTTTAAGGCCCATTTGCCGTGAATCCAGTCAGGCTTGCATGAAGTCTCTAATCAAATTATGAAATTGAAAGACGCCGTTCTCCCACTGAGGTGAATAGCGGCCGGTATCATAAAAGCGAGAACGGATGCCTTTTTGCACCAGCTCGACCACTGCTTCGTCTTCCATCTCGGTTTGATGAATATCCTTAACCGAATAATTGCCAAACCGCTCTTCGCGCCAGACATAAGTAAGGAAGCGGATTCTAGTAGTGTTGTGGCTTTGGGGCATGATCACATTGACAGACAAACCCCAGGGATAAAAATTGAACATCATATTGGGGAAGAGCCAGTAGTAGTAGGCGGCAATCAGCTGGCCGAAATCTGGTGATGTGGGCGGCAGCTCAAAAGCATCTTCTTCGCGTGCGGCCACACCAATTTGAACATTGCAAAATGCATGAAAGTCAGTGTGATAGGCCTTTGTGTCAAGCAGCGAAACTAGCGATGGATGGATGAAAGGCACATGCAGACCTTCCAGATAGTTCTCTATATAAAGCGCCCAATTAGCATTGATGAAATAGTCGCGAGAGAGCTCTGGTGCAAACTTGAACTGATCTAAAGGAAGAAAGGACAAACGCTCTTTCATGGCACCGATGATTTGATCGAGTTCCAGAGTGGGTTCAACTGCGGCAAACAATAAATTTCCCCAAGTACCCATGGCTGCGTGCGGCAAATTGTCTTGTGCGTTGGGGAAATCTTCTGCTCCTTCAAACCCAGGCGCTGATTGATATTTTCCATCTAAAGCAAAGCGCCTGCCGTGATATCGACAACGAATCGAACTGTGTTCGCAGTTTTTTTCAATTAAAAGACTGCCGCGATGAGTGCAAACATTCGACAAGCAATTGAGCTTTTTTTCTTCTTGAGTGAGCAGCAAAGGCTCATTTAGACTGCCCTCTAACAACGTAAAAGGAGCCATAGCTCCGGTTTTTACCTGGCCGTTCTCAGTTAACTCGGCAAAGATAGTTGGTGTGTCGCCTACAAATTGCCAGGTGCGCGCGAAAATTTTCTCAAGACTCAAATCATACTGCGCCGCGTCCAGATAAAAGCTGGCAGGCATGGTTCTGGCCTTCTCAACAGGCAGTGCATCTTGCGAATTTTGTTGTTTTATGGGGCGCGGTTTTTGACTGGTCATGGGCCTACCTGCTGCTATAACGGCAGTCTAAGGATACTGCAAAATCGAAATGCCATCTACCGCGTGTCATGTTTAGACTACATCAAAGCTCGGCTATGCAGCTCTAGAGCCAGTTTCGGGAGTTTCTGGAGGAACTTAGAGCGTCATTATTCGTCAAGGCGAAGGCAAGAAATGATGCTAAGGAGGCTTATATGAAGCTCAATAGAAGAAGCCGAGCTAACAAGCTTAGCGGCAGTGCACCCATTCCTCTCACGATTGTTCAGCCCGACGACGAGGCCGAGACTTATCGAGATGAAACAGACGGGGCATTTTTCAGAGAAGATAGCGGTGAGCTGTACGCTCGCGATTATTTTGCTGATGAAGAAGAAAGGCTGGGCAATCTTGAGACCCCCCACATGGCCAATAAAGATATTCGTGAGTGGTCAGATGGTTTGAGAGACGAAGAAAATCTCCAGGATGATCAGAATGAAGACGAGGAACTATCGCCCGAGTCAATGCTTCAATACGTAGACCTGGCTCTGGAAGCCGGTGACGTTGATAGCTTTGAAGTGTCTTTGCGACCAGCGGCAATAGATATTGCTGCGGCCTGAGCCGCCTGAGTTATACTTAGGCAATGGTCGAAGAAAGTCAAAATTTGCCCAAGCTTGCGCCACCTGGTGCTGGTTTGCCAGCTTTAGAAATGTTTTTGCAAAAGAATATTGTGTTTCCGATTTTTTGCAAGATCACGTTTGACAGTGCTATCAGGCTGTTTGAGAAAGAATCAAAGTTGCTTCTGCGAGAAGTGACTTTGATTCCTGAGCCATTGCGCGATAAAAAAATACTTGTGCCCAGACTTCCGGCCATAGAAGACAGTTCACGTTTCTGGTCGGCGGCAATGGTGCTCGAACATCTGATTATTGTGGGCAACAGCATTAAGATTGTGGCACAGCATCTTGCTGCGGGAGAGAAGCCGCCAGGTGAGGCGAACATCGCGCAGGTGAAGCCTCCAGGCAATTTGTCGGGGGCCGTTTGTATCGAACAATATCGCACTTATAGCGATGATTTTTTGAAAGCTGTACGCGGCATGCGTGGCGATCAATGGGCCACAGGTACTTTTAATCATCCCTGGTTTGGTCCGCTTACTTTGCACAAATGGATTTGTCTAGCTGCTATACACCAGCGTGTTCATCGCCGTCAGGTGGAAGCCATCATTAGTAGGCTTTAGTTGGTTGGAAAAAAACCTGCGCAGGTTTTTTGCAGCTTGACGCACACGCCCGATTCATGATAGATTGCGTACCAACTAGTCGGTATGTAATAAATGGCGCGAACGAGAGATAAGGTCGCAACTAGAATAAAGCTGCTTGAAGCCGCTCGCGACACTATTCGCTTGAAAGGCTATGCCGGCACGACCGTAGACGACGTCTGTGCGGCGGCAGGCAGCACTAAAGGGAGTTTCTTTCATCATTTTGACAGCAAAGAGCAGCTCGGCATTGCTGCTGCTGAAAACTTCGGTGCTATGGCCCAGAATATTTTCAGTACTGCACCCTATCATGCTCATCAAGATCCAGTAGATAGGCTTTTAGGTTACGTAGATTTTCGCATTGCCATGTTGGACGGCGACATTTCGCTTTACACCTGCTTGCTTGGCACCATGGTGCAAGAGGTTTATGCCACTCATCCCCAGTTGCGCGAAGTTTGCAATCAACAAATGGCAGACCATATAGCCGAACTGGAAATTGACATCGAAGCTGCCAAAAAGCTCTATGCGCCTGACGCAACCTGGACCGTCAAAAGCGTGGGCTATTTCATTCAAGTTGTAATTCAAGGCGCGTTTGTTTATGCCAAAGCCCAGCAAAATCCACAAGTAGCCATAGATAGCCTTATGCATCTTCGTTCTTATCTTCAGTCTATATTTCCAAACCGCACAAAAAAGGAAAGAGCAAATTGAGCACCACAGCCAGCACTACCGCTAATACCACCGCGCCTGGGCGCGAATTAAGATTAACGCGCCTGATTGACGCTCCACGTGAGCTTGTATATCGCGCCTGGACCGATCCGGAGTTGTTGGTGCAATGGTTTACACCGGCACCATATACGACTCCAAGCGCTATTTTAGATGTGCGGCCGGGAGGCTCAAACGTGATTATTATGCGCGACCCTGACGGCAATGAATTTCCCAATAAAGGCATCTATTTAGATGTGATACCAAATGAAAAACTTGTACTCACCGACGCATATACAAGTGCCTGGGAGCCGTCAGAAAAACCCTTCATGACCACCACGCTTACCTTTGAGAATGAAGGCGGCAAGACTAGATATACGGCCCGAGTCTGTCACTGGAGCGAAGCCGATCGCGAGGCACACGAAAAAATGGGCTTCCATGACGGCTGGTCTAAAGCCACAGATCAGTTGGAAGAGTTGATGGCGAAGCTACAAAATAAGTAATAAGAGGAACTGAAAATAAAATGTTGAAGAAGATTGCAATAATCATAGCCGGTGTTTTAGTGGTAGCTGTGGGAGCCGTTCTAGCCATTGCTGCCGGTAAACCGGATGTGCTGCATGTTGAGCGATCAGCTCTGATTTCGGCTCCTCCGGCGACGATTTTTCCTATCGTCAACGATCTGCACCGGTGGACAGAATGGTCACCTTATGAAGAGAAAGATCCAAAAATGAAGCGCACATTCAGTGGTGCTGATAAAGGCAAAGGTGCCGTCTACACCTGGGATGGCAACGACGAAGTTGGTAGCGGACGCATGGAAATTGCTGAAGTAACCGAACCATCAAAAATTAGTATCAATTTGCACTTCATCAAACCTTTTGAAGGTGACAACCTGTCTGAATTTACATTCGTTCCTGAAGGTGATGCCACCAAAGTTACGTGGTCTATGACCGGCGAAAGCAAATTCCTTTGCAAAGTGATGCAGGTATTTATGAACATGGATGATATGTGCGGTAATGATTTTGCCAAAGGGCTGGCTAAATTGAAAACTGTGGCGGAAGGTGCTAAACCGGCTGCTTAGGTTACTCTAAAAAGAAATCGCGCATCAACGCAGATTTTGAATCTGGATTGACTAGATATTGATCGAGATTATCTACACCAGCTGTTTTAAGCACGTCTACATCAATAAAGAAATTTCCGGTGCAATCGGTTGCCGGTTGATTGAAAATAAAGTAAGCGGCGTCGGCTACTATTTCGGGTTTGCGACTGCATTGCATGGCTTTTTCACCGCCAAGCAAATTCTTCACTGCAGCGGTAGCAATTGCTGTTTCTGGCCAGAGTGAGTTGACTGCGATTTTCTTAGATTTCAGTTCTGCAGCCATTCCTAGAGTGCACATACTCATGCCGTATTTTGCCATGGTGTAAGCGACGTGCGGAGCAAACCAGCGCTTTGACATATTGAGTGGCGGAGAAAGGTTGAGAATGTGCGCGTTAGCAGCTTTCTCTAAATGTGGAATAGCTAGTTTGGAACATAAAAACGTACCGCGGGCGTTGACTTGATTCATCAAATCGTAGCGTTTCATTTCGGTCTCTAATGTGCCTGTCAGGCTAATGGCGCTGGCATTGTTGACGAGAATATCTATGCCGCCAAAGTGCGACACTGTTTGAGCGATGGCAGCTTTTATTTGTTCTTCATCACGCACATCACATTTGAGTGCCAAAGCTTTTCCGCCTGCCGCCTCAATTTCAGCCGCCGCCGAATAAATTGTGCCTGGCAATTTTTCGTGCTCTTCTACGGTTTTTGCCGCAATGGAAATACTGGCACCGTCTTGCGCAGCACGCAGAGCAATTGCCAGACCAATACCCCGGGAGGCACCGGTGATAAAAAGTACTTTTCCCTGAAGGCTCATTTTTATTCCTAACTAATTTTAGTCGTCTAGATTATGCAGGCCGATTAAACTGGGCATTGACGGTCTGCCGCGCAGTATGCGCGAAACGCGCTGCACCAATTGATAAGTGGTGGGCTCAGCGTCGCCTTTGGGAAGCCTACCATTTTTTGCCAGCCAGGTGGCTCGACCCACGGCACCCTCAACCTGTTGGGGAGTCATGCCCAAGCCCTGCAGTTCAAGCTTTCCGGCAGGATTGTTGTAGGTGGTGACAAAGTCATTTAATTTGGTCACTGTTTCTACGGGCAACGGTTTTTTTGCGGCTGCTTCATAGAGATATTGACTGAGATTTTCATAACCGCGCCTGAGCCCTGCGCGAGGAATCAAATCGAGTTGACTGGTCGCTGGTCGCAAACCATCACCAAGGTCGATATTCTTTACTGCCACTTTCCCTGGGGTTTTGTCAGCAATAAAATTGAGGGCATGGTTGTCCCATTCGCCCATAACTAAACGCTTAGCCCAGGCTTCTTGATAGCTTTCAAAAAGTGGTTTATTTTGCACAAACTCGTCAATTACTTTTTTCGGCGGCGGTTTGAAGAGTGAGCGTTGCCCGCCAGGATTCACAACTTCAAGCAAATTCTTGCCTTGCAATTCTTGTACGTAACCATGAACAGGTTTTCCGTTAACTTCAACGGTACGCGCCACTGAAACAGGCATTGAATTTTCAAGTTTGATTTTTCCGGCCAGGCCGTAGCCGGCTATTTCAGATTGCATACGTACGGCAAATGGTTCGGTGCCTGTATGCGGGCGGAAAAGCACAGGAATTTCGCCTTCAGCTGTTTTGATGGTGCCTTTTAATGTGGGGGTTTGCAAGTTGGCTACTTCGCGACCGGGTGTAAACTCGCCATCGCGCAAAGCTGCCTGCCGTGCGTCGGCAATTTTACCTAATTGAAATGGAGTGCTGCGGGCTTCAGCAACGGCATCAGGACCGTCTTTAACGTTCAGTCGCATGTGGCGCTCTGACTGCAGACCGCCCACTCGACCCGCAGCTGTAGTCACTATTCCGGAAGCGAGACCACGTTGTAAAATTAGCGGCAGATTGAATTGCTCGTCTGATTGCCACTGGCGCACAAATTCATTGCCGGTACCAGATGCGGTGCCCATGGTGCCGGCTGCGAGAGTGTGCTTGAGGGGTGTGTCAAAACGAATCGCACCGCGGCTCTTCATGTAAGCACGACCCCAGAGGACGTCGGCGGCACCAAAAGTTAAAGCGTCTACAGCAAGATTGCCAGGATTGAAAGCAGTCTTGAGTGTAGTCGAGAGGCCATTAGTCAGGCTGTATTCACCGGTTTTAGTGACGTAATTTTCGCGGGTCAGGCCTGCTTCGGCAGTGCGACCGATTATGCCCAGCTGCACACCGCTCATTGCCGGCGACAGGGCTCGTTTTTCCATCAGAGCAAAACTGCCTTTCAGAGCTGCGGCTTTGCCCAAGCCGAGCGTGGCATCGGTGAGCTGGTGGGCTGCAGTGTCGCCCACTTTGGCTTGATCGGCTGCGTAAGATAGAGCCAGCCCGCCCAGTGCCAGTTTGCCTTTCATAAACAGCGGAGCAGTTTTGATGAATGCCCTGCTGTAAGTGCTGATTTCGTCTTCGATGCCCGCGGCTTTGTCGCCAGAAGTGAACGTGCGCACCGTTGGCTCTATTGCCGCGCGCACTGCTACATCAAGATATGACCGCTCTAGAGCCGTGGGCTCGGCGGCTTTCGCTTGATTTTCGCTATGTTCGAATTTAGGCATGCGGGGGCTATACCAGAGCTAAAAGCTACGCCAGTATTATGCCCTCGAAAACCCAAAAACCAAACGTATGACAGCCTTCGAGAGTGCTTCAGCGAATTTCAGGCTGACACTAACGATGTCTCTCTGCAAAGCCTAAGAAATTTTACAACTCATAAGTTGTAATTTTTTACAACCTTTCGGTTGTAAAAATCCCTAGGGTGAAGATAAGACACTCTCAGTCAAAGAGCGCCGCCATTTGATTCACGCACTGCTTTGTAAAACTGACTACGCCTCAGCTGATTGACAAAACTTTTGCGTAGTTCCGTCGCACTCTCATCTTGCGCGTGAAAGCGCTCCATTAACTGCCTGGCTTTATCTGCACGACCACTGAAATAAAGCTGCACTAGAGTGTGATAGAGAGGCTCCCAAGTTTTTTCACTACTTTTTACTTTCAATTCGTCTATTAATTGGTCATCTAGTTTGACTGCATTGAGCTTCTTTATAGCCGAGAGATCGACCACAAATTTATTGCGGCGCCAAACCATTGGCACTTTTGGAAATTCATAAACTCCAGATCGCCAGTAGCGAAAAATTGCGTCTTCGAATATCAGAATTGGTTGTGATGGCCGGTTTGAGCGCATGGTGAGCATGTGGCCGTCACCTAAAGCAAAGTGACCAATGTGGCTGAACTTGTGATTGAGTGAGTAAATATCATAGGTGTAGCAGCAGTGCGCGCCACCAGTCCACTGGCGAACAATCAATTCGTTGATGCCGTCACCAGTTAGATCAAACAATTTGATTTTTCCATGGCCTGCAAAACCCAGATTTGGATGCTCGCTGGAAGGATCCACAAGGGCAAAGTCATGCGCGCTCTGGTCGAGCAATACGCGACCGGCACGCGTCACCACCAGCCTTTTGTGAAAGTCGTCACCTGTTCTTTCTTTGATTTGAATTGTAAATTCGTCATGGCGGCCCAAGTGAAAGGTTTGATTATTGTCGGCTGCAGCCATGGCGGCCAGCGGCGCGATTATGGCTGTAAATGATACGGCTGTGAATAGTGTAGCTGTGAACACAGCCGCCGCGAACAAACCCACGAGTGATGCGCTTTTTGGCTGATGGTGGCCTGAGGTCATGTTTCCGCCAGGGGCGCGTATTCTTCTTCACTTAAACCAAATGTCCAGGCCACGGCTTGTCTTGCCCGCATCATATTTGGTGGCACACGTAGAAAGTATTCTTTAATCGTTCCGTCAGGTTCTGGTGTAGAGTTTTGCACTCTCACCACAAGAATAGGCTCATCGCTGGCCAGGTTCATGCGGTATAAAATGCCGCATTGATCCTGGTGAATTTTAATAACTCGGCCTTCGCGCAAGTAATTGTCCAGGCCATATCGTTCGATCAGTACGCGGCGAATCTCAGCATTTGGTTCAGACTCGATTAAGTCAAAAGTAAGGGGTTCAGGCAACAGCACAACGTAGGCGGGCACGAGCACTCCGTGCCAGGCATAGATGCCCCAGCCATCGCGAAATTTCATGGCCATGTCGGTTTCGTTATGCAGACGACTGCGATTATCGCGGTGCAATGTCTCTGGCTTTTCGGTCAATATGCAAACATTTTCAAATGGCCACCACCAGCTGCTGGTCTTGGCTAATTCAATCAAACCGTGCAATGGTGCAGTACCTTCCACCCCAATTTGGCTGACAAAGTCATAGTAGGCGAGCCAACCGCTATCATGCTGACCAAAGCCGCCGTCCCACTTTTGCAAACCGGCAAGTACACCGGCCATGCCGGGCACCACCTGTCTGAGCGGTTCGGCAACGTAACTCCACACCTGTTGGTGCAGTGGTTTAACCAGTTCGTGATAGATTTGATCAGCAACCGCAGGCGAAAGTCTGCTGTCGATTTTTGCTTTGACCTCGCCTTCGGCCACTGCGCGAATCTGCTTGTAGACTGAGCTTCCGGCCAGTTGCCTGAGATACTTCCAGACATAAATGCCAAGATTTTCTGCGAAAAGATCCTTTACTTGTTTTTCAATGGCAATGCCATGTTTTTCTGCAATCTTTTTTGTAGCAGCCTGGCGAATATTGCGGCGCACCGCCTGCCAGGTTTCGGGGCCAACCATTTCGCCCACAGTCTTGAGCGATTGTTGCCAGACTTTATCCCAGACATCGACCTGTCCGGTGTTGAGCTGAGCAGGCCAATCGACGTCGCTGTAGATAAGCTTCATGGCCGTATTTCCGGCCCAGGGTGATTGCAACCAGATAAAAAGTCGCGGCGGCGCGAGACCAGCTGCGCGGTAGGCTTCTGTGGCGGCGGCTTCAGCTTGCGCGCGGTCGCTCGGGCTGGTGGAAAAACCAATTCCGCGCCACTTGATGAGGTTTTCTTCTAAAAGATGTTGATCAGCAGGAGGAAGCCAGGTGACGGGCCCACTGTCAGTCGATGACATCTCGAGGAGGCGCCTCCGGTACATATTCTCTTTGTTGCACAACGCGATAAACGCCTTCGGGCAAGAATATTGTGCCGTGCTCTTCGTGCACCAGGTTTGCACCGCCGGGTTTTGTCACTACGTACCGTTCGCCTTTGGCGGTGAAGAATGAGGCGGTGTCAGTGCTGATGGCGTGGGCGTGTCCTGTCACTTCACCAAATTGCAAGATGATGCGCTTCTCGCATTCTACCTCTCGCGCTTCAGCCGGCAGCCTATCAATTTTTTGTACGAGCACATCACCCTGTCTGTAAGTTTGAAACTTGATGGTTGGGCGGTCGCCTGTGCGGGTTTTTAAAAGCATATGATTTCTCGACTTTAAAAATATTCGGATAAGTGAAAGTCCATTACTTTATCTGCCCAGTCAGCTTCATGCTGAAACTGTGCAATGAATCAAACGGTTAACAATTTATCGTATCAATTCAACGCATTAATGCGCGAATGCCATAACGCATGGCGTGATTGACCGTGGTGCGAGCCACTCGCGCGCCTGTACGCTTGGCTTGGGTTTTGATTGGGTGCGCTTTTGGCGTGTTTCCAATCATGGGCTGACTGGCAAGATCTGCACCAGGTGCGATTTTGCCTGAGGCGTCGAGATATTGCTCGTGTTTGTCATAAGTTGGCTTGCCATAGTCTGAATAATGCGCCACGTCAAAGCGCTCGTAGGGCTCAAAGGGGTGAGTCGCCATGCGTTCGTGCATGACTATGTCTACTGTTTTGACATTGCGAGGCGGAGTTTCGCCGGTGGCCGGGTTTACCGCCCTTACGTTGTAGAAGAAATCGGAGGCAGGTTTTTTGGCTTCATATTTTAAATCGAAACCTTGCATGTGACTGCGTTTGCTCATGCCCGGGTCGTGTGTGGCAATATGGGCCGTTTGCAGTTTGGCAAATTGGGCTTTTTTGTCAGCCAGGCTTAATTCTGGATTGACCCAGATAGCATTGAGCTCTTTGGCCAGACCAAATTCGTGCGCTAAATCTTCAGCGTGCCAGTAACCGGGCAAGCAGGTCAAAATTGTGCCGTCAGCGGCCAATACAAAAATCTGCAAATTATGCGGCCCGGCGCCGTTGGTTGTATCAACCGCGGTCTCATCCGGCTTATGTTTGCCTGAAGCCCCGGCATATTTCTGATTTTCGATGTTTCTGTAGCCCACGACAAAATCGTCTTTGAGCATTGAAAAAACTGGTTCTGTTGAGAGCGACACGGCCCTCAGGCTATTGCCGGCACTTCACGTACTGCCGTCAATTTTGCCCAGCATATGCACCCAGACAATTAATTTGCCTGACCGTGACGCCTCGATTTGAGCTTTATTGAGCGATTTGTACCACTCAACCTCGCTTACGAGCTGGTGCACTCTGGCCGAACAAACTTCGCCACTCAGCACCTGCTTAGCGGCCTGGGCTGGAGTTGCCAGCAGGGTAAGCATGGCAAGAGCTAATGTTTGGGAACTAATTTGCCGAAAACGCTTCTGTAGCATGACAGTTCTCTTGCCGGTGACTTGGAGGCTTTCACATTTTGAGTACGTGATGTGTAGACAATATCTTCTTTTAAGAGTATTGCAAAGTGAAAAAAATTGCTTTGACCGGGCGTAGTTTATCGGCTACGAACGTTTGCTGAACGGGCAAGATGATAAAGTCGAAACTATGTACCTGGGTCAAAGCGCTAAGCGCTTGCTGGACAACCTGCATGAATCATAAAATTAGTCATGCCAAAGTGAGGATCGGAGTAGTATGCGTGTACTTCTAGTAGAAGACAGCTTGGTGCAAGCTGACGTCGCTCGAAGCAAGCTAGAACAAAGAGGGGTAACCGTTGAGTGTGCAAAGACACTCATGGAGGCTATCGACTTTTTGCAAAATTCTGATTTTGACGTGATTCTGTTAGACCTTTCGTTGCCTGACAGTCAAGGCGTTGAGACTTTCTACCGAGTGCGCGCCGCTGCGCCTGATATTCCAACGGTTGTTTTAACTGGAATTGACGATCAAGACGTGGCGCTCACAGCTTTGAAAAAAGGGGCGCAAGATTATCTCGTCAAAGGCCAGGCCAGTGATGACTCTGTTTATCGCTGCCTCGGTTATGCCATCGAGCGCAACAACGTAGAACTGGCGTTAATTCGCAGTGAAAAACGTTTGCGCATCATCGTCGAAAATACTTACGACGCATTTATTTCAATGGATTCGCACTGGCGCATTACTGATTGGAACGCGCAGGCTGAGCGCACTTTCGGATATAAAAGACAGGAGGCACTGGGGCGTCCGTTATCAATGATTGTGCCGCAGCATTTGCGCCGCCAATACACGCGAGAAGTGGCAACCTTCTTCAAAAGTGATGAAGAAGATGATTTTTCGCGCATGCATAGCGAGCTGATGTGCACTCACAAAGACGGTCATGAATTTCCCATTGAGATGGGAATTTTTAGAGTGAGAGTGGATAACGGTTGCGTTTACTGCGCATTTGGCCGTGACATTACCGAACGCAGACAATTGAACGAAGAACTTGAGCGCCGCGTACAGCTGCGCACCACTGAACTGACGCGCTCAAACGAAGAACTAAAGCAATTCGCTAAAATTGCTTCACACGATTTGCAAGAGCCACTGCGGGCGGTGCAAGGATTTGTTAATTTGCTTTCTGAGAGCACAAAGGGCCAGCTCAACAAAGACTGCGAAGAGTTCATGGAATATATTCTGGATGGCACTCATCGCATGCAGCAATTAATTCAATCTGTATTGCTGCACTCAAGCATTACCAATCATGACAATGACTTCTCGGCGGCGCCGTCGACTGATGTTGATGGAGTTATCGACGAAGTTCTTGCCAACCTCGATGCTTCGATCAAGGAAAATCATGCTACTCTCGAAGTCGATAACTTGCCTGAGGTAGCCGTTGATCGCTCGCAGCTAATTCAGCTATTTCAGAATCTGATTAGTAACGCTATCAAATATCGTGGTGATCAACCGCCGCAAATATTCATTACAGCCGAGCGAACTGTTGATGAATGGCTGTTTTCTGTAAGAGATAACGGCATCGGCATTGATTCAAAATATGCAGATCGAATATTTGATATGTTTGCCCGTCTGCATGGCAAGACAAAGTACAAGGGCACAGGCATGGGCCTGGCCATCTGTAAAAAGATCGTCGCATTGCACGGCGGCAGAATTTGGGTGGAGTCGGAATTAGGACAGGGGTGCATATTCCTATTTACTCTACCAGCAGCAAGAAGACCCCCGAGGAGAGCGGCCATGGATACTAATATAGAAATACTTTTGTTTGAAGATACACCTTCAGATGTGCGCCTGACGCAGGAAGCGTTGAAGCGTTCTGATCTGAAATATACGCTCCAAGTTGTTAACGACGGCGTTGAAGGGATGGATTATCTCAATGAAGTGAAGCGGTCTGAGACCAAACGCTTGCCTGATTTGATTCTTTTAGACTTGAACATGCCACGTAAAAATGGCCACGAAGTGCTGGAAGAAATCAAAAGCGATAATCATTTGAAGGGAATTCCAGTGGTGCTTCTCACTGTGTCGCAGCGCGACGAAGACGTAATGGAAGCTTTGAAGACCAAGATGAACTACTATCTGGCTAAGCCAATTACTTCTGCCAAGCTTTCAGTGCTTGTGAGAGCCATTTGTGAATTGCAGGCTGAAAATGCCGGCGGTGAACGTCATCCGGTAGAAGAAGAAACGCATGTGCGGCTGGTGCTGGCAGGAAATCCACACACATCACCCACAATTTTGGCCAAGCTGGCCACTGATGCCAATGCTCGTGTACGTGCTCGAGTTGGTGAGAATCCAGAAACTCCAGAGCATTTGCTGACCAAGTTGGCTGATGATGAAGATTCTGATGTACGCCTGGGCGTTTCTGAGAACCCAAATATTCCTGCTGCACTGCTCGAGAAATTGGCTAAAGATGCCAATGAAGATGTGCGGTTGTCCATTGCCGGAAATCACAAAGTGCCTAATACGATTCTATCGGCCCTGGCCGAAGACCAGAACACCTTTGTGGCCGCTGGTGCAACTAAAACACTAGCTGAACTGGCAAGCGGTTCGCGGTCTTAGATTCAGGACAAAAACTGAAACAGGTGGGTTTAATCTTTGAAAACTGAAGCGTGCACGTTTCAGTTTTTCAGAGTGCTTCCTGCAGTTGCTGCTGAAATTGTTTTCTCGTCATAAAGGCAAATTTATATTTGTCAGCTTCGCGTGAGCTGAGTAAGAAAACGAAGCGTCAAAGATTGATGCTTATATTCAAAGAGCTTCAATAAGCAAATTATTCTTGCTAGTTTGAGGCATATCTATTTCTCTATTCACCCGAACAAAACAAACAGCAAGAAAGCCATTCAAGCCCAGCCAAGCACTATTAAGCCAAACCAGCGGTTCGGTGGTCTTGTCTTACTTTCTAAGCCTAGTAGCAAATTAGCAAAACCAGCTATGAACGAACAACCTAAGAACTCTGGTGGCATGGCCGTCGCTACAGTTCAAAATCAAACTGGCTCGTTGACCGCAGCGAGTCGTTTCATCCTCAAACTTTTGGCAGGTGTTTGGTCACTGGCGCAATTGAACAGAGAAAAACAAAGCGCCTTACAAAATTGGCATCGTGCCTGCGCGCTTACTGATGTGGCCCTTGCTAACAGATGCCGTGCGCAGTGGAAGCTTGAGCAATTCGACCTCAGGTTAAAAGCGTTAGAACCTACCTATCGCAGTCGGTACCAATTGCCTCTCCACTCGCGTCGCCGCAAACTCGAAAATGCCTATAACCTGGCCAGGCATAATTTCGACGGTCTTAACCGCCAGGAAGAGCGCTTTATCAAGCGACTAATTACTCTGGAGCGACTGAAGTCAGCTCTTGCAATGAACAAAACCAAATAATCCTGACAGTATGCATCACCACAGAACACTTGCTTTGTATGGAATCGAGCACGATTTAAATGAGCTGAACGACGAGCCCGATCACAACGACAATCTGAAATCAGATGAAGAAGATGATCGCGGACCAATCGATGAAAGCAGGTCTTCTAGAAAGGCGTTGTCTCTTCCCAGGGGGAATAGCGGCGACGATGAAGGATTCTGGTTTCCTCGCAGATAAATAAGAAAAGGGGGCACCAATAAAGGTGCTCTCTTTTTCTGCTACTTCCTTTGCGCACTCAAATATTTCTCAAAAAAAATCTTATAACTATAAAGTGTAATACACCTGTTAACAACTTCAAAACATCTTGGGCAACCGCTGGCATTACAGTGACTGAGAAGCCTCCGACGATCAGGTTGAAAACATGAATGTGCTGATTAATATTGACGCCGGTCTGGCAAAACCTATTTACAGACAAATTGTCGACGAACTGAAGAGCGCCATTCTCGAAGGTTATCTCCAGCCAGGCGAGAAATTGCCTTCAACTAGAGATCTGGGTAAGACCCTGGGAATATCCCGTTTTACGGTCATGCGCAGCTACGAAGATCTGGCGAGCGCAGGCTACGTCACCATCGCCACCGGTAGCGGTGCCTTTGTTCATTCAGACCTGCATTTCGCTCGACAAAAGCAAGGCTCCAGCGAAAGCGAAAGAGAAGTTGAAGTTAAACTTGATGGCTTTGAGAAGACCGCCGCCACTTCACGTTTTGCCCGCCAGATAATCAGGGCCGCGCAAATCGAGGCTTCAACCGGCCCCTGCTATGAACGGCTAAAAGTTGGTGTGCCAGACTCAGAGCTTTTGCCCGTTGGCCGATGGAAAGAAGTGCTCTACAGCTCCATACGCGAGGTGCAAACCACATCACCGCAAGAATACTATGACGGTTGCGGGCGATTTGAATTGCGCGAAGCAATTGTTGATTATCTCCGTCGCACCCGCCGTGTGCGCTGTGGGCCAGAGAGGCTGTTGATATTTTCTGGTCATCAGAGTGCATTCGATTTTGTCTTGCGTCTGCTCGTTGATGCCGGTGACCAGTGCGCCATTGAGAGCCCAGGAGCGCCTGATTTCTACCGAGCTATGCTGGCCGCCGGGGCTACTGTGCATCCTGTGGCTGTTGATGCCAGCGGCCTTAGTGTCGACCGCTTAAGCGACATCGCCGCCGATTTGAAGTTGATTTTCGTCAGCCCATCGCATCAAGAGCCGACTGGTATCACCATGACGGCCTCAAGGCGCCAGGAGCTACTGGCCGCCGCTGAGAGCCGCAATGCTTATGTTATTGAAAACGACCTTGGTCACGAATTTCGTTATGGCATCAAAGCGCAATCATCGCTGCAAGGGTTAGACAACCACGACCGGGTAGTCTATATCGGATCAGTTGCTCAGGTCTTGAACCCCCTTTCGCAACTGGCTTATGTGGTGCTGCCGCAGCATCTCGTTGAGGTGGGCTTGCAATTGAAGACGTTGCTCGAGCCGTCTTATTCTCCACTCGAACAAATAGCTCTAGCGAGATTTATGCAAGCGGGGCATTTTGAAAGACACATCAAACGCAGCACTGAAGTTTATGCTGAGCGAAGAGCCTGCCTGGTGCATGCCTTAACTGCTGGCTTGGGCCCAAAAATCAGTCGCATTGTCTCTACCAGCGGCAGTACCTTGAACGTCACTTTCCATCAAGCAATCAATAGCCAGAAAATTATGGAAGCCGCGCAAAATCATGGTGTGCCCATGATTTGTATGGCCGATTACCATTTGGCCTCTCACTGCGAGAACCAATTTATTATGACTTTTGGCAATCTTGCCCCGCAGCAGATTGTTGATACCGTCAGTGCAATGGCCCGGCAGATTAATGCCGATTTCATGGTCAAAATGCCAGAACCTGTCGCCACACCGGCTTTGCACTCTCTGTCGCAAACCAGAGCGTTATCGTTTTAGTTTTCTAGACGACACCCCTTCCATCTAATGTTTCTACTTTTGCTCTAGCTGAACAATGTGATATACAAAGATCATGGCTCAGATTTTGCATACTAGGAAACACTTAAATGAAACGAGAATCAGTGGACACCCTGGTGAAATTTCTCAAACTCCAGGAGAACTTGCACGGCGCTGAAAGTACTCAAGTTGGCAAAGTACTGGCCCGGCTTGCGGCAGTGCATGTAGAGAACCAAAACTACGCTGACGCTGAGCCGCTCTTGCAGCGAGCTCTGCGTATTGAAGAAAAGAGCGCCTCGCCAGACCCTGCTTTTCTTAGCGATATTGCTAAACAAATCAATCGCCTTGATTTTGAGCAAGAGAACCATGTGGGCGAAACTCTAGAAAGCCTCAAGGTCAGTACCGATCGCATTCCTGCTTTTTCGCCAATGTTTGAGCCCTTAACAGGTCACGAACGTACTGAGCTGAATGAAAACACACTGCCGGGAGTTACTCATGGTCGTGTTGATCCGCTAGAGAATGCCATTAAAGACTGGCAGCTGCAGATTCGCCGCATTAAGCAAAACAGCGGCAACGAAAGCACCGCCGTAGCTGACGCTTTGACCAAGCTGGCAGATTTATACTGCCGTCGCGAGCAGTTAAATGAAATGGAGCCACTCTTGATTGAGGCCCTGCGCATTCGCGAAAGTATTTGCGGTATCACCCATCTTTCTGTTTCTACAGACCTAAAAAATCTGGGCCGACTCTATTATTTCAAGCAACGATTTGATCTGGCCGAGCCTTTGCTCAAAAGAGCCATGAGTATTCGAGAAGCGGCGCTTGGACCTTATCATTCTTATGTTGCCGACGTGGCCGAATGGTATTCACGGCTATTGAAGAAAACCAATCGACTCGATGAAGCAGCAGCTATGGACGCTCTGGTTGCCGAAAGCCGCACCAAATATGGTAGCGACTGGGAGAAGTTCAGAGCTGCTGGTACTAAAGCCGTTGAAGCTGGTAATTTGCTCGAAGCTCAGGCCATGTGGCTGGCAGCTTTAGATGAAAGCGCTGATTTCAGATTTGACGACCCGCGACTTAGCACAACATTAGAATGTCTGGCAGAAATTTACTGGACGCGCGGAAAATATGACAAAGCCGAGCCACTGTGCAAACAGATTTTGCAAATTTCAGAGACGTTGCTAGGCTCAGAACATACTGACGTGGCGCTGGCTGCAAATAATTTGGCTTTGCTTTGTGAGCGTCAGGGTAAACATGCTGAAGCGGCAATTTTGTATCAACAAGCTCTCGCAATTGGCGAGAAATTTTTAGGCCGCGATCATCCAGACGTGGTCAATATACGCGAAAGTCATAGTAAAGCGCGGCATATGGCACAGAAACAAATCGAGCAGAAGCTTCAAGGTCGGTGGAATCGATCTGGCTGGTGGAAGGCCTATCAGAGCGAAGAGCGATAACAAAAATAAGCAGGTACGATCATGGCCAATTTGAGTGCAGTTCAAATTAAGGGCGGGATACTTTGTCCCACACAGCAAGACGCTTTCAATAGCTTGTTAGAGGCGTTGCCTGTCGGTAATGTGTTTGTAGTCTGGTCTGGCGCAGGCATGGGAAGGACCACCATGCTTCAAGAACTGCATCGCGTTAAGGGCGGTGAATTTCTTCAAATGCGAGACTATATCGATGAGCTAAGACTACAAAATCCCCTTTCAATGGAAGAAGCTCTTGATCAGATTGTAATGCGATCATTGCAGCGCAACGATCTCGTGATCATGGACGATCTTGATCTGGTCTATGACGTAATTTGTGGATGCGGTTACAACTCTGTTTATCCACGCTCCAAATACGTGGAAGCAATTTTGACCAATATAGCCGACCACGTTATTGCTCAAGGCAAGAAGATTGTTTTCGGCAATAAAGGCACGGCCGCTAATCCAATCTCTAACCGCTGTTTCTATGCTGGTTTTCAGCGTTTTGAAGTTGCAGATTATGAGTTCATTTGTCAGTCTTATTTGGAAGAAAAGGCTAAGCAGCTAGATTTCAAAAAGATATTCCGGTTTGCGCCGAAATTGCATGCTCATCAGTTAAAGAGCGCCAGTGTCTGGTTGCGCCATGATGAAGGCTTAGATACTGAAAAATTTATTGAGTATTTGCGCAAACGCAAAATGGCCAGCAATGTAGATTTAGAAGAAGTGGAAGCTGTAGAACTACATTCATTGAAAGGACTCGATGCCCTGATTGAAAGTTTAGAAGCAAACATAATTGTGCCACTTGAGCGCGACGATCTGGCAGGCGAATTTGATATCCAACCAAAGCGCGGTGTGCTGCTAGCCGGGCCTCCTGGTACAGGCAAAACCACAGTTGGTCGAGCCCTTGCTCATCGTCTAAGAAGTAAATTTTTCTTGATCGACGGGACTTTTATTTCAGGTAGCCGTGACTTTTATCAAAAGATTGAACGGGTATTCGAAGCTGCGAAAAGCAATGCTCCGTCAATCATATTTATCGACGAAAGTGATGTGATCTTTGAAAATAAAGATGACTTTGGTTTATATCGCTACTTGCTTACAGCCCTGGATGGTCTCGAGAGCGAGAGCAATAAAAGGGTTTGCATCATGATGACGACCATGGATGTGAGTAGCGTTCCCGCCGCACTTGTACGTTCTGGGCGCATTGAATTGTGGCTTGAGACCAGTTTACCCGACGTGAAGGCACGGCTTGAAATTCTAAGTGACCATGCTTCAAAACTCCCTCCCCAGTTGCGTGGTGTTGATGTCGATCACCTTGCCGCGCAAACCGACGGATTGACTGGTGCCGACCTGCGACGCCTTATTCAAGACGGAAAAATTCTTTATGCCTATGATTTGTCGCGCAATCGGCCGACAGAAAACATTGTCAATTATTTTGAGCAGGCCATCGAGACAATTAGAAGCAACAAAGAAAAATATCTCGAAGCCGAGGCGAAGAGCCGCACTAAGAATATGACCGCCGACCCATTTGCCTTCTTGCGCCAGTATCAAGGGCCCGATTCTGAGGAAGACACCCCATCTTAAAACCCAACGCTCTTATTTCACAGCTTTGACTGTGAGCTTTTCAAAGCTCACACTTCCAGTCTCGCCGTCGGCGCTCTTATCGAGCACCAGCGCCAGGTAGGCGGTGCGGCCACGAACAAGTTCAAGCTTGAGGTGAGTTTTGTTTTCCTTGAGAGCAAATTGTTGGCTCACCACCTGGTGCCCTTCTGCATCTAATTGCACGCATTCTACAGCCAGTGCGATAGGTACACCCTCTTTAACCACATCACCCTCAAGCACAAAAGTATCCGGCAGTTCGTCGCTGTAAAGCAGACGAAGAGAGGTAGAAGTAATAACTTACTTCAATCTGTTTGCTGCAGATGTGTCATTAAGAATGTCTATCAACGGCTTATAGCCTTCTGGCCATGAGGCCGGTTGGAAAAACTCGAACCCTAAAAAATTCTTTGCAGCATTCCTGATTTTCTCAAATTCTTCTTCATGCTGAAGGCTATCGTCAATAAACTCAGTTAGCTGAAGCATCACTAGATCGTCATGTAACCACTTCACACTGTGAATCGGACAGTTGCTGAGTTTTTCGGTGCCGATAGCGTCAATATACTCCCGAGACAGCCAGGTACGCCAATAAAGATTTGGAATGCCGAGTTTTAGATGCTTGGTGTGGATCGAAACAGAGGGAAACTTATCATTGATTCCGCAACTAGAAACAGTGTCAATTTTGCTTTCCCTGTCGCGCTCTTTTTCCAGATTATTAGCCATATGCACATATGAAAAGTGAGCACCAATTTCAGCTGCTGCTTGGTCAGTAAACTTCAGTATTTCAGATTCTAGCCCCTCTACGTATTCTGCTGAAAATAATAAACTTGAATAGCGCCCGCTGATTGGGTAAGGTTCTTCAAGAAGACAACTAGCGTCAATCCACGGTGCTTTTGTACGCTTAAAGTGAACGATCTGCTCCCAGCACTCTTTCATTGTCTCTAGATTTTGATAAGTTAAGGGCCGTCGAATAGGCTCGGTTATATCAAATCGATTTGGAAAATAAGTGGGAGCCAGAGCGTTCCACAATCCAAATAGTTTTTGCACATTGTGCCAGTCAATGAGTGAATTTTTCGACAATAAACCAACTGAAAAATGAGGAGTATCTGGTGGCATAATTGTCAACCTCGATAAGTATTAGTTGAAGACCCAACGCTCTTATTTCACAGCTTTGACTGTTAGTTTTTCAAAGCTAACATTACCAGTTTCGCCGTCGGCGCTCTTATCGAGAACCAACGCCAGGTAGGCGGTGCGGCCACGAACAAGTTCAAGCTTGAGATGAGTTTTGTTTTCTTTTAGAGCAAATTGTTGGCTCACTATCTGGTGCCCTTCTGCATCTAATTGCACGCATTCTACAGCCAGCGATATAGGCACACCCTCTTTAACCACATCACCTTCGAGAATAAAAGCATCAGGCAGCTCGTCGCTGTAAAGCAAATAGCGTCTCTCCCCTTCCAAGCATTTTTCGCGTGGTGCGTCTAGTTTAAAATTGAAATGAGAACGCTTTAGGTCATAGCAAATTTCGCTCAGCGCCCCGGTGGTAATCCACGCAGGTTGGCTGCCCGGGCGATCTTTGACAAACTGGCGCATTTTTCCTAAAGTCAGCGCCGCGTCTTTCAGGCTCGTTGGTCGCACGCGCTCGTAGACCGTGGCTTTGACTTCACCGTCTAAAATTTGAGGGGCGATGTTCTTGCTCACGGCAAAGTCTTGTGCCAGCGGCCAGCCTTCTTTAAAGCAACTCAAAACCGCTGTTAAAATGTCTTGCTCTTTAGCCGGAATGAAGAATTGCGATTTATCTGGCACCACCACATATGATGCCCCCAGTAAACGCTCGAGAGCATACGAATCTTTTGAGTCGACGCACGGCAGCTCTGCCCAGGCAATAGTGTCGCCATATTTGCCGTAAAGTTCGCGCTCGGCATTGCGTAAGACTCCATCGCTGAGAATGTTGCTAAAAGCAGCCACATAAACCAGCCCTCGCTTGTCTATTTGCTTGGCCATCTTCATGCGTGCTGGTAGGCTCGGGTCTTGATTAGCGGCAATGGCTGAGCGCATATCAGTGACCAGGCTGTGCAGCGCGCCGCGGTCAGAATATTGCCAGGGGCCATAGTTGGCTGAGAACAACGCTCCCAGTGGCTCGCCTTCTACTTCGACAAATGAAAGCATGCCGGGCATAAACTGTTTAATGGCAAACTTCTGTGCCACCGCTGGTGGCATCAGGCTGAACGCTAGATTTACTGCTCCAAAGCTCAGCAAAGCAATTGCGGTGGCAACTCGTGTGAAGTTGATTGGTCCGCTGAGCACGGCTATTAGCCCGAATAAGCCCAGTGCCACCAGAGGCGTAAAATACAAGGTGTAGTGCGTACCCAGTTCGTTGGGTCCCATAATCCAGAAAATGCAGCCGGTGCAGTAGAGCATCAAGACAAATCTGAAATTGTCTCTTTGCCACAAATTGGCTCGCCAGGCCAATATAATTCCTGACAGAGAAGCGAGCCAGATCACAATGCCATAAGAAGATGTGAAATACGAGAGGGCGTGTAAAAGCGATACGTGATACGACTCGTAGAGGGCATGATAGTTGTGCCGGGTGACATTAACCAAAAATGAAAAGCCCAGCGCAATGATGGTAACTGCACCGGCCATGCCGATTTGCAGTAAAGGAATAAATTTTGCTTTGAGACCCTTCACAGATTTTACTGTCAGCCATTGATCCACCACGAGAGCTAACACAAAGGCAATGGCTTCATAGGCAAAATAGCGACGCAGAAGCACTGCCAGGGCGAGGAAAAATCCAAGATAATAGTTGTATTTTTCAGAAGAAAGGTCGCGATTTTTGAAATATAAATGTATGCACCACAAGAGCGTCAAAGCCGCACTATAGTCTGGATAACCTCGCAGAAGCGGTGCCCATAACGGGGGCAGGGCGAGGCAGGCGAAAGTGAAAATGAAAAACAACCACTTTTTCGATGATACTGCCGGTTGGAACATGCGCACGCCGAGGCTGGCGAGCAATGCCACAAAGGGAATAAAATAAGCTAGGGTGACGCTTTCGATAAAACCGGTGCGATTGTCACCCAGCACCACCATTAGTGGCGCCAGAGGAGCGGTGAAGAATAAGTTGTGCGTGAGCGTGGCTGAGCTCACCAGTAAAAGTGGATAAGTTATGGGGCTATCGAGCATGGCATTAAGCGAAATGCGTGTGGCCCATTCGTAATAATTGAAGTCAGACCAGTAGTAAGGCGCTTCATAAGCAACATAGGTGCGTACTATCCATAGAGCTAGTGCCATTGCCGACAAAACGGTTATTAGACAGTGAAAGTTTGAGCGGCGCGCGGAAGAACCTGTTGGCACCGGCACAGGCGCAGCAGGCTTTGATGATTGGTCTAAATTTGGCGGCTGGTCAGCTGTCATGATTTGTGGGTTGAAAAGCTCAATTACACTGAGGTCAAGACAATGCTAGCATGGTGATGATGTTCAACTAAGAGGTCTTTTGTTCTTGGCTAAAGCCGTCCGGTGCCTGATGTTAACCGCCTGGCTGGGCTTTTTCATTTTCACTCAGCTGGCCACCATATTACTTTTGGCGCGGCCACTTGCAGATGGTCAATGGCATTTGCATGCCACAGCCAACAGCCCCACTCTGATTGATTTTTCACAGTCATACCAGGCCGGCCAGCTGGCTGTTTCAAAGCAGGCGCTTCATATTTATGAGCCTGAAGTGCAGAAGACCTGGGCAAATGGGCTGATACGCCCTTACGTTTTCGATAAAACTTTCTACAATCAGTCTGTTCCTTTTCTCTATGTTATTTGCATTCCTTTTGGCTTTTTGCCATACAGCAAAGCCTATGTGGTCTGGTGTCTGTTCTGGGAAGTACTTTGCCTTTCTATACTGGGTGTTTTTCTTCAGCGTCACAGCAGGCTGCAAGGCACAAGCCGTCTGCTTTTTCTTACCGGCGTAATGGCCTCAATTCCCGCTTATTTGTGTGTTTGGCACGGTCAAACCACCTTTCTTCTGCTGGCTTGTTTTACGCTTTTTACTCACTTTTTGTTGGCAGGAAAAAATCTTTGGGCGGGAGTATCATTTGCTCTCACCACTTTCAAGCCACAGTACGCCCTGCTTTTTGCAAGTGGGCTACTGGGTGCCAGAGCCTTCAAAGTACTTTTGTTTTCCGCTTTATTCGAAGTGTGCTTGATGTTAGTAGCCGCACTCTTTCTGGGTTTTGAGAATATCGTCGGTTATCCTCATGTCTTGCTTCACGCTGAGGGAACTGAGAAATTTATTGGTGTCAATCCTAACTATATGACCAGCGTTAGAGGCTTGCTCAGTGTTTTGTTGCAGCATAAAACCGCCATGCTCACGACCATTGGCTTGTTGTTTGCTTGTTTGTTGCCCTGGGGCTGGCTGGCCCACAGGTTAGGGCTTGGCCCGGGCAAATTCGATAGTGAGAAAGGGCGCTGGTATCTCGCTCTTACTTTTGTCGCGGCCTTGATTCTAAGCCCTCACACGCATTATTTTGATTGTTTGCTACTTGCTGTGCCCGCGGCTCTGACATTGCCGTCGCTCAATTTAGTATCTATCTGGGCTAAAGCCGACGAGAGCGGTGACCCCAATCGGTTTGTGTGGTACCGGCTCTGGTGCACCATAATGGTTCTTTATCCGCTGGTGAGCTGGCCAATTAATTTTGTCTCTAGCCGCGAATTGGAAGGAATTTGTTTTCTGGTTCTCAATAGTGCGCTAATGCTTTGCGGCGGCTTAACTTTGCAAAAGCTGGCGGCGGCGAAAACTCAACAGGGGTAAGACTTTTCGGCGTGCGGCCAAGCCGGCGGACAAAAAATGCTTCATTAATGTAGCAATCTGGCTCTAGACCCATTAAGATATTTTAGCAATTGCCGTGCCTGGCAGTTTTGCGCTCCACCAGTGAGAAAGGAAGTCGTTAGCGGATGTCTCAAGTTGCCATTATAGTTGGTGCCGGACCAGCGGGATTGACCGCAGCTTTTGAGCTTCTTGAACGCAGTGACGTCAAGCCTTTAATCATTGAAAAAGATAGCGTCATCGGTGGTCTTTCGCGCACGATTGAGTACAAAGGCAACCGCATTGATATTGGCCCGCACCGGTTCTTTTCAAAATCAGACCGCGTGATGGACTGGTGGATGCAGATGATGCCTGTGCAAGGGCTTCCTGGCCAAGAAGTAGAAATTTCATATCACAATAAGACACGCACAATTCCTGTCAGTGCCGATGGGCCATCACCTGATGATGTTGAAAATGTGCTGATTACTTTGCAGCGTCAGACTCGCATCTATTACCTGCGCAAATTTTTTGATTATCCAATCAGTCTTAAACCAGTGACGTTTACGAACTTGGGCATGGCTCGCACCATACGCATCGGCCTCAGTTACATGAAAGCCATGGCTATGCCGATTAAGCCTGAAACAAATTTAGAAGAGTTTTTCACCAATCGTTTTGGTCGCGAACTTTATCTCACTTTCTTCAAAGACTATACAGAAAAAGTGTGGGGCATTTCTTGCTCTAAAATTAGTGCCGCCTGGGGCGCGCAGCGGGTTAAAGGGCTTTCCATTGTTAAAGTGGTGCTGCACGCTGCCAAAAAAATGTTGGGTTCTGTCACCGATTTGCGCCAGAAAGATACTGAAACATCTTTGGTCGAACAGTTTTTGTATCCGAAGAAAGGCACCGGTTCAATGTGGCAAGAAGTTGCCGATCGCGTGCTGGCTAAAGGTGGTGAGATTCGCACCAATTCTCAAGTTTCGCGTTTCATTACTGAAGGCAATCGTATTACCGGCGTAGAAATCGTCAACAGTGTGAGCGGCGAAAAAGAAGTGCTTTCAGGAGACTATTTCTTTTCTACCATTCCTGTCAAAGAACTGGTGGCAAAGCTTGACGCAGATGTACCGCAAGAGCCAAAAGAAATCGCTGAAGGGCTTATTTACCGCGATTTCATCGAAGTGGGCATGCTGGTTAACGAACTCAAAGTCTCAGAGAAAACTCCCACCGGCAAAAAACTGATTGCTGATAACTGGATTTATGTGCAAGAAAATGACGTCATGATCGGTCGTCTGCAAATTTACAACAACTGGGGCAGCTATATGGTGGCAGACCCTACCAAAGTCTGGTTGGGGCTTGAGTATTTCTGCAATGAAACTGACGATATCTGGACCTGGCCTGACGATAAACTTAAGCAGCTAGGTGCTGATGAACTCGATAAAATCGGCATTATTGAAAAGTCGCAAGTAGTCGATTCGATGGTCATTCGTATGCCAAAAACTTATCCTGGATATTTTGGTTCTTACGATCGTTTTGATGATTTGCGCAAGTACATTGATACGTTTGAAAATCTATTTCTGGTGGGCAGAAACGGCATGCACAAATACAACAATCAAGACCATTCAATGCTTACAGCCATGGTGGCAGTTGATAATATCGTCGGTAATATTAAGACCAAAGATAATATTTGGGACGTGAATACTGAAATGGAATATCACGAAGAGAAAAAAGGGTCAGATACCTAATTTTTCGTGGCCAAACCATCAGTCGATTTAGCAACCGAAAATTCGATGATGCGATAAGGCGGCTGGTCAGGAATTTTTGCCTTGAGAAGAGGCATAGCAACGTTGTACACCGGTGTGCCTGATATCAATGTACCTTCCAGTGTGCCTTTGTGCACATGACCATGAAAGACGGCGTTGACAGGGTTACGCAACAGTGGTTCTTCTAATCGGCTGTTACCTAAAAATGGATAAATTTCAACAGGTTCACCAATTACGGTGCCAAGTATTGGTGAGTAGTGCAAAACAGCAACGCGGTAGGTAGTGCGCAAGCGTGCCAGGGCCGAATCAAGCTTGAGTGCTTCGCTCATAGCTTCATTGACTATACTTTTGATGCCGGCTTCGCCCCATGCTCCTAGTGAATGACGGCCGAAGCCACCGATATATCCTTTAATTCCGGCAAAACCTACGCCTAAAATTTCTACGGTGTCGCCGTCTAAAATGGTGATACCGCCGGCGCTTAGAATTTTGCTCACTTCCTCGGCTTGGCCGGTTTCAAAATCATGATTGCCTAAGACTCCCACCATTGGAATTTTTACGGAGCTCAGTTCTTTGAGGAGAATATGCGCTTCTTCAGGAGTGCCATAGTCGGTGAGATCTCCGCATAAAATCAGGATGTCAGCCTGGTCGTTGACGTTGGCAAAAAATGGTGCTATCAGCCCAAGGGCGTTTTTGCCACAGTGAATGTCGCCTACCGCTGCTATTCGCACATTATCTTTTTCCATAATCACTAACCAGTTGGTTTTCCTTCAAGTTTTATCACCAATTCGGGAACTATAGACTCTCAATTGCTTCTGTACTCGTTACGGCAGTGACGTACCGGTGGCACGTTTGTTTCATAGGTTGCGCTTCAAGATGGAAGAACTGCTCGATAGAAATCAGGAGAAAGCCATGGTTGCTCTAAACAAAGGCTTAGATAAAGAAGCCCTCAATTTTTATGTTGATACGCTCAATCTATTAAATGGCACCGACATTCCTTACTTGGTAGGTGGTGCTTACGCTCTGGCAAAACACGCTGGCGTTGAGAGACACACCCGTGACCTCGATCTGTTCGTGCGTGAGGCAGACTGCAAACGCATTTTAGACTTTCTCGCCGGCCACGGATACAAAACCGAAATGACTTTTCCGCACTGGTTGGGCAAAGCTTATTGCGGTGACATCTATATCGATATTATTTTCAGCTCGGGCAATGCCATTGCTTACGTAGATGATAAGTGGTTTGAGCACGCCGTTGACGGCAATGTTTTTGGAGTAGACGTGAAGCTCTGTCCGGCTGAAGAGATTTTCTGGTCAAAAGCTTTCATCATGGAGCGAGAGCGATTTGACGGGGCTGATATTGCCCATTTGCTAAGGGCTATGGCTTCTACCCTTGACTGGGAACGTGTGATTGATCGTTTCGACAAACACTGGCGTGTTTTGCTTACCCATTTAATTTTGTTTGGATTTATCTATCCGGCGGAACAACACAAAATTCCCGGCAAGGTGCTCTCGCAATTGCTTAAAAGAGTTGAAGACGAAATTGGAGTAGAGCAAAGCAGCCCTTTGAATCTTTGCCAGGGCACATTGCTTTCGCGAGAGCAATATTTACCTGATTTAGACAATTGGAATTATACGGATGCTCGGCTACAGCCTTGCGGCAACATGTCCAGAGGACAGTTGGCCCACTGGACAGCAGCAATTGCTGAGAAGTAAATTGAATGTCTAATCTGTTACCGGCGTCTTTGATCTGGGCAAACTCGATTTTCAGGCCAGTAGATTCAAGCGAGGCGTGCTGAGATGCCAACAATTCTCATTGTGGACGATGATCCGGTGACACTGAGTGTGGTTGCCTTACAGCTCAAGGAGCTTGGTATGGAGTCGCATGCGGCTAGTAGTGGAGTCGATGCCGCCCAGCAGGTGGCTTTAAATCAATATTCGCTGGTTTTGATGGATGTGCAAATGCCGCATTTTGATGGCCTGGAAGCAACTCGAGCGATTAGGGAGTTGCAAGTAAACTCTAGCCGGCCACATTTGCCTATAATTGCTATGACTGCGGAACCTGATAAAGAAAAATGCCTGGCTTCGGGCATGGACGATTTTCTTTTCAAACCGATATTGCTTGATGATTTTCGCGCTTTGCTTGACCGCTGGCTTGAACCCGAACCACTCACATAAGGAATTAATATCAGGATGACAGGTATAGATCCGGCCACTAAGGCCTTCCTCGAAACAGTCAATGCTCAAAAAGGGCCAAAGATATACGAGATACCTGTAGACAAAGGACGCGCCGCTTTTACCGGCTTGCAAGACCTTGCCGTAACAAAGTTGCCCGTAGACATTGAAGATAGAGAGCTAGACCTGGGTGAAGCCGGTCGAGTGGAAGTAAGCATTATGCGGCCTCAGGGCAATACTACTAAGTTGCCCGTAATTATTTATTCGCACGGAGCAGGATGGGTTTTTGGTGATCGCCAGATTTACGACCGGCTATTGCGTGATCTCACTGTAGGAGCGCAAGCGGCCCTAGTCTATGTGAACTTCTCACGCTCCCCTGAAGCTAAGTATCCAGTTGCCATTGAGCAAATTTATGCTGTAGCCAAGTATGTTTATGCCAATAGCGAAAGCTTTAACGTCGACGCGAGCAAGTTTGCTGTGGCCGGCGACAGTGTGGGCGGCAATATGACGGCGGCTCTGACAATGATGGCCAAAGAACGCGGTGGTGTGAAAATTGGCACCCAGGTGCTCTTCTATCCGGTCACCAATGCTGAGTTTGATAACGCATCATATAAAGAATTTGCCCACGATCACTTTCTCACCGTGGAAGCGATGAAATGGTTCTGGGATCAATACGCGCCTGATCACGCCACCAGGAAGGCTCCCACAGCTTCGCCTTTGCTTGCAACGCTAGAACAGCTGCAAGGTCTGCCGCCAGCGCTCGTTATCAATGGCGAAATGGATGTTTTGCGAGATGAGGGTGAGGCATACGCGCACAAGCTCATCAGTGCTGGTGTGAGAGTTGAAGCAGTGCGTTTTCATGGCACAATTCATGACTTTGTCATGCTCAATGCCCTGGCCGAAACTCCCGCAGCCCGCGGCGCTATTGCCATGGCCTGCTCATATTTGCAGCGCTATTTTGCCGGTCAATTTTGATCAGATTAAACGCTTGTGGTGCGGCCGGTAAGCATGTCAAAAAGAAATACTGCCACAGCTAAAGCTAATAATGTGTGCACGAAGCCGCCGCCAATATGAGATACGAGGCCGACGATCCAGAAGAAGACTAATAGAGAAATTAACGTGTAAATCATGGTGTGTCACCTTTTTCTTACTACGCAGTCCTAGACTTGATTTACGCCTTTAAGTTCCGAATGTTGCAGCTCGACTGTAAGCCAAACTTACTGGTAAAAATTGTTGAGTTTGAGCCAATGGCTTGCAAAGCGAATATATTGGAGTGATATGTCCGTTCCTTATTTGAGGCAAACTTATGCGTAATCTTGTAAAAATCATGGTGGCACTGGCGGTGGCATCGCCCTTCGTGCCTTGTATGGCCGACGAACTGACGCATAGCTCCACCACTACGATTCAAACTTCAACGAAACCAGGTTCAAGCAGTAGTGAATCGGTGGAAGTAAGAAAGGGCGTCAAGTTCAAATTCCGCGAACGGTTACACAATCTGCACGAAAAAATTGATACAGCTGTGGCTAAAGGCTGGATTACCGCTGCTCAGGCATCAAGCTTTGGCGCCGAAGCCGATCGCCTCGTCACCGCTACTTCCAACGCAGAAGCTGCTGGTTGGCCGAAAGCACAGGTAGACACGCTCGAGAAGAATGTCACCAAGCTGAATGCCAGTCTGGCTACTGCGTCCACAACCAAAAGCGCTAAAGTGACTACGAAGACAACCGTCAAATAAAGCGTTAAGTACAACGCCAAGTAAGTCGCGAGTAAAACGTCCAAGCAAAAACGCAGAGAAATTTTCGAAAATTTCTCTGCGTTTTTCTGTGTTCTTTTTGTTCTACCGGTTGGGGTTAATTTTGGCTTCTACTTTCAATGTGTCCTCTATGTGGTGGCGTCTATGGTGCGCAAGCTTGTTGCCATCAGGCAATGCAGGCTACAGGAAGCTCCAGTGTGGCTGGAATATTCCACATTACTGATTCACGATAAAGAACATCATCTTGGAATAGCCAGTCTGAGCTCTTCTTCATTAACGCGACGTCGATAAAATCGCTGTCTTTGAATGAGTGGCTGACAAATGCCAGTCTTGGCAATTTGCCTGTTTTATAGCGGTTCTCCTTATTTGTCTTTTCGATTTTTTGCAGCACCTCAACGCGCTCAGCTGCATTAGGTAGATGATTGAGGAATTTGGTCAATGTGCCATAGTGCCCTTTTTCTGCGGCATCCGTTAACTCACGGATTTTTGATTCCGGCACCAATGTGCTTGTAGATTTTTCTCTCATGAGCAAATCTCTCCTTCGTGAACTTTGCTTTAGCCGGGTGACAAAATTGATAGTAGTTGCATCTCTTTACAACGTCACTGGTAAAAATACTAATAAAAGGGGAAGACCATTGGGGCGCTAGGAGAAAGATTTTTTTTGTAGCCAATTTCAGACTTGTATATCTTTTTGGCTGGCTTTTATTAAAGCGATATCTTTTTGCTGGCGGCTGCTTGAAAAGTCGAAAAATTTCGCTTTCACTTCTTCTTACCCTGTTTCCCACTATTTGTTTAGGTTATTATTGCGCCATTACAAGTGGGTCTCACAATTGCGTTTCTGTTCTAAATCTTGGTTTGTCTGGAGCATCGGCCTGATTCTTCTCCAATCGCCATCGGCCGCTCTGGCCATCGGTGCTGGTTCGTTCACCGATATAAAGATGACTCCAGAACTAAACTTCGAAGCCGAGGCGCGAGGCGAGCTGCGTACCGATGCATCTGAGCTTGCTGACATTCTAGAAATTCGTCCATATGTAGATCGTCTACGCGAGCATCGCAAACTTGGCCCTGTTGAAACTGCCAGTTTGCCTAAGCCTTTAGTGCATGCCAAATTTATTTGTCTCACCCGCATCTTTACCGCATCTGAAGAGGTGCGCAGGCTGAGCGCACGCATCGATGCTGACCTTGCTACTTCAAATGTGGCTTTAGGTGATCTTTGCAACAAACGTGATAACACTCGCAACATGATCAACACTCTGAACTTCATGCAGGGTGGCATTCTCGGTATTACCAAGCAATCGATGTTTCTCAATGGAAATTTGAGGAGATCTAATTATCCGTTAATTGTCAGCACCAGTGTTGGTACCGGTCTGGCTGTACTCAACACTTTTTTGCCTAACATATACAGAAATAAAATTGGGCAACCGGAAAATACTCTTGTGCATTTTCTCAATCCCAAATATCGCCCGCCCGATGCTGAGTACAGCTATTTGTGGAAGTTCTTTACCAGTCAAATTCCAGGCTCATCTTATGGTCTGACTCGGCGCGAAGTTTTAGTTAAACACTGGCATGATTTTGCCAAACTGAATGAGAAAGATCAGCTGCTTGAGCGCAAGCTGACAGCCACTCCTAATCCAAACGAACATTTGTCCGAAGATATTAATGTGTTGTCTATGCGCATCACTTTGCTGCACGATTTAAAAACTCATGTGGAAGAAATCGACGGTTGCCTTTACGAATTACAGAAATCGATCAGGTCAGAGTGATGATAAAGAAAAATATTGTTGTGGCAATGTCAGCCCTGAGTCTGTGTTTTATGCAGCCAGTGTGCGCACTTGAGCGAATTTTATCCACTGAGCAAACGAATAATTCAGCAACAAGTTCAGCAACAAATTCATCGATTAATTCCGCGATGCCGCTTACTGCTGGTGCTCGCGAAGCCGCTCAATTACTTGGTTTAATGCCGTTAGTGCAAAGATTGCAAGAAAGCAAGTTGACTGGTGATCCAGCTTTAATGAGCGATGAGCAAATGGCGATACGGGTGCATCTGCTCGACAGAATTTTAGAAGAATCATTAGAAGTTAGAGTGGTGGCCGATCGCATCGACCGCGAACTGGCCTGGGCCTACACAGGCAAAGGCATGCTTGAAGCCCGCAGACAAAAAAGACTGAACTATCTCTTTACCGCCAACTTCATGCAAGGCGGAATATTAGGTATTCTGGCTGGACCCATGTTTTTGAACAAGCAGCCCACTGCCGGCGCTGAACTCTTATTGATCGGCAGCAGCGTGGGCTTATTGCTCTCGACGCTCGCTCTGGTGGAAAGTCGCAGCGGCACTAAAAAAATAGATGGTGAAGTGACTGTGCTGGCTGATGTTTACGAGCTTAATCAGTCTGGCACAAAACAGCATGAACCGGCTGTGGTGATGAAGTTTTTCAATTCTGTTCCGCCAAATTCGCTTGATCACAAAACTCGTCGCGAGGTATTGATCGATGGCTGGAAGCGGGGCAAATATTTGCGCGACACCAGCGAAAAGCATTTAGACAAATTGGCTGCCATTAACCCGCCCGGAGCAAAATACAAAGAGAATATCGGCTTGTTAGGTGATCGCATTCGCATGCTCTATGACGTGCAATGGACAATCGAGCAACTCGATGCCGAATTACTCGATTTGATGCGGGCTACACGCTAGGGCTACACGTTAGAAAATTTTTTTAGCTCACGCCTTCGCTTGGAGCGAAGAACACACCTGTGGGATCATACTTTTTGCGCAACTCTCCCAGCCTTTTGAAATTGGCTGGAGAATAGCTCTCCACAAGGTGTTTAGGATAGGTAATGGTGTCAGTTTCAGACACATAGTGCCCGTGCGTGAAGGGTGCCACCAGAGTCAACATTTTTTTATGCCAGGCGATATTAGCGGTATCATCGGCAGTGTCTTTCCACATTGTCCAGGGGCCGCCATAAAGCTTGGCACTCATTGAAAAGGCGGCGTCAGGCAGTTTTTCAGGCACATTAGACCCTGTGAAGACCGCATACATAAATACAGTGTCTGGTGAAGGTGTGACCTTGAAGTGTTCTTTGGTCGCTTTAATAATTTCATCGAGATTACTGTTGGAGAACATGGCTTCAACTTGATTGCGCATATCAGCTTTCCATAATGCCCCTGAGAAATCAAAAAGATCAGGGAAAGTATATGGCTTGTTTTGCGGCTTCAACATACATTTATTTATTACCGGGCAAGTATCAAGAATAGCCATGGCGGCATTGCCTTCTTCTTGTGACGAGACGAAAGAAGTAGCGGTTACCAGAGCACATTTACCATTTTCGGCTTTAGTCTGATCGGTCAGCTCCGGTGGTGCTGTGGCGAGCCAAAATGAAAGCTCTACACATGGTTTCATTTTTGGCGCCACTTCCTTAAGCCAGCCGGCCACAGCTTCGGCCTGGCTCAGCGGATAGTAGTACGAGCTGCATATGATCGCTTTGGGCAAGGGATAAAGTCTGAGGTGGTAGCGCACGGCCACAAAGAATGAGCCTGCGCCGGCTCCTCTGGCAGCCCAGAAATAATCTTGATGATGATCTTTGTCGGCGACAATCAGTTCACCATCGGCGGTGACCATTTCAATTTTTTCGACGCTGCCAACACCTGGGCCCCAGGTGCCTTGATTCCAGGCCATTCCGCCACTGAGCAAGTAACCGCTCAATTTTACTTGAGGACAGTGACCTGAAGGGAATGCCAGGTTTTTAGCGTTCAGCGCTTTTTGAATATCTCGATTGCTGATGATTGGTTCGACTATTGCGATTTTTTTGTCTTCGTCGATTGAAATCACTTTATTCATCAGTGTGAGATCAATCATCATGCCGCCATTGCGCAGCGAAGGGTTGCACCAGTTGTGGCCGCCTCCGCGCACAACTACTTTCATTTTATTGGCTTTGGCAAATTTAACCGCAGCCATAACGTCGGCGTCGGTTTTAACGTTTACCACTACCTGTGGTGCGCGGTTAGCGTAGAGTCTGTTCCACAGACCGCTGTAGACTTTGTCTTTGAAATTGCTGTCGCTTGGTATAGAAATTTCGCATTGCACAGCTTTGCGCAGTGCTTCCGCGTCAAAGCTCGCCTTGTTAGCCGCCAGTGCCTTTTCAGGATCGAATGTACCAACAAAAATAGATCCTGCTGCTGCCAGCCCACCTGCTAGAAATATCCTGCGGCTAATATTAATGGTCTTCTGAGTTTCTGCACCATGGGTGATTGGGTCCAGCTGCTTCTTCATCATTACCTCAAAAAATCAGTACTTTTTATTTAACTGTGCTGTTGCTCAGACGCTTTTCGCCGTGAGCGTCATAAATAAATGGGCCGCCTTCGTCATTAACCACCAGCGGTTCATGCAGAGCCGCCAGCCGAACTGCTAATTCTTGTAAAACCGATGACAGACCTGCTTGTGCTTGATAGCGTAAGAGCTGGCTGGCAATCAACGAAAGCCTTTGTTTAAATGAAGGCAATTCCAGAGGTTCCATCAGTGGTGTTTCAAAAGCTTTGCAGTCGGCTCTTTGAAAACTGGCGGCAATGCTGATGCGCGAATAATCGCCGTGCTTACTGCTGCGGCCACCCCAGTGATAAACCGCTTCGTTCCAGGCCAGTATGTCGCCTGCTTTTGTCGGCAAAGCGCGAATATCTTGATAGTTGGCCACGCCACACTTGAGCAAATTATCGGGAAAGTTAGCGTCGTATTGCAGGGGCAGAATGTAAATGCAACCGGTGTCAGGGCTGGCATCAGTCAAAGAGATCCAGATATTTAAAGCTGTGGTGCGGCCATCGGCTGCCACGGTTCTCCTGCGAGAGCGGTCGCGGTGAGGCATAAATCCGGCACTTTGGCCTCCTGGTTCGACGCAAAATGTCCAGAGAGCCGGCATCATTTTGTAATCGTCGCCGAGAATTTGCCCCAGTAAGCCATTTAGGTGTTGAAACTGTTGCCAGCACTGATCATAAACAAAGAGAAAAGGCGTTGGCCATTGCTCGTCGCGAATCTTTTTGACAGCATTCACCAGTGGCGGCAGCGTCTTGGCTTCCATTACATTTTCTATTTTGAAGTAGCCTTCTTCTTTGAGATCTTCAAGGGTGCGCTCGGCTTGGTCCTGTTTCAAAGCAAAAGATTTAGCACTGGGCTTGCCGCCCTGCGAAATAGTCAAATGCGGATTGAGATAAAGCCAGAACTCAGGATCTGTGGCCAGGTCAAAAAAAGATTTACCACCAATGTCGTACATGTTTTTAACTCAGCAGGCGGTCAACCCCCTAAGTTTAGCCTAACTGAGCAGGCTGTTGATTATTGATGAGACAGCTTTGGTATATAAACTCAGCCGCCGAAATCAAATTGGAGTTGATTGTGAGCAAGTTAGTCAGATGGTTGCCAAACTTAGCATCTGGATTGCTGCTCTCAGCTTTGCCGGCCCAGGCTGAGCAAACACAGTCGCCGCCTGGTGAACCGGCTGTTGGTCCGGCCACAAGTCTCAGTACGGGAGCCGCTGTGACACCAGTTGAGCTGGTGGCGATTTTGCGTAATGCTCGTGTAGTTGCCGCCGATTACCCGCTGCGGGCCAGTTACAACGAACGCGAAGCAGTTGTCACGACAAAACGCAATCCTCAGGCCAAAGACAATGACTGCAAAATCGAGGCAGTGATGATGACCAAGGCCTTAATGGACTCATTTCCTGAAATTTTGCGCGTCAAAGTGCTGTTTTCAGACCTTGAGCAGCAGAAATATACATCGGTCAATCTGTCCAAGGGCGACATCGCTTCGTTTGGTGCTGGTAAGCTTGCCCAAAAAGATTTTTTAGACTCGCTTGAGATCAGTACTTTTGACGAAAATGTCTCTCCTTTTGCCTCGCGCTCGGATGGCGCAGTTTCTACCGGGGTCGCCCCTGGGCCCATGCAGGACAAAAGACTTTTGCTTTTAAGCCGTATTGAAAGTCTGAGGAGCAAAGGCACAAACGTCAAAGCGTATCTAGATTATTTTCAGACTGTAGAAGATGCTGCCAGGTCTGGAGATGAAGCGAAAGTGCAGAATCTAGTGGGTAGCCTATCAGGCAAGCTCAATGATCAAGAGAAAATGCGTGAGCAAGCATATGCCACCGGAGTGCGGTCAGAAGTTTTGCGTTTTCAAACGCAATTGCAGCGTTATGTTGTCAGCGGGCGCAAACTGCCGTTTGACCTGGGTCAAGTTGCTAAAATACAGCAGTTGGTTGTGGCCGGTAGAAATGCCGAAGCAAAAGCTTTGATGCAAACATTGGAGCAAAAACTTCGTTAGAGACTTTCTTAGTTGTTCGAGCTTTTGCATCATGCTTTTTAAGGATTGGTAATGGTAGGACCATCAGGCGCTGAATTTTCGCCCGGTGATATCGTCGGTAAAACCTATGTGATCATTGGCTATATTGGCCGTGGGGCCATGGGTTTTGTTTATCATGCCAGGCATATCGATCTACCCAAAGAGTATGCGCTGAAAACTCTCCGCAGCGATCAAATTACTGATACCGCCTGGTTTCGCTTTCAAATGGAAGCGCAATCAGTGGCAAAGATGTTTCACCCAAACATTGTCAGCATTCACAATTTTGGATCGCACAAGACTGAAAACGGTCTGGAGCAGCCATTTTATGTAATGGATCTGCTTTACGGCGTGAGCCTCATGGAGAAATTGCGAGACCAGGGGCCGCCACCACTGCCCATTACATTGCAGATTTTTATCCAGGCGGCCAGCGGATTTGGCTATGCTCACAGTAAAGGCATTATTCACCGTGATGTTAAGCCGGGCAACATTATGTTGCTAAATCAGCCGGATGCCATGGGTGCCAGCGTCAAGATTGTAGATTTTGGCATCGCCAAACTTACAGCTGAAGCGGATAAAGCATCACAGCAGTTGACTCGCGACGGTGATATAGTCGGCAGCCCTTATTACATGAGCCCTGAACACAGTCTTGGTTACCCTACCGACTCTCGCAGCGATATTTATTCTTTAGGTGTTTCTTTATTTGAAACATTGACAGGTGAAGCGCCTTTCTCAGGCCCCTCAGCAGTAGATATTATGCTTAAGCACCAGAGCGACCCTGTGCCCGACATCAATAATTTTGGCGACCATGCAGATAACGGAGAGACCCCGATTTATCCTGCTTCGGTGCAACTCGTGATTGAGCAAATGATGGCCAAATCACCTGAACAGCGCTATCAAACCATGGAGCAGGTGGCGGCTGATTTGTGGACGATATTGCAAGATGGGTCTATTGAACCTTTGCCTCTTGCACCAGGGGCGGTGCAAGATCGAGTCTCGCAGACCTGGCGAAATGCTAACAGTAGTGGTATGGAAACAAGACGACTTGTTCCACTGTCAACTGATGATATAGACGATATAGATGATGATGAGCTCGATGAGCCTGGTCTCGACGACGGCGATCTTGAAACTATCTCAGGTGAGACCCAGCATAGCCCTGGTAATTTAGATGCAAACGAGAGCAGTGAAGACCACAGTCAAGTCGCCGCTTCCGTTACAGACATGCTGCAAACGGGCCGTTCCATTTCAAGGGTGCAGACCGTTCCTTCGAGCGTAAAAGTGCCCGTTGCTCAGCTCACTTTTTTAGTAATTGCGCTGGTCACAGCTGCGGTTACTGGAATATTATTTTTCGTCAGTAGGTCTTCACACAGTGCGGTATCTATCGTCAAGCCTGTGATCAAAAAAGCGGCTCCAGTAACTGCGAAGATTGATGCTGAAGAAGACAAAGAACCTGGCAGCTCGCGCTATGAGACGGCGCCCTACTGCACCTTGAAGCGAGTGAAAGACGACGAAATTAGAAGTTTCAATTTCCCAACAGATTGTTTGATCGGCAGTATTGAATATTGGCACAATGACACAGGCAGTTGGGTGACTGCTAAAGCTAAGGGGCACCTGGAGCTTAAACGTTACGATTGGCCGATGTTTATCCCCTCCCGCCTTGTGGCAAAATATCCACAGTACTTAAAACGTTTTCGCAAAGGCGATGTTACCGCCATAAGGTTTGTCGAAAATTCTGATAGCGACGCGGTCTTTGAAGCTTGCACGGTAATTCCTGGTATTGAAGAAATAAAATTCTATGACACCACTCACTTGACTAATAAGTGCATTTCTTCTTTAGATAAGTTCAAAGATCTTAAATTGCTGGATGCTTCAAAAAGCACCATTGGCGGCACTGCTCTGGCCAAAGCAGCCTGCTGTGAAAAACTAGAGAAGCTTTATTTCAGCAGGGGTAAAGATCTGCCTCCACTTTTAGACAAACTTAAATCAAATAAGGAATTGAGACTTCTGGATGTGAACAGCTGCGCTTTGAGCTATCAAGACTACAAGACTATTGCCAGTTTTCCGGCTTTGCGCAGCCTTAATGTTGCGTACACTGATGTTACAAAGGGCGAGCTTAAACTTCTCGCCAAGTCTAAGAGTTTGGACGAGCTCAGAATGTCTAGCTACGACCTCGATCCAGAGATGATAGCGGTAATTCTAACAATGCCAAGAATCAAAACCCTAGATCTTTCGGATACTAAGGTAACTAAAGCGCAGGTCAGACAACTGGCACAATCAAACAATCTTGAAGAGTTGAAAATGAAAGATTGTGGTCTCGATGAAGAATTTATTCCGCTATTCAGAAAAATGAAAAGGCTAAAGAAGCTGCAGTTAATAGTGTTCGGCAAGACGACCGAAAAGCTTCGGGATACCTTCAAGTCTGGATTGCCTGGGGTTAAGATCGAATGACAGCTAGTAATGATTTGAAACTTTCTGTAGTGATGCCGGCTTACAATGAAGAAGGCACTATCGAAGAGGCTGTGCGCGAAGTGCAGCAAGTGGTGCTTGATACTGTGGGTGATGCCGAATTTATTGTGGTTGACGATGGCAGCAAAGATGCTACTTCGTCAATTCTTGCTAAGCTTGCCGAGTCAGACCCTCGCCTGCATGTGATTACTCAAGTTAATCAAGGCCACGGGCCTGCACTTCGTAATGGCATTGAACATGCTACCGGGGCCTTTATCTTTTTAATCGACAGCGATAGACAGATCCCGATTGAAGCTTTCGATGCTCTTTGGGCGGAGGCCCCTACCCACGATCTGGTTATGGGTGTGCGGGTGCAAAGGCACGATCCGCCCAGCCGACTTTTGCTTACCAAAGTTGTGAAAGGAGCTCTGCAGGCTTTGTTTGGTGTTGCAGCTAAAGACGCCAACGTGCCTTTTAAAATTTTGAAACGCTCCCTCTGGCAAACTGCCCGTAATTTTATACCCGCAGACACACTGGCACCGTCTTTGTTTTTGGCTGTTTTTGCTCTGCGCAAATCGGCAAAGGTGCTGGAAATCACTGTGCCTCACCGCGAACGACCGGCAGGCACTTCGTCAATAAAGCACATGAAACTGATTAGATTTTGCCTCAAAGCTTTCAAACAATTAGGTGCCTTTCGCAGGACAATCTCTCAATGATCACAAAGTGCAAATTTCTTATTATCGGCGCTGGTCCTACCGGCTTGGGTGCGGCCTGGCGACTGGCTGAGCATGGCTATAGAAAAGCAGAAGACTGGCTATTAATAGAAAGTGCAGAGGTCGCCGGAGGTTTGTCTGCTTCAGTGGTAGACGAGGCACAATTTACCTGGGACAAAGGTGGTCATGTGATTTTTTCTCACTATGATTACTTTGATAAATTGTTGGATGATCTGCTCGGTGACAGCTGGGTGAGCCACAGTCGCGAAGCGTGGGTCTATTTGCGCGAGCGCTTTGTGCCTTATCCTTTTCAAAATAATATCTGGCGCTTGCCTGCCGATGAGCAACTTGCCTGCCTGGAAGGCTTGCTCGACGTCAACAACTTGCGCGCTGCCGGCAGTCAGCAGCCTCCCAAAAGCTTTTTGGAATGGATAGAGCGCAGCTTCGGCAAAGGGCTGGCGGAAGTATTCTTTATTCCATACAACAAAAAAGTATGGGCATACGACCCGGCCAAACTATCAGCTCACTGGGTCGGTGAGCGCGTAGCCACCGTTGATATGATGAAAGTTTTGCATTCGGTGGTCAATCAAAAAGATGATCGTGGCTGGGGGCCAAACGCGCAGTTTCGTTATCCACTGCATGGTGGCACTGGCGCCATCTGGCGCGCTCTGGCCGATCGCTTGCCCTCGCAATGCATGAAATACAATCAGAGCGTAGTTAAAATTGAAGCGACAAATAAGATTGCTCATCTAGCTTCTGGTGAAATAATCGAATACGAATATTTGATTTCAACAATGCCTTTAAACTTGTTGATTTCAAGCTCGCCCGATTTGCAACATCTTAAGGCCGACGCTGACTCGTTCAAGTATTCGAGTGTACACATCGTTGGCATCGGTATGAAAGGCTCGCCGCCTAAGGAGCTGCAAGCGAAGTCGTGGCTTTATTTTCCTGAGCCGCAGTGCCCCTTTTACCGCGTCACTGTTTTTTCAGGCTATTCGCCCCACAACGTTCCGGCTGAGGGTGAACACTGGTCACTGATGTGCGAAGTATCAGAGTCACCAGATAAGGCAGTCGACGCTGCCACTATCGTGCACGATGTCATAGAGGGCGCCCGGTGGGCAAAAATGATTGTGCCTGACACCGAGATAGAGTCAAAGTGGCATTTGCGTATTGAGCATGGTTATCCCACTCCGTTTCTTGGGCGCGATCAGTTGCTCGATGCCATTGAGCCTCAATTGCGGGCGCATAATATTTTCAGTCGTGGCCGCTTTGGCGCCTGGAAATACGAGGTATCGAATCAGGATCATTCACTGATGCAGGGCGTAGAAGCTGTGGATCACATTTTATTTGGTGAAGAAGAGAGCACTTTCCATTACCCTGGTAAAGTCAATGCAGGGGGCAAGAATGCCGTTCGACCAGTTCAAAATTTTACCCGGCCAGTCTGATAGCGTAAGCGCTAGAGCTAGCTGGCTAGACGATCTGATCACTTTTGCTTTGCTTACGGCTCTGGTGACAGCCATATTTGCTCCTGTATTTTTCAGCGGTGGTCTGCTGGCACCAGATGACGGCATCTATCAGAATTTGCCTAATTTCTTTGGTGCGCGCACTTTGTGGACAACTTATCTGTGCGCCGGTTTTCCCCTGGTGGCTGATCCGCTGGTGCAATTTTTCTATCCCCCCGCCATTATTTTTGCTCATTTGCCCATGGGGTGGAATTTGTATGTACTACTTGGCTATGTGCTCTCGGGATTTTTTCTCTACAGATATGTGCTGCTTTTGACAAACAGCTGGTATAGCTCGTTCATGGCTGCTCTTGCTTTCACCTTCAGTGGTTATTTGCTCAGCGAAGTTAACCACATGCATGTGGTGCACAATGCCTTCTGGCTTACCTTTTTGCTTCTGGCCTTTGAAAATTTAGCCAGGCGTCTAACAGTTAAATGGTTTGTCAGTGCCGCACTGGCCGTTTGCTTGATGATTTTTTGCGGGCACATGCAGCACAGTTGCTATACCCTTGCTCTCTGTTTTTTCTATATTTTACTGCGTGGTTTTTCTCATCAACCACTAGCCTCTTTAGAGCAAAGAAAATATTTTCTCTGCTGCGCCACCACTCTTTTTTTAGGCCTGGCCATGGCGTCTGTGCAGCTTCTACCCACCAGAGAGCTGGCATCTTTTAGCGGCCGCGCTAATTTTTCTTTTCAAGATTTTCTTGCTTTTAGTTTGATGCCTCTACAAGCGACCGGTCTGTACTTCCCGTATTTGTTTGGTGGTGCAGCTGGTGGCATTATTAATATTCCAAGCTTCGCTGCTTTTGCTGCTGATACAAGTTTTGTTTATCTAGGCTTCATTCCTATGGTGCTGGCAGCGGCAGTTGTGAGCGTGCGTAGAAACGTGCTGATATGGTTCTGGTTAGCTATTGGCTTGGTTGCTTTTTTGCTGTCATTTGGCGATGCCACACCGCTTGGTTGGCTGGTTTATCACATACCTCAATATGGGTCGTTCCGCTGCCTCCATCGTACTTTGCTTTACAGTGCTCTTGCCACGGCAATTTTGCTTGGCCTGGCTACAGCCGCCTGTTTGAAAGGTGAGTTGAAAGGACGGGCACTAACTAACTCGCTGTTTATAAATGCCTGTTGTTTGATAGTAATTTTAGTTGGTGCCACCACTGTTCAAAGTGCTCTGGTGACTCAGGCCGTATCAAAAGGCATCGCAAATTTTAGTGTTTTTCCTTGGGCCAATGCGGCTTTGGGATTGCAATGTCTTTATTTCGTTTTCAGCGCCGCTGCCTCAATTTATTTTTGGAAGTATGCTGGTGCTGCTGGTCAAAAGCAGCTTTGGGCTAAAATCTTTCTGGCTTTAGTACTCTGCCTCGACCTTGCCACCACCGGCTGGTATGCCGGTGAGAGTCGCTGGCGCCTCAGCTCGCCTGCTGCAGCAAGTTTGCAACCGGTAGCAACAGTGTCTAGTCTGGCTCCGCTTCTAGAGAAAAATCATCAGCGTATTTTGGCTGTGCGTGGTGCTTCCGGAACTCCTGATGAAATTCCTTGCAATATTTCGCGCTTATGGCAAGTGGACAGTGCCAGCGGTTATGAGCCTTTAATATTTTCGCGCTACAGTCAACTATTGAACATGACAGAAGGCGGCTTCTTGAGGGTGCCCTGGAATTACACGGCCGCCGACCGTTGCTTCGATGTTCTGGCCATTCGCTACGCTACCTGCGCTCGAGGCGACGTGCGCTTGTTGAGTCTCAAAGATGCAAATGGTAAGGCTATTTGGCAGAAAATGGCAGACAGCGGCGAAGCTTCTATATTTGAAAATCTTCGTGCTATGCCGCGGGCCTGGTTGGTATCAGATGTGAAGACAATGTCAGCTGCGCAAGTCTCAACTACAATCAAAACGTCAAGAATGCCTGATGGACAGTTATTTGATCCGGCGAAAATTGCTCTTGTAGATCATGAGCTTGCAGGTACACCCATATCCAAACCCATACCAGTGGCGCCCAATCAAGACTTGGATGCGCTTAAGTCTGACGTGACTTTTGATAGTGTCGAGGCCGACCGGATAAGCCTTGACGTGGACGCCTCACGTGCTGCTGTTCTAATTCTCAGTGATAGCCAGTATCCGGGTTGGACAGTAAAGGTCAATCAAAAGTCAGCAGAAGCATTTGGTTGCAACTACGTTCTACGAGGCGTTTTTGTACCTGCCGGTAAATCCAAAGTCGTATTCATCTATCAGCCACCGATGTTCAAGCTCGGCCTGATAATTTCTATCTGTGCACTGGTTGCCTTATCTATCCTTGCAGGATGGTGGCGCTGGAATATGCAAAGATATGGTCATGGGAAAATTTGAAATACCTGGTGGTTTTGTCAGCATTGTTACGCCTGCACTGGGCTACGACGTGCACTGCTTTCATTCAAGTGCCGATCCGGCCAAGAATGCAGGCAGCAAAATATTGCTGCAGCTACCTATCATCATGATTCACGGTGCTGTTGTTTCGCGCCGGTATCTATTGCCGCTAGCAAAAGCGCTGGCCAACGATTATGTTGTTTACGTGCCCGACTTGCCGGGTCATGGTGCCAGCACAAAGCCTAAAGATGCTCTACCAGTGCAGGAACAAGCCGAAGTTATTCACGCCTGGATGCAAGGTCTTGGTCTGGAGAAAGTGGTGGTATTGGCTAACTCTTACGGTTGCGAAATTGCCGTCGAGTTGGCAGTAAGGTATCCACAATCTGTAGAGAGGCTCATTTTAACTGGACCCGCAGCTGATCCAGCTGCTCCGACAAAATTTCAACAAGCATTGCGCTTGTTCTGGGATGGAGTTCTGGAAAATCAGAAAATGTACTGGGTGCTATTTGTCGATATGCTCGAACTCGGCTGGCACCGAGCCATGCAGACTACTCAAATTATGGTCGATTATGACTATCTGCCCAGATTACCTTTGTTAAAAATGAAAACTCTTGTGGCTCGTGGCGAAAATGATCCGTTGTCTCCGCAAAAGTGGTGTGAGCAAGTAGTTAGCCTGATACCAGACGCTAGGCTTAAGGTGGTGCCTAAAGGGCCGCATAATATCAATTTTAGTACGCCTAATGAGCTGGCCGACCTTGTTGCTCAATTTCTCAATGATTAGGGTCTTTATTGGTTAGATTGACAATTTTGGCATGACTGGCCGCCACTAAATCAGCAGGGGTGATCAGTATTTCATTGCCCCAAACACCAGCACCAACTCCAAGTATTTCTTCATCCATAAGCGATGCTTCGAGAATCGAACAAAAGCCTTCCGGTTGCCAGTGAAACGGAGGAATAGAGCCAATTACATAGCCAGTAATCTGCTGCACAATTTCAGGTTTTGCCATTGAAATATTGCGCGATCCCAATGCTTTTTTTAGAAGACCGGAGACGGCATTTTGATCGCCGCCCACCATCACCAGGGCGTAATCGCCGCGATCAGTGCCGAACACCAGAGTTTTTACCATCTGCCGCTCGCGAAAGCCTAATGCTTGAGCTACGTTGGCTGCGCCCTTTTCTGTGCTGTCGGCAAACTTGCGAATTTCGTAGGCAATGTTTCTTTCGTCTAAGTAGCTGTGAGCCGGAAGCTTGACTGTCATTTTCGACCTGATGGAAGAAGTGTTGATTGAAAATATAAGTTCGAACTCAGATTTTTCAGACTATAAGTTTAACCGGAAAGCTAAGCGGCGGAAGGTAAAGAATGGGACAATAAGTTTAACAGGGATGCATATTATGGAAATCGTCAATGACTGGTAACCAGGAAAGTGAAGCAGCGAAAATGAGCAGGCTGCTTTATGCCGAGATGGAACGCAAACTGCAAGACATGTTTGGGCCTGAGCATCGTACAGCTGCTCAGATTGCTTTTGGTGGCGCCTGGCAGTCGTTAAATCGCATTGCCAAACACGGCGTTGGTGGTGTGCAGTCGGCTATCGACATGGTCAACGATCTAACAAAAGAATTGAGTGAGGTAGAGTCATTCAGCATTGTGCCAAAACCTCCCGCCGAGATTGAAGTTGATATTCGCATTAAGAACGAAAAAGATATGCCGTTTAAGAAAAACGTGGCACCTTTTGTGGAAATAGAAGCGGTTTGTATAGCCAAGCGCGTACATTTTCAAGCCCTGGTTGATACTGAGAAGAGTGGCTTGCGGTGCAATATTAATGAGGGTTTTTCAGTGCGCTTCAAAACTTTTTTAGGCAAGCAAACAGTGCCAATTAATGGCACGGCGATTTTGCGTTATGACGAAAATAAGCAAGTAGTGATGGAAGCTTCTACTAAATTGCCGGGCATTGACCTGCCGGTTAGCTTCACTCTACCGCTTAAGCAGCTGTTGCATGAAGCTCGCAAACACGTGGGCTAGCAGGTTTAAACGATTTCCGCATATTGGTCTTTTTGCGGTAGTAGAGGAATCAAAAGCCAGCACCCTAAGGTTGCCACCGCGCTGACCACGATTAGTTGCGCAAATCCGTCTTTAAAAACATAGGTGTAAAGAGAGGCACCGATGTTGATGGAAATTTGCTCGGCAATATTGTACGCGGCAATGAGCACGGCGATGGTGGTGCTCTCAAAATCTTTAGGGCTGACATCGGCTGCCAGTCCGTAAACCAAAAGAATGGCAATCATTTCAGCAAATCCACGTAGAGTTTCTAAAGCCACTGCCGAGGCCGCCGAACCAAGCAGCAAATAGCCCAGTGTACTGGTAACGCCAACTACAACGGCTACTTTCGCTTGTGCTTGAGGGCTCAATTTTTTGTCGAGAAAGAAGCGATAAAAAACTGATCCCAATATCATGCCTACCGAAAATAGGGCACCTAGTTGGCCGATGAAAACCTGACTGAAACCTAGATCTTTAGTTTGATGAAAGTATAGCGGCGTGCCGAATCCTGGGCTAAAACTCCAGCAGCACATGAATAAGCACACGAAGATCAGAGCACGTGACTGTGACTTTGCCAGCTGTTTTTTGATTGCCGGCAAGGAAATTTTAACTCCGGCTGATGGTTTTTCTTTGACTAAAATCCAGCTTGTTGCAGCGGCCAGAAAACAGGGTATGGCTGCGATCAAAGCTGCGTTTGCCAGGGCGGTCTGCGGCGCAAAGTGACCGCAAAGATATCCGCCTAACAAAAACGAAATGATATTGGCACAGTAGTACCCGACAGCTTGAATGGCTTGAAACTTCCTGGTTTCAGCGTCAGGCCGGCCCATTTCAAGAGTCAGGCCGCAAAGAATGACAGTGCCGGCAGCCATGCCTGAGGCGGTGAGAAACAGAGCAACCATGAGCAAGGTAAGAGAGTGGCAGGTTGCGGCGGCCAGATAAAAAGCTCCGCTCAGGGCATAGACTAGAGTCAAGTATGATTTGCGTCGATAGCCGGCAAGTGGCACAGTGTCACTCAGAACACCGAAAATCGGTTTAATCATGAATGGCACCATTAGCACCGAAAGTAGTGCCGCTACCTGGGCAGCATTCATTTTCAGATCTTTGAGCAGGTAAAACTCTAAAGGCTGAGCAATCAAGCAAAAGTGCTGAGCAATACCTTGCGTAGCGTAGGCAATTATTATGTATACCAGGAAGGTGTTTTTCAGTTTGTTACTGGTTTGGTTTTTCAGCGCAGTGGGTGTCATAGTTTTATGGGTATGGTCTTAAGCGCTATCAATCAACTTGCACTGTTGGTAGTGCGTCATTTACTTCGCGCAAGAGCGAAATATCTTCTTCATTGAATTGAACATGCAATTCTTTCAAGTTTTTCAGTTGCTTTAGGGGGGCCACAGTCTTTGCACTCCACGGCCGGCAACCAAGCCAGAGAATCTTCAAAGCCTTGAACTGCGGCAAAATGGTAACAGCAGAATCAGGATATTCGGTATTTTGAATGCTGAGAAACTGTAAGGCCGGCAGCTGTTTTAGCAACAGGAAGTCTTTGTTTGTCAGTTTAGTGTTGTGAATCTCAATTTTTTTGACTTGCTTAGAACCAGCTACAAGGGCGAGCACTGGAGCAACGCTATCGCCGCTCAGCCTCGCCGATTGGAGTTGTTTGATAAATTTGAATTGGTTCGCGGCCTTGCCATTTTCAACTTGATCAAGCATAAGATTTTTCAAGCGAGGCAAAGAGTTTGTGAAAGTCACTAAAGACGCATCAATACTCGCGTTTTTCACTCGCACTGTCTCAATCGATTTGTTGCCTGATAATGGCGTCATTATGCTCTTGCCGGATTCACCGGAAATTGTGATACCGCTTATGGTATCGCTGCAGACTTTAATCAGGTTTGCATTTCCGAGTAGAAAGGTGGAAGGCTCCAGCATTATTTTTGCCTCGGTCGGTATTTTTACCTGACCTTTGGCGGCCACTAATTTTTCCTGTTCGCTGTCGGGGCTGATTTTATATTGCAAATCGCCAAAGCTACTGTCGCCGGGAAAATTGATGGTTTTGGTTTTCACCCCGAACTTAGGCTCGGCGCTGACTGCATTCTGGCGTGTTTTCGCCGCCGCTTCCTGCGGCTGGGCGCTAAGAAGAAGCAGCGAGGATGAGGTCAGCAGAATTTTTATCAGTGAGGCAAAAGTCATATAAAAGCGCAAGTTAATTGGAGAATAATCGATTATCATCAAATCTGTAGAATAATACTACAAGGATGACAAGCGAATAGTGGCAACAGCGGCAAATCGCAGACTCGACAACTTAGTGCACTGGCCACTTGTCGGCGTTCTTTTTTTTCTGCTGGTGTTTTTCTATTATCAGGGCTGGTCACTATCTCTGGCTTCACCTTATGGCTTGGGTGAAGAAGGCTCATCAATGTGGGCGGCTCTGGCCCTTTCCGAAAACAGAAATCCTTATGATTTTGCCCGCCTATATTCGCACCCCTGGCAATGTGTGGTTTATCCACCAGTTTATTTTGCCTTGCTCGGTTGGCTCTTCAAGATTACCGGTGCAGCCTTTTACCCCATGCGCATGTTCAGTATGGGAGCTTTCATTGTCAGTCTGGTCACCAGCTACCGCATCTTTGGTTTAAGTGGTTGTTCAAAGTTAGCGCGCATTATTGGGTTGCTTGTATTCTCATCATTCTGGACAATTTGGTCTTATTCATTCAAAGGGCGAGTAGATATGCTCTCCCTCACTTTTGTCTTGCTGGCAATTCAGCAATATTTGGTGCTGGCGCGTAAGCCCAAAGATGACAACGTATTTCGCCTACCTCGTCTCATTGTTATAGCCACTCTCTGCCTCGCTGCCGCCTTTACCAAACAGGCTGCACTGGTGGTGGTGCCGGCGATTGCCGCAGCGTTGATCATCGGCAGGCAGTGGCGTCTGGCACTTCTGTTCATGGGGCTAAGTTCTTTTCTCATTGTTGTTACCGCATGGTTGATTAACAATGCCACCGCTGGTGGTTTTCTCAATCACATGTTATTTGCCGCCCAGGCACCTTTTCACTGGCAAGCTCTGCATAAGCACTTGCTGTGGCTCGGTTCTAATTGGTTACCATTTCTATTGACTCCGGTGGCTTTGTTTATCATTATTGCCGGTTATTTTCGTGATGGTGAACAGCGCCAGGGGCCATACCGCCGTCATCTTTCAGCGTTGGCTCTAATTTCAACTTTATTTATTTTGTCCAGCATTTTAGCTTTTTATTCTCTGGGAGCCGAATTTGCCAATGTTGACGAAACCATGGTGTCTGCATTCTGTTGTGCCTGGTTGCTTGCACTAGCAATAGATCAAACAAAACGGCGTTTTCTTTTTCTGATATTCATTTGTATTGCAGTAGGCATTTATGTAATCAGTGATTTAACTGAGCGGTTAAATCAGTCTGTGATTCCCATGATCAACGCTCGTGAAGTTATGCGCTCTGTCCCCTTCAACAAGGGGCTGATGCTTTGCGAAGATTGCTCTGTTGCCATCGATCTAGACGCCAGGCCTGAATTTGTTGATATTGCCACGTTTTTGCAAACGTGGCAGGCAACGCCTGGTTTGCTCGAAGATCGTATGCAGGATATAAAAAGGCGCATCAAGGCCAAAGAATACGGTGCCCTGGTGCTAAATGCGCGAGACGGCTGTCTGCTTAAGCCTCATTATTACTGGGATGAATCGGTGATTCGAGCGGTAAAAGATAATTATCAACCCGTTGGCTCTTTTATGGACGAAGGTCGCATGCAAGATTTTTATTTGCCCAAGATTGAAGACCAGGCACCACGGCTGCGCTAGTGACCAGTCAATCTTTTCTTGTCTGACTGAAACAGAAAATCTGGTGAGGCGAACATGGCATTTTTAGTCTTCTGGTCGGCATTGGTGGGCACGGCATTGTTCGTACCGTTTGCGCACAAAAAGTCTTTAGGGCGCTGAAAAAGACTCTCTGGCACTGAAACCGTTTTTTGTGAAGTGGTGTTGAAAATAGTAATTGCTTTGCGAGGCAAAGTCTCATATTCGTCGGCCCGTTGATCTTCTAGCGATAGATACTGCTGCAGTTTAAGCGGCACTCCGCCAACGGCAGGAATACTACCAGCAAAACCGCAAATCAAATCGATAGTCAAGGACGGTAACGCTGGCTCTTTCAGAACCCAGGCTCGGCTCCAGCTTTTTTTCGATGTTTGACGACTGTATACAAGCGCAGGTAAACCGTAAAGAGTGGTGCTTTCGCCTTTGCTCCACTTCTCGTCTAATAGAACGTCTGTGGCGCTGCTAAATGCCGTTGCACGGTTCATTTGCTCTACTGCCAGGGCGGTACTTTTAACGACGTAGCTGCGGCGAGCTATATTGATCACTTCAACTTCTTTAAACGGATAGCGCGTGATTGCCACTAGCCCTGTGGTGGGATGCTCCAGTCTGATAGCGGTTTTTGTCAGGTAGACCTTGAGTTTAGCGCCCAAATAATTATGTTGTTCCAGCACCAGGGCTGGTTTTGCCAGGCACGGGGCAGCGCTAAAAATAGTAGTGAGCAAAAGTAAGGCGCTGACTTTCGAAGAGAAGAGATTCACGGCATCTCCAACTTAGGAAATATTGTTTGCGGCCGGCAATTTATGTTGAATGCTTTTGATCAATTTGCCTGATGCGTCATAGATTTGCCATTCGCCCACTTTTTTGTCGGCAATGTATTGACCTTGATCACTCAGCTGTCCGTTTGGATGATAGCGTTTCCAAAGGCCAGTTTTTTTCTGATCGGTGTCAAAGCCGCCTGTTTGCATAAGTTCGCCATTTTCGCGATACCAGGTCCATTCGCCTACCAGTTTGTCGTTTCTATAGCGGCCACTGGCCTTGAGATTGCCGTTGGCCAAATAATATTTCCATTCGCCGGTTTTTTCACCATTTTGAAATTCACCAACGTTATCAATCGCCCCATTTTTAAACAAAACGGTGTGGATGCCGTTTTTCAGTTTTCCATTTTTATCGATTTTGTTGTTTTTCATTTTATTTGCCAGTCTTTAATTAACTCAGTTTTTTTTGCGTCATCAATCACCTGGGCCGTCCGAGTGATGGTGGGCTCGACAGTGGCAACCTCTTTCTGCCAGAGCAAAGTTTTCAAAACATTTCGCCGCTGATTGACGGTAATTATGGTTTGCACTTTTACCAGGTTGGCTTGAGGATACAACTTGACCGCATAATTTGCAGCAGCAATTAGATCATTATCGGTACTGCCTTCAAGCAGCCAGCCCGTGGGCTTGATGTATAAAGTTTCTCCCGAGACCGTCACTGCTAAGCTCATGCCGTCTACTTTTTGCCTCATGATAAACATGCCATAAGTCCACGGCGTGCGGTCAAAAAGCGTCAACACATCATTAGCAGGACCACCTGGCAAGTAGATGCGCAGGGGCATGAGCAGCATCAGGGCAATCAGTGAGCCGCAAAGCACCATATTTAGTGCCGAAAGCGACAGATTTGTGAGCGCAGCTGTGTCGTTAGCAGATGCCGCCGCTGCCGTGGGGCGCTTGTTAAAGAATGCCAGATAGCCGGTCCACATCACCAGGCTAAAAATTCCAATTATAGGTTCCATGGTAACCATGATGCCGCCGTGAAAAAGCACGCCGATGATGGCAGTAGCCAGCCTGGTTCTTGCAAAGCAAAGGCCCAATGCTAAATATGTTTCCACCACCAGAATCATCCACGAGAAAGTTGCCCAGGCAAATATGGGCATTTTCAGAGCGGCAAATAGAGGTTTAAAGATGTCGTTGGCGGCAAAACCGTCAGCAAAGAATGACGAAAAACTATAACCTTGCAAGAAATCGGGATAGGTCAATTTCTGCAACACGCCGAGCAAATAACAGCTGACAATAGCTACTTGAATCAGACGACGACTGGGAGTCTTTGCACTCTTCGAGTCGTCTAATGCCAGGGCAAGTAAGAAACAAAATGGCAGAATAACCCAGTGGAAGCAGGCAACCAGCCATTCTCTAGCGCAATAGTATAAAATTACTGCCGCCATAAATAAATACAGAGTGCGACGCTGTACTCCGGCCATGAGAGCAAGGGCTGCCACCGTATAGAGTGCAAAGATGATGATGTTAACCGGCTCCGGCGGTAGTGGCACCGCTAAGAAATGCCAGTTCATTAACCAGGTCGGTACGTTGTATGGCATCAGGTAAATGCCGCCGCTACCGGCATGGCTGAAGAACCAGATGAATGGCTCAATTAGAAGAGCAAGCAGACCGGTGAGCCTTGATATCAGGCCGGTGAATCCTCTGGGTAAATACAACCAGTCAGCAAATTTTCCGCTCATAAATGATTTTAGCTACCTTGCTGGGCCGCTTGTTTCAGTAGTTCACGATTGCTAAAGGTAATTGGCATGGCGTAGGCTTGAGCGATTGTGGCTACGGGCGGGCCCACCACGTCTATGTCAGCCACCTCAATATTGCCCACCACAATGCCTGCCATTTTGATGTAATCAATTTCGTGGGGATTAATTTGCATAAGCCGTGCACAAGTAGCGTCTACGGCGGCCAAGTCTTGTCCGACAATAATGTAGCCCATGTGTTTGGCGGTGCCGTTGATAGGGCCGTCGCCTTCCATGGTGGTGATACCGTCCACAAAGGCAAAAGCTGGTTTAACTAGATGCTGTAAATCGAGAATAGAATGAGGAATGCCTTTGATGTGCAACAGATTTTTGGGCCAACCATATTTGCGGCCCGGAACTACACCGAAAAGGTTTTTCATGCTGCAAGTAACACCTACCCAGTGATGCGTCTTCAACTTTGGCACGCTTACCACCGCGTCAGCCTCAACAATTGTTTTGGGCAAGAAAAACTTTTCGAGTTTGGTAAAGCCGCCGTGATTATCAAGTTCGACAATATCGTCGAGGTTTAGGTCGACAAAAGGCACTTCCATATCTTTACAGGCTTTGCCCAGGCCTGTGGCGTCAAGCAGATATTCGGTATCGCGCATGTGACCAGGCCCTTCGGCGACAGTTACTCTGGCGGCGCCCAGATGTCTGACTAGTTTAATAGCGGCAATAAGCACCGCCGGATTTGTCGTAACTGGCTTGCCTTCTCGATATTCCACCATATTAGGCTTGAGCACCACTGATTTATTTTTGAAATTCGGCAGTTTTAAACCAGCCAGTTCAGGCTTGATAATTTCAAAGATATCGTGCTCATATGATGGGCAAGGCAGTAAACCAACCTGTGAGCGACCCTGTCTGCGTCTGGATTTTTGCTCTGCAGTAACTGCTTCTTCGAAGCTCCGTGTTAACTGCTGAGCAGGAGCATTGCAACTATTGAGGGCACCAGCGGTGGTTGCAGCAGCAGCGGTAGCGGCCGCAACTTTGAGAAAGTCTCTTCTGTTGATATCGTTTTGATCGTCGCTCAAAGAGCCATACCTACTTATTGCTGTTGACTGCTATTGCTTTTTTATACTTTAGTACATGGTTGGCCGGTTCGGCGGCCGCTTCAAACGCCAGAGCGGCAATGGCAGTAGGAATGAGAGCGGCATTGAAACTGCCATCGGGCGCTTGTCTTTTCAACAAAAAATGCAACTCTTGATCCACCGGCAAATCATACGCAGATAGGCTCAGGGCTGAGTATGCCACTGAAAGACTGGAGCTATCCAGTGCAGATTGTGACTGCAAATATTTCAGCGCCGCTTGCACTTTTTCCGTGCTTTTCAGGTCTTGTAAAGCCAGTAGGGCTTCGGCGGTGGTTAATCTGTAAGAGGGCAAATCGGAGCCCAGGGTGCGAGCATTGCCGTGATTCCAACCACCGTCTTTGCAAGCGTTTTCTGTAATAAATTGATTGGCAAAGCCAATAACGCGGTCATAAAGTTCACTGTCTGGTACACGGGGAAATTTCAGAGCCATCAGACAGTAAGATGTGGGCTCAATCCAGTGGAAACAACCCGGATACCATGGCCAGCCTCGGGCGTATGCTAGAGCGCCAGGGCCCCGGCCAAGCATCAAGACCAGGCGACCAACAGCACCATAAAATTCGGTGCGGCTGTCTAATAAATGTACCAATCCGTTTTTGATCGATTTTTTTACATCAGGTTGTTCGGCTAGCTGAGCGTGTTGCTCACTGAGTAGACGCAGGGCAAGCATTGCTGGCCCTGAATTCCAATCGGAACGGCCGGCACCAGGTTCGGTGGAATCACCTCCGTCTTTATTTTGACTCCCTACTATAAAGAGAGCGGCAGATTTAGCTACAGCAGCGTCGTGCCTTAGGGCGAGAGCGGCCCAGGCTGTGGCTTCTAATGAAGGTTGACCACCAGCTTTATAAGGAAACCATCCGTATTTATGGTCGCCAGCAGGAGCGCCGACCAACCCGACTTTCTGGTTGCGACTCAGAAACGAGAGAGCTTTGGCGCGCGCAGTTGTGATTTCGCTTTGACTGGGAGCTGCCAATCGCTTGATTCCTTTTGTATAGTGTTTAAAAACCACTTTTAAAACTATTGTAGGTCCTGGACTGCTGATTTGAAGGCAACTCCGCCATTCAACACACAGCGTGTAAACAATCTCTTAATAATTCGACGGTGACTGGTGCACGATTTCGAAGATTTTTTGAGCAAATGTATTCTGCGATACAGAAATATCCATGGCAGGCACTAGGCAGCCGAGAGATGTCAAGCTAAGATCGAAGAGTTGGTGATGCCGAACGCCTGCGAGGCAAGCGGTGACACAGATTCCTATTCCTGGTCGGGTGTTAGATAACTGGAGTAGTGGGTAAAACCAATTCGGAGGTCGTTTTATAGAATAAGTCGATTTCTATTTTCTTTTTAGAGTTACTAAGTCAATCAGTTTTTACGTTTTCAAGGTGTATGTTTCAGGCGACGAATCCATCCAGATTCAATGTTGCGTGTAATATATATCCTTCGAATCCGTTGCAGGAGGTACGCATGAGCGAAACAATTAACAAGTTCATTAATGACGAGTCAGGACAGGGTATTACAGAATATGGCGCCATCTTGGCATTCGTTGCCATTCTCGTAGCTGTTGTGTTCTCAATCACCCAAGGTGCATTGTCATCTGCGATTTCCAAAGCGTTCAGCGCTGTGGTCAGCCAGTTGAACGCCTTGTCAGCCGCCGCTGCATCAGCTTCATCATAACTTCGTTACGATCTAGCGTGACGCTGCCGCTCTTTATGAAAGGCTGTGTCAATCAGTGATCTTGAAAAATGGTGGCAGGTGTTTTTCATCTGCCACCATTTTTATTTTTTCGAATTCATGACATCTGGAAGCGCAGGCAAGCGCTCTTGACATGGCTTTGCCAATCTCCGGGGGGCGATTGTGTATTTTTCAACATTCAAAACTTGCAGCGATTTAGTTAAGAGATTTTTCAGCGACGAAGAAGCCCAGGGAATTACAGAGTACGGGGCGATTCTGGCCTTTGTCTCTTTGCTTGTGGCCCTTACCTTCGGATTTACCAGCGGCTCTTTACTGCCTGCCCTGTCGAGCGCTTTCAAGGCTGTGGCCAGCCAGCTCAATGCTCTTGCAGACAGCGCCACTTCAGCGTCTTCATAGCACCAGAGATTCTGTCTTGCCACCATCTTGTCCTCGTGACATGGTGGCAATTTTTATCTATGTGGTGATCCGAGTTAAATTGAAAGTGGCAGAAACAGTCACTTTTACCAGACGCTCAGTGAGACTACGACTGATCATTCCTATTAACAGCTTGTAAAAAAATCGAGCGAAAGCCGCTGATTATCAGTAACCTGTACAAATGGTTTGTCAGGTGTTCTGAGTGATGTCAGGATAATACAAAACTTGACACTTGCGCGGTTTGGCGCCCTCACCGGAAACCAAGCGCTAGGATAGCCTGTAAACTTCGAAGGTTAAATTACCGCTTCCAAGGGTACAAAATTTTTGGGTGCGGGCAAGGGCAGGCGTTGTCCTTGTTTGGCTGATGTGCGTTAATAGTAAGTGGTTAATCTTTCTCACCAGAAAGAATAGGGGGATCCGTAATGAACCCATTACGAAGTTTGTTTCTACAGTTATCTCGAATGCCTCCAGCGTTAATGTTGGTGCTCATTATCGGTTTGGCTGTGCTTATTACCATGATGGTTACAAGCAACCAGACTGCTCAAGAGCAAGCTCTGAAGGCAAAAGAGTCAGACCTGATCGCTAAAATGAGCGCTAAGGGTAAAGTGGTTTATGCCATTAAGGATATTCCTGAAGGCTCTACCATTCCAGTTGAAGCTCTAGAAGAAAAGGAAATCGAGCAGGCTAAAATCCCGCAAGACGCCCTTACCTCTGCTTCACTCGCTGCTGGCCGCGTTGCCAAATACGGCATCCAGACCGGACAAATCGTTTCTCAGCATGACCTTGCACCGCAGGGAATTTCGCTGGGATTCGAAGCTAGACTGAAAGAAGGCATGAGAGCTGTTACCTTCGCGGTTGACAGTAACTCTGGTGTTGCTGGTTTCGTTACCCCTGAGAGCCACGTCGATGTAATCGCCATGGTTGGATCGGCTGGTGATACTAAAGTAGCTCCAATCCTTTCTGACGTTGAAGTTATCGCAGTAGGCCAGATGTACCAGAAAGCTCCAGGCGGCACCGCTGCTGTACCAGCTAGCTCAGTCACTGTGTCACTGTCGCCTGAAGATGCTAACAAGCTGATCAGATCGATCACCGCTTCCAAGCTCTATTTGACCTTGAGAAACGACAAAGATCACCAACCGGTTGCAACTGTTGACGTTACTTCGCTCTTCGTTAAGCCACCAGCTCCGAAGTCTGATCTTTCGTCCTTGCCACCACCATCTGCCTTACCTCCACCCCCACTGCCCGGAGCTCCTGATGCAGGTCCGATGCCTATGGGTGGCCCTGGTATGATGCCTAACGCGGCACCACCGCCTCCACCATTGCATGAAATTGAGATCTGGTCCGGTAGTAAGAAAGACGTTCTTTCCGTTCCAAAATCGTAATTTCGTCGTATTGATGGAATATACATAAAACGTACAAAGTACATATGGATAAAGCTAAGCTATTGGGTAAAACCTAGTTAGGGCTGTCGGCAAAGGGAGAAAGCTGAAGCTATGAAACTGACCACACTGCTCGTATGTGATGCAGGTTTGGACAAACGCCAAACCATTGAAGATCTGATTCACAGTCAACCATCGTTGGCTCTGGTCAGCACCGTCTCTGGAAGTATGGCGCGCGAACAAATCGGCAGCTTACACCCAAAATTGGTGTGGATTGAGCTCAGTCCAGCCCCTGTGCGCGGACTTTCGTTGTTGGCAGAGTTGCGGGAAACTTTCCCGCAACTCTACTTCTTCGTTAGCTATGAAGTTCCAGACCCTGAGTTGATCCGCACTGCGTATCGACTCGGGGCTTCTGACTTCCTTGATGCAGAACGCTGGCGTACTGACCTTCCAGCCGCCGTTCAATCAATTCAGTTGAAGCATCAATCTGAATCTGTCTCTACTGCTGCCGGCAAAGTTATCGGCATCTTTAGCCCCACTGGTGGTATCGGTGCCACCACCATCTGTACGAACCTGGCTGGTTATCTCGGTAAGTATGGCGAAACTTGCATCGTCGACCTCGACTTGCAATTCGGTATGGTTTCGCATTACCTCAACCTTGAGCCTTCGTTCAGTTTGAGCACCATCGACTTTTCACACACAAACTTCGACGCTACTTATCTGCGCAACCTGATGACACGGTACGACGATAAGTTGAGCATCCTCGCAGCACCACCGGAACTTGAAGATATCGGTGACATCTATGCTGCGCAGGTGCAGGAAATTCTCTATACCTCGAAACAGGAATTCCGTTTCACAGTTGTAGACCTGCCCAAAAACTTGCTCGATGAACGCGCTATCGCGACTCTCGACTTGGCCGACCATGTACTTGTTATCACTGAGTACAACTGGGCAGCTATTTTGAATGCTCGCAAGTGCCTCGATACGTTCAAGGCCCACTACAACCAGGAGAAACTCCTGCTCACAGTCAACAGATCAGAATGGTTGCCCCAAGACGTTCTTAGCGAATGTCGTGCCAACTTGAACTATCCTGTTTTCCATGAGATCCCTAACGATACTAAGACTGCTAAGTGGGTTAACAACCAGGGTCAGATCGCCCCTGCGCATACTCCACTAGGTAAAGCACTCGACTCACTGGCCAGACGACTGGCTGGTGGTGAGCAACTTCTGTTGACTCAGAAAAACGATGGCGAAAAAGCAGGATTCAAACTACCGGCGATCTTCGGCAAGAAAAAATAAATAAGGTGGGCTTCTAAATGGGTGACGAAAGAAAGGATCAAAATCTACCGGCACGACCCACATCTTCACTAATGGGACAGTTAGTCCGGCAGCGGCAGGCGTCAGAAGTGGTGCCTGCTCAGCAGCAGAATACCGGTCTTCAAGGTGGAGCTCAGGGCACAGGTGTTGGAGCCAGACCAGGTTCCGGACCAGCTCCAGGGCAAAGCGGCATGGCCAGACCTGCTGGTGCAGCACCTAATACTGGTATGTCTCAAGCGCGTCCGGGTGGTGGTGGAGTTCCTGCTACCGAAGGTCCGACACGCGGCGACATCGACAGAATCGACGCTAAAGACGAATACGGCAGTGGTGGTCATGGTGGCGGCGGCGGTGACGCAGGCCCTACCGATATTGGTGGTAAATTCTCCGCCAACCAGCAACTAATCCGCGAACGCGAAAAGTTCATCATTGAACAACTGCGTAGAGAATTAGACACGTCTCGCTTGACGAATATTTCAGAAGATACACAAGCTCAAGTTAGAGCTCGTATCAGAGAAATCGTAAACTCAGACCCAGCTCCATTGACCATGATGGAGAAGGGTATTTTGCTGCAGAACGTCTTGGATGAAGTGTTTGGTTTCGGCCCACTTGGTCCTCTGCTTCGCGACCCAAGCGTAGGCGACATCTGCGTCAACGGTATTGGTTCAATTTACGTAGAGCGTCACGGTCGTCTTGAAAAAACAGCAGTTGTTTTTGAAAACGACAGGCACTTAAGACAGACCATCGACAAAATCATTCAGCCTCTGGGCAGAAGACTTGATGAAAACTCACCCATGGTTGACGCCCGTCTGCCAAACGGCTCACGGGTAAACGCCACCATTCCACCGGTGTCGATTGACGGTCCTACGATCACCATTCGATGTTTCGGTACGTCCATTATGTCCCTCGGCCAATTGTGCGAGAAGGGCTCAATGAGCGTGCAGATGGCTGAAGTTCTGAAGGCCTGCGTTAAGGGCCGGATTAACTTGATCATCTCAGGTGGTACAGGTTCAGGAAAAACCACACTGCTAAACGCACTGTCTGCGCACATCAACCCTCGCGAACGCATCATCACCATTGAGGACGCGGCGGAATTACGCTTACAGCACGAGCACTGGGTACGTATGGAAACCCGTCCGCCAAACACAGAAGGACGCGGTCAAATCACACAACGGATGTTAGTTATTAACTGCCTCCGTATGCGACCTGACCGAATCATTCTAGGAGAATGTCGGGGAGAAGAAGCGTTCGACATGTTGCAGGCCATGAACACAGGTCACAGCGGCTCCATGACTACGATTCACTCCAACAATCCTCGGGACTGCACTAAGCGTCTAGAAAACATGATTCTGATGTGCGGTATGGAAATGCCTCAGAAAGCTGCTCGCGAACTGATCGCATCAGCCATTCAAGTTATCGTGCAAATCAGCCGTCTTGAAGACGGTACCAGGCGCGTGACTGAAATCGCTGAGATAACCGGAATGGAAGGCGACACCATCGCCATTTCAAGCATGTTCACACTAGAACGTGAAGGCCGCGACGCCAGAGGCTTCTTCAAATGCCGTCACATGGGATCTGGACTACCACCCAAATTCCTGGAACAGCTGGAGCAAGAAGCGGTTCCCTTCAAGCTCGAGTGGCTTAGATAAACCAAGATACGCAAGGACTGCTCTCATTGAAAAATGTGGGCAGTCCTATTTAGCAGTTAGAAAAGCAGAGTACGGAAAAGATGAACCCAATACTATTGTGCGGATCAATAATCCTCGTCGGACTTCTTCTGATGACGCTTCTTCGTCGCAACAGCGTCGATCAGCTATCACGTCTGGCCAAGCATTCACGGCGTATGGCCGAGAAGCTGCATGATAAAGCCGACCCGGAAAGCATTTTCGTCACCCAGCGGGCTGACTACCTTTCGCGCTTGTTAGCTCAAGCTGGTAAAGAAGCCGAATACGACAAGATGAAAACTTACTGGATTTGCGCTGCCATCGGCACGGGAATTTTGTTTGCCATTGGTTTTGTGTTGGGCAATATGGCCGAACTTTCACCGGTTGGTTTCTTCGTCGGTCTCCCTGTTGGTGCTGCTGGTTTCGTCTATTACCTGGGCGAAGTGGCCAAAAAGCGTCAGGCCAGAATGACCGAACAATTGCCGCAGATTCTAGAGACTATGGTGTCTGCGCTGAGAGCCGGTTCGCCGGTTATGGAAGTTTTCAAAGTTATTTCAGACACAGGCCCCGACCCAATTCGCGGCGAGTTCAAGCGTGGTCTTATTTCGCTGCAACTCGGTAAACCATTCAGAGACGTTATGGTTGAAATGTCTTACCGAATTAAGGCTCCCGACTTTAAGCTTTTGACCCAGGCCATTTTCATCTCGCAAGACGTGGGCGGAAACCTGGCCGACGTTGTTGCCACCATTGCCGATGCCATTCGTGAAAGATTCAAACTACGCGACTTCTTGAACGCTCTGACATCACAAGGTAAAGCTACAGCGTCATTCATCGGCTGCCTGCCTTATTTAATCACTGTGGGCACTTATTTCTTGACACCAGCTTATATGACTCCCTTTTTGAACCACCCAGTTGCTAGACTGGTAATGGTAGGTCTTGTCATCTGGGAGCTGATGGGTTTCTACATTCTGCAAAAAATGGTGACCTTCGAGGTCTAACTTTCAGACTCAATTCCCCAACTTCCACTTCCAGTTTCATTCCACCAGTTTCAAGGACGCTTCCATCATGCCAATGCCTGTTCTCGCCGTACTAGTTTTCACCTGTGTAGTGGCAAGCTGCGTACTGGTGCTCAGGCCGGTATTCGGCACTTACGTAGACAACTACGGCGTACGTATTCGCCCTCGCAAAGAAAAAGAAGACAGCGCTGCTGAGAAGCCAAAAGATTCGATTATTTTGAAACTGGCCGAGTTCGTTGGACAGTTTTCGCTTTCATTGATGCCTGCACTGGCCGACAAAAGAACAGTTCAACTGTTGAACATGGCCAATTACCGTACACCACATCACATGGCGATCTTCATCGGCGTTAAAGTGATGCTGGTTGGTACCGTTCTGGTGATGACTTTCCTTGCTGCCACCACTAACCCAATCATGTTACTGGGCGGATTGATTGGTGCCATCCCTACCTGGATTTTGCCTAACTTCTTCCTCGCCAGCCGTGTTAAACAGCGTCAAGATCAAGTTTTAAAAGAGTTGCCGATCATCATCGACTTGATGATTGTATGTGCCCAAGCCGGTCTTGGTATGATGCTCGCCATCGACAAAGTATCAAAAGAAGTGCACATGTCTTGCCCGATTTTGAGCGTCGAGTTGCAGCAACTGATTTCAGACGTAAAAGTGTTCGCCAAATCAGTACCCCACGCACTGCGTGAGATGGGTGAAAGATGCGGCGTAGACGAATTGATCAACATGGCATCAGCCTTGATTGCAGCAGAAGCAAAAGGTGCCGACATGTCGTATCCATTGCGTCAACAAGCCTCAGCATTGAGAGACAGACTGAAGCGTAAGAAAGAAGAAGAAGCCGGTAAAGTGCCGGTCAAAATGGTTCCGGTAATCATGATCTTCGTTATGCCACTGATTCTTTGCCCCATGCTTGGACCAGCCGTTGTCACCATCTTGAACGCTGTGGGACCAATTATGGCGGGCACCAAATAAACCTGTGATTAGATACGTCAATAAGACAAAAAACACAGTACTTGCCGAACGTGTACGCTACGCAAAAACATTTATGAGCAGACTCAAAGGTCTGCTCGGCACTTCGGCGCTATCTGATGGCGATGGACTCTTAATTGCACCTTGCAGCAGCATTCACATGTTTGGCATGAAATACGCCATCGATTGCGTTTTTCTTGATAAACACAACACTGTTGTTGGTCTGGTAGAAAACATTCAGCCCGGCAAAATGTCGAAGACTTTCAGTAATGCCAGCCAGTGTCTGGAATTGCCTGCCGGTAAGATTGCCCGCACCGGCACAACGGTGGGCAATGCTCTTACCGTAGAAAACACCACTTCTGGCGTTTAATTTAACGGGTTTGTCATAACTGGTGCTAAATGTGGTGTCACTTGCTGTCGCCGGCAATCTCGCTCGTTTGCTCTGATGAAATGGCACATGCTTCATGGCGCAGGCAGATGCCATGCAACAAACATAGAAAGACATTGATGAAAGCGAATGGCAAAGTGATGCAAGCTTCGCCGAGAATATTTTTGCCGGGTGCGCACATGAAGATTGCCCAACCCATCGGCGCGTAGAGCAACATGATGATTGTCAAAATTTCTTCGGGCCAGAAAAATGTTTTTGTTTCGAGCGAAAGATAGCGGCTATAAAGGCTTGCCGACAGACTCGATGGCATAGTGAGCAAGACCGGCACGCAGAGTAGGATGCAGTCATATATATTTGTGTGGGGGCTAGTGGTCAGACAGACACATACGGTCAGCGCCACCAAACGGGCTGTCAAATCTGGGCGGTTTCGACCAACTTTGTACCAGAGAACAAATAAGGCTGCCATGGCCGCAAGACCAAGATAGGACGTTATTTGCATGGCTGCATGCGGATTGCTGAACAGGCAGAATATGGCGCGCAAATTAACCATCTGTTCAGGAAAGACACCACTGTAAAGCGAAGTTTGATCTGCAAACAAAACGATTTTCGGAAAGTCGGTAATGTTTTTCATGCCTACTGTGGCTACCGCCATGGCCAGAAGAATGGCTTCTCCAGCAGCAGCAGCGGCAAGTATGCGCCAGCGAAAAGTAGCCATGGCTGGAATAGCAAGGAAAATGCAGTACTGCGGTTTTATTGCGGTAAGAGCCAGTGTTAACCCGGCAAACCAGTCTAACTTTTTGCTCTGTCGCAAAAACAGATAAAAATAGAGGGCAATCAAACCTAGCAAATAGAGGCTGAACTGACCAAGTGCATAGGCGCGAAACATTGGAATGGAAGCGAAAATCGCGAGCCAGAGAGTAAGAAAATTGAGGGCTTTGTGAAAAAATTTGCTCTTGCGCGAAAGTAGCCAGGTTGAGGCAATGGCGAAAACTAAGCCAAGAGTCCAGTAAATGTGAAAAGCCTGACTCATGGGAAGTAGTGCCAGCGGCTTCATCAGCGGAAAATTTATGGGTGGATAAGCAATATACTCAATTGGTTTTTTTGGATCGGTTAGCGAATATTCGGTTAAGTATTTTTGCTGTAGATTAGCGTCGTAAACATTGGCTCGAACATAATCGTCTCCAGAAGCCATTTTGCCGCAGATATAATATTTGCTGAAATCAAGAAAGAGCATGTAGCTTTTTGCTCGCATGCTGTCGAATTCGTTTTTTGACCAGACAGTACCTTGTGCAGTGAGAAAAACAATGGCTATGCAAGCAATGACAGCAATATTGCCGGCGTCAAAGCAACGCACCAACCCACGCCATTTCAGTAGTGGAGGTCGCTCTTCACTGTTACTTTGCATTAACTTGACTCGAAATTTTCAAATGCGCCTTTTGCTCATGCCACCACTGGTAAGTTTTGCTCAAGCCGCTGTCAATATCGGTTTCTGCCTGCCAGCCAAAATGCTCTTTCGCTCTCTGGCAACATTCTTTGTGTCTCATTACTTCGGCCTTGCGATACTCGCTGGTGCCAATTCCGGTGGCGCCTTCATATCGACAGAGCCTTGCTATTTTTTCGGCCACATCTTTAAGTTTGCTTTCGGTGGAAGATCCTAGATTGAAAATCTGGCCAGTCAAGTCAGGGCGAAGACCAAGTATGGAGAGTGCTTCGATACAATCATCGACATAGACAAAATCACGCGTCTGCTCCCCCGGGCTCAGCGCCGGTGAGTGTCCGCTTAAATAGCTGCTGAACAAATAAGGAATCACCATGCCGCTGGCCTGGCCGGGACCATAGACCACTGAAGGTCTTGTGATGATCACAGGCAAATTGAATGCCTGGTGCTCGGCGACTAGAAACTGCGAACACGATGCTTTTGCTGCTGAATATGGAGATATTGGCGCCAGCATCTGATCTTCTTTGAAGGGAATTGCACCGCCGCCGTATTCTTCAGAAGAACCGACGTGCACGAGCAAGGGCATATTGTCTAACTGCAGAATTGCTTGAGCCAGATTGACGGTGCCACCAAATGTGACGCGCACCTGCTCAGGTAATCTGGCGGCGCTGCGGTCGCCCGCCGGTAGTGCCGCTAAATGGAAGATTACCTGTGGTTTGATCTTGTTGAGAACCGTAGAAACCTGCTCGGCATCACTGACGTCGAGCGTAATTGGTTTTATGTTTTTATTTTCGGTAAATGGATTATCGCTTTTTATTTGCCGAGCGCCACAGTACACCTGGGCCCCCTGCTGCGCCAGCCGTTGGGCCAGGTGCCTGCCCAGAAAGCCAGTGCTGCCAGTAATTAAAACTACGATGTTGAGATAATCGCTGATGTTTTTACTCTTTTATCTGTCGCTCATTAACTAACCGCTATAGACTCTTTTACCAGAAAACACCGCTGTTATCACTCTTAAGTGGCTGGCATTTGTGCAGCCTTAAAGTCTTTGCGATATCGGTTCTGGAAGACAATGATGAATATATTGGAGAGCCAATAGGGCATCCAGGCGCAAGAATTTATAATCAGCTGACAATCTTCTTTCTTTAAAACCGCAAGAGCTCTAATGATCGCCTCTCTGGTGATTTTCTTTTTGCCTAGCTGCCACAGTGATCTAACTACGGTGCCAGCTCGATCATCTTTGAGTTGCATCTTTTTATGACAGGCCGTGCGCAAATTGATGGTTTGGTGTCTCTCTATTACTCGGAACTTGCTTGTTGCACCGTTGACAATAAAAGTGGGCTCTGCAGTCTTTTCGATTTTGAGCCCCATGTCCGCAGCAGCATTAGCGCCGTGCTGGAGGATTCTTTTGCCAAACGACTTGGCTTTTAAGGTGGCAATTTCTAAATCAGAATAATGAGGTCTCCTTGTCAGTGCGCAAACAAACATGCCCCGCACAATACGCACCAACAAGCCTTCTTTGACCAGTCTAGCTAGTGCCTGATCAACGTTGTATCTTAGGCCTACGCCAAGGCAATCTCTTGTCGTAAAAAGGGTTCCGGGTGGGAGAGATCGATAGTATCGAACTATCTTAGCGCGGCAGCTGTCCATAACGAACCTCCTTCAATCGGTGGATTAAGGTAGTGGTTCTTTGTAATACGTTTTTTTGCGGGGGGAAGTTCAATTCGCGTGCAAAAAAGTTCATTGGATCGTTGCGGCCGATGGGGGCAAGGGTTGGTGTTCTGTTGTTTTTGAGAAAATTCTGTAGGGGGACTTTCGGCCGAAAATCTGACAATTTTTGCCCAGTTAATTTTGTAAGAAAAATGGCCGAAGATCCCAGCGTATCGATTACTCAAATCAAAGCCAGGCCAGCACCCGCAGCCCCAAGCCAATAGTGAACCAAACCCCCTCGCTATTCCGAAGAGCGCTTGGCTGAGACCCCTTGCAACCGTTTTCGCATAGCAAACATGTTGCCGAGAAATTCAAAAATTGTAGACATGCGCACGTTTGATTGGCCGCCCGCACGTTGCTTAAAAACAACTGGTACTTCTTCAATAGAAAAGCCAAGCTTTCTCGCTGCCAACATCATTTCAGCGTCAATGAACCAATCATTGCTGGTTAGCCCAAGTTGCCGCAAAGCCTTGCGTCTTAGTATCTTTGGCTTGCCGTTTATGTCATTGCAAATTGAGCCAAAGAACATTTTAAAAAGAAAGTTGTATCCCGTAGTTATTATCAAACGTTTGAAACCGTCTTCTCTTTTTACTCTGACAACTTTGACGATCTCAGCGTTTGAAATTTTTGCGGCGTTAAAAACTTTAACTACGTCTTCTGCCGAGATTTGTTCGTCTCCATCAATGTAACCAACAAGTTCGCCCCGTGCGGCCTCTAGCCCTGCTCGAATGCCGGCGCCATAACCATGATTTTCAGCCAGGCTGACCAGCACAAGCTCGTGGTTGATAGCCGCTAGCGCTTGCGCCAACACGGGAGTTTGATCCAGGCAGCCATTGAGCACAACTACCAATTCAAAAGCGTCCCCCGGAAAACTGCTTCGAAAGCGGCTCAGCAAGTTGGTAATCATGTTTTCTACATTGTCTTGCTCGTTGTAGCAAGTTGTGACAATGGAGAATTTTAGTTCAAGACTTTCCAGCTTTTCACTGGGCATTTTTGTTCTCTATGGCTGGTTCTGGAGCAAAAGAATATTCGCTCACCTCATATGAACTTGCCCGGCCGGAGTACAACTTTGTCACTCCAATCTTGTGTAGTTTTTGCTGTAAGAATATTTCAAACTTATCAGTCACTTCCCGAGTAGGCATTTTGATTGAACTCGGCTTGTAAGTGTCCCGTATGAACACGATTTTTTCAAAACCCTGTTCTTTGTATTTGGCTAGCTTGCCCTCATAGACGGTCAAAATATTAGGATCGTGCCACCATGCGGCACGGTTTGCGTGGCGGGGTGGCAGAAGACCTGAATAAGGATCCGCGAAACCAAGTAATTCGGGCATCTCAGCCTGAGCGCATTCATGCTTCAAGTAGTAAACAAGAATAATGCCTACAAAGTCTGGAGCGGTTATAAATGCTGATTTGCCAAATTTGCCGCTGCTGATATCGCGAGCCAGAAGCCGCAATCCAGAACAATCTTGTCCGGCGCGGGCTATTGTTTCTAGCGCGCTCATGGACGCCATGGCCACAAGCGAGGCAATCAGGCAGCCTTTAAGTACTTTTTGTTTTGACTGGTTCAACTCACTTTCAAAATGTGGCCGCAATAAAGTTACGGCAAAGAGTGCCAGCAACACCCAACACGTGCAGGCTACCGGTGTCATATAGCGCACATAACCAAATATGTAAGGCGTGATAAAGCCAAATAATGAACACGATGCCGCCAGGCAGGCTGCTAATGTAACGATGCGTCCGTCGCTAACAATATGCTTTACTGACTGCCATATCTGTTTTGGTCTGAGCACCACCGCCAGGGCCAGCACAGTCGGAAAGACTAGGCTGACAAGCAAATAACCAGCTACCACAGGTAGTGGCAATGTGGCGCTTAAATTGCTGGCAAATACTGTGAGAAATTGGCTGATGGGCGTCACGTCAGCCCAGGGTGTGCCAACGCCGCGGTGATGATTGAGCACCGGCCACCAGAATAGCAACGGAATTACGGGAGCAGCCAGTGCCGGAATGGCATAAAGTGATTTGTTGTTTGACTGCTGACGGTAAATGATAGACGCCAGGCCCATAATGCCAATGTACAAAACAGAGATATAGTGCGTCATCACCAGTAATGAACAACTGAGGGCCAACATTAATCCAGCGGGCACGCTCGCTTTGCCATTCAAAAAACGCATGAATAGCGCCAGAGCAGACGCAGTGAGAAATCCGGCCACGGCATAGGTGCGTGCTTCATGGCTGTAAATGATGGCTAAAATTGAGATTGTGGCGAAGAAGGCAGACAGTAATCCAGTGGCGCTTTTGCCGCAGTTATCAGAGCCGGCCGCTTCCTTGCCTAGCAAATAGACAACAGGAATGGTGAGCACACTAAAAATCAAAGAGGGCAGTGCCATCACAACTGAGTTAAAGCCCAGAAACATTGTGAACAATTTCAAAATGGAAAAATAAACCGGCGGGCTCATTTCCACTTCTTTAATGCGGGTGACAAGATCGCCAAAATTTGAGGCTTCGACTACATAAGCGCTACAGGCGTCGTCAATGGTAACGCCGATATTAAGAAGGGGAGCCCGCAGTGCGACGGCCAGACCCATCATTAATGCAACAACGAGCCAGTCTCTTTTATTATTGTTTTGGTCGGCAACGTTCATCTACAGAGCTATAGTGCCCTACTCGGGCGAGATTAACACAGTGACTAGCAGGTCTATTTATATAAATGCCAAAGCAGTTGATTCCAAATCCTAATTTTGCAGGTGCGCCCGAAGGATGGACTCTGGTGGATGCAAGCAAAATCTCAATCGGCCAAGGCAACTGTATCGAACTGAGCGGCCGTCGTGAAGGAGAAGAGCCATCGGGCGTAATAATGACGCTAGAAAATGTGCCAACTGAGCACGTGCTGAATTTTTCCTGTAGCCTTCGTCGCGCTGAGATTGCCGACATTACATCGATAACGATAACCGCTTACGATGCGGAAAAAGCTTTTGTTAGAAGATGGCAAAGCTGCTGGTTCACAGTCACAGAGAAGTGGACTACATATGAGGCGATATTTGTAGCACCTTCAAAAACTCATACTTTGGAAATTGCTATTCACAATTTTAGTGAAACTCCTGCACTGGTTAGAAAAGTCCATCTAGTAGTGCGAAATCCCATTGTCAGGAATTTTGCAGACGGCAACGCAACCACTGTGCTGGAAGTAAATTATTTGTCTGCAGTATGTGCCAGGCCTGGTGAAACACATGGTAGCGTGACCTTTCCCATTCCCGGGCTTTATAGAGAACAAATACCTCTGTCTTTCGAAATTTCGTCGAATCCAAAGTCAGCGCTCAAGAGCTATAAGATCTATCCGCGCGAAGATGGTATCAATTGGCTTTGCCAGGCTGATTTGACAGTGGGCCAGTCAGTAACAATCAATTGGAAAGCACTAGTTTTAGTGTCAGGCAGAAAAAACATCTCGCTGCGAAAAACGAGTGCACCACCGGCTAGAAAGGTGACCCAATGGTTGAGAAGCACTGTCTGTGTACAATGTGACGATGCCGCTATTAAGAAAAAGGCGAAGGCACTGGTTAACGGAATGGATGACGTCGAGACGAAAGTGCGAAAAATATTGGAATTTGTTGCCACCCAGTCTGGCGACGGTAGCGCGTATGAGTCATTGGATGCAAAAACCGCTTTACGTGCAGGAGGTTCCTGTACAAGCCGTGCTAATCTGACTGCCGCTTTGCTTCGCGCCTGCGGCATTGCCGCGCGAACAATCGCCCACATACCAGTTAGTAGCTACTGGTTTGACATGCACTGGCTAACCGAATATTGGCATCCAGGCCATGGTTGGGTATGGCTCGAAACTTCGTGGAACGAATTCGAACCAGCGCCAAATCAATTAATCGTCGTAGCTGTAGCTACTGCCGATGACGAAGACAAAAGTTTAGACCCCGTATATCTGCGTACAATCATGCCAGGAGCTGCATATCTTTCCACTTGCCTGGTGTCACCTGAACTAACTCTCGGTTACGGCTTTCGGCAAAATTTTTCTATGATGCTAGGGGCGTTAAGTGGTACTGATCGCCAAATGGAGCAATTGAATTTGCAGGCTAAGCGCGCTTTTATCCAAATGACAAAATCCAACTTAGCGACCGCAAATGCTACGAGGCGGACAGAAGAAATAATGGAAGCTGCTCGAAGTGGTAAGGCATCGTTGCTGTCCGCAGCATTGATAAAGAGAAACCGCTCTGTGCGCCCTGCAACATTAGTGTCAAAACCCAATTAGCCAGCATATTAAGTCGCAGTTAATTGCCACGGTGCTAGATCTCTTACCCTTCAGACAGCATCGTCCAGTATCCTTGCTAAGACTGCTTCGCCTGATAGTCTTTTAGCCTCGGCGATTTCGCTTGCGATTAGCGCACTGATTTCCAACAAAATTTGAGCGTAATCTTCTGGACTATCCAGGTATGCATTTACAAAAAAGTTCGCGCCGTTTCCGTTTTCGACAGACCATACACGAATGAACTCATCTGCTTGAGTGGCTCCATCAAATGGCGGCGGCTTAAGCATCGTCGTAATCTCCCACCATTTTTTTTGATATTATCGAGAATCAATTTTTGACCAGCCGCTGCACTTTTACCGGATCCATGAGTTCTATCGCCCCTTAGTCTCAACGCCTTCTTTGATGAAAAAAACAACGCATTGCCAGCTGAATGCGCAGGCGATCACAACCAAAGTCCACACAGGTTTCGGGCCCGCATTCGGGGCCTAGCATCTCCCACATTCGAGCCCTGCCGGCGCGCTCTTTTTCTCGTTCTGTTCGCTCAACATTTTGCAGAGTTTCCTCCGAATAAAAAGACTCTATCAGCTCTTTCTTTTTCGCTGTAAAAAACATGCCGTGTGTATATGAAGCAAAACAATAAGGTTCCACCTCTTCAATAAACTTCCAGAAATCGGAATTGTCAGGATCTGCGTCCACACCAGCGAGACTCAGTCTTCCGGCAATCTCGCTTTTGCTTAGCGGCTCGTCGATCAGCATCAGTTCTATATCGGCCCCATAATTTATTACAGGTTTTTCTGTGATCACATCGGAAAGGGCACAGTGTTCAGCCACCACCTGCCAGCCAGGTTTTGAACCGAAACAGGCGGCAGCCCCTCCAAACCAGTCAAAGTAAGTCATGAGAATCCGAAAGGGAGTTTGAGGAAGCTCAATGCAATCGAGAAAATCCCACGTGTAATATGGAGTTATCCAATAAAAATCACCGTGCTGCCCTTGCTTATAATTGCATCGAAATGTCCAATCTTTTAGATTGAGCCAATCGTCCACCTCTGGAATTGGCAGGTATTTATTGGGATCATGCATATTGGTTTAATCGGGCCTTTTACTAGACTCGCGCTTCAACAACAGTGCCAAAATCAAACTAGTCATCTTCTCAAGTCGCAGTCAATTGCCGCGGTGCTAGATCTCTTACCCTTCAGACAGCATCGTGTCCAGTATCCTTGCTAAGACTGCTTCGCCTGATAGTCTCTTAGCCTCTGCGATTTCGCTCGCGATTAGCGCACTGATTTCCAACAAAATTTGAGCGTAATCTTCTGGACTATCCAGGTATGCATTTACAAAAAAGTTCGCGCCGTTTCCGTTTTCGACAGACCATACACGAATGAACTCATCTGCTTGAGTGGCTCCATCAAATGGCGGAGGCTTAAGCATCGTCGAAATCTCCCACCATGGTTTTGATATTATCGAGAATCAATTTTTGACCAGCCTCTGCACTTAAACTCCACGCTTTCGTTTTGGATTTTGCAATCTCGAATGCTACGTCAGCCAGCGCCAGTCCGAAAAATGCTGGGTCAGACCAGCCATCAGGGTCAACGTTGATTTGAAGCTTGTTGTCCACAATCCAGACTCGCAACACTTCTTTTGCATGCGCATTTTGTGTCAGCGCCTCGGGTATTTTAATCTCGCTCAAACTTCACCCTTCAGCGCCAGAGCCAAAATCAAATTAGCCACCAGATAGAACACTGCCACAATTAGCAAACAGCTCGAAATTCCGGTGGTCAGGGTAATGCTGACGAAGGCCACTCCACCCAGGGCGTTGAAAGCCGAATTGACTGCCCACATCCAGGCCACTGCACTGCCGAAGCGTTTGCGCAAACAATTCATGGCTAGCGAGACCGGCAAGCCGGTGCAGATAGACGAAAGTAAGGCCACGGTACCGCAAATAACTATTCGTGCTGGTTGTTCCAGGCCGAGTAATTGCTTGGTCAAAACCGGCACTCCAGCCCACAGTGCCAGCATTAAGGCCGCCAGGCCCACGCCTAAGACTATAAAAGTACGGCTATTCAGCTTGAGATATTGTGAGATGAAACTGCCGATGGCGTAACCCGAAAGAACGCTGACCAATACCACCGATAGCGAGTAGGTCGGTCCTCCCACGAAAATGGTAAAGAGCTGAATGATGGTAGTTTCGTAAAGTAAAAAGGCAAAGCCGCATAGCGAGAAAAATATGGTGAAGGGCATGATGCGCATTGCAATCGCGCGGTTGTCGCGGCGCAGCAATGGCATAAAGACAAGAAGCAGTGCACCAAATAAGGTGGCGACAATTAATGAGACAGGAGTTGACGACCAGGGCGATGACATCAAGAAATTTTCAGCTTTGACTTGATGGTAAAAGTAAGGCTTATCGTCGATTACTGGCCAGATTGCTTCAGGATACGCATCGATTAATGCTGGTCTTTCTGCAGTAGTGGCGAAGCCCAATTGCTCGTAAATGGGCTCTATGCTTGAACCCTTTTTACCAGGGTCGAAAAGCATCACCTGCCCCGTGGCTTTAGTCCAACTGCGTAAGCGATCAAGTTCTTCTTCGGTGAATGGAGTTTTTTTCAACATCGAGTCGGTCCATTCTTGACCGCCCACCACGGCTACGTGTTTCCATGGCTCTTTGACACCCATGTCGTCCAGCACTTTCAAGTATGTGGTGAACATGCGAATGCCTGTTTGTCGGGGCTTTTCGCGCCAGTGAGTCAGCGACACTATGCCGTTTGGTTTAAGCACACGCAGGTAGTCGCGCACGGCATCGGTGGTGTAAAGATAATTCTCTACCAGAGACATGCCACCGGTGGTAATGGCAGTCAGTGTATCGACTCCGCTGGCTTGAATGATGTCATAGCTATTGTCTGGCCTGGTGGTGCAGAAGTGCCTGGCCTCGCTGAGAAAGATATTGACCTTTGAGAGCGCGTCGCTTTTCAGCCAGGGAAAATAATGTTGTTCTGCGTCGTCGACTTTGCCTGTGAGTAAATTGAAAATTGACGGATTAACTTCAGCTACATCGATGGTTTTGGTCTTGAAGAATTTGGCAATCAGAATATCAATGCCGCCGCCGCCGCCGATTACCAGCGCCCGATCGCAATTATTTTCAGCCACATATGGGCTGGCCCAGAGTGCTTCGCCTAAATAATCTTCTTTGGCGATATTACCTTCCACCTTAAATTGCCTGGTGTTAGCGCCGCCATCAAGCAAAACGTAGCGGCCATAAATGTCGCGCTCGTATGATTTGGGCGAAAGGCCATAGCGATACTGGCGATTTTTTGAGGTGCGAGTTTGGGAAACATCGACTCTGGCGATGGCGTTCCAGTGAGTGCTGCGAATGCCACCGAAATCATTGACGAAAACTATTTGGCCCCAGTCTTTCGATGAACGAATATCAAAGCCCCAGTTTTTAATTGCCCACTGCGGATAAGCCATGAGCACTGCGATGGCGCCCATTGCGGCCACCCAATAGGGCGCGGCCTTGATTAAAGTTGATTGTCTATTAATGCCATTGTCGGCAGTGGCACTAGATTTACTGATATCAGATTCGCCTGCACCAGATGCACTTGCGCCAGATTGACTCGCAGCCGATTCCACATTGGCATCGGCTGCGCGGTGATTAGCGGCGATGAAAAACGCCACTGAGGCTGCGATACCCAATAGACAGGCCACGGCAATGGTGCCGTAACCGCCTACCCATTCCAGCGCCCAGGGGCAAAGCGACGCCCCTAAAGCTGCTGCCAACAAGTCGAAGAAATATATGAGAGCAACTGAGCGGCGGCTGGCTGACAGCGTCTGGCTGATGCAAAGTCCGGCCAAAAACATGGGCAAAGAAAAAGTAGCAAAATAAATGGGCTGGGCGAGAAAACGCTTCATCACGTCCAGGTCGCGCTGGTATGGATCCCATGGAAACCAGCAAAAGAACGGAATAGCCAGCGCTAGAAAAATTGCATAGAGGGCGGCTGCCTTCCACGCGGGGTTCCAGGCCTGACGACCTTGCGAAGGAAAAAGACGCGGCAACATATAAACGAAAGCGCCGGATGCTCCGAAGCTGAGAATGACCATGCTGAGCACGGCATATGAAAGATGGTGAAAGATTTTGCAACCAAGAAATTTGGTCAGGCAAACTTCTACTAGTAAAGTAGATGCAGATATTGCGCAGAGGCCAACAATGACGGCCACACTTTCGGGCTTTGCATGCGCCGCTGGAGCCGCGGGCTCCGACGTTTGTTCTGGCAAAATAACCTCAGGCATTGGTAATAGTAATGGCTAGCCATTGTACAGGTCTATACCAGGCTCGCGCTAGGCTCAGCTCGCGCTAACCTATGACCTCGACAGCCAAGGTTGCGTGACGCATTTTGAAAGAGCAGTCTAAGCTTTTCAACTGAAGCTGATTTTAGCCAACCATATTTAGTGCGGTGAGCACGCCAAAACCGTCAGGTCCTGGGTTAAAAGCATAGGGATTGCCGCCGGGAGCGCAATTTAAAACTTCAATTCTTGAAAGCGAGATTGGCTGGTCGTTTAAGTGTCGCTTGGTCGGTTTAGTCTGGCAATGGTAACGCACAAGCAGACGGCCGGTGTCGCTATGGCGCTGCACGCTATAAATATCTTCTGCATTTCCACCTTGCACAACCCGCACTGTCAGCATCTCTTGTGTGCCACTGGGGCTGTCGATAATTTCAAATTGTGCGTAAATTGTCGGCGCTAATCCGCTTGGGCTGTCGACTTTGTTCACCCTGTGGCGCAGGTTGAGAGTCTGCAGCCGGCGCGCGATGGTGAGCTGTGTTTCAAAAGGAAAAGCGATCATGAAATCGCGCACAGTTTTGCCGTCGCCACATTCGATTGCCTGCAGTAAATTCTCGATTTTCGCCATCTGGTAAATGCCTCATCGCTGGGGATAGGCAAAGCTTACTTTCCACCCCATGAAAAGTTCGTGAAAGTCTTTTTGAAACTTTTTTGCACGCCGCACGTAGAAATAATTGAAGACAGTTTTACAGAAGGGGTGGCTATGAATAACTTGAAATTGAGACCATCTGGAGGTGCGCGCGTCTTGAACTTTGCCATGAGCCTGGCTGCGATTTTTGCAGTGAGCCTGGCGTTGGGCGCAAACAATGCCGCCGACGCTCGCGGTTTTCATGCTCGAGGGTCAAAAGGTGCTGCTGGCGGCTACGCCCGTCAAGGTCAATATGGTCGCAGCGCCGGAGCGGCAGCGGTGGGTTATAACAGGGGCGCCGGTTTTCGCGCTGGTAGCTGGAACGGACCGAACGGCGGCAGCCTTCAAAGCGCTGGTGGTGGTGCTTATAAACGTGGCGTGGGCGCTATGCGGGCCAGCAAATTTGCGTCTACCGGGCCAAATGGTGGCTCGGCCTCGGGCTACAGTAATAATGTCTACAACGCTCAAACCGGCACAGGCGTGCGCAACAGCGGCAAAGACATAAACACTGCTTCCGGCCAGTCTTATGGATATGACAGCAGCACCAGCTATACAAAAGGGCAGGGTGCAACTTCAACCATCGATACTCAAAACAAGGGCGATTATTCAATCGATTGGCAGAAAGGCAGCAAACCAGTGGTGACACCGAGCCCCTGAAGCTTTGGTTTATAGTATCTGCATGAATGCTGTAGTTTTTGAAACTTCCCGCCTTTGTGCGCGCCCGTTTTTGCCAACTCAAGATGCTGACGAAGCGTTCTTAATTTACGGCGATGCTGAGGTGACCCATTTTATTAACATGGGTCAGGCCGACGCGTCGGTTGCTGTCACCAGAGCTCGCCTCGAGCGCTACGCTGCGGTGGAAGGTGGCCTTGGCGTTATGGCTTTAATCAAAAAAGATGACAGCATGATGGTAGGAACTATTTTAATTAAACGATTGCCCGACGCCGAAAAACGGCCCACTGATGATTGGGAAGTAGGTTGGCATTTGCGCCGGTCGGCCTGGGGCGCCGGTTTCGCCACAGAGGCAGGAGCTGCGGCTTTGCGTTATGCATTTGCAAAGCTGGCTCTACCTGAAATTTATGCGGTAGTCGATGTCGATAATTTAGCTTCGCAAAAAGTGGTGAAACGGCTAAACATGCTGCATTTGGGCCGAACCGATAAATATTATGGTCAGACCCTTGAGCTTTATTGCGCTTTAAATACAGCGGTGATTTGATCAATTGCATTAAAACTTTCCGTCGGCGGCAAATAGCAAATATCTGTCACGTAAAGTTCACGCCCTTGATATTAGATTGTCAATGTAGATTGAAGCCGTCTCAAATTGAGCGTTAATTGGCTTGAGGAGACATGAATTGTTCCCTGGCGAACAGACACAGTGGGGCTTTCCCCCGACAATAAGAGCCCAGACTGGGTAAGATCGTAAGTAGGTTCGACATCGCAAACGGCAGTTATAGTGGCAACAGACACCAAACAAGCTGAAAATCAGCAAACTAACGACAAAGTTCAGGTTAAAGACGCGCCGGTCGGAGAAGCTGCGCGTACTGAAGCAGTGCAGTCCTTTCAACCGCTGGTCAAAGATGCCAATGGTCCCGCCAATCCAATAACAGACAATGCCATGGGAATGGTCCCGCCGCCTTCAGACACGACCATGGTGGAATATTTTGACTCCAAGAAGCCGGGTGGCAAGACCGAAGGCAGACCAGACGACAATAATGGCGTCAAAAATGACGCAGGCGATAAGTCTTTAGATAAGCCAATCGGTTCTAAAGCCGAAGGCGCTTTAGAAGACTATAAAAAAACCATGATGCGCGCAGGCATGAGCGAAGAAGATGCCACCAAACTTTCGCGCGACACGCTCACTCGCTTAGAGAAAACCAACAAGATTTCTGAGGGCGCATTAGAAGGCACACCAGAACAACAATTGGCGCGCATGAACAAAGCCATGAGCGATGTTCTCGATGGCACAGGCAAGCGCCCTGATGGTAAATTGGCTAACGGTCAAGATGATCCGTTAACAGCCCGCGATCGCCAAAATCTAGTCAAAGATTTAGCGGCAAGGCAAGCTGATCCCGAGAAGTATGTGAACCAGGGCAAACACATGACCTGCGTTCTCCAGTCTAATCAGAAGCAGCGCCTTGAAGGCGGCGATCCTGCCAAAGTGGCAGAGCAAATTGCTTCGGTAGTCAATACAGGCTCTGCAGAAATTACTGAAAAAGATGGCAAAACCAGAACTGTTAATGTTGACTCGCGCAGCTTTGCTCCTGATCAAGAATCGAGTCAAGACGTCAATTTAAAAGCTGGCGAAAATAAGCGCGGCATGGCAGGTCATGTCTATGACGCTCTATCTGGTCAAGCTGTGGCTGATTTACGCGCTGAACGAGAAGGCAAGCCAACTTCGGCTAACGGAATTGGCGAAGCCAGCTACGTTTATATGGCCGCTCATGCCGATCAACTAGGAGCTAAGCCAGGCCAGACCAGTACCAACGAAGCTTTGCTTGCTAAGAAAAGCGATGGCAGCTATAAAGTTCTACACGATTCTCCAGGGGTAAATAGTGTTTGGGAAATGGCTCATTTGAGTAAAGCCATGGGTGGAGAAAACGGTGCTGTTTTCGCTAACGCTGGCACAGTTCGAGACGGTGTGCCTCCTAAAGGTATGGGTTTCCCTCCAGATATGCGCATTACTTCTTTTGCTAACGCCGAAGATCTGACCAAAAAACTAGGAGACTACCAGCAGAAGACTGGTCAGTCTGCTCAAATTCTCGTTAACGCGCCTTTCTTACCTGGCGGCGGAGAGAACGGACACGGCCTTCATGCCATGAACGTTAAATTGGGTGCTAATGGCAAATTTGATTTAGACAACAACTGGGGCAATAAGTCAGACCTTGCCTCCGCATCTGGTGCGGTATTAGAAAAGGCAACCGATCCTGCAAAATGGAATGCTAAGACTGCTGAAGGCAGAGCAGAGCCCAAGCCGACCGATCGTACCGAGATTCGCCCCGGCAGCGGCCGCAACCCCAACGAAAGTCAGGAAGACTATCAGGCGCGCTTGCTCGAAGATCAGAAACGCGAGAAAGAAAAAGAGAAAGAAGAAGATCCCGGCAAAGAGCTGCTCAAGAAAAACGAGAAGGATGCCCAGGCCGCAGAAGAAAGATATCAAACCGAACTGCAAATTTGGAACGCCGAGAAAGCTCGAGCCGAAGCTGCTAAACCCGGAGATATATTTGTTAAGCCACCACCTCGCCGCCCGCAGTGAGTAAATGCTGCTTAAAAAAATTGGCGTAATCAAAGAAATGCTTTTGCCTGCTGAATTTGTGCAAGGCGAGCAAGAATTTGGTGGCATGGGAAATAACTGGCGGTTGATTCACTATCCGCGCAAGTTTAAAAACGAGTCGCCGTCACCGGTGCAATTGATAGTCTATTATCGCGGTAGCCCACCATTAAAGGCTAATGGTGAAGCTTTCCGAGTTATGCTCAGTCAGTCGCCGAAAATATTGTTCGAGCAAGGTGATGCTCAAGACGCCAGTGCGGTAACCAGTATGCTGAAAAATCTTGGTGCTGCTCTGGGCAGTGCCTCAGACAATCAGCTCGTCAATCATAAGCCAGGCCTGCACGGACCACTTTTTTATTTACAAAAACTAGCGGTGGCGCAAGTAAATAAGCGCAGCGTATTAGCCATTAGTGGAGTTTTTCATCGCAGTGGCGCCACGCCTGATGAATTTCAATTTGAGGGCAGCACTAATTACTCGCACGCATTATTGTTCGATGCTGCTCCCGGTAACGAGCCCTGTCGCATAGAAGAAATTGTCTTGCAAGCTGATTCAGCAGAGTTGCTGGCCACATATATGCCTTTGCTGGATAGGGCACTAAATACGGTGCGCTGGGCTGACCGCTAGTGTTTTGCCGCCTGATCATTGCGTTCGTTTTTCGGATCGCGAGTGTTGAGCAACAGATCCGCGCTCTCCGGGCTGCTGTCGAGAGCCTTTTTCAGCGACGGTAGTGATTTATTGCCGGCGCCCACATTGAGACCATCGAAGCCTACTTCCATGGCTTCGCTGGCGGTCAGTTTCAAACCTTCCAGATGCTTCATGGCTTCTTCAGCATCTTTTTTGTTATGAGTCTTTTTGGCAATTTCCATCAAACAGAGCCATGGTTCGCTTTTGTGCGGAATTTTTGCCGTGAGCTGCCGGGCCAATATTTTAGCTTCACTATATCGCTCGGCGCTGTACAGCCCTGCCATATAATCGAGATCAATATCTACCTGGTGAGGAAATTTCTTCTTTGCTTCTTTCAGCAGAGCAAAACCTTCATCGTATTTTTTAAAACACATCAGTGCCCAGGCCATTGCCGATATGGCATTAAGGTTGCCTGGCGCTTGTTGATACATTTGTTTGGCCAGGGCCATAGCTTGATCATTTTTACTGATGAGAAAATCGAGGCGCACGAGAATGCCCTGAATTCTTAGCTTCTGTTCGGCACTCTGCGCCAGTTCAGCGCTCTTTTGCAAATATGGCTCTGCTTCTTTTGGCTTATCGGCGTTAATTAGGGCGATTGCCAAGGCACTGTTGTTGGTGGCACTGCGTGGATTAAATCCGCAGGCAATGCGAGCGCAACGCAAGCTTTCATCCATTTTTCGTTCAGTGCAATAATATTGGGCTAGTTCAAGCCAGGCCAGCTCGCTTGTAGGTTTGACTACGGTGGCCTGCTTAAGTAGTGCTTCTTGTTGCGGCAAATGTCCTTCAGCCTGTGCTATTTTTGCCAGGCCCAAATAAGGCTCAACAATTTTAGGAAAGTTCTTTTTTATTTCGTTATAGACACCTTTTGCCTGAGCGACTTTACCTTGAGCGAGATAAATATTGGCCAGATCTATTCTGTACGAAACCTTTGCAGGAAACGTTTTGATGGCACTTTGTAAAACCAGAGACGCTTCTGCATAACGTTTTTCGCGCCAGAGCAGATGGCTTAAAATCCTTAAGGCACCATCGTTTTTGGCATCTAGTTCAACTGCCCGGCGTAGATTTTTTTCAGCGCTCTGGCACTGATTGGTATCACGGTTTTTAGTGGTGGCAAGATATTGATTCCAGCCTAAATAGTAAAAGGCCTCGGCTAAATTTGGCGAGAGTTTGAGGGCTTTATTGCAGGCTTCGATGGCAGAAGCATAACGATGGCAGGCCTGGTCTATTTTTGCCCTGGTCAGATAGCACTGAGCGTTCTCGGGCTCTAGTTGAATGGCGCTTTTAACGTATGCATAAGACAGTTGTGCTTTACCCTGGTGGCGGCTTACGCGGCTCAATCCGAGCAGTGCCGGTACACATTTTTCATTGGCTTGCAAGGCCTGACGAAAGAGTGGCTCAGCTTCTTTGAATTTGAAAACTTTGCAGTGTTCCTCTCCCTTCGCCACCAGAGCCGCAACCTCCGACGTCGATTGGCTCTTGTTCTGTGCGTAAATTGGCGTTACAAAAAAGCTGAGGGCGAGCGCTAGCACCATGGCTAGTTTGACTTTGCGATTGGCGCTGACAAGGCTCATAATTTTAGTGCCACCGCATTTAGTTTATGGTGCCGCCACTATTTGCTTTCGCTATTTGTCTTCGATCAAATAACCTGAACCGAGCACCGTTTTGATCAATTCTTCTTTACCTACGGTGGCCAGCTGGCGCCGCAAAGTTTTCATGCAAGTACGCACCGTGTCTTCAGAAGCTTCGCTTTCAGACGGCCAGACGGCATCGAGCAAAGCTTTGGCGCCAAATGGACGATTGGGGTGACGCATCAAATATTCCAGCAGTGAGCACTGTTTGGGCATCAAGTGCACGCTTTGACCCCCCACTGTGACAGTGCGGTTTTCAAGTTCTAATGCCACTCCTTGAATTTGCAGCTGGGTGGGTAAAATGCCTTTTGGCCGGCGCAGCAGACTGCGCACGCGGGCCGAGAGCTCTCTGACATCGAAAGGTTTGACCAGATAATCATCGCCGCCCGAATCGAGCCCCTCTTCGCGGCTCGAAATATCACCTTTGCCGGTTAGAAACATAATTGGTGACTGGCCACCGGCTTTGCGGTACTGGCGGCAGACATCCACCCCTGTCACACCTGGTAGGCCCCAATCGAGCACGATCACGTCAAATTCGAAGCTGCTCAGCATCTGTAATGCGTCTTCACCGCTATTGACCACCTCTAAAGTGTGATTCTCTAGTGTGAACCAGTCTTCCAGCCTTTCGGCCAGTTCTGAATCATCTTCAACGAGCAATATTTTTGCCATGTCGCCTGTGCAGTTTGGTGATCGCCGAACTATTATGGTACTCGAATAACTTCATGTGGCTATATCCCCATTCGGGCTGAGATAAAAACAAAATTCGCCGGGGTTAGAATTTTGAAGAATCACTTAACTCTGTTTGCCCTGTCTGTTGGCTTGTTTGCGCTCATTGCCGCTACAAATTATTTTGTCTGCGGCGTTTGCGCCAGAGGGCAAATTCAGTCAGATAAAATTCGCGTTCTGGACTTTCCTGGCAAGCGACCCCTTGGCCATCTTTTTCTGTTAGCTCCCCACTGGCGGGTCAAGGGAGGTAAAGGAGCTCAGTCCATTGGTCCGGCGACGGGCACAGTTAAGGTTTTGCCGGGACAGACACTAATGTTTGTCGCCAATGATTTGACCAGCGCCAACATGGCCATGTTCCGTGGCTTTCCTGCTGACGCCATCGGCTATCTCGATTTAAAATCACTCTCGATTTCTGATACCCAGGTGGAGTGTTTAGCCGGTTTAACTGGTTTGCGACGGCTGGAATTGAGTCAGACAGACGTAACCGACATTGGTATTGCCAAATTGGCCCCTTTGAAAAATCTGGAATATCTTGCCATTTCGCGCACCCTGGTGAGAGGTAAGTGTTTTGCCATGCTGCGCAACTTCCCCTATTTGCGCACCTTTCATTTTGATGGCGACGCTGTTAGTGCTCATGATTGTAAGCAATTGGCGAAATGCCGCACCATTAGAGGCATTAGTGCCGGTCGCTGTCATTTGACGAATGCTGCGCTCTTGGAGCTCTGTAGTATGTCTGAACTTCAATCTCTATGTCTTCCTGATAACCGCGAACTCACTGATAGCGGTATCAAAAAAGTTTTGGCCTTGAAAAATCTTCAGCGTCTTGACGTTGCTGGTACCAAGGTGACTGATGATGGTCTCGCCGCGCTGAGCGGACTTAAACTACAATGGCTGAGGTTGAACAGCAAATATAACGATGTTAGAGTCAAACACCGATTGAGAATGTGCTTTCCTGGAGTTAAATTGGTTTTCGAGCATGGTAATGAAAAAATACCGCTTGAAGTTTTTGCACCGCTGCATTGACCTCTCTGCCAAATAATGTCGCAAATAAGAAAAATTATTCACGTTGATATGGATGCATTTTTCGCATCGGTCGAGCAGCGCGACAATCCGCAGTATCGCGGTCAAGCCCTTGTGGTGGGCGGTTCTCCCGATCAGCGCGGTGTAGTGGCGGCGGCCAGCTATGAAGCGCGCAAGTTTGGAATTTTTTCAGCCATGCCGGCGCGCACTGCTTTGCAGAAGTGTCTTAATTTGATTTTTGTGCGGCCACGTTTTGAGGTTTATCGTGCGGTTTCTGAACAAATACGCGAAATTTTTTATCGCTATACCGACCTGGTGGAGCCGCTTTCGCTTGACGAAGCTTACCTTGATGTGACAGTCAATAAAAAAGAAATGGCATCAGCTACTCTAATTGCTAGAGAAATAAAAACCGCCATTGCCACCGAATTAAATTTGACCGCTTCAGCCGGAGTGTCAATAAATAAATTTTTGGCAAAAACCGCATCAGCTGTAAACAAGCCTGACGGGCTACATTTGATCACTCCTGACCAGGCAATTTCGTTCATCGAAAATTTACCGATTGAAAAATTTTATGGCATCGGTCAAGTGACGGCGCAAAAAATGCGCCAGGCCGGAGTATTCAATGGTGCTGATTTGAAAGGCTGGAGTGAAGTTGATCTTGTGCGCAAATTCGGTAAGGTAGGCCATTTCTATTACAATATCGTACGCGGTATTGATCTGCGGCCGGTGGAGCCCAATCGTGTGCGCAAATCAATTGGTGCTGAAGAAAGTTTTGCTCACGATCTTAGCGATCGGCATTCATACATTACCGCCCTTGAAGAAATTGCCGCTACTCTTAAGCGCCGCATGGAAAAAAGTGAAACAAGCGGCCGTACCCTCACTCTCAAAGTTAAGTATGGCGACAATCATCAAGTCACTCGCAGCAGAACCTTCGCTGAGTCAATTGCCGTAGATGATATGTCGATGGTGGTAAAAGTGGCCCTGGAATTACTTGATACAACCGAGGTAGAGACTAAAAATGCCAGACTGCTGGGCCTTTCTCTTTCAAATTTAGACTGCGAACGGGAGCTTGAGAGTAGCGATGCTGTTCAGCTGGTGCTGGAGCTCAGCTAAGCTATAATGCTGCCACAAGAGGAAAGCCAATGTCTAATGAACCTGTGGACAAGGACGAAACAGGCAAAGAGCAGCAGTCTGTCAAAGCCCAGATGCAAAAGCTGCGTATGCAAAAGCGAGTGGAGCGCAAAGAGGACGGTCGTCATCTGCTCTATTACAGCTTTAGCGATGAGCAACCATTGCCTGACAACAATCATAAACAGAAAATAGGCCAATAATGTCTGAGAAGCGCTGGAATCCTGTGCTGGGTGAATGGGTAGTGACGGCAACACACCGTCAAGATCGCACTTTTCTACCGCCCGCCGGTTATTGCCCTCTTTGTCCAACCGCCGCTGGTGGTTTTCCCACCGAAGTGCCTGAATCGTCCTATGACTTCGTGGTTTTTGAGAATAAATTTCCCAGCCTAAAGCTCAACGCACCGGTGCCTGCCATTGTCGGCACTGAACTTTTTGCTGTTGAGCCTTCTACCGGCATTTGCGAAGTTGTTTTGTATTCAAGTGATCACAGTGGTACGCTCACCGATCTTTCGCCAGCCAGGTTGCATCAATTGGTTAAAGTCTGGCGTGATCGCTATGAAGAGCTTGGCGCCCTGTCAGAGATTGACTATGTTTTCATTTTTGAGAATAAGGGCGAAGCAATTGGAGTAACTATTCATCACCCTCATGGTCAAATTTACGCTTTCTCTTATTTGCCTCCCAAAATCGAGCGTAAGCTCACGAACGAAAGCGAGCACCTTGAGCGTACCGGCCGTTGCCTGCATTGCGATATTGTTAAAGAGGAGCTGGCACAGGGCGTTCGCATCGTATCCGAAAGCGACCACTTTATAGCCATTATTCCTTTTTATGCCCGCTATCCCTACGAGGTGCATATTTATTCGCGCGCTCACCGCGGCTCAATGGCCGATTTTTCGGCTGATGAAGAAGCGGATCTGGCTAAAATTATGCTCGAAGTTTTGCGCAAATATGATGGCCTCTGGGGTTTCTCGATGCCCTACATGATGGTCATGTATCAAAAGCCCACTGACGGCAAAGACTGGCCTGGTACTCACTTCCATATTGAGTTTTATCCACCATTGCGTACTCCTCAGAAACTAAAATATCTGGCCGGCTGCGAATCTGGAGCCGGTACTTTCGTCAACGATACTTTGCCTGAAGACAAGGCGCGAGAATTGAAAAATGTTCAAATCGAGGCGGTGGTCTATTGAGTAAATTAGCTGGTTCACAATCTGATATTGCTATAGATACCTTTACCACTCGCTTTAACCAGGCGCCAAAATATTTGGTACGCGCACCTGGGCGGGTAAATTTAATCGGAGAGCACACAGACTATAACCAGGGTTTTGTTTTTCCCTGTGCCATTGATAGAGAAATGGTGATCGTAGCAAGCTGCAGAGATGATCATCGAGTGATGGCACATTCTGTCGAATACAATGAAGATGACGAATTTGATCTCGCAGACATAGACAAAATTCCTGCGCCGGAAAGACAGTGGGCCAATTACTTGCGTTCGGTTTTGAGCACTTTGCAGAAACGTGGTTATAAGCTTAGCGGCTTCAATGCAGTACTGGCAGGCAATGTGCCTCAAGGCGCAGGCTTGAGTTCATCGGCCGCTTATGAAGTCGCTGTCGCCACCGTATGCAATGGCATGGACCGACTTAATATCAGCAGCAAAGATATCGCACTGATCGCTCAACAAGCAGAGAACGAATTTATTGGCGTGCAATGCGGCATCATGGATCAGTTTATATCGGCCCTTGGTGAAGTAGATTCGGCACTGATGATCGATTGCCGCTCGCTTGATTACAGGGCTGTACCACTGCGTTTGGAAGAGCTGGCCTGCTCTATTGTGATTGTCAATTCGGGGGTTCAGCGCGGGCTGGTTGACAGTGAATATAATGCGCGCCGCGATCAGTGTACTGAAGGTGTAGTTGCCTTAAGTCGCTTAACTGGCCGAGCTATGGAAAGTCTGCGTGATATCGAGCTGGCTGAGTTTGAAACACATGCTGCCGCTCTTGATTCTACAGTGGCCAAACGCTGTCGCCACGTGGTCACTGAAAACAAACGCGTCACTGATGCCGTGGCTTGTTTAGAGGCAAGCAACCTCGACGATTTTGGTTTATTGATGAACGCCTCGCATGCTTCTTTGCGTGACGATTTTGCCGTTAGCTGTCCTGAAATTGATACCCTGGTAGAACTCTCGCAAAAGTATGAAGGGGTATTAGGGGCAAGAATTACTGGTGGCGGATTTGGTGGCTGCACCGTGGCCATCATGTATGACGCCGTGGTCGAAAGTTTTATGGACACTGTTATTCCTGAATATGAGCGACTTTGTCATAAGCAGGCGAGCGTCTACATTTGTCGCGCCATGTCAGGGGCGACGCTGGTTGCACTTTAGTTTTTCAGACCTATATTCTATTCTTGAGCCTTAAGCCATTTGCTTAAATCGCCAGTCACTTCGGCTGACACAATTTGTTCGCCTTTTTTACAAAAGTTGTGATCGAGGCCGCTATACACCTTGAAGGTGGTGTTGGATCGCCCATCCAGGGCCTCCCACCAGCTTTGGAAATCGTCCGGGCCAAGTGTGGTATCAGCGGTGCCGTGCAAAATAAGTACCGGGCGTTTGATCTGTTGCATTGCTTTGGCCGGATTGTAATTGCTCTCTTTTTTCGCTTCGGCCGCTCCGGCCGCACCGGCTAGTAGTACAAATCCAGAAATATTCTGATTTGCCTCGGCAATTAAGGGAACTGAGAAGGCGCTCTTGCCGTGGGCAAGCACAAAAATATGTCGCTGGTCAATTTTTTTGTTACTTTGAAGCAATGCCACTGCCTGCAGTGCGTCGCTAGCGGTTTGCTGATTAAAGCAGTCACTTTCACCGCTCTTTTGATATGCAGTTTTGCAAGTTATCACCGCAATGTCTTTTTCTGCCAGGGCCTGGGGCACCTGTGCTGCAATTTTGCCTTGAGTGGTCTCATCTGTTAACAATATTGCCGTTGAATAGGGTCCATCGCCCACAGGGCAGGTAAGCGAAAATGTCAAAGGCCGATTTTTACCATCATTATTGGCTTGCCCATTTGTAGCTATCGCCGGGGCAACGAAAGCAAAGAAAATGGCGAGTATGAGAATATTAACGGTGCTTGCTGTCTTGAACAAAATCGGCATGCTTAAATCGCTAGTTTTTAAAGATAATACGAACACCCAGTATATACACAATGACTTTCGATCAGCCAGACCAAAACCATAATCGCGGCTCTCTAGTCGTGGGTTCTGTTATTGGCGGCACCTATCGAATTTTAGATTTCGTCGGCGAAGGCGGCATGGGTTATGTCTACAAAGCCGAACATATGATGATGACCAAAGTCATGGCCTTAAAAGTACTGCGCTCTGAGCAGGTTTCGCAAGCTGTGTGGTTGCGCTTTCGCGCAGAGGCGCAAGCGATTGCTCGCCTTGATCATGAAAATGTGGTGCGAATATATGACATGTCGCAGACTGAAGACGGCATGCCTTATTACACCATGGACTTGCTTGAAGGCCAGTCTCTAGCCGATCATATAGACGATAATGGCCCCCTGTCTGTGGCTCTCGCGCTGCCAATTTTCGCACAAGTCTGCTCGGGGCTGGCCTACGCGCACGAACGTGGAATCATTCACCGTGATATTAAACCGGCAAATATCATGGTTACAGCTATTGGCTCCCGACACCCGAAAGTAAAAATAGTCGATTTTGGTATTGCTAAGCTAACAGCACTAGATGGTACTAGTAGTCAGGGTTTAACTCGGCCTGGTGAAGTTGTGGGCAGCCCGTTGTACATGAGCCCCGAGCAGTGTGGAGGTCAAGCCTTAGATCATCGCAGCGACATGTATTCAGTGGGCGTAACCATGTTTCAAGCGCTTACGGGCAGGCCGCCCTTGTTGGGTAAAAGTGCCATTGAAACTGCAGGTATGCATCAAACCACGGTGCCACCATCTATGGTGGAGGCCTGCGGAGAAGAGTTTCCGCCTGTGCTTGAGCAGATAGTGGCTCGCCTTCTAGCTAAAGCGCCAGCCCAGCGCTATCAGTCGCTGTCTGAAGTGGCCACATTGCTCACCAAGTTAGAGCAGAGCAGTGACCCAGAACAAGAAGAACAAGAAGAGCAAGACGAGCAAGAAGAAAGAAGGGAGCATTCATCACGTGCACTGTTTGCCAGCTCGCATCAAAATACTACAGACATAGAGAGCCAGCTTCAAAGTAAAAGAGCTATCTTGCTTGTCGCAGTCGCAGTGATGGCTTTGGGTCTTCTCGCCACCGCTGTTTTTTATATGGCGGCGCCCAAGGAGCGCCACAATAAAGTTGATGCTACGCGCAAGCAAGTTGCCAAACTGAGAGAGGAAAATCTGGCATCAATTCTCGGAGATGTTTCAGCCGAGAATCGTGCGCCCACAGAGATAACTGTTTCACCGGAAGCCCGCCTTGCTGCTCAGGCCTGGTTGCAGAAAAAGCACGGTGCTTATGCCACAGTGCAAACCGTCGCTAATAAGAAAATGAATAGATTCGATTTTCCCAAAGATTTTAGTTTGGGTGATATTAGTTTCTCGGAGCATAGAGAGAGAGAAGGCAGGCCACCGCAGGCAGCGCGCGGAGTTTTACTATTTCCTTATGGTGCCAAGCTGAGAATGGAGCTCAATCAGATCGTCTTCGCCTATCCTCAGTTACTCAGTGGCTTTCATCCTGACGATCTTGAAAATATTGCGGCTGATATGGCTGATGGCAATAATCGAGAACTTTTCAATCAGTTTCATCGTCTCACCGGCATTCATACCATCGACCTGCGGGGCAGTGTATTTAAAGCCGCTGATTTTGATTCTTTAGAAAAGCTGAGCAACGTGACAAAGGCCAATTTAAGCGGCGCAAAGATTGACTCGGAAATGCTGGCTAAGACCAAATTTTTGCGGCGTCTGAGTGTGCTTGAACTTGATTCTGTGAGCAATATTACGCCAATTCTTCGTGTCCTGGCAGCAAAAGGTGACATGGGCGTTTTAAGCTTGAATTTTTCCAAACTGACTGATGAAGATCTGGCCTTAATTGGAAGAATGAAAACTCTCTGGAAACTCAGCTTAAGGGGTACCTCTATTAAAGATAACCAGTTAGCGGTATTAGCCGACTTGGACCTGCTAACCGATCTTAATCTAGAGGGCTGCGACAGTCTGACAGAAAAATGTATTGTTCACCTAGCTAAAATTAAGCATTTAAAGCGACTGAAAGTGCCTGAAAATCTCACTACTGAGAATAATTACTACAGGGTGAAAAAGGTTCTGCCCAGGCTAGAAAAACTCAATTAATATGGGCATAGAATTAGTGCTGTAAAGCCGGTAGTTCAAAATGAGGAAGTCATGTTCTGCGTCATTTATCACTTCAAAGTCAAGGCTGGTCAGCAGAGCGCATTTCAGGAAGCCTGGCACGCTGTGACTGAAGACATGGTGCAGAATTTTAGATCACTGGGCGCCAGGCTGCACAGTTCTGAAGACGGCTCTTTCGTCGCCTACGCTCAGTGGCCAGATCGCGAAAGCTGGCAGAGCGGTCATTTAGTTGTGGAGGCCGAATCAAACCAGATGCATGTAGAAAATCTGTTAGACGAAATTCCCACTGTTATCTACAAAATGACAGTGATAGATGACTTGTTCCTTGGAGCCTCGTCTGGTGGTCTGATTTAGTTTACAGATTTTCTTGAGGTTTTTCTGTAAGCACGTTTTTGAGGATAGAAGTATCAAGAGGCCCAGAACCTGGGAATTTGTTGTTATGACGCTGGGCGCCATTGTTACTGTGGGCTCATTGATCTGGCTCAAAAATCAATCTGATGTGCACACTTTGCGGCATCAAGAAGTAATGTCTGAGATAGAAAACCTTAAGTCTGGTATTGCACCGGCTGCGCCTGTGGCGCGAGATCTCTTAGCCGCTGTTACACCAGACAATCGTGCAGTGCTGCAATTATTATCTGCCGACGACAAAAGTCGTAAAGCAGGTCTGGCTTACCTTGAGGGTCACTGGTCTAGTCATGACCCTGCTAAAGTACTAGAAATTTTGCCTTTTTTAAATGCTTCTTCTGGTGAACGAGAGCCCGTTGTGATGCTTCTTCAGCGCAAGACCGGTCAATCATTCGGCAGCGATCTGGCTGCCTGGAAAAAATGGCTGTTAGGGCGCACACCAGCCGAAAAGAAGTACACCGATAAGAATGAAAACCTCTCATACCTTGATTTTAAATCGCTGCTTTATCACCGCTGCGACCCCCGATTTATTCATTATTTTGCTCATGCACCGAAAACCACTGTAGATGCTGAAGAGGTGAACTGGCTTGGCGTTGCTCAAACACCGGCTCTGCGCCATGCCGCACTTGTGCCTGCGGCAGCGGCTACCTATTTGAAAGACAACGATCTGGTTTTTGGAATCACGTCAGCACAAGACTCTCTTGCTTTTCCGCAGCGCATACTGGTCTGGCATAATCTCATAGAAACTAGCTGGCAAGCTGCCGGGCGGGCCACTAAGCTGTTGATTGTCTATGACTCAAGCCACCATCGGGCGCGAATTTTCGAAAGCGCAGGCGGCGATGACGAAGAAGGTTTTAGCCAAAGCGGATTTGGCTATCACGACGAGCAGTTGTTTGTTCAAGACTCTAATAAATCGCTCTGGAGCCCTAAACTGGGCGAAGTTGTGATCTCTACCACAAAAAGCAACCTCAAGCTAAAGGCACTACCAGTAGTGGCGACAAGCTGGAGGGAGTGGAGAGCCCAACACCCGGAAACCAGCGTGTTATCGTCCAATACAGGCTTTGACCGCGATTATGCGGCAGATTTACCTTAGTGAGCAGACTCGGCCGCCGCCACCGCTGATGGTGTTCTTGTATTAGTGGCAAAAACTGCGTCGATTCTAGGTGCCACCGCTTCGGCGGCATCTTCTCCAGCCTTGATCGCTTTTTTTAAGAGCTCATCTTTGCTGGTCATATATGACACCCCTTCGGTGTCAGGAAATATCAATACGTCGGTTTCAGCAGCTTTAGGTTTATCGGTATTGGCTAAAACAATGTCTACCACACGTCCAAGAATCTGCCAGTTTGAACGGAAAGTTTCTTTATCTACTGGATTGATTGGTGCATCTACCAGAGCGGCAATCACCAGATCAGGTTTCATGGTCTTAGCAATTTCAGAGGGCAAGTTTGCTCTCAGTGCGCCGTCTACATAAAGGTGGTTATTTATCTCTATCGGTTTGCAGATGATTGGCACACAGTTACTGGCCACAACCGATATAGGCAAATCGCCCTTAGTCAATACTTCTGTTTTTCCGTCTTCTAAATTGGTGACCACACAACCAAGCGGAATTTTTAGTTCAGCAAAAGTTGCGGGTAGCCTTTTTGCCAGGTATTTTTCGAAACTTTTTCCGGTAGATAAACCGCCGTAAGACTTGCCTTTAATCACGTGTGCAACTGGTGCCAGCGGAGCGGTTAGCACCCTCGGTGCAATTCCTTTAAACATGTTTTTTTGCAGGTCGCCTGATATAAACATCTCTTCTATTTCGTCGAGTGGAACACCAGCACAATAAAGCGCACCGATAGTTGCGCCCATACTGGTGCCGATTATGCCGTCAATGGCAATTTTGTGTTTTTCCAGGGTGCGCAAAACGCCAATTTCGGCCACTGCTTTGCACCCGCCGCCTGAGAGGGCGACAATTACTCTTGGCCTTACCGATTTGAAGGGCTGCTTTGCGTCGCCGGTTACCTTTATGTCCGGCGAAAGTTCGTTGACGTCGCGATTTGATACTGCCGGTTGAGAAGTCGTTGTGGGGATAGTTGTGGTTTGTGACGTTGACTGCGGAATTTCGCTCGGTTGGGCACTTAGTGGTATTTGCAGCTCGTCTGCTCGAGCCGCTGGAGTAGCTATCACCACCATCATTGCAAGTGCGTTACAGAATTTTTTAGACACGTACATTTTAGACACGTACATTTTAGACACGTACATAGTATGGTGATTCTCCTCTGTCAATATGCTTCTTGCCGTCGATAATGACCGCACATATACGCAAAGGTTCCTAATTATAAATAGGTTGGAATTTCGGCCATGACCATGGCTATTTCGCCTCTTAGGCGCCCCAGCAGATTGCCGCATATGGCCGCATCATTACGTTTAGAGGCTTCCTCTAAACTTTCCAACGTTTCAGTTAATTGCCAGGCACAAACAGTAGCGCAAGCACCTTTTAGTGAGTGGGCCGACGCTTTAAGAGCCGCAAAATTTTGCTGCTCAAGACTACTCTCTATGTCATTAAATTCAGACGGCAGTGACTCACAAAACATTTCGAGTATTTTTTTGCGATTTGAGTCGTTAAACCTCTCCATTAATATATGGTGGTTGATAACTTTAACGCCGGATGGTGCTGTTAGCTCAGGCTCAATCTGGAAGTCAGAAGCGGCAGTCGCATAGGCTCTGGTGGTAATATGATCTTGCGCCACCGTATCTGGTACTGCTTGCATTGGTGCAACAGTAGTCGGCTTTGGCTCCGTCCACAAACGTATAACTCGCTCTAGTTCGTCGGCTTCTATTGGCTTCGGCATAAATTCGTCCATGCCGGCGGCCAGGCAGGCTTCGCGATTGCCCTGTAGAACATTGGCTGTCATTGCAATAACAGGAATTTGCGTTTGCCTTAGCTCCTGGAGTTTCTTGATGATGCGCGCCGCTGCATAGCCGTCTAATTCAGGCATGTGGCAGTCGAGAAAGACAACATCAAACAGGTCTTTTGTAAATGCTTCCACAGCGTCGACGCCGTTTTCTACAACTTCTACTTCAATATTCAAATCTTCGAGCAACAACTTTGCCACTTGTTGGTTGAGTTTATTGTCGTCGGCCACCAGCGCTTTTAATTTGGTATGCCGGTCTGCAGGTGGTGCGTAACTGCGCACGGCCTGACCACCTTCTTTGCTTCGCCCGTCCTTTCCATCGATTACTTCTTTTGCTTCTTTCCAGTCCTTTAATTCTTGACCGCTCTTTACGTCCTTCTGTTCATTGCCAGTTTTTTGATTGCCACCAAAATTGAGATAGTACTTGAGTACGTTGCGGCGAATGGGCCTGATAATGCTGGTGGCAGCGCCTTTTGGCAAAAGATCTTCGGTCTCTTTTTTCTTGTCTCTGCTGGTGACCAAGTATAGTTTTTGCTTCTCATTGTTGTAACCAAAAAATTGTCTTTCATAAATTTCTAGCGCCAACGAGCTGTTGCGAGCCCCGTCTACAATTACGCTGACAAAACCTTCTTTTCTAGCCTGGGCTATCAGTTGATCAGCTTCGGCGTGGGTGCTGCAAGCAAATGCCCGGCGTCCTAAAAATTGACAATAACTGACCAGATACTCTCTCAGTTTTTGGTCGCCATCAACAATTATTACCGTAGAATTTTGTCCCGGCGGTGTTGATATGGACAAACGGTCTTCAGTCGAGACACTTTGATTTGCTGCTGCGAAGCTAATGGTGAAGCTAAAGGTCGAACCGTTATTTATTTCACTGGCGACTTCAATTGTTCCACCCAGAAGTTCAATCAAGCGCTTCGAAATACTGAGCCCGAGACCGGTGCCGCCGTGCCGGCGACCAATGGAGCCGTCGATTTGCACAAAAGGTTCAAACAGATTTTCTAGGGAGGCGTTTGCAATACCCATACCTGTGTCAATAATTGAAAATTTGACTTCAAACGCGTCTTCGTTCGATTCTTGCAATGTCGCTTCAATGGCAACACTGCCTTTGTCTGTAAATTTGATGCCGTTGCCGCCCAAATTGAGCAGCACCTGGCGCAGCCTGAGCGGGTCTCCAATCAGCATTGCAGGAATGCGCGGGTCAATGAAAGTAGAGAGCAAAAGTTCTTTACTGTCGGCTTGCGGCGCTAAAATTTCGCCCACTCCTTCAATTAAACCTGTAAGTTCAAAGTCGCAATTGGTGATTTCGAGTCGTCCCGATTCGATTTTTGAAAAATCAAGAATGTCTGTGAGAATACTGAGCAGCGATTTGCCCGCTTCTTTGACCAGTAAAGCGTATTCTCTGGCACTGGGAGTCAATTCAGTACGTAGTAATATCTCGAGCATACCAAGCATGCCATTGAGAGGTGTGCGAATTTCGTGGCTCATATTAGCTACAAATTCTGATTTTAATTTTGAAGCAGCTTGAGCCTGGTCACGAGCTTCAATTAGCTCTTCTACTAATTTTTTTGAATTGCTGTCACCATCAGAATTAGTGCGAGCATGGTGTTCGTCTTCAGCCACAGTAATCAGCTGTTCAATAATCGATTGCACTTTCGAGCGAGTTTTTCCGTCGCCAATTTCATTTAGCGTTGTCCAGATTGGTCCGCGTATTAAGCTCTCCAGTTTTTGCGAAAAATCTTCCATACTCACCACCAACGATAGTTGACTAGTCAGAGACTTTAGCAGCGGGGCTTTTGCACAAGGCTTCCCGCATTTCTGCCGCGCTTTGAAAACGCTCGTCAGGATCTTTTCTCAACGCTTTGTAAATCACTTCTACAACTTCTTTCGATAAGCTCACGCCAGGTTGGAAAAATGGCAATTGCGACGGGTAGTCATTAACGTGCTGACGCACAAGGTCATAAAAACTGTCACCTTGAAAGATAGCTTTGCCTGTGAACGACTCGTACATAACGCATCCGAGGGCATAAATGTCACTGCGCGCATCTAAAACTTTACCCGTGCACTGCTCGGGGCTCATATAGCGCGGAGTGCCCACCACCTCGCCAGTGTTAGTCAGTTTAAGTTTTTCGCGTTCGAAAGCGGGATTTTTGGCAATGCCGAAATCAACGATTTTTACGCCCAGTTGCGGCTCTAGCGATACGAGCACGTTGCTCGGTTTAATATCTCTGTGCACAATGCCCGCTCTATGGACGACACTGAGACCGTCAAGCACCTGACTGAACAGAGCGATGCCCATTTCGGCATCGAGGGGGCCGTTTTCTATCAGATAATTTTCCAGGCTCTGGCCTGAATGAAAATCCATAACCATAAAAGGTTCTTGCCTGGCAGTCACGCCAAAATCAAAAACCGAAACTAAATTGGGGTGCGAGAGCTGGCTTAAAGTTTGCGCCTCGCTCTGGAAGCGCCCCACCACCTGGTCGTCTGCAGCATACTCAGGATGCAGCATTTTAATGGCCACTGCCCGGTTCATGAGCACGTGCCGCCCGCGATAAACAATTCCCATGCCGCCCTGGCCCAGCACTCCTTCAATGGCATAACGATCGCCAATGATTGTTTTCCCACCATCATAATTTTGCAATGTTGAAGGTTTGCCCGTGGTCGTCTGCTGTGAACTGACAATAGCTGCCTGATTGCGGCTGCTCTGCACGCGCAGAAGACGATTGGCGATGCCGGGGTCTAACCATGTAGCTCCTGATGTAACGGCTTTGATGGCGGCATAAAGGTGTTCACCGGCCACGGTTTTTAAACAATAGCCGTCGGCGCCCACCTCGAGAGCTTCTTGAATATGCTCGTCGTCCACGCTGGCCGTGAACATAATGATGCGCGTGTTCGGTAGCGCTTGTTTAATTTCTTTAGCCGCGCGAATGCCGTCGACTTTAGGCAGACCAATGTCCATCAAAATGACATTAGGCTTTACCGCCAGCGCTTGTAAAATGGCGGTGACCCCGTCGCCGCATTCAGCGGTGACCTTCAAATCAGGATAGGCCTCGAGCGCGCACTTCAAGCCAAAGCGCGTTATTGCCTGGTCCTCAGCTATCAGCACGGTAATCGTTTTGTCCACTATTTTGAATACTACTGGTCCAGAGTTTTAAGTAAGATAAGCTAGTCCTTTATTACTATTCCACGTGCGTTCAATGTCTAATATGCAGTCTTTCAGACAATTGTTGCCGGCTGCAAGCCTTGATGCGGCACAAGAATGGCGCCTACAAAGCGATCTTCTCAATAATCACCTGGCTTTGCAAGGCAACAATCCCGGCTGGTATTGCCGGTCTTTTAACCCTTATCCATTTGCTGTAAATGCAGACCACTACAGACTTCAACAGGCTTTGCAGAAGGCTTTGCATAAAGCAATAAAATTGCTTGTACAAAACTATTTTATTGATCGACGATTGCAACAATTGATTAATCTGCCCGAGTCAGCCACTGAACTTTTACAGTTAATCGTGGCCAGAGAGCCCGAATATGCCGTGGGCAGCTATCGACCAGATTTTTTGCATGCTCTGGACGACAATATCCAGATATGTGAAATTAACGCTCGTTTTCCCGTGAACGGATATTTTATTAGCCATTATTTGCATCAGGCGACTCGCGAACTTTGTCGCCTAGAAGGCCATGCAGATGGAATTGGCCGAACAATGGATCAAATGCTCAATTGTTTTATAAGTCGCTTTGCCCCCGGCTCTAAAGTCTCTCTATGGAAGGGCCGCGAGCGAGGTTGGGATATTCATTTTTTCAATTATGAGCTCAAGCGACTGGGCTATGAAATCGTGCCCGTGGCGGGTGGGCCCAGTGGGTTGGTATTGGAACTGCACCAGGATGAAATTCTTAGCCCCGTTGCCTGCAGGCGTGTGGCTGAGCTTGTTATGACCATACCGCAGCGCTTCTGGTTAAACGATTTGCGCACTATTTTTTTGATTCATGACAAACGATTTCTTGCCCTTTTCCGACGCTTTGACATACTTGCCGATTATCTCGAAGCTGAGCAGATCGAATTGCTTACGAAGCATGTAGCACCCACGTATGTGCTCTCACAGGCAATGCCACAGGTGGAAGAGGCCCTGGAGGACCCCAAAGCATGGCTGCTCAAGCCAAATTTGCTGGGTAAGGGTGAAGGAATTTTGTTTGGTGGCAAGGTATCAGCGAAACAATGGCGAGATGCTCTAACCGACCCGGCTCATCAAGATTATGTTTTGCAAAAATTAGTAGTACAAAAGCGTTTTCCAATTTTGCACCAGCTTTTGCCGCCACACACGCAAGAGAGCGCTCCCGAAAGTATAGAAATGAACGTTGTGGGTACATTGCTCTGTCTCGATGACAATTTTTTTGGCCCCGGAATTTATCGTGCATCTTCAGGTGATATCGTTAATGTGTCCGGAGGCGGCACTATTCTTTATCCTGTTGTTTCCTCATGAGTAATTAATCATGCCCTGCCGTCTCTACAGCAAAGACGAAATTTTTCAACTGGCGAAAGAGCACAGCTTTTATCGCGAGAGGCTGCTAGGCGTGCAAGATTTTGCCCAAATACCCAGTACTGGTAAGGGCGAACTTTATCATCTGATAGCCGCAGCTCAGGCCGATTCTTCTTTTCAAAAAGGCATTTACTGGAGCCCCACTGGTGGTAGCACCAATCAACTTTTGTTTTATCCTACCGCCATTGACGAGAATCAATTTCAAAGGCAAAAGCTCTTGCCGTACTTGCGCCACACTGAGATATTTTCGCCCAATATGGTGGCGCTAAATTTGTTTGGCAGCACCATGATGTATCGTTCCGCCGAAATTTTCAATTATTTTTGTGAGCACGCCGGTGCCACCACTTTGCCGGTGTCGTCTCACTGTCCTGATGCAAGCGCGCTAGAAATAGCCTTGAGGTTTGGGGCCAACACGCTTATGGGCAACACTTCTAGGCTGTTGCAATTTGCTCGATACGTTGAGTCGGTTAAACAGCATTTTGATGATTATGAAATCATATTTGACCACATAATTTTTGGCGGCGAGGCTATGCCTGCGCACAAAATGGAATATTTGCGGCAAGTACTGGGCAGCGAAAAATTCAGCGGCATTTTCGGCTCAGCCGAAAGCGGCATCTGGGCATTCAAACCGAATGCATTGCCTCAAGGTGTTTATTTCTATGCGCGACAATTGATGCATCTAGAAATTGTTGAACCTGATAGTGATGGCTATGGTCGCATGGTTTTAACCAATCTAGTGCGCGGGCGTAACCCTCTTGTACGTTACGATTGCGGCGACCGCGCCAGGTTTTGCCAGGCTCCAGACACTTGCGGCTTCAGTGAAAATGATAGCCTCGGAGCCTTCGAACTGGCCGGGCGAGTGGAAGGCTCGTTTCAGCTGGGTGGCGAATACTATTATTTGAGTGAGTTTACAGATCTGCTAGGAGAGAACAAAGATTTGCTGCTCGATTATCAAGTAGAATTGACTTGTGACCCTGTGAAAAAGCTTGATCAGGCGCGTTTCTTAGTGGTATCTCAGCCATCCGGTAAGGGCGAAGGTAAGCGTCAAGCCGACAGGCAGTTGATTAAAAATGCAGTGGAAACCTGGATTCACCCTGACGACAATCTATTTTTATTGTCTGTAGAATTTGTGGAGATGGATAAACTGACCCGCAGTTCTACGGCGCAAAAGGTTGTAAGAATCAATGACTTGAGGTCTTGAGAACAGTGTCGATTGAGATAGTGAAAGCGCCGGCGGCAAAGTTTAGTCTTGCTCCTGGCCAGGCATTTGATTTAAGTGCCTATGGTGAGGCGCTGTCAGCCTGCGGTTACGCTGAAATTGCCCTTGCTTTTGCCGACAAGGGTGAGGTTTTGCTCAAACTGGTCAATCAACTGGGTGCCGCTCACAGTCATGACCAGAGCGGTCGCCAGGTTTGGGACGTCAAATATGATTCGACTATCGACCAACAGACTGGCACAAGGTCGCACACGCTGCGTGAATTTAGTATGCATACAGACGCCAGCTTCGAAGTGCCGCCGCCTCAATATGTGGCACTATATGTGGTGCAAGAAGACAGGTATGGTGGCGGCATTACCCAGCTGCTAGACAGCAAGAATTTGTGGCCGGCTCTTTCGCTTGAAAGCAAAGAGATTTTGAGCAACACTTTGTTTACTCTCACCGTGCCTGCCGAATTTCGTCAGTCTGCAAACGAAGAAACCGTCTCTGTGCCGCTGCTTGACGCGTTGGGCAATTTTCGTTTTCGCCATGAGCTTTTAGTGCTCGAAAAATTGAGCCCCATACAGTTAAAAGCTGTGGCCGAACTGCAGCAGCTGCTGACTAATGAACAGTGGTATCTATCTTTTAGCTTGCCACGTCACACCATTTTATTGATTGATAACGGACGCATGTTTCACGCGCGCACACGTGTACTAGACAGAGAGCGACATTTGTTGCGTATGCGTTTTGACTGCCTGGCGTAATCAATTATGTTGAAATTAGCTGTGCTCATGACGATGATGTAAATCGGGATAGTGCACATGACTATGCTCTAGAACTTCGTGGCTATGCTTGTGACTGTGGCTTGCTTCGCCGTCTATATCACCCACAGGCTCGTCTTCTGGCGAGTGGGCATGCCTGTGGTGAATGTCGTGTATGTGTTCGTGCTCGTGTTCTAAATATTCATGATGATGCCAGTGCTCATGGTGTTCGCTGATGTGCAAATAGACGCCCGCTGCCATTAACACTGCTGCAATCAGAAGACCTGGACCCACGGGGTCGTGCAATAAGATAATGGACAGCATGGCCCCTATAAAAGGAGCTGTGGCAAAATAAGCGCTGCTGCGGGCACTGCCTAAATAGCGCAGAGCCAGCACATAGAGCACAAGGCTTACGCCGTAACCGAGAAAACCTACTGTCATGGCCGCCATAATTACAGGCCAAGCCGGCAGCGCCTGATGCAAGATCATTGCTAAAGTGAAATTGACGCAACCAGCGGCCAACCCCTTAATCAGAGCAATCTGGCTCGGCTCAAGACCTGCCACCTGCCGCGTTATATTATTATCTATAGCCCAGCAGAGGCAGGCCAGAGCCACAAAAATGCTGCCGAAGTTAAAAGCAATGCCAGAGGCACCGCTACTATTATTGAAAGAAAGCATGGCACCACCAGCGGTGATGGCAATGACGCCGAGTATTAGACGGTTATCGAAATTTTCGCGTAGAAAAATCCAGGCAATAACTGCGGTGAATGCGGTCTCTAAATTAAGTAGCAGTGAGGCACTGGTGCCATTGCACTGTTGCAAACCAGTCATGAGCAGCACTGGCGCCGCGATTCCACCAGTTGCTACTATCAAAGCAAGATAAGGCAAGTCACGTTTTTTAATAGCAGCACCGTTGCTTTTATTTTTACTTGCGCCCAGGCGCTTTAGCAAAGCTATAAGACTAAAGCTGATGCCACTGCCCAGATAAAAGAGTGCTGCCAGTAAAATGGCGTCTACCTTGCCTGTAAGCAGCTTTGCCAGCGGTGTACTGGCGCCGAAAAGTGCTGCTGCTGCTCCCGCCAGTAAAACTCCTCTGACTTTATCGGAAAGCACAATTTTCTCCCCAATAGATTCAGCCTAAATGCCGATGCCCTGACCACCAGTGCTGATCACGTAAATAAGAAGCACAGTCGCTGCCAGAAGTAATATCGTCGCCACCACAATAGCCACAATTACGACTTTAGGCATACCGGACGATTGCGCATTTTCTTCTTCAGAGTCGTCATCGTAATCTTGATCGTCTTCATAAAGATCGGCTTTGGGTTTGTGATAAGCGTATGGCACAGCCAGCGGTTTGCCGGCTTTCACTGCCTGTAAATCTCGGGCCAGTTCAGTCAATGATTGATAACGATCTTCTTTTTCTTTCTCTAAAAGCCTGGCAACAACCACTTCGATTCCTTCAGGAAAATCTTTGCCTAATGATGCTTCGCGCAATTTCAGCGGAATTTCTTTCTGGTGCTTAACCATGGTAATCAGTGCGCTGTCGCCCATGAATGGCGGCGCACCGGTGAGCGTTTCATACAGGGCGCAACCGACTGAATAAATGTCAGAACGCGGATCGACTTCAGCGCCGCGGCACTGCTCGGGGCTCATATAAAGAGGGCTGCCGAAAATTGCACCGGTGTTTGTGGTGGCAGCGCAGTCTTGTCCAGTGGGCGTGGCCAGTTTCGCAATACCAAAATCGAGAATTTTGACAGTTGGTTTAGTGGCACCTTTGTCATAGGTCAACATAATATTGGCCGGTTTAATATCGCGATGCACAAAGCCGCGCTCATGAGCGAAATTAAGACCATCGGCAATCTGGCCAAAAATTTCCAGCGCCTCATTCAATGATATTGTCGCTTGCCTTTTAAGCAGATCTGCCATCGACTCGCCTTCTAGCAAATCCATGACGTAATAAGGATATTTGCCATCGGCAATGCCCAGGTCATAAATTTTGACCATGTTTTTGTGCTCAAGTTTGGCCACCGACTTGGCTTCCATTTGAAAGCGCGCCCAGCTCTCTTTGGTTACTTCGTCTGGTGGAATGGTCTTGAGGGCAAATTCGCGATTAAGAAAGGCGTGATGCACGCGGTAAACGGCGCCCATACCACCATGCCCAATCTGACTGATAATGCGATAAGAGCCGGCAAAAGTGTCACCCTCTTTGATTGTAAGGAGGTTACTGCTCTTCGGCCGCTGAAACTTGTGCTCTGGCATTCATTAACTCTGACAATGACTTTACTATTTTATGCGCTTTTGAACTCAATCGGCGTTTTTACCATCAGGCGACCAGTGCGCTTTGCTTATACTTTTAATCGAGCAGTGCGGCAATGCCCGTTGCAGCTTACGTTTTACCGTCGGCGACCAGTCTGCCAGGCTCAAATATAGTTTGCTCAACTGGGGCATTTGCATGAAAGTCGGGCACGACGCTGAAGTCAATTGGTGATTGCGCCGCAAATCGAGACTTTTGAGATGTTTTAGTTTGACAAGCGGTGCCAGATCGCTGTCGCGCAAACCGTTGGTGCTCAGGGTCAAAGTTTCTAGGTTTGGCATGGTGCTCAAGCTCTCTATGTCATGGGCGCTAACGGCGGTCTTGTCGAGATATAAACGCTCAATTTTTTTTGAATGGCGCAGAGCGTCAAGCAAGGGCGAGACTTTGTCATCGGCATTAAAGTTGAGACTGACAAGGTGCCCAATTAGAGGGGCTTTTGCCATGCCTTGGCCTGTAATTTTGGTGTCGGCAATATCAAGTGATTCTAATTCGATTAACTTTGACATGGCCGCCAGGCAGCCGTCATCAATGTCATTGCCGGCCAGCTCTAGTTTGTGAATTGACGTGACCTGCGAAATGTTTTTCACCATTTCGTTATTGGCTTCAATGCTTTTGCATTCAAGATGCTTTAAGTCACCATGCTGAAAACGCTTGAGAATCGTCGGATATTGCGTAACGTCGCCGCTCACGGTGATTTCAACATTGGCATGATAAGGCACATCACGCGGGCCTCGGGCCATGGTGGTGGCAAGTGTATTGTTGTGTGAATACTGCAAGAAACCAACAGAAAAATCTCTGGGAAATTCAAAATGACGAAAGGTCTCGCCATTCTTTTTGACAATGGTGGAGAAGGGTGTTTTGTTATCGATCTCAGCCTGGTATTTGCTTTTTGCCGGCAGAGCTTCGGCTGTGCCTGTGCTTGCTGGTGGTGCCTTTGCCACCACTTTCTTTGCTGTTGGCTGAGGCCAGAAACTGAAAGCGGCTGTGATAGCAGCTGCTCCTAGTAAGAGAAACAATGCCAGGCCAATAATTTTCATGCGATTTTCGGCTTCTGCATGACGCTTTTTGTCTTCAGAGCTGATTGTTGTTTCTATGGCCCTGGCAATGGCGGGCCTGCTAAAAGCCGGTGTAGGCGCATCAAACGTACTACTAGATGCACTATGAGAGGCACTATTAATATAGTGTTCAAGGCTGAGTAAATCGGCTGCAGTTTCTGCCAACGACTGGTAACGCTTCTCTGGCGATTTTTGCAGCAATTTGGCAATGATGCGCTCAAGCTCTGAAGGAAACTGCAAATTGCCGCCACTCACCTGTGAGTTAAGTGTAGGTGCCTCCATAGACTGATGCATCATGGTCGTTTCAACGGCGGTGTTACCAGCAAAAGGAGTGCTGCCGGTGAGAATTTCAAAGAAAGTCACACCCACTGAATAAATATCAGTGCGGTGATCAACAGCGATGCCGGCACACTGCTCAGGGCTCATGTAAAGCGGGCTGCCGAAGACTTCACCGGGTCTGGTGACGCCCTGGTGGGCACCACCATCGATGGCAGTTAGTTTAGCAATACCAAAATCTACGATTTTTACAATTTTGCCGCCCACATTATTGCTCTGGCTAAGCAACATTATGTTGGCAGGTTTAATATCGCGATGAATTATTCCCCGTTCGTGGGCATAAGCTAGACCGGCACATACTTGACGGAAAATTGGCAGCGCTTGCTTGAGTGGCAAAATATCAAGATAACTGAGTAGCTCCGCCAGCGACTCGCCGGTGAGCAAATCCATGGTGTAATACGGCAGGCCATTTTCTGAATGACTCATGTCGTAGATTTTGACGATATTAATGTGATCGAGCCGGGCAATGGCCTGAGCCTCGGTCTGAAAGCGCCGCCAGGCCGTTTCGGTCACCTGGTCTGATCGCAACACTTTGAGCGCCAGCTGCCGACTCATAGCCAGGTGTTCCACCCGGTAAACAAAACCCATGCCGCCCTGGCCAAGAAATGCTTCTACTTTGTAGCTGCCATTGATAATATCTCCGGGCGCAAATGGTCCACGGTTTTCGTGCTGCAGCGAAACCGACCGGCCAGTTATATTGTCGCGGCTGTCTGACATTTGACCCCCGCCGGCATTATTCCACTATTATTGTTTAACGCACCGCCTGCGTACCTAAAAACGGATGGCCAAAATTGCCGTCAGACTCAGCTCACGAATCACAAATTTGGCCCGCCGACGCCGGCAATTTTAAGGCGTGGTTATGCGTGGCACTGCTTATCGACTTTTTGACGGCGGCCTGGCATTGCGCCATACCTGACGCCATAACCGGCGACGTGGCCATGTACTTGCAGTGTGGTCAGCTCGTACTAAGCGGCCAGATTCCATTTCTTGATCTGGTTGACGTCAATCCGCCGCTGATTATGTTTCTAAATGTCTTTCCGGCACTGCTGGCTCGTCTCAGCGGTTTGTCATTAATGACCGCTGGTTCACTATTTATGGGAATAGTCAGCGTGGCCGCCACATTCATGACAGCATTCATACTGAAAGATTGTCTTCCGCGAGATTACAAACGCTTTTTTGGCCCGGTTTTATTATCTGGCGCGTTAACCAATGCCATGGTGACATACGATTTTGGTCAGCGCGAACATTTTTTTGCTCTTGTCTGGTTGCCGTTTTTCTTCTTGCGTTGGTCTCGTTATCAAAACAGTGGAGCTAATAAAAACGTTCTAGATTTGATCTGTGGAGCAGCTTTCGGCCTCGGTTTGGCTCTCAAGTTTTACTTCGCTATCATTCCGGTCGCATGCGAGCTTTATTGGCTGGTGACGACAAAAGGCAGAGCGGTGAAGGTGGCTGCGCTCTTCAGCGCTGAGGCGTTAGCAGCGCTGGCCGTACTTTTGCTTTACGGCGTATATTTTTTATTGATGCCGCAAAGTGCGCGTGACGTTTTCTTTGGCATAGTCACGCCCTTGCTGCTCAGCGCTTATTCTGCTTTTAACCTCGCCGGATTTTCAATGGCCAATGTCTACTGGTGGCCAGTACTTGCTTTTGTTGTGGCATCGCTGGTGGTGGCATTAGTTTGCCGTCCGCCCCGGGCTCTTGCCTTGCCTGTGATAATTAGTCTGACAGCCGGATTTGTACTAGTGGAGATGCAGCACAAAGGCTGGACCTATCACGGCATTTCTATGTTACTGGCGGCACTTTTACTTTTATGTATTTCTCTGGCGCATAAAATTCATGCGGTCAAATTTAGATTTTGGTTTATGTCGGGTTGCTCACTGCTTGTGACTGTGGGAGCTAGTTTGTGGATGACAAATGTGCACCAAAAACTCGACGTACTGACCGGCTGGCAGCGAAAAATTGGTACTTACGCCCGGCCCGGCGAGCAGGTTTTATATTTAGATACCTCAGATTGCCCATGGTATGTTTACGCCGCAGACGCACAGCTTATGCCGGGCTCGCGTTATTTGTGGCTGTTCTATTTGCCCATGCTGGAATACAAAAAGAGTCATATTCAGGCAGATGCTAATGATAAAAAGGCCGAGCGGCTTGCGGCTGTAGAAGCCGAAGTACAGGCCATGGTTGATAATCTGGTGGCAGACGCAAATAAGAGGCAACCAGCAGTGGTGCTCTGTCACATGCGTAACTGTTATTCTATGCCGGCAGATTTTGACTTACTTGCGTACTTGCGCAAGTATGGCTTCGATCGCGCGCTTTCGGCATATGAAGAGCAGGAGCGCATCAATGATTTTGTTGTGTTTAAGAGGAAGGGTGGTAATTCTAAATAGCTAATGCAGCGGTGACAGCGCCTCCGCCGGAAAATGTGAGTTTGAAACCACATCGACGAATTGAATGTGCTTGAATTTGCTTCTGGCTTTCCCGTCGCGCCAGAACTCTTTGGGCCTGATGGTGACAGTGTTTAGCTTCGGTAATTTCAAAAGCGCTGGTAAGATTTTATCGTTAATTCCGGTATCGTTTATAGATAGACGCTGCAGGTTTTTCAGTGGCGCCAGATAAGCCATGCATTTGTTATCAATTTTGCGATTGAAAGAAATATCGAGGAGTGTCGCATTGCTCAAATTGGCCATGCTCGCACAGTCGTCATTGGTGAGCATGGTGCGACCTAAATGTAAATCGAGCAAGTTTGGCATGATTGATTTAATTTTGGCTACACTGCCTGGCTTTAAAGCCGAAGCACTTAAATCGAGATGGCGCAGCTTCTTCAGTTGACTCAGACTGGCCATGGTTGTGCCTGTTATGTTTGTACCGCTGGCACGCAGGGTAGCCAGCTCTTTGAAATTATTGCCAATAACGGTGAGCGAATTGTCGCTGATCATAGTTTGATCAAGATTTAGGGTACGCAGAGATTTGAAGTTTTTGATGTACGTCAATTGTTCGTCTTCAAAATCGAGTTGTGAGGCACAAAAGGTAGTGACACGCAGTCGGCTCAGTTGTTCAATTGATTTCATCTGTTGCTGACCATCAAATGTGAGGTTGACCTCAAGATTGATATTGTCGGGAAGGCGCACATCACCCTGAGCCACCACTCGGGCGCGACGCACTGAGTGATCAGCTTTCGGCCAATATAATATTTCGGCCAGCGACGCACGATTGGGAAAGTTCATTGCCACCATGTCTGCCAGTGCACTCTGGCAGGAGAATAGAACTAGCAGTAGTACGAGCAATACGCGTAGAATGGCTATTTCCTTTGGGCTGTTGCATTGACGAACAACTTGCCAAATTACGGCGTTAGTATGTTTATCACAAACACAACGGGGTTCAATTTGCGCATACTGGGCTTGTTCGAAAGTATTTCTCTATCACCTATAAGTTCTTCTGGTGTGTTGCCCCCGGTTGGTGCCAAGCTAATGGTGGCGCTTACTTTGCCTGATTTAGATTTGAGTATCGAATCTAGTTTGCCGCCGTTCCAGGATAGTACGTTGCCACCATAGTCCCAATCAAAGCCAGAAAGTTTAAACGGTTTACCGTTCATTTTTTCAAGTTCAACTAAAGTGGTGCCGGTTGTAATTTCGTTGGGCAATCGCCACAGGCTAGGATTATCTTCGATACGAATGACTTCAGCAGCATCGCGCTTTTTGGCGTCTTTCCAGATAAATGAGACTTTGCGCTTGGTGTCATTTGGATAAATTACTGTGCCGTCAGCAGTCTCACCTTCAGCAACGTGGACTGTTTGGCGTTTGACATTTTTGGCACCAAAATTAGCAATCAAACTTTTTTCAGATGTGGTTGTACACAAAGTCGGTGAAACTTTGCTGCTATCGCGCATCACCAGATATGGTTGTTGCGGCGCCGTGCCCTGCGCAAAAATAGACGTTGTGCCTAGTGCTAAAAAACCGCTAGCAATTGCGGCACATACAGTATTTCGCAGCGACATAAACTTTCCCCATGGCATCTAAGTGATTGGATCAGGAAGTATACGATATCTGTGAAATCAGTGACAGCATCAAGTGCTTACGCTCTAGGCTTTATCAGCCTTTGGCTTTTTCGATGGGGTATCCACCTCTTCGAATGCTGTAGCAAGGCCAAGAGGGTCTGTCTTGTCAAATAGTGGGCAATCAAGAAAACTGGTACCGGATTTTGGCTCACAAATATTGGGACTTAGTGCCATGTCGCAATCAGGGCAACGCAATGAAATATGGTCTGCTTCTGCGTCATCGAGTATTGGTTTCATTCTTTTTGCCATAAGTTTGTTCAGCGAACACTCCGATGTTCCAATGGGCAGCCGAACGTTGATACGTGCATAGAATTCTTGGTTTGTTGGATACTTGATTCTTCGGAAAACAGATATGCCGTTTTCTGGCTTACCCGTTTTTCGATAATTCATTTTCCTAACGAAGTCAGATATGTCCTGGTGGAGCCGCCCAACACCTTCGTCCAAATCGGAAGGCAGCCTAATCAGCCCTCTAATTAAGATTTCGCCCTGTTTGAGGTGGCCGTCTTTTGTCATCTGGCAGCTTTGCTACGCTGGAATACGGAATAAGTCTCTGGCAAAGCATGGTCGGCCCACTATTTCCGAATTATGGAAGTACTCTACTGAGCCGTCGGGTTTGATATAGACACGAAAATCTTCGCCGTGATTGCACCAGCCAAGCAAGATTTCGCTATTTACAGTCAAGCCAATTTTGGGACTAGTCGCAATTTGAAAAGATTCCAAAACTTCGAAAGCGACCGCTACAGAGCGTTCCGTAGGGTACACGTCATAATCGTCGGAAAATTCTTCCGCTTCGCGACACAAGCTTAAGAGATGCTCTTTCGCCCTATCAAGCCATTTTTCATTTGATTGTTTTTTGCTAACTGCCACGCGAATCGAGCTCAAGGTGGATTTTCCTCCTGAAATCATACCCCAGTCTGACTCATTTGAACCTTAAAGCCGCCCACTAATGGGATATTACACCTCTGGATCAAGCATTAGCTTCCGGTCGAGACTCGACTAAGGTAGTGGAAGACTCATTATTAAGTGAGCCAAGTGTTCTGTGTTTAGAGAGCTTAGTCATCCAATTTGCGTTTAGTGGATGGAGAGACGCTTTCGCAGCCCCGGAAACCGGTGCGGTATTCTTCATCGGCAATTGCGATCTGCTGTAAGGCTCTCGCGTGCTCATCGTCAGAGATTTCTACTTCTCCCAAAATCACGATTTTGGTCTTATCGAATTTGCCTCTGGGCTCTTTTTCCATTGTTCTGTCCTCGCCCTAGCTCGCTAATTTAATTGTATTACGAATTTGATGTTTGATTTCGTAATCTCTAGCAAGGGCAGTCTTATTTATAGTTCCGATAGTTTTTTAGCTTTTCCTTTAGCTCTGTCAGTTCGCTCGCCAGGTTCTCTTTAAGAGGCTTAGGTAAGGCGTTTAAGCATGCTATTCGATCAAGAATCTTTTGTCGTGCGCATTCGGGCTGCACGATCGCCAACTGAGAACGTGCCGTATTTTCTCTGGCGTTGCCGCATGATAGACAGAGAGTTAGTTTCAAGGGTGCGTCCCGATAAATCGTATTGTCTGGTTCGATGCGAGCGCCGCATCTGCACCAACCGAAGTAAATTGCCTTGATAAATCGCGGGCGTGGAATGTAGTTTTTGGCTTCGGTGCGTCTTCTAAGCATGAGAGTTGCTCCGTGGATACATGACGACTTTAATGCCGTCATGAAATAGAAGCACTGTGCAATCGCACAGCGTTCTGACAGAGATCGGCTTTTTCGGTAAAATTTGCTTCTCTGTCTCAGAACAACTGGCGTTTATCGACTCTATGAAACAACCAAGTGATCACTTACGTGCCTTAATTAACCAGCTCCAGCAGCTGACATACTCTTTTTACGGCCGCGGTTCTGGGGCCACGACAGAAGAGATAGAACTTGGCTTAGAGTTGCTCAAGAAGATTTCAGACTGTGGCGAATGGACGGCCATCCCTTTTCTCATGCCATTTTTGGCGACTCAGGCAGATGTGGCGAATGCTACTGCTAGCTGCGTTCAGTCGTTGGTTACCGGCATGCGGCCGACAATGCTTTTAGAGCTTGATGAGCGCTCTCGCGGCAGCTCTTGGAGAGAACCTCCGGATTTAAGCTTTTGGGGCAAATTTAAAAACTATGTTTTTACAAAGCCGACGGCTAAAGAAAATCTGGTTGGCGTCGTTGGTGTTAGCACTTTCCATCGCATCGGCTACGTGCGAGAGTCAGCGCTTATTGAACTCGCGCTACTCAGGGGCGGCGGTGAGCTGCCGTTTTTGCTGATTCGGCTGAACGACTGGGTTCCGCAAGTACGGGCCATAGCAGAAAAAGCCATGGAAGAGCGGATGCAGACGTCATATTTGCAGAGTTTTGTTGACAATCTTGCCCTGGTGCAGCGGGTCAGTCAGCGGACGCGCAACGGATTAAAGAGCCAAGAGATCACTGGCCGGATGACCGAGATGCTATTACAGGAAGCAAATATTCACCTGCTATTCGATGGTCTGAAGCATCATGATTATGAAGTATCAAGGCGTTGCCTGGATTTATTGATGCTGTCGCGAGCAGGCAATTCGACTCGCATTATCGAACTTGTTGTTCGGCACAAAGATTTAAAAAACCGCCTTATGGCATTCGAGCTAGCGAATACTTTGCCCGCAGATGCTCGGAGTGCAGTGTGGCTGCAGCTTGCTAAGGATAGAGCTCCATCGGTAAGGCGACTGGCGCTCGGCGCCCTTTGTGAAAACAGCAGCGCCGAAAGTAACACATTCTTGCAGGCTGCTTTACTCGACAAGGGCGTTGCCGTGCGTGATTTTGCCAGGTGGAAGCTCAAAGACTTAGGAATAGAAATTGATTATCGTCAGTTTTATATCGAGCAATTGAAAAGTGATGTGTCGCCCCAAGTTCTTGCAGCTGCAATTGCCGGCCTTGGTGAAATTGGCCAGTCGCATGACGCTGAGCTGATCGTTCCCTTTGTCGAGCATACGCATAATGCTGTAAAAAAATCGGCCATCAAGTCGCTGGCAAGATTAGCAGCACATGAATATCAACATCTCTTTTTGCAGCTGTTAAAAAATCATGTCGCGAGTATTTCTAACGCCGGAGCCGCTGCGCTGGCGCTGACGATTAGCAGTGTTGATGCGGGCCTGCTTTGGGATGCACTGGTTGAAACTAAAAGTTGGTATGTCAAACGCAGCGTGCTCAGGTTGCTGAATCAAGTGAATAAATGGGACCGACTCACTTATTTGATGCTTGCACTATCGGAGCCGGACGCGTCGGTGCAAGAAATGGCATTGGGATTTGTTGATATGTGGACCCAAGAATATGATACTAGCTGGCGCTTCACGGAGCCCAATGAACAACAATTGAAGCGGCTTGCCGACGCGCTTCCTGGAGCACGCGCAAGATTGTCGAGTGTTCAAATTAGTCTGTTGCAAGAATGTTTGGCGCTGCGGCAGAAGCAGTAGTATTGCACGTGTCAGAGCAACTAGTGCTCTGCTTAATGTGCTCGAAAATCTACCGTCAAAAGGGCGCACCGAATCGGGTACCATCGCATTTCGCGATTCGCTACGAACACAGCTTCGTCTTAAATTGTTTACTCTCACTAGATGAACAGCGAAAGAGACAGATGCCTAAGCACCAAGTTCGCTAGCTTAGAGGGCTTGAACAAGGATGGTGGCTGTTGACAATTATGTCAACCATGTGCTATATGTTAAGCATGGATCTTCCACAGTTTAATCAATTTGGCCTGCTGCCTGCTGGTGATTACGTGCTCACGCTAAGCCAGCTCAGGGGCAGTCTTCTGGTGGTGCCTTCAGCTGAATCTGACCCGAGCTGGGATCAAAATTGGCGGCGCAAGCTTGTGGATAACCTGGCAGTCATGGCCGAGCAGCTTTGGTGCGTCGGTATTACCAATATTTTTGTTGACGGCTCCTTCGTCGAAAACAAAGATCATCCAAATGATATTGATGGATATTTTGAGTGTGATTTGAACTATCTGTCTACAGGGCAGTTGCAGCAAGATTTAAACCAGCTAGACCCTCATAAAGTTTGGACATGGTCACCAGCAAGCCGCACTCCGTATGCAAATTCTACAAAACGACAACTTCCAATGTGGCATTTTTACAGGGTTGAGCTTTATCCACACATTGGTCAGCTGTCTGGCATTGTCGATGAGTTTGGAAATGATTTGCAGTTTCCTGCTGCATTTCGAAAATCTCGCAGCGAACATCGTCAGAAAGGCATTATCAAACTCCTTCAGGAGAAGGCCCATGATTAAGACAGAAGCAGAGTATCAGGAATGTATCAGAAGGCTTGAAGCAGACCGCCAGGCAATCGCAGCCCAGCGGGAACGTCTTGCCGAGATGAAATTACCAGCCGACCAGCTTGAAGTTGCTATGGAGCCCATAGTGTCCTTCCATGCTCAGTTAAAAGAAGAAGTGGAGTGGTACGAGCGTGTCAAGCGACGCGATTTTGGTGTCATGACGCACCTGACCGAGGTTGGGCCACTCTTGGTGGCATTGCGAATAGCCAATGGTCTAACTCAATCCGAATTGGCTAAACGTTTAGGTGTGGATGTCTCCCAGGTTTCGCGTGACGAACGCAATGATTACCACGGAATTTCTATTGACCGTGCAGAGCGAGTCCTGGTGGCTCTTGGCGAAGAGCTGGAAATTAGTGTTGGACGCAAAAGAGCGACCGGTGAACTAATGGCGGCTCGCTAAACAGACGGGGCGCTTTGATAAATTTCGAGCGGCCGGTGATATCCGATCTCGGCAACAGCCGTATCTAAGCCACTAGAATCGAATGCACCAAAAGCGGTGCTACTAAAATCTGGCTTCTACCAGGGTGTATAAAAAGAGGGTCTGTTCTCTTCTCTATACCGGCCAAGAGTTCCCGAACTTCCAGGTCTCCAAGGCCGTCAATGAAATTGACTGGTGGGTAGCGATCGTCAGTGATGCGATATGCCGGGGCCTAATTTACCTGGGATATAGGAACTTGCAATTAGCGTCCCTTTTGTCCGGCTAAGTAGAGGCGCACCGTGTGCAATCCGATAAGTCTCTCGTCTAACATTAACTGCAAGGCTGAGCGGCCGTTGAATGGAGGAGCACTGTTTGGCTTCTTAACCCACGTATTCGCAGATTCGCTTTTGCTAAAGAGTGATTGAAGGTCTTGATGGATACCCAAGACATAGCTGATGCGGTCAAGCATGTCAGTGCCCAATGTCACTCCTTCTGGCGAGCTCCGGTAGTTGTAGAGCGTAGAAGACGCCACATCTCCAAGAAGGCGCATTTGCTCAGCCGGGGTGAGTTGCCATTTCTCAGCCACTTTGAAAAAAGCCCTTAATGCAACTGAATCACGACTCTTCGTTTTTGGAATAGCTGCTTTCATGAAGGATTCTCTAAAATTGTAATATTTTCACTATATCTCCAAATATGGACTTGCTCAAGCGACTTCAGTATTTGAATTGATCTGTGGCATGAGTGTTTGGCTTTGAGACAGAGGTAGGTGTTAGGCTTGATTGAGATTTGGTTTAGATGAGTTTATAGGTTTAGGTCAAATAATCGTTTGCAAGGAAGTCATACATGGGTTTTTGTTTGTCGTGGCTGGGTGTTCGTAACCGAAAAGTTGAAGATATTCTGGAAATTTTGGCAGAAGAATGGGAGCGCAATCCTTGGGATAATTCTTATGAGTCTCCAATGGCTTTCATAGACCTTCAGAATGGTTGGCATGTTTTAGAAAGCTCTCCTGATACATTCTTTTTTGATAGGCCGGCACTGATCAGCAAACTTTCAAAAGGGACCGAACTTGTTGTGTGCGCAGTAAATGAACCGCAGAACATTAGCGAAGCACACAAATATTTCGATCAACAGCAGGTATGGACAATAAAGCATGATCTGCGAATGGGTCAAAATAGCCTGGTTGCAAGCGGTGAAGAGTCGGAAGCCTGCCTACAATAGCCATTACAATGGCCGCAGCTAATAATCAGTTTGCCGTTGCAGAAGCATATTGTACTGAAGCTTGTGGCTATTGCTCATGGACTGCCGACCCTAGAACGACTGTGTATCTGCCAATTCCTTTTCTTGTAAGTTAGCGAGAGCGATGCTGTCGGCGCCTAGAGCAAATAACAGAATTAATTCACACAAAAAAAGGCCACGATATGAAGAAAACTATTCGGGCTCAAAGTACGTGGTACCAGCCATTTTACAATGCCGGGCAGCAGGGCGTTATTGATCTAGGCTTTGTGCCGGAGAGTGACTATCCAGTTGATCTACAACCGATTACATTCGAGAATTCAAAAACTCTAACTAAGTACGAAAAGGAAAGCAACAATAGCTTAGAAAAGCGGAGATTCTACATTCCAAATGCTGCTCCAGACGTTATTGTCTTTTCGATTGCTGGCGGCTTGAATGATCGCGGATTTAGTATGAACCCATCCGTTGGGTATACCAATTTAGAAATAGCAACCATCATTATGCAGCTCAATGATAAGTGGAGATCAATCTACGAGCCTTTCGACTGGCACAATGTTTTACAACTGGGCGAGGCGTTGCCCGGTATCTTTCTCTTGAAACAAACCGATGATCAACTGGCCAAGGCCATGGACGTAGTTAATCGCCTCAAATATTTTGGGTTGGCTTGGGCCGAGAGCAATATGGGCTTGTCTAAAATTCAGAAGCGATTTCTCGAAGGTCCTGAATGCACGCCCAGAGCTATTGCTTGTGCGCTGCACGCTCGGCGCTTCGATATCGCGCATGAGAAGCTTTTGCAGGCCTTAGCGAAACGTGAGGCAAGTATCGAAGAATGGACGAAGTACTATCCTTCTTTGACTCGAGAGAAGATTCTTCTCGATGCTGAAAATAATTTGCAGCCCGATTATTTCTGGAGGCAAAAATATTTTGACAAAGTATTACTTGCCTGTTCAAGTCAGTCGCTTGATGGATTCGAGTAAACTTTCTTTTATGGAGTCCAAGCTAACAAGGAAGTCTAGCGATGCGGCAAGAAACTCTTTGGCATGATGAGGCTTCGAAATATGGTGCTGATATAGAGCGCGTGCAGGTCTGGGACGCACTGTCGGAAATGTTTTTGGACACTGACAGATCCATTGAGGAACTTGATGCACTGGCTGAGAAAATTGGCCGTTCACCATTTAGTTTCTCTGAACTGGGTCATATTGTTTTTTGTGAAGTCGGACCTGTCTGTTTTTCCAATACTCTATGGTTTGTTGGAGGAGAGGGTCTTTTGTTTGAGCCGGATTGGCTAATACCCAGGTGTTTGGAGCGACAAAAGAAGAACAAATATACAGCTTCTGCTAAGCCTAATGATTTACCCATGTGGATGCATCTATCTTCGCCGTTTTTCCTTAATGCTTACTTGTTAATCTATCGCGTAGAAAGGATCCGGAATTCGCATGGCGAAAAGTAAGCAGAGCAGACGGCTTTCGTGCTTGATGTTTTAAAACCTAAAGACCACTCTGATAAATTTCGAGTGGCAAGTTATCCGGATCGTAGAAAAAAGTAAACTTCCGGTCGGTGTACTCGTCTACGCGAATATCCTCGGCGCTGATTCCGGCAGCACGAAGTTTTTCTAGAACAGCCGCTACATCTTCGACTTCGAAAGCCAAATGACGTAGACCGCAGGCCTCCGGATTCGTCACTCGCGCAGGCGGAGTTGGAAACGAAAATAATTCAATCTGGCTGTGCGAGCCGACTTTCAAATCGAGTTTGTATGAAAGTCTATTCTCGCGATAGACTTCTTGCAAAATTTCAAAACCAAGTATTTCTGTGTAAAAACGCTTGGAGACTTCATAGTCAGAGCAGATAATGGCTACATGGTGAATTTTGCTATTTCTTAGCATTTCTACTCCTTCTAAGCCAAGGCGACCGCACCTTTGTCCTTAAAGGCATTGCACGTCGCCATCAACAAGAGTCGGCCAACATATGACGGAGCCTTTGAATATGTTTATTCTCCACGCAGGCCCGGTTGAGACCTTGCCGTCCATCCGAGATATTCGAATAGAGACATCTGTTAGAAATTCCATGCGGTGGATCTCTGTTCCGTTCGGCGTGGGCTTCGTATCAAAGCATAGCTCGCCTGACTCCTGTAATTTATTTGCATGGCCAAACTTGTCTACTTCAAACCACTCCCATGCAAATGATTTGTATCCGGCATGATGACCACTTAAGCCAAATCCATTGCAATCTGGAGTTTCTAATATGTCAGCGGCATCGGCAAGACTGAAAGTAAAGAATCCGTCCAAATCAATTTGCTTGTCAAAAAAGTCTTCAACAGGCTCGATTTTCACGTCGCTAATTTGCAAAGTTTTCTCACCGCTCGATAAAAGTTCCTTGGCTGCGGTGTCGTATATGGCCCATTTGAGAGAGCCTATTGGATTGTGGGGGGTGATCTTGTTTATCATAGAAGTAAGTATTGCATTTTCTTCAAAGGGCAATCTATGACAAACCTTCAATCTCCCGAGTGGAAAGCTTTGGGTTCGAATGCACTAAAGCTCATCGAGTCGCAAAAGTTAGAGCAATTGGGCGATGAATCTCGCAAGTTCGAGCCGTTGATTAGGCTTTGGAAATATCCAAGCTTTGGAAGGCACGTTAGCCTGACCATTTTTCGCGAGCGCGGCGATGTTTTAACGGACAATTTTGTTATCAAGCAAGTAACCTGGGATCGCCCCGCCGATGCTCAGCGTTTCTCAGATCCTCTTATTGGTCTTAAGCATCCGTTTGGATTTTCGGATAAGCCATCAGTTGAACTCAGAGAAGTGAAATGTCAATCGCACATTCTGAGAACTCACTTGCACTCTTTAGCGCTGCTCAATGTAAGGCCTTTTTCGCTGGCTGGAGGGGTGAGCATCGATGGTATTCAGGAAGGTATCGACTTCGTGTGGTATTCGCACCGCTGCTTAATAAAGTTTCAAGATACTGATGAATCAGAATTTTTTATCGAGTTCAAATTATGGCGAAGCAAATTTATGGATATCGCAATGAGCTTCCTCTAACGTCGAATAGCTACTCCGCCTGGATATTTAGTTTTGGTTTAGAGGATTTAGAGTTTTAGTCTTTTCGTAAACCACATCACCGTCAATCATCGTCCAAACAACTTTAGCCCCTGCAATTTCACTCGCCGGCAATTCAAATATATTCTTATCAAACATCACGAGATCTGCACTTTTGCCTGTCTCCAGGCTACCGGTCTGCCCTTCGCTATGATTAACGTAAGCACCACCAGTAGTGTAGGCTCGCACAATATCCTGAAGCTCAATTTTTTGATCAGCATTAAGCGGTGGTACTTGCTTCAACGCCTCAAAGTTTTTTGCACCTTTATTTGCCAGTTCATAACTCTGTCTGGTCACTGCTACTTGTATGGCATCCAGCGGGTTTAGAGTTGAGACAGTCCAATCAGATCCGGCAGCTAATCGTGCGCCACCGTTCTTCAAACTGTTAAACGGATACACCCGCGCCATGCGTTCGGCACCCAGCAAAGGTGCTGTCAGTTCTTTGATGTATTTATCTTGAAAGGCCCAGGCGGCCTGGCAGTTAGCCGTTATATTTAAAGCCTTGAACCGCCCATAGTCATCAGGATGCACCAGCTGCAAGTGAGCAATCTGATGGCGCAAATCGTTGGTTGTGTTCTTCGCTTCAAAGGCATCCAGAGCGGCTCGCACTGCTCGGTCACCAATTGCATGTATATGAATTTGAAATCCACGACGATCGAGTTCTTTGACGATTGCTTTCAATTCTTCAGGCGAATAATTCAATTCACCGCTTTTTCCCGGCTGGTCTAAGTATGGTGTGAGCAGTGCGGCGGTGTGCGATTCCACCACACCATCAGCAAATATCTTGGCCGAGTGCGCCTGCAGACGCGGATACTTCGAATATTTCTTTGCTTGTTTTTCTAAGCGGTCATATGATTTAGGAGACATTACTCCGGTGTGCAAAGCTGCCACCACTTTCAAATTTAGTCTTTTTCGCTTGGCCAAATCATAATAAGCAGTCAGTACTTCTTCGTTGGCGTGAGCGTCTTGTGCTGAAGTGATACCAAAAGAATTGGCCAGTGCAATTGCATTAGCTAGAGCATTGCTGCGTTCTTTCAATGACAAAACAGGCAATACTTTTTGCACCAGAGCCAGTGCTCCTTCGCGCAGGCATCCGGTTGGTTGGCCATTTGAATCTAATTCGACGATGCCACCACATGGTGCCGTGCTTGCCGCGGTGATGCCTGCCATTTGCATGGCTTTGCTATTGAGCCAGGCTGAGTGTCCGTCTTCTGCATAAACCAGAAGTGGTCGCGTGCTTGATACGCTATCTAAAATTTGGCAAGTCAGAGGAGCCGCAGCTACAGCTGGCAGCGGCAGGCCTGCTCCTAGTATCCATTTGTCGTCGCCGGGGTGTTTGACTGCGGCCCACTTTTTCAAAAGCTCCAGCACTTCACTTTGATTGGTGGCAGAGTTTAAGCGACACTGTAAAAGCTCGGCTCCACCCTCTGCTAAGTGTACGTGGCAGTCATGCAAGCCGGGCAATATCAATCGACCCTCACCGTCTTGCACCTTTGTCTGTGCTCCGGTCAGGTTTTTTACCTCGGCATCGCTGCCGACTTTCAATATTTTTCCACCTTTAATGGCTATGGCGCTCTGCCAACCTGCATCAGAGGCTGTGTATATGCGGGCGTTGAAAATTATTGAGTCGGCCTGGTCTTGATTTTGAGTGGCCGGGCGCGCTTTGGCTGCCACCGACGGCGCGTAAGAGACCACCATGCATGTGGCGGCAAGCCAGTTGAAAACACTTATTGCTGGCTTAAATTGAGCTCGCTTCAAATTGCTTCTCGGGCTAAGACGTTGTACTTACTGGTTAGATTCTGCCAGAAAAGCACTTTTCAATGCAATATAAGCGACCACTGCGTAAACAGTAAAAAGCAAAATGAACCCCACCTGGGGAAATTTGACGGCCACTTTGAAGAAGGGCCGAGCGAACATGTCGAAAAATAGAATTCCTGAAGCAGCGCTCATCATTGACACCTGTAGTTGACCGCATCAGCATGCGGTCGCTATGGTTAAGCAGTGGTTAAGGGTTCGGGCCTTGCTACGAAGCTGTAATCAAGCCAATTTAGCCAGTTGGCTACATTTGTTTCGAAATTTTCATCACAGATGTTGACTGTCTAGTTAGCCGCGGCGGCGTTATCAACTAAACTTATGTTGGAAGTCCTAAGTTGAATGGTTTTTCTGTGATTGTCACTGAGCGCCGCAGGGCCCTTACATCGTTTGTTCTGATGGCGTCGGCGCTGGTTTTGAGCGGTTGCGGTCGTGAAGAGTCGCGTGGGGCTGTGCCTCCGCGCGCTACTCCGGTCAAGATTACGCCGGTTTTGCTCAAGCCCATTAGCGACAGTTCGACCTTTGTCGGCACGCTTAAAAGCCGCAAGTCAGTGACTTTGCGCCCACGCGTCACCGGCTACATTACTCAAATTATGGTCAACTCCGGCGACGTTGTGCGGGCTGGGGCTGTGCTTTTTGAAGTTGACCCGGCTAAAGAACAAGAGGCGCTCAATACGCAACTGGCGTCGGTTGAGTCGAGCGAGGCTGAGCGCACTAGTGCAGGTGAAACGCTGCGGTCGCTCAAGGCATCGCGCACGGCCAAAGTGGCCAATCTCGAGTTTACTCGCAGTCAACACGCACGTTATCTCAGCTTGAGCGCTCAAGGTGCTGTGGCTCAAGAGGCCGTTGACCAGTTTGCCAATCAGCTGAAAGCGGCTGAGGCTGACCTTGCTTCTATTGACGCCCAGATTCGCTCGCAAGATGCCATCTTTAACAAGAGCGGCAAGATGCTTAAACAGAGCGCTTCGCAGACCAAGCAACAGCGTGTGCAGCTGGGTTACTACAAGGTGCATGCTCCCTTTGCTGGAGTGATTGGTGACGTGCCGGTGAAGCTCGGCCAGTATGTCGAGTCGTCGACTGACCTGACTACGCTTGATCAAAATCGCCCCCTTGAAGTTTATGTATATGTTCCGGCTGAGCAAGCTGCCAGGCTGCGGAAAGGCATGAACATGAATATGGTTGATAGTGACGGGCAGTCGCTGGGCAACTGTTCTATTTTCTTTATTTCGCCTCAGGTGAACAATCAAAATCAATCGGTGTTGGTCAAAGCGCTGTTTGAAAATGGGCGTGAGGCGCTGCGTTCTAATCAGCAAGTGACTACTAAAATTGTCTGGCAAACGAGAGACCAGATGATGGTGCCGACTAATGCTGTGACGCACATCAGCGGTCAAGATTTTGTTTTTGTGGCAGTAGATGAGAACAAAGGCAAGGGCATGTATGTGGCTAAACAGCGCCCTGTGACCCTCGGTGACATTTACGGCAACAGCTATGTGGTGCGCAGCGGATTGCACAATTCTGATCAAATTGTGGTGTCAAATGTGCAGATGCTTTTTGAAGGTGCACCTATTGCTGCTGCTCCGTAAATTAATAGGTAACTGATGTTTGTTGATTTCTTTATCGGGCGGCCCATTTTCGCTACAGTGTGCGCCCTGATTATCATTTTGGCGGGTGCCGTAAGCATTCCCACTTTGCCTTTAGCTGAGTATCCTGATATTTCTCCACCCAAAGTTTCGGTAACTGCGGCCTACACCGGCGCCTCGGCCGAAGTGGTTGAGTCTGCCGTAACCACTCCTCTTGAGCAAGCTATTAACGGCGCGCAGAACATCAAATACATTACTTCTACAAGCGGCAATGATGGCACTTCGACCATCAATATCAACTTTGACCTGGGGCGCGACGTTGACCTCGCCGCAGTCGATGTGCAGAGTCGCATCTCGTCTGCGCAAGGCCGGCTGCCAGAAGAGGTGAAACGCACAGGCGTCACTGTGGCGAAAGTCTCTAACGCTTTTGTGCTCGCCATTGGTATTCTCACCCCCGACGACCGCTATTCAAGCCAGTTTCTAAGCAACTACTCAGATGTCTACATCAAAGATGCTATTAAGCGCGTCAAGGGTGTGGGTGATGTGCGCATTTTTGGCGAGCGCAAATATTCAATGCGCATCTGGCTCGACCCCGGCAAGCTAGCCAATAAGGGTGTGACGCCGCAAGATGTGGTGGCGGCCATTGTCGAGCAAAACGTGCAGGTGGCAGCCGGGCAGATTGGCCAGGCACCTTTGCCGCCGGGGCAGATGTTCCAGATGAGCATACGGGCCAAGGGCCGTTTGAAAAATGCAGATGAGTTCGAAAATATTATTGTGCGCAATGGTGCCGACGGCCAGCTCATACGTTTAAAAGATGTGGGCCGAGCCGAACTTGGTGCTGAAGATTACGGCAACGTTGTGCGCTTCAGGGGCAAAGACGCGGTGGGCATCGGTGTCTTTCAAAGGCCAGGATCTAACGCTTTAGAGATTTCACGCGGAGTGCGTGAAGAAATGGACAAACTGGCGAAGCGTTTTCCCCCTGGTATGAAGCACGAATTTGCATTTGACACCACATTGTCTGTGCGCGAATCTATCAAAGAAGTACTGATTACCCTGGCTCAGGCAGTGCTTTTAGTTGTGCTTGTAATCTTTGTATTTTTGCAGAGCTGGCGATCGACTTTGATTCCGGTAATCACTATTCCGGTGTCATTAATCGGCACTTTTGCGGTGATGAAAGTACTCGATTTTTCCATCAATACTTTGACGCTTTTTGGTATTACGCTAGCCACCGGCTTGGTTGTGGACGACGCCATTGTTGTCATTGAAAACATCACCAGGTTTATCCACGAGCATAAGCTGCCGCCTCGCGAAGCCGCTTCACAAGCTATGGCTGAAGTGACCGGAGCTGTTATTGCCATATCGCTGGTGTTAGGGGCGGTGTTCGTGCCGGTGGCGTTTTTCCCTGGTACCACCGGGCAACTCTATAAACAGTTTGCTTTAACCATTGCTATCTCGGTGGCTATTTCTACTTTTAACGCCCTGACCCTAACCCCGGCCCTGTCGGCATTATGGCTGAAAGAAGGAGATGAAGGCGGCGGCAAATTCTTCAAGCCCATCAACTGGGTGATTGACGGCTGTCGCAATTTTTATACCAGCACACTGGCAATGGTGCTCAAATTTAAGCCACTGGTGCTGGTGCTATTTACTTTGCTATTGGGGGCCACTTACTGGCTCTCAAAAGCCGTGCCGACGGCCTTTATACCTGATGAAGACGTGGGCTACTTTATTGTTATTGTGCAAGCGCCTGAGGGAGTTTCGCTCAATTACACCCTTGGCGTATTGCGCAAATTAGAAGACGAAATTGGGAAATGCCCTGAGGTGGTGAGCTCGTTCGGCATCGCTGGATTTAGCTTTAGTGGTACAAACCCCAATAATGGTATTGTCTTCTGCAGCCTCAAGCCATGGCACGAGCGCCACGGCGATGAGCATAGCTTGAAAGGCATCATAAATCGGCTACGTGGGCCACTTGGCGGCATTACCGAAGCCATGGTCATACCTGTGAGCCCGCCTGCCATTCAGGGCCTGGGTAACTTTGGCGGCTTTGCTTTTGAGCTGCAAGATCTTTATGGCACCGACATCAAACAGTTAGCCCAAGTGACCATGCAAATGATGATGGCGGGCAATCAAGATAAACAGTTGAGCGGTGTGTTCTCCACATTTACGGCGTCGAGCCCTCAGCTTATTGCTGAGGTGTTGCGCGATAAGGCCCGCTCGCTCAATATTTTGATGAGCGATGTTTTCGGCACGTTGCAAATACTTCTGGGTTCGTCTTATGTCAATGACTTTGATTTAGGCAATCGCATCTATCGCGTTTACGTGCAGGGAGACGCGCTGTTCAGGGCCAACCCGCGCAACATCGATGAGTATTATGTGCGCTCGCGCTCTGGCGAAATGGTGCGCATGAGCAATCTGGTCAAAATCGAGCGCACTACAACTGCGCAAACAATCAATCACTATAATTTATTCCGCTCGGCAGAAATTAATGGCTCTACTGCCCCTGGGGTGAGTTCAGGAACGGCTCTGCAAGCCATGGAGAATGTGGCCGCCAAAGTATTGCCGCAGGGTATGAGCTATGAGTGGTCAGGCATATCGGCAGAAGAAAAAGAAAGCGGCCCGCAAGCGACCATGCTGTTCTTGCTCGGAATTATTGTGGTCTTTCTTGTTTTAGCGGCGCAGTATGAAAGCTTTGTCGACCCGGTGATTATTTTGCTTTCGGTGCCTCTGGCCATGTTCGGAGCACTGCTGGCGCAGTACATGCGGCATCTCGATAATGATGTGTTTTGTCAGATTGGGCTTGTAATGCTTGTGGGCTTGGCCAGTAAGAACGCGATTTTAATTGTAGAATTTGCCAATCATTTGAAGAAGCAGGGTGTTGAGCCTGAAGAAGCGGTGAGACAGGCTTGTGCTACTCGTTTTAGGCCGATTTTGATGACATCGTTGGCATTTGTTTCTGGCATTTTGCCACTGGTCTTTGCCACCGGTGCTGGTGCATCAAGCCGTCACTCACTTGGTACAGCTGTGTGCGGAGGCATGATATTTTCTACCGTGCTCAGTCTTTATATTGTGCCTGTGATTTATTTGACTGTGGGGGCGTTGCGGGCTCGGGTTTCTTCTTCTAAAAAGCGGTGATTATAATTTTTCGCCTTGAACAACGCGCTTCCATTCGCTGTAAGTGAAACGCAGTGCTGAAATCATTATCAGCGGATTGCGAATTTCTAGAAAAACCGGTTTGTTTTTTTCGAAAACATAGTGACCGATGAGCTGAAGTGCCCAGCCGACAGCATGCATCAGGGCGGCTCGTTTGAAGTTGAAGGGCAGCATTAGAAAAGAGATGGCAATCATGGGCACGCCCACCATGTGCGTTATTTTGCAGCCGCTGGTGCGGTGCTGCGATTGATAATACACATAGTTTGCGGCTGCGGCATTTCGCAGAGTGTTGCTGGCTTTAATAATACTGGTGCGCATAAATAGATGATCTCTTCGATTGGCTTCTTTTATTATTGCTCAAATCTGGCGGGCCACAACCTTTTGGTTTGGTATGGGTAGTGCTGGTGAAAAGCCTAAGAAATTTTACAACCTCTGGGTTGTAGATTTATACAACTTAGTAGTTGTAGCGGTCTCACTGTTGAGATGGGTTCGCATTACATTATGCCGTATGGAGATCGAATTGGAGACGCGATCGAAGCACTTGGAACTTTCTCAAGCACGGTTGGTCTACTCAAGTTCTAACTTCAGGGGTAGTTGAGTTTATGCAATCAGTGGCGTCGGCAAAAGAAAATGATTCACAGCTAACGCTGCTTGAGATACATGACCACCCGTGTTCAATTTACGAGACTGCTGAAGAGCTAAAGCGACAGTTTGTGCCATATTTACAGGCTGGACTGGTGTTAGGTGAGCGTTGTGTTTACTTTATTGATGAGAGCGACGAAAATTTTGTTATTGATGCCATGCGGGTCAATAAGTTTGACATTGAAAGACATTTGAAGTCAGGCGCTTTTGCCATTATTCACACGAAGGACGCCCACACTAAGGACGATCATTTTGCTGAAGCGAAAATGATGAGCTACTGGTCTGAAGCGCTAGCTCAGTCGCAAAGAGCTGGTTTTCCTTCCATGCGTGCTGCTGTTGAGATGACGTGGGCTCTGGCTGGAGTTCCTGGCAGTGAGATGCTAACCGCCTATGAAGCGCGTTTGAATGATTTTGTCGATAAGAATAAAGTGTCGGTACTCTGCCAGTACAATCGCAAGAGATTTCCGCCAAGTAAGCTCAAAGCCGTTATTCATGCCCATCCTATACTTGTGGCTGAAGACCACGTGATGCGCAACAATGCAGTGGTGCATCACGAAAGATTTGTGGAAGATTCAGCAGAGCTTGATTTGCAAGTTTTGATGGACAACATGTTTTTGATCAAGAAGCTGCAGACTGCGCAAGATTCGCTGGAAGAAGCATTTGATGAACTGAACGAAGTTTCGTACATGATCTCTCACGAATTGCAAGAGCCGCTCACGGTTATTCGCAGCTACCAGAAGCTGCTGGCTGTGCGCTATAAGGGCCGCCTGGGTTCTGATGCTGACGACTTCATTCAACGTTGTAGTGAGGCAACGGCCATTATCGAGCGCATGATCGACGACCTCTGGACTTACGCTCGCATCACCAGATCTGGTCAGCCTTTTGTGCGTATCAATTCAGAGCAGGTGATTATTGCTGCCCTCAAAAAAATTGAGCCCCAACTCGGTGCGCCGTTGCCTGCCATTACTTACTATAATCTGCCCATGGTAATTGGCGTGGAAGAGCAGTTGATTGAGCTTTTCCGAAAGCTTTTAGAGAACGCCATTGTGCATTCGGGCTCTAAGTCAGCCAGCATCAATATAGTTGCTACCGAAGCCAGCGATGGATTTTGGCAGTTCGCTCTTGCCGACGACGGCGCCGGAATTGACAGCGTGCGGGTGATGGAGGCCTTCAGGATGTTCAATCGGCTAGACAAAAGACCTGGTGCTGATGGCTCAGGTATGGGTTTGCCTGTGGCAAGAAAAATCGTAGAGTTCCATCAAGGTCAGCTGCGCATCAGCTCTCAACTCGGGAAGGGCGTGACGGTGCTCTTCACTCTGCCGGGTGCAACCGCTCAGTTTGAGAGTAAATCATCAAATTTTGGTGGTGAATTGAACGGCCGCCGCCGCCGCAGATTGTTGGAAAAGCACAGTCGCGATTATTGAGTCAAACCTAACTCTTTCGCTCGGGCCAGGTCTTTCGCTGCGGCACCTTTGTTTCCAAGTTTTTCGAAATTCTGGGCGCGATTCCAATAAAAATTTGCATTTTTATCATCAAGTTTAATAGCAGCATTAAAATCGCGCGAGGCCTGTTTGTAGGCGCCTATGTTGGTAAAGGAGCGGCCGCGATTATTGAGTGCATGCGCGCTTTTGGCATTGATTTTGAGAGCCTGGCTAAAATCTTCGATGGCCTTCTGGTCATTGCCCAAGTGGCGCCATGAGCGGCCGCGATTGTTGAATGCGATGCCATAATCGGGCTTTAGCTCGATGGCACGGTCAAAATCTTTAATTGCGCGTGTATATTCGTGGGTTTCGTGCAAGGCGTAACCGCGGTTGTTGAGCGCTTCCCAGTTGGCAGGAGTTTCGTCGAGAATGAGATTGTAGAGTTCTAATGCTTTTGTCCAGTCGCCGCTGTCGATGGCTGCCTGAGCGCTTATCAGTGTCGCATCAAGAGCACTGATAAGCGCAGGCGTTGCCGGTGGTGGTGGAATAGTGCCAGAATTAGCCGGGGGTGGCGAATTAGTGCCAGATTTAGAAGGTACTGCAGCGGTTTGTGTCAGCAACGGCTGACTACTTTTTGTTTCGTCAGATGCCGCAGCCACGGCGGGTAAAGTAATGGATGTGACCAGCGCCAGCAGCAGTAGAAAGCTAGAAAAGTTTTCGTTCATGAATTAATAGTAGCAATATTATTGCAGCGGTGAAGCTGTAAATTATGGCACAGCTTGGGCCGTAGCCAAATAGGTCTGCAAACGTGCAAATTCTAATTCGAGCCGCGAGATACAAAATCTTGCTTTTGGCCAGTCTAGGTCGCGGCCAAAGCCCTCGGATTCAGCGCACATGTCACGCATTGATTCTGCAGTCAGTGTAGAGCAAAGACCCTTAAGACCATGAGCTGCGTCAAGCAAGTCTTGCTGATTTCTGTCTGTGCAAGCCTGATTGAGCCTGGCTATCTGTATGGGCACTTCGGTCGTAAATAGATTGATCAGCCTTCTACTGTGTTCTGCATAGCGCTCGTTAATGACTTTGAGATCAAAAAGCTTCACGGCCTTTACATGTTCTATTTGTACTGGTGATTGATCAACTTGGTCGTCCGTCGATATTGACTTAGGCAGCCACTTTTCGATCATTGATTGCAGCGGGGCAATGTCAATTGGTTTGCTAATATAATCATCCATTCCTGCAGCAATGAACCGCTCGCGATCGCCTTTTAGGGCGCTGGCGGTCATGGCAATAATAGGAATATGCTTGCCGCTTTTTAATTCCCCCTCGCGAATTAATTTCGTTGCCGTCAGGCCATCTATATCTGGCATCTGGCTGTCCATCAGAATCAATGCGTATTCAGTCGAGTTATTAGCGTCGATTGCTGCTTGACCGTTGGCGGCAATGTCGCATGAATAGCCCATGGTGTCGAGGTAAATTTGCGCCACTTGTTGGTTGATGATGTTGTCTTCCGCCACTAGAATTAATTCGCGATGGCGCACTGCTGGCGTAAATGTGTCTTGCGCAGCAGCGGCGGTTTTGGCAATGATTGCCGCGTCACCGCATACCGCTGCAATGATACAATTGAACAATTGCGATTGTCGCACAGGTTTGGTGGCATATCCTTTAAAGCCCAGAGCTATGGCTTGGGCACCGAGACCGGCTGTATCCATAGCAGTGAGCATGATCAATGCACATTGTTGAGTGACGGGTCTTCGAAAACCTCTTTGGCCATGTCCATGCCATTTTTGTGCGGCATAGAAAGATCGAGAATGACAATTTTGTATGGATCGTTTTGCTCCACGCCAGCGCGCAGCAGCTTCATGCCGGCTTCTACAGTAGACACTGAGTCGTTGCGCAGACCCCAGGACGTGAGATAGTGATGCACAATCTCTCGTGAATTTGGCTCATCATCAACGTTTAAACTCCTCACCCCAAATAGTTCGGCCTGCGCAGTTACGGAAGGGCCTGGGGCACAACACTCAAAAGGCACCAAGAACCAGAACGTTGATCCGCTGTCTTTTATGCTCTCGATGCCGATGGTTCCTTCCATCAGCTCAACCAATTGTTTGGAAATACTCAGACCAAGGCCAGTGCCACCAAATCGACGATTAATAGTGCCGTCCGCTTGCATAAAAGGTTGAAACAATTTGTCTTGCTGTTCTTGCGTCAGGCCAATGCCGCTATCGGTAACTGAAAATCGCACGTTCACTTTGTCTTGGCTTGTAGTCTGGACCACAGCTTTGACTATCACTTCACCGCTTTGAGAAAATTTGATGGCATTTGAAATGAAGTTTATAAGTATCTGCTGCACGCGTTCTTGATCGCCGCGCAGGCGCAGAGGCATGGACGGGTCAATAAAACTCATCAAAGTCAAATTTTTCTGCCTGGCGTTATTGGCCAAAATTTCGCAAGCGGTTTCAACTACCTTCACCGGGCTGAAATCTGTTCTTTCAAGGTCAATGCGGCCAGCTTCTATTTTGCTAAAATCTAAAATGTCATTGATGATTGTAAGTAGAGAATTTCCGGCAGTTTTAATCGCTCTGGCATAGAGGGTCTGTGCTTCACTCATACTTGTGGTTAACAGCACATTGCACATGCCAATAATGCCGTTAAGCGGTGTGCGAATTTCGTGGCTCATGTTAGCCACAAATTCAGATTTATATTTGGAGGCCGCTTGAGCTTGATCTCGTGCCAGAGCCAGCTCTCCATTGAGCATCTGCAATTCGTGGCGAGATTGTACTTGAGCGTCTTCATATTCTTTGCGATCAGTGACGTCGCGAAAAACTTCGGCAAATCCGCGCAGGAGGCCATTATGGTCTCTCAGTGGAGTGGTGGTAATGTGGGCAAAAAATTGTGAGCCGTCTTGGCGCACACGCCAGCCTCTCTCATCAAAACGTCCGAGAGTTCCGGCATCGTTCAACTCTTGCAATGGCTTGCCGGCAGCGGTGGCTTCAATTGTATAGAGACGTGTGAAAGATTGACCGGTAATTTCATCAGCGCTATAGCCGGTAATGCGCTTTGCCCCTTCATTCCAGGTGATAATCACTCCATCTGGGTTGAGTACGATGATGGCGTAATCGAGAACGCTGGACACCAGTGGGCGAAAAATTTCTTCCTCTTCTTTAAGTTTCGCCAGGGCATCGTCAGAATTTTTTCTATCGGTCATATCGCGAGTAATTTTGGCGAAACCGCGCAGCTGTTTTTCTTTATTGTAGAGAGGAGTGATGGAAATTTTGGCAAAAAATTGAGTGTTATCTTTGCGCACTCTCCAGGCAACGTCTTCGAAGCGACCTTTCAATTGTGCTTGCTTGAGCTCAAAGGCTGGTAATCCCGCCTGTTGATCTACTTGTGTATAAAATTGCGAAAAGTTTTTGCCGATTATTTCGTCGGCCAGGTAACCTTTGATTTCTTCCGCCCCTTTATTCCAGGTGAGAACTTCACCATCTGGGCCGATCATATAAATGGCGTAATCTGAAACGCTGGTTATAAGCAGGCGAAATAGCTCGTCGGAGACTTTATGTTGATTTTTAGCAGGTGACATAAACACGCTTTGATGGTGCCATTGAATGAAATTTGTAATTCATTTCAATAGCGCGGTTTAGTCACTATCCAAGGTTCTAGGGATTCCGCTGACTCCCTGTGTTTCATTATGCCTTATTTGAACGGATAAAGCTCAAGTTGTGCGCTGCGTAGGCGGCTGTTGAGCTAACTTTTGTGGTTTTGATAGAGTCATTTGCAGGAATAAAATTTGAGAGAAATGTCAGTGACATGTGGTTAAAGAACTTGTGAAAAGCGGTGCTGACTTGATAATCAAAGGCTTACGCTCACCGGCCCCGGCAGTAATATTTTTGATTGCCGCGACTGCCCAAATGGTTTGTTGTTTGCCCGATGGTCAGGCCAAAAGCCTTGACACCATTCATGATCAGGGCGATATGAAAATAGCTGCGATAAATAAGCCCCAATTTCATCAGAATCTTTTGAAAATTGCCTCTGAGTATCAGAATTATGGCAAAGTTGACGATATGGCTCGCTGGGCTCCGTGGCTATGCTCTGCACCTCCGCCGCCCAAAGCTCGATTGAGTGCCAGCACCGATGGTGGCACCCACGGTAGAAAAGTCTATTATCTATTTGCCAAGAATCGCGATGCTTACATGAAGAAAGAGCCGTCGCCGGTAGGTCAGGTGGTGGTGAAAGAATCATGGCTACCCAAATTTGATAGCGCCGGCAATGCCGTGGCAGGTGGTGCTAAACCTACCGAGAAGCGAGGTTTGTTCATCATGTACAAACTTGATTCTAAGGTGCCTGACACAGACTTAGGGTGGGTCTACGGAACAGTCACGGCGGACGGCAAAACTATCACTTCGGCCGGTCGTGTGCAGTCTTGTATGAGCTGTCATATTCACACGCCAAACGATCGGTTATTTGGATTGAAAGAAGATTGATTGTTCTGCGAAATAGTGATTGTCAGGTGGTGCGCTTCAGCTGGGCGAAAAATGCGCGAACAACTTTTGATGATTGCTGTTGAAACAAATGCGCTAGATCGCTCATCTTGGTAACGAGTGTTTTCAAGAGTGTTTCTTAGTATGTGTTCACTCGGTACGTAACGGCTATCGCAGTGGCGCTGGGAAAATTCTTCCGATATCGGAACAAAAAATGCTTGTCAGCCAGGGCTGTCAAGAAATGGAAAAAACATTCTTGCAAGAACCGCGCCAGCCCTTGACAATAAAGTGTTAGGTAGAGATAAGTTTGAAGTTTCGTAAAGTGCTGCAGACGCCTGTAATTAGCTAAGCAAAAGTTGCTAGAAAGGCATGTACATCTTTTCTTCTCTTTAAACACACGAATCAAGCAAACAGTAAAAACCATAGCTCTTAACTTCAATCATCCCCACGCAGTCTCTGTGCCGGTGAATAAGGTTTGAGCTTTTTTTGCACTGTGAGCTTTTTTCGTTTCAACAGCGACGGCTTTACCAAGCTGCGCTAAACATCAGGAGACACCTCATGTGGAATCCCTTCAGATTTTTCTTTGTCAAACAAGACCTACCGGTCGATGCCAAAGCTACCGATTCTTATTTTGAGAAAGTGATCAAATACATTCCTGCCGATATCGTCGCCGCATGGCTCGCTATCGACGGCATTCTCAAAGACCAGACCACCAATCCGCTCTGGTTGGTCTGGACCGTTTTCGCTTTCCTCACCGTTCTAACCCCGCTCTACGTCGTGTACATGAAAACCGACCCGCCGGGCTTTGGGCCAACCAAAACTTTTCACTGGATGGCCTCGACATTCGCTTTTGTGGTCTTTATCTTCGCGCTCGGTGGGCCTTTCGCCCTCACGTTCGACTGGTATCGCCCACTCTACGGCACCGTTGTGCTGATTCTTACCACCCTTTTGCTGCCGCTTTTCGAGCGCTTCTTTACCCGCCAGGGTTTGCCCCAACTTCCCGGCAAAAAGTAAGCCAAGAAGCCTCTAACCAAGAGTAAAAAAATATGCGACACGATAACTATCTTGGTTTTGACGACGAATTCGCGTTGGATGGCTCCGCCGTCTGTCCCGCGTGTCAGTCAAGATCATTCACTCCCCTCAACGCCAACACCTTGTTTGGTATCGACGTTTCACACCATCAGGGCACCATTGACTGGAAAAAGGTCAAGGCTGCCGGCGTCCAGTACGTCTTTCTCAAGGCCACTGAAGGTGCCACTTTCGTCGACAAGATGTATGCCACCAACCGCGCTGGTGCTAAGGCCGTAGGAATTCCCTCCGGTGCTTATCACTTCTTCCGGCCCAAGGTTGCGGTGCAGACTCAGATCGACAATTTCTTGAAGACTGTTGGTCCGCTCAGAGAAGGCGAACTTCCTCCGGTGCTCGACGTCGAAGTTCCGGAAGACTGGAAGGGCATTGCCATCGAAGCCCGCGTCAAGATGATTTCCGATTGGCTGATTGCCGTGGAAAACAAGCTTGGCGTCAGGCCCATCATCTACATCAACAATCCCATGGCCAGGGATGAACTTGGTGGTGCGCTCATGCTCAAGGGCTATAAGCTCTGGCTGGCACACTACACCGCTCGTCCGGCGCCCAATGTGCCAGCCCCCTGGACCAATTGGACGTTCTGGCAGTACAGCGAAACTGGCGTTGTCGACGGCATTCCTACGCCGGCCTGCGACATGAACCGCTTCGCTGGCACCACCGCTGACCTTCAGGCGCTGCTTGTGCCTGCCAGCGGTAAAAAAGTGCGCCGCAAGATCGTCAGCGTTCTTGCCCGCATTCTAGGCGTCTGACCGACGCATTAACAAAGGCGCTTCCGATTGGCGGAAGCGCAGCAAAGAAAGACTTCGCTTCAATGAAAGTGCGCACCCTCACTGCAATTTGCCTCGGCATCATTGCACTAACTTTTTCCGCTTCCGGCCCCAGCGTTTCGGCTGTTGCTGCTCCGGTTCCCACCCCTGCTGTTGTCGCTGCGGCGCCAATGATCGTGGCCAAGCCTGGCTCTCAGGTGATTGCCCGAGCCGGCGAACACGTGATTGCCGTTCACGGCTCGAACGTTTGGGCGGAGAAAGGGTCACACGTAGATGCCTACGACGGCTCATTCGTGATGGCCAATTTTGGTTCCACCGTCACTGCATACGCGGGCTCTCGGGTGGAGGCATACGACGGCACTGTGGTCACTGCAGAAGCAGGTTCGACGGTGGTTACTGAGCACAAGTCTCTGGTAATCGCCAAGCCTGGCTCTAACGTGATTGTCGAAATCGAATAGCCTCGGCCAATCACGTACTAGTTCAACGATAAGCACTTAATTAACAGCAGAAATTTTTACTAGCGAAGTCTCAAGTTTTTCTTGGGACTTCGCTTTTTTCTTTTTATTTTGCTACGCTTGCATATAGTATTAATTTGCTATAGCACCGCATTTGGTGCTTGCTATGCAGAGATTAAAATTGGCCGAAACTTTGAACTTTCTGCTCGCTTTTGACGTTTACAGATATAAACGGAGGATTTGCAGATGCTTGAGCGAGCTGAAAACGATAAACGCATTGCGGCAATTTGGGAAGATGTTCAAAGATTGGCACCGACTGATGCTGATGCCCTTGATATTTTTTACAAGAGTTGGCATGAACACGATCTTGTGCGCTGCCTACGCTGTAACGGTAGTAACATCAGTCGCAATCCTGGTGAACGCGAAGGTCAATGCAACGATTGCGGCGAAGCTTGTTGGGTGACTTCTGGAACAATTTTGCAACGTGCCAGCCTTTTTCAGGGTTATTTGGCCGCAGCGATAATTTGTGAAGAAGGTCTGACAATTAGCGCTCCCGAATTTCATCGACTAACTGGTATTCCTCAAACTTCGTCCTACAATATTTTTCGCAAGTTGAGGCTGGCCGTGTGCAACCAGATGCCCTCTGAATCGCAAGAATTTTCAGGTCAGCTAGTCAAGCTGCTAATTGCTAAACGCAGCCTTGAAACGCCTGCAAACTGTCATCCGTTCACGGAGCAAGAGTTGATTGAAGAAATCCTTTTTACTGACACAGAACCGTCTAGTGATGATGCGGAGGATGTGAATAATGCTGAGGATGTTGTTGAGCAAATCGAAGATCAAAATCTTAGCGAATACGACAAGGTGAAGAAGGTTGTAAAAAGCTTACTTTCAGAAGTAGGTCTAACAGCCGATAAGATTTCAGTGATGACAGGTTTTAACATTGGAAAGGTGATTGCCAGCTTAAGTGAGTTAGAGCTTTTTGGCGAAGCGCGCATTGAACCCGGCGGTAAATATTTTAAAATTTCCAGCCATGGTCGGCCTGCAGCAGGAGATTCTGTGGCGGGAGAAATTATTGAAGCGGTTGCTGTTTTTTTTAAATTTGTAGACGAATATTTTCACCGGGTTGGCCGTAAAAGTATTCAAACTTACCTAGCTGCGCTCTGGTGCGCTCTTGACCGCGACCGCTGGGGGCCAGGCTCTATAATCCGCTTGTTTGGCGCACATCCACCTGTGCCTTACCGTCAGGTTCGCGATTATGTTTCGCCGCCACTACTCAAAATTATGGTCGGTTAATTAGATTCTGTTTTTTTGATTGTCATTGATTTGTGTTGAATATTTTTTTGATTGAGCGGATTGTTTTGCAATGCGCTCTTTCTGGTGTTTTGAATTTGTTTTTTGTTGCTGGAAAATTTTAGAGTGAGGCGAATTGGTGAGGTGGTAGTTCAGTAAAAGCTAGAGCGATAACGCTCCAGCTTTTACTGAACTACACAGCTACAAAACCCCAAAAATCACACAAACTGGCTAAAACATCAAACCCAACCGACCCTAAAAATCAAACCTTTGCAGCGCCACCGAAAGCTTTAGTCATAGCCCAGAGCACTTTATTGAAAAGTCGTGGAGCCGACAATCCGGCATTGTACATCCGGCTTTCTTGTTCAGGAATTTGCCCAATTGTTAGCAACTCGCGGTCGAGTAGCCAGTATGACTCGTAAATATCTGGCATGGCAACTGTGTCTTCTTTGCGATGAAGAGCTGCTGATTTGGCATAGAGCAGCACAGACAGCACTCCGGCAATCAAGCAGTTGAAACCAGATAATACCGAGAAACCTGCCGCTGCCGGCCCAAAGTAAGATTTCGAAAATAGTTTGAGATAGATCCAGCGGTGGAAAAGACGGTTGCATTCTGCGTCTAGATTTTTAAACGGTGACACCATGGCTTTGTCGAGATTGACGTCTCCGAGCACCGGCAAACCTGCTTTGCCGAAAAGAATTGTTTTCATACCCGACGCTGCATATTTGCTGAATGTTTTGACAACAACCATGGCATTATTCCCTTGCAATGCCTTGCTTTTTTGCATTTGCCACAGTCTTGAATCGCTGGTGCGTACTGTCGGATAAACAAAAAATCGATAGAACAGCATACGCAATGTCATTTGTTCGATGCCACTGGGGGTGATATCAACAGGCGTTTTTAAGTCAGGGCTAAATTCTTTGATTTCGGTAATATTACCATTAGTTAGTTTCAACTTGCGGCCTTGCATTAGAATTTCCGAACACATAAGCAGCGTATCGAGAATGCTGCAATCATCAGGCTGTTCATCGGCTAAACGCATGCGCTGTTGGACCAGAGCAATCATGCGCTCCTCAATCATCAAATATTCCGCCCATGTGACCTGGCAAGCGGGAGTAAGAGAAACTGTTTCAAATGGATTGGTATAAACTGCTGTGGCACCGGCTGCGATGGCAGCAAGAACTTCATCCTCGGCGGCGCGGGCTTCTGGTTTCAACGTGGCTTTTTTGTGCTGTACAGTCAATTTGAAGTGTTCGAGAAGCGCGTCTTTTTGTTCAGTCAGAGGTGCGCCGACATTGCGCACTGCCGCCATTGAGTTGAAGACAACGCCGGTGTAGACTCCAGTTGGCGTTTCGGCAAAAGTGTAAGGAAAAATGCGGCAGGTCAGCGGTTTTTGATCTTCGCCCAAATGACCATGAATGAAGCAGAGGTTGTCGATTAGAAACGGACACTTACCTTCCGGCGTCGGTGCCGTGTAATGCGGATAAACAGCGCTGCCGTCGAGAAATTCTTTTTCGCGGTGAAAGAAGAGGTCTCTTTTTGCCAGATCGGGATGTAGCGAGGCCCAGTCGGTGTCTTTGACGCGACTGTAATCTTCTTCAGTCATGCCTACCGACCAGCCAGAGCAGCAGCGGCCGCAACCCTGACAGCTATATTTGACTTCGTCTGGAATGTGCAAGACGATTTGATGTTCGTGATCGCTTGGATCGGCTTTCATTGCTCTCCTAATGCCAGTGTGAACCGGGCGGATACCAGGCGAAACCCATGAAGTGCATGGTTTCTTTGGCCAGTAATATTCCCAAAATCGTGCCTACGCAAATTAGCGGGCCCAGTGGAATTTTCCGTTTACCTGCGGCTTTGACGTCGGTCATGTCCACTGTGGCTGAAAGGTCGACGCCGGCTCCCATTGAGGTGAATGCTAGCCAGAAAGCTTTGTACTGATCTTTGGGAATGGCGCGGATCATAATAATAAGAGCCACAAGTCCGTAGCATAAACTGAAATAGAAAAACACCAGCAGTAGCTTCAGCCAGCCCACAAGTGACCCCACGGCGATCATCATTTTGACGTCACCAAAGTGCATGCGCTTGCCTGGATTGGGAAACATCATGAGCAGCGCCGCCAGGCCCAAACCCAATCCTGAGTTAATGGCGCCGTCCATGCCGTATAGAAACGAGTTGAGTGCCACACCAATGACCATGGTGGGGAAAGTCAGCCAGTTATAGATTTTCAGAGTTTTAAGGTCTGTGGCCGCACCAATTGCGGTGGCAACTATGGCGGTAATTTCGGGTGGTGTTAAATTGCACAAATTAAATTAGTGTTCTTCTTAGTAAGCGGCTACCAGTTCGATTTCGATGGCCACATCTTTTGGCAGGCGAGAAACTTGCACAGTTGCTCGGGCCGGCTTGTGACTAGTGAAATATTCCCCGTAGACTTTATTCATCTCGTCAAAATCGTTCATGTCACGCAAAAATACGGTAGTTTTCAAAACATTGCTGAAATTACTTCCCGAAGCGGCCAGAATTGCGGCGAGATTTTTCAAAACCTGGTGGGTTTGCTCCACAATTGTGCCTTCCAGGAGCGTCATGGTGGCAGGGTTTAAGGGAATCTGGCCCGAGACAAATACCATACCGTTATGTTTGATGGCTTGAGAATAAGGGCCGATTGCTTTAGGTGCGTCTTTTGTGGAGACGACTTCGAGAGTTATTACTTCCGGCATATTCTTCTCCCAGGTCTTTAGGTTAGTAGATTGAGTAGGTAACTAGGTATGTAGTTACCAAAGTAGGTAAGTACGTAGTTAGTTAGACGCAATTAGCCTGCCATAAAAAAACAAGGCATGCAACCAGTGCATGCCAAGTGTTGTGTGTGATGTGCGTGTGTTAGGTCCGAGTGTTATCTATAGAACGAGAGAAGATTTGATCTTAGAAACCGCTGCCTCCGCCGCCAGAGCCGCCAAGCACGCCGCCTAATACTCCGCTGCCTACGCTGATGCCGCCGCTTCCTACTGAAGCGCCTACGCCGTTACCATTGTCAACGGCTACCGAAGGATTGCCGGCACCATCATAAGTGACGCCTGTGCGCACATTGCCTACACGCGAATAGATTTCACCTGTAGATGGAGTGACTGAAAACAAAGTGCCTGTGCGAGGATTAATGGTGGTGATGGCATCATCAAGAACGCTGGTGAAACGTGGTGGCGCAATTACTTGCTGGCCGAAACCGAATACTGGGGCCAATCCTGCTGTATTGGCATAAGGCAAGTTCAAGTGGCCTAAGCCGGTTGTCACCGACCCCAGGCCTTTCTTAGTCACTCCCGTACCGCGGCCGTAAAGCCTAGATTCGCCAATACCTTGACCAGTTTTAAAACTGCCGCGACCATAATCGCCGCTGGCTGCCATAGATTCGTTGGCATTGCCGCCCCCGGTGCTCAATGTGCTCAGATCGTAGTTTTGAGCCAGAGCCGGAGAGTTGGAAAGCACTGTCACTGCAGCGCACGCTAGAGAGACGGAAGATAGCTGTTTAAACAAATTGAGGATGTTCATTTCAAATTACCTGCCGTGATTTGGCGCGATGTCGATATCGACAGACCCTTGTGACACTGGGGGAAGCCTTTGTCTGCTTGATGTGAGGATGCCAGGCAGAATACCGCCCAAAAAGTTGTTCACCGCTCTGTCGGCGCCGTACATACTCTGATAATAGCCGCCCTGATTCTGGTTGAAACCATAATCAAAGTGGCGATTGTTCACCGGCAGTGCGGAGCCGTCGAAGGATCCTGGTGCCATCAAACCGGTTTCGGTTTTGCGCAAACCAAAGTTAGCGCCGTTACCCATAACCGGGTTGCTTTTTCTAGTGATTCGAGGACTGAGATCAAGGGTTGGGTCGCTGTTGTGACCCGTTCTGGCGCTCATGTGCGCTTGTTCGCCGGTGGCGGCCATGGAGCGCTCGGCTTGAGTGCCACCGATAATGGTGAACCCTGGTCCGCCTCCTTGAGGCACATTCATTAAAGTCGGGGTGTTCGGCAAGTTGAGGAAACCTTGAGGGCCGTTGGGGCCCATGGTCACACCACCTACGTTACTGGTATCGAAACTCTGTGCCTGAGCGGCAATCGAGCCAGATGTGGCCAGTGCCAGGCTGGTTAAAACCAGAGCTGATACGTTCCTTCTGAACAAACGACCATTAATATAATTTGGCATATAGCAACCTGAGTAGGTAACGAGGATCAAGTGATTTATGTTTTTAGTAAGTTAGCTGCAAAAAGGCTACTTTTTCAGCTGACAGCCCCATCTATCTTATGCCCGCGAAAGCGAGCAATAAATCGGGCCTTAGATAGAAAATAATAAGCCCGACACCCACCCTTGTCAACAGGAATTCGGCCTGTACACAAGTTAAATCTCAGCAGTTGGTCAGCTTCCAGAGTGTTAGTGTTGAATCTTTGAGGAGCCCAATGCTTTTTCTCGGACTGGAATCTAGTTGTGACGAAACTGCTGTAGCCATTGTCGAAGACGGCCGCAAGGTAATTTCCAGCCGGCTGATTTCACAAACCGAGGTGCATAAAGCTTTTGGTGGAGTGGTGCCGGAAGTGGCGGCGCGCCGGCATCTGGAAGTAATAAACGATCTGGTTCAGGAAGTTTTAGACGAAGCCGCCATCGACCCGCGCACTTTGGCCGGAGTGGCTTGTACCACAGGTCCTGGGCTGATTGGTACTTTGCTGGTGGGCCTGTCTTGTGCCAAAGCTCTGGCCTGGTCTTACGATCTGCCCTTGCTTGCCGTCGATCACATTTTTGCTCATGTGTGCGCCAACTATATTGACACCGATCTAGAGCCGCCTTTCATCGCGCTGGTGGTCAGCGGTGGCCACACTCAGATTATGCATTTTGAAGACTACAAGCAAGCTACCATTATTGGACAGACCATAGATGATGCCTCCGGTGAAGCTTATGACAAAGTAGCTCGTTTACTTGGTCTGGGTTACCCAGGTGGTCCGGCAATTGATCAGGCTGCCATTAAGGGAAACCCCAAGGCTTTTCGATTCCCCGAAGGTGTGGTTTCTGGTAGTGACTTCAGCTTTAGCGGGCTCAAGACGGCAGTGATGCGCACAGTGGAAAACCTTAAGGGCGCTGATAACACAGTTAGTCAGTTGCCTGTTAACGATCTTGCTGCGTCATTCCAGGATGCAGTTAACCGCGTGCTCTTCCGCAAAACCCTTGCTGTGGCTGAGTCAGCAGGTATTTCTCAAATTGTTCTGGCAGGCGGAGTAGCAGCCAATTCAGACTTGCGAAAACGTTTTGAGAGCCTTGATCAGTTTAGAATTTTCCGTCCATCTCCGGCTCTCTGTACCGATAATGCAGTTATGGTTGCCGCGGCGGCTTTCTATAGTGGTGAGCCAGTCTCTTTTTCCGTCAGTGCATATTCCCGCCAACGTTAGCTTTGCGGCTACTGCACTTCGTTTTATCAACATTGCTATTAAGGCGATTGCCATATTTCTATGGTGCTTCCCCTAGAGTGCAGTCTTGCCGATATCCTCTGTAAGGTAACTCGTGATAGCATGGCTATACTGACCCCTTAAGGGTTGAGCCGAGTAAAAGTGGTCTTATTTATTAGACCGTTAAGGAAACCCCTATATACAGGTGGCACTCTATGGTTTTCCAGGATAAGGATATTAATTGTCGCGATTGCAATAAGGCTTTTGTTTTCTCAGCCGGAGAGCAAGAGTTTTTTAGTGCAAAAGGGCTTGTTAACGAGCCGAAACGCTGTCCTAACTGTCGCATCTTAATGCGTGTGCAGCGCAACGGCGATGATCCTGGACGTACAGCCGAAGTTGCTTGTGCTGAGTGTGGCTCGCCCACTCGCGTGCCATTCCAACCTAAAGGTTATAAGCCTGTTTATTGCACCTATTGCTTCCGCACGCGCAAAGCTGAAGGTGATGGGCAAAAAGAAGATACTGATGTCGCTCAAGTGGCAAGCGCCTGATTTGTTTACACGGCTCGCGAAAATCTCAGTAATTTAACCCGGAAATTTTGAATGCTGCAAAGAGGCAGGCGCCTGTGTATTGGTGTCTTATTAGCCAACAGAGCAGCATTTTTTTTCGCCAGGCCAAACCCAGTCGTTATTTGCAGTTGCCAGGTGGGCAAGTCAGAAAAACCTCTTAAACTTCACAAAATTTGCTACTGCCTTTTGGAATGCAACGTTGTGAAAGTGGGTGCGTATAATAATCGAATGTAATTGATAGCGTTTGATTTAATCAGTAGCCAAGCGCTTTCGGAGTGAAATTAGGAGCCGCATGCCAGATAATACAGAGCCATGTCCCAGCTGCGGGCGCCCGACGCCAGTAGGGACACGCTGCGTCTATTGCGCTACGGTCACAGACCTCGACCTCAAGAGTCTGCAACTAGACTATCTGAAGCAGGGCGAGGCCAAACCGCCGGAAGAGCCCATGGGGCAGTCGGTCGTGATCGTGGTGGTAAAAACTGGTCAGAAGTACACGCTGCGCAGCGCGAAAGTAAAAATTGGTCGCGATCCGTCTAATCAGGTAGTGATTCCAGATGATACTTTTACCTCCCGGCACCATGCCTGGATTACATTTGAAGAAAGCGATTTCTGGATCGAAGATCTTGGTTCCACTAATGGCACTTTGCTCAACGGACATCCGGTAGTGAAAAGACAGGTACTTTCTGCAGGCGACAAAGTTAGAGTCGGCCATACAGAACTTACTTTCGAAGTTGAGAAGAACTAAAAGCAAAGGTAAGGCTTACGGATGGCTGATGCAGGTGGTGCCAATCGCATTGAGTTAGAGAGCCAAATTCTCTGCTCAGCTCTGCGTACAAGTTGGGCCGAAAACGATGCGGTTGGACAAGTTAAGTCTTGCAGTGAGCTCTATCAGCTCTTTCCCGATCTGGTGCCCGACTTAAGGCCCAATCAAACTGAGTTGCCGCGCGATCTCTATGCTGTTTTAAATATCGACAGAGACGTCACGCCATCGGTGGTTGTGGCTGCCTATTTCCGTACCGCGAAAAAATTCTTACGCGAATCGGCTCCTAAAGAGCACAGGCTCGATTACTATCGCATTCTCGACTCAGGATTTATTTTGCGCAAGCCGCGCTTGCGTCTGAGCCATGATCTAATTGTGGGCCGCTCACAGCTGGTCGAGAATAAGCATATTCCTGAAGACGGCACCTTCGAACTGATTGAATTTGTGGAAGAGCGTCCAGCTCAACCAATGATGGTCACTACTCAGCCCATCGTGCAACAGCCACTGCCTATGCTGATTGAGTTGCTCAAAGCAGCGCAAATTATTGGCTCAGCTGAAGTGCAGGCATTGACTAATCAGATGCGCAGCTTCCCTGAGGTTCCAGTCTCTGACCTGGTTCTGAGCGCCGGTTACGTGAACGAGAACGAGATGAAGTCGCTACACCTGGCCGAATTTTTACTTAGCCAGGGCAAAATTGATATCGGCCAGTTTTGCGTCGCCATGTATGACGAGCGCATGTCCGGAATTCGCATGGCAGAATCATTGCAAGTTCGTGGTTGGCTCGACACTCAGGTGACACGCTACGATAAATAGGCTGCAAGCCGTTTATGAGTTATAGCTCACCTCTTGATTTGTCGTAACAATGCTACAATTATGGCCCCTGCGCTTAAGTACAGAACTTGCAGGCCCTGTTTCTGCAGGCATTAATGCTAGAAAATGATGCTAGAAAACAATCAACCACGTCATACTGTGAGAGCCCAGGGCAAAGCGCGATCATTCACGCACACAGAAGGTGGCCGGGTTTATGACGGCCGCCTTCTCAATTATCTTTCGCAAAATGCCGCACAACAAGAGCGTTCTTTGCTCGATGAGACTTCAGTAGCCTCAGTGGGTTCAAGTTCGTCGGCTGCGCAAATGCTAGAAAACTGGCTCAACGCCGGTGCTTCGTCTTCGCAAGTAGAAGAGCGCGACGACCAAGACGATTTTGATGTGTCAGCTCAAGAAGGCTACTGGCCGAAAACCAATTTCGACGATGAGCCGAATATTCATACCGAGCGCGGCCGCCGAGAAGTGGCTGGTGATCACGGTCCTGGTGGTCCCGGCGGATTTTTGCGCAGTCTTCGCAGCAATGCGGCCAGAGTCAACAATGCCAATAATCGCAATGAAACTGAAACCATGGCGGCATTGCTTAAAACGCGTCCACGCATTGAAATGAAGGCTCTGAGCGGCGCTAATAAAGGGAATCGACAAAGCGGTGAGCGGGTAGAAACATTCGCCAATGGTTCGCGTGTAGTCAAAGATTCGATTGGTCGCGTGCAAGAAATCGTGTCAGAGCGAGGCGTCTCCGTGGTCTTGCGCTACGACGAAAAAGGTCACCTGATTTCGTTCGTACGCAGCGATCCAAGCGGCACAGTACATTCGCAGGGTGAAGCCGATAGCAATGGAGTGCTTGTGCGCGACGGCCGCGGCCGAGTCAAAGCGCAAGGTGAATCAATGCAAGTGGATGCCTGCGGTTGCGTCAGCATTGCTCGCGAAGATGGACAGTTCTGGAGCATCGACCTGGTTCGCTCAGTCCACACTGAAAGACGCTTGCTGCCTGATGCTAATGGCCAGTGGATCTCCATGACCGCTTTATTTTGTTCCGATGGATTTCGCATGACCACACGCTTCCGGCCGGTGCAGCGCAACGCCATGAGCGAAAGTCTGGCTACCAGTGTCGATTTTAGTGGCGGCGAAGATTCGGGCACTTATCGCTTCTACGGCCGCGACGGTTCGATCATCGATTTTTCTTCAGACAGCGAGCTCGAGCAATTGAAACCAGCTCAGGTTTCACCACCCGGTAGTAAGAATGTGCCGGCTGAACACCAGGGCAAAAGGCAGGCAGGTACTGCGTGGGAATCGCTGCGAGAGTATGTGTTCAATTATCTGGCTGCGCTTTAACGAATAGACCAAACAATCTGAGCTGGAAGAACACATGAGTAGTTTAAACAAATACAGTGAGACCAGCGCCCGAAGCGAAGAGTCTGAAATTAAATTCGGCACCGACGGTTGGCGCGCCATCATTGCTGAGACTTTTACTTTTGCCAATGTAGAAAAAGTTTCTTACGCCATTGGCAAATATATTCAAGCTGCTTATGGTCAAAACGACACCGACCTGCCCGTGTTAATTGGCTATGACACCCGCTTTATGGCAGAGCAGTTTGCCGAGCGATCGGCCCGGGTGCTCATGGCCATGGGCATCAATGTCAAGATTGCAAAGCGCGATATACCTACACCTTGCATTGCCTGGGCTACTCAAGCTGATATTTTTGGTGGCACAGGTGGTGCGCTGCAGTTTACCGCCAGTCATAATCCGCCTGAATATTGCGGCGTCAAATATATTCCACCATACGCCGGCCCTGCCACCACAGACATTACCGCCAAAATTGTTGCGCACCTAAAACACTGCCCTCAGCAGATTGAATTATCGCCTGATGACTTGAAATTTTTTGACGCCAGCGCACCATATATGGAGGCGGTGAAAAAGCTCGTTGATTTTAATAAGATTTCTCAATCTGGTCTGAAAATAGCCTACGATGCCCTTTACAGCACCAGTCGCGGCTACATGGATAAGCTCATTGAAGAGGCTGGCCTCAAACCTGTAATTCTGCACAATTTCCGCGATCCGCTTTTTGGTGGTGGCATGCCTGAGCCGCGGCCGGCATATTTAAAAGAGTTGATTGCCACCATTCAAGCTGGTGAGTTTGATCTTGGTATCGCCACTGACGGTGACGCCGATCGTTTTGCCATCATTGACGGCCATGGCCATTTCTTTACACCTAATCAGTTACTGTGTTTGCTCACAAGACACCTGGTTAAGAATCACGGGCTCAGTGGTGCTATTGTGCGCACCGTTGCTACCACTCACATGCTCAATCACGTGGCTGCTAAATATAATTTGCCTTTGATTGAAACTCCTGTAGGTTTCAAATATATTGGCGAGAAAATGCGCACCGAAGACGTGCTCATTGGTGGCGAAGAGTCAGGTGGTGTTTCTATTAAAGGGCACATTCCTGAGAAAGACGGCATTTTAGCCAACTTGCTCGTCATTGAAATGCTTGCTTATGAGCAGAAAACGCTGGCGGAAATTTGGGCATGCCTGGAAGCTGAGATCGGTGTCAAATTTTTTCAAGTGCGAGGCGATTTGCATTTGACTGCCACAACCCAGAAGCAACTATTAGCTCACCTGGCCAATAATGGTGTTGAGTCTCTAGCTGGGCAGAAGCTTCTAAAGATCGATAAGACTGACGGCCTTAAGCTTTATTATGATCAAGACAACTGGTTGCTTTTGCGGCCAAGCGGCACTGAACCTGTCATTCGTGTATCTGGTGAGGGTACTTCTGAACAATTAATTGATTCACTAATGGTTGACTTCAAGCGCCAGATCGACGAAATTCTAAAGAGCTACACTCATCGAGCGGCGGAAGTCTCACTTTGATCAAATTGCAGAATTTCAAACCTACTGCTGCGGTGGGCCGCCAGGTCGTCATCATGTTGATCACATCACTGGCTATTTACCAGGCTGGTCGCGCTATTGTCGGGTCGTGTCAGCGGCAGGTCTATCTGCATCAACAGGCCAACGCCTTAAATGATGGCCGGCGTCAGGCTGAAGAGATCAATAAAGAATTGAAGGATGGTCTGTCGAGCTACCGCTCATCTACCGGTATTGAAAGATTGGCAAGGGAAAGGCTAAATTTGGCTGGTCCTGATGAGATTGTCATTCGCATCGGAAAATAGCCAGTGCGAATTGCAGAGAAATTTTTGAAAATTTCTCTGCGTTTTAGCCAGAAGCAAAAAAGCCGCCCTTTCGAGCGGCTTTCTTAGAATTTGAACTTGCCTGAGGCAATGACGAACCGTTATCTCACTAAAGCGCGAGATAGCCAGAACGCTCTAACCTGTCTGTAGGTGCTGAGCACCTTAGCTTGAACAGGCATGGTATTGACTGATGCATGTACACCTGTGGCAGGTACTGGTGCAGGGCCAATCATGAGCGGGCCATTAGCAAAACTGGCCGTAGTCAAAAGTCCGAATCCTAGTGTGGTGGCCAGAACAGCCGCTGTTAGTAGACGCTTCTTCATCTTTAGTCTTTATTCCTCCGAACTTATTATGCGAACTTTTTAGGCTCTTATCGCTATTACTTATTTGACCACAGCTTTAGGAAAGCTGCTTGAACGAATATGCTTTTGTTATCACAGCCGGTAATCTCAATCCTTAATATGTTGTACCCAGATTGCAGGCTTATTCGGATATTTACCCCTATGATAGAAGATACCCACACTTTCGGACCTTGACAATATATTATCATGTCCAAGGGAGATTAAAAGGGGGTAATCCGCAGTGCGTTATTAAACTTCGCCGGAAACAAGGTAGTTGGCTTACAAGAGGGTGTGTCGTTGCCGTCGGATCTCATTGCAATCATCAGTTGTTCAGTTCTTGGTTTGATGGGTCATGGCGCCAGAACAAGAAAATGGCTCGAGTGGTTACTGCGCATTTTCATCGGCACCTTTTTTGTCTTTTCTGGCATTGCTTATTTGAGCGGCACCATGACCAGTGGTTCACCCTGGTATTACCAGATTACAGGCACAATGGGTTTAGCCTGTCTGTTCCTCCTATTTCTGCCATTCCGCCAAGTTTTATCGCGGCTACTGACTATTCTTGATGGAGTGGTTTCGCTGCGCTGCATCACCGGCCCCATGCGCCACAAGATGTCGGTGTGGGCTTCAATCATCAATATTAAAGTCTTCCAGCCTCACTCTATTCCGCACATGGTGGGCACCTTTTGCTATATCGCCACTTTCGGTATGTATATGGCCAATACTAATCCGGCAGGATTCGATTTCCCGCAATTGCTGCCCGGTTTACCAATCGCACCCGAGCAGCTTTTCTCTTATAACGGTTTGGGGCTCGTGTTGATGGCTGTCTGCGGAGTGGGAATTTTAGTCGCCCGCAAACCCAAAGAAGCTTTCGCCCGTTTGGGCTGGTCGAAACCGACACTCACACAAGTAGGCATTGGTTTAAGCCTGGTGGTCTTCAGCTTTTTGTACGACCTTTGCTGGTCGCTTTATACACATCAGACCGGCGATATGGCTAGCAAAATTTCTGCTTATAACGCCACTACTTTCGCTGCCCCTGGTGGTGCCGCCGGTTTTGGTTACTCAGTCTTTCTCGCTCTGGCTGCAGCTCTGTGTGCCGGCATTGGTGAAGAAACTTTGATTAGAGGTGCTATTCAACCTGTCTTGGGAATTTTGCCGGCAGCTCTTTTGCACGGAATTTTGCATGCTCAGTTTGCCAATGCTCCCACCCTGATTTTGCAGGTCGCTATCTGGTCTTGCGTCATGGGTATTGTCAGACGTTGTACTAATACGACAACCACCATTATCGGCCACGCCGGGTTTAATTTCGTCACTACCTTTTTGTTTGCCTTTAATCCCTGATAACGCAAATTGGGCTTAAATTGCTTGGGGTTTCATGTCGGCAATCCAGGCGTCGAGGGCCATAATCGATTCGGTGAGCGAAAATTTGAGCAGGTCTTGTCGTCTGGCACTGCAGTCCAAAATGAAATCGCCCAGTGCCAGAGCTGCTTCGGCTTTGGTGGCTCCAAGCCCCAGCCGATGGCAAACAATCATCGACAGTGCTTGCGATACGGCTATTGGTCCGTGGTCTAAGGGATACTGCTCAAAAATAGATTTGACCGATGGTTCTTGCGAAAGCTGGTCGGCCACCTGAAAAGCCGTGTATATAAAGTCACGAAACCATGGGGGCACTTCCGGCCCGCATTCTTCGCAAATCACCAACCATAGATTGAAAGTTAGTATCTCTTTAGTGGTCTGCGTGTAGTTCGCGTCAGCCACTTCAAAAGGCAAAACCACCGACCCTTCTTTTCCGCCATCAAGGCAATAGCGAATGTACGAACTTAAAATATTAGATGACAAGGCGGCCATGGCCGTGGCTAGAAAAACCGCTCTTTCCCAGCCGTCGCGATCGTCGACTGGTTTGTGGCTTCCAAGTGTGTCTAGTAAGGATGGTTGAATATCTTCGTCGGAGTCCATAGAGTCATTTTAATAAATTTCGGAGCCTTACTACGTATTTTCCCCCATGACACATTTGTGCCAAAGTGTCAGAGTAAGGATGTCAACGTATAAAAGCGTGCTTAATGGCGGTTCTAACTGTCGAATGCCGGGAATAAATAAGTTGACCACCCCCAAAACTATTCATTTATCAGTTACTGAGATTCTGAGGAAAACGACTTATGGCCAAAGGCGATGACAGTTTTAAGAGAGATGTGAAGGATGCTGTGGATGCTGGCAGCGATTTTTCACAGGGCGGAGATCAAGCCCACAAGGCCCTTATGGCAAAGCTCGCTCAAGACGCCCAGAAACCGGAGTATAACGATCCAGCCAAGTTCAATAAATTGGGTGAGAGCGTAGCCGAAGGCTTGCGTGCTAACGGCAAATTGGATGAGCACAGTGTGCGGTGGATTCGTGACAACATGAGTCGTTTCGACACTTCGGGTGATGGCAAGGTTAATTACGATGAGCTTGATCCACGCAATCCGATCGCCGTAAATGGTCTGGAAAAGGCCATGATGGGTCGATTGCAAGAAATTTATGGCTCATTGAATACACAGCAAGAGTTGAAGAGAAAAGTACCTATCTTTGGCCAACGCGGTGAAGACAATGAGTTCTCGCACAAAGATTTCAATAAGCTAGTCAACGCTTACGAAAGACCTCGCACAGAAGAGCGCGAAAATCGCCAGCAATCTGAGTTAGCTGAGCGCAAGCAGGCACAGAAAGACGAAGTGTCATCTGCCTTATTGCGTAATGATGGTGATCCTAGACGCTCTTTGGCTGCTGTTCTGGATACTCAGCGCAGTGATAAGCCAGACGGTGAAATTTCGCGCAAAGACATTCGTAAATTCATCGCTAACTATAATGATGGCGAATCCCGCGGAGACTTTGGTTATACCCCTGACAATTTGAGAGCGGCTCGACTGCTTGATTCGCAGTGGGATGACGATCTCGGCAAATCGCTGCGCGGACAATATGATCGGCACAACGGCGGCAGAGATCATAATGGGCAACCAGACAAAATCACTTATGGTGAGATCGATTTGAAACGGTTGGCGGAAATGCGTGGCCAATCGGTGGATGATATGTGGGCCAGTAATGCAACCGGCGCTTCTCGCAATGAGCGTGTAGCCGAGACGCAGACCGGCGTTAGACCGGTGCAGGCTGACAACCGTACAGGCTCGGCCAGACCTGTCTTGGATGATCAGGGTGTGGTTGTGGACAGCAGCAACCGTCCTGTTGTTGATAGCAGTGGCCAACCAGTGCGCACCGGTGAAGTCACCAATCAAGGTAGGGTGAGACCGCTTAAACCTGACAATGAAGAAGCAACTGTTTCTCGGCGTCCAGAAAAAGATGATGTAGTCACTCCAACTCGGCGTCCATTGAAAGATGATGGCGATGCAAAGACAGATGGTCAGACGACCCCACGTCCAGTGAGCCGCTTTGAAGCCGCGAAGCCGATTCCTGAGTTAGTGATGCCTGAAATCAAAGAAGGCGACGACGTGGCAAAAGTGCGAGAAGCTTTCGCTAAATCTGCAGAAGAGCATTTCAAGGCTCGCGCTGACTACACTGTTCAACCGGGCCAAGGTTGGGACAGAATTGCTCGCGATGTACTCCGTCAAGAAAAAGACGGCAGCCATTCAAACGAGCCAAGAGTGGTGGCACTTTCTGAGGCACTGGCGAAGCACAACGGCTGGGGCGGCCGTCTTGATCAAAACAAGATGTTACAACCTGGTGATGTCGTGAACGTCATGACTCCTGAAATGGTTCAGGCTCGTGTTGAAGCAAGCATGAAACAGTTTGATGCTAAGGCTCTTGAAATAGCCAACGCAGCAAAGAAAAAAGCTGAAGAAGAGCAGCCTTCTCAATTTGACGGTAAGAGGAACGGTGAGAATCTTCCGGTAGACACAACTAAGGTTCCTGTTGACACAACTAAGGTTCCTGTTGACACGACTAAGGTTCCGGTTGACACAACTAAGGTTCCTGTTGACACGACTAAAGTTCCGGTTGACACCACCA